>JAQZBR010000003.1 GCA_029237775.1 Bacteroidota bacterium
TTATATTATCATAAAAGAGTTGAAGAAGGTAAACATAAAATGGTGGCGTTAAATATTATCCGGAACAAGATCGTATCGAGGATATTTGCAACGGTGAAACGAGGAACTCCTTATGTAGAAATAAGTAAGTTTGCTGCCTGAAAAACATTGTAGAAAAAACTTGTTTTTGATCTTGGAATGCGGCTAGGCACAGTTGCGGTTTTGAAAAGCAAAACTGTCTTAACCGATAAACTTGATTAAAAGTACAAAAGGAAATTAGCAAATGCCAGAAATTTCGCGAAGCACCTTAATTTGCATTTGCGAGATTGCAGAAAGCCGCAATTGTGCTTAGCCGGTGTTAGCAGTTGGGCGAACTAATTCATTTTATTTTTAGATAACAATTCTTGTCGCGATAATAACCAACGCAAAATTGCATTGTTCCGTTTTCGTTTGTCAATTCACCACCACCTTCTCCGACCGTGTCGTTAAGTAATTCAGGAAATGTCGCAATATCTCGGTCTAAGTTGAAGAAATACGAGTCGAAGCGAATCACTGAATTACGTTGTTGTAAGTGCCAATGTCCGTCCAGCTCTAATGCTAGTCGTCCGCTTTTGTCATAGATTTTCGGTGATATAAACCGTTTGGTCTTATTTGGATCGTGTCATAAGTCATTGTGTAGTTACTGGCTGAATAGTCGCCATACAATTCGTCCTGATTATATGTCGTACACGATACTATTAAAATTATAAATAAGAAAAGAAGTCCCGATTTCATAGTCAAATGTCTTACGCCTTACTGCTAACGTTCTGCGGCTGAAGCGAGGTGCGGATTTAAAAGCACTAAACTGTCTTAACCGATAAACTTTATTAAATGTACAAAAGGAAATTGCAAATGCAAAACATTTCGCGCTTCGCGCACCTTTGAAAATAGCATTTGCAGCTTGCACGAACTCCGCATCTTGCTTAGCCGCTGTTATACGCTGGCCGGACACACAGTTTTCTGAGCGTGTCGGCAAATAAACGTCAATGCACACAGAAATGTCAGCATATAGTTTACTCAGTATTTTCAAACAAAGCTGTCAAACCGTGCGAGAAAAACAAAACCTGAGATCCATTAAATTATTCCAGAAAATTTCGTTCATTAAAATTCAGTTCTGCGCTCGAGCCTGTCATGCTACATTGTCAAACACAGTTGTCGGCAAACTACGTAAAAGTCACCGGAGAATAATTGTCTTAAGCGCCAAGAAAAAATGTCAAAGGTTTTGTTTGGAAAAAACAGGAATGATAAACTCTAAAACTCAGTTCGATTAAAAATCGTCAGACCGGCTTGCGTATAACGGTTCCCGGCTTGGCGTTCGGGCGGAGTAGAATGCACCAAACTGTCGGACCGAGACTAAAGATAATAAAAAGAGGTGAACTTACTTTACTGATAAAACCCGCCTGATCGCCAAACCGGTGTTATAAGTAGAAGGGCACACAAAGTTCAACAAGTCCTATTGTCGAGCTTAACGCCATTTGTTTTTCACTTTGGTCTGGAAGTCAATACACTTATTCTTAAACTCCGCATTGTTCATGTCGTAATTGTCTTTGAAATGATATGAGTGATAAATATTATTATATAAACTGTCATTGAAGCCCGGTTTAGTTTTAAGCTCATTCCTTGTGTCTTGATAACACCTAAATGCTATATGATTGTTAATGTTTTTAGAAATGATCGAATCGTTTAAGTTTGTCCGTTGCATTTCAATATTGCCTTGTCCTATTATTTTAACCGTGATTTTGTTCTTACTATTATAAACTTCTATTGAGTCATTTTTAGAGGTCAGGATTAGGTCTTTTTTTTCTTGTCGAGTGAAGGAATCACTTTTATTGTCGGTATATAGTCAAAATACTGTCCTCCTTTATAATAGAATAGCTCAATTGTCGAGCTTGTATCCTTAATATTTAAGTAGCATTGTAAAAAAGGAAACTTTACACCTTTATAAATTCCTTTGTCAATATTTGGTTGTCCAAACACTGCGGTCGTTAAAAATAGGAGTAATATGGCGGTCGAAATTTTCAAATTAAATATATTGTCTGCGGTCTTGTCGCCCTTTTACTTATAACGGTTTCCGGCTAGGCTAAGTTGCGGATTTGAAAAGCAAAACTGTGTTAACCGATAAAGTTCATTAAAAGTACAAAAGGTAATCAGCAAATGCCAAAAATTTCGCGAAGCAACCAAATTTTGCATTTGCGAATTTGCAGAAAGCCGCAATTGTGCTTAGCCGGTGTTAGCCGTAGTTAAATATTTCTCGAATGTCGCAGCGTCTGCCAAATTTTCAAACACCATTATCATTTCGTCATTAAATTTATAATCATAGTGTCCATCTTCTCTGTCGTAAATTTCACTTGCAAACAGAATTAAATTACTCTTCTCAAATTCCAAATGTATTTGATATGGGTAATTACCATAGCCATATTTAATATGAATGTTTTTAACTTTAGATTCAACCTGCAAATAAGAAGATGAATTTTGAACTTCTGTCACACGCTTTATCCAAAAAGTGTCTACGCCATAAGTTGTAATTGAAGTTGAAATGTCAAATATTTCTTTGTCTGCGATTACGATTACAGAGTGACAATATCTAAAGTCGAAGGGAATTGCTCGCTTGTCAAAGGTCGGGTTAAAGTCGATTTGGAAACTGACGCTGGTCACAAAACAGTCTTTCATTACATCAATAAAGTTCTGAAGATTCTGTTTGTAATTTATGTCTTCCTGTGTCATGTTTTAATTACGGCTAACTTACTTATATAACCGGTTTTCTCACCCCAAACCACACAATACCATCCCTTTTTGGCTGGCTTTCCCCGGTTTTTGTTTTTTGAAATCCGGGATTATTTCTTCGATAAACGGATGGCCTAAGAGACTACTTCTCCAGTATCTCCTTAATGTTCGGCTTGAAATATAAATTGCTTTTGAGGATCTTTCCGTCTTCACGGAAAATAGGTTGACCATTTTCATCCAGCTTGCTCATGTTGCTGCGCTGGATCTCATCAAATACTTCTTCAATTTTATGCTGCAGTCCGTGACGAAGGATCGTCCCGAATAAAATATACAGCTGGTCGCCCAAAGCATCCGCGATCTCCACAACATCACCATTTTTGCAGGCTTCCAGATATTCTTCGTTCTCTTCCTTGATCAGGTTGTAACGCAGCATGTACTCATTTTCAGGAACCGTGCCTGTCGGTTCGTAACGGTTTCCGATCTTAAATACATCATGAAATGTTTCAACGTGCTTTATCTTGTGGATCAATGTTCCTGTGATTTCCTTTGTGTTTTCCATGATGTGGTAAGAGATGAGATTATTTTTTTCCTTTAGCTGCCTTTTCTGATGTGTATTGTGCATTCAATCCTTCAATGATCTCGTTGGTGATGTCATAAGCCGGATTAGCTAATAACAACTGTGTAGTTCCCGGATTATCACTGTAGGCAACTACGAAGTCGTAATTGCTTTTTTTGTTGTATTCCGCAATGTAGTTCTTTACGTTTTCCATCGCCTGCATTGATTGCGCCTGAATTTTTTCCATCAATGCATCCGCTTTCATTTGCAGCTGGTCAAGATCTTCCTTGCGTTTTGCGAATTCTTCCTGCTTCGTGTTGATCTGATTGTCCGACAAAAGTCCGCCCTGTGCGCTTTGCTGAAATTCCTCATAATCTCTCTGAAGTTTTTCCCCTTTGCTCTGATATTGTCCCTGAAGGTTTGTATGCTCAGACTTAGCTGCATCGGAAATGTCTTTTAAGAACTGGTATTTTTCGTTCAGCTGATCGATGTTCACATAAACGATCTTTGACGCCTTGATATCTTTCGGGTCAGCTACTACAGGTTTTGAGGCCATAGTAGAATCATTTGTTCCGGCAGGTGCTGCGCATCCGTCATTACAGGAGGAGAAATGGAAATAGAAAAGTACTCCTACGGCAATAAAAAGAATTACGTTAAGGATGATAGAGACATTTTTGTTCATGTGAGGGTTTTTTGTGTAAGGCAAATATAAATGAAAAAGCGCGCTTCGGGGAAGCGCGCTTTTTCAGGTTATTAAAAAGTATTAACAATTAATTTGCAGCAAGGTAGCTTGCAACACCTTCGTGTGTAGCCTTCATTGCAGTTTCACCTTTCACCCAGTTTGCAGGACAAACTTCACCGTTCTCTTCATTGAACTGTAATGCATCAACCATGCGGATAGCTTCGTCAACGTTACGTCCCAGTGGAAGGTCGTTGATCAGCATGTGACGAACCATTCCTTTTTTATCGATCAGGTATAATCCGCGGAAAGCGATCATTGGCCCGTTAGCAACTAAACGATTCTCTTCATCAAGCTCGTATTCACCTGAAAGTACATCGTAGTTCATTGCAATTGTTTTTGTTGTATCAGCAACGATCGGGTATTTCACGCCCTGGATCCCACCGCTTGCTTTTGGCATTTGAAGCCATCCCCAGTGTGACTGCTCTGTGTCTGTAGAACAAGCTACAACAGCAACATTGCGTTTTTCAAATTCTGCCATCTTTTCCTGGAAAGCATGTAATTCCGTAGGGCATACGAATGTGAAATCTTTAGGGTAAAAGAAGAAGATGACATCCTTTTTTCCAAGATACTGATCAAGGGAAAAATCTGAAACGATCTCTCCGCCATTTACTACTGCCTGTGCTTTGAATGAAGGCGCTTTTTTTCCAACTAATGACATTATGTTTATGTTTTTTTTAGGTTTAACAAAAATTTTATGGCGCAAATTTACGAAAATTGCGGCATTCAGAAAATGTATATCTCTGGAACAAATATTTAAGTATATTGTTCATATAAACTTCAAAAATCTAAAAATATGCCGTTAACCATAGGGCAGCAAGCCCCTTCTTTCTTACTCGTAGATACCAATCGCAATAAAGTTTCCCTCGAGGAACAGCGTGGAAAAAACGTTATTTTGCTTTTCTTTCCCTTCGCATTTTCCGGGACCTGTACCAAGGAGCTTTGTACAATGAGGGATGATATTGTTACTTACAACAATGCAGATGCAGTGGTGTTCGGTATTTCTACGGATTCCTTTTTTACTCTTGCAAAATACAAGGAGGATCAAAAATTAAATTTTGAGCTGCTGTCTGATTTTAATAAGAAAGTGTCTGCCGCATACGACTCTTTATACGGTGAGCTCTTAGGAATGCAAAGCGTTTCAAAAAGGTCTGCATTTGTCATCGATAAGCAGGGAATCGTAAGATATGCGGAAGTGTTGGAGAATGCCACTGAGATCCCTGATTTTAATAAGATCAAAGCAACCTTATCGGTTCTAAGTTAGCTATTCAATACCATAAAGAACAACACGGAAATTATCGATCAGGAGCTCTTGCTTGTTCTTGTTCCAGATGTAAAACCTGATCACATCACCGGCTTTTTTCACTCGTGGTAACTCCACGCTGTAGGTGAATGTTTGCCATTGGTTAGCGGTTTTATTCGGGATCTCGTTGATTCCGAAAGTCTGGTAGTGATAATTCTTTTTCTTTGAATTGCTCATCACAATACCCACCAGTGGCCCTGATTTGCCCGATGGGACAGGCTCGTTCCTGTCAAGCCGTATCTGCGCGTAAAGCAATCTGTATTTTGTAAGGGCACTGTCGGCAATGATATCGCAGGCCGTGTTGAATTCTTTTTGCCTGAAATCGGCTGCCATCTTATGCTCGTTCCCTGTGTCAATTAATTTGCTGTGCGTCCAGTTGATGTACTGATGCTCATAATCGTTGAATACATTTCTCAGAAGTACTTTCTCTCTGGGGTAGGGTGTTATGTCGTTTGAGCCTCCCAGACAAGCATAGTATTTCGGGGAGGTCCGGAGGAAAGTGTATTTGTATTTCTGATAATTCATATTCCATGGCGAGATGATATTCTTAACGTACTGGAAGCTTTGCAAGAGATTCAACGACACAAATAAAGCGATCACACCAAGAAAGATCTTCTGATCGTGCTCACGTTTAAAAAAGGTGATGAGGAACGACAGGAGCAAAGCGAACAATGGATAGAACTCAATGAATGGACGTTGGCCGAAAGAAGGCCCGTAATACCAGTTCCACCACGATGCTGTGATATAAATAAGCAGAATGAAAAAGAGCAGTAAAGAATAAAGCTGAAACTTACTTTTCCTCCCGACCACGTACAATCCGACAAGCGAGAGCAATGCAAGGGGAGTGTAAAGAAAAAATCCTTTCCTGAAGCTGAATAATACATTGAGAATTTCCGGCTGCGAAAAGTAAAAACCCTCGTTGACATAACTCTTTACGAAAAATTCACCTGTTTGTACTTTCCACAGAATTGGTTGGATCGCGACAACCGACAGGAAAATTAAGATCGGATATAATGCCCGGATGTTCAAAATTCCTGCAATTGAACTTTTTAATGTTTGATAATTTCCCGCGAGAAAAGGAATTGTCAGAATGATTAAACCGTTTGTCGGTCGGATGAGCACGATCATTCCAAACGCAAAGGCAACCAATGAAATATGCTTAAGGCGCTGATCTGTAAAATACAGTTTCGAAAAGTAAAGGAACATCGCGACAAAGCAGAAGGAATAAACATGCGAGAAGGAAGGGTGATATACAGCATACATCAGCAAGTTGGTCCCAAATGTTATTGCAACAATAAGAATTAAGGTTGTTCTCAAATCGGTTCCATAAAGCATTAAAAGCTTTGCAAGGAAGAAAAGTCCGAGGCAGAGATAACACAAGCCTGCAAAGCTGATCGCTCTTTGAAAGGGCGGGGAATAACCGTTAAGCGGCTTGTGTGCTATGGCTGCAGAAATATATCCTGCCCCGAAAAAAGGGAGCATTGCAAACGCAGTCCCGGCAAAATATTTATTTACTGCGCCACGTTCTGTTTTGAAAATATAGCGTTCATCACTTTGCTGAGAGCTTAAGTTGTGAGAGATGAATGTCGCGGTAAGGTATTGGTAATAACCTTTTCCGTCACTATCGATCACATGCGTGTATCCTTTTTTATCAGGCCCTCGCCATGAAAATTGTGCTGTGAGAAAAATGCAGACCAGCAGAATTCCCGAAAGAGTAAGTAAGAGTTGTGGGTTCTTTAAAGTCTTCACAGCCGCTAATTTAGTATGGTATGCTGTAGGAGGCTCCAGGCTTCAGCCTTCGCATTGAAAAGTATCTTTGTTTTCGGCCACACGCTTCCGAATAATTCTGAATCGCGGTAGTTGTCCAGATCGGTTTGTGATTCCCAGTGGCTGTAGGTGAAAAAAACATTCGTATGCGCTGCGTCATTTAAAAGCTCAAGATGCCTGCAGCCTTTAAAGTTTCTGATCTGAGATTTCGACTCGTTGAAGATTCTCAGGAAATTATCGACTTTACCGGGTTCGAAGCTCATTTTTACAATGCGTATGATCATTGGAATCGTATGGTTATGGAATCGTTGATCTTCAGGTTTAACAGGCTCCCTGCTTTGCCGTTCCTCATCGCAATTTCAAGTGAATCCGATGAGTTGAACATGGCAAGAACCTCACCTTCGGGCACTTCACTGTATTCTTTGCTGATCCGTTCTATGCTGTGGCGTGCAAGCTCAATGATGAATGGGCGACCTTTTCCAACCTGGTCGAATAAACGCTTATCGATGTTGGTGGTGACGTTTCCGTAGGAATCAATATACACAAATGAACCGCGGATATTATCTCCCATCGAGGTTGCCCTGAAAGGAATTCGCTGAAGAAGATCTTCTTTTTGTTTTCCAATTGAGTTGAAATCTTCTCCACGTGCCAGCCTGCAGGCCGCTTTCGCGAAGATATCACGCGCAGGGAAGCTCAGCTTGTCGGTGCTTTCAACTGCAATTTCTCTTATATCACGCGGTGTTTCCTCGAACAAAAGGGAGAAGATGCCATTATCGGTGCCGATGAAGTAATGGCCATTCTGTTTAACCGCTACATAACCTCCCGATCCTGAAAGCTCGGTATTGATCCCTATCAGGTGAATGGTGCCCTGCGGGAAGTTCGGATAGCTCTCTTTCAGTATGAATGAGGCATCCAGGAGATTGTACTTTTCTATTTTGTGGGAAATATCAACGATTGTGACAGTCGGGAGCTGACTGAGAATGGCGCCTTTGATGGCACTAACATAATGATCCTTCAACCCGAAATCTGTAGTGAGTGTAATGATCGCCATTTGTTAGTAATTTCTGATTTTTTCTCCCGCTGTAATCCTTAATGAATATGCAAAAATATGTTATTTTCGTGCTCTCCGGAATAAAAAAGGGTTTTAAATTATAAGTTCCGGAAATGATAGAAATTGAACGAAAGAAAAATAATATTAGAGGATATCGCACCGGTGGATTTGTATGGTGTGAACGACAGCAAGATTTCGCTCATTCGTAAGCGCTTTCCGAAAGTAAAGATCGTTGCGCGCGGTGAAACGATCAAAATCTCGGGTGAAGAGGAAGAGATGAATCAGGTGGAGATGGTGATCAATGTGCTGATCGATTATTTTCATCGTTATGGAAACCTTACGGAGAATGCGATCGAGCAGATCCTTGGAGGAACAAAAGATCCGAATGCGAAGAATGAAGCGATTGCAGGTGATGATGTTCTTGTGTTTGGAAATGGCGGCCTCATTGTAAAAGCGAGGACAGAGAACCAGCGCAGGATGGTTGACAGCATTTCTAAAAATGATATGGTGTTTGCTGTCGGCCCGGCAGGAACAGGAAAAACATACACGGCTGTTGCACTTGCGGTAAGAGCTTTGAAGAACCGTGAAGTGAAAAAGATCATATTGACCCGTCCGGCAGTGGAAGCAGGGGAGAACCTCGGTTTTCTTCCGGGAGATCTTAAAGAAAAGCTTGATCCTTATTTACAGCCATTGTACGATGCATTGTATGATATGATCCCTGCAGAGAAGCTGCTGTATTATATCGAGAATAAGATCATTCAGATCGCACCGCTTGCTTTCATGCGCGGCCGTACACTTGATAATGCATTTGTGATACTTGATGAAGCACAGAATGCAACTGAAGGACAACTAAAAATGTTTCTTACACGTATGGGCGCTTCCGCGAAGTTTATCATTACAGGTGATATCACGCAGATCGATCTTCCGAAAAACCAGCCTTCGGGTTTGCCGCAGGCAGTGAAGCTTTTGAATAAGGTAGAGGGGATTGAGATCATCCAGCTCAATGGTTCAGATGTGATCCGTCACCGGCTTGTGAAGAAGATCGTTGAGATATACGATAATGTGAAGGATGTAAAAGGTTAAAAAGTTAAATGTTAATTGTTATAAGTTATTTGTTAAAAGTTAAAGCTTGATCGCATTACACATCCAAACTAAGATCCTAGTACTAGCAATATTTTAAATTCACCAATTCACCAAATCTCTAATTCAAAAAATGGACGCAATTACAGAAACAAAATTCAGCTTTCCGAAGCAAAAAAGTTTTTACAAAGGTAAGGTTCGTGATGTTTACAATATCGATGACGAAAAGCTCGTGATGATCGTGAGCGACAGGATCTCCGCTTTTGATGTTGTATTGCCGAAGGGTATCCCTTACAAAGGACAAGTGTTGAATCAGATCGCTGCAAAGTTTTTGAAAGCGACTGAAGACATTCTTCCTAACTGGATGATGGCGATGCCTGATCCGATGGTGACTGTTGGTCATCTGTGTGAACCATTCAAAGTGGAGATGGTGATCCGTGGTTACCTGAGCGGACATGCATGGAGAGAATACAAATCAGGAAAGCGTATGATATGCGGTGTGCCAATGCCTGAAGGAATGAAAGAGAACGATAAATTTCCTGAGCCATTATTAACTCCGACAACTAAAGCATCTGTCGGGCATGATGAGGATATTTCCAGGGAAGAAATATTAAAGCAGGGAATTGTTTCTAAAGAAGATTATGAGCAGCTTGAAAAATATACACGCGCTGTATTCCAGCGCGGAAGTGAGATCGCTGCCAAAATGGGATTGATCCTCGTTGATACAAAATACGAGTTCGGTAAGAAAGATGGAAAGATCTATCTGATCGATGAGATCCATACACCTGACTCATCCCGTTATTTTTACAAAGAAGGATATGAAGAGCGTCAGAAAAACGGAGAGGCGCAAAAGCAGCTTTCAAAAGAGTTCGTTCGCGAATGGTTGATGGCAAATGGCTTTCAGGGTAAGGACGGACAAAAGGTTCCTGAAATGACAGAGGAAGTTATTCGTTCCATTTCTGATCGTTACATCGAATTGTATGAGCAAATTGTTGGAGAGAAATTCGTGAAGGCTGATGCTTCTAATGTATTACAAAGAGTTGAGAAGAATATCAACTCTTTCCTTTCATAAGATTGATTAAACAATAAGAAAACCTCCATGAAATCATGGAGGTTTTTTATTTTGAATACATCAGTTTTTAGGGCTGACATTTAGGATCGAGTGTTGTTGTTCCACTCACAGTATTATTTGAGATCTTGCATTCAACGACAACATCAGAAACTGTCAGATTTTTATTGTTGTTCACGAAATTATCTTTTATGTGAACGTATTGGTCTTTCGAAGAAGTAACATTTCCATTAAAATTATTTCCGCGAAGATTCACGAAGGTGATACCTTCTGTATCAAACTTTCCGTTGATGGTTGAATCTCCAAAAGCGATAACAGCATTAGTACCACTGCCTGTCACTTCAAAAGATCCTCCTCCGATAGTTGCTCCGTTTGTAGCTACGATCGTAGAATTGGAGTCAATCGAAATATTACCTGTTGCTTTTCCGCCATTGACCATCAGCACACCCCCGTTAACATTTACGCTTCCTGTAAGGGCTCCGCTGCTTTCAACAAAATATACTTTATCTGCACCTATGGTTATATTTCCACCCTGGCTGCCACTTATCACTGTAGGCGTGTCATCAATGACCTTCATGACATTAAAGATTTTATTATTGTTCGGGTCCACGGTACCGTCCACCAGAAACCCGACTTTTAGCGGGAATGGCGAGAAGCATTCCATCTCATTTCCCGGTACATAAAAACTGCGTTGTGATGCATCAAAATCTGTAATGACCAATTTAGGCGGTGAGCCACCGGCACCGGTGACCACAATAATTCCTCTTCCCATAAGGTTTGATTTTTTTTAAGGTTAATTTTCTGTGAAATTGTTCTGTGCAATTATAATGAAATTTATACGATATGTAATTTTTTTATATATTGTGATTGTGTTAAAGCAGAATTACTCCATTTTAATACTCTTATTTCTTTTTTGCTTTTTGGTTCCGGAAACTTATGCCCAGCAGAAGGAGCTTGATTCACTACGCTCCGAAGCGAGTCGCACCACAGGGAAAGCAAAGATCGATCTCCTGAATGATATCTCATACAAATTCAGATTTTCTGATGCTTCGGCTGCTCTGAAGGCCGGGCTTGAAGGGATCCGGCTTGCGAAGAAAGAAAATTTGCAAACGCTTGAGATCTATCTGCGTAACAATGTAGGCTTACTGTATCTCGATAAAGGACAATATGAAAAAGCTCTGGAAAACTTCATTGCGGCTGAAACGTTAGCTGAGCAGACAGGTGATAAAAAGGCACTGGCGATGGCAATGGAAAACATCGGTATCATGTATAAGTATCAGAACATGTATGAGAAGGCCTTGTTGAATTTCAGCGCAGCTCTCAAGATCTATTCTGAGATTGGTGATCTGCAGTCGAAATCGAATGTGTTAACAGATTTCGGGAGTCTTTTTTATGATCTTAAGGATAATGAAAAAGCGCTGGAATATTTTCTTCAGGCACTGAAGCTTAATGAAGAGCTGAAGGATAATGGAGGCATTGCAGGCGGCCTGAACAACGTGGCGGTGATCTACGAGGAGATGAAGAATTATTCCAAAGCAATGGAATATCATCAACGCTCCCTGAGCCTAAACAGGAATCTTTCCAATCCAAGGGGGATCTCAACCAGTCTCTATAATATAGGACTCATTTACGAAAGCCAAAAGCAGTATGACAACGCGATCCCGTATATAGACAGTGCATTGTTGTACGCCAAAGAAGCAGATGCGCTCGAGCTGATGAAAGAATACTATT
The DNA here is from genome assembly GCA_029237775.1 of Bacteroidota bacterium. GTDB lineage: Bacteria > Bacteroidota > Bacteroidia > 2-12-FULL-35-15 > 2-12-FULL-35-15 > 2-12-FULL-35-15. Next base: position 12,039 of record JAQZBR010000003.1, read on the forward strand.
ACACGCTTTCTACCATCTATTATGCTAAGAACGATTACAAAAGGTCACTTGAAAATTATACGCTCTTCTCAGAAACCAAGGACACACTTGTAAATCAGGACAAGAACAAGCTGATCGTGGAGATGTCAACCAAATATCAGAGTGAAAAAAAAGAGCGGCAGAATCAGATCCTTCAGCAGCAGAATGATCTTCAGAATTTGAGTTTAAATCGCCAGCGAATCATAAATTATTCGGTTACTCTGGGACTTGTATTAGTGCTTGTTCTTGCGTTTTTCATTTATCGCGGTTACAGGCAAAAACAGAAAGCTAACGTACAGCTTGAAGAAAAGAATCTAATCATTGAGGAAAAGAATAAGATCGTTGAAGAAAAAAATAAAGACATCACGGATAGTATTCGTTATGCGAAACGGTTGCAATCTGCTATACTAAAGCCTGAAGATGCGATCAGTGATTACTTCTCTGATGGATTTATTTTATTCAGGCCAAAGGATATTGTGAGCGGTGATTTTTACTGGTTTGAGAAGTTCGGAAACCTGTCGCTCGTGGCAGCCGCTGATTGTACAGGTCATGGGGTTCCCGGAGCTTTTATGTCGATCATCGGATGCAACTTGCTTTCGCAGGCGGTAAATGAATATGCTATAACAGAGCCGGCAGCGATCCTTAACTCACTGAATAAAGGCTTGTCAAAGGTCTTGCAGCAGAAAGGTGAGAAGCAGGCAGTGACCGATGGAATGGACATAGCATTGTGTGTATTTAATTCTGATACAATGATGCTTGAATATGCGGGAGCTTACAATCCTGCGTGGTTAATGCGTGATGGGAAATTAACGGAGCTGAAAGCAGATAAATTCCCTGTGGGCGCTTTCGTGGATAATACGGTGCGTATCTTCCGGAATCATAAGATTCCGGTACAGAAAGGTGATGTGGTATATTTGTTTTCTGACGGGTATGCGGATCAGTTTGGTGGGCCTGAAGGAAAGAAATTCAAGTATAAGCCACTTCAGAATTTAATTTTAGAGAACTACCAAAAGCCGGCACTGGAACAAAAGAAGATTTTTGCACAAACCTTTGAAACATGGCTGGGCAAGCTTGAGCAGGTGGATGATGTTTTAATAATCGGAGTAAAGATCTGACCACCATAAAAAAGGAAAGGCAGCAATCGCCACCTTTCTGAATTTAAAAATTAAACTATTAATTTTTGATGTCTTTTATAACGCGTATAACTTTAACCGGGGTAACAATTGTAATATAAATAACACCATCGCCCACCAGTTGAGTTACAAATGCTCCACGCTCAATATCCTCTACGCCTCCAATGATCTCAGTCGCTCCGCTTTCTGAATCAACTAAAATCCCGTTGCCATTTTCATCAGTTGATGTGATGATTCCTGTTTTTAGTTCGGGTGTGTTCTCATTGTTTGTTGTCTGAGCAGTCATGCTGATCATTGGCAAAGCAAGTAATACAGTTAAAATTAATTTTTTCATAATATTTTTTTAAGGGTTAAGTGGCAAAACTATATTAAATATATTTTGAAGTCAAGTTTATTTCATCTGCGTATAGATAATGGAATTTTAATATTAATTACTTTTAATGAATGTTTTTCGAAAAGAAAATTACCTGGCATAAGTTGTTTGATTCTGCAGAGGCAGCCGGAAGGATGCTTAAGAGCGGACAGGTTACCACATTGAATGTAGGGAAGAAAAAAATTTGTCTGGCGCATACATCTGAGGGATTTTATGCAGTCAATGATAAGTGCCCGCACAATGGCGCTTCACTCGGTAATGGTTATTGCACAGCAGAAGGGAGTGTAGTGTGTCCGGTTCACCGTTATCATTTCGATTTAAAGACCGGCCGCGCTAAGAGCGGACTTGGTGATGTGGTGGAAACTTATCCGATCGAGGTTCGCGAAGATGGAGTATATATTGGCTTTAGTGAAAATGTGTGGAAGTGGTTTTGATGTTTTAATTCTTCCCGAAAGAATAACATCAGGTAATTTCTTATTTATTTTTAAAACGTCATCCCGTGCCGCGACACGGGATCTTCTCAAGGTTAACAAAATGCAATAAAATAGTTCTTGGAAACAAGATCCCGTGTCGTAGCACGGGATGACAGTTAAGTTAAAAACAGTTCTCCATAGAAGCAGTTAACCGGTAAGTCCAATTCATTTTTAAAACGTCATCCCGTGCCTGACACGGGATCTTCTCAAGGTTATGAAGATGTAATAATTAATAGTCTCTGGAAACAAGATCCCTTGTCGTAGCACGGGATGACGGTTGAGTTGAAAATAGTTCTTCGTTAGAATAAATCATATACGGAGATTCCCCTCCTCTCAGGAGGGGCTAGGGGTGGTAGCCGCAATACCACCCCGACCCTCCTGAGAGGGGAGGCGATACCCAAAAAAAAATTGTATCATTTTTCTTTCATCGCGTTATAAGATAAATTCAGGTTTAATCTTTTAACACAAGGAGGCCAAATGAAACTTGTCAATCTTCTGATCATCGCGTCAAGCATCACATCAGAGACGCTCTATTCCGAAAACATTTTAAATATTGAAGAGGCAGCCCGAAAGGGATACATTAAGCTGGTGATTAAAGCAAAAGGTGGCCACACCGGTGATGTGATCAGCATGAAGATCAAAAATCTTACCTCTGAATCATTGAGCCTGAAAGTAGAAGCGGGGAGAAGGCTCGACTCACAGAACCAGGAAGAGCAGGATCTGCTGGTAACACGTGAAGAGCGATTTGCTTTAGGCGGAAAACAGGAAAAGACCTATAAAATTTATGGGATGTGTTGTCAGGCACATAACCATAGTCCGGCAACAAATTCTTTATATAGTGTCGGTAAAATGGCAGACAGCAGTCTGATCAAGCTTGCCACTTTTATAAATGAAAACAAATATTACAGCGAATTCACCGCACAGGAAGCTGTGTGGACGGTTTCGGATAATAACTCCATAGCCGGTATCAACGGGGAGAAGGAGATCACCGATAAGCTGCAAAAATTTGTCTCAGTGTTAACAGGAAGGCCAATTCCTGCATATCGCATCCATTATAAGCAGCAAAGCGATACTGATGCGATGGGACGGGCAGTTCATGTGGAAGGAGTTTTTGCTTATTCACTAAACATTGATAATAAAGTGACCATAGGTATTTATAACAGCGAAGGGAAATTAATTCAGTCGCTGATGAATGCTGAGCCACATGAAGAGGGTGAATACAAACTATCATATAAGGTGAATACAACGAAGCTTCCTGCCGGAGTTTATTATACGAGGATGATGACGGATGGGGCAGTGATGAAGGAAGAGAAGATCGAGTTGTGACGAAAAAAATTAACCACAGACACACAGATTTACACAGATTCTACTCAGTGTGTCTACGTGTCCTCCGTTACTCCGTGGTAAAAAAAACACCTCGTTTATCTTCCGAAATATTCAGCGAATGAAAATTTATCTTTCAGCTTCACACCTTTGTCCGTATTCTCAACAGTGCAGCATTCATTCACGGAATCATGCTCGAGGAATAAAATGAATTCTTCATCTGCAGCTTTTTTAAGGAATTGTTCTTTCTCGCCTAAGGTTAACAACGGACGTGTATCATATCCCATCACATAAGGCAAAGGGATATGTCCGGTTGAGGGTAAAAGATCCGCCATGAACGCGATTGTTTTTCCTTTGTATTTAATTTGCGGGATCATCATCGCATCGGTGTGGCCACGCATGTAGGAGATCGAGATATTTTCCCCAAGCTGCTTTGAGTTTTCGCCTTCGATGAATTTTAGTTGTCCGCTCTCGTGTATAGGCAGGATGTTTTCTTTGAGGAAGCTCGCTTTTTCTCTCGCGTTTGGCTGAGTTGCCCATTTCCAATGCTCTTCATTGCTCCAGTAAATAGCTTTATTAAAAACCGTTTCAAATCCGTTTTTATTCTGATTGTATGTTATGCTGCCTCCGCAATGATCGAAATGAAGGTGTGTCAAAAACATATCTGTAACATCTCCTGCGCTGAAGCCCGCCTTTTTTAATGAAGATTCAAGTGAGTCGTTTCCGCTGAGGTAATAATGGGAAAAGAATTTAGCATCCTGCTTGTCGCCAATACCGTTATCGATCAGAATGAGCCTGTTGCCATCTTCAATAAGCAGACAACGCATGCTCCAGGTGCAAAGATTATTTTCATCTGCGGGGTTTGTCCTGCTCCAGAGAGATTTAGGCACAACACCAAACATGGCACCGCCATCAAGCTTAAAATTTCCTGTATTTATAACGTGAAGTTTCATAGGTACGGATAACGAATTTTTACGAATATACGAATCTGCAGGATGGTTGACGTAGAGTAAATATGTTTATTTTGAAATGAAATCACCACTTCCGTCATTCCGTGCTTGACACGGAATCTTGTTATTTTAGGACTATTAATAAATTAAATGAAATCTGCGCCTGCCCCGATGGCAATCGGGGTTCCATCTCACCCAGCTCAATCGGACATTTGAAAATCAAAAATCTATTTCTCCCCGAACTTCACCGCACAACCTTTATACTGCTTATCCATCACAACAACAACACGGTGGCTGTACTCCTTATCGCTCATTCCATCACTGCACTTTTCCTTGAATAAGGAAATCTGAATTTTATTTGCAGGATTATTTTCTTCTGTCGATGAGTATATTATAACCCCTTCTTTAATTTCAGGTTCGGCAAATAAAAAATGTGTTGTTTTCTTTTGCATCGGATCATAGAAATCAATTATGCCTTCGCCCTTAGAGACCTGCATTTGCCAGAAGGGCTCGTTTCCTTTACACCAGAAATCGTAAGGGATACAAGTGTTCATTGGATTCTTTTGTTCTGCTCTGTAGATGTCTTTAATATCCAGCTCCCCTACAAACCTTTTGGAATCGATACTGCTGATCTCTGCATTCATTTCCATATAAACTCCTTCTTCCTTATACGGATGAGGCAGGATTCTGTTGAAGACCGAATCCAGTTTTTCGAGTGGTTTTACCGAATAAATGCGCTCAGGATGTTCACAGTCGGTAAAGGTTTGAGTGCCGTGTTTGTAGATACCTTTGAAGTCTTTTATAACTTTTAAAGTGTCATTAGCAGTAACAGATGTGTGATCATTTGCTTTTTCATGACTGCCTTCCTGTTTGCATGAAACTAAAAGTGCCAACGCACCCAATGTTAAAATTATTCTCATAGTGGAATATTATTCGATCTCTTCAATGTCCTTATTTGCCTTGCTCCCTAAAAAGTCTATCAGCGTACCTTCTGTCAGCTTAATTCTAAAACCTTCGATCCGCACAAGCGAATATTCATTGAACACACCATTGAATGAAAGTTTCGGTTCAAGATCCATGTTTACTTTCTGACTTGGAATAGGGAAAATGAGGATCTGTTTCTCGAACGGTTTTGATTTATCGTAATAGTACTTGTTTCTAACAAAGGAAAACATGTTTGATGATTTACTTTCATTAATATACACTTTGCCATCCTTGGTTTTAAGAGTGATGTTATTATAAAAGATCCCAAGAAATTTATCTCCCGAATATTTGACGGTGCCGTCAATCTCAAAGTTTGGATTGTTTTTATCATCCAATACCGCTTTTGTGAGCGTCCAGGTGATAGGCCCGTTCTGTTTAACAGTTTCCTTGAAAATATCGAAATCATTTATCTCGTAAACAGCTTCAAGCTTTTCGGTTAATTCCATTTCTTTAACGGCTAATTCCACTCCCGGTTTTCTGAAGTCGGTGCCAAGAAATTTAATAGTTAAGGCTTTGCTGAATTTTGGAGCTACCACTAATTGTTTTTTATTTACACAGACATATTCTGTTTCTGAGCCAGAAACTTTAGTGAACAGTGCAGAGGGACTGATAATGATAAATTGATCGGAAGTGTTAGTAATGATCAGGCTGCACTTGAAGACTTTATCGGTGGCAACCGCTTTCTTAATTTCAACTTTGAATTTGACGAACTCGAATAAGGTATCTTTGTAATATGTTTTATCTTCCTGTGCTTCTGTAAGACCTGCTGTTAATAATAAAAGAGGAATGATGAGAAAAAAATTAATTATCTTCATGTTTCGTTTTTTAATCCACCTAAAATTAACAAATAAACAGATGCTTCGCAGGCTTGTTATAATTATTTCCATTGTTTTTCTATTCTTTACTTCCAGCGCTCAGCAACCCTGGTTTCATTATGACTGGTCAAAAACATCGATGTCCGATTTTGCCGGGTGGCCGGAAGCTGTTTATAAATACGATATACAGCGATACAAGGATAATATGTATGTAGGTAAGTTTTATGAGACTTTCGCGGAGTATGGTGCTTTGAATGTTAAGAACGATATCATTTACGGAAACTTCTATAAGGATTCCGCGAACGATGAAGCCTATGTGAAACGCGTTTTGTGTTCTATAATTAAAGACACTTCTATAACCAATCGCGTAAAAATATTTTTGACACGAGATCTCAATTTGAATGCAAGTATGAGTGAAAGCGGAATTATTCGTTTGAATATCGGAACCTTCGCATATCTGCATAATGAAGCGGAGCTAGCGATGCTACTGGGTCATGAAACAGCACACTTTCTGAATCAGGATGGCGCAAAGGGTTTCAGCAGTGTGATAGAAGAACGGAGCCATGCATGGAATACCGAGAACAGCGTAATTGGCCTTTTCACTAATTATAATTGGTCGGTGAGGGCAGACGAGGCATCTGCAGATCTCACTGGAATTAACTACATGAAAGGAAGTCAGTATTCCTTAAAAAGCGGTTCCGAGCTTTTTCGTCAGTTTAAAAGAGAGCAGGTAAGGTATGAGCTCATGTACGGAAAGTTTCTTGTTCGATTGGCATCGAGTACGCACCCTGATCCGGGCGACCGAATGAAACAAGTGAAGTTCTTATCAAATGATACTATTAACAAAGGGAAGAAGAATTTCGTAATTGATTCTGTAAAGTTTACGGAACTTAAGCAGAAAGGAATGCAGGAAGTTATTAATCTTGGATTAGAGACGAATGATCTTTTCACACTAACCGATCTGACTTTTAAAAACTATCTGTTCAATCCAACTGATCAGTACAATCTGGCAGTTCTGATAGAATGTATCAGACGCACTCTGATCCTCGAAAAAAAAGACGAGATTGAAAAGAAACCATTTATTCTGAGTCGTTACCAGACTGATCATGCTAAAGACAGCGAGAATTATTCCTACCTGAAGGATAAAAAAGTTTCCATACTTAATTATTTAGGAAAGGGATTTCTTGATTTTGGAAAAGAGGAATTGTCGAACATCAAAGCTTCAGATCTTGCCGATCCGGGTGTTACGGAATTCGCATCCTATGCAGAGGCTTATGAATATTTTAAACAAAAATCGAACGAGCTGAACTGTAAAATCTGTGAGCATTATAAAATGTTTGAACCGGGTGCGGATTCCATTGCTAAATATAATTTTTCAAGGATCAATAATCTCTTTGCAACCAACGACCTGTTAAACGCAGGTGGCAACCTTCATTCTTTTAAAAAGACAATGGTGGTTTTAATGCCTGTTGAATTGATCAAGGGTAATGGTGTTATTGAAAGGAGAAGTAAAGGGGAGCTTAAAACACTATTAAAACGGGCAACCGACACATTAGCAATAGGTGCTTTGAAGCCAACCAGTTTTGAAGAGCTTTCTTATCCCGACAAACATCAGATCATCGCATTGTTGCAGATCGCTGTACATCGCCTTAAGATCAAGCCGCTCGAAGGAGTGAAAAAAGACAATAACGATTGGACAAAAACTTCACCCGAGCTATATTCCTTTTTTAAAAGAAATAAGGTCAACACGCTGTATGTGTGTGCTGCCGGTTTACACCAATCCTTATCAACGGGCCAGCAGCAGGTTTTTTATTATTACAAGATCGCGATCCCGGAAAAGGGGACAGATTGTATCAATGTGAAAATGATTGAAGAAATTGCGCATGGCAAAGAGAACGACAAATCATTTCTTTCCAAATTGCACGATTCGTTTTCGTCATTTTATTATTTGACGAGGTAGGAAGAATATTACTTTACATAAAAAGGAAAGCTCCTGCTTTCCTTTTTTATCTTTTGAATCTTCTTAATACTTACTCTTCCAATTCTGATACTCACTCTTATCAATATTCTTTAATATTGCTTTGATCGCTCCGGCCCAGTAATTCCTCATTCCAACACCCATTGCTTTACCGCTTTGTTTTTCTGTGATCAGAACTTTCTTCGTAGCAATATCAAAATAGGTTACGTAGATATCCGCCATCTCAGTTCCTTTGTTAAAATTCTCTACAATGAACACCATTCCGGTTCCGGATTTTTTATCCCCCGGACCGTATTTCTTGATCATTCCCTCTATCTCTGATGGATCTATCTTTCCTGGATTTACAGCCATCGCGGCATCAATATCCATTTTGCTGTTGATCTCATTGATAGGTGCCATATCGTAATAGATATTGTCGGTATGGAATGCTTCTTTTAGTTTGAAGTTCTGTGGTTCTTTTGCAATGAGCGCATTCCATTGAGGGATCCATTTGTTTTTCATATCCGATCCTGTGGCCGGCATTGCACCCATTCCCTGGTCGAACTGCCCCACAAATTTCGCTTTTGTAAAATCCAATCCGTAAAAAACGATCTCCTTCGCATTGATCGCATCCTTCGCTGTCTGAGCCTTCATTGTAAAAGCTGACATCAACATAACACTTAAAACGACAAGTTTTTTCATAGCTTTTATTATTTGGTTAATACTGTTTCAAAAGTATTAAATCGGGATCAACGGGACAAAAAAAAGGAAAGCCTTTTTGCTTTCCTTTTTTCTTAAAAAATCTTAAATAAATTATTCAATGATCAACATCTCCACACGCCTGTTCTTCTGGCGTCCTGCTTCTGTTTTATTATCCGCAATCGGCTTGGTTTGCCCGAACCATTCCACCTTGAAGCGGTCTGCTGCAATGCCTTTATCCATTAGGTATTTCTGAACAGCTTTCGCACGCTTCTCTGATAATTTCAGATTGGTTGTCTTCCCTCCCTGGTTATCCGTATGACCCGAGATCTTCAATCTCCAGTTTGGTTTCTTCGCCATTAATACAGCAAGCTCATCCAGTGAAGAGAACGATTCCTGCTTGATGATATCCTTCGCGGAAGCGAACTCCAGATTGTTGAAGGCTTTTTTCAGAACCTCTTCTTCTTCTTTGTTTAGCTTGATCGCAACATCATTCGCATCTTCCTGGTTCAGTGTTTTTGTATCTGTTTTCAATACAATGAAATGGAAGTATTTGTCCTGGTTTCTCAGGGCCTTCTTCGTTATGCCGCCAACAATAACTTTCACTTCTTTAATGTCATCCGTGTCTTCACCTTCCAGCTTGAAGATCACTGATTCATCGGAAGGAAGCTCATCGAAGCTGAAGCTGCCGTCTCTGCCTCTTGTTGCTGATTTCAATACATTACCTTGTGAATCGATCAGGAAAAGCTTCACTTCCGGACACCCTTCATTGCTTGCAGGGCCGGCTTTATCAGGGCAGCGGTCTTCCTTATCCATGGTGCCGTCACCGTCACGGTCCGGACAACCTTTGAATAATGCTAATCCGGCTTCGTCCGGACATGCATCATCTTTGTCAATGATCTTGTCACCGTCACGGTCAGGACAACCGTTGAACTCTGCTAAGCCGGCTGTGTCAGGACAAGCATCCTGGCTGTCGATAATTCCGTCACCATCTTTATCAGGACAGCCATTGAATTTCGGTAATCCCGGAACATCCGGACATACGTCATCTTTATCCTGGATATGATCCCCGTCACGGTCAGGGCAACCGCGGAATTCCCATGTTCCCGGTACATCTTTACAAAGATCTTTTTTGTTGGACACTTTATCTTTGTCTCTGTCCTTCGGATGTCCGTACATGATCGGAATTTTCAGCATTGCATACGCATCAGCACCATAAATATCTTTTCTGGCTACCCATGGCCCGAAGCTGTTCGTTCCCACAACCAGCGGCCCTAAACGCAATGCCAACCCGGCCTTAAAGTTTCCTGTCACATCATACGACAATGGAATGAATGCACCAAACCATTTGTGATCCCAGCGCGGTGTAAGGCTGAAGGTGGTGATGTCATGAACTTTTTCCTTATCTTTTTTGAAACGTGGTGACCAGTAAGGAGTGAAGTTCACATAGAAATCCTTATAGATATTGTAATCCACCTGTAAGCTCAGAGCAGTCGGGAGATTCATCTTATATGTTTCATCACCTTTGTTCATCGGATAACGTGCATTCAGAAGGCTGTCGAAATCATCGAAGCTTTCTACATTATCGAAATCATGTAAATTCCAGTATCCGATATCTGCGGTAAAATCGCGGGAATATTTTCCTTTTTTGAATTTAACCCAGCCAATATCAACTGCCGAGATCCCGATACGTAATTTGTATTTGTTCTTGTCTTTGCGCCATAGATTGGTCTCTCCATCCATGTCGTATTTGAACTTCTCATAATCCGGACGCCATTCATAAACTACCCCCAGATCAAGCCCCCAGGAGAATAAAGAAGAGTTTTTAAAGCCAAGGTTCACATCATCACCTTCCCAGCTCGTGGAGTGGCCGTAGCTAACATCCGTGTGAAAAAGTGAGGCTGTTGTATCATCTGTGAGCTGGTAGCTTAGGTTGTCGATGTTCATGTATGCCGACTGTATGCCCTGAATGTATTTAGCAGTGATCCCTGCTTTAAAGAAATGTTCTGCCTCATCCTTAAAAACATGTCCATATGATAAACCGTATTCCGCCCAGGTCATTGTCTGGATACTAAGGTTCTCGTTATTAAGCTTTAAATTCCACAGATCAGGAAAGTCAAGACTATTATAGGCCAGCTTGGCAAGCTCCGGTTCAATACCATCAGCATTCATCAATGTCCGAACTTTTGTTTTGAATGCGATCGCGTTTTTGGTGCCGAGGCTGATCAGGAAAGAAGGAAAGTAGATCTGGTTGGACAGATAGATCGATTTGTTAAAGTTGTTTCCGTCACGCGGAGTCAGATAGTGTTCAGCAAAGGAAGTATCGTTAAATGCATCGTTACTCTTCTTAAGAGCTGAGCGTTTTAAGCCGACATAATTATTATAAGCTGTTAAGCTGGCACCAACCAGCGTAACGTCAACCTTGTACCGGCTGTTCACTACGTTGGCAGGGTTAAGATCCACACCGGTCACTCCGGAATAGTTACTGTTGATATAACCAAGGAAGTCCTGTGCGGAAGAAGTAGCCGCGAAGAACAACACCGATAAAAATACTAAGACTGTTTTTTTCATTGTATTCAATTTAGATTAATGGGATTGTGAAGGTAGTAATTTTTAAAAATACCTTCAAAATGCAATTGAAAATAGCTCACCACAGATAACACAGATTATCGCTTCGCGATGAGGATGATTTTGCGGCAAAGTCATAAGATATTCAAATCATAATTTTATCATAAGTGGTCGAAGACCATCTTAATTACAAGATAAAAATCTTAATGATCTGCGTACCATTAAACACAGCAATTAGGTTACGAAACAGATTGCTATTTACCACCCCTAGCCCCTCCTAAAAGGCGGGGAACAGATCATCGTAAGCCTAAGAGTATATTCCGGCAACGCCATAAAATCATCTAATCAAAATTTGAGCATAATTAGCGAAGCTTTTTTTTACATAAAAATTCGGCTATTATTCCCTTCTTAGTGCCCTCCGTGCCTTAGTGGTAAAAAAAGATAACATCTACTTCAACTGATACATATAAACACTGTTATCCTCACTTCCGGTAACGAGGTTGTAAGCCCCTTCGTTATTGAGATCTCCGATGCCGAACTGGGTTTTGCCCTTAAGCGGGAACTGATCGTAAAGAGAGCCATTCGAATTAAAAAGATATAATTCATTGGATGTTTCCGAAGTGATCCCGATTCTCACAAGTCCATCAGGAAAAGCAAAGAGTTGTGGCGACTGTAAAACATCACTGTCAAAAGAATGATTGAAAAGTAATGTTTTATCTGCGTTAAAGACCTTTAACTCTTTGCGTGTAAGAAAAATATATTCTTTTGTTTTATCATTATTGATGTCGCAATATTCAAAATATGGAGTTGCTTCGAAATCCTGAAACTTTGATCTTTCAAGTTCTCCCGAAAGATTCATCCGGATAATATTGCCAAGTGTGTCTGACGATGTGATGTAAGTGTTCCTATAGTCTTTTCCTGCCTCAATAAAGAAATTGCGGATACCCTGTGGTAACTGTTCTTTTATTTTTACACGGGTTTCTCCATGGCGGTCCATAATATAAATTTTCCCCTGCTGATCGATCACACATAAATGATCTTTAGCGTTCGACTTGAAATATTGCAAGGGAAGAAATACTGTATTGGTTGTTGAAGGTTCTTTGAATCCGGTAACACTCTCACCGTTTGATTTAAAGCACAGGATCTTTTTGTTCTCACAGGCGATAAAAATTCTATAATCGCGGTTGCCTTCATAATCAATTACAGAAAGTGCATTTGTCGCAGGGGATTTTAAGTTGATCGGGAAACCGTTCATTTCATTGCCGTTTCGGTCGTACATGTAAATGGAAGACCGTGTATTAAAGATCATTTGCAGCTTGTTATTTTTTAAGACGTCCACCTGTATGACATCACTCATGATCCTTTCGCTAAGCTGTTTGGTCCAGATGATCTTTCCTGTATTGCTTATGAAATATAATTTGTTCGCATTATCCTGGATCAGTACATCCTTTGATTTGTTGTTGTGATTGGTAAGGAGGAATGGTTTCGGGCTTACCGTTGTATCAAGCTGTGTTTCCCACAATGTACCAGCTTCCTGCTTGTATTCCGGATTATATTTTAAATAAATATTACTGTAAAAAAGCTCATCACTATTATAGCTGAACTGGATGCCCGCAGATTCAAACTTCTGAAAGATCGGAAGCTTGCTGTCGATGTCTTTTCGTATCTGATCTGTGACCGCGCCTTTGTAGAGATTCGTTGATCTGGCGATCGCGGAATAAATGTAGATGCTGGCTTCTTCCGAGATGTTTTCAGCAAAGGCCTGATAATTCTTGTTGTTGGAAAGCGTTTTATTTCCTTCGTAATTGGTTATAAACCTCTGAAGAGCAATGTCACTGTTACCGAAAACAATGTAATCAGCAATGGAAGTAAAATAGCCTCCATTTACATTTTTAAATTGGGAGCCATACGTGTTTTTTAAGAGGCCGGGAATGTTTAGCCTGTCAATCACATGATTGCGGAAGGATGTAGTATCTGTCTTTTCATTGTTGTATAGATCGCAAGTATCAGATAAAGAATATAGAATATTCTGAGCATTAAGAATGTCGTTTGTCTGAAATACTGCGTAGGTGTTTTCGCTCTGATTGTCAGAACCAGGTTCCGTGATTACCAACGCCATTTCATTGCCCGGCCAGCTGAGCATTTCCGTTTCAAATGTGCTGTGATATTTGTGCTCCAGCGTATCCTGGAAATTTTTCTTGCCGGACCATAGAGAGTTTGCTTTTAAATATTTTTCATGCTCTCGCTGAAAAGCTTCCATATTGCTGATCCCGAAGTACATCAAATAAGCTGTTTCGGATGGAATTATTTCAGTGACATCGATGTGCTGCGGTTTCTGTTCCCTGAAAATATTAAGATAGTTGGATGCAGAGTCGTCTGAAGAAGTAAAGCCATTTAGCATCAGGGCATTCGGTTTTAGCGTAATGTCCCATCCGGAATAATCTGCGAAATGCTTTAAAGAACTGAGATCGCTTTTGCTTTCTTTTCTGATCGATCCTGTAAACAATTCAGGCAACAATTTATAGTTAATGTAAAAATTAGCATCCACATTCTTTCCGGCTGCATCAAGAACTGTCTTGAAGCTTTTATTTCCCGATAAATTCGTTTTAGAATTTAATTGATGAACGGAAGCATGCATTAATTCTGCATTGCTGCTCATAATGAGGATACCTGAAGCGATGCAGAAATTCAAAACGGGTTTACCCGGAATTTTAATCGCTCCTGTTTTTTCATTTTCGAACTCGGAATAAATAATTTCCTTGCGATTTATTTTTTCAAGAAATTGTTCGGCTTGACCTTTATAGGTGAGGTTAGGGAGACTATAAACAAATAGCAGGTCATATGAACCTTTCTCATTCAAATGAGCCGACATTAAAACGGAATGATCTTCCAGCAACGGAAGGATCAAAGGGTCCGTGTTCAGAATCGAATCAATGAAGTTTGCTTGTTTATCAATATTAGCAACCGTGGCTGTTCCCAGCAGCTCCTCCCACATGATGTTTGTCTGTGATAGTTTCTTCCAGGTCTCGAACGATTTTTTACTTTCAACGATAAAAGCGGCATCAGTCGGTATTGCGGTGATTCCGGGTGCGACAGGTGTTGCTACTTTTTTGGTATAAAAGAACCAATAAATACTTCCGGCAAGGAATAAAGAAATGAAGGCACCGAAAAATATTTTTTTTCGCATTGAAGTTAAGTAAGCATTGTAAAATTAAGGAATAGAAGAGGGGATGCTAGTACCAGGAAAGGAACTTACTAACACAAAAAGGTTAATCCAGCTCAGGCTCGAGCTCAAGCGCCATTTGATCAGGTGAAAGGGTGAAGCTTCTTCTGTGATGCTCAGTGATCCCGAACTCCTGAATCGCCAGACGGTGACTTTTGGTTGCGTAGGCTTTGTTGTTCATCCAGTCGTAATGCGGAAATGAGTGGTGCAGCTCTTTCATATAATCATCACGGTAAGTCTTTGCGAGGATGGATGCAGCTGCAATGCTCATGTATTTGCCATCGCCTTCAATGATGCAATGATGAGGGATGTCTTTGTATTTGTTAAAACGGTTACCATCAATAAGAAGGCTTTCCGGAATCACCAGGAGTTGATCAATGGCCCGATGCATTGCCAGAAAAGACGCGTTCAGGATGTTGATCTTATCGATCTCTTCAGCTGAAACTGAAGCCACAGCATATGCTATCGCATTTTCTTCAATGATGGGACGAAGAAATTGTCGCTGCGCTTCATTGAGCTTTTTGGAATCATTCAGCAATGCATGCTTGAATTTCTTTGGCAGGATCACAGCGGCCGCAAACACGGGGCCTGCAAGGCAGCCTCTGCCGGCTTCATCACAGCCTGCTTCGATCTTGATCTTATCCAAATACTTTTTTAACATGAAATGCTTGTTCCTATTGCGAAAATACGATTTTAGAAAGATAGATCACTGAAGAAGTTTTCCACAGCAGCAAAGTTAATGGTGGAAAAGTTAAATGGAAAAGTGGGAAAGTTAAATGTTAAAGGGGGAAACGTTTAAAGGTTTCTGATACTAAGTTTAATTTAAGGAGTGAACAGGTTTACATGCGCAATATGATTTAAATTTCGCCAAACCTTAGCGTCTTAGCCTTTGTGGTAAAGATTTAAGTTAGAAGTTAATAGTTAAAGGTTAAAAGTTAAAAGTGGAGGAAGTTAAATTGTTAGAGGGAAAAAAGTTAAAAATTTCTGATATTGAATATTAATGTTAGGAGTGAACAGTATTAAATGTGCGATATGATTTAAATAGGCGAAAACCTTAGCGTCTTAGCGCCTTTGTGGTTAAATTTAAAGCTTAGTGTTCTTAGTGCCTTAGTGGTGAAAAACTGAGCATATCCTCTGCGATCCTCCGCGTAATCCTCCGCGACCTCTGCGGTTAAACCTTTCTTAGTGCCCTCCGTGGTGAAAAACTATCCTTTTACCGTTTTTATTACACTCTCCCACAAAGCCTCAGCTGTCTTATCCCAACTGTAATTGAGCTTACGCAGCCTTCCTTTTTCAATCAGGTTTTTCCGTAATTCCGGTTGTGAATAGATTTTGAACATGCCTTCAGAGATCGAATCAACAGAGAATGGATCAACTAATAGAGCTGCGTCACCTGCTACTTCAGGCATGGAAGTGACATTGCTTGTGATCACAGGTGTGTCACAATTCATTGCCTCGAGGATAGGAATCCCAAAGCCTTCAAAATAAGGAACGTAAGTGAGCGCCAGTGCAGAGCCTAGAACATTTTTCAGTTCTTTACTCGTTAGACGGCCGGTAAACACCACATCCTTTTTGTATTTCATTCCGATGTATGTCCTTTTTATCGCTGAGGTCCAATAATACTTTTCCCCAACGATAACAAGTTTTACATCACTTTGCGATCTCGATTTGAACTCATCAAAAGCTTCAAATAAACGTGAAATGTTTTTACGTGGGTGCAATGCGCCAACGAAAAGAAAATACTCTTTTGATTCGCTGTATTTAAGTCGGGTAGCTGCTTGTATTTCTGCATTAACAGGCGAATACATCGTATTGCAACCATTGTTCACAACGTCAATCTTAGCTGCGTCTATTCCGTATGTTTTTACAATGTCCTTTTTGGAAAATTCGGAAACAGTGGCTATTCTGCTGGCCTTTCTGGCAAAACGGGGGAAGAAGTATTTATAATACTTTCTTACTGTGAATGAAACGTCATTGGGATAGTGCTCAAAATTAAGATCATGGATCACAGCGAGCTGCTTACATTTGCTGTTGAGCGATAAGTATCCATCAGGTGAAATGAAAATATCCGGCTTTAATTTGTTAAGAACGCTGGCGACAGAAAACTCGAACCAAAGCCAGAAAAGAATGGGATGACGTGCTTGTGGTGAAAGGATCAAGGGCGTAACGTTATCTGCGAAAAGAAACTCCTCATCAAAATCCCGGTCGAACAAAAAGATAAAATGATGTTCAGGATGATTGTTGGTGATTCGCTTAAGTGTTTCATAGCTGAACCAGCCAATGCCTTCAAGCTTATTCTTTAATAAAAGTCGGGTGTTTACAACGATCTCCATGTCTGTCCCGCGAAAATAAGGATTATTCAAGAAGTCAAAAGAGAAAAAAGTCAAAATTCAAAAAGGATTATAGCAAGCTTAGTCATTAATCCTCGCAGACTTCGTCTGATGCAACCGTTGGGAAATCACCTTTAGAAGTGAACAGTTCAATGTAATAAAATGAAAAACATTAAAAATCTTCGTGCCTTTGCGCTTTTGCGGTAAAAATCCTTCTGTATGTCCATATACAAAAGAACCTGATTCTATGCGATAAAGATTGGTACCGTCAATCTCAGTAAAGATCTTAATGTCCTTAGTGCCTAAGTGGTAAAAAAAGCGTGCAATTCCCATAAAAATTATACTTTTGCAGCCTGATGAAAAATGCCGCGAAATACATTCTGCATAAATTATTAGGCTTTAAAAATTATCTTTTTGTTTTTTCCCTTTTTAAGATCTATACATTAAAACGTGATAAAAATGAAAAAGACTTTTTTCAGTTTCTCGGCCTGATCCCGGAAAATACGGCTGTGCTTGATATTGGCGCGAATATCGGGATCATGACTGTTTATCTTGCAAAGATCAGAAATTGCGAAGTGTTCAGCTTCGAGCCTATGCCTAATAACATCAGTGCATTTAAACGGATTGTCGATCATTTCAAATTAAATAACGTAAGACTTTTTGAAATGGCTCTCGGTAATCATGAGGGCGAAGCGGAGATGGTAATGCCTGTAATCAGCTCTGTCAGAATGCAGGGTCTCAGTCACGTAGTACATGAATCCATTCCCGAAAACAATGAAGGTGAACGCTTTAAGGTTCCTTTACGGATGCTTGACAAACTGCCCGAACTTATCTCCTGCAGCAAACGCATTAGTGCTATTAAAATCGATGTAGAAAATTTCGAGTTTTTTGTCCTGGATGGTGCAAAAACACTTATCTCTCGAAATAAACCCGTTATATATGCGGAGTTATGGGATAATGATAACCGTTACAAGTGTTTTGACCTTCTTGAAAATCTTAATTATAACACTTATGTTGCTGTAAATGAGAAGCTTGTTTTGTTTGATCCTTCCACTCACATTAAACAGAATTTTATCTTTATACCTGCCTAAAATCATTATTTTTACCCGATGCAAAAGAAGTTTGTTGCCAATCTGGCTTTCCTGCTTGTCCTCAATCTGCTAATTAAGTCGGTTTACATTCTTGGTTTCGACAGGGCAGTTCAGAATGAAGTGGGCCCGGCAAGTTTCGGGATCTATTTTGCGATCTTCAATTTCTCGTTCATCCTTACCATCATCCTGGATTTCGGGATCACGAATTTCAACAATAAGAACATTGCCCAGAATAATCACCTTCTCACCAAGCATTTTTCGGGGCTGTTTACATTAAAGCTCATCCTGGCGGTTATCTACATCATTGTTGTGGTGGTGACGGGCTTCCTGATCGGCTACGATACCCGTTTAATGAAGCTTTTACTTGTGCAGGGCTTCAACATGTTCCTGCTTTTCTTCATTAATTACCTGCGCTCCAATCTGGCCGGACTCCATCTTTTCAAAACCGATGCGATCGTTTCCGTAATGGACCGCTCGATCATGATCGTGCTGTGTATCATCATGCTTAAATCGGGAATTTTAAAAGATCCTGACGGAGACGGGATCATGTATTTTGTTTACGCGCAGACCTTTTCATACCTGATCAGCGCTGTCACAGCCTTTATCATTATTTTAAGTAAAACTCATTCGTTCAAATTTCAGTGGAACTTCCCTTTTTCCCTGATGATCCTCAAAAAAAGCCTCCCTTTCGCGATCCTTACGCTTTTAATGTCCTTCTATAACCGTATCGATTCAGTAATGATCGAAAGGATCCTGCCAAACGGAGACGTGCAGTCGGGAATCTATGCCCAGGCGTTCAGGTTGCTGGATGCGACAAACATGATCGCCTTTTTAACTGCCGGGATGCTTCTTCCTGTATTTTCGAGAATGTTGAAGTATAAGGAATCGGTGGAGCCACTCGTGAAGCTTATCAGCACGTTATTACTGACCCCCGCAATTGTCATTGGCGTTGGTTGTGTGTTTTACGGCAGGGAGCTGATGGAGATGTTGTATCCAAGACATCCGGAAGAGACCATGGCCGATTACCTGCTTCATCTCGATCAATCTTCAAATATATTCGGCTTGCTGATGCTAAGCTTTATTGCCGTTGCCACGACTTACATTTTCGGGACACTGTTAACAGCCAACGGTAACATGAAACAGCTGAATATCATGGCTGCTTTCGGAATGATACTGAATGTTACGCTTAACTACATCCTTATCAGCAGGCTTGAGGCTTTCGGCTCCGCTATATCCAGCATGATCACTCAGTTCCTCACAGCGGGGATCCAGGTATTCATCGCTCAGAAGATCTTCAAGTTCAAGGTGAATTACCGACTGATCAATACTTTTATCATGTATGCCGTAGGCGTTGTTGCCATCAATTACGGCAGCCATGAAATGCTTCACTTTCACTGGATCCTGAATTTTGTTATAATGGTTGTGTCCTGCGGGTTGTGGGCCTTCATAACCGGTATAATCAGCATTAAATCGATCTTCCGTTTGCTCAAATACGGCTAAAACCTATTAATTGGGCCATATGGCAATTTTTTCTATTTTTGTCGTCCTGGTAATTTTATTAGAATCCCAGAATATGAAATCGGCATCAACAAAAGGAAAAATTAAATAATGGCCTTTACATATTACCATAAAATAAATTAATAATATGAATAAAAGAGCTTCAACGCCAGATGACTTCAACTCATTGAACGTACTTTTCTTTGTCTATAAGTGGCGCAAGCAATTAGGGTTGGTGGGGATCTCTGCTTTTATCATTTCCTGCATAATCGCATTAACCATTCAGGAAAAATATAAATCATCCGTTATCTTATTTCCGGCAACAACCAATTCCATATCCAAAGCCTTACTGACTGACAACAATAATTCAAATGAGGATGTTCTCCAGTTTGGTGAGGAGGAAGAAGCAGAGCAGATGCTACAGATCCTGAGTTCCGATGAGGTCCGTTCCCGGATCTGTGAAAAGTATCATCTGATGGAGCATTACGGAATCGATCCCGATGACCAGTATAAGAGAACAAAATTATACGATGAATTTCTTCAGAACATAAATTTTAAACGGACTGAATATATGTCGGTGAAGATCGAGGTGATGGACGAAAGTGCTGACACTGCCGCGCTCATCGCTAATGATATAGCTGCTTTACACGATTCTACGAAAACACGCATTCAGCATGAGCGTGCCAGGGAAGCTTTGAAGATCGTTGAGCGCGAATATCTGGCCAAGCAAAAGGAGATCCGTAAAATGGAGGACTCAATAAAGGTTTTGAACAGTTATGGCGTGTTTGATTATGAATCTCAGTCTGAAGTTACGAGTGAGCAATATGCTATCGCCATTTCAAAAAATGATCAGAGAGCGATCAAATCACTGGAAGAAAAGCTGGAAGTGATCGGAAAGTATGGAAGTGCTTATGTTTCTTTACGTGATGACCTTGTACTGCAGCGTAAACAAATGAATCTTCTCAAATCGAAATATGATGAGGCGAAAGTGGATGCTGAGCAGGTGCTTTCACAAAAGTTTGTTGTGAGCAACGCTTTTCCTGCGGAGAAAAAATCATATCCCATCCGTTGGCTGATCGTTGTGGTTTCCACACTTTCAGCTTTGCTGATCGCGGTTATTACCATTTTGCTTGTTGAGAATATCAAGCAGTTCCGTTTAAGATAATTTATCCGAATTTATAAAATCAAATTTTACAATGGAAGAATACAGACAGAGTGCCTTTTATTACATAAGGCTTTTAGGGAAATGGAAGATTCACTTTTTATTGATCACCATTATTTCTGCTTTAGCGGCTGCGTTATTTTCGAGCTCATTTTTTATAAGACCAAGATATAAATCAAGTGCTACGGTTTATCCTGCTAACATTCTTCCATTCAGTGAAGAAAGTGCAACCGAACAGCTTCTGCAAATGCTTCAATCAGCTTATGTGCGTGACGAGGTGATCAGAAAGTTCGATCTTGCAAAACATTATAACATTGACACTGCCGCGAAAGAAGGACGTACAGCCTTATTGAATACATATCAGTCGTTTGTGTCGATCTCAAAAAACCAATACGAGTCGGTAGATATCGAGGTAACAGACACAGATCCTCAGATGGCGAGCGACATGGTCAGTACGATCGTTTTTGCCCTGAATAAGAAGATCAGTACGCTTCACAAGCAAAAGACAACTGAAGTAAGAGATGTTTTAGCAAAACAAATGAAATTGAAGAGCGACCAGCTGGATTCGCTCAACAAAGTGCTTCAGGAGCTTCGCGTAAAATATCATATTCTCGATTATAATATTCAGGTAAAAGAGGCATCCAAAGGTTATATGAAATCAGTTGCCGTTGGTAAAGGGTCAAAGGATATAGACGACCTATTGAGGAATCTTGAGGAAAAGGGTGGCGAATACTATAAAACGAAAACTATTTATGATGGTGTTTTGAACGCCTACACGCTTGTAAGAAACGATTTTGATAATACTTTTAAAGAGCTGAATAAGAATTTTACTTATACATACGTTGTATCTGATCCTACACCTTCTGATAAAAAGTCGTATCCTGTGCGCTGGTTAATTGTCCTTATCTCTGTGGTAGCGGCTAATATGTTCTTATTCGCAATAGTGATCATCAACGACTACAAAAAACGTATTCAGGACAACAGGCTGTGATCAAGGAGAAAAATTTAAAATGGGTTTACACTCTTGCAGTTGCGTTTATTCTGATAAACGCAGTTTGTACCTATTTTGAATTCTATTATTTTAATCTTGTTCCCGCTGCGATCCTTATTCTTTTACTCGCAGCATTTTCTCTCGATAAGCTGATCCTTCTTGTCGTTTTTCTGACACCTTTTGCAATCAATCTTCAGGATCTGGAAGGAGGTCTCGGATTAAGCATTCCGACAGAGCCGATAATCTTCGGCATCATGCTCATCTTTCTTCTGAAGCAATTACATCAACTGAGCTTTGATCCGGATGTGATTCGCCACCCGGTGACAATTGCTGTGGTGATGAACCTTACCTGGATCTTCATAACGTCAATTACCAGCGATCTTCCAATCGTATCCTTTAAATTTCTGATCGCAAGATTATGGTTTGTGGTTGTGTTTTATTTCCTGGGAACAAGGCTGTTCAAAAAGTACAAGAACATCAAGATCTTCATCTGGCTATATCTTATTCCTTTTTGCGTGATCATCATCTATACTCTTTACTCACATGCGCAGGTGAATTTTGACGAGCAGATCGCCAACTACATTATGTCGCCATTTTATAATGACCACACCGTTTATGGCGCTATGTTGGCCATGTTCCTTCCTGTACTTATCTTTTTTACGGTAAACAGGAAATATTCCGCAATTATCCGTTTCACTGCCGTGCTGTTGCTTGTTGTTTATATTCTTGGCCTCATATTCTCCTATACCCGTGCCGCCTGGGTTAGCCTTGCGGTTGCGTTGATCGCGTTGATCCTTCTGCAGTTAAAAGTGAAGTTTAAATTTTTATTAATGGCCTTTGCTGCTGTCGCAACTCTGGCGTTTATCTATCAGACGGATATCGTTATGAAGCTTGAGAAGAATCGTCAGGATGCTTCACAGGATTTTGATAAGCACATCGAATCTATTTCCAATATCTCAACGGATGCATCCAACCTTGAGCGTATCAACCGATGGAATGCGGCCTTAAGGATGTTTCATGAACGGCCTTTTTTCGGATGGGGTCCGGGCACATACAGCTTCGAATACGCTCCGTTCCAGCACGCGAAAGAAAAAACTATCATCAGCACAAATATGGGTGATAAAGGGAATGCGCACAGCGAATACATCGGGCCGCTTTGTGAGTCAGGTTTCCTTGGACTGCTGACCTTTCTTACAATTATCATCTGCGTGCTGTCCACCGCTTTCCGTTTGTATTATACACTGAAGGATTATGAAACGAGGATAATGGTTCTGTGCCTGCTTTTAGGATTCATCACCTACATAACACATGGTGCATTAAATAATTTCCTCGATACAGATAAAGCGTCAGTTCCTTTCTGGGGATTTGTGGCAATGATCGTTGCGATAGATGTGTATCACCGGAATACTGAAATTCAGGAAGTGAAAGGGAATACAATTGCAGCTAGTGCATCCTGAGACTGAATAGGGCAATGTCGTCAATGTATGGTTTGCTTTGCTTATAGACGATAAGGGTTTCCATGATACGGGTATTCAGGGAGGTCATATCAAGATCCGCATTATCTTTAATAAGCTCTCTTAATTTTTCCATTCCGAAATCGTCTCCCGCATCATTCTCAAGTTCTACAAGTCCATCGGTATAACAAACTATGCTTGTTCCGGGCGTGATGTTTACAATTCCTTCTTTAATCTTCGTGATCTCATCAAACATTCCAAGTCCGGTACATCCTATTTTTAAAGGCGTAACCGAATTTCCTGTAGCCAATAACGGAGGATTGTGAGCAGCATTTACGTAAGTGAGGGTGCGGGTAACAAGGTTGTATTTAGCAATAAAAAGCGTAATGAATTTTTCTCCCTTTGCGCTTGCAAGAACTTTCCCGTTAAGTTCTTTAACAAGCTCTGCTAATGAAGTGGTATGGTTGAAAAGGATCCTCAGGTTTGCCTGGAAGTTCGACATCAGCAAAGCTGCAGCCACACCTTTTCCTGAAACGTCAGCCACGCAAAATGCGCACTCGTTCTCATTCAGCCAGATAAAATCATAATAATCTCCTCCAACCTGCTGATGAGGCAAATAAAAGGCAGAAGCGTCTAGCTTGCTGTCGTTAGGAAGCTTACTCGGGAAAAGCATTGATTGCATTTCAGAGGCAAGCTCCAGCTCGCGTCTTAATGCAGCCTGGCGAATATTATCTTTCGCAAGCTTTTTGTTTTCGATCGCGACAACAATAATACTTGTAAGCGTTTGAACGAAAGGTAAATGTTTAATAGCAGGGCTTACTTCAACCTTATCTTCAAGATCTCCGATCAGAACATAAGCTAAAGGTTGAGATTTGTGAAACACAGGAACTACTATTTCAAAAGCTTTGTTCAGCTGTTTTTTTGAAAAGTTGATGGTGCCAATTTCTTTGATAGGAAGGAGATCGCGTTCCACATCGATCTCATTGTATTCGGATCCTACACCGTATTTCAGAATGCATCTCCATCCACTGTTCTCATTGCTGAAAAGAACCAGCTTGCCTATGTTTAACTGATTTTCGAGAACGTCCTCAAATAATTGCAGCAATTGTTCAGTGGAGAAGTTATTGTTGATCGCTTTAGTGATCTCAAGTAAAGAATTAAGCTTAATGTCTTTAATCCTTTTTGATAAATTTTTATGTACCTGAGTTGAATCCATTAATTGCTGATCTTATGTACAAATTTATCTGATTTTTATGCGCTTTAGCATTTTTTTTAGACCAAGCTTGCCTTAAAGTCGACATTGCGAATTTAGGGAAAGCCAGAGCCGATGCATTACTCTTTTTCGGTGATCTTTTTTATAAGGTCAGGCAGCATTTTTAATGCAGCTACTTCCTTCATCTTTCCTCGTGCTTCACCGGCCGGTGATCCGAAATATGTTTTTCCCGGTGCAATGTCTTCACCCAGTCCGGCCTGCGCCAGCAACACCGAGCCTTTTCCAAGAGTAACATCACTGCGTACACCTGATTGTCCCCATAATGTAACCCCATCTTCAATTTTTACCACACCGGCAACACCAACATGCGAAGCGAAAAGACACATTTTACCAACCTGGGTATCATGGCCTATCTGAACGTGATTATCGATCTTGGTTCCTGCCCCTATACGTGTTTCTCCGGATACTCCTTTATCGATAGTACACAATGCACCGATCTCCACATCGTCTTCAATTACAACACTTCCGCAGGAGATCATCTTGTCGAAATATTCAGGCCGTTTTTTATAGTAAAACGCATCAGCGCCTATAACAGTGCCGGCATGTATAACAACATTATTTCCAATATGGCAATCGTTATAAACCACCACGTGTGGGTGCAGGACGCAATTATCACCGACAGTTACATTGTTTCCAAGATAAACACCCGGCATTATTACCGTATTCAATCCGATTACAGCAGTATCGCTCACGTGCTTTCCGGAATAATTCACAGGATAAAAATGGCGGACAAGCTTATTGTAATCGCGAAAAGGATCATCGGAGATCAATAATGCTTTACCTTCCGGGCATTCTACCCGCTTATTGATAAGTATGGTAGTTGCTTTGGATTGTAAGGCCTTGTCGTAATATTTTGGATGATCAACAAAAACAATATCTCCCGGTTCCACCATGTGGATTTCATTCATGCCAGTGATCACGTGATCAGGATTTCCTTCTGTTTCACACTGTATAAGTGCAGCTATGTTTTTTAGAGTATGCGCTGAAGGTAATTTCATCTGTAAAAAGTAAAGGTTCTTGGTTCTCAAATATAACAATTTATTCTGTTTGTTGTGTAATGCAATCCCGCTCTGTACAGGGTTTTAGTGTTTGGAAGTTCAGGTATGGTTTTTTTATTTCATCTTATATGAAAACAATAGATAAAAAGAAACAACGCGAGAAGGGCAAGAAAAAATTCCTTCATTACTTCAAGAAAGGTTATCCTGATCAGAAATATTACGCATGGGAGCGGGGATACAAGTGGGAAGCCCACTTGGCATGGGAGGAGCAATTAAATAAGAAAGAATTTAAAAGGCTGCTGGAGGAAAAGAACTACAGGGAAATTGCAAACCGTGCAGTTAAGATCGAAACAAAGACCAATTTGCTTTTTTCATTTGAGAAGATGGCTCTTCGTGACGGTGTGAAATCTGAAGCAGGCGCAAAAGCTTTCGCAGAAGGATTATACAATTACGTGTATGGAAAAGGGGATATGAAAAAGCGATTCGAAGCTTTTACAGAAGTTCTTGCTAATCTCCCTCGAAAGCAAACCCGCGTATTAACATGGCCTTTACAGACGGTCTTCGGGTTTATTGCAGATCCCGAACATCAGATCTTCATGAAGCCGAAGGTGACTAAAACTGCTGCAGAAAAATATGGCTATGAATTAAATTATACTTCAAGGCCAAATTGGGAGACCTATCAGAATTTAATAAATTTTGCGGAGCAGATTCATAAGGATACAAAGGAGTTGAATCCAAAGGACATGATCGATCTACAGTCTTTTATTTGGGTGATGGGTTCGGATGAATATCCTGACTAGTGGAAAATTAAATTCAATTCCGAACGTACATCAAAACTTGAATCTGAAATTTCAAATCATTTTTTCTTATACTTTATACTAAAGATAAGATTCAGGATGTTTATGATGAGGGAAAAAACATTCGTTCCTATAATTGCCCAATCATCTTTTATGATTCCATACCAGATCCATAAGCATAATCCGCTGAAAAGAATAAAAAGCATTGGCAACGAAATATCATCCGCCTTTTTTTCTTTGATGATCTTTATAAGTTGAGGCAGCATGGAGACAGAGGTGCAAACACCAGCTGCAATTCCTATGATTGTGGGATTAATGGACATATCTCGTGTGTTAAAAGAATCGTACCACCGTAATCTTTTGCTTGACCGTCATCGTCAACTAAGTTGTTGAATGATAGTAAAATTATTCTTGCGAAGCAGCGCGTAAGGCCTGAAAGCGTACGGTGCCGTGTAGCCTTGCGGGAAGCGAGTATGCTTTCTTGAATTTTTGTTTCTTTTGTTTCAAGACAAAAGAAAAGAATCCTGAATAAATTTCCCAATTGATGGCACATAAATTTCATGGATATCCGCAAGAGATATTCATACAGCCATATCGCCAGAGATGTGATACGGGCAAGGAAATACAAATCTCAAAAAGACTTCCTTTAGAAGTCTTTTTTTATGCAAAATAATTTATCGGATCATGCTTGACAGTTTTTTAAAAACATTTAACCTTTCCCTGAATACACTTATTGCTTATATGCCTTCACTGATTGGCGGTTTAGCTTGCTTTGTGATTTCCATCTTTATTGCTAATTTTTTGTCAAAGATCTCAAACGGCTTTGCTCTTAAAAAGACAAAAGACGGCTTGATTGCGAGCTTTATCGGTAAGATAGTCTGGTCGGTTATCTTTATTCTTGGGACTGTTTTAGCCTTGGGCATTCTCGGCCTCGGCACTATCTCCAATAAAATCCTTGCAGGTGCAGGAATAACCACGTTTATTGTCGGGTTTGCTTTAAAGGATATCGGGGAAAATTTTCTTTCGGGATTAATACTTGCTTTCAGCCGCCCGTATAAAGTCGGGACTCTCATAGAATGCGAAGATGTGAAAGGTGTTGTAAGGAACATGACCCTTCGTCAGACGACCATTGAAGCCGATGACGGGAAGATTATTCTCGTTCCTAATTCTATGATCATTAAAAATCCGTTGCTGCGTTATAAAACCGCGGATAATCTGCGTCAGGAATTTCATCTCAATATTGATCAGAAAAATTCAAGAGAGATAATTGATCTGATAAAGACTACTGTGCATTCGTTTGACAATGTATTGCAAACACCGGAAAAGCCGGTTAAGGTAGTCGCAGGTTCTCTTAGCGGTGATAAGATAAATGTGCAGGTGATATTTTGGTTCGACACAAAAAAATTTAAGGGCTCGTTCTCGGAAACTCGATCTGAGATCATGCTTACCGTAATTGAAAAACTCCGTGAAAGAGAATATACTTTCAGCGGCTAGTGGCATATAATTTACATTCTTTATGATACCTTCTTTAAGCACGGTTAAAGGGTTTTAAAGAATTAATACTAACAATTAATCTTATCGAAAATGAAAGATCCGAAAAACACAAATGAAAATAATGATTCTGTAAATAAAGATCAGGATCCTGATAAAATAGATATGGTACCGGGTACTAGCGCTGATGTAACAAAAGAAGACCTGGAGGCACTTGGTCCGAGAGACCTGAGCATGGACATGGGTGATGATGAAGATCTGAAGCATCGTGTGCATCCTGTGGATTTTGCAGGAAAAGACCTGGATGTTCCGGGATCTGAGCTTGATGATGCACAAGAGGCAAGAGGTTCCGAAGATGAAGAAAACAATCCATACAGTATCGGTGGAGATAACCATGACAAGCTGGAGGAAACAAATAACATTTAGATTTAATTTATGGAAAAGATAAAGCTTGCAGTGATCTATTATAGTTCAACCGGAACAAACTATCAGCTTTCTAAGTGGGCTGCAGAAAGCGCAGAAAAGGAAGGCGCGGAAGTGAAGATATTAAAAGTGAAGGAGTTGGCACCGCAGGAAGCGATAGATTCTAATCCGTTGTGGAAGGCGAATATTGAAAAGACCAAGGATATTGCTGAGGTGAAGGTGGAGGATCTTGACTGGGCGGATGCGATTATTTTTTCGATGCCTACAAGATATGGTAACCTGCCTGCTCAGATGAAACAGTTCCTGGACTCAACCGGAGGCTTGTGGCAAAAAGGTAAGCTTACCAACAAGGTTGTCAGTGGAATGTCGAGTGCAATGAACTCCCATGGTGGACAGGAAATGACAATTCTTGCTTTATATACAACC
Organism: Bacteroidota bacterium; assembly: GCA_029237775.1. GTDB lineage: Bacteria > Bacteroidota > Bacteroidia > 2-12-FULL-35-15 > 2-12-FULL-35-15 > 2-12-FULL-35-15. Next base: position 40,488 of record JAQZBR010000003.1, read on the forward strand.
ATGTATCACTGGGGTGCAATTGTAGTAGCACCGGGTTACACTGACCCTGTGCTTTTTGCAGCAGGCGGTAACCCATATGGGACAAGCGTATCAGTTGATGCACAAGGCAAAATGAAGGAGGATGTGAAAGATGCAGTGATGCATCAGGCAAAGAGAGTTGTTAGTGTTGCAGCTATGCTAAAAAAAGGAAAATCTATATAGGCAAATGTCAGCAGTGACAATAGGCGATACTATTATGCTCTGGTACGAATAATAAAAAAAGCCGCAAACGCGGCTTTTTTTATTGAGCAGTATCCGTAACCGGATCTTTATCTTTTATTCCATCCGTCCTTGTATTGTCGGGAGGTGTGTCGATTGTCGAGTCAGCCGTAGCACTCGCAGCATGATTTTCCACTTTCGGATTATTACATCCTGCAAACAGGGCGACAAATCCAATGATCATGATTGCCCACGACAACATCATTTTTAAAAGCAGGGTTTCCATAGTTTTGTTTTTTGGTTTCACTTCTTTCATGGCTTATAAGGTATTATACTTAGTCAAAGCTTATACCACCCGAAAACTGAAATTTAAGTGGGGAAGCATTACCGCGAAATTTACTTTTTTGACTTTTTCGTTTTGCTCTTTTTCGCTTTTGATTTTTTTGCGGCAGGTTTGTCTTTAAGTTTAGTTTTCCCTTTAACAATCACTGTTGTATGTCTTTCAGCTTTAATATCTTGTTTAGAAGGAAGGAATTCCCTTTCTTTCAATGCATAACCGTTACGTTTAGAAAGTATATGAACCCTTAGGTTTTCAATACACAATGGCACATCGGGCGCTGCGTATGCAATATTTGTATGGCCTACATCCTTCCCATCAATTATTACCACCATTCCGGATCCTTTGCATTCAGCTCTGTTTCCTTTTTTAATTACAAGGGCGGTGTCTTCTCCGAGTCCGATCCCAATACAAGCCGGGTTCATTACTATTGATTGTGCAAGTCTTCCAAATCTTCCGCGCTTAATAAAATGGGTGTCAATAATACAGCCGTGTATAAACCCGAGTCCGGAGGAGAACTTTACTGTCTGACTCAGCATTGCTTCGTTGTTTTCTCCTTCATACAACATTAAGCCTGACATGGCCATCGCTCCCGCACTGGTGCCCGCTACAATAAAATCGGAATCATGCACGTATTTATGTTTTACGGCATCTATCACATCTGAACTCCCTAAAATTGTCGCAAGCCTGAATTGATCTCCGCCACTGAAAAGTACAGAGTGCGCTTTATGGATGCGTTCTACATATTTAGGATAATCAGCCTCTTCATGATTGCTCATATTTATAAAGCCAACCTCTTTGAAGCCGATTTTCTTAAAGGCTTCCTTATACATCTCATTGACTTCTTTTGGAACTGAAGAAGCGGTGGTAATGATCTCAATTTTCTTTTTATTTCTTTTTTTGTCTTTAGGCAGTAATTCGGATAGGATCTCAAACTCTTCATATTCTCTGTTCCTGGTCAAGGCTCTTCCGTCACCTTTATCTTCTGCTCCCCCTATCAGGATCAATGTTCCTTTTGGCACTTTCATATATTAATAGTTTTATTTTGTTCCTTCTCCTGTTTCTCAGTTACAAAGCTTATGATTTCATGCACTTTGTCGGCACAGGCAAGAATGACTGAACCTCTTTTTGCAGCAGCTATTGCATGCTCTATAGCCTTTTTTTCATCTGCGATTATCTCTACCTGCATCGAAGGACATTCTTCTTTTATACCTTCCATTAAAAGATTGGAATGCTCCTCAGCAGGACGGCCTCGTAAATCTTTATCGTAACGGATTATTATTTTGTCGAACATCTGTGCGGCATATTTGCCAAGACAGCGTATGTCATCATCTCTACGGTCGCCTGTGGCCGCAATGATTCCTACCTTTTCAGAGGCTTCGGTTTTATCAAGGAATTTCTTTAATTCCATATAGCCGCTTTTATTGTGTGCATAGTCAATGATGAAATCGAAATCATTGAACTTAAATACATTTAATCTGCCGGGAGTTTTCTCAGGCGATGGGACGAATGACAACAATCCGTTTCGTACCGATTCCGGATCAAACTTGTTAATGATCATCACCGCAAGCGATGCTGCAAGAATATTCTGGATCATAAATTCAGCTTTACCGTCAAAGCTTAGAGGAATATTGGCGATTTTGTCGATTCGTGTTTTCCACTCACCGTTGTAAATTGTAAGATACTCCTCCTCAATAACTGCAGCAACTCCGCCATTCTCACAATGTGTCCTCACGCGTTCATTATTTTCATTCAGACTGAAGAGTGCGATCTTGCAGTTAGTGAATTGTTGCATATTATAGACGAGATCATCATCAGCATTCAGGATGGCATATCCGTCCTTCTTTGTAGCTTTCGCCACCACAAGCTTAACCTTAGAGAGTTCTTCAAGCGTTTCTATGTCTTTTGTTCCGAGGTGATCATCGGAAACATTTGTAACTATACTGATATCGCACTGGTCAAATCCCAATCCCGATCTTATAATTCCTCCCCTGGCACATTCAAGCACTGCCATGTCGATAGTTGGGTCGAAAAGCACGGTCTGCGCGCTAACGGATCCGGTGCAATCACCTTCTTCAATTAAATGATTATTGATATAGATACCTTCTGTGGTAGTATATCCGACAGTATGGCCAGCCTCTTTAAGGATGTGTGCCGTCAGTCGTGTGGTAGTTGTCTTACCGTTAGTGCCTGTTACAGCAATTAACGGAATGCGCGTGTCATTATCAGGAAAAAGCATATCGATTATCGGCTTTGCGACATTGCGCGGAATCCCGATAGTGGGATTGGTATGCATTCTGATTCCCGGCCCTGCATTCACTTCAATGATAGCTCCGGTCTTTTTCGTTAAAGGCTGGCTTACATCAGTTGTTAATATATCTATTCCACAAATGTTAAGGTTGAAAAGCTTAGCGATATGTTCAGCCATAAAAACATTTTCGGGATGAACAATGTCTGTTACGTCTGTAGATGTCCCGCCTGCGCTGATGTTCGCTATTTCCTTTAAATATAGATTTTGGCCTTCATGCAAAACACTTTCAAGGGTAAGGGATTTGGAGGCAAGTATTTTCTTTGTTACATCATCCGCTTTGATTAGTGCGAGCGGATGTTCCTGAGAGGAGCCGCGGTCAGGATGCTGGTTTTCTTTTTCAATAAGCTCAGCGATAGTAGACTTGCCATCACCTGTAACATTGGCCGGAGTGCGTTTAGCGACTGCAACAAGTTTATAGTTGATCACCAGAAAACGATGATCGTCTCCTTTTATAAATTCTTCCACTATTACGGCACGTGAGATCTTTTGAGCGACCTCGAGGCCATGGATAGCCTTTTCGATCGAATTTATTTCCGTTGTTACGCCACGCCCGTGATTTCCATCAAGAGGTTTTGTAACAAGAGGGAATTGCATGTTCTTTATTTCTTCAAGTAATTCTTCTTTATCATAAACTATGACGCCTTTCGGCACGGGAAGCTTTGAATCTTCCAACATTTTCTTGGTTTCCTCTTTATCTCCGGCAAGTTCAATGCCGATACCACTGGTAGAGTCAACAAGTGCCGTCCTCATTTTCTTTTGCTTGCGGCCATATCCAAGCGTTATCAGAGAACCATTATCAAATCGTTTGTACGGAATATTTCGGCTGATCGCTTCGTTCAAAATGAATGAAGTGGTGGCTCCCATGTCTTCATCACTTCTTATGTCCTCAAGCTCTTCAATGAATTTATGTATATCCGGAGATTGTTTCTGAACAAGGGATTCCACGATCTTCACGGCCGAGGCCGCTGCAAACTTGCCTGCATCTTCAAATTCGTAAGAAAATATGATGCGAAAAATTTCGGGTTGTCGTGTTGTTAATACCGCGCCATACTCCGCGTGCATTCCTGCTTTTCTTTGAAGTTCGAGAGCAATGGTTTTTACTGCTTCGGCAATTTCATTCGCTGTGGATAATGAAGGGTGTGCATCAGGGAATATCCGTAGCACTTCAGACTGTAATTCCGAAGCTTCTGCATTCCCGACATTTAATTTAAATACAATAAGTTTCGAATGCTGGTCAGCCCATTGATTGGGTCCGCGCATTACTTTCAATTCTATGATCTCAAACATAAATAACCCTCTTATTCGTTAGGAAAAAACGGGAGCAAATTTTGTTTGCTCCCGGGAAAGATTTACTTTTTCTTTGCAGCTTTTTTAGCCTTTTTCGGTGATTCTTCATCCTCCTCTTCAGAGGCTGCCTGCATATTAATGGTGGCTTCTGCCACTTCTGTTAGTTTTTCATCTGCAGCTTTCTCCTGATCTAATATTTCTCCAAGCAACGTTGCAGCATCATTCAAACCCAAAGTTTTAGCAAATTGGCGAAGTGTTCCATAGCTGGCAATTTCATAATGCTCAACCTTCTGTCCCGCAGAAATGATTCCTGCGTCACGCATCGCTCCTGCATCTGCTTCTTTCATGATTTCTTCAGCTTCTTTTACCAGTCCGGCCATTGCTTCACATTTTTTTGCGGTTGCTTTTTTACCGATCACTTTGAATACCTGCTCAAGCTTTTCGATCTGGCCTTCCGTTTCTTCCAGGTGATTCTCCAGGGCTGTGATCAGATCTTCATTTGTAGCTTTCTTGGCCATTTTAGGAAGAGCTTTTGTCAATGCTTTTTCAGCCCAATAGATATCTTTTAATTCGTCTTCGAATAATTTCATGAGTTTTGATTCTTCGATGCCATATTCTGCAGACGCTTTTTTGCTTGTTGATTTTGATTTCATATGAATGTTTTTAGGGTTTGTGCTTAGCTATATTAAAAGAATATGCCTTTTCATTAAATGACAGCTAATTTCCGAACTGTGAAAAAAAATACACAAATAGCCTGTTTCACTCTTAATTTAATTAGCATGTTTCTTGACAGAAGTTTACTTACTTTTAGATCTTAAAATTTATGACTAAGGAAATGAAAAGGCATGCGATAGCAATACACGGAGGAGCCGGTACCATCACAAGAAACATATTAACAAACGATCTGGAGCTGGCCTACAGGGGAGCTTTACAGGAAGCTATTGAAATGGGAGACAGAATTCTTGCAAAGGGAGGAAACGCCCTCGAAGCTGTCACCGCCAGCGTAGCGCTAATGGAGGAAAATGAATTATTTAATGCAGGAAAAGGTTCAGTGTTTAATCATGAGGGGAAACACGAGATGGATGCAGCCGTTATGGATGGTAAAACCTTAATGGCAGGTGCTGTTTCCGGTATTCGTAATTTGAAGCACCCTGTTTTATTGGCTAAAGCGATTATGGAGAAGTCAGACCATGTTCTATTGGCTAATTCAGGAGCTGCAGACTTCGCCAGGGAAATGAATCTTGAATTTGCTCCGGATGATTATTTTTTCGTTCAGCATCGTTACGAACAATTTTTGGCTGCCAGGGCTGAAGGGCATGTTGTTCTGGATCACACTCAGCCCGGAGACGAGAAGAAATTCGGAACCGTAGGTGCTGTAGCTTTGGATGTTCATGGTAATATTGCTGCCGCGACCTCAACGGGTGGTATGACCAATAAAAAATGGGGGAGGGTAGGTGATTCACCTATCATTGGAGCCGGAACATACGCTAACAATAATACCTGCGCTATTTCCTGTACCGGACACGGGGAATACTTTATCAGATCAGTAGTAGCGTACGATATTTCATGTCTTATGGAATACAAAGGACTCAGCCTCAAAGAAGCCTGTGACCTTGTAGTGATGAAAAAGCTTGTTGAAATTGGCGGAGAAGGCGGATTGATAGCGATAGATACTATGGGTAATATTGAAATGCCTTTTAATTCTGAAGGAATGTATCGCGCGGTGAAGCATTCAGAACAGGATTATTTTATCGGTATCTATAAGGACTAAGCCTCAACTATATTCAAAATAAAAACGCCTCTTCGGTTTTCGAAGAGGCGTTTTTGTATGTTTAGTATTTATCAGGATACTTTTGATAAAGGGAAAAGCTGGTTTCCGGATTTCTCATTTTCTTCTTTTAATTGCTTAACAAATGCAATACTTTTCTTTACATCTTCTGTACAAAGGAAAATAAAGCTTCCGTTAACGGCATTCTGCATAGATGTTAATAATGCTTCCTGTTCGTTTGGAACCACAATAACAGGAATTGAACTGTTCACACTGTTGATTCCTTCCATAAGCAAAGCGGTAAGCTCATCGCAGTTTCTTCCACGCAGGTCATCATCGTGACGGATGATAATATTCGTAAACATTTGCGCGGCATAGTAGCCGATATTGCGGATATCTTCATTTCTTCTATCGCCAACTGCAGTGATAATGCCTGTTTTTACCGGTGCATTGATGCTGTCCACAAACTTCTTCAATTCAACAAAACCTCCTGCATTGTGAGCGTAATCAACCATTACATCAAAATTGCTGAATTTGAAATTATTCATGCGGCCAGGAGTATGCTCCGGTGAAGGAACAAATGAAAGCAAGGCGGCACGGATATCTTCCAGTTTGAAATTGCTGGCCATTCCTGCAAGCGTTGCTGCCAGAATGTTTTTAATCATTGCAGTTGCTTTACCCTGGAACGACAATGGTACATTCTCAATTCTGCAAACTCTTGTCTGCCATTCACCTTTGGTGATTGTCAGGTATCCTTTTTCGATTGTAGCTGCCATTCCACCGCGTTTGCAGTGACGAATGATGCGCTCATTATTTTCTTCAATGCTGAAAAGTGCTATGTTACAGTCAATGTCATATCTCAGATCATAAACCAGATCATCGTCTGCATTTAAAATGCTGAAACCATCATCAAATGTGCTTCTTGCCACAACCGCTTTCACTTTTGCCATCTCTTCAACATCGTCAATGCCATTTAAGCCAAGATGATCTTCGGAAATGTTGGTGATGATGCTCACATTGCAATTGTCGAAACCTAATCCTGCTCTTAAAATTCCACCACGAGCACATTCAAGGACTGCAAAATCAACAGTAGGATCTGTTAGAATCGCTTCTGCACTAACAGGGCCAGTGCAATCGCCATAGTGAACTGCGTGACCGTTAATATAAATTCCATCAGTTGTTGTAAATCCTGTTCTGAATCCCGCCTGTTTAGCCATGTGAGCAACAAGCCTTGTTGTTGTTGTTTTTCCATTGGTTCCTGTTACGGCAACAATCGGGATCCGTGAAGGCTTTCCTTCCGGATATAACATACTCATCACAGGTTCTGCAACGTTTCTTGCTAAGCCTTTCGCAGGATTAAGGTGCATACGGAATCCCGGACATGCATTCACTTCAACTATCCCTCCAATTTCGTTTGTGATAGGTTGGTCTATATCCTTTGCCACAACATCGATCCCACAAATATCAAGGTTCATTATACGTGCGATCCTCTCGGCCATTAAAACATTGGCAGGGTGGACAAGATCAGTTACATCGCGGGATGTTCCACCTGTGCTGATATTCGCTGTGTCTTTTAATAAAAGGATCTGTCCCATCGGAAGAATAGTGCTGAGAGTAAATCCCTTATCATTTAAAATATTATTCGTGGTCTCATCCACAACGATCTTTGTCATTACTTTCTCATGTCCGTCTCCCCGGTTCGGATCATTGTTGGTCTGCTCTATAAGTTCAGCTATAGTGGAGAGGCCATCTCCCATAACCATTGCGGGTGTGCGTTTTGCCACTGCAACCAGTTTGTAATTGATAACAAGGAAGCGATAATCATAACCTTCTATAAACCGTTCAACGATCACACTTTCGGAAATGGTTTTTGCTATGTGAAACGCTGCGATTGCCTGTTCAATATTTCTGATATTGGTCGTAATACCTCTACCGTGGTTGCCGTCAATAGGTTTAATCACAACAGGGAAGCTCATTTCCTGAAGTACATCGCGAAGTTCTTCTTCATCGCTGATCACTTCTCCGGTAGGTACCGGGATATATGCTTTTTTAAGAATTTTTTTTGTTTCGTCTTTATCACCCGCCAGATCAACTCCGATTGAAGCTGTATCAGAGGTCATAGAGGCACGGATCTTTTTCTGGTGAACACCCTGTCCGAAAAGGATCATTGATCCGCTGTTAAGTCGTTTGTATGGAATATTCCGTTTTTTAGCTTCGTTGATGATAGACTGCGTGCTCGGGCCAAATGCTTCACGCTTATGAATTCTTCTTAAGCGGTCAAGGTCTGCATCCAGATCGTATGGTGTGCCATTAGCTAATGCGTCACAGATTCTGATCGCTGCTTCAGCTGCGTATACCCCGGCCTTTTCAATCTCGTAGGAAAAGATCACATGATAGATCCCCGATTGTCCTGCCGAACGTGTGCGGCCGTAGCCCACTTCCATACCTGCAAGGGTTTGAATTTCCAGTGCGATATGTTCAACAACATGTCCCATCCATGTTCCGCTTTTGATCCGTTCGAAGAATCCTCCTTCGTGGCCTTCGGAGCATCTGTGTTCAAACATGCTTGGAAACATTTCTTTGAGACGTTCACCAAAACCGGGGATTTTATTTGTAGGGAGCTGTTCGTACTTGCCGATATCCAGCTTCATGATAATCACATGTTGGCGGTAATTGGACCAATAGTTGGGTCCACGCATAATACTGAGGTCGAGAATATTCATAAGGGCATTTTTAGTTTGACCTGTTTTCAAGAAAAACTATGCCATAAACAAACAGCCTGAGAATCAAGGCGGAGGACTGGAATTCAATAAAAAAGTGGGGAAAATATACCACCCTAACCGGATGGATAACGCGGGAAAACCCCTATTTATGGGGCAAAACAAAAACGCTCCCGGATTACGGAAGCGTCTTCTTTGCTAAATAAGGATGTTATTATTTTACGCGTTCAACATAAGAGTTTGTGCGTGTGTCAATCTTAATTTTCTCCCCTTCGTTCACAAATAAAGGAACGTTTACAACAGCTCCTGTTTCAAGGGTCGCAGGTTTTAAAGTGTTAGTTGCGGTATCACCTTTAACACCAGGCTCTGCATATGTTATAGTAAGCTCCACAAATGTAGGTGCCTCAGCAAGAATTGGCTCATCTCCTTCAAAAGACACTTTTACTTCCATACCTTCTTTAAGGAATTTAATGCTATCTCCTAAAAGAAATGCCGGTAAATGGATCTGCTCAAATGTGTCATTATCCATGAGCACGATAAACTCGCCTTCAGGATAAATGAACTGCATCTGTTTGTAATCAACGCGAACCACTTCGACAGCTTCTCCCGCCCTGAAACGGTTTTCCACGATCTTGCCGTTCTTTAAATTACGCATACGTGCCTGGTAGAAGGCGCGAAGGTTTCCCGGTGTGCGGTGCTGGTATTCTTCTATTCTGCAAAGCTCACCGTTAAAGCGGATCACTGAACCTACGTTGATATCTCCTGAATTTGCCATTTGATGATATGTTTTTGTAAAAGAGTTTAGAAATTGGTCTGCAAAGATATGATTTATGGCTTTACCTGCAAATCGTGACTTAACTGTTTTCACAACGGAGAAACGGAGTGCAGGGAGAGGTAAGAGTGAGGCTGATCGACCTGGTGTTACATTCAAATCGCCTTAAAATAAAAAATCCCCTGCTTTCGCAGAGGACTTTCTATTAAATTGAAATATATAACTAAGCTAGTTTTACATTTACTGCATTTAATCCTTTTTTACCTTCTTGTACTTCGTAAGTAACGGTATCATTTTCTCTGATTTCGTCAACCAGACCTGATACGTGTACAAAAATTTCTTTTCCTGTTTGTTCGTCTTTAACAAATCCAAAACCTTTTGTGTTGTTAAAGAACTTTACTGTTCCTGTGTTCATTTTTTATTATGTATTAAATTAATTTCAACAAAGATACGGTTAATATTTCTTAAAAACCGATTTAAAAGATAAATTATTTCTAATTGCCATATTATCAGTGCTTTCTGACTTTTAAAAAAATCCATTGGCTGATTCCAAGGAGCGTCTAAAGATCTACGATGTACCATTTACCTTCATCATTAATCGCATAGGTAAGCCCATCATTCATTTCATGGACCTCTCTGCCATGTTCCTTGCTGAAATAGCTTTTCTTCTCATAAATCCGGATCCCTCCGTTTTCTTTGGTTAGATAATGTACTAACGCGGTCATTGTTGGCTGAATGTCATGCAACCACTGATCGTCTCCTTCTTTTACAAATGCCTGGCTCATAATAATTGCTTTTATATTATAATTCTAAAATTATACGCCATTGCATCTATTATAATAATGTTCACAGGAAGCCACAAATTTCCCAATTCATTCACGATTCGTTCTCAATTCGCACTTAAATTCCCCAATTCCCCAGTTTTATTGAAAGCCGTTCGTATTTTTCCGAACATGTTTTCTGTCCATTCGGCATTCAGAATTACTTTTTTGAATCAATTAAATCTTCACTCGCCTTTTCTGACCTGCTTTTTAGCCCAAAAGGCATTGCATTTTCAATAGTGTAAGCAGAAACAATTTAAAAAACACCAAAATGAAAAAATTCATATTTATAACATCATTGATACTAGGTTTATCAGGATTCGTAACAGCACAAACAGCATCACACCTTGGAAGAGAAAAAGAATCAATGTTCAAAGGGAAAATAAAAGTGAGAAAGCAGGTTCACCATTTCGAAAAACAAAAAAGAGATAAAGCCATCGCTCATAATGGAACTTCGGTAAGAAGAGAGCAGGTAGAAAACAGCCGAAGAAAGGTTGATGGCAACGGTTTCGCAAGCACTAAATATTTTCCGTCAGATAAAAGAAAGAAAGCGAAAAAAGTGAGAAACAAAAACTTCAACACTTATACAATGAAGTAATCTGAAGATCATTTAAAATCTTCAACTTTAAGTTCTGTATTACAAAAAGTATATTCATACTCCTGCTGGTTGGAAGCCACAATGATCAGCCTTTGATGGCGATGGGCATTCACCAGTTCAGTGTACCAATCGATCCCTTTGCGGTCAAGATTGGATGCCGGTTCATCCAGCAGGAGGAGGGGTGTTTCAGCGAGTATAGCCAGAGCAAGTCTGACGCGCTGTTTCATTCCTGAGGAATAATATTTCAATTGCTTGTTTCTGGATTTTTCGAGACCCGTGATCGAAATGATCTCCTGAGTAGTCAGCCCCTTCTGAAAAGGTTTGAACTGTGCCTGAAACTCGATGGATTCAGTAAGAGTAAATTCATCAAAGAGCTCAAGATAAGGTGCTGCATAACTTAATTTCTTATAGCTTTCTTCCTCCGCAATTTTATTAGCTCCTAAGGTATAATCAACTGTTCCTTCTGAAGCTAAAAGACTGCCTGCGATTACCTGCAGTAATGTAGATTTACCTGAGCCGTTCGATCCCAGCAATACATAGTTGTTGTCACTTGTAAATGAGTAATCCACCTTGCGGAAGATCCATTCGTAGTTGTAACGTTTGCCTATATTGTTAAGGGTGATCTGCATTTAGTATATTTCCTGAGAAATTCCTCTCGTACTTCCGATAACTGTAGGGAAGGATTACATCTGAGTTTTATTCAATCTGGAATTTGAAATATATAATTCCTTTATGATATCCCTCTCATAATTCCATCTTTCGAATTACGGATGAAATTTAAGATCTGATCTTTTTCTTTCGAAGCAGGTGCTTCCTGTTCGATCACTGCCAAAGCATTAGAAACATTCAGTCCTTTCACATAAAGTGTACGGTAAATATCTTCGATCTGCAAAATGGTTTCATTGCTGAATCCTCTTCTGCGCAAGCCAACAGAGTTAACACCAACATATTGCAACGGTTCACGTGCTGCTTTTGTAAAAGGAGGAACATTCTTTCTTACGCCTGTCATTCCGGAAATAAATGAATGTGCGCCTATTCTTACAAATTGTCCTACTCCGGTGCCTCCTTCAATGATCACGTAATCTTCAATATCCACGTGTCCTGCAAGGTTTACACTGTTTGCAATGATGATGTTATCTCCTAAGATACAATCATGTGCAATGTGAACATATGCCATCAGCAGACAGTTATTTCCAATGGCAGTTTTCATTTTATCTATGGTGCCACGGTTGATCGTAACACATTCACGGATGATTGTGTTATCACCGATCTCGACAACGGTGTCTTCGCCTTTGTACTTCAGATCCTGTGGAATAGCTGAAATTACAGCCCCCGGGAAGATCTTACAATTTTTTCCGATTCGTGCTCCGGAAAATATAGTGACGTTCGGGCCGATCCATGTATCGTCACCTATAGTTACATTTTCATAAACACTTGCGAATGGAGAGATGGTAACGTTCTTACCAATCTTTGCATCGGGATGTATATAGCTCAGGTTGCTCATACAGTTACGGCCGCTTTGGCTTCTTTAGGTTGTTTATCTTTTACTATCTGGGCAAGCATTACAGCTTCGCAAACTTCTTTTCCATTGACATAAGCAACTCCTCGCATGTTCACTAAACCTCTGCGGATAGGGCTTTCAAGGGAAAGTTTAAAGACAACTGTATCACCCGGCAAAACTTTTTGTTTGAATTTAACACCGTCTATCTTCATGAAATAAGTGCTGTACAATTCAGGAGTATCCACCTGAGAAAGAGCGAAAATTCCACCTACCTGCGCCATTGCTTCGATCTGCATAACCCCCGGAAAAACAGGGTTGTCAGGGAAGTGGCCCTGGAAGAAAGGCTCGTTCATTGTAACATTTTTCACTCCAACGATTCCTTGTGCATCCATTTCCATGATCTTATCAACCATTAGAAAAGGATAACGGTGAGGAAGCATTTTAGCAATATCGTTAATGTTGTAGATCGGTTCTTTATCCAGATCAAATTTCACGAGGCCTTTCTTTTTTGCTTTGATAAGCTCCTTGATCTTCTTTGCAAATGCAATGTTTCCGGCATGTCCCGGACGTGCAGCTAACACATGCATTTTCAACGGTGTTCCTACAAGTGCAAGGTCACCAACGATATCAAGAAGCTTATGACGTGCCGGCTCATTGAAATAATGAAGGTTAGTGTTATTCAAAACACCCTTCCCTTTTATCTCAACGTCTTCACGATGGAAAACCTTTTGAAGGTGAGCGATCTGCTCTTTTGAAATTTCTTTATCGACAAGTACAATTGCGTTATTCAGATCACCGCCTTTGATCAGGTTATGTGCAAGCAATGCTTCAAGCTCATGAAGGAACACAAATGTTCTGCACATCGCGATCTCGGATTTGAATTCACCGATATGGTACATAGACGCATGCTGTGTTCCAAGTACGTCAGAATTATAATCCACCATTACAGTTGCTCTGTATTCATCCTGAGGGACCGCAAGCATTTCCACTTTCTTGATAGGATCTTCGTAAGTAAGGTTTTCAGTAAGGACGAAATAGATACGCTCTGCATTTTGTTCAACAGCACCAGTCTCTTCAAGGATCTTTACAAATGGCATTGAGCTGCCATCCATGATCGGCATTTCCGGTCCGTCCAGCTGAATCATCACGTTGTCGATTTCCAAACCTACAAGAGCTGCCAGAACATGTTCCGTAGTGTGGACTTTCGCTCCGTTTTGTTCCAGTGTTGTTCCACGTGATGTGTCAACAACATTGTCAACATCAGCATTGATGATCGGATTGCCCGGAAGATCCACGCGCTGGAATTTATAACCGTGATTTTCAGGTGCCGGGATAAAAGTTAAATTAACCTGCTTGCCTGTATGTAAACCAACTCCTGAAATGGATACGGCTGATTTTAAAGTTCTTTGCTTCACACTCATTTTTCGATATTTTCTTTAATCAGTTTTTCTAAATCTTTTAATTTGCCATTGATCTCAGGTAAGTTTCTGAACATTACATAAGAGCGCTTATAATCACCTATTCCAAATGCAGGTGAGCCTTGTACGATTTCATTTTGTTTGGTGATGTTGTTTCCGATTCCCGATTGCGCAGCAATCTTCACCCCGTCAGCAATCGTAAGATGTCCGACAATCCCAACTTGTCCACCGATCATACAGTTTTTGCCGACCTTTGTGGAGCCTGCAACCCCCGATTGTGCAGCAATAACAGTGTTTTCACCGATCTCTACATTATGTCCGATCTGGATCAGATTGTCAAGTTTTACACCTTTGCGGATGATCGTTGAACCAAGAGTGGCCCTGTCAACAGTTGTGTTTGAGCCGATCTCCACATGGTCTTCAATGATCACGTTTCCGATCTGAGGAACTTTTTTATAGTTGTTCTCTGAATTGGGAGCGAAGCCAAAACCATCGCTGCCGATGATGACTCCCGAATGGAATGTGCAGTTTTTACCGATCACGCAATCCGTATAGATCTTCACACCTGCGAATACTGTTGTATTATCACCAATGGTTGTATTATCCGAAACAACAGCATTCGGATACACCTTCACATTATTTCCCAGCTTCACATTCTCACCGATATAGGCGAAAGCCCCAACGTAGCAATTTTCGCCAAGCTGAGCCGATTTAGCAATAAAGGAAGGTTGTTCGATGCCGGTTTTGTTATTCTTGATCTGATTGTAAGCTTCAAGCAAAACTGCAAAGCTTGCCCGCGGGTCCGCAACACGAACGAGCGTGCAGGTTTCTTTTACAGGTTTTTCAAGCACAAGGTCATTACCCACGATCACGATTGTCGCGTCTGTTACATACAGGTATGGTGCGTATTGGGGATTGCCGAGAAAAGAGATAGCGCCCGGAATTCCTTCTTCGATCTTTGCAAGCTTACTAACGCTTGCATTCGTATCTCCCTCGACTGTTCCACCCAATAATCCAGCTATTTGCTGCGCAGTGAATTTCATTTATAAGATAATTGGTTAATTGGGTTAAAACTGATAAAATCAGAGATGTTCGGAACCTATGTTATTGTTCTTTATTCTATCCTGAATTTCAATGTTTCAAATTTATACAAATTATCGGATTGGGAGCCGTTTTGGAGGAATATTTGTCCACAATTTAGCGTGGAGAAAACTTTGCCACTGGGGCATAAAATTGTGAAGCAAGTAGTGAAACATAAGATTGATTGTAAATACTGCGCGCAGATCCTGAAACAAGTTCAGGATGACCCCCGAAATTAAAATGATGGGTCAAAAGATATCTATCGGTTACCCGTCTCCGAACTCCCAACTCAGTTGTACCGACTATTTCGGGTAACACAAATAATACTTCTTCACTGTCTTTGCAAGCACATCCACATTCAGCTGATCAGATGCTTCGGTGATGTCTGTGATAGTTCCGTCTTTGGAAAGGATATTGATCCGGATCTTATCGGCCCGGTAAGCATCGTTGGCAACAGTTCCGGTAAGGACAAAATATTCGGTTTCTTTATCACTCAGCTTATAACGTTTTTTGATCTCTTTTTTAAGCGGTTGGATCCTGTCATCCTTAAAAGGCATTTTCTGAAGCTCTACCTTGAAAAGCTCTCTGTTTACCATCTGTCTGCAAAGCATCGATAATACAAGGTCGGAGTGGTCAGCCCACACTTTTATCGAAGCCATGATATCATAATCATCCAGCTTTGCGAAGGTTTCCAGCAATGAACGATCGCTGATGAAATCAGCCTTTGTGTATTTGTTGTACAGGAAAGTCTTGAGCTGAGGTGTACAAAACAGCTCTACATTATTTTCCGCGAGATCCTTTGCGCGGGTGAGGATATTCACCAGTAAGTTTTCAGCGCTCAGAACAGTCTTATGTAAGTAAACCTGCCAGTACATGAGCCTTCTGGCGATGATGAATTTTTCAATGGAGTAGATCCCTTTCGCTTCGATAGCAAGTTCATCGTTCACTACATTCAGCATTTTAATGATCCTGTCGGAACTGATCACACCTTCTGAGACACCGGTGAAAAAGCTATCGCGTTTGAGGTAATCAAGCCGGTCCATATCGAGCTGACTCGAAACCAGCTGGTGTAGAAACTTTTTCTTGTATTTATTCTGGAAAATCCTGATCGCAAGTGATAGCTCCCCGTTAAATTCTTCATTCAGGCGGCTCATCAAAAGCTCGGAGATGTCTTCATGGTTGATATTGCTAACGATGCTGTGTTCTAAAGCATGAGAAAAAGGACCATGTCCTATGTCGTGAAGGAGAATAGCTATGGTTACCCCTTTCGCCTCCTCTTCCGTGATGGTATGATTTTTTGAACGCAGCACTTCAATTGCTTGTCCCATTAAATGCATAGCCCCCATCGCGTGATGAAATCGGGTGTGCAGGGCACCGGGATAAACGAGGTTTGTAAGTCCAAGCTGTTTGATTCTCCGGAGCCTTTGAAAGTAAGGATGATCAATGAGGTCGTAAATAATTTCGAAGGGTATGGATACGAACCCGTAGATCGGGTCGTTAAAGATCTTCAGCTTGTTGGAAAATTTATTCATTCCTGCAAATATAACAAACTGTTTAGATCTGGTTTTAATGCAAAAATAATGTCAAATAATTTTGTTTTTATATCGGTCAAACGTATTTAAAAGCTATAACTTTAGAAAAAAATTAAAGCAAATTTTATGGAGAGAATTAATGTTTTATGGGCAGATGATGAGATTGATTTATTGAAACCGCATATTCTTTTTTTAAAGGATAAAGGTTATGATGTACATCCTGCTGCGAGTGGGGATGAAGCGTTAGAGATAGCAGATAAGAATGATTTTTCTGTAGTACTGCTGGATGAGAATATGCCCGGATTATCAGGCCTTGAAACATTGAATCGTTTAAAAGCAAAATATGCAGATCTTCCTGTGATCATGATAACAAAAAGTGAGGAAGAGCATTTGATGGAAGATGCTATTGGATCAAAGATCTCCGATTATCTGATCAAGCCGGTAAACCCGAATCAGATACTTCTTTCACTGAAAAAAACATTGGATAACCGCAGACTTATCTCTGAAAAGACCACCTCTAACTATCAGCAGGAATTTCGTCAGATCGGAATGACCATGGGGGACAGGCTTGGCTGGGCCGAATGGCAGGAAGTTTATAAAAAGCTTGTTTACTGGGAACTGGAACTTGAAAAGAGCAAAGATGAAAGCATGTCTGAAATTTTGAAGATGCAGAAGTCGGAAGCCAACAAGCTCTACGGAAAATTCATTGAGAGTAATTACATCGGTTGGTTGAATGGTAAAAATGCAAATCCACCAATGTTCTCGCATACCATTTTTAAGCAAAAGGTTGTTCCTATGCTTGAGAAGGAAGAAGCAACATTCGTAGTGTTGATCGATAATCTCAGATACGATCAATGGAAGATGATCCAGCCGATCATTTCTGATTATTTCAAAGTGGAGACAGAAGAGTTGTATTGCAGTATTTTACCAACAGCAACTCAATATGCGCGTAACGCATTTTTTGCCGGCCTGATGCCAAGTGAGATCGAAAAACGTTTTCCAAAATTATGGCTGAATGATGAAGAAGAAGGCGGAAAAAATATGCACGAAGAGGAGCTTCTCGCTGAGCAGTTGAAGCGTCTCGGGAAGGATGTGAAGATGAGTTATAATAAGATCACGAATCATGCTGCAGGAAAAAAGCTTTCCGAGAACATGAGCAACCTGATGCAGAACAAGCTGAACGTAATTGTTTATAATTTCGTGGATATGTTGAGTCATGCCCGCACCGAGATGGAAGTGATCCGTGAGCTTGCAGATGATGAAAGCGCCTATCGTTCAATAACCGTATCATGGTTCGAACATTCTCCTTTGCATGAGATCATCAAGCAGATCGCTGCGAAAAAATGCAGAATGGTGATCACAACAGATCATGGAACGATAAAAGTTACGGAGCCATCCAAGGTGGTTGGAGATAAAAACGTGAATACCAATTTACGTTATAAGCAGGGTAAAAGCCTTGATTATGTGAAGAAGGATGTATTCGAGGTTCGCAATCCTGCAGATGCATTTCTGCCTAAGCAACACGTTAGTACAGCTTTTGTGTTTGCTAAAGAGGATATGTTCTTCGCATATCCGAACAATTACAATTATTATGTGAGTTATTACCGGAATACGTTTCAGCACGGAGGAGTATCATTGGAAGAGATGGTGATTCCTTTTGTGACTTTGTCTGCAAAATAGAATGAGAATTATTTTTTTTATTTTTTTATCATCAATGCCTTTTGTCATGTTCGCTCAGAAGCCTATATATAAGCGTTCTGATGGCGACCTGCTGACGGGAACCTGGAAGTGTTCAAGGTGCAAGGATACTACTGTTCAAACCATTAATTTCAGGGATACCGTCTTCACCAGGACTCGGATCTCTGAGGAAGGTATTCAATCTGATACCTGCGCATACAGAGTAAGAAGGAATAAGCTGTTTATAGAGTGTGATAAGGGAAAGAAAACAACAAGATACCGGATCGTACTTATAGATATTCATAACCTTGAACTGAAGCAGTGGAATCAGAAAAGTGAAGAGTTTAAAAAGTCTTTATAATGTCGAAAATAGTTGTTAATGATATTTCAGAATTGCCTGCCGCAGTTAAAACAATTGTCAAGTCGTTTGAATGGGGCAGAGTCGTTGCTTTTTACGGAGAGATGGGAGCAGGGAAGACCACACTTATCAAAGCCCTTTGTTATGAAATGGGAGTTCGTGATAATGTGAGTAGTCCAACATTCTCAATTGTAAACGAATATCAATCACCCAAAGGCAAGATCTATCACTTTGATTTTTACCGGATCAAAAACGCGGATGAGGCTTATGATATGGGCTATGAAGAATATTTCTACTCAAAATCATTTTGTTTTATCGAGTGGCCTGAAAAGATAGCGAGTTTGATGCCTCTTGAATATGATAAGGTAACTATTATCAAAGATGGGGAAAAGAGGATCATTGAGTTTTAAGAAATTATTCAAATTTCAAATCTCAATCAACCAATGACTAATCCCTAATCCCTAATCCCTAATCCACCAATGACTAATTCCCAATCAACCAATCCCAATTAACACCTACGCGGGAGTGAATTGGTATTCATATTATTCGTTATTCGTAGTTTCAACAGGCCTTCTTTAATAACTCCTTCTATCTTTTTCAAAACATTGCTTTAGATTCATTAGATTTGTTATTCAAATTTCTGATATGAAAACATCTAAGGAACTATTGGCTTCTCTTACTCAAACTGCATTAATGCCCCAGGAAGAAATGCTGGAGGTAGCGCGCAAAAAAGGTAAATTATTCATTGGAATTCCCAAGGAGCTTTCTTTTCAGGAAAACAGGGTTGCATTGGTTCCTGATGCAGTTGCATTGCTTGTGAATAACGGGCATAGGATAGTTGTAGAGACCAATGCCGGTAAGATGGCTAATTTTCAGGATAATGACTACAGTGAAGCAGGAGCCCAGATCGTTTACAGCGCAGAAGATGTGTACAAAGCTGATATTATTTTAAAAGTTGCTCCGCCTTCTCCGCAGGAAATTATGATGATGCAGCAGAAGCAAACGCTTATTTCTGCATTACAGCTGACAGTTCAGCCCGAAGATTTTCTGAAACAATTAATGAATAAGAAGATCACCGCGATCGCTTTTGACTGGATAAAGGATCAGGATGGGATTTACAGTGTGATCAGATCGATGGGGGAGATTGCGGGCGGGACATCCATATTAATTGCTGCCGAGTATTTGAGTAATGTTAATAACGGACAAGGTGCTATTCTCGGTGGTATTTCCGGAATTTCTCCTACGGAAGTTGTGATCCTTGGAGCCGGGACTGTGGGTGAATTTGCAACGCGCGCTGCATTAGGTCTGGGAGCTTCCGTTAAAGTATTTGATAATTCTATTTATAAATTAAGACGTTTACAGAGTGATATAGGGACGAGAATCTTCACATCTGTTATTCAGCCCCGTGTTCTTGCAAAGCATCTGCGTACTGCGGATGTTGTGATTGGTGCGATCCGCGCCCCGAACGGAAGAACTCCTTGTGTGGTAACTGAAGAAATGGTAAGCGAGATGAAAGTCGGCTCGGTGATCATTGACGTCAGCATCGATCAGGGCGGCTGTTTTGAAACATCTGAAGTGACAAATCATTCTAAGCCTGTATTCCGCAAACACGGAGTGATTCATTATTGTGTTCCCAACATTGCATCTCGTGTTTCGCGCACTGCTTCGTATGCGCTTAGTACGATTTTCGCTCCGATCCTTTTGAACATCGGTGAAGAAGGTGGAGTAGAAAACATGTTGCGCAGAGATGAAGGAGTACGTAACGGGATCTATGTTTATAATGGCGTGTTGACAAGTCAGGTCCTCGGAGAGATGTTCAAACTGCCGTATAAGGATATCAACTTATTCATGGCTGGAATGTAAAACAATTGGAGAGTTGGAGAATTGTTGGTTTGGAGAATTTTGATAATTGCTGACAAGCACCCTTACGTTCTCACTACACACAGACCATTAACTTTTAACCTTTCAAGTAATTTTCAATTGACCATTTCGCAGATAATTAATCCCTAATAACCAATTTCCTAATTAACCATTAAACTAAATCATGGCTCTCCCTTCAAAAAACGCTGACCTTTACAGACGCTTACGATTTTATGGTTTTGGTTTTTTATTGGGCTGTCTGGTAGTAAGTATTCTTTTCAAAGGAAGAAGCTGTCAGATGCCGGGCTCTGCGAAATTAGAGGAGCTTAGTTATCAGCAACTGCAGTTAACAGTTCATGGTGAATGCAGAATGAAATGCAGAAATATTTCGGAAGCGGAAATCAAAGATGTTTTAAAGACAGGCAAGATCAATTACGATAAAAGTAATGTTCGGGATAAACCATGCGGGACGTATGCGGTGGAGGGCAAAACGGCTGACGGGCAAAATGTAAGGATCGTAATTGCAGATTGTGATACTATTTCAAAGGTGGTTACCGCGATAGATCTCAGTAGTGAAAAAGTTGCCTGCGATTGTAATGATTAGTAAATGAAATTTCGTCCGGCATTCTTCTCTTTCCAGAAATTATTTCTCAGCATCACTTTAATTTCCTTCTCTCTTTTTCCTTAATGATGAGGCTTAATTCTCTTCCTGTTTGTCCTTTAACTGAAGTGTTTTCCTGGGCCCTGCGAATCAGATAAGGTAAAACTTCACGAACCGGCCCGTAAGGAACATATTTCGCAACATTATAACCAGCATTAGCAAGGTTAAAGCTGATATGATCACTCATTCCAAGAAGTTGCGAGAAATAAATATGTTTGTGGTTAAAAGGTATGTTTTTCTTATTCATTAGCTCCGCGAGCTTCATTGAACTATGTTCATTGTGTGTGCCTGCACAGATCGCGATCCTGTCGATATGCTCAATACAAAACTCTACTGCCGCATCATAATCACGGTCCGAATTTTCTTTTGTATCCTGGATAGGTGAGGGGTAAGATCTCTCAAGTGCGCGTTTACGTTCTTTTTCCATGTAGGCACCGCGGACAAGTTTAGCTCCTAAAAAATAGTTATTCTCTTTTGCTTTTTCGAAGGAATGACGCAGGTATGACAACCGATCTTTCCGGTACAATTGGTAGGTGTTATAAACGATAGCTTTTTCTGTATTGAATAAAACCATCATCTGGTTTGCCAGATTGTCGATCGCTTCCTGGATCCAGCTTTCTTCAGCATCAATAAAAACAGGAACCCCTGCTTCATTTGCCGCTTTGCAAATTGCACTCACTCTCAACTGAACTCTTCCGTATTCTTTCTGTTCTTCTGAATTCAATTGGTCCTTCGCGCTTACTTTTTCGAGTAATTCAAAGCGTGCTAATCCGGTGACTTTAAAAACGCTGAATGGAATGTGTTTATCATTCTTTGCTTTTTGAATAGTAGCAATAGTTTCTTCCCTGCATGCATCAAAATCTTTCTCGGTCTCTTTGCCTTCAACCGAATAATCCAGTATCGTTCCTATATTGAACTTTCCAAGCTCTGCAATTGCTCTGTCACATTCCTCGATTGTTTCTCCTCCGCAAAATTGTTTGAATATTGTTGCTTTTATCAGCCCTTTAATAGGAAGATGTGTCTTTAATGCAAAAGTCGTCAGTGACTTACCTGCATTCACAAACGTGCTGTTCGAAACCATTTTAAAAAGCCAGTAAGATCTGTTAAGATCATTGTTTGACTTTCCTGAAAAAGCGACTTCTGTATTGTTAAATGAAAGCATAGTTATTTTTAATTTCAAATCCAATATTTAATTTTTTCACCTTTCACTTCTCCACTTCTCCACTTCTCCACTTCTCCACTTCTCCACTTCTCCACTTCTCCAATTCTCCAATTCTCCAATTCTCCAATTCTCCAATTCTCCAATTCAAAAGAGGCGGTAAAGATAAGGCCTTGAAATGACAAATAAAACCTAAATAATAAATCAATAAGGCTTGTAAAAACAATCAATTGCTTGGTTATATTTGTATTAACCAAGTTTTATGACAGAAATCAGGTCAGCGGGATATTCCGTTTTCATCAATAAAGACATCGCGGCTGAGATCAACCGGTTTTTTGAATCGGCTGGCTCCCGCTATTCAAAGATCTTTATCCTTGTGGATGAAAATTCAATGAAACATTGTTATCCGCAGCTTGTGGAAAAGATTGAAGCATTTAAGGACGCTGAGCTGATCGAGATAGAAAGTGGTGAAGAAAATAAAACTCTTGAAGTTTGCGCGCAGATCTGGAAAACGCTCTCAGAGTTCGGTGCCGACAGAAAATCACTCTTTGTCAATTTAGGTGGAGGTGTCATTTGTGACATGGGCGGATTCATTGCATCCACATTTAAGCGCGGCATCTCTTTCATTAATATTCCCACAACTTTATTATCGCAGGTGGATGCTTCAGTTGGTGGTAAAACGGGTATCGATCTCGATCATCTTAAAAATGAGATCGGTGTGTTCAGTGCTCCTTCAGCTGTTTTCATTAATCCTGATTTTATTCATACGCTCGATAAAAGACAGTTACTTTCCGGTTTTGCTGAAGTAATTAAACACGGGCTTATTGCAGATGTTCAATATTGGGACCTGATAAAACAGACAGACGCTTTGTATATTGATGATGCCGAAAAACTGATCGCTGCGTCAGTTCGTATAAAGAATAAGATTATTCTTGAAGATCCGAATGAAGCCAACTTACGAAAAATATTAAATTTCGGACATACGATCGGACATGCAATTGAATCCTTCTTTCTGATGAATAACAAAACACTCCTTCATGGTGAGGCTATTGCTGTCGGGATGATCTGTGAGGCGTATATTTCTTCAAAAGAGTGCGGTTTGAGTGATGTTGCTTTATCTGAGATCACTTCTTACATTTTAGATTCATATAAAGCAGTCCCAATTAAGACTACTGATCACGCAAAGCTCATAGAGCTGATGAAGCATGATAAAAAAAATGAAAACGACAGTATAATGTTCTCGCTGCTTTCCGGAATAGGAAAGTGTGAAATTAATTGTAAGGTCAATAATGATGTTATCCTCGAATCGTTAAAATATTATTCTGGGAAAACTAAAACTGTCAAGTAATATGAATTATCGAATATCGCATCCCGCAAAGAAAATAAGCGGTACAATCGAACTTACTGCATCAAAAAGTGAAAGTAATCGCGCATTGATTATTCAGGCTTTGTGTGAGGAAGAATTTGAGATCAAAAATCTCGCAAAGGCGCAGGACACACAAACCTTAGAGGATATACTTTACACGCCCGGAGCCAGGACAATTGATGTGGGGCCAGCGGGAACAGTTATGCGTTTTTTAACAGCTTATTATTCATCACGGCCGGGAACACGTATATTGACCGGTTCGGATAGGATGAAAAAAAGGCCGATAGGTATTTTAGTAGAGGCGCTTCGTCAGTTAGGCGCTAATATAACTTATACAGAGAATGATGGTTTTCCTCCGATCAAAATTGAAGGAAGAACATTGAAGGGGGGAGAGATAGAAATTGACGGAAGTGTAAGCAGTCAGTTTATTTCAGCATTGTTATTGATCTCTCCTGTATTTCAAAACGGCCTTGTAATTAAGTTCAAAGGCGAGGTAACCTCGAGGCCGTATATCAATATGACATTGAAAATGCTTGAGGAATTTCGTGTTTATGGTGTTTGGCATGATAACTCAATTTCAGTAAGCAAGCAGAATTATCATGTGAAAAGCGAATCTGATTATGCGTACAGTATAGAGGGAGACTGGAGTTCTGCTTCCTATTGGTATGCAATGGTTGCCTTAGCTCAGGAGGCTGACCTTACAGTGAAGGGTTTGAAGAATCCAAGCTTGCAAGGAGATTCAATTGTTGCTGACGTGTTCTCTTTCTTCGGAGTGAAAACGGAATATATAACCGATGGAATCCGGTTAACTAAGATCAGGGTAAAAGATGAACATTTTGGATTCGATTTTTCTGATTGCCCGGATATTGCCCAAACAGTTGCGTTAACAGCTGCGGCTTTACAGATCCCATGTTTCTTGAATGGTTTGCATACCCTTCGTATCAAGGAAACCGACAGAATTGTTGCTCTTCGGAATGAATTGAAAAAAATGAATGTGGAGGTTGAGATACTGAGTGATCAGTCAATTAAGATAATTCCTTCTGACCAATTAAAAGCTCCTGAGATCATTAATACGTATGAGGATCACCGCATGGCAATGGCTTTCGCAGCATTGGCCCTTAAATTAGATTCTGTAGTAATTGAGCAACCGGAAGTAGTGAAGAAGTCTTATCCTGCTTTCTGGAATGATTTAAAAAAACTTGGATTTCAAATTGAAGAAGTCTGAGACCAGTCTGTTGTTATTCAGATTATAAGAGTCTTGAAATTCTATATATTTGGAAAGCTTTTTGAATTTTGACTTTGTTCTCTTTTGCCTTTTTATTATTCTAAAAGCTTATCAAAGTGCTTCACGAACTCTTCGGGGTACAATCGGCTTGCCAGTATGTGACCTCCTTTGATCTCCCAGAATTCTTTTGGTGTTTTAGCCTTCTCGTATAGATCTTTTCCCATGAAGAACGGACACGTACCATCTTCCGTGCTGTGTATGATCAATTTCGGAACAGTAACATCATCAATATAGTCGATCGCTTCATATTTAGTTCTCACAAAAAGCCTTGCCACCCAAGGTGGCGCTCCATGTTCGCCACCAACAAACACTGCCATCAACTCATGCCCTGAAAAAGCGCCTTCCACCACCAATGCATCTATCATTGAATTTTCTTTTGCAGCCACTACGCATGATAAATGTCCGCCCAATGATTGTCCAAACAAAATAAGCTTTGTGTTTTTTACATCTTCCCTCGCTTTAATGTATTTCAAGGCACAAAGACCGTCATCAAGAACTTTCTCCTGTGAGGGAGAACCGGTTGAGTTACCGTATCCTTCATAATCAAATACCATTACCTGATAACCTGCCTGCACAAGAGGCTTAGCGAATTGATATTGATATGAAATATTTCCCCCGTTGCCGTGAAACTGCAAGACAGTTGCTTTTATCTTTTGAGTTTTAGGTTTTAGAAACCAGCCGTTTAGCGTATTGCCATTACCTGACTTAAAATTTATGACTTCTACATTATAGATCGAAGTGTCAGGAGATTGTCCCAGCTCTTTTGTCGGAGCATAAAAAAAAGTAGAGGTACTGCAGGAAGCGAGAATGGTTATTGTAATTAAGAATATCAAGCACTCTTTAAACTTTCCTAGCATTGCAAACACCGGTTAAATATCGATAGTATATCCGTAATCCAAATTTAGTATTATTTGTTTCGCCTGCTAACTTTTGTATATTTGTTTATAATATTAATTTAAAACAAAAATAATGGCAACAGGCACAGTAAAGTTTTTTAATGTTTCTAAAGGATTTGGATTCATTACAACTGATTCAGGACAGGAGTTATTTGTCCACGTTACAGGTTTAGTGGATCAGATCCGCGATGGCGATAAAGTAACATTTGATGAGCAGGAAGGTAAAAAAGGATTAAATGCTGTGAATGTAAAAAAAGCATAATATTCATTTCGACTTTGAATAAGAACGCTTCCAACCGGAGGCGTTTTTTTATTTTGGTATTCTCAGCCATCCATTTGGGGTCTTTTTCTTACCCACCGTAAACAGGCCCTCGTGTCTTTGTAAGGGAAACGTTTCTCTTGGAGTCATAAAAATATTCTGCTGGATAACTTCAATATCCTCTTCATTAACCTTAGTGACAATGGCAACATGTCCATACTTTCCTCCAAACACAAGTATGTCATTCACATTAGGAGCCTCGTTGCTGCCATTTGTAAATTGTAGAAGTCCTCGTTGTTTATTAAGCTCACCTGAAAGTATTTTTGGATCATAGAAATCTTTCGCATGTCCCATTCCATCAGGCATAGTAAAATGAAGATAATCGTGATAATATCTTTTAATGAACTCCACACATTGCCATTTTTTGCCATAATAAAATGAGCGATCCTTGTTGTAATGCTTACCATGGCTTTTAGAGTAATTCATTCCGTTATTATAAACGATAATGCCATTTTCTGAATCAACCGAATCACCAACCGAGAATGAGCGTGAAAGTATATTAAGAGGATAGCGTTTGTTGAAGAACAGAAAGTAGACACCTAAAAGAATTGTTAAGAAAAGTAACAGTGAAAGAAGGGGTTTTTTCATTCCGGAAATATATCGCTGATGTGCTATTTTTTACCAAACACAGATTCGTAATTCGTCTGATTCGCAATTCGTAGACGTTAGTCATCATGCCCTTTAACATCCCTCGTTTTTCCATTCTTCCAAAGGTCTTCTTCTGCCTGTTGAACCTTCTTCAGAGAATCTGAGATCTCCTTGTTTTCAAAGCGGTTAAGATCCGGCTTGCCGGCATTGATCCAGGCAGTGTACCAAAGGCTTCCAATTGTGATGATAGCTGTGCGCATTCTTCTCTCAACCATACCTTCGATCATCTTGTCATAATCTTCTGTATACTCTTTGGAGTAAACTTTCATCAGCATTGTCCCACGGTTCTCAAAACTGTATTTTTTATCCGTGGGATATTTTGCATTCAGCTCAGCTTCGAATTTTAAAACAGAATCGACTGCAGCGTGACTTGCTTTGATTGTTTGCCAGGCGAGGTCGATAGGCCTTTCAACGTATCTTGCTTTTCCTACAAAGTAATCATAGCCTTCTGATTTCAGTTCAGGGATACGTGACTCCCAAAAGCCATGAATTCCTTTCTGATTCGTCATCTGCCCGTTATAGTTTTCCGTGGTGTGCAAAGGAACGTGCGAATCAGCAATGTAATGGCCAAGATCAGCGGAATAGTGCAGGATCAGATCCATGTTCTCGTCTTTAAAGGCTTCTGTTAAACGATATACCATCTTTTCAATATGCCATGGTACAATTCCGTATGCCTTCAGTGTATCTTCCGAATATTTCTTCACTGCATTTTTCCAGAATTTAGGCACCGAATCAAATGCATATTCACCGTAGTGATCGATGTCAATGTAATGTCGAGGTGCTTCATCAGGATTTGCATATCTGCGTTTGTCGGGATCAACAGCGTGTTCGGTGATGTATTCGATATGCGATTTGTAAAATCCCATCATTTCAGAAGGCAAAGTAAAAACAGCCATCCTGTTGATTTTCTTATGCGCAAAAAATCCCCAGGAGTAGGCAGCATCTTTTCCCGGTTTAAAAATCAGGAAGCATGATAAAATGATTAATGCAATAAGAAATTTTTTCATTGATATACAAGATGATCGAAAGACTGAATTTATCAGGATTTCACGGAAATCAAATTTACAAAAAAAGACGTTTAAGATAACCTGATGAGATGTTTTCCCTCAAGTACTGGGATCGCTTTCGTGAGGTCTGTTTGCATGCAGTATTTGATATCGGCTTTCAGTCCCATGGCAGCAAGACGCTCCGCATGTGAGGAATTATGAAGAAAGCGGTAAGGGTTTTTCTTCGCTACGCTGTAAAGGGAAGCCATAGCCAGGGCCGCATCCCCGGTTCTGAAATGTCCGGTTCCGACAAGTCTTTCAGTCACCGCACCCGCGAACAGACTGTCTTCAAGGTTAAATCTGTTTTTCCAACCGGAACAAAGAAGAAGCACATTTCGTTGTTGTGAAGCAAGCCATTCACAAAGCGCGCTGATATTTGTAAATGCGCCAACTACAATTTTATAAGAATGCCTTGCAGCTTCTATGGCCTGTGTGCCGTTTGTGGTAGAGATCACCACAGTCTGCCCTTTTAAAGCTTCATTGATATATGAGTAAGGGGAATTACCGAAATCAAATCCTTCTATTGCAAAACCGTTACGCTCAGCTCCGACAATAAAACCCTGCTTTTTGTATTCAGTTGCTTCTTCAATGGTTGCGACCGGGATCATTTTTTCAACCCCGTGTTCAAAGGCGGTGCAGATGGCTGAAGTAGCCCTCAGTACATCTATGACAACAACAATGTGATCATCTTTGTGATAAACCGGATACAGTTGTGGCGACAGGCAAACATCAACAGTCAGTTTTTTTTCCATAAAGCTTTGAATGTCTTAAGCTTTATAAAAAGGAAGTTTGACAACTTTTGCTTTGATAGCTTTATCGCGGATCATGATGGAGATCTCAGTATCTGCTTTTGCAAATTCTGTTTTTACGTACCCCATTCCAATTCCTTTGTTCAGAGAAGGCGATTGAGTTCCGGATGTCACTTTACCGATAATGTTTCCTGATGTATCTGCAATTGTGTAATCGTGACGAGGAATTCCGCGTTCGATCATCTCGAATCCAACAAGCTTTTTCGAAACACCTTTTTCTTTTTGCTCAAGTATTGCAGATTTATTGGTGAAGTCTTTCGTGAATTTTGTGATCCATCCTAAACCAGCCTCAATAGGTGATGTTGTGTCATCAATGTCGTTTCCATAGAGGCAGAATCCCATCTCCAATCGAAGTGTATCGCGGGCACCTAAGCCAATTGGTTTCATACCAAATTCAGCTCCGGCTGCAAAAATTGCGTCCCACATTTTTTCCGCTACTTCATTCGCGAAATAAATTTCAAATCCGCCTGCACCTGTATATCCTGTGTTTGATATTACAACATTTGCTTCTCCGTTAAATGTTCCTTTCTTAAATGTGTAGTATTGGATCTCTGATAAATTAATGTCAGTTAGTTTTTGAAGCGCAAGAATCGCTTTTGGTCCCTGAACTGCAAGTAAAGAAACATCATCGGAAATGTTTTTCATCTCAACACCTTTTGTATTGAACTTGCTGATCCAGTTCCAGTCTTTTTCAATATTGGATGCATTTACAACAAGCATGTATTCTTTTTCATTGATACGGTAAACCAAAAGGTCGTCAACAATCCCTCCTTTGTCATTCGGCAAACATGAATACTGGATCTTTCCATCAGTCAGCACTGCAGCGTCATTCGATGTTACACGCTGGATCAGATCCAAAGCACCATCACCTTTAAGAATAAACTCGCCCATATGGCTAACGTCAAAAACTCCGACAGCGTTTCGCACGGTTAAATGCTCTTCATTTAGTCCGGTATAAGACACAGGCATATTATAGCCCGCGAATGGAACCATCTTCGCACCAAGTGCCGTATGTTTTTTTTCTAATGCAACGCTTTTTAATTCTGTAGATGTTTCCATTTATATGTTTCTTTTACTGATTGTAGATGATTGACAGGCTTGGTTTTGGCCGCCCGAAGCATTTAGTTTTTGCAAAACAAATGTACGTTTTTATCTCTTTAGAATTTCATTAAAATGCCGGAGATAATTGTTTTTTTGTGAAGCAGTGGAATAGTTGTTTTCAACAGTATTTCTGCCTGCTGCACCGAGTTTCTTTCTGAGGTCAAAGGACTCGATCAGTAACGAAAGTTTTTCCACCCAATCCTCATTTGTTTTCGCAAGAAATCCGTTCAGGCCATCTTGGATTATTTGAGTGTTCACTCCAACTGCCGACATAACAGTTGGTACTTCAACAGCCATATATGAAAGGCCTTTCAATCCACATTTTCCTTTTACCCACTCATCATCCGGTAAAGGCATAATACCGATGTCAAAACTTTCAAGTGACGATACCTCTGTGTCACTTGACCATGGAATCCCTTTTATGTCAAGAGACTCGTTTAAATAAGTGGGATCCCCCATTACCTTAAAATAAACTTGATCACCATACTTCTTTTTAATGGTATGAAGAAATGGAAGAGCCTGTTCAAAATGTTTGATCGTAGTGATACTTCCGCTCCAGCCGATACAGATCCTCTGGTTCTCTGCATAAGGTTTGATTCGCCTGAATTTATCAGTGTCGATAGTTGTCGGGACCAGTTTGACGTTGCTGTTAAACTTCTTTGCGTATTCTGCAAGGTAACTGTTACCGGCAAAAACAAGATCTGATACACGAAGGATCTCACCGGTTTTCTTTTCGCTTTTTAACCATGCCCACTTTTTGTTTGCTTTGGAAGTGTCGAGGAGCCATATGGAATCATCAAAGTCAAAAACCATTTTTGCTCCCGACTTGCTGAATCCTTTTTCAAAGTATGCAGAGCCGGTCATGAAAGCCTCCCTTTGAACAAATATTATATCATAGTTCGCAGCTCTTTTCACATCAGCCATTCGCCTACGAAAGCTTCGTAAAGTGATCATCGCTTTTTTCAGTAAATGTCCCGGTTTATAAAATAATGCATCAGCTTCTTCATCAATGATATAGGAAAGCTCGCAGGAGTAACCGTTTGCCTCCAGAAAGGAAAAGTATTGTTCGAACCGGTAGCGTTGGCTCGGAGAACGGTCAGGGCGATGTGCCGCTATAAATAAGATCTTTGGCATCCGGTGTTGCAAAGATAAAAACTAAGCCCATACAGGCGGCAATTTTTATATCTTTGAACTTTAACTAGCCACATGAAATTATTAGATCTGTTGTTCCGGAAGAATATGCCCCGCTGGGTGATCCTGTTCATCGACATGTGCATCTGCTTTTTTTCATTATTACTCGCTTATCTCGTTCGCTTCAATTTCTCAATTCCTGCAGTGGAAGTGGAGGCGTTCCCTCTTGTTTTTTCTATTGTACTTGGAGTTCGTTTAACCGGTTTTCTGATCTTTAAAACCTTTCAGGGCATTGTAAAATATACAAGTTCAAAAGATTCGCAAAGGATTTTCACAATGCTTACAATGGGAACGTTTGTATTTGTGATTGTCAATGTGATCTCTTATAAATTCATAAACGGAAAATTTCCTGTGCCTTTTTCGATCATCATTATCGAATATATGGCTACTGTTTTTCTGATGATCAGTCTGCGTGTAATGTTCAAAGCATTATACAGTGAGATCTCCAACCCAAATAAAGAAAAACGGAGCGTGATCATTTTCGGTGCAGGTGCATCCGGGATTATTACAAAACGTACGCTGGACAGGGATGCAGGAACAAAGTACAAGGTACTTGGTTTTATTGATGACGACCCTAAAAAACAGGGTAAGAAGCTTGAAGGGGTAACTATTTTCAACCTCGATAAGCTGGAACATTTGTTAAGCAATAATGATGTTTCCGCGTTGATCATTTCTGTTCAGGATATTCCTTCACAGCGCAAACAATCGATAGTGGACATATGTCTTAACCACGACACAAAGATCCTGAATGTGCCTCCTGTTACAGATTGGATCAACGGTGAACTTAGTTTCAGGCAGATCAAGAAAGTGAGGATAGAGGAGTTGCTTGAACGCGATGCTATTCAGCTTGATAAAGAAAATATAAGCAAACAGTTTCACGGTAAAACCATTCTGATCACCGGTGCAGCAGGCAGTATCGGAAGTGAGATTGTGAGGCAGGTGATAAAATTCCATCCAAAAAAAATTGTCCTTTTAGATCAGGCAGAATCTCCTTTGTACGACCTGGAGCTGGAGCTGCATGATAAATACAAAGCACAGGAGTATGATGTTGTGATGGGAGATATCAGGAACAAAGAAAGAATGGAAAATGTTTTTAAAACGTTTTTGCCTGAGATCGTTTTTCATGCTGCAGCTTATAAACACGTTCCTATGATGGAGAATAATCCTTCGGAGTCCGTTTTCACGAATGTGTTTGGTTCAAAGAATCTGGCGGATCTTTCTGTACAATATAAAGTGGAAAAGTTTGTGATGGTCAGCACAGATAAGGCTGTGAACCCAACCAATGTGATGGGCGCAAGCAAGCGCATTGCCGAGATCTATACGCAATCGCTGGGGAAGACTTCAGGAACAAAATTTATCACTACCAGGTTTGGAA
Organism: Bacteroidota bacterium; assembly: GCA_029237775.1. Taxonomy (GTDB): domain Bacteria; phylum Bacteroidota; class Bacteroidia; order 2-12-FULL-35-15; family 2-12-FULL-35-15; genus 2-12-FULL-35-15. The sequence continues at coordinate 72,582 of JAQZBR010000003.1, forward strand.
ATGTATTAGGTTCTAATGGTTCGGTAATTCCTCGTTTCCGTCAGCAGATTGAAGCCGGTGGCCCGATCACCATTACTCATCCCGATATTACCCGTTTTTTTATGACCATTCCGGAGGCTTGCCAGCTCGTGCTTGAAGCTGGTGCAATGGGTAATGGCGGTGAGATCTTTATTTTCGATATGGGCAAGTCGGTGAAGATCATTGATCTTGCTAAAAAGATGGTGAAGCTTTCCGGGCTTGTATTAGACAAGGATATTAGTATAGTTTATACAGGATTGCGGCCGGGGGAAAAACTATACGAAGAGCTGCTCGCTAATGAAGAGAATACTATTCCCACGCATCACAAACAGATCATGATCGCGAAGGTGAAGGAGTATGATCTGGCGACCGTTTCTGCTGAAATCAATGAACTCATCAGTTTGTTTCATAACCAGGATAACAAAGCCATTGTAAAGAAAATGAAAGTGCTCGTCCCGGAATTCAAAAGCAAAAATTCTGTTTTTGAGGAATTAGATGTTTGAATAGTCGGGAGAACGGAGTTGGTGGAATAGTTCAATTCAGTCATTATCTTTCAAACACAGATTCGTAGATTTATCTTTTATTCGTTATCCGTACAAATTAAATTTTCTTAATCATTCGAGTTTAATAATGAATCCATATAAACATAAAACCCAAATACAAATTCGCTTTAAGGATGTAGACCGTTTAGGTCACGTTAATAATGCAAACCATATCACATATTTTGAGCTTGCACGTGTAGAATATTTTAATGCTTTAATGGGCGATGTGAAGATTGACTGGGAAAGCGAAAGCCTGATTCTGGCGAAGATGGAAATGGAATACAAACAGCCTATTTTACTTGAAGATAAATTGTTTTGTTATACATGGGTTTCACGAATCGGGTCCAAAAGCTTTGATATGAGCTGCACAATTGTCCGTGAGATCAATGGAGTGGAGGTAGAAGCTGCTAAAGGGTTAGCTGTGATCGTTTGTTTTAATTACAAAACAAATCAAACCATTACGGTTCCCGATCATTGGAAGAAGAAGATGTTGGGGGAATAACTTTTATCCGTGTATCGTTTCTGATTTCCCGTAATTCCGGATAACTGAGGCTTCAAACTCGATCCACTCTTTCCAGCGTTTATCAACATCAATACCTTCACCGTATTTTCTGGCAAAACCAATAAATGTGGTGTAATGGCCCGCCTCGCTGATCATTAGTTCACGATAGAATTTTGCAAGCTCTTCATCTTTTATGTTTTCTGAAAGCACACGGAAGCGTTCGCAGCTGCGGGCTTCTATCATTGCTGAGAATAAAAGCCTGTCAACCAGCGATTGAAGTCTGCTACCACCTTTATTCATGAATTTATACAATTCATTCACATAATGATCCTTGCGTTCCAGCCCAAGAACTTTTCCTCTTGATTTAATCAGGTTGTGAACCATTTCAAAATGTTCAAGTTCTTCCTTCGCAATTGATATAAGCGCGGTTACCAGTTCCGTATAATTTGGATTATTCACAACCATTGAAAGCGCATTGGTTGCAGCTTTTTGTTCACACCACGCATGGTCGGTAAGAATTTCTTCAATATTACTTTCTACAATATTTACCCAACGAGGGTCTGTGTCTAACTTTAATCCTAACATTTGTACTAAATTTTTTTAAGTTTTACCCCCGCTCCTTTGGAGAGAGGATTAAGGGGTGAGGTATTTAATCCAAAAATTTTTTCATCAGTGGCCCACTGATCATACTCGTTAACAATGCCATCACAACGAGTGCGACAAACATTTTCGAGTCGATCAATCCTGCTTCGAGTGCAAGGGTGCCTAGAATGATTTCCATTGCTCCGCGGGCATTAAGTCCAAAGCCTACAGCCAGTGATTCGCGTTTTGAAAGGCCACCCAGGTAAGCACCAAGTGATGCTCCGAATACTTTACAGATCATTGCAAGGAATAAAACAAGCGTAACAAGTGCCCAATCAAAATTCGCAATGAAGTTCACTTTTAATCCAATTGAGACAAAGAACAAAGGAGCAAACACATTTGTTACGAACTGGTGAATAATCTCTCTTTCCCTTTCCTGAAGATGTACGCTGTCGCCTAAAGCAATTCCCACAATGAATGCCCCGAGGATCGCGTGAAGCCCGATGTATTCGGTAAAAGCAGCGCCAAGGAAACAAAACCCTAATGAGATGGAGAGGACTCCGCCCGGCCAGGAAAGATTTTTCTGGATCCATGGTAAAACATGATTAATGATCCAGCGACCTACGATAAGCATGAATAAACCAAATCCGAGGATCATACCTATAGTGAACCAGATGTTTGTGATATCACCTTCCTGTCCAAGTAAGCTTAAAACAAAAGAGAAGATCAACCATCCCGTTAGATCATCAAATATGGCAGCGGCAATAATTACCATTCCAACTTTTGTTTTGAAAAGATTCAGGTCCATCAGTATCCTTGTAATAACAGGGAGGGCGGAGACTGCCATAGCAATACCGAAAAACAAAGCATAAACTAATTTTCTGTCAGGAGTGTAATTAAAGAAATTCGGGAAGAACCATACAGCAGCAAAACCAAGCATAAATGGTATGACCATGCTGGTGAAGCTGGTATAAACGGCCGTTTTTCCCTGTTTTAGTATGATCTGTAGCTGGACTTCCATTCCCGCAACAAACAACAGCATGATCACAGCAAGATTCGTGATTCCATCCATTGCAATTTTAGCAGGGCCTACCTTAGGAAAAAAATAACTGAAGGTATCAGGTGAGATCGCTCCGAAAACAGTCGGGCCGAGGAGAATACCCAAAAGGATCTCACCCATGACGATCGGCATTTTGATCTTCTTGCCAAGCTCAGCAAAAATTCTCGCCAATATCAATACCGCGCCAATACTGGCAAGCAATATCATTAATTCGTTATGTCCTAACTTCATCGGTTAATCGCCAGATACCCTGGAATGTACAATAAGCACATTGCATGGAAGGTCGGCAAGTATAAATTCAATATCGTGTGTAAATATTCTGTCAAATACATTCAGATGCGTATCAGGTGAATTGATCACCAGGAGGTCCGCATTACGGTCACTTGCGTATTTACTGATAGCATAACCAGGTTTTCCTCTCACGATCTTATCAGTAATTCTGATATCTCCTGCATCGCACTGATCAATGAGTGTATGTAAATTTTCAGTGAAGTCTTCTGTGATATTTTTCTTGATCTCTTTCTGTTCCGGTGCTGTGCTGTCATCTGCAATGGCCATTGCAAGTCCGGGCAAGTGCACTTCTGTTACGATAGTGACATCTTTGACGTTCAGGTTCCGAGCCAGATACAGAGCGGTGTTTATTGTGTGAATAGTTTTAGGATTCTCTGCTCCATTCACTATCACTTTTTTAAATTTCTGAGGTTGTAAGGTTGGATTGGTAAGAAGCAATACCGAACATTTCGCTCTGCGGCTTATATTTCGGGCAATTGAACCAATATAAAATTTCAAAAGATTCTCTTTTTCAAGAGCGCCTAAAACAAGAAGGTCTACAATGTTAAGTTTACATAAGCGTAAAATTGTGTCGACAGGATCTCCTTCCATCCAGATTACACGGGAATGCTTTGGATCTACGCCCGCTTTTGACATCATATCGTCTAACTGCTGATCTTTCTCCAATGATTTTTCGCCAATGTGAAGTAATAATAGTGAGGATCCGCAAGCATCGGCAAGCCTTTTAGCTTCAAGTAAGATAGGTAAGCAGCTGGGTGAAAAGGAAATTGCAACGGCAATGGTTTCAAAAGGAAAAGGAGGACGCCTTTTTAATTTACTTAAGTCCATTATAAATCATTTGTTTCTGAAGCAAATATAACAAATATGCCCTACCACCATAAAACTAAATAAGCTTTTACGAAGTTTATTCGGCCCTACAACGCTATTTTTTCGTACCTTGTGTGAAATCTTAAATGTTATTTTCTTTCATGATCATTCTTGTTTTTTTTCTGTTGCATTGGTTCCTTTCTTTATTTGGTCAGACTTTCTTTCTTCACCGATATTCTTCCCATAAACTAATAATAATGAACAAGTTCTGGGAACGGTTCTTCTACCTCTTTACATTTATCACTCAGGGTTCTTCATTTCTGAACCCGCGTGCTTACGCAATTTTGCACCGTATGCACCATGCCTACAGCGATACGGAGAAAGATCCTCATTCCCCTCATTTCTTTAAAGATGTCTTCGGAATGATGTGGCACACGAAAAAGATCTACTTTGATTTTGTGTCAAAAAACGTTGAGCCGGAAAAAGCTTTCAGAGGTAATTACCCTGTATGGCCTTTAATGGACAGAATTAGCGACATGTGGATCGTAAGGATCGGCTTTGGTGTTCTTTATTTTCTATTCTATTATTATTTCGCCACAGCATGGTGGCAGTTTCTTTTATTGCCAATTCATTTTCTTATGGGACCGATACACGGAGCTGTGGTAAACTGGTGCGGACATAAATACGGATACTCTAATTTTGATAATGATGATCACAGCAAGAACACACTTCCAATGGACTTTTTAATGCTGGGTGAACTGTTTCAGAACAATCATCATAAGAGCCCAAACAGCATCAACTTTGCAAAGAAGTGGTACGAATTCGATCCATCATACTCTGTAATTGTAGTTCTTAGCTGGATGCGGATCGTTAAGATCCGGAAAGATCTATAGATCAATTTCCTGTTCTTTTAAAAGGTTATCTTTGATGCCTTTGTTATGGGCATATTTTCCACTGATTATATAAAAAGTTACAAAGCGACTTTCTCTCTTGCATATCCTGTGGTGCTGAGTCAGCTTGGCCATATCATGGTCGGTGTCGTGGATACTGCCATGGTCGGGCAAATCGGAACCATAGAGCAGGCGGCAGTAGCTCTTTCAAATAGTCTTTATACGCTTGTACTGGTTTTTGGATTAGGTGTTTCGTATGGTGTAACACCTTTGGTTGCCGCGGCTGACAGCGCTGGAAATACGAATCAGAACAGCGAATTGCTCAAGCATGGTATTGTGATCAATACAGTCCTTGGAATTCTCCTTTTTATTTTACTTTTTTCTATTTCACCTGTATTGAACCTGTTCGATCAAAAACAGGAAGTGGTCGATCTCGCAATTCCTTTCCTTAATGTAATGATGCTTGGAATGATTCCACTGTGCATCTTTTCCGGATTCAAACAATTCACCGAAGGGCTATCCTTCACCGGAATCGCTATGTTGATCACAATTGCGGCCAACCTTCTGAATATATTATTGAATTATCTGATGATCTTCGGCCATTGGGGATTTCCTGAGATGGGATTAATGGGTTCCTGCTGGGCAAGCTTTATTTCCCGGGTGATCATGGCCATCGCAATGTTCGCTTATGTTTATTACAATAAGGAATTCAGAAAATACAGATCAGGATTTTCATTAAAGAACATCTCCCGCGATCTGACGAAAAAAATTCTGAATATCGGAGTGCCTTCGGGGCTTCAATGGGTATTCGAAGTTGGGGCTTTTGCATTCGCGGTAGTTATGATCGGCTGGATAAGCCCCAAAGCTCAGGCTGCGCATCAGGTGGCTCTCAGCATAGCTGCAACAACCTACATGATGGCAAGCGGACTTTCTGCAGCGGCCTCTGTGCGTGTAGGCAATCAGGCAGGATTGCATAACCGTGAAGGAGTTCGGATAGCTGGCTTCAGCGCTTTTCTGATGGTACTGGTTTTTATGGGAGTCTGCGCGATCTCTTTCATTCTCTTTAAAGACGATTTACCCATCATATTTAACAGGGATGTTGAAGTGATCTCGATTGCTTCTTCATTGATAGTAATCGCAGCGTTTTTCCAGCTAAGTGATGGAGTGCAGGTCGTTGGGCTTGGAGCCCTCAGAGGAGTTAAAGATGTTAAGCTTCCTACAATCATTACCCTTATTGCATATTGGGGAATAGGTTTACCAATGAGTTATTATCTAGCTTTTAAACTGAATCTTGGAGTTGAAGGTGTATGGTATGGCTTGTCCATTGGCCTGTTTATCGCAGCCGCATGTCTTTTTCTTCGCTTTAATTATATCTCAAAAAAGATCTAATGTACAGGGCTTGATTTTTTATGCATTTTATTTAATTAAATATATCATGCAAATTCTTTCCGCAAAACAAATAAAGGCGTTAGATGATTTCACGATCATTAACGAACCGATAAGTTCGCTTGATCTGATGGAACGTGCTGCTTCAGCTTGCGCTATCAGATTTGCAGAAATATATTCTACCGCTCATCCGGTTCACGTTTTTTGCGGGAAAGGGAATAATGGTGGTGACGGGCTCGCTATCGCGCGGTTGCTTTCACAAATGAATTTTGAAGTTAAAATTTATATAATTCAATATTCGGAAAATGAATCGGAGGACTTTGCATTCAATAGGAAGAGAATCCCGGATAATATTCCTGTTCTTGAGATAGACAATGTTTCTGAATTGGATGCTCTGACTCCCGAAAGCAATGCGGTTGTTATCGATGCCATATTAGGTACGGGTATAAGTCGACCTGCTGAAGGATTATTGGCTGAGGTGATTTCAAAACTCAATCAATTTGACATTCCTGTCATCTCAATTGATCTTCCTTCCGGAATGTTGGCAGATGAGTTTAACGCTCGAACAGACCAAATGATTAACGCGAGCCATACATTTACTTTTCAGTTTCCAAAGCTTTCTTTTATGCTTCCGGAAAACGCAGATTGTGTGGGGAATTTAAGCGTTCTTGATATTAGTCTTTCAAAAGAGTTCAAAGCAGAGACTAATAACTTTTATATCAGCGGAGATTTCGCAAAGCAATTAGTTAAACGGAGAAGTAGAGCATCGCATAAAGGGACTTTTGGCCATGCACTTATTATTGCCGGAAGCTACGGGAAAATGGGTGCTTCTATACTTGCCGGTCGGGCAGCATTAAGAAGTGGTTTAGGATTATTAACGATGCATGTCCCTGCATGTGGTTATGAAATAATGCAATCCTCAATTCCGGAAGCTATGTCTAATGTGGATTCGGAAAGCAAGTATTGGACTGACAATATCCGAATTGAGAAGTTTAACGCGATTGCTGTCGGCCCCGGATTGGGAACGGAAAAACAGACGCAGAATTCCCTGAAGCTTTTAATTCAGAATTCACATGTGCCTCTTGTTCTTGATGCAGATGCATTGAACATCATTTCTGAAAATAAAACCTGGCTTGCGTTTCTTCCCGCCAGGAGTGTTCTTACACCACATCCTAAAGAGTTTGAACGGATGACTGAGAAAGCATCTTCAGGGTTTGAAAGAATAAAACTTCAAAGAGCATTCTCAATAAAAAACAAAGTATATGTTGTTTTGAAAGGAGTTCATACTTCAGTTAGTTGTCCGGACGGAACAATTTATTTTAACTCAACCGGTAATCCGGGAATGGCTAAAGGCGGAAGTGGCGATGCGCTTACTGGTGTTATTGTTTCGCTTCTGGCTCAGGGATACAATTCCAAAGAGGCAAGTATCCTTGGTGTTTATCTGCACGGACTGGCCGGTGATTTAGCTGCGATTGAATTATCAGAAGAGGGAATAATCCCTTCAGATCTTATCAGCAAACTACCGTCAGCATTTCGCCTCCTGAAAGAAACGGGCTTACATTAATTCACTCAGCTCAAGCCATCTGAGGCCTTTCTCATCAAGCTCAGAAATTATTTTTGAAATGCGCTGAGAATATTTAAGAACCTCTTCATGATCGGTGATGCCGTTGTTCAGCTTTTCCGACAATGTTTGCTTTTCCTTTTCAAGTTCAGCGATATCTTTTTCCAGCTGTTCAAATTCAAATTTTTCCTTGAAGCTTGCTTTTTTCTTATTATTTGCTGCGGGCTCAGATGCTTTCTGCACCGGCTCAGGCATTATTTCTTCTTTTTCAATGATCGGAGAGATAAGCTCGGTTGGCTTGACCCGGTCTTCCTGCTCTTTTTTATCACGATATTCAGTGTAATTTCCTGGGAAATCTCTAACAACGCCTTCACCTTCGAAAACAAAAAGGTGATCGACAAGCTTGTCCATGAAGTAACGATCGTGTGTAACGATCAAGACACAACCCTGAAAGTTTGTCAGGAAATCCTCAAGAACACTTAAGGTAACAATGTCAAGATCGTTGGTAGGCTCATCCAGAATAAGAAAATTCGGGTTCTTGATCAGAATGGTCATCAGGAACAAACGCCTCCTTTCACCACCGCTTAGTTTTGAAACAAAACCGTATTGCACATCGGGAGGGAAAAGAAATTTCGTCAACAAGCCGGAAGCGCTCAGCTTGGAGCCATCAGCAAGAGGGATGTATTCAGCTATATCTTTTACAATTTCGATCACTCGCTTATCTTCATTCAGCTTCATCCCTTCCTGTGAATAATAGCCGTAAACTATTGTTTCACCTGTGGAGATCGTTCCCGCATCAGGCTTTTCAAGTTCCATGATCATATTCAGGAAAGTTGATTTTCCTGCACCGTTCTTACCTACAACTCCGATCTTTTCACCTTTTTTAAATACATAAGAAAAACCGTTGATGATCTTTGTCTGGCCAAAAGCCTTTTTAATATTCACCATTTCAAGGATCTTTCCTCCTATGCGGTTCATCTTCACACCAAGCTCCAGCTTCTCTTCTTTTTTTCCGCTGAATGCTTTGTCCTTTGTTACTTCAAACTGGTCAACACGATATTTTGCTTTTGTTCCTCGGGCTTTAGGCATTTTACGTACCCATTCAAGTTCGCGAGTATAAAGGTTTTTAGCCTTATCGATCTCACTGCTTTCAATGGCTTCGCGCTCAGCTTTTTTCTCTATATAATATTGAAAGTTGCCTTTGTAGTTGTAAAGCTTGGTGTTATCAATTTCTATGATTTCAGTGCAGACACTGTCGAGAAAATACCTGTCGTGCGTCACTAATAATAATGTGAGATCCTTATTGATCAGATAGTTTTCAAGCCACTCGATCATTTCAACATCAAGGTGGTTTGTTGGCTCATCGAGTATCAGTAATTGGGGCTCATCAATAAGAACTTTCGCAAGCGCTACACGTTTTTTTTGTCCACCGGAAAGCACACCGATCTGCTTGTCAAGAAATTTGATCTTTAATCGCTGAAGAACTTCCTGAACTTTCGCTTCTGTCTGCCAGGCATCGAGATCATTCATTCTTTCCGTTGCTCTTTCAAGTCGGTCAGATGTTTTATCATTCATTTCCTTTTCAAAATCCTCGAGAGCGAATTCATATTCACGAACTGCGTTAAGTGTCGGGTTAGTGGTGTTATAAATCGCTTCAACTACAGTATCTGCTTCATTAAAAACGGGATTCTGATTCAGGTAAGTAACGGTGATATCTTTACGGAAAGTAACGCTTCCTTCATCAGCAATTTCTTTTCCCGTAATAATTTTAAGTAAGGTTGATTTGCCTGCACCATTTTTTGCGATGAGTGCGATGCGCTGACCCTGGTTAAGGCCGAAGCTGATCTTGTCGAATAATTTTTTTGCACCGTAAGCTTTGGAGACAGCTTCTACTGATAGATAGTTCAATTTGGTAAAATGGTTATTAGTTAATAGTTAATTGGGGGAACGACAATTCTTAATTAACCAATTCCTGATATCCCAATTCCCAAACAGGGGCCGCAAAGATAGCGAAATTATTGCTTCTCAGAACCTTCGGAGTTATGATCATCTTCTTTTTTAGGAACCAAAGTATAAGTTATAGTGACGGGAGTTTCACTAGTAGCATCAGATTGAAATTCCTGTGTTTCCTGTGTCCCGGTGACGTCTATAAGGGCGTTTTCTTCATCAGTCCCGAGATCATAAACTTTTACAGGCGGGCCTTCCTTTTTGAAATTATATGCTGTGATCAGTCCGGCCAGAGCTCCCAGCATATGTGATTCCCATGAAACTCCTTCCCTGATGGGAAGTATGCCCCACACCGTTCCTCCGTAGATGAATACAACGAATAAAGACAAAGCTAAAAGCCTTGTATCTTTTCTGAAAACGCCACTGAAAAAAAGAAATGCTATGAATCCATATAAAATACCGCTTGCACCAATGTGGTATGAATTACGCGCTGCCGCCCATACCCATACACCCGTCATGAGATACACCCAAAAGAAGACCTGAAATGCGATCGATCTGTAAAAATAAAAAATGATGGTTCCTAAAACCAGTAGAGGAACTGAATTGGAAAAGAGATGATCAAAATCAGAGTGTAGAAGCGGCATTGTCACTATACCAATGATTCCGTGAAGGCTTCGCGGATAAATGCCGTACCAGGAGAGATTTGTGTTGCTGATTATTTCAAAGATCTTGATTGCCCACAACAAACAAACAAAAATCAGAGGATAGAAAATGCTTTGGAAGATCCTGGCCGTAATGTTTTGCATATCTTAAAAATGAGCACTTGAGTGGTCAATGTTTATACCAAAAAACCTTTGTGCCAGAAAGACACGCTCATTTGATGTTCTATTATTAGTGGCTATATTTGAAATACCATTCACTTTGTTGTTGGCTTATACTAAACGTTTTGGAATATAATTATTGCCTTGTATCATTATGAAATATATAACGCTCTTTTGTCCAATATTGCTGTTGCTGTTAATTTCCTGTCACAAAAAGTCAATGGTGAAAGACAGGGTGGAGGAAAAAACCACTCAGGCCACTCTACAAAATACTGGAGTCGTTACAGAAAAAGATACAATTCCAAAAGCTATTCTGGATCCTGCAGCTGACATAGCTGACAGTGGCCGACCTTACCAGTTGGATAGTCTTTCATTAAATTCAGATACTTTATCGGTTTTTGTGAATTACAGCGGAGGGTGTGAAAAACACACTTTTCAGCTGATTTCCAATGGAATGTATGCCAAATCAATGCCGCCTCAGCTAAGCTTATGCTTAAAACATTCGGCAAATGACGATCATTGCCGGCAGCAAATTATGCAGGAATTGAAATTCGATGTTTCAGGACTCAGGTATAAGGGAAGCCATACCGTTATACTGAAGCTGAGTGATAAAAATATCAGATATTCTGCCAAATAGGTGGGTCTTGTTTATTGGTTTAATTAAATTTTATTTTTAGTTTTGGTAAACACGATGAAAAAAGCTGCAGTATTTTTTTTGCTTGCCATCTTCCTGTTCAACACAATGGGATATTTCATTTTGTTTAGAGTCCAGCAGCTTGAAATAAAAGCCGTGATGAAAAAAGAAATTAAAAACGGAACTATCGGAAATTCTGTTTGTGTGATTGTGATCGATAAAGCCTCTGCGGACGAGATCAATTGGGTGGAAAGTTCAGAGTTCGATTACAGAGGTGTTCGTTATGATATCCTTCATCAAAAAGGCAGCGCTAATTCAATAACCTATTACTGTATCCCCGATAAAAAAGAAACATTTTTACTGGGCCATTTAAATGTCCATATAAGGGATAATGTTTCTGGCAATAAAGATCGCAAATCTCATTCGCAAAAAGTTGAAGACGTTGTTAAGATCTCAACTCATACCTCTACTCACATTGTTCCTGCAATAATTCTTCTTCAGGACTCGGACTTCATTCCATTTATTTCCCACTATAAATTTGCTTTAATCAAAGCAAGTTTCCAGCCGCCCGAATTAGCATAGCGCTTTTCTGATTACATCTGTTTTAATTTCTGTGACATCATGCTTCGCGTGATGATTTATTAGAAGATTGCACTCTATCGCGGGATATGATGCGATCGTCTTTTAATTGTTAAAACTTTGTAGCTGTTTAAGTGCTTACCGGAAAGCTTAGGGGATTAAGTTTAGAAATTCCTGGAGCAATTTGGTATAATGGCCACCGTGCCGGTCGGGGGACTGGCACGGTGAGTAGCCATTATGATCAAATTGCAAATTATAATGATACTACAACTTTAAAAGTTCATGTCTTGTATCGGACCTATAATTTTAATTAACTAAAAAAATGAGAACAAAACTATATTTAGCATTTGCTGTGCTCACCTGCAGTGTCAACGTTGGAATTGCACAGGAAAAGGACACTATAACCAGACTGATCAATCTTAATGAAGTGATATTTTCAGCCAATAAGGCTGAAGAAAAGAAAATCGATGTGCCTTATTCTGTAGAAGTAATAAGCAGTAAAATAGTTGAACTTGAAAATCCACAGACAGCTGCCGATATGTTGGCAAACACAGGACAAGTAATGGTCCAGAAAAGTCAGGCTGGAGGTGGAAGCCCAATAATCAGAGGTTTTGAGGCGAGCCGTGTTTTGATAGTTGTTGATGGTGTGCGCATGAACAATGCAATTTATCGTGCCGGACATTTGCAGGATGTAATCACAATTGATAATGCGATGCTTGAGAGAACGGAAATTTTGTTTGGCCCTTCTTCGGTGATGTATGGAAGCGATGCGCTTGGTGGAGTAATGCACTTTTATACAAAAAAGCCGCTGTTTGGCGAAGATAAAATGAATCTGAAGGTAAATGCTGCTTTGCGTTATGCATCAGCAAATCAGGAAAAGACCGGACATGTGGATTTCAATCTGGGGTTTAAAAAGATCGCATCATTAACAAGCATAACATACAGCGATTTTGATGATCTGAGAACAGGCAACGGCCGAAATCCCAATCCCGATTTTGGTAAATGTTATTACTATGTTGGACAGAACTGGAATGGAACTGCCGACAGCACAATCCGCAATAACGACCCGAATGTTCAGAAGCGAAGCGGTTACTCACAGATAGATCTGATGGAGAAATTGCTGTTTAAAGTAAACGACAAAACTGAAGTGGGATTGAACCTTCAGTACTCCACTTCGAGCAATATAAACAGATATGATCGCCTTACTGAGGCAGGAAGTGCAGGCAACCTCAAATTTGCTGAGTGGTATTATGGGCCACAAAACAGATTAATGGCTGCTCTGTATGCGAATATAAAAGGAGACAGTTCTTTTTTTGATAACATGAGAATTACGGCTGCCTACCAGATGATTCGACAGGAGAGAACCAGCAGAAGATTCAGCACTAATTATCTGAGTCCGACAAGCGGAAACAACAAGAGAACATCTCAGATTGAAGATGTAGGTGTAATGTCGTTAAATGCGGATCTGAGAAAATCAATAAAAGAAAAGCATGAGTTGAGTTATGGGTTGGAGTTCGTAAATAATATTGTGAATTCAACAGCAACATCAACTCACATCAGAACCGGGGAACAGTTCACACCTGTGGCCACACGATATCCTAACGGTGGAAGCACCATGATGAACATTGGTGCATACCTGACTCATAGCTGGGAGATCAACGAAAAAATGATCCTGAGTGAGGGTATACGTTACACTTACAATTCCTTAAGTGCAAAATTTGACACTGCAAAAACCGAATCTCCTTTTCAATTTCCGTTCACATCAGTAAAGCAAACCAACAGTGCATTAAATGGAAATTTAGGATTGGTTGTTATGCCTGAAAAGAATGTTCGTTTCAGTATTCTGGGATCTACCGGCTTTCGCGCCCCGAATGTGGATGACATGGCAAAAGTGTTTGAATCTTCCGGGAGTGTTATTATAGTGCCTAACGAGAAACTTAAGCCGGAATATGCTTATAATATTGAAGTTTCCTTATCCACCACAATAATGGACGATAAGTTAAAAGTTGAAGGCGGCTATTACTACACGTTGTTAGAGAATGCAATTGTTTTAAAGGATTCGAAATTTAATGGTGCGGATTCGGTAATGTTCAATGGAACATTGAGTCAGGTGCGCAGCTCTCAGAATGTGGATCAGGCATATATTCAGGGTGCCTGGGGAGCGGTTTATGCCGATTTCTCGGAACATGTTTCTTTTAAGTCAACACTTAATTATACTTTGGGCGAATATCGTCAGCATATTCCAACGGCCAATGATCCCGGACATGATACTATTATGGCTTTAGATCATATTGCCCCTATGTTTGGTCAAACTTCACTATTTTTTCATTACAATAAATTTGAAGCAGAGGTGTATGCACGTTACAGTGCAGCTAAGCTTGCTAAAGATTACAGTTTAGGGAAAGAAGATAATGAGCTTTATTCGGCAGATCCGGTAAAAGGCTATATGCCCGGATGGAGCACTTTAAACATCAAAACTGCTTATAAGATTACCAAGAATTTCAGTGTTAACCTGGGAGTTGAAAACCTTTTCAACAAACATTACAGGGTTTTTGCTTCAGGGGTAAGCTCTCCCGGAAGGAATATCGTGGTGGCTTTAAGGGCTAAGTTCTGATAAAATGAAGAAAAAGCACAAGGCTTCCGGAATTATCCGGAAGCTTTTTTTGTTAAGAAGAGTTAAGTTTGAAAAAAAATTGCTTTCGAATCATAAATTTTTTACTTTTGAAAAGCAAAATTGTAGTAGAAAGATGAAAAGGTTTACGAAAATTCTATTTCTTTTCTTATTGGCGCTGATCTTCAACAGCACTAAATCCTTTGCTGCTCCTGTTAAAGGGACGGGGACGGATACCGATACTTCAATGAGCTTAAAAAGCAATATTGCTATTTTTAAAATGATGACATCACCGGCTGCACCTGTACCACAGGGAAAAAGCTTAAAAAAAGCTGGAAGCGTTGCCCGGACTTCAAATTCTCATACTACTGTCCCAATTAAGTCTGTTCCAGAGGCTTAAGTTTAACTTTCTGATTATTTAATATAATGGCTTTAATGTTTTAACGAGGAATTAATATTCCTTTGAGTTCTTTGCATTAAAACATTTATGATAGAACTAAGCAAAAAAGAGGAAGTTATCATTCACTATAAAAATGGGAAAAAGCGATTGGGAATTATCCTTGAAGAATTGAAAGAGAAAGGAGTTTACATCTTCCTTCCATCATCGTCCATACATAACCAACAGAGATATGATCATGACATGCTGGAGCTTGTTCCATCAATGCTTATCGAATCCATAGAAGGAGATCTCAGATGACAGATCAAAAGCCCCGTTGTTTTTTAATGTTTTCATAAGCTTCCTGCACTTTTTGGAATTTTTCCTTAGCTGCATGCTGAACTTCTTCACCTAGTGCAGCTACCTTGTCGGGATGAAACTTAACCGCCATTTTACGGTAAGCTTTTTTGATTTCTTCTTCAGTGGCGGTGGCTTCTATTTCAAGGATCTTATAATCACTGTTTACATCTTTGAAATACATCGCTTTCAGAGAACCAAAGTCAGCCTCGCTTATTCCGAGATATCCGGAGATAGCAGCCACGGTTTCAAGCTCGGCAGGGTGGACATGACCGTCCGCCTTCGAGATCCCAAACAGGTAATGGATCAATTGAAGGCGTTCTGCATGTGGCATGTACTGCTTTATTTGCAAACAAACATCACGTAAAGGGATCTCCTGTTTAAGGATTTCCTTTAACATCATGATTTGTTCCTGAGCCTGTCGTTCACCAAACTGACGAACCAGAAATGTTTTGATATAATCGAGTTCACTTTTTAAGGTGCGCCCGTCACTTTTCATCACAGCTGCCGAAAGAACAAGTAAGCTCACTGCAAAATCACCTGCGTGAGCAGCTCCTGAGCTTCTTCTGTAACCACCTGCCCCGTCAGCGGTCTGCACGGAAATATTTGCTGCATCGAACATAGAGCCAAGCGCGAATCCTAAAACTGCGCCAAGGGGTCCACCAAAAGCCCAGCCTAATCCGCTTCCCACCCATTTACCAAATTTGATCTTTTCCATCATTAAAAAAATAAGTTTGCAAATCTAAACAATTTAGAAAGGCTAAAATTTGAGGTTGCTATAAATTCGATTAGATTTGAGCTAAAACCAAAAAATGAAAAGTATGAAAACAGATCTTTATACCAGGACAATTTTAACAGTGATCGCTATTGCGTTGACAGTAATTGCCGTTCAGAATTCAGGATTAGTAAACACTGCTGTGGCAGGGACTAAAAATTTTAATAAACCTGAATCAAGCTCTGTTACCTTGCCTGTAAATTCAGATGGTTCGATCAATGTAAATGTTGTAAGCGACATGGATGTTAACATACATAGTATAGGCGGGAGCAGTGTTTATGGAGCGCTTCCAATAAATTTAAAAGAAGTTGGAGGCAGCACTTTTTATAGTGCTCTTCCGGTAAATCTCAAAGAAATGAATGGAAGTTCTTTAGGTGCGAATGGTATGCCTGTAAATATTGAAGCAGTGGATGGAATGAACGTCTATAGCGCAGTGCCAGTCAAGGAAGTTAAATAGTGGTCAGAAAATATTTTCTTTTTAACTAATTGATTTTCTGTTAATTACATTACTTTGATTGAAAAAAACGCTGATTTGTAGTGAAAAGGAACGGAAAAAGGCGTAATATTGCGCCACAAACCAATAAAACTCATAAAAAATGAAAAAAGTATTATTCATTGCAGCTGTAGGAGTTATCTCTTTAGCTTCTTGTAAAAAAGATTACACTTGTGCTTGTAAAGAAAACGGTGTTACTTTCGGAACTTACACAGTTCACACTACAAAGAAAAAATCTAAAGATATGTGTGCTGATAACGAAGCTACATGGAAATCAGTTGCTCCAGATGTAACTTGCGAGATCCAGTAATCTTTATTTTTGCAATATTTCAAAACGTCCCGCATTTGCGGGACGTTTTGTTTTTATACAAACGATCATCTTTACTTGATTAATGACCTAATGGGGAAAATATTCACAGGGTGATTGAAATGTATCGCTTTGACTTTCAAATGTTTAGTGAAATGTTTTTTAAAAAATCTTACTAATTTGTCAGAGTATGCACTATAAATCACTAATATTGCCGCACAAACCAATCAAAACTCATACAACAATGAAAAAAGTATTATTTACGGCAGCTGTTCTAGTTGCTTCTTTAGCTTCTTGTAAAAAGGATCATACATGTACTTGTACTACAACTACTTCAGGTTCTGGTGTAAGTGTAACTGGAGATCCAGTAGTTACTGAATATCCAAAATCTAAGAAAGCAGCAGCAAGAGCTCATTGCTTAAGCTACACTACAACCGGAAATGGTTATACATCAACAACTGACTGTGATTTAAAATAATACTAACTGAAATTTCAAAAAACAAAAACATGAAAAAAATAATATTATTCGCTGCAGTTATTTCTGCATTCTCTTTTGCTTCTTGCAAAAAAGACCGTTCTTGTACTTGTACTTCTACTTCTACAACAACTACTGTTTCTGATAAAGTTTATGATAACAATGCTAAGCCGGCAGTAAGCACAACAACTACTGATTCAAACGGTGGAACAGGTGTAATCATCTTCAATGACGCTAAAAAGAAAGATGCTAAAAAAGCATGTATCGATGAAACTAGCGAAAACGTTTATGAAGATAGCTACGAGTCATCTGATTTCGATTTCTCTACCTTTACTTCTTACCCGTATACAATGACAATTACATCAACTACAAACACTGAGAACAAGTGTAGCTTGAAATAATCTTAATATTTAATCTTAAAAAAAAGAAACACATGAAAAAAGTTATATTTATAGCAATCGTTGCAGTAGCTTCTTTAGCTTCTTGCAAAAAAGACAGAGTTTGTACTTGTACATCAGGTGGAACTGCTTATACTAAAACATTCACTAAAGCTAAGAAAGCAGATGCAAGAGCAGCTTGTTTAAGCACTACATCGGCAAGCACAACTGGTGGTACTTCTTACGTTACTACTTGCGAGTTAAAGTAATCAGATCTTCTGATAAAAAAGAAAGCCTTTCCATTTGGAAAGGCTTTTCTTTTGATAATATTTTGAGTGTCTACCATTTTCCTCCGGCACCACCACCACCGAATCCTCCGCCACCAAATCCACCGAATCCTCCACCGCCAAATCCACCGGATGAACCACCGCCAAAACCACGGCTTCCGCCTAAAAGAGAACCGAGAAGAAAGCTTGATCCCATACTAAGGCCGCCACGACCACGTCCGCCTCTTCCACCCCCACGTTTGATACTAATGATGATAAAAATAATTGCTATCAACAGCCAGAAAGCCATTCTGCTTTTACCGCCCGTTTGTTTTTTATGTTTAGCTCCATACTGATCAGAGTTGTACTCTCCCTGAGCAATAGCCATTAAGGCATCCGTTGTTTTATCCAAAGCCCGGTAGTAATTTCCTGCTTTAAGATCAGGAAGTAATTCGTTTTCTTCGATCTGTCTGCATGTAAGATCGGGAAGTGCGCCTTCTAAGCCATAACCGGTTTGGATCCTGTAATCGCGCTGGCCTTGTCCGCCACCTGTAGTAATAAGAATAACTATTCCGTTATCAAACTTAGCCTGGCCGATCCCCCATTTTTGTCCCAAGCGAGTAGCATAATCCCAAGCCTCCATACCATTAACGTCATTTACTATTACAATAGCGATCTGGTTGGAAGTCTTGTTTGCGAAATTACTAAGCTTTTGTTCAAGCTGTTGCTGCTCTGAGGCAGTTAAGAATCCCCCTGTGAGGTCGTTCACCAATCTTGGGGGATTAGGTCTATCGGGAATTCCATCACTTTGTCCGAAAACTGACAAGGAGAAAAGGGTCAATAGAACAAGACTGAAATATTTTTTGAACATTCTTTTAGATTTAAATTAGGAAAGAACCCTATTGATTAAAGGTTACTTCATTACTCAACTCATCTGTATCATCCGTAGCAAGAGGGAAATGGTTCTTCAGTTTTTCACCGGCCAACCCGATTCCTGTGCAAAGACCTTCTGTAAAAAGTCCTTGTTTAAAATAGGTAAGCATGGTTTCTTTAATATTATCCCAAAATCCGGGTTCCACTTTTTCGTTGATCCCCTTGTCGCCAATGATAGCGAAAAGCTGATCACTCACAGCGAGATAAAAGAGAACACCATTTTTGAGTTTGGTCTCGTCCATTTTAAGTTCCTTGAATTTCATCGCAGCCTGAAATAGAACGTCTTCTTTGCATGTGTCGTCAATATGGACGCGGATTTCTCCGGAAGTGTTTAATTCTGCCGCTGCAATAGCATCCATTATTGCTTGTTGTTGCTCGCTTGAGAAGAAGGTTCTTGCACTCATTTTTAAGATGTGAAAGGTGAGTTTGTAATGTGATAAAAAAGGCAGGATCTGAAAACAGATCCTGCCTGATAAGATTATTTCTTTTCTTTTTCTCGCATATTTTGGATGTCAGGTGCCGTTTCTGCGCCTTCCTGTGCTTCAAAGTAACCGCGCTTCTGGAATCCGAAGAGTCCCGCATAAATGTTCTTAGGGAATCTTCTTATATAGGTATTGAATTCCTGAGCCACTTCATTAAATCGTCTGCGTTCGGTTGCGATACGGTTTTCCATACCTTCATATTGGGCCTGGAAATCGCGGAAAGCTCCAACCGTTTGCAGTTGAGGATAATTCTCAGCAACTGCCATTAAACGTCCTAAAGACGATCCGAATGCATTCTGAGCCTTTTCAAACTCTGCAATCTTTTCAGGAGTAAGGTTGTCAGCATTGATCTGAATGCTTGTCGCCTTAGCTCTTGCTTCCATTACTTCCTTTAATGTTTCTCTTTCAAAATCGGCAGAACTTTGAACGATTGCAAAGAGATTTTTGGTTTTATCCATACGTGCCTGGTATGCAACTTCAACCTGCTGCCATTGTCCGGTCACACCTTCATCCATGGTAGCCATTGTATTATAAGAATTGCATCCATTCATTACAAGCAATAGGATAACACCTACCACCACTAAAAGAATAATTGTACCTTTTTTCATTTGTTTGTTTTTGTTTTGGTTAAGTACGCGCCTTTGGTCAAAGTATGTACCATAGGTCTAACTGTGACATGCTGACGAATTTTGTCAGGAAAACTGATGCTTTATTAGTCGATCAATTCCACGCTGCGCTTAATGAAACGGGTTAACTCTTCCCCTTTTAAAAGGCCTTGGGAGAGCATTGCCAAATCAGCAGTCTGCTTTGTCAGTTCTTTTTGTTTCGCCTCATCCTTCTCGTTCAGTATTTTCGTGATCAAAGGATGGTTGCTGTTGACAACCAGGTTATGCATGTCAGGCATTGAACCGTAAAAATTCATTCCACCACCACCCATCGCGCTCATGTCTTTCATTCTTCTCATAAATTCAGGTTTGGTTATGATCATAGGGGCATCTTTTTCACTTAAGCTTTCGAACTGAACAGTGAACTTTTCTTTTGCTACCACAGATTCAACCACAGGCTTTAATTTGTTCTGATCTTCTTCGCTTAGTTTAGATGGCTGAGAATCTTCTTTTTTGATGAGCTTATCAATGGTGTCTGAATCAACCCGCACAAATGAGGTATTCTCAAGCTTAGACTCCAGTTGGTTAATGTAGTGAGGATCTATCGGACTGTCAAATACAAGCACATCATACGCGCGGTCTTTTGCTGTCTGAATAAAGCTGTGCTGCTCATCTATATTAGTTGTGTAAAGATAAACTGTGCGTTTATCCTTATCTGTTTGAAGCGCTTTTACTTTTTCAGCATATTCTTCAAAGGTAAACATCTTGCCATCTGAATTTTTCAGCAAAGCAAACTTCTGAGCTTTCTCATAAAATTTATCTTCGGAAAGCATGCCATATTGAACAAACACTTTAATGTCTTCCCATTTGGATTCGAAGTCCGCGCGGTCTTTTTTAAAGATCTCTTCCAGTTTATCAGCAACCTTTTTAGTAATATGTGCAGAGATCTTTTTTACGTTTCCGTCACTTTGCAAATAGCTGCGGCTCACATTTAACGGAATATCCGGTGAGTCGATCACACCCTGAAGAAGTGAAAGGAAATCAGGAACGATGTTCTCAACAGAATCCGTCACAAACACCTGGTTGCTGTATAGCTGGATCTTATCCTTCTGCATCTCAAAAGCTTTTTTCAATTTCGGGAAATACAGGATGCCGGTAAGGTTGAAAGGATAGTCAACGTTGAGGTGAATGTGGAAAAGAGGATCTTCAAAATTCATCGGATATAACTCGCGATAGAATTTTTTATAATCCTCGTCCTTAAGGTCTGCCGGCTTTTTAGTCCATGCCGGAGATGGATTGTTGATGATATTGTCAACTTCAACTTCCGTATCTTTTTCACCTTCTTTTTTAGTTCCGAATTTAATTTCGACAGGTAGAAACTTGCAGTATTTAGTAAGTAAAGTGTTGATGCGGTATTGTTCAAGGAACTCTTCCGAATCTTCGGCTATGTGAAGAACGATATCTGTTCCGCGTTCTGCTTTCGCGCTTTCTTCTAATTTATATTCAGGGCTTCCGTCACATTCCCAGCGAATTGCTTGAGCGCCTTCCTTATGGGATAATGAATAGATCTCCACTTTTTTCGCAACCATGAATGCCGAATAGAATCCAAGTCCGAAATGGCCAATGATAGCATTCGCTTCAGGTGTTTTATCTTTATATTTGTTTACAAACTCTTCCGCACCGCTGAAAGCGATCTGAGTGATATATTTTTCAATTTCCTCTGCGGTCATACCGATACCTTTGTCTTTAATGGTAAGGGTTTTTGCCTCTTTATCAATTACTACTTCCACTTTAAGATCGCCAAGTTCCGCTTTGGATTCCCCTAATGCGACAAGTGTTTTAAGCTTTTGGGTAGCATCTACGGCATTGGATACAAGCTCACGAAGGAAGATCTCGTGATCGCTGTAAAGAAACTTCTTGATGATCGGGAAAATGTTTTCGGTCTGTACGTTAATCTTTCCTGTTGACATATTTTTAAGGTTTGTTGTTTATTATTTGTTGTTTAAATATTCTGTTAGTTGCTCAAAATTCAGTTTAACCATTGATTATTGCCAACTCTTTATTTTGCCTACTGCCCACTCTCTATTTTTCAATTGTTTTTAATGGCTGCAAGTGTTTTCAAAGCATGTGCCAGTGGGGTATTTCTGACAGTTTGGCGCAGTACATTCGTTTAATGATTACAATAGTTAAAGATAAACTGTTACTTTTGACAGAATGCCTGTTAACGTATCTAAAATAGCAACTCTTAAAGGCCATACTGGTTCTGTGTATACCCTTGCGGAAGGAATATCCGAATCCACATTTTTTACCGGAAGCAGCGATCATTATGCAGCTTTATGGAGCCTTGAGAAGCTGGAGCAAGAAAATTTCGCTGCTAAGTTTCCCGCCATCATTTATGCCTTGTGTCATATCCCTGAAAAAGGGCTTTTAATAGCAGGAACTGCTGCAGGAAGTATTCATGTACTTGATCTGGAAAAGAAGCAGGAGATCAAATCGCTCGTACACCACACAGGCCCGGTTTTCGATATTAAATACTCGCTTGAGTCCAAATGCTTTTATTCCGCTTCAGGTGACGGTAATTTTGCAATCTGTTCTCTGGAGAGCCTTTCGTTGATTAAAATTAAAAAACTCTGCGGGGAGAAAGTGAGAAGCATTGATGTTCATCTTCCTTCTTCGCAAATCGCGGTAGCCTCAGGTGATTGCATGATTAGAGTGTTTGATCTGAACACTCTTGATGAAAAGCATTCCTTTAAAGCGCATGATCTTTCTTCCAACATAGTCAGATATTCTCCTGACGGTAATTTTTTATTCACCGGTGGGAGGGATGCTTATCTCAATGTCTGGGATGCTAAAAGCTATACACTTATTAAAAGTATTGCTGCGCATAATTTCGCGGTGTATGATATTGTATTCAGTCCTGACGGTAAACTCTTCGCAACAGCAAGCCGCGACAAGACTTTTAAGATCTGGGATATGAATACCCTTGAAGTGTTAGTGAGGGTCAACAAAGAAAATTATGAAGGACATTCCAATTCAGTAAACAAGCTGATCTGGAGCAAGTATAAAGACTATTTGATCAGCACCGGTGATGACCGTATGATCATGATCTGGAATATAGTGCACCAGGCGGAACACTAATTTTCTTTAATCGAATTGATTAAAAAATAGATTCTATATTTGTCCTGATGCACACAGGGCAGCTCCCTTCTTTTAGTGAGATCTACGAAACGTATAAGGATAAAGTCTTTAATACGGTAATAAGCTATTTGCAAAACCAGGAGGATGCTGAAGAGGTGACCCAGGATGTATTTGTCGAAGTGCATCGGTCGCTTCAGTCTTTTGAAGGAAAATCTTCCGTTGGTACCTGGATCTATAAGATCTCAATTAACAAATCTCTTGATTTCATCAGAAGTAAGAATAGGAAAAAGCGCTTTGCATTTATAACAAACCTTTTTGATGAGAAAGGGGATGTAAAACATGAGCAGACTGATTTTAATCATCCCGGTATTAAGCTCGAAAACAAAGAAAACGCGGCTTTACTTTTCAAGACCATCAACGAGCTTCCCGAAAATCAAAGAACAGCATTTATTCTTGCAAAGGTGGAAGGGCTAAGTTATAGTGAGATATCGCAGGTCATGGATCTGAGCAACTCCGCAGTGGAATCGCTCCTCGTTCGGGCTAAACAGAATCTTCAAAAAAAATTATCAAATTATTTTTCAAACGAGCGCAGGGTTTAAAATTAATCATCGTCTAAAATGAAAATGGAACAGGAAAAGAAAATAGAGGAGATCATGAACAGTTTTGACGGTATGCGCAGAGCGCAGCCGAGCCCTTTTATTTATTCAAAAATTCTGCAGCGTATTGAAGGATATAACAAAGAATATTCAAACACAAGACTGGTTTGGCTTGCAGCTGCATCTTTTGCTATTCTTATAATATTAAACTTCTTAGTGATCAAAAATACTGTCGCAGACAAAAAGATGAGTAGCATAGAATCCCAAAGTCAAGGATACAATCTGGTGAATGTAAATACAGTAAATTATAACTAATGGAACGATCAAAATTATTAACGATAGCCGTGATCGGACTGTTGGTTCTGAATCTTGGAACGCTTGGTGTTCTGTTTTTTGGAAAACATACACCCGGCCCCGGACATCATAGGCCACCCCTGAATGAAGGACCGCGTCAAATAATAATTGACAGACTTCATTTTAATTCTGAACAGCAGAAACAATATGAAGCATTGATAGATATTCATCAGAAGAAGAACAGGGAATTGAATGATAATGCAAGGAGGCTCCATGATGAGCTATTTGGATTGCTCGCCAACGATACAGCGGATAATGCAAAGGCAGACAGCCTCATGAAGCTGATCGGAGAAAACCAACTTGCAATGGATAAATTGAATTATTCTCACTTTACCGATATCAAAACGATCTGTAAGCCTGAACAGCTGGATGACTTTAAAGAGTTGGCTGAGGATCTTGCCGGTCTCTTCGGACCAAAAGGTCCGCGCCCCCCTGCAAAATAATTTTATAAGAACCGCAGGTTAATTTTAAAATGGGCGTCTAAAGAATCACAGAACAAAAATAAATTATGAAAAAAATACTTGGAGCCGTTTTATGCGGATTAATAAGCTTGTCATCATACTCTCAAAATTTTTATGATGTTAATACGATCCAAACCATAGAGATCAATTTTACGCAAACCAACTGGGATTATATGCTTGACACTGCTACCAGCGGAAGCGAAAGCTATATCATGGCAAATTGGGTGAAGATAAACGGTGTACAATTCGACAGTGCCGGAGTGAAGTATAAAGGAAACAGTTCCTATAATGCCAATCAGGTTAAAAACCCTTTTCACATCGCGCTCGATGCTTTTAAAGACCAGGATTACCAGGGATATACAGATGTTAAGCTGAGTAATGTTGCGAAAGATCCATCCTTTGTAAGGGAAGTGCTCGCTTATTCGATCCTTCGTCAATACATGCATGCACCTCTTTCGAATTTTTCAAAGGTGTACGTGAACGGGAATTACATCGGCTTGTATGTAAGTTCTGAATCGGTTTCGAAAAAGTTTGTGAATAATCATTTTTATTCAAAGGATAATGCATTCTTCAAATGCAATCCTCCTGCAGGAGCAGGGCCGGGAACTTCCGGAACTCCGAATCTTGTATATCTTGGGACAGACAGCACACTGTATTACTCGCGATATGAAATGAATTCAGATCAGGGCTGGTCAGAACTAACCGCCCTTTGCGATACATTATCGTCTAACATGAGTAAAATTGATAAGATCCTTGATGTTGACAAGGCACTCTGGATGCTTGCATTTGATAATACAATCGTGAACCTGGACAGCTATATCGGAGGATTTACACAGAACTATTATTTATACCGTGATGACAATGCCCGGTTTAATTCTATCGTCTGGGATCTGAATGAATCATTCGGAACGTTCAGTTCAACAGGAACCTCCATGCTCAGCTCTACAACTGCCAAGCAGCAGATGACTCCCACTTTACACAGTGCGGATGCAAACTGGCCGTTGGTTCAAAAGCTTTTGGCTATTCCCATGTATAAGCGTATGTACATTGCGCATATGAGAACCATACTCAGCGAAAACTTTGCGAACGGATCATATTTTAGTACAGCTCAGTCGCTGCAATCATTAATAGGAACTGCAGTGAATACTGATGTGAACAAATTCTACACCTACACGCAATTCACTAATAATTTAACAACTGATGTCGCTTCGGGTATGACCAATGCTCCCGGAATAAGCAATTTAATGAATGCAAGAAATACCTGGTTGAATACACAACCTGATTTCACTGCTGTTCCGCCTTCAATCAGCAATATCACCACATCAAATACAAGTCCTGCAATTAATTCAACTGTCACTATCACTGCTACTGTTTCTGGAGCTAATAATACAGGAGTGTATCTTGGCCATCGCTATTCGATCTATGGTCCGTTCAGTCGACTGCAAATGTTTGATGACGGTTCTCATAACGATGGTACTTCCGGAGATGGAGTGTATGGTGTAAATGTACCTGTGAATGCATCCTATCTCCATTATTACATTTATGCAGAAAATAATGCTGCCGGGATGTTTTCTCCCCAGCGTGCGGAATACGAATATTACACTTTGTTTGCAACCGTATCAACTGTGAATGCAGGAGAGCTGGCTCTGAATGAGATAATGGCAAACAATTCAAATAGCGCTCAGGATCAAAATGGTGAGTATAACGACTGGATAGAGCTTTATAATAATACTTCGAGTTATGTCAGCCTAAAAAATGTTTTTCTTTCTGATTCTTATGTTACTCCGTTGAAATGGCAATTCCCCGATAACACAACTATTGCCCCGAATTCTTTCCTGATCATCTGGGCTGATAAGGATACTACGCAGAGTGGTTTACATACTAATTTCAAGCTATCGGGAACCGGTGAAAAATTAATTCTTTCCTATGCTAGCGGAATGGTGATCGACAGTGTTTCTTTCGGGAGTCTTGGTGCTGACCTGTCATATCAGCGCTGTCCCAACGGGATTGGACCTTTTATCACGGGTGCATCATCTTACAATTCAATAAACTGTGTGACGGGGATAGAGGAAAGCGAAACTTCAGGCATTGTATCTCTGTTTCCTGTGCCTGCCAACTCCGTGCTTAACCTACAATCTGATAAATCATTTAAAAGTGTACAGATCTATGATGTACTTGGTTCGCTTGTAGCCGAAAGCTCTCAATCACCGGTAAATAAATTATCCATTGATATTTCATCGCTGAAAAGCGGAATCTATTTCGTAAGAATAGATAAAGGGCAAGCTCAAAAATTAATCGTTCAACACTAAACCGCCATTACTAAAAGATACCATGAAAAAAACTTCAACATTAGCAGCTCTTGTATTCGCTTGCGCATTTAATTTATCTGCACAGGTAAATCCTGCAATCAGCAGCTGGATCCAGAACACAACCGGGTTAACAGGCAGGCATTATGTTAACGGTAATTCCACTCCGATAGTTGATGCAAGTTATCCGGCAAATGTTCAGGCGGTAGGCTACAATTCAACACACGTATATGTTAGCTGCAGCGGGATTCCATCGTATGTGATCGGGCCGTATCTTGATGGTAACCCAAGCCAGGGAGGAAATAACAACAATAAATATCGAATCCCGTTGAATCCGGTTCAGAACACCGGGACACTAACAGCCACAACAGCGGGTACAATTGGTGTTTTCATAAACGGAGTTTCATTATTTGATTACCGTGATGGAGTGTCCTATAAAAATTCAACGGGTGCAAATGCCGGTGGGCCTTTGGGTGGAATGGGAGATGGTATCTGGAACAGAGATGCGGTTGTAGCAGAAAAAGGTGGATTTGATTGTGCGAAAGGACATCCGGCAATGACCAATTATCATCATCATCAGAACCCCAGCGCCTTCAACCTTGATCGTGTGGTTATTTCAGGTGTGTGTAATCCATATTTATCTGATGGCTTGTATGTGATCGATTCTACAGAACATTCTCCATTGATTGGTTTCGCTTATGACGGTTTCCCGATCTACGGTGCATACGGTTATAAAAATGCCAATGGAACAGGAGGGATCACTAGAATGAAATCAAGCTATACGTTAAGAAACATAACTGTAAGGACGCATTATGCTGATGGAAGCAATGTTACTGACGGACCAATTGTAAATTCAACATTTCCTTTAGGAATGTACAGGGAGGATTATCAGTACAATACTACAACTGCAGCAACACCTGATTATCTTGATGAACACAACGGACGTTTCTGTGTTACACCTGAATATCCTTCCGGAACTTATTGCTACTTCACTACTGTGGATGCCAATTGGAATTCAGCGTATCCTTATGCTGTGGGGCCAACATTTTACGGTGTTAAGACTGTACAATTGGTAACATCGTTGCCAACAGGGCTTACAACCTACACTTCAACAGCCGGAATAGCATATGAAGAATCGAAAGTTAAAGTCATCATCTATCCAAATCCTGCTTCGGATATACTGATGGTTCAGAGTAAATTTGCAGGTAAGACGAATAAAAAGGTTGAGCTCATCGATGAACTGGGTAGAGTTATTAAAACAGAAATGCTTTATCAGGGGAGCACAATGTGTTACTTCGATCTTCAAACTGTGTATGCAGGTATCTATTTAGTGAGAGTGACGGATGGTAATTCTGTCCAAACCAGTAAGGTTATTGTCGGTAAATAAATTGAAAGTGAAATTCAAAATAATATTCATGATCGGACTCGCTTTTTTTTCAGCGGGTCCGCTTCTTTTTGCGCAACGATCTGCCAAAGGTTCAATTAATATTGTATTCGAGCATTTCGTGGATACAGCTGTATTGCAATTAGATACTATGGTGTATCATAACGCTCTCGGGCAGAGCTACAAGGTCAGCAATTTCAAATACTATGTGAGTAATTTCCAGCTTATCAAATCAAATGGAGAGCCAGGAAAGTCGGGAGGAGAAATATTTCTTGTAAGAGAAGATGAGGCGAAAAGTAAAAGTGTTTCTGTTTCCAATATAAAGGAAGACACATTTACCGGGATGAGATTTATGATCGGAGTTGACAGTTTGTATAACTGCTCCGGTGCTCAATCCGGAGAGCTTGATCCCATAAATGGAATGTTCTGGGCCTGGAATACGGGATACATATTTTTAAAACTGGAGGGCACTTCTCCGTCTTCGACTGCTACAGGAAATATCTTTGAATATCATATTGGCGGATACAAATATCCTTCAAATTGTATGCGGACGGTAACCATTGAATTTAAAACGCCTTTAAAGATCACAAAGGATCACATTTCAATCTTGAAGATAAAAGCAGATGTTTCTGAAATTATAAAAGGTCCGTCAACTATTGATTTTAGCTCGCTACCTGTTGTTACCGATCAGAAGAATGCAAACGTCATCGCTGATAATTACTTGGATATTTTTTCGTTAAAAGAAATCATACAATGAAGGCACGTTTGGTTTTGATGGTAGTTGTGCTCACATGCTTATTTGCTTTTGCAGGCACAATCTCCGGCCCGTATTTGTCGCGCAATGATGTCCGATTAAAAATACCCAACGGTTTTCCTCTTCCTGATTATACTTTCAAGTCGAACAAAACCGAACCGGAAATCTTTATGATCGGAAGGAAGCTTTTTTATGATCCGATCTTATCAAAGGACAGCTCGGTAAGCTGTGAAAGCTGCCACCAGAGATATGCCGCGTTCGCTCATATTGATCATTCACTCAGTCATGGAGTCGATTCAAAAATAGGAACCCGAAATGTACCTTCACTTCAAAACCTTATCTGGAAAAAAACATTTATGTGGGATGGAGGCGTAAACAATCTGGAAGTTCAGCCACTAAATCCAATCACTAATCCAGCAGAGATGGGTGAGACTTTGCCGAATGTTATAAATAAGCTGAAAGCTAGTTCTGAATATCGCAGAATGTTTAAAAAGGCTTATGGCGATACTCTTATCAATTCAGAACGTCTATTGAAATCCCTGGCGCAATTCACAGGGCTTTTGATCTCTGCTAGTTCACGATATGACAAGTATGTTGCAGGTAAGGATACATTCAGCTCTCAAGAGAAAAGCGGCCTTGAGCTGTTCCGTAAAAAATGTTCCGGTTGCCACCGGGAGCCCTTGTTTACAGATAACAGTTACCGTGATAATGGATTAATGCCGGATACAACACTTAATGACAAGGGACGTGGGAAAGTTACCGGACTAGTGAATGATGATTATAAATTCCAGGTGCCGGGTCTCAGAAATATTGAATTGACATTTCCTTATATGCACGATGGAAGATTTAAGAAGCTAAAAGATGTATTAAATCATTATGCAGAGAAAGCAAAGGGAAATACAGAACTCGCTCAGATTGGACCGCTTAGTGAAAAGGACAAAAAAGACATAATTGCTTTTTTGCTGACGCTTACTGATAGGGATTTAATAAATGACAGGCGGTTTGCGAATCCTGCATTTATAAAATAATTACTTTCTTTCTTCTCCGTTCTGCCAGGTTTCAGTGGTAAGGAGTTTCCCACTTTCATTATAAGTTTTCCATATACCGTCTTTTTGATAATCGATGGCGGCAGCATTGTATTTCATGGTCCCTTCAGCTTTAAGAGTACCATTTTCATGATATTCTTTTTTGCTGTAAATTTTCTTTTTTGGATCGATCATTTCAAAAAGCTCCTGGGGTTTACCATCCTGACTGTATGATTTTCTCTGGATCAGGTATTCCATGCTCTTGGAATTTTCTTCAATGTATTCAATTTGTCCGTTTGGATAATAATCGGTTTCCATTTGAGGGTTGCCCTCGTAATAAGTTATATCGGCTTTCAGTTTGCCGTCAGAATAAAATATCTGCTGATTACATTTTTTGAAATCAATGACTTTAAACGAACGCTCTACATTTCCATTCTCGTAAAAATTCTTATAAACTTTCAGGTGCCCCTCTTCATAATAACCTTTGTGAAGTACGGTTCCACTTTCATAAACATCCTGAATCCATCCAGAAGCTGCATATCCTCTTTTGTCATTGCGCACAGAATCACCTCCTATAGAAAAATTTAATTTTTCATACATGTTAATGCCATAATCAGGATCTATAACTTTTGAAGCTTTGTATTTTGTAGGTTCCGGAACCTGGCCAAAAAACTGGGCTTTCGCGGTCAGGCTGGTTGCCAACAGAAAAGTTAAAGTGAAGATTTGTTTCATTACAGAAAGAGTAATTCTAATTTGATGTGAATATATGAACACTCAGCGTCTTACACAAGTTTTGGGAAAAAAACCCTTCATTATGCAGGGCAAGATCTATTTTAACCGTGAAAAAAATATGCCCTGAAGAAAACAAAAAATCCGGAAAAATTTTCCGGATTTAATATTAAAACTAAAGTTATATTAATGAGCTCCGCTTGCTGCGAGATACCTTTCAGCATCAAGTGCTCCCATACAACCACTGCCCGCGGCTGTTACAGCTTGACGATAAGTTTTGTCGGCACAATCACCAACGGCAAATACACCCGGGATATTGGTCTTACTTGAGCCTCCAACAACATCGATATAACCGAGCTCATCCATGTTAAGCTGACCTTGGAAAATATCAGTGTTAGGCTTGTGTCCGATAGCAACGAAAAAGCCGGTTACGTTTAAGGTACGGGATTCATTGGTTGTTGTATTCTTTACAACAACGCCTTCCACTGCGTTCTCTCCGATAATATCTTCTGTAACGCTGTCCCACAGGATCTCAATGTTAGGAGTGTTCTTCACACGATGTTGCATTGCCTTGCTTGCACGCATTTCACTTCTCCTAACGATCATATAAACTTTTTTACAAAGCTTTGAAAGGTATGTAGCCTCTTCAGCAGCTGTATCACCGGCTCCGACAATCGCTACATCCTGTCCGCGATAGAAAAATCCGTCACAAACGGCACATGCAGAAACGCCTCCGGCATTCATGCGAAGACGTGTTTCATTAGGTAAACCAAGCCATTTAGCAGAAGCTCCTGTGGAAATTATAACTGTATCAGCAGTGATCTCAATTGTTTCATCAATCCAGATGCGTTTCGGGTTGGAGTTCAGGTCAGCTTTTGTAGCTGTTCCGAATCTAACCTGAGTGCCGAATCTTTCAGCTTGAGCTTTCAGGTCTTCCATTAGCTCAGGCCCGGTAATTCCTTTAGGATATCCGGGAAAGTTATCCACTTCAGTGGTTTCGGTTAACTGTCCGCCCGGAACCATCCCTGTATAAAGAACAGGTTTTAGATCAGCGCGTGCAGCGTAGATGGCTGCGGTATATCCTGCGGGGCCGCTGCCAATAATAAGGCAGCTGGTATGTTCAGATTGTTGTGTCATAAAATAGGGTTGAAAAATTTGAAAAACGAAAATACGATTAGTTTCCGTATCGTTTTTTATATTTTATAAACACATGTGAATAAAAATGGTTTACTGAACGGGCATAATTGTATCGTAGGTAGCACCGAACCCGGCCCAGACACCAAGAGCACCGCCATTTATATTGCTCAAGACAGTGACCGGTGATGCAAATGGATTTCCGTTATTCGACAAAGCATTTTCAAAAGTCATATAAAAATCTTTAGATGCCTTATCAATTGTGCAAAATTTAATGTAGATCGTATCCGTGCCTGCATAATACCCGCGTGCAAGTGAATCATTCTCATACGTGTTTTCAGCATCGGTAGGGTCATAACCCTTGGTGTATGCGAAGTCGAAACTTTTTCCGTCAACATATTTGTCATCGAAGGTTGCGCCATAGGGTGCAAGATACCTGCGGTCACTTGGTCGTTTTGCATACCAGCGGTAATTATTACCGGGACCGGCAGGTTCAGAAAAATGTGCATTTGCAAATCCGAGTGAATCTTTGGGCGGCTGTGGCATCCACCAAACGGAATCAAGTGCAATAGGCTCAGGAATGGTTGTTACAGCGGTGAAAGTTTTTCCGCCCTGGATCACAGTAAGTGAATAGTTGCGTCCCGGTATACCAACAATGATATTGCTTTTATAAACAATTCCGAGGGACGATGCGCTGTCAATTGCAAGATGCATTGTTTCTGTAGTGAAGCCATCAAAAAGCGTGACCTGGGCATCAAGAACATAGAAATCAGTCGCGGATGTATTTGCAATTGATGAGAAGAGTGGAATTGAGCGCGTAATGATCACTTCAGCATTCTTTCCATTCTCAATGCTTCCTTCTATAACAAGCTTGTCATCAGCATTCGGAAGCTTCACATCTATCTTTTCCGTACAAGCAGAAAGGATTAGAGTGAATGCAAGGAGAGGTAATACAAAATTCTTCATTGATAAAATATTTTAAAATTTAAAATTCCATGTTATGGAAGGCAAAATGTCAAAAAGATAAACCTGCTTCGCTTTGATGCTGAGATTTCCTTCAGTAACGCTGCCTTCATTCGCGAAATAAATAATGTATGGATTGTGTCTTCTGTAAACATTGTAAACACTAAAATTCCAGCTGGATTCATAATTCTTAAGCCAGCGTTTCGGCACCTTGATCTCTGAAACGTCTTTGCCGGCTGCTTCATATTCTTTGGTCAGCTTTGTCTTTTTACGTTCCAGTCTTTTTGTTCTATCGGGTGTGTATGTTGCTGATACATCCATCCTGTGATACGGAGGCATTCTGTAAGCGTTCCGTTCGCTGTAATCATATGTGATATTCCCATCGATCACGTAATAAGAAGTAGGAATCGTGATCGCGTTACCGGTACCGTACACCCAAATCACGGAGAATGTCCATTTATTGCTTAGGTCATAGCTTAGTACAACCGATGCATCGTGTCTCCGGTCATATTTAGCAAAGAATTCTTTTCCTTTGTTCAGATCAGGAAACGTACGTTTGGTATACGATAGCGTATATCCAACCCAGCCATTAAATTTGCCCAGCCTTTTTTTCAGAAATAACTCAACTCCATAAGCTACGCCTGTTCCGAATACAAAATCTTTATCTGTATTATCATTCACTGAGTTACCGGGAATAGATCCGTCCCTGTATTCAATCTGGTTTTTCAAATCTTTATAATACACTTCAACTGAAGTTTCATATTTGTTGTCAAAGAAGTTTCGGAAATATCCGATGGAATACTGCGAACCTTTCTGCGGCTTAACAAGCTCTGAAGAAGGCACCCAGGTGTCGATAGGAAGAGTGACCGCTGCAAGGGAAGCAAGGTGAATGTATTGCAGGTTATAAGTGTAAGATGCTTTGACAGATGATTTCGAATTAAAGCTGTAACGAACATTGAATCTTGGTTCAAGTCCACCGTAATCGGCCACCTTTTGGTTGGATGTATAATGTATCGTGTCTGTAGTCAGACCTGTAAAAGGGTCTTTGATATACCTGTCAAACGGGCCCACCTGCATGAAATAAGAATAGCGAAGACCCAAGTGTACTTTTAATTTATCTGTTATATCAAAATCATCAGAGAGGTACGCAGCCATATCATGCGCATGTAATTTTTTTACGCCTCCAAGATCGAATTCGGTCTCGTTTTGTTTTGCTGTTGCGCTCGTAGGAGTGAACGTATGAAAAATATAGTTGGCTCCAAATTTCACCTCATGTCTTACAGTTGGAAAGTATCCAAAATCAACCTTAGCGTTCCAGTCGCGGATTCCCGAAAAAAGTTTTAACTCAAAACCACTCTGGTTTACACCGAAAAGGAATTTATAGTCACTGAAAATCCCGGATACATTCATGAAGAGCTTGTTGCTGAACAAGTGGTTCCATCGGAGTACGCCTGTTGCATTACCCCATGATACACCGAATTTAAAATCAGCTTTCGGATCACCGAAATTCATTACATCACGGCCAAAATATCCACTGGCAAAAAGCCTGTCTTTATCGGAGAGCCGCCAGTTCACTTTAGCATTGAAATCATAAAAATACAATCCGGATTTTTTTAATCCTTCTGTTTGATCATTCTTGATCTTGCCAAGATTTATGAAGCCTTTCGCAAGTTCAGTCAGATAAGTTCTTCTTCCTGAAATGATAAAAGAGCT
Source organism: Bacteroidota bacterium (assembly GCA_029237775.1). Lineage (GTDB taxonomy): Bacteria > Bacteroidota > Bacteroidia > 2-12-FULL-35-15 > 2-12-FULL-35-15 > 2-12-FULL-35-15. The sequence continues at coordinate 106,816 of JAQZBR010000003.1, forward strand.
TACATCTTTCTTTATCGGACCCTGAAGTGTGAGGCGCGAAGAGATAATTCCTATTCCACCTTCAGCATGATATTCTTTGTTATTACCTTCTTTCATCGAGATGTCGAGTACAGAGGCTAATCTTCCACCATATTGCGCAGGCATTCCACCTTTGATCAGATTGATGCTCTTTACGGCATCACCGTTAAAAACAGAAAAGAAACCTAATAAATGTGATGCGTTGTAAACCACCGCTTCATCAAGCAGGATCAAATTCTGGTCGGGACCACCGCCACGAACGTAAAAACCTGTGTTACCATCACCGCTCGATTTAACCCCGGGCAATAATTGTATTGTTTTCAATACATCAACTTCACCCATGAATGCGGGAAGCTTTTTTATCTCTTCCATGTCAAGCTTCACTGTACCCATTGTTGTGCTGGAAACATTCTTGTCGCTTTTCTCAGATATGATCTCAACTTCCTTTGTATTGATTGCAGCCGGTTTCAGGTCAATGTTGATCCGGAGGTCTTTGTCGAGAACAATTACCTTTTCATAATTTTGAAAACCAACATAAGAGGAGATAAGGTGATATGTTCCTTTTTCAACAGTAATGGAGTAAAATCCGTATTGATTGGTGTTTCCTCCTTTAAGAAGCTCTTTGATATACACGCTTGCACCAATACTGTACTCTCCGTTGGAAGCATCTTTAACATATCCGCTGATCGTGAATTTTTGTTTTTCCTGAGCATTCAGAAAAGAAGTGCAGAAAAAAATAAATATCAGGATAAAACCGAAAAATCGTTTGATCATAAAATCAAGAATTAAATAGCCATTATTTACGCAAATTATTGGAAATTAATAATCTCGCTCTTGTCTAAAATAAGGAAATTAAGGGTGCAAAACTAAGGAAACGATTTATGATTAAAAAGTTTCCGAGCCTTTATTTTAGTTTTTTAAGCTGGAATAATAATTTTATGCCATCGTGGTTTCAAGGGTGCTTTCATTGAGTGCAGGCTGCAAAACCGGCCAAAATTTAATTTTGTACCTTTGACCTGTGAAATCCCGGATTCAGTATAGTATTTCATTATTGTTACTTGTGTTCTGCATGTTTGCGGGGCGTACATGCAATTTTGCCGCATACAAGGGAGAGGCAGGTGTGTTAATCCAAACCATCAGTTCAGAGGAATTGGCAGAACCTAAAGGCGTGCTCCAATCTGCTCCGGAGATATGTACCGGCACCAACTTTCAACTTCTGCATAAATTCAAGTCCGGTTTTCATTCTCCTGCACCTGGCATTCGCGGTCTTACGAATGTTACATCCCTTCTGCAGGGCACAAAATCGTTTTTAATCTCAGGAGTTACCCCTCCGCTTTTTCTTCTTAACAGGAGTCTGCTTATTTGATTTCATTTTCTTTAATATCTGAGGTGCGGAAAAGGTTTCCGCGCTGCTTACTATTTATTTTGAAAAAATGAAAGAAAACCAAGAGAATTCTCAAAAAGGGGGCGGTATTGGCCCGATAATTTTAATATCTGCTGTACTAATAGGAATTGTTATTCTGCTTAAATTTATAATCGGTTAATATGAACCCAATATTTCAGCAAGTACTTTATCAATCAACCAATAAAAAGAACCGGAAAGAAAAATCCGGTTCTTTAAACAGATATAATAACGCGAAGGAGTTTCGAAAACAAAAGATCGATCAGTCTCACTTTCTGAAGGATATTTTTTTAATCGCTCTCGGTGTTTTTTCTGCGGGATTTGGCCTCAAAGGATTTTTACTTCCTAACACTTTTATTGATGGCGGTGTTACCGGTATTTCGTTGCTTACATCTCAGGTTACCGGGATTTCTTTATCTGTACTTATAGTTATCATTAACCTGCCTTTTGTGATATTAGGATACAGCCAGGTGGGTAAAAGCTTTGCTGTAAAGAGTATTGTGGCTATCTGTTGTTTGGCAGTTGTCATCAGTATAGTTAATTATCCGGTGATCACTTCCGACAAGCTATTGATCTCTGTATTCGGAGGTTTCTTTATAGGAGCCGGGATTGGTTTTGCAGTAAGAGGTGGCGCAGTGCTTGACGGAACTGAGATCCTGGCCGTTTACTTGACAAAACGCACGAGCCTGACGATGGGGGATATTGTGCTCATTTTTAATATCGCGATCTTTTCTGTTGCAGCCTACCTTCTTTCCGTGGAAACAGCCCTGTATTCGATCCTTACGTATATGTCGGCAGCCAAAACCGTTGATTTTATTATAGAAGGTCTTGAAGAATACATCGGGATCACTATTGTGTCAACCCGTTCCGATGAAATCAGGGTGATGTTCACAGAAAAACTGGGTCGTGGCGTTACCATTTATTCCGGAAAGCAAGGCTTTGGAAAGACCGGTGAAAGAAGAAAAGAAATTGATATAATTTATTCTGTTGTTACAAGGCTGGAAATTGCGAAATTGCAGGCTGAAATTGAGAAGGTAGATTCTAATGCTTTTATTGTAATGAACAGAGTAAAAGACATTAAAGGCGGAATCATAAAAAAGCGACCTTTGAGTCATTAATCAATACTGAAAAACAAAACAGCAATATGTGGAAATATATAGCCGGAAAGATCTTAAGGAATAAATTTATTTTCACTGCAGTCATAGCAGCCATCACTGCTTTTATGATCTATGAAACCTGTCAGATCAGGCTTTCATATGATTTTGCAAGGGTGCTTCCGGTAACCGACCCTTCTTATGTTGACTACATGAATTTTAAAAAAAAATTCGGTGAAGATGGGAATGTGATGGTGATAGGATTTAAAAGCGATAACCTTTTTGAAACTAAATTATTTAATGATTGGAGCAGGCTGACTTCGAACGTGAAGTCGATACAGGGAATAAAGGATGTACTCTCCCTGACTTCTCTCTACAATGTAAACCGTAATGACAGTCTTAATAAATTTGAATTCCAGCCAATTTCAAAGGGAAGTAATTATAGTAAGGAAGATCTTGATTCTATAAAAGCGCTTATTTATTCGCTGCCTTTTTATGAAGGCTTGGTTTACAACAAAGAAACAGGCGCTACTTTGATGGCCATCACGTTTAACGGAGCTGATCTGAACAGTGCACGAAGATTAACAATGGTGAAGGAGATCGTAACTGTTGCTGATTCTTTCGCTGCGGCTAACAAAGTAAAATTGCACTATTCCGGAATGCCATACATCCGGTCTCATGTAATGGAAAAAGTGTCGGGGGAAATGGGTTTGTTCATGGCTCTGGCTGTTCTGGTGACCGCTGTGATCTTATGGTTATTCTTCCGCTCACTTTCCTCGGTTGTTGTCTCGTTGATCGTTGCGGCAATAGGTGTAGTATGGTCACTCGGGGTGATGCAGCTGTTCGGATATAAAATTACCATACTCTCCGGATTAATCCCACCACTGATCATTGTCATCGGGATTCCGAACTGTGTTTTTCTTATTAATAAATATCATGCGGAATATGTAAAGCATTTTAACAAGATCAAGGCATTGTCTCACACCATAATCAAGATGGGCGGGACATTATTTCTTGCGAATGTGACTACAGCAATTGGTTTCGGAGTTCTGTATTATACCAGCAGTCCGCTTTTAGTGGAGTTTGGCGTGGTTGCGGCTATCGGAGTGATGCTAACGTTTGTGATCAGTATGATCATCGCACCGATCTTTCTAAACCTTTTGCCGGTTCCGAAGGATAAGCACACTAATCACCTGGATGCTAAATTTATCAATAAGATCCTTATTAAAGTTGATTATTGGGTGCAGAATAAACGTCCCGGAATTTATATCGTTATTTCGATCATTACTCTGATAGGGTTCTGGGGAATGACAAAAATGAACGTGCTTGGATTTGTCGTTGATGATCTTCCCAAAAATGATCCGGTGTATGAAGACCTGAGTTTTTTTGAAAAGAATTTTAAGGGCGTTTTACCTTTTGAAGTGGTGATTGATACTAAAAAGCCGGAGGGTGTTTTTAGTGAGAATGGAAGTATACTTTATAAGATCAACAAACTGCAAAAAGTGTTTGCGACTTATTCTGAATTCTCCAAACCATTATCGATTGCGGAAGGAGTGAAGTTTTCTTATCAGGCGTACAGAGGCGGAAATCCTAAATATTATAAAGTGCCGGGAGCATCCGACCTGAAAGCACTTTCAGAATTTAATGGTACACTCAGCGGACAACAAAATAAATTGAAATTCTTTATTGACAGCACAAAACAGTTTACACGCGTGAGCTTTCAGATGGCGGATATTGGTTCTGTAAGGATCAAAGATCTTGTGAAAGAATTAAAGCCTCGTATTGACAGTATCTTTCCTCCGGAAGAATTCAGGGTGGAGCTTACGGGTCACAGTCTAGTGTTTTTAAAATCGAATGATTATTTACTGAAGAATCTTTATGAGAGCTTAGCCATAGAGATCGTCCTGGAAACACTGGTTGCACTGGCATTATTTCGTTCGATCAGGATCATCGTTCTTTCAAAGATCCCGGTTTTGATCCCATTAGTGATCACGGCAGGAGTGATGGGCTTTTTGGGAATAAACTTCAAGCCGACAACCATTTTGATTTTCAGCATTGCGTTTGGGATCTCATCTGACGGGACGATTTATTTCCTTACCAAATACCGCCAGGAATTAAAGGTGCAGGGCAGAAGTGTAGCAGAAGCTATTTCTGTTACTATACGCGAAACTGGTTTGAGTATGATCTACACTGCGATCATATTGTTTTCAGGTTTTGCCATTTTTGCTGTATCAAGTTTTGGCGGAACGGTTGCGCTTGGTATTCTTGTTTCATTAACCTTGCTTGTTGCAATGTGTACGAATCTGATCATGCTGCCTGCAATTCTTTTATCGATTGACAAACGTCAGAGCAGGAGGGAAGCACTCAAAGTACCTTTGATCGAAATAGAGGAAGATCCGGAGGATTGATCCGTTGGTGAATAGTGTGGTGAAAAGGAAGTGAAATTGTTCACATTTCCTGATGCTTTTGTACTTCTTCAATTCAATTCTTTTTAGAAGATCTAATGACACAAAGAACACCTTTCGAGTTTAGTATCAGGATCTGGCTGATAACCTGCTGCTGTTCCCCTTTGCTAACGGTGCTTCTGGATAGAATATTCAACCTGATGGTTGTGGCGCATTTTGTTATCGGTACAATCGGCTTTTCAATATTTTCAATTTTCTGCAGTCTTTTATTTTCGATTCCTACTTTAATATTACTTTCCTTATTGTTACGCTTATTGATCGTATTGGAATGGAAAGCTACTTGGATCAAACTTGTGATCATCGTCTTCTGTATCACTCTCACAGCTTTGTCCTTATACATTACTTTTGGGCGCATAAATGATGACTTAATGTTATTGCTGATTACTTATAGCCTCACGATCATGACTACTATATTATTTACACGCCTCCCTTCAACCCATTTGGAATAACATCGTGTCCGCGACAGCAATTCCAAAAAGTTTAGTAACAAACTATATTTTATAGCTACACTCCTCTACTGATGATAGTAATTTTGCTCCATGCAAATGATAATCAAATTATATAAGGATGCGACACCAAGGATCGGTGTTGTTTACCCTTCCGAGTACCAGGCAGGAAAGGCGTATGAACAGATCACTCAGCTCCATACCGGTGAAATATTTCACGCCAGCATCGAGCTGATAAGGGGATTGATCACATTAACATTGAAATCGGTGACCGGAAGCGGCAAGATCGTTTACAAGGACCTTGAATTTAAAACCGAGCAGCTGAAACGCTTACAGGCTTTTTGTAAACCCGATACGAAGATGGACTTCATCCACGTGTTTAAAAAAGGAGATGGTTACTTTATTCCGAAGGTGCGCTTCAAAGCACCGGAGCTGTTGAAGTTGAATGGTTATGAGATAGTTTATTAATGGTCAATCAGTTCGATTGGAGGAAAAATACTGCTGCAACGTACGTTTTCGCATCTTCGATCTTTCCGTTAAGGACCAACTCTTTGAACTCAGCAACTTCCATTTCAATCACCTGGATGTTTTCATTTTCTTCCTTTAATCCCCCGCCATCATTCACTTTGTCTTTGGTGCTTACGGTTGCGTAAAACACATAAAACTTTTCAGAAGTGTATCCCGGGGATGCAAAACAGGAAGCTAAAAGCTTCATGTTCTCTTTTGGTACTTTGTAGCCGATCTCCTCTTCAGTTTCACGGATCGCTGCTTCCATCGGGCTTTCACCCGCATCAACCTTACCTGCAAGTGTTTCGTAGATGGGCTCAGAAACCTTATCATGGATCGCGTAGCGGTATTGTTTTGTCAGTATGACCTTCTTCGTATCTGTATTAAAGACAAGCACAGTCGCTGCTTCCTGGCGGTTAATTCTTAACCTTGAGTAATGCTTTTCTCCCGCACTTATATTTGCTTTTTCGATTTTTAGAATGTCATCAAACACTACTTTCTGATTGTTGATCTTTATTTCGGCCATTCTATTTTCTTTTTAATATTAGGGTAATTGCTCTTCTGTTTCATTCTCTGCTTCGTATTCCAGTCCGCCACCCTTTCCAAAGAGACGCAATGCTAATTCTTTTCCTGTACCTTTCGCTTCTTTAAAGATCATTTGACCTTCAGGAACAATGTTCAGTCCGTTTCCACTTTTTACATTAAAAAACACCTGATAATTCTTTCCTTTTTTCTTGAACAGGATGTTGACTTCAGCAATATTTGTTTCGTTATTTTCTGCCCAATCGATATTACAGTCTTTAAGATCATCGAGGACATCTTTTGAAATTTCGTCCATATCACCTGCAACGGTAAGCTTCATCTTCATTTTGATCCCGGAGAAAGGGATCAGCTGTGGAAACTTTTCGAGGAAGCTGTTTGCATATATTCCTTTCTTGTTTCCATCTTTATCATCTGAAGCCTGCGCCAAAAGCTCGTACATTCTCGCCTGAAAAAGCTTTTCGTTTGCTGTGTCCAGTAAATTACTGCCATCAGGATCAAGTTCATTATCTATTTGCATTGCTTCCTGCAAGGCGTCTTCCTCGTCACCGTTTTCAAGCTTGAGTTGAGCGGCCGCCAGACTGAAATATTTTCTTACTGCAGCCCGCTTATCATTTTCTTTACTGTAGTTACATAGATTCTTAAAATAAGACGAATTAAAATCTCTCATCAGATACATGATCTCATCGTATGTAACCGTAGATTCCCCGCAAAAAAGATCATAAACAATCCGCTTTCGTTCAGGATTATTTGCCAGCTCATTCACCACAACATATTCGGTCATGAGCTTTTCAATTTTCAAAGAAATGATATCGTACAGATCACTGATGGAATACCACCATCCCTTATTAAGGAATTTTACCATGTCCATCTTTTTGTCGAGCATCTGCACACGAAGCAAATTGATCGTAAACTCATATTGTGACTGTGTAAGCGTGGTATGAAGGTGCAGCTCCCTGAAATTGGCTGCTTTGTCAAGAAAGAATTCGGTGCTGTCGAGCTGACCGTCATACAGATAACTTCTTGCAAGCGCAATATTATACCATCCAAAACCCGGAGTGGAGCCACTTTCATCTATCTTGTTCCGCACCATCGTGATCGCTTCTTTGGTGCGTGCGCCATAAATATATAAGGAAGGCAGGTAATAGTCTGGTTCGCTAAGCGCGTGTTCACGGGCACTTTGGGGCATCGAATAATACATGATTGAGGTGTCAATATTAGCGAGCTCATGCTGCATGCTTGCATAATTTCCCCAAAGGATCCTGTCGCCTTCTATCAAACGCTGATAATAATATTCAGCGCTGTCATAATTTGTATTGTAGCAGTGAAGCAGGGCCAGATTGTGGTCAACGCTTAATATGTCATCTCTGCTTTGATCCGGACCAAACCAATAATCATTAATGTCTTTATTCCGCGATATCATCTCCATCTGAAACTGACAGCAACGGAACGCCATCGCTTCATTCTCTTCAACCGAATTTTTCAGAAAATGAAATTTTTCTGAAGTGAAGAATCTGTTGCGATGATAGATCCATGCCCGCTCGTTATAGACATTGAAAAAATCTTTCTGGAAATGGAAACTCTCCAGTCTATCGAGCAAAGCCATTGAAGAGTCAGGCATTTCAATGCTGTTGTAGCAGTTCTGAAGAGCATACGCGATCTGGTAAAGGTCCGCCATCCGGCTCTGATACTGTGAATAATAAATAACAGACGAATAAAGATTTCGTAGCCGGTCGCCATAATCTTTTGAAAGAAGGTCGAAAGCTTTCCGTAAAGGAACAGCAGCAAACTTATAGCCCAGGTAATCTGCGCTGCGTTCAAACTTATAAAGCCCTTCATACATATGCCCGACATAATAGGTACTGTCGAGCCTGATGAATTCGCGGCTTCGTGGAAGCGCATCTTTATCTGTAGGAGCAACACCGATCCGTTTTGCATCTATCTCATAGCGGGCAGCAGAATTTATCTGCGCCATTACTGAAACATTCAGTAGTGCACAATGGATGATCAAAAGCAGTAAAAGTGCTTTTCGTTTATATGTCTTGAGCAGGTGGTGCAAAAACAGTTCTGTTTATTGTTAGATTTAATTTACTTAATCTGTCGAGCTCTCTTCCCAGAATAATGGTCAACGCTTTTTGTTTTGCCTCACGGTTGCGGTAGATCAGCCTGTGATCCAGCACTGCGGCTGTAATGCCGCGCAGGTCATCTTCTGTGACAAATGTTCTTCCGTTCACTAAAGCAAATGCCTTCAAACATTTAAGGAAGGTGATCCCGCTTCGCACTGAAGCTCCGAGAACTATATCCGGGTGGTTACGGGTTTCGCGAACTATGTTTCTAACGGCTGTGATGATCTCTTCATGGATAAACACTTTCTCTGTTTCCTGTTGCAGGAACAGGATCTCATTCATGCTTAATACCTGTTGAATATGATCCTGGTTGTTTTGGATTCCAAGATAATCCTTATAAATGTTCAGCTCGGTTGTTTCATCAACATAGCCGAAATAAATTTTAATGAAGAAACGATCGAGCTGCGCTGCAGGCAATGGATATGTTCCTTCCATCTCTACAGGATTCTGTGTGGCTATTGTGAAGAATAACTTTTCCAGTGGGTAGGTTGTCTCTCCCATTGTGATCTGGTGCTCTGCCATACATTCAAGCAATGCTGACTGTACCTTCGGTGACGCACGATTGATCTCATCGGCAAGAAGAACATTACAGAAGAGCGGGCCTTTTTTAAACACAAACTCTTTTTTAACATCATCAAAAATATGAGAGCCGATGAGGTCCATAGGAAGCAGATCCGGAGTGAACTGGATCCTTTTGAAGTTGGCGCCCGACTCATTTGCAGATCCGGAAATGCTTTTTGCAAGCGTTTTTGCCATCACTGTTTTGCCTGTTCCGGGATTGTCTTCCATGAGTATATGCCCTTTGGCAAGAAGCGCTGTCAGTACAAACTGAATCTGTTCGCGTTTTCCGCGAATTACTGTTTCTATATTATCTACCAGCTTCTTAATATTATCAAGCGCTTGTTCGATCTTGATTGTCTCTTCCATTTCTAACTTATTTTAGGTTGTGAAAAATAATGAATCGTGTTGTAAATATTTAAGAACCTGCTCAACCTTGTTTTAAAAGGGATGTGTGATCTCACAGATTTAATGAAATTGTCGTATGAGTTATTGAGTAACTTAATCTCTACATCTGTCAGTGTTTGCCGGCTGTATTTCGCTTTCTGATAAGCATTGTTGAATCCTATGAAAGAAGTTCCAAAGTTAGCGTCTACTTCCGTAGCATATTGCTGCGGTCCTTTCCCGTTTCTGCTGTATCCAAGCTGATTCAGATAATACAATGATGCGCGATAGCAGTGAAATGCTTTATCTGAATTATTTCCTTTCGCTTTTGCATTCATGAATAGCCATATGAGCCATGGGCTCAGGAAGACCAAAATAATTAATCCTGCAAGCGTTAACAACATTCGGGTCATGACTTTTATCCAGTCGATTGGCTCCTTCGCTTTCGCTTCTTCCTGTTTTTTCTGATCTTTTACTTCGTCCTTTAAAAAGAGTTTTACTTCATCCACCGGAACAGGAGCGGGCAGCTTTTTTAAGATCGAATTGAGATCATCATTTTTGTCGGCCAGAATATTCTTAAGTGCTTCAGAATACGAAACTGCTGTTATGTGCATGCCTTTTGTTAAAGATGAAATGGCTACAGCTCCTGTATCAGCAGATATTGTAGCGATCGAAACATCAACTGTCAACTCTGTTGCAGTTGGACTTTCGTAATCCTTATCGTGATAAAGTAGCTTCTTTATTTTCAAGCTGATCTGTTTCTTCGCGACATTCACATTCGTGATTTCGCCATCCGCAACCATATACGTTTGTGGAATGTTCATTGGTGGTGTTCCATCAGGTTGTGGCGATTGCTGCGTATTCACATCAGGAACTGTAGTGTCAAAATCCATCCATCCGTAATCCTGGAAATAAACTTGTGTCCATGCATGCGCCTGATCAGCGTAGAACCAATACCACCCGGGATTTTTGCTGCTCCTGTCAACGGTGAGATATCCGGCAGCTATCCGGGAAGGAATTCCCAATGAACGTAGCATGAATAAAGTTGCTCCTGCAAAGTAGGCGCAATATCCTTTTCTGTTCTCGAGTAAAAAGTAGGTCAGTTTATTCGCACTGGGAATTCCGGGGATTCCGGGATTATCAGAATATTTAAAAAGCGGCTGACCAAATTCATTCTTGCTCAAAAAGTAATCCCGGATCGCAATCATTTTATCTATTGGAGTGGGTGCATTTGCTGTGATCTGTTTCGCCAGCTCAGAGATCTTTTTGTATTCTTCATCCTTAGGCATGAAGGTGTAATAATCCATGAACTGTTTATCCGGGCCTTTTATTTTTTTTATCTCACGAAGCCTGTTAAAACGAAATTCTTGAAATGATTGCAGCTGTTGATTTCCTGCAGGATTGTATATAAAATAAGCGCTGTTGAGATCACTAACCCACATTTTGGCACGATACGAACTCTTATATTGATCCTTGAATTCTTTCGGGACCGACATAGGTTGACAGGAGAAAGAAGTTGACGGAGCAAGGAATGCGTCCGGAGCAAGTACAACTTTGTAAATATCTGCACTGACTACTTTTCTGCTTTTTGTCGCATGTGTATTTTTAATGACTGAAGAATCAGTTTTTGAAAAGTATAATGGAATTCTTGATGGATCGGGAAGGAAGAGATCGTTGTGAGGTACCAGACTGTCGCGTTCAAATGTTTGGGTCAGGGTATCAAACTTTGTGTAATAAAAAGCCGTAAAATAAAGCGGATTGGCAGTGATTCCATCATCAAAATAATTATCCAGCTTCGCAACAAAAACAAGTTGCTTGTCCTTGCTTAACGATCCAGTGAGCTTGGTCTGATCCTTATTACTTACATTACCTTTGCTATCCTTCTTATTCATGTTCTCACTCTTGTCCTTCCCCTTCTTATCGTTTTGCGCCTGAGAACCGCCCCATTCTTTTTCAACGGCCTGGAAATCATTTTTGAAAACGGAAAAAATCATGAAAAACAAAAGAAGAATGACTAATCCGAATCCGGCTAATCTCTTTGTTACAAACCATGCGAAACGAGGTTCTTCCTCATTCATGTTTCTGATCAGCTCGGCTGTGTATATGATGTAAAAGGTGTAAGCAAGAACGGGAACAAAGGCATTGATCAGCGCATTAACTGTTATGTCTGTTGTTTTACTTACTACAACGATCTTAGAAACCAGCAATAAAACACACCATGCTATTGTAAAATATCTCGACCTGCTAAAACCGAATCCTGCCAGCCAACCTAATGAAAACAAAAAGCTGAAGATCAGGAACTGGATGGATAAATAGAAGGAGTCGAACTCCCCGAAGCTCAAGCTTCCAAAGAGTTTATAAACAGAGTAACAAAAGAGGAAGACAAAAAATGCAGTTGTGAAAAAACGAAAGCGGTAAGAATAAAAACAGATCGCAACGAAGAGGCCTGATGAAAAATAGATCCCCTGGCTGATCCAGTTGTTCTCAAGTATATTATAAAATAGATTTGCATCCCAGAGCAGATAGAAAAAAAGAATAGCTGTCGGAACCGCAAGTAAAAGCAGTTGCGCCAGCATTTTTTTATAACTATATACTTTTCCTATTGGCATTCTCTCTTAATTTGATTGATGTAAAATTGTTGATCGTTCATACTGATCCAACAGCTGCTTTATCTGTTTTTCATTCTTCATTACTTTCAGCCGCAATAGTGATAAGCTCCAGCTTGTTCTGTAAATAGCGATCGAATCTTTTTCCTGCTGGACAAAAAGCCATTGCAGCCAGGCACCGATGTTTTGTTTATTCAATCCCTGGGTTAAGGGAACAAAAACGAAGCTGATATCCCTTCCGTTGCTTTCAAGTAATTGTTTAACCTGTTCCGGATCGCTTAGAGACGAGATGATCACAACGGAAGCATCTTTTGCTTTTACAAAATCGCGCAATTCTTTATCACGGTGCCATTTACTAACGCTGATCGCGAAACGTGCTTGCTCTTCATTGCTTCCAATACCATTTTTCGGAATGTCCTGGTCTGCAATATATCTCACGTCAAAACCTTTTTTAACGAGCTGATTGTAGACCGACCAGCAGATAGTTTTGTAATAATTAAGGAAAGGTATTCTGATCACCTCATTATTCTCTACATCAAAAGAGGAAAAGAACGAAGTGTACAGATACATGTGGGACGCATAAGGATCGAGCACTTCCGGGATCCTCACAACAAGCTCTTTGTTTTTTGCATAGATCTTCCAGACGATACGTCTTACGTCATCATTGCTTTCAAAGTTCTTATAATTTATGTGCTCGCCTTCCACCTTTTTAATTTCTTCAATGCGTGTGCTGGTCTCTTCGGTTTTACGCGGGAATGCATCTATACTTTTTGATTCACGTGTTACGGGATAAGTATGAAAGCCACGTGTAGTATGCAATGAAACTGCAAAGGAAAAAAATTGAAAAAAATCTTCAAAATAGATCACCGCTTTTTCGATCCTGTATTCCTTGATCTCCGGAAGGTCCCAGTAATAAGTTCCATCTAGTTCTGTTGTAAATAATTTATTTTGGGATCGTTTTATCAATGAGAATTTCTCCGAATAATTCTGGGTATCGTATTTCAATCTGATCTTAACAAAACCGAGTATAGGCTTAAGGATAGGATCAATGTGTAAGGTGACAGGCTGTTTTGATTGTTCGGTTGCAGGTTTGGTGTCTATGCTGAAGTTGATGCCGTTCTTCCTTTTCTTAATGATAAAGAACACAAAGGGTATGATCACCGCAATCAATCCGCCAGATAATAAGATCAGGCAAAAGCCGGATGTAAAACGTAGAAGTAATGAGAAAATATCCCTGTATGCTGAATCAGGAATTCCTGCTTTGTGCTGCAACCAGGAATATCCAACGTAAGCTGCAATAAAGAAAAGGCAGAAATAAAACGTAAAAGGAATAAAGAATCCTGTCCATTTTAAAGCAAGCCGAATGTTTTTTAACTTCGAACCCATTGTTAATTTTTTATGGTCAGAATTTAAATCGTACCTGAGCTTTGATCTCCGATTTTGTATTTCCTTTTATTTCAGTCAGTGATCCTTCTGAGATCACTTTTTTATTATCGTAAACAGTTTGGGCAAAACGCAGCCACACTTCAATTCTTCTGGTTATGTTGTAATCAAGAAGGATATAAAACTTTGAGCCACGTTCGTAATATGCGGGAATGGAATACGCTCCGGGCATATCGTTCTCATAAGCATAAAGCCGGACATTATAGCTGTCGGTTTGAAATAATGCGTAGCGAAGGCTTGCGGAAAACTTGCTTCCAACCTTGCTGTAAGTAATATCCTGGTAAATAAGAAACCCCTTTTCAGTTTTGTTGTTATCCATTTTATAGTCAACAAACTCGAGCCTGTTTTTTAATTTTATTGATGGCAAAACAGAAAAGGAAGTGTTGATCCGGTAGTTGGTTTGTTCATAAGGAACTATAAAATCTATCTCATCAATATCTGCCGAAGTGTTTTTAAACTTGCTTCTCGAGCGGACCCTCAGATATGCATCAAATTTTTTGGAAGGTGTGTAATTAAGCTGGGCCATGTAGTCTGTTCCTCTGGAAGGCGCACTGACCTGGTACTTCAGCCATAAAAATTCAAATCGGTCGTAATATGCAGTGAGTGTGAATCGTGATGTTGGTTTGGCAGTCATTCCTACATAAAGACCTTTTTCATTACTTGCTGTTGTGTTTTCAGCGAAAGCGTTGCTTAACAGGTTTTGATAATTTCTGTCATAATTGCGGTGTACCACCGATAATGCTAATCGTGGATCCAGGCTGACGAGTACACCATTTAAGAATGCTTTGCCGCCATTTGCACTCATTGCTTCTTCCCCGTAAAAATTGAAATTGCGAATAATGAAGTTATAATCAATTCCTAAGTTCGTATTTTGGCGGTCGTTGAACTCGAACTGATTATAGATACCCAGACTTCGTTTAAGGTCTGCATTAAGCTCATAGTGCATGCCTGTAAAGCCTATATTGAACTGAGTGCTTTTGTATGAAATATTTCCTCCGTATACGGTTTGCTGTATTGCGTCTTTGTCCGCGATCTCTGAAGCTGTGGTATGGTAACCGGTTTCCTGAAGCGAAGAGATGGCCGCAATTTCTCCGTCAGGTAAAGTGTCCGTCACATTTGCATCCACACGTTTGGTGGAGTAGAATGCAGTTGCTTCGAATTTCTTTAGTGCAACTGTCGCTGCCCCTCCGCGGAGGTAACGGTTCTCATCTACAGAAGCATAAGGCTTGATCCCGTTAGCAGATTTTTTGGAGCTGACAATATCAGAAGTTTTTCCGAAACCATATCCGCTCCACATGGTTAGCCCTTGACCGAATGAAGCCTGATAATCACCGATCGCAAGTGATTTGATAAAACGTATATTATGCAGATAAAAATGGGCGGAATAAAAATCAAAGCCGGTCTTTTGTTTACCATTCAATGTGGAGTCATACCAGTTGTATTTAAAGCGCTGATTATCCTTGAAGAATAATTCTCCCTGATCCTTTTCAGCAGTCACACCCCAGCTTACATTGTTTCCATAGGTAAAGCGATAACGTGCGTAAAGTTTATCCGGACTTCCAATATACCGCGAGTTTTGACTTCCATATAGTTTTGTGCTGTCAATTGCAGTAAATCCGGCTTGTTCTTCAATGGTCCTGCCGTAGCGTAATAAAACAGTATGCGAACCATCTTTAAACATTTCCTTTAGGCTGAAATGTGAGGAATTGAAATTATCGGCAACACGAACGTAAGGAAGGATCTTATGAATGGTTTGAAGGTCAAACCCACTGATTCCCTGCAATTCATAGATGGTAAGAAGCTTCCCGTTTTTTTTGATATGCCTGAAAAGATTATTGATCTGAATATCGGTCAGGCTTTGTAATGAACGCAATTCCTCAATAGTCGTATTATTCAGATTGATCGGATGCTCTTTATATTGATTTAGCGCATCGAGGAAAGTAGTGTAGTCAGCATCTTCGTTCTGGCTGTCTTCAGTGATGTTTTCAAGTCTTTGCTGGAGATCACTGTCGTCTGTTTTAGGAATGATGGTATCCTGAGCGAAAAGAGAAAATGTTAAAAGTGTAAGAGTTAAAAGTGAGAATGTTTTTTTTCCGGCAAAGAAAAAAAACGAGTTCGATATTCGGATATAGATAGGATTCTTCAAGGCTTATCCTTTGGATTTTTCCGTTTTCGCAAATACATAGCTTAGGCCAAGTTGCGGGCTGATCCCCAGCGTTTGATGATAGCTTGCAGCCAGATCGATCTTGATGTTTTTCAGATTAATGCCAAAGCCAAACGTGCTTAAAGTTGGATTCGTTGAAATCCCGATACGCAGATAGAACTCCTTTACTGCCTTGTATTCAATTCCTGCTTTGAACTCAGGTTTATACCTGATATCCTTTTGTGCTTCGATCGCTAGGATAACTTTTTCAGAGAAAGTATAATCTCCTCCCAAACGGATGATGGTAGGCAAGCGCTCATCATCGTAATCGGAGATCTTTGCCCGTGTAGGATTAAAAACATGCACCCCGATATTCAAATTCTTAATCGGCTTAGCAACGATACCCGCTTCTGCAGCAAGCACGCCTTTACTTCCGTACCCTTCAGCAATTTTTGTAGTAAGGTAATCAATGGCAATTCCAGCAGATAATTTGTCGCCAAAGGCTTTACCGAAGGAGACACTGTATTTGTTTTCGTTGTATTGTGAGTAACCGAAGTTAGTGATACAAATACCAAAAGTCCCTGCCTTAACAGGAAGGACTGCAACACCACCACGAACGCTTATTTCTTTCAAGAGGAAGCGGTTCTCATAGGACACACCGGCTCCGGCATCACGAACAAAACCAAGTGCGCCCTGGTTATGATGTGCGCTCCACATATCACTCAAAGAAACGGAAGCGTTCCCCATTGCTGAGGAACGCGGTCCGATAGGATAATCTTCATTACCACCCAATGCGGCTGAAAAAATGCCGCAGGCAATAAACAAAACGGTAATTCTTTTCATTAACAGAATTTAAATACTAGTTCGTTTTGAAATCGAACTTGATTTCTGATAGCTCTTTATTAGCTTTCAGGATCTTATTTTTCAGGTTTTCTTTGTATTCTAACACTTTCTGGAGCAAGGCATCGTCACCTGCAGCAAGGATCTGCACAGCAAGGATACCGGCATTCTGTCCGCCATCAAGTGCTACAGTCGCAACGGGAATGCCCGGAGGCATTTGTAATATAGAAAGAACCGAATCCCAACCATCAATGGAAATTGAAGAGCGGCAAGGTACGCCAACAACAGGTAGCGGGGTAAATGCAGCCACTACACCCGGAAGATGTGCTGCGCCACCGGCACCGGCAATGATAACACGGATTCCTTTTGTATGTGCGTTTTTCGCGAATTCTGCAACCTGTTCAGGTACACGGTGTGCGCTTAAAGCATTGATTTCAAAAGGAATTTTAAATTCATTAAGGATTTTTGCTGCTTCCTGCATGATTGGCATGTCTGATGTGCTGCCCATAATAATGCTCACTTTCGGTGTCATAATATGCTTGTTTTTTGTTTATGGTTAAGCGGTAAAATTACCTTTTTTAGCGCGAAGAATAAAATAAAATCGGCCGTTTTTCATAGGTATATTTTACTTAAATTCGCAGTTCAAATATTGCGTATGAGTAAGGTAACTTTAAAAGATAAAACATTCAGGGTAAATATTCCGGGAACCGAAATAAATAAGGCTGTTGGCGAGGTGGCTCATCGCATAAATACTGAATTGAAAGATAAGAAACCATTGTTCCTTGCTGTACTGAATGGTTCGTTCATGTTCGCTTCGGATCTTATGAAAAAATTGACCATCGATTGTGAGATCTCCTTCGTAAAAGTTTCATCCTATCATGGTACTTCCACAAGCGGAAGTGTAAAGCAGCTGATCGGACTAAATGAAGATATAAAAGGGAGAACTGTTGTTATCATTGAAGATATAGTTGACACAGGACTCACTATTGAAGCAGTTGTGCAGCAGCTTGAAGCAATGGAGCCTGCGGAAATAAAGATCGCAACATTGCTATACAAACCTGAAGCTTACCGCAAACGGATCGAGCTTGATTACGTGGCAATCGTTGTTCCGAATGATTTTCTTGTAGGTTACGGATTGGATTATGACGGACTGGGTAGAAACCTTCCGGATATTTATGTACTCGATAATTAGGAATCAGTAATTAGTCAAATGGGTTAACTAACGCACGACCCATCTGCATTTATTATAGCTTGGCCTATTAACTCAATTAACCATTAACCAATAACTAAACCTATGTTAAACATCGTATTATTCGGCCCTCCGGGTGCAGGTAAAGGAACTCAATCCGAAAAATTAATTTCAGCTTATCAATTGGTGCATCTTTCAACAGGCGATCTTTTGCGCAGCGAAATAACTGCCGGAACGGAACTTGGTCTGGAAGCAAAGAAATTAATGGATGCCGGGATCCTGGTACCTGACGAGGTTGTTATTGGGATGATCCGTTCTAAGCTGGATCAGAATCCTGATGCTAAAGGGTTCATCTTCGATGGTTTCCCACGGACTACTGCTCAGGCTGAGGCCCTCGATGCTTTGCTGAAAGAGAAAAATACAGGGATTTCCATGATGCTTGCACTTGAAGTAGACGATGAAGAATTAACAAAACGTTTATTATTACGCGGTGAGAGCAGTGGCCGTCCTGACGATCAGAACGAAGAGATCATCCGCAAACGTGTTAGTGAGTACAATACAAAAACAGCTCCTTTAAAAGATTATTACATGGCTCAGAACAAATATCGTTCGGTGCATGGAATCGGAAGTATTGATGAGATCTTCGAAGGGCTTTGTAACGCGATCAATTTTACTCAGAGCGAAAAAACTCCTAAAGCACCGGAAGCTGAAGGGGTTGTTGCGAAGGTTGTGGAGATGGTGAAGAATGTATTCACTAAAAAGGAAGAAGCACCGGTTTCGAACAAGCCGGTTACTAAAAAGAAAGTTGGCAAAGCTGCTCCGAAAAAAGTGGAGATTGCTGCTAAGCCTGCTGCAAAGAAAGAAGTGAAGCCTGCGGCAAAAGCTCAGGTGAAGCCGGCAGCTAAAAAAGCCATAGCTAAGAAAAAAATAAAAACAGCGGCTAAAGCTGTTCGTCCGGCTATATCAAAAACCGCAAGCTCTAAGAAAGGCGCTGCCAAAAAAATTGTTGCGAAAAAAGTAGCAGCTAAAAAGACAAGCGCTAAAAAGGTGGTTAAAAAAGCAGTTAAAAAGCTTGTGAAAAAAGTTGCGGCTAAAAGACCTGTCGCTAAGAAGTTAGTTAAGAAGGTTGTTAAGAAAGTCACTGCTAAAAAGACGATCAAGAAGGTTGTCAAAAAGGTAAGCGTGAAAAAGACAGTTAAGAAAGCAGTCAAAAAAGTAGCTAAGAAAATTGCTCCGAAAAGATCATTTAAAAAAACTGTTAAGAAAATGATCAAGCGTTCCGCAAAAAAAGCAGCTCCTAAAAAGGCTGTTAAAAAAAGTGGAAAAAAGAGAAGATAAGTTCTGTTGAGTCTGGCGCAGATCCTGAAACAAGTTCAGGATGACCGCCCAATATAAAGTTAGTACAGTAGGGTATGGATACAAATTTTGTTGATTATGTAAAAATATGTTGCCGCTCCGGTAAAGGTGGCGGTGGTTCGGTGCATCTGCACAGAAGTAAGCTTACTGCCAAAGGTGGTCCTGACGGTGGTGATGGAGGACGGGGCGGACATATCATTCTTCGAGGCAATAAGCAGTTCTGGACATTGATCCACTTAAAATACCGTAAACATGTGATCGCGGAAGATGGAGGCAGTGGCGGAAGTGCAAGGATGACAGGGAAGGAAGGTAAAGACGAGATCCTTGAAGTTCCTTTGGGAACAATCATCAAAGATGCTGAAACAGGAGAAATAGAAGGAGAGGTATCTGAAGACGGGCAGGAAATAATCATTGTTCCGGGTGGAAGAGGAGGATTAGGTAATGACCATTTTAAATCTTCAACCAACCAGACACCACGTTATGCACAGCCGGGAGAAGACGGAAGGGTGGAGTGGAAGATCCTTGAATTAAAAGTGCTTGCTGATGTCGGACTTGTCGGGTTTCCTAATGCAGGAAAATCTACTTTGTTATCAGTCGTGTCTGCAGCCAAGCCTGAGATCGCGAATTATCCTTTTACAACGCTTGTTCCTAATTTGGGAATTGTAAAATACCGTGATTACAAATCCTTTGTAATGGCCGACATTCCAGGGATCATAGAGGGTGCCCATGAAGGTAAAGGAATAGGATTGCGTTTTCTTCGTCACATCGAGCGTAACTCTACTCTATTGTTTTTGATCCCAGCTGATACAAATGATATCATCAAGGAATATAAGATATTGCTTAATGAGCTGGATCAGTTCAATCCTGAATTACTTCATAAAAAACGAATTGTTGCAATTTCCAAATGCGATATGCTTGATGAGGAACTTCTTGCTGAAATGAAGAAAGATCTGAATAAGCGCTTTAAAGAAAAAAAGACGGTTCCCCTGCATTATATCTCTGCGCAATCCGGCCAGGGAATTGTTGAACTCAAGGACGAGATCTGGAAGCAACTGAACAGTAAGGAAAACAGTTTCGATTATTAATAGAAAGAATGGTATCAGACTTCATCGATAAAATCAAAGAAATCGATACTCAACTTTTTCTGTTTTTGAACAGTCATCACAATATGTTCTTTGATACATTAATGTATTGGATGAGCTACAAATTTTTCTGGATTCCTTTATATGCTTTCTTTCTCTTTCTGGTTTGGAAACACTTCAATAAACGAACATGGTTAGTTGCGATTGCAGCTGCGCTTGTTATAGTAATGTCCGACCAGATCTCAGTTCATGCTTTCAAAGATGTTTTTTTACGTTACCGGCCTTGCCATAATTTACTTATTCAATCACAAGTGCACGTGAATGGATCTTGTGGCGGAACGTATGGTTTCATATCATCGCATGCTGCAAATTGTTTTGCGCTTGCAATGTTTCTCAGCTTGCTCTTTTACAATCGAATAAAATATTTTGGCATATCGGTTTTTATTTGGGCGGCTATTGTGTCTTACAGCCGTATTTATAATGGGGTTCACTACCCTGCTGATATTGCAGGAGGTGCTATTGTTGGGATGGGGATCGGAGCTGTGGTGTATAAGCTTTTTCTGTTAGTCGATTCACGAATTGAAAAAATAGAATAATACTGGAAGAGACAATGAATAACCTTTTTTTCGTTTTTCTTGGTGGTGGCTTAGGAAGCTTATCACGTTATGGTATTTCTGAATTACTGCGCAATAATTTCAGATCATCTTTTCCATTGGCGACCTTATGCTCCAATATTTTGAGCTGTATCATTCTCGCTTTGGCAATAGGCTATTTTAGCGAAAAGATTGTAATGAGCCCTTCACTCAAAACATTCATTGTAATAGGATTTTGCGGAGGCTTCAGCACTTTTTCCAGTTTTAGCTACGAGACGGTTGAACTAGTCCGTTCAGGTCAATTTCTTTTTGCGGCATTAAATATTCTGATCAGCGTAACTGTATGCCTGATGCTGATTTACTTTTTAACTAAACAATCTTTATAACGACATTAGCCTATTAATTAACAAAATGAAAAAATTACATTTAAGATTATTTACTATTGCAGCTCTTTCTGTTGCAGCCTTTACCATTTCCTGGGGAACATTTGGTCATGAGCACATTGATAGGGCCGCAGTTTTTGCTTTACCTGATCCTTTGCGTCCTTTTTTTTACAATCACATTGATTTCATTACACAAGAGTCAACGGTTCCGGATCTTAGAAAATATACACTGAACGACAAAGCAGAGAATCCTCGCCATTTCGTAGATCTTGAAAATTTTGGTTCGTTCGACAGTCTTCCGAAAAATACCGAAGAGCTGAAAAAGAAGTACGATGAAAAATTCCTTCAGTCGAACGGAATTTTACCATGGTATATGCATGATCTGATGGAGAAGCTTACAAAAGCATTTAAAGAAAAGAAGAAGACAGAAATCCTTTTTATCGCAGCTGATCTTGGCCATTACCTTGGCGATGCACACATGCCTTTGCATACATCTGCTAACTATGACGGACAGCTTACCGAACAGAAAGGCATTCATGCGCTTTGGGAATCGAGAATGCCGGAAGTTTTCGGAAAGGATTATAATTACAATTCCCGTGATGCAAAGTTTATTGATGACGTGGACAAGGAAATCTGGAGAATTATCTTTAACTCTCATAAATTAAAGGATACCTTATTGATCATTGATAAAGCATTAAGGACAGCTACTCCGGAGAATAAGCTTTTTAAAACGGATGCATCAGGAAAGGTTATCAAAAGTAAATACGGTCAAACTGTTTATTCTGATGAATACACCAAGCAATTGCACATAGCATTAAATGGAATGGTAGAAAAGCAGATGAAAGCCTCAATTGCAGCTGTAGCAGACTTCTGGTACACCGCATGGGTGAATGCCGGTAAGCCTGATTTGTCATCTCTTGACCCTGCTGAGCTTACAAAGCAAAATGCAAAGTTGCTTAAGAAGGAGCTTAAATTATTCAAGCAGGGAAAATTATTTGGTGTTGAAAGTGATAAAGAATTTTAATTAAAAAAAATAACATGAGATTAATATTAAGTATTTTATTAACTGTTTTGACATTTAATTTGAGTGCGCGTAAGGCTCTCCCGCCTCCACCAGCCAAGCCTAAGCTTGTAGTGGGAATTGTCGTTGACCAGATGCGTTACGATTATATTTATCGTTACTGGGATAAATTCGGCAGCGATGGATTTAAACGTTTAGTGAACGAAGGATTTTTTTGCCGAAATACAAACTACAATTACGTTCCTACTTATACCGGTCCAGGACATGCATCGATATATACAGGAACTACTCCTGCAGTGCACGGTATCATTGCAAACGAGTGGTATGATAATAAAACAAATAGATACATTTATTGCGCTGAAGACAATTCAGTAAGCGGAGTAGGCAGTACATCTAATGAAGGGAAAAGATCTCCTTTGAATAATTTCACTTCTACAATAACAGATGAACTTCGGATCTCTTCTAATATGAAATCCAAAGTGATAGGAATTGCACTTAAAGATCGTAGCGCGATCATGCCGGCCGGACATACTGCAAATGCAGCCTATTGGTATGATGGAGGAAACGGAAATTTTATTTCCAGTACTTATTATATGAAGGAGCTTCCCGCCTGGTTGGCGGAATTCAATAAAAAAGAACTTGCGAAAAAATATCTTTCTCAACCATGGAACTTACTGCTTTCAGCGGATCAGTATAGTGAAAGTATTGCAGATGATAACAAGTATGAAGGCCTCCTAAAGGGCGAAAGTAAACCTGTTTTTCCGCATGATCTGCCCGGACTTATGGCAGCGAATAACGGACTTAATCTCATCCGCAACACACCGTTTGGAAATTCTTTAACGAAGGATCTCGCTATCGAAGTGATAAAGAATGAGAACATGGGAAAATCAGGAGCAACGGATTTTCTCGCTGTTTCTTTTTCTTCTCCTGATTATATCGGCCATACCTGGGGGCCCAATTCTGTCGAGCAGGAAGATGACTATCTGCGTTTAGATAAAGATCTTGCAGAGTTACTTAAGTTCCTCGACACTCAGCTTGGAAAGGATAATGTACTTGTTTTTCTGACCGCAGATCATGCAGCACCTGAAGTGCCATCCTATTTAATTGATCTAAAAATACCGGCAGGATATGTTAACGAAGGAAAGATGAATTGGGAGCTGAAAAACTATTTAAAACAGGTGTATGGAGATTCACTTGTGTTATCTATGTCGAATCAGCAGGTGTTTTTAAATCATAAAGTGATCGATGAAAAAAAGCTGGACTTATCAAAAGTTCAGGATGACGCAGCGTCATTTATCAGAAAGATGGAAGGGGTTTCAGAGGTTGTTACAGGCTTGACCATGAATAATACATCGTTCACGGAAGGTTCAAGGTATCTGATGCAAAAAGGATATCATGCTCAACGATCCGGAGATGTACTGATCAACTATCTGCCTTCCTGGGTTGATTATCAACGGACCGGTACTACTCATGGTTCACCATATAGCTACGACACGCATGTTCCATTGATATTTTACGGATGGAACATTAAGCCCGGAAGTTCATCCGAACAGGTTTATATAACGGACGTTGCAGCAACACTTGCAATGATGCTGAACATTCAGTTTCCAAATGGTTGCACCGGTAGGCCAATTCCTTTTTTAGTTAAGTAAAACTTCAGTTATCTGATGAAACAAAAGATTTTTACACGGACAGTCTGGATCTTATGTTTTATAAGTTTTTTTAATGATATCGGAAGTGAGATCCTTATTCCGGTTATGCCCATATATTTAAAGACGATTGGTTTTACAGCTTTATGGATCGGCATTCTGGAAGGTATTGCTGAAGCGGTAGCAGGTATTTCCAAAGGATATTTCGGAAAGCTTTCAGATCAAAAAGGCAGGAGGTTGCCGTTTGTTCAATGGGGATATATTCTGAGCGGATTCTCAAAGCCCTTGCTTGCGTTGTTTACATATCCTGTGTGGGTTCTGTTTGTACGCATCGGGGATAAGCTCGGAAAGGGCCTGCGCACAGGAGCACGGGATGCAATGTTATCATCTGAAACGATCAAGGAGCATAAAGGAAAAGTTTTCGGATTACACAGAGCCATGGATACTGCGGGTGCTGCCATAGGGCCATTACTTGCTTTGCTATTTCTTTATTACTATCCCGGGGAATATAAAACCTTGTTTCTTCTGACATTTATTCCGGGAATAGCAGTGGTCGCACTTACCTTATTTATTAAAGAAAAGCCAATCGCGCCATCACCGGATTTGAAGAAAGGGAACTTCTTTTCGTTCTTTCTTTATTGGAAGGTAGCTCCGGCTGAATATAAAAAGCTCGTAACTGGATTGTTGCTTTTCGCACTTTTCAATAGCTCAGATGTATTCCTGTTACTGATGGCAAAAACTGCCGGGATGGACGATCTGCATATCATAGGTGTATATGTGTTTTATAATCTTGTGTATGCGCTGTTCGCATATCCCTTAGGTTCTTTCGCGGATAAGATTGGGATGAAGAAGACTTTTATTTTTGGGCTGATACTTTTTGTGATCGTGTATAGCGGAATGGCCTTTTTACAGAATGAAACAATGATGTACGTTCTGTTCTTTATTTATGGAATTTATGCAGCAGCGACAGATGGTATTTCAAAAGCATGGATAACGAATACGATCCCTCATTCGGAAACTGGAACTGCTATTGGATTTCATGCAAGCTGCGGAAGTATAATAGCAATGATTTCAAGTACTCTTGCAGGGCTTATCTGGACACTTTATAATCCTTCGGCTATGTTTTTGTTTTCAGCGGCAGGAGTGATATGCACCATTGTTTATCTTCTTTTTCGAAAGGAAAGAATCAAATAAACTATTGGTTATTTAGCTAAAACATCATCCCATTCCCGAATTTTGTCAAAGAGGGATTTAGCGTACGAACATACAGGTTTTATTGTAAGCTTATTAGCTCGCGCGAATTCAACGGATTTGGTCACGAGCTGCTTCCCAATCCCTTTACCAGATAGTTTTTTATCAACCTCAGTATGATCGATCACCAATGTCGAAGAATCAGACATATGATATCCTAACTCAGCGAGATGTTCGTTTTCCTCTTCAACATAAAAAACTCCTTTTGAGCCAACTGTTAACTGTTTAATCTCCATCTTATTTCATTTTATTAAATGCTTCCGCAAACCATGTTAGTTCTTTGATGAACGCACCGGCACGTTTATCGGTAGCCTCTTTATTGAAAGCATTTCCATGATCATCAAAATTCTTCTCTACTAATGGAACCGGAAATGTTGCGCAAGGCACTGCTTTGATTTTCAAAAAAACAGTTTGAAGCAATGACATGGCATTAACACCTCCAAAATTTCCGGATGAAACACAGACAAGTCCGATAGGCTTTCTGTGCCATTCATCATATAGCAGATCGATAGCATTTTTTATGCTGGCGGAATATCCTCCGTTGTATTCGGGGAAGACAACAATTACAATATCAGCATTTTTGATCTTTTCGGAAAATAATAAAGAAGACTTGTCAGGATCAGGTGTTTTGGATAAGCGTTCTTCCAAAACAGGAAAATTAAATTCTTTCAGGTCGAGAATCTCGGCTTCGCCCAATTTGTTTTCCTTAATGAAATTATTGAAATAGTTAGCTACATTATGGCTTTGACGTCCAATCCTTATACTACCTGATATTATCGCGATCTTTAGCATTATTGTATTTTCTTTAAAACTGTTTCTACTTTCTCCAGCATGTTATCATCAAAGTCCAGATGCGTTACCAGACGAACGGCTTGTCTGCCAAACCCGGTTGCTTTAATATTTTCTTTTGCTAATTTTTGAACAAACTGCTCAGGGATAAGTTTATCATTAAGATTAAAAATGATAATGTTAGTATCAACCGGAAGGACATTCTCAACAAAGCCAAGCTTGCTCATTGTTTCTGACAGGCGTTTAGCCCTGGCATGATCTTCCTTTAGACGGTTAACATGATTATCAAGGGCATAGATGCCTGCAGCGGCAAGAAATCCCGCCTGACGCATGCCACCTCCAAACACTTTTCTGATGCGTCTTGCGTTCCTGATCATCTCTTTATCGCCAAGCAAGAGTGAGCCAACAGGCGCGCCTAAGCCTTTTGAAAGACAGACGGAAATTGAATCAAAGATCTTTCCAAGCTCTGCGGGCGCGTAATCGCTCTCTACAATTGCATTGAAAATACGTGCACCATCCAGGTGATATTTTAGCTTGTGTTTTTTGCAAGTATCAGAAAGCTCCTGCATCTGTTTCAGTGAATAAAAGCTTCCTCCTGCGCGGTTTCCCGTGTTTTCAATTGATACAAGACTCGTGCGCGTAAGCCAGTCGAAGGAAGGATTAATGTTCTCTTCTACCTGCTTTGCAGAAATTCTACCCCTTTCACCGTGTATAAGCTTTGCCTGAACGCCAGAGTTAAAAGCGATGCCGCCACCTTCAAAATTATAGATATGAGCAGTCGCGTCACAAAGGAGCTCATCTCCGGGCTGAGTATGAATTTTTATAGCGATCTGGTTAGTCATCGTTCCGGAAGGACAAAATAAGCCGGCTTCCATTCCAAACAACTTTGCCGTTTTTTCTTCCAGTGCATTTATGGTAGGATCTTCATTAAAGACATCGTCACCCACTGGAGCGCTGAACATGGCTTCAAGCATGCCTTTGGTTGGTTTTGTAACCGTATCGCTTCTAAGATCTATTGTCATTTTATATTAGTGTTCGTTAATTTCAAATTCTAAAGTTGAAAGGTTATAATTTCCTTGCTATCATGAGTCCGTCTCTCAGCGGAAGAAGCATCTTTTCAACCCTTTTATCGGAATGCACTTTCTTGTTAAAAGCATCTATTAAAAGTGTGTCTGTATCACGGTTGGTGTTTAGATCCAATATTTTCCCGCTCCACAGAACATTATCGGCTATGATAAATCCTCCTGGTCTTACTTTATCAAAAACCAGATCATAATAGTTTGAGTAATTCTTTTTATCAGCGTCAATAAAAACGATGTCAAACTTTTCATTGATCTGAGGAATCAGTTTCATTGCATCACCCACGATATGTTTGATCTTTTCGTGCAAACCGGCTTCCTTAAAAAAGCTATTTACAGTATTTTCAAGCTCTTCATTAACATCAAGAGTGTAAAGCCTGCCTTCGGTTGTTAAACCACTTGCCAGACAAATGGCTGAGTACCCTGTGTAGGTGCCGATCTCAAGTACGCATGAAGGTTTGATCATTTGGCTGATCATACTTAGAAAATTACCTTGCATATGGCCGGAAAGCATTCTGGGTTGCATCACCTTTGCATGAGTTTCCCTGTTTATTTTTTTAAGTATGTCACTTTCCGGTTGTGAGTGCAATAAAGAGTAATCTTCAATTGCTTTATCTATGAATTCCATTTCCTGGTAAATCTTATGAACGAAAATACACAATTAAAACATGCAATAGAAATTGTTGATCTCAATATTAAGAACGCTTGATATAAAAGGGATGCAGGCCTTGAGGGATTCTTCAAACCATGTCGTTATTAACCTAGGTGTGTTTATAAGTTTGATTTACATGAAGTTGAGGGGTTTTTATTTATATTCAATTTAGTGCAACATATTCACTCCGCTTTTGAGGGAATCTCTTATTTGGTAAAAAAAATATTTATGAAAAAAATAATATTTCTAATCTCGTTTGCTTTGTTGTTACTGGGCGCATTACCCATGGCAGCGCAAAAAGGGGCGGCACCGGATCTTAAGAGCCTGACCAAAGAAGAAAAAGCAAAGCTTGATAACGCGGAATATTTTTTCAACGATCAGAATTATTTACGTGCACTTCCTTTATTTGTTGAGTTGAGAGATAAACATCCCACAGATTTATATTTTACATATCGCACGGGAGTTTGTTTGCTGTATAAGAGTGATGAGAAGCAGAAGTCTGTTGATTTACTTAATGAAGTAGCGAAAGAAGCCCCGGACGCACCTGACATCGATTTCTTCCTTGGTCGGGCTTATCACCTGAATTACAAGTTTGACGAAGCCATTGCTTCATTTAATAAATATCTCACAACAGCACCTCCGATCAACCAGCGTCTGCTTACTGAAAGATATATCGAAAACAGTAAGAATGGAAAGGCCTTTGTTGAAGTTAAGGTGAAGTGTGAAATAGAAAACGCAGGTAATGTTATCAATACCGAAAATCAGGAATATGTACCGGTTATCTCTTCGGATGAATCGGTTTTGATCTTTACGTATATGGGGCCGAATAGTACAGGCGGTCTAATGGACGATGATTTTAATCCGGATCCTCAGGGGAATTATTACGAAGATATTTTTATATCACATAGATTGGGCGATGAGTGGTTGACACCTGAAGGTATCGGAACAAACATCAATACGAAGAATCATGACGCGAGTATAGCTTTATCTTCTGACGGGCAGAAATTATTTATTTTCCATAGTACCGCAAAAGATGGTGGAGATATTTATATGAGTGAATTGAAGGGTGAGGTTTGGGGAGTGCCTGTGCCGCTTGGACCGGAGATCAATACAAAATACTGGGAAGGAAGTGTTTCCTTATCAGCGGATGAAAGGCGTTTATATTTTGCGAGTGAGCGACCGGGAGGATCTGGTGGAAAAGATATTTATGTAAGTCAGAAAATGGCTGATGGAACCTGGGGCAAGGCAGAAAACCTGGGGCCAACAATTAACACTCAATTTAATGATGATTCCCCGTTCATACATCCGGATGGAATTACTTTGTTTTTCAGTTCAGAAGGACATAAGAGCATCGGTGGTTATGATATCATGTATTCTGCTTTTAAAGATGGAAAATGGTCATCGCCTACTAATCTGGGGTATCCGATCAACACGACAGAGGATGAGCGTTTCTATGTTTTAACTGCGGACGGTGCTCACGGTTATTTTTCCTCCGACAGAAAAGGGGGCCAGGGACAGCAGGATATTTATACTGTAACTCCGGGATATTTTGGCGAGGCACCGATCCTTGCGTTAGTAGTGGGTACGGTAACAGCAGATGATAAGCCAGTGGATGCAACCATCAGCGTGACCAATGTTGATACAGGTGAAAAGCAGGGGACTTATCATTCTAATTCATCTTCCGGAAAATATATCATAGCATTGACACCGGGTAATAATTATAAGGTTGCGATTGAGGTTGAAGGTTATGAAGCACAGTATCAATATGTGAATGTGAAATCATTGGATACGTACGTTCAGGTTCAGAAAGATTTTAAATTTCAGAAAGGCGATCCGACTGGTGATGGCCTTGCAGTGAAGGATTCTTCCAATGTGATCCAGGATCAGATCAATCAGCAGATCAAAAAATACAACGAAGAAAAGAAGGCTGAAGTTTATGAAGCTCGTGTATACCAGGATCTGTTAAAGAAATACGGTGATCAGAAGAAAGAATGTGTAACCTATAACATTGAGTTAGGTACGTTTGAAAACCCGGCTGATTTTAACTCTGAAAAGCTTGCCGGGGTTGATAGCATTAAAAAACGTACTGACGAAAAAGGGAATACCACTTTCTTCGTTAGTGGATTTAAATCTTTGCTTGACGCGGAAATAATGCGTTACCAGGTGATTCAGAAGGACACTTCCTTGAAGAATGTTATCGTTACAGTTGATTCATGTAACAAAAGAAGATTGGTGCAGCAGTATTTTGCAAATGAATACACACGTAAAGATTACAACGCTCCCGCTGAGACAAAAGTTATAAAAAATAAAAAAGGAATTGTTGCCCTCACCGGAGATGAAGTGAATGGAATGGTGAAAGATAACGGTAAATCCGAGATTGCCGGACTTACTTATAAAGTAGAAATTGCTGCAGTTGATAAAGAAGAAGATTTTAAGCTTGGCTATTTAAGTAAGTATGGTAAGATAGATAAGAAGGTTTATCCTGATGGGAAGATCCGTTATACATTCGGGCCTTTTAATACACTTGCTGAAGCTGACGCATTTAAAAAGAATCTCGTTGAAAAAGAGCCTGAAGCTTCTAAGTCAATTGTTACTGTATTCTTTTTTGGACAGAGAAAAACATTGGAAGAGTTTAACAATCCTTGTGATCCGGGTGCAAACGGAGATTTCTCAGCTTTCGTAGGGAAGGATCTGAATGATAAGCAAATTTATAATAAGCTTATTGAACAGGCAAGCAATATATGTTCTGAAGGACTTGTATTCCGTGTGCAGATCGGTGCTTACCGTAAGCCTCAGAATTTTAAGCACAAGAATCTGAATTCTTTGGAGCCGCCTCCTGCTTTGGTTTTACCTTATCCTGATGGCATCACGCGTTTCACAATGCGTGAGTTCAAAACCATTAAAGATGCTGAAGCATTTCGTCAGGAGTGTATCAGATTGGGAACAAAAGATGCGTGGATCACGGCAATGTATCAGGGGAAGAGGATGTTGTTGCAGGAGTTGATCGCGAATAACTTCTTTAACAAAAGCATTAATTGATCAGGAAATAATTTCCTGAACGCGGCCCACCTGACGGGTGTCCAGCATAACTTTAATTCCCCTGGAATGAAAAGCCGCACTCGTTAGAATAGCGCGAACTATTCCACGTGTCCGTTTACCTGTCCGCTGATCTTTTTTTAGCACAATATCTACTTCCTGGCCAAGGTGAATGTTTTCCCTGAACATGTTGGGTGTATGTGGTGCTTTGAGATTCATTAAATGTAAAATTAACTATTTTTGAGCAGGCTATCAATTTCCAACACATGAAAAAAGCTATACTCTTCCTGTTATTTTTGATGTACACTGCAATTACGTTTTCACAAGGTGCTATGAAAACGCGTAAGTGGCGGAAGTCAGAGCTTGATACGCTTGTAAAAGCTCAGGCCCTTTTTGAAGATCAGAATTATGTAATGGCGCTTCCGCTCTTCGAGAAGATGCAACAAAATCATCCGAAAGAGATGTATCTGAAATACATTCTTGGTATTTGTGGTTTGTACAGAAGTGATTATCATGAGCGGGCTTTAGAGCTTCTTCTCCAGGTTTATGAAAAAAATAAAAAAGCTGCCGACATTGAATATGATATCGCAAGGGCATACCACTACAATTATAAGTTTGATGAAGCGCTGGTGATGATAGATAAATTTGTAAAGAAGAAAGGCACTTCGGAAAGCGGAAAAAAAGATGCACAGCAGCTTGTTGAATATTGCAATAATGCGAAAAAGTTAGTGGCTTCGCCTGTGGATGCCCAGATCACTAATGCCGGAAATATTATCAATACCGTAAATTCTGAGTATGTGCCGGTTATCTCCTCTGATGAACAGGTAATGATATTCACCTATAGGGGTGACGAAAGTACAGGTGGCAAACAAAATGCTTCCAATCAGCCTGATGAAATGGGAATTTATTATGAAGATGTATTCGTGACCCATATGGAGAACGGAAGCTGGGTTACACCTTCCGGTATAGGCTCCAACATTAATACAAACGTGCATGATGCTGCCATTGCCATCTCCAATGACGGACAAAAATTATTTATTTTCCGCGATAACGGTTTTGACGGTGGTGATATTTATTTAAGCAAACTAAAAGGCGATAGCTGGAGTGAACCCGAGAAATTAAAAGGTGAGGTTAATTCTTCCTCCTGGGAAGGTAGTGCCTCTTTATCTGCGGATGAAAGAACATTGTATTTTTCAAGTGAAGCTTCCGGTGGTTCCGGAGGGAAGGATCTTTATAAGGCCAATCTAATGCCTGACGGATCATGGGGAAACATAAGGAATCTGGGGCCGACAATCAATACGTCATTGGATGATGATGCACCATTTATTCATCCTGATGGGAAAACATTACTTTATAGCTCGAAAGGCTTAAACAGCATGGGTGGTTTTGATATTTTTAAAACTCAGTTGAATGTCGCAGATTCATCATGGTCTACTCCTGAAAACATGGGTTATCCGATCAATACTCCCGATGATGATATTTATTTTGTGCTTGCTGCAAATGGAACAAGGGGGTATTATGCTTCCGGTAAGTCGGGTGGATATGGCTTGCAGGATATTTATTCAGTTGATGTGAGTAAAGTGATGAAGCCTGCTCCAGTGTTTATGTTGAGTGGTATCACAACGGTGGATAAAAAACCGGTGGAGGCAGATCTTAAGGTTATTGTTGAGTCAACCTCTTCAGTTTATAAAGAATTTAAATCAAACTCTCTCTCCGGTGCTTATCTCGTAAACTTACCTCCGGGTGCTAATTATAAGGTTACTTTTTCATTAAAGGATTATCCTTCTCAAACGATAAGTGTTGAAGCGCTCGCTTTGAAAGATTTCACTGAAAAAAAAGTCAATGTAAATTTCGAAATGCCTAAGGATACAATTCCTAAGACTGATTCTTTATTGGCTAAATCAGATTCTGCGAAGGCCAAAGCTGCTGGACCAATTGATATCGGGAATTCTTCAAAGGAAGGGCTTGAATTTAAAGTTCAGATCGCGGCTTACAACCTGCCAAAGAATTATAAATACGATAAGCTGAAAGGTTTAGGAAAGGTAGAGAAGCTGTTGCTCGAAGATGGCATTACGCGGTTTACGATAGGTGGGGCTTTTAAAACATTAAACGAAGCAATCGCTCATAAGGAGAAAGTTCGGGCAGCGGGGCAATCGGATGCATTTGTCACAGCAATCTATAATGGTAAGCGTGTTTATCTGGAAGAGCTGGAAAAGCTTGGCCTGATACCTCCACAAACAAAATAACAATTGAATACTCAATTAAGGTCAGAGCTTCAAAGGCTTCTACAGGCTTATTTCAAAGATGATTTTTCCATCAATGTTATAAATACATTAAGTGGAGGCAGTATCAATAACGCCTACCGGATCGATGCTTCTGACAAAAGATCTTTTTTTGTAAAGGCAAACAATGCTCTTTTATTTCCGGATATGTTTGAAGCGGAAAAAAAGGGATTAGAGTTGTTACATAGTAAATCGGAGGTGAAAATACCTGAAGTGCTTTTTTCAGGTATATATGAAGAGGAAAGTTTTCTTGTCCTCGAGTTCATTAAAGAAGGTAAGGGAAATAATCATTCGTATCAAATTTTTGGCAGATCACTTGCTGCACTGCACCGTAACAGTAATAGTTATTTCGGGCTGGATCATAACAATTATATAGGTTCTCTTCAACAGAGCAATATTCAGCACATTACGTGGTCTGAGTTTTTTATTCAGGAGCGTTTATCGCCACAGTTAAAGCTGGCCTACGATGACAAAAAAATAAGTAATGCTTTCTTACGTAATTCGGAAAAGCTTTATAAGAAATTAAATCATTTATTGCCTGTCGAAGCTCCTGCTTTACTTCATGGTGATTTGTGGAGCGGTAACTATATGACCACTGAGGATGGGTCGCCTTGTTTCTTTGATCCCGCAGTTTATTACGGACACAGGGAAGTTGATATTGCCATGACCAGATTATTCGGAGGTTTCCCCGAGATTTTCTACGAAGCGTATAATGATGAATTACCTTTCGAAAATGACTGGCGTAATCGAATGGATATTTATAATCTTTATCCGATCCTCGTGCATGTGAATCTGTTCGGTGGTACATATGTCAGACAGGCAGAATCGATCATTCAGCGATATACATAAAAAAAGGAGATGAATTCCATCTCCTTCTTAAAATGTAACATTCAGAATTATTCAATAATGATCTTCTTGATGAGTTGTTTCTTACCATTGGTCAAGCGAGCCATATAAATTCCTCTGGCATTGTCACTGAGGTCGATCTGGGTTGTGGAAGAGAGCTCTGTTTCTAAGATTTTATTTCCCAGAATGTCAAATATCTGAAGAATTGATTTTTCATTGTTTGACCATTTGATCATAAATTTTCCTGTTCCGGGATTTGGATAAATACTTACAGTATCAAGTGATTCTGTTTCGACTACCGATGTAGTAGTTCCGAATTTAACTAAAGTGCCACTACTTCCAACTGCGTATCCAACACCGTTTTCAAAATCAGCTTTTAGTATTGCGCAACTGGAGCATGTATCTGTGTAGTCAACAGTCCAGTTGGAACCACCATTAACTGTGCGGTAAATCTTTCCGGCATTTCCGAAAGCATATCCTTTTGAAGCGCTTTCAAAATAAGCATCATTCATATAATCAGGCATTGCGGAGTTGATGACCTGGCTGCTGAATGTATAGGATGTATCACCGGGCGAAGGTATTGATCGGTTGAAGTTATACATTCTCACCATTCCATTGGTAGCAGAAGGTGCCCACCCGCTGTATTGATTTGTGAATGCATAGGAAGTATCAGGACTCACAAAGCACATTGTTGTAAGTGCATGGGAATTTGGAAAAGAAAATGGATCACCCGGATACCAGTTATCGCCACCATCTTCAGTGCGGAAAAAATAAGCGGAATAACCTATAAATCCTGAAATATTACCTGACAGATGTCCAGTTTGAGCATCTGCAAAATGTAAAAGATCGGTTGACGTAGTACCTGCAATATTATTTAGAAGAATATCCCATGAATTACCAAAATCCTGAGTTGACAAAAGCTTGCTGGTAGAAGCAAAAACTGTATGCAGAGGATCATTCATTTCTAAATCAATACGGTGATTGAGGCCGGGGTCAGAACCCAAAAGCGACCAGTTCACACCTCCGTTGGTTGTGCTGTAAATCATACCCGAGGCCGTTGCGAAGTCATAAGTGCTCACCATGATCGTATCGGGACCTGTCACTTGTACATTATAAATATCTGCGGAAATAGCTCCGTTATTGATATCTGTCCAGGTACTTCCTGCATTGCTTGTTAAAAGAATTGTGCTGTGATTACCAACGATGACACCGTAATTTTCATCGAGAAAATCGACATCGTTTAATGTTTCAGGAGTTGTGGAATTAATGCGTGTCCACTGTGCGTTGCAGATCCCTGTAATAAATAAAGCTGAAAGGATCAGTAAATTTCTTTTCATAAATAATTTGTGGTTAAAGGTTATTAATTTATGAGGGACGGACATGCATCTAAAAAGTTACAATACTATTTCAATTGTTCTGCTTTCTCCAGATATGGTTTTCCCTTTTCAGGATTTCCCATATTAACATAAGTGGCTCCGAGGAATTTATAAGCCGATTTGTACTGAGGATTCAGTTGAATCGCTTTTTCGAAGTTAGGTATAGCTTCATTGAACATTTTATTTGCATTCTCAATTTCATTTCGCGACTTATAAACTTCACCCATCGCACCGTATGCACTGCCAAGATTAAAAGGAGGATCAGCATCAAGCGGATCTATCGTCATTGCTTTTTTAAATTCTTCTGCGGCAGCCATATAATTTCCGGATGAGAATAAGGCTGTGCCAGCATTGTTGTGGTACATGGCTTTGCTCGGATTTAATGTCAGTGCCCTTAAATATTCCTTATATGCAGTTTCATAATCGTTAAGCTCATAACTGATCCTGCCATTGAGGTAATGCGCATCAGGAAACAGCTCATAAATCTTCAATGCGCGCCTTATATAGCCTTGTGCCTGTAAAAGTCGTGCCTTTCGTGCTTCCGGACTTAACTTTTTCAGCTCTTCTTTATTGATCAGATAATCCGTATAGTACATTAGCATATGGGCGCTTTCAGGAACCTTCTCTATATCAGCTTTGAATAATGTACCGTTACTTTTCCAATCTTTATTACGTGCAAACGTTTTTACAGAAAATAAAAGTGTAATTGTTGCGCATACAATTACGAAGCCTTTGCCGGAACGGAATGTTTGCACGAATTGAGTTGACAGATCACGATAATCAAGTTTGAACAATTTACTGAACAGCCAGGCGAGCGCTAAACAAAATGCAATGGAAGGAAAGAACAACAGTCGTTCAGCAAGATGAGTTCCAATGATCATAAAGATATTGGAAGCAATTGCCATACTTACCAGGTAGAATAAAATGCAGAAGGAGAGAATATGTTTTTCCCTGAATTTTTTGATCGCATAAATGAGCATTCCAAGATGTACAAGGAGTGAAAATAAAAGCTTTGGATCGCCCATACCGCTTACCAACGGAATTGTATTGTAGGAATAATCACTCGATAAAGGATGAGGAAAGATCAGCAATAAAAGATATTTGCTCATGATGAAAATTGCGGTTGCCTTTCGCAGGATCGTATCGGTGGTGGCCATCAGTGAATTGTCGATCACCGGAATATTTGTAAGGGCTATGCCTCCAATAATACTTTTGTGGAGGAAGAGGTAAAGAATTGCTGTGACAGCAACACTGAGGGTAAGCTTTATGTTTTCTCTCCATGCTTTCTCTGTGAAGAACCAGATAAATAAAGGAGCTATAGCAACATATACGATTGCAGATTCCTTCGAAAGCAAGGCAAGAAAAAAGCAAAGAACATAACCAACAAAGAACAATGCTTTCTTAGACTCTAAATATTTATAAAGGGAATTGAGAGAAAAGAGTATAAACAACATGGCAAGGATCTCATCCCGGCTTTTAATGTTTGCGACAACCTCTGTATGAATAGGGTGAGCGGCAAAAAGCAGCACTGTGAAAAATAAAATATGGATATTTATCCCGGTCCAACGGAGCAGGACAATGAAAAGAACTGCGCAGCAAAAGGCATACAACATCACATTCATGAAATGCGACAGAAAAGGATTTTCGGGTGAGAGTTGCCATTCTACAGCAAACATTGCTTTAGAGAGCGGTCGGTAAAGATCATTTTCAGAGTTTATATTTCCTGCACGATAAGCTGATGTGAAAATCTCTTTGAGTGAAGATGTGCCACCCTGAGTCATGCGATTATCCTTTATGATAGAAGTATCATCAAGAACATATCCGTGATTTAAAGTGTTGGAATATAAAAGAAAAGCGAAGACAGCTAATAGCAAAGCAAAACGATATATCACTTTTTTTTCTACCTGTAGCTGAACTTTTTGCGCTTTAGGAATTTTATTCGCGACTGCTGCTTGCTTATTCTTTTTCATAAAAAAACAGATCTCAGTTTCTCTTTTCTTCTTTGTTTTTTAAATTGCCTATTGCCTATTGCCTATGGTTCGCTGTGCCGTTCTGAAATCGCCTGTTGCAAAATTGCCTACTGCTTCTCTTCCTTATATATTTTATCGATCAGCTCTTTATTTGCTTCCATGATCACTTTACGCTTTAGCGACATTTTGGGTGTCATCTCATTTTTTTCAATGCTCCATTCGCGCGGTAAAAATTCAGGACGTTTAATGGTCTCGTATTGAGCAAGAGTTGCGTTCACCTTTTCAATCGATTGAAGAATACGGTTGCGGATCACCGGGTTTTTTATTATTTCTTCATTGCTCGTATATTCGATCTCTTTACGCTTGCAATATTCTTTCAGGAAAGCGAAGGCAGGAACAATCAGGGCAGAAGCGAATTTCTGATTTTCTCCTATCACCATTACCTGTTCAATGAATTGAGATTCCTTTAATTTATTTTCGATCATTACAGGAGCAATGTATTTTCCACCTGAAGTTTTAAAGATCTCTTTTTTTCTGTCTGTGATCTTTAAGAAACGGTTCTCTACCATCACACCTATATCACCTGTATGGAACCAACCATCGCTGTCGATCGCTTCTGCGGTAGCATCCGGACGATTATAATATCCAAGCATCACATTAGGGCCTTTGATAAGGATCTCTCCATCTTCAGCGAACTTTACAGTTACACCTTCGATCACCGGGCCAACAGTTCCAAATCGGATACTGTCGGGCAGGAAGCTATTTACTGCAATAACCGGAGAAGTCTCAGTAAGGCCATAGCCCTCAAGTACTTTTATCTGTGCAGAGTTAAACACTCTCGCTAAGCGTGGCTGTAAAGCTGCCCCACCTGACGCAACTGCAACCACATTTCCACCGAGGGCTTCTCTCCATTTGGAGAAGATGATCTTGTTGGCTAACTTTAATTGCATTTCATAGAACCATCCGTTTGCTCCGTTCACTTCATAACGCAAGCCAAGATCGAGTGCCCAGAAGAATAATTTTTTCTTGATACCTGTTTGCTGATCACCTTTCGCAACGATCTTATCATATACTTTTTCAAGAAGCCGTGGTACAGTTCCAAAGATCTGCGGCTTCACCTCTTTAAGATTATCACCGATCGTGTCAATGCTTTCCGCGTAGTAAACAGAGACTCCCAAATAAAAATACAGGGTGCTTAACATTCTTTCATAAACGTGATTCAGAGGAAGGAAGCTCAATGCCTTCCAGTCGCTTTTAAATGGTGCAAGAACCTGGCAGGCGATTGAATTACTGATCAGGTTGTTGTGTGAAAGCATTACACCTTTAGGATTTCCTGTTGTACCGGAAGTGTAAAGAATTGAAAACATGTCGTTGGCAGAAATGCTATTCTTGATTGCTTCGATCTCTTTTGCTTTAGGATTCTTTTTGCCTTCTTCAACAAGCTCAGTCCAGTGCCTCGCACCGTCCACCTTATTGAATGTATAAATGCCTTTTACGGACGGAACTTTATCGGCAACAGATTTTACTTTTTTATAAAGCTCTGCTGTTGAAACAAAAATGTATTTGATCTTCGCATCATTCAGAATGAAGGTAA
Organism: Bacteroidota bacterium; assembly: GCA_029237775.1. Taxonomy (GTDB): domain Bacteria; phylum Bacteroidota; class Bacteroidia; order 2-12-FULL-35-15; family 2-12-FULL-35-15; genus 2-12-FULL-35-15. The sequence continues at coordinate 145,536 of JAQZBR010000003.1, forward strand.
GATCGTGCTCGCTAATTGTAGGATAAATAGGAACGCTAATGGTCCCTGATTGTTGGATCGCAAAATCCGCGAAATTCCATTCGGGACGGTTGTTTGCAATGATCGCTATCTTGTCGTTCTTTTCAACCCCGAGATTGTGGATGCCATATGAAAGGTTGTTTACATTATCAATAAACTGCTGGGTTGAATATTTAACCCATGTGCCATTTCCTTTAGCAGCGAGGGCATCCGGCTTGTTATACTTTTCTATAAGCTGCGGTAAGATGTCGAAAATACGTGTAACTGCCATAATTGTTTAAGTTTTATAAAGGATTAAAATTTTAATTGAACATCGGTTTTCAAGTAACTTAGTACCTTAGTGACTTAGTGGTAACCTTTCTTCCTTAGCCGTAAATACCTATCTTTACCTTTCAAAAATATAATAATTTAGCGGTTCTGCAATTTTTAACACCAGCAAATGCATACAAAACTAACACAAGCTTTAGGGATAGATTTTCCAATGATCATGGCGCCAATGTTCCTTGTCAGTAACGAGGCCATGTTAAAAGCCGGAATGCATGCAGGTATCGCAGCAACATTTCCAAGTCTTAATTACCGAAACGAAGGTGAGCTTGAGTCTTTGCTTGACAGAATGAATGAGGAAAAAGAAAAGCTCCGGGGAAAAGGGACCTACGGAATTAACCTGATAGTGCAGAAGACAAATCCTTTATATGAAAAACATTTAAAGATTTGTGTGGAAAAGAAAGTTCCTTTTTATATTACTTCCCTCGGGAATCCAAAACAGGTAATAGATTTAGCGCATAGCTACGGAGCGAAGGTTTTTTGTGATGTTACGAATATTGAGCATGCTAAAAAATGTCATGAACACGGTTGCGATGGATTTATCGCGGTGGGGCAGGGTGCAGGCGGGCACGCAGGCCCGAATACTTTACAGGTATTGGTGCCATCACTTCATCATCATTTTCCGGATAAGATCGTAATTGCTGCCGGTGGAATTGCAGGTGGTGAAGGCATATTATCCATGCTTGCGCTCGGTGCGGCAGGGGTTTCGGTGGGGACGAGATTTATTGCAAGTCTGGAAGCCGGTGTGAGCAACGATTATAAAAATGCTATTGTTAACTCAAAAATGCATGACATAGTGCTCACAGAGAAGATCTCAGGGACTCCCTGCACGATCATAAACACTCCGTTTGCGAAAAAAATCGGTTATACGCAAAACTGGTTCGAAAAAATGCTTTCCAATAATTCCACAACGAAAAAGTATTTCAAGATGTGGGTACAGCTTAGTGGAATGAAGAAGCTTGAGAAATCAATCCACCCCGGTAATTATCAAACATTATGGTGTGCCGGACAAAGTGTAGAGTTGATTGATGATATACTTCCCTGCGCGGAGATCATCAGAAGGATGAAGGAACAGACCTTTCACGCCTTCGAAAAACTCTCCAAAGTAATTTAGAGATTCCCACTGTGTTTAGAATGTTATTTAGTGAAATCAATTGGTAATACATTTGAATGGGAGTGATTTCCCCTGTTTTTCATTCGATTTAAAGAGTTGATTTGTCGGTGTATTGCAGTATTCATCCGTTAGATGACGTAAAAATAGCGACTAATATTTGTTTTGTATTTCAAAAGGTGTACTTTTGCAATGGAATTAATAATTAGATTTAGTTTAGAGAGATTTTATCTAATTAGGCCCGTCTTCTGCAAAGTAGGCGGGTTTTTTATTTTGCTGATTCAGTAAGCAGATTACTCAGATTTTCACAGAATTAAACCTCAAACCTACTTTTCTGCCTTTTTTATTTTATTTTTAGATAAGAATAAACCCCACTGTTTATGGCAAAGAATTATAAGTTCAAAGACATGAAAGTCTATTCATCCGATGAATGGATGGCGAACGCAACTAAAAAATACCGAACCGTTTTCGATCGTGCAGAAACAACTTACTTAAGAACAGAATTTGCTTTTTATAATAAGCTTTTTGATGAGCAGGACTGGCAAGTGAAGATCAATCTGAAATGTTTTGAAATAACAGGCGGTACACGAAAAGAGCTGTGCTCGCTGGATTATGATCAGACCATCTCGATGAATGATAATGTTGTTTACGTACGCGATGGCTGGGGAAATGCAATCGAAGGTGCCTATTGGTTTCGTGGCGAGTACCTGTGGGAAGGCTACATTGATGGTGAACTGGTTGGCTCAAAAAAATTCTTTGTCGAAGAAGTGGGTAAAGTTACTACAAGCAGCAACCCTTATTTCAGTGTTGATTCTGTTAAACTTTTTTCCGGACCGTTTGACGGATGGAACATCAAAGACAGAACCTATTACAAAAAACTGAACCGCAATCAGACACCTTATCTCTGGGTTGAATTTAAGATCAGAACGAAAACAGCTGCTGCCTGGAATTATGAATTCTTCTTTAACTTTTATGATGATGCGGGACAGGCAAAAGGACAAACTCTTCGTACCGGATTTATCGAAGCTAATAAAAATGAATTGATCTACACCTTCGATGCAGGTTGGGGAAGTGAATCTGCGGGTTCCTGGAAGGATGATAAATACACGGTTGAAATCGTTTTCATGGATACGCTCGTTGCGCTAGTGCCATTTGAAATTGGTAATGACAGCGAAGAAGGAACGATGACTCCGTTTGTTTCCATTGAAGAAGGATTGAGCACAGCTGCTAAAACTGCAGAAGTGATGCCTGTTGTGGAAGAAGAGACCATCGAGCAATTACTGGCTAAGCTGGATGAACTGATCGGCATGGACGCAGTGAAAAAGAATATCCGGGATCATATCAATTATATAAATTTCATAAAGCTCAGAAAGGAAAAAGGATTTACGGATGGTGGCAGGATCAATCTGCACAGCGTATTCACCGGAAATCCCGGAACAGGAAAAACCACTGTAGTGAATATGCTCGGTAAGCTTTATAAAAAGATGGGACTTCTCAGTAAAGGGCACGTAAAGGAAGTGGACAGATCTGATCTGGTTGCTCAATACATCGGGCAAACCGCACCAAAGGTGAAGAAAGCAATTGAAGAAGCAAAAGGAGGAATTTTATTTATTGATGAGGCATACTCGCTTACGCGTGCGAAAGAAGATTCAAACGATTTCGGGCATGAAGTGCTGGAGATTCTGATCAAAGAGATGAGTGATGGGACAGGCGACATCGCGATCATGTGTGCCGGTTATCCAAAAGAGATGCAGCATTTCGTAGATGCGAATCCTGGACTAAAATCAAGGTTTAATCATTACTTCCATTTCGATGATTATATGCCGGAAGAAATGTTTGCGATCGCTGAGCTTGCGGCTTCAAAGAAAGGAGTGATCATAACAGATGCTGCAAAGAATTTCATGCAGGAAATGCTGGTTGAAGTCTATCGCACAAGAGACAATTCATTCGGAAATGCTCGTTACGTTTATTCGCTAGTTGATGAAGCCAAAATGAATTTAGGATTGCGTTTGATGAGTGCACCAAATGTTTCTGAGATGAGCAACGAACAACTATCAACCATTGAGCTTGCCGACATGCAGAAAGTGTTTGCCTCACAAGGCAAAAAGAAGCTGAGCCTGGAAGTGAATGAAAAATTACTGAAGGAAGGATTAGCCGAGCTTAACAGCTTAACGGGAATGAACAATGTGAAAGAAGAGATCAATGAACTGGTGAAACTAGTGCGATTCTATAAAGAGACAGGAAGGGATGTACTCAATAAGTTTTCATTGCATAGTATATTTACAGGAAACCCGGGGACGGGAAAAACAACCGTTGCACGGATAGTTGCCAAGATCTACAAAGGGCTGGGTCTACTTGAACGCGGTCATATCGTAGAAGTTGACCGGGAATCATTGGTGGCGGGATATATCGGCCAGACTGCAATTAAAACAGGGGCGAAAATAGATGAAGCACAGGGAGGTATCTTATTCATCGATGAAGCATATGCTCTGGCAGGAAAAAATTCAAATGAAAGTTTCGGACAGGAAGCGATACAAGTGATCTTAAAAAGAATGGAAGATCTGCGCGGACAATTTGGAGTAATTGTGGCAGGTTATACCGATAACATGCACGAGTTCATTGAATCCAACCCTGGATTAAAGTCCCGCTTCGACCGTACATTCCACTTCGGGGATTATACTCCTGAGGACATGACTTCGATTGCGTTGAATTTACTGGCAAAAGAAAAGATAACACCTGATGTAGAGGCGTATGATCATTTAAAATCTTACTTCGCACACATACATGTACATCGGGATAAACATTTTGGCAATGCACGTACAGTGCGGCAGGTAATTGCTGAGGCGATCAAGAATCAGAATTTACGGTTAGCAGAGATTCCTTCTTCTGAACGCACGCCACTGCACCTTGCAACTCTTACCTTAAGTGATGTCAAGGAATTCGAGATAGGTAATCCACAACGGACTGCCGGTGGAAGCTTGGGGTTTAAGATTGGAGGATAAGCTTATGGCGCTTAGCAGCTAATTATGGTCTGGTATTACTGCATTGCAAATAACAAAAATGACTTAAAATGAAACCAAGAGAAGTTTTAGAAAAGTGGTTAGACGCATTTAATCGAGGAGATACTGAAACGATTTCAAATCTTTATGCTGATAACGCAACAAACCATCAAGTGGCTACTGAACCAATAATTGGTAAAGAAGCAATAAGACACATGTTCGCAACCGAATTTGCAAATGCTGAAATGGTTTGCATTCCGGAGAATATATTTGAGGACGGTGACTGGGCCATTTTGGAATGGAAAGACCCAAAGGGTCTTCGTGGTTGCGGCTTCTTTAATATTAAGGACAATAAAATTATTTTCCAACGGGGTTACTGGGACAAACTTTCATTTCACAAGCTTCACAACATTCCATTACAGATTAGGTAATTGTTTTTCTCATATCAATAACATGACGATACAACGATAAATCTTAACAAATATTTAATATTATGAAAAAGTTGCAATTCAAAGTAAATATCAATGCACCTGTAATCAAGGTATACAATGTTATGCTTGGCATTAACAGTAAATCAACGTATGAACAATGGACTGCTTTGTTTAACCCGACATCCACGTATGAAGGGTTTTGGAACAAAGGAAATAAAATTCTATTTATTGGAGAAGATGAAAAGGGAGAAAAGGGAGGCATGGTTTCCAGGATAGTTGAAAACATTCCCAACCGATTCGTTTCAATTCAACATTATGGTCTTATAAAAGCTGATAAGGAGATTACAGAAGGACCGGAAGTGGAAAAATGGGCAAACGGATTTGAAAACTATACTTTCGAAGAAAACAATGGGATAACAACTGTTACCGTTGACTTAGACACAACAGAAGATTTTTTGGGTTACATGAATGAGACATACCCTAAAGCGCTTGATAAGTTAAAAGAACTTTGCGAGAAATAATCATTGAATTGAATCTCATAAATACTTTTAAAACAATCCTTACGGATAAAAATCTATATCAAAATGAAAATCGAAGCATCAAGTCCTGAAGAGTATTTATCACAATTACCTCCGGACAGAAAAGAGGCAATGACCAAATTGCGAAAAGAGATGATCAGCAATCTGCCTGCTGGGTTCCAGGAACGAATGAGTTACGGGATGATCGGATATGTTGTTCCGCACAGTATCTTTCCGAAAGGATATCATTGCGATCCAAAACTGCCATTGCCCTTTGTTAATATTGCGAACCAGAAAAACTTTGTTGCTGTTTATCACATGGGGATCTATGCTGATTCTAAATTGCTGGAATGGTTCAGGAAAGAGTATCCAAAGCATACGGATGCAAAACTAGATATGGGTAAAAGCTGTATCCGTTTTACAAAGCCGGAAAAGATCCCCTTTAAGCTGTTCGGAGAATTAATGTCTAAGATGTCGGTTAAGGATTGGATCAATGTGTATGAATCCAATTTTGAAGACACTCCTGAAAACCGTGCTAAGCGTACCGCTTTAAGAGGGGAGTCAGTTGCAAAAAATGCCGCAAAAAAGGCTGTAAAGAAAACCGCAGTAAAGAAGCCTGTTAAGAAGAACGCTCCAAAGAAAGCGGTCAAAAAATCACTGAAGAAAAAATAGATGGCTGTTCTTTTAGCGATGCTTCGCGGTGTCAATGTTGGCGGTAAAAAAGTTCCGATGGCCGAGCTGCGTGAACTATATTCAGAAATGAAACTTGAAAATGTCCGTACTTACATCCAAAGCGGGAACGTTATTTTTGAATCAAAAGAAGATAATCCGGAAAAGCTTGCTGCACAACAGGAGAAAAAGATCAAAGCGACATTCGGTTTTGATGTTCCCGTTGTTATTAGAAATAAAAAGGAGCTTGGCTCAGTTATTAAGGGCAATCCATTTCTGAACGAAAAGAACATTGCGGAGGAAAGGTTATATGTGACTTTTTTAAAAGAGATGCCGTCAAAGGAGCTTTTAGAAAAGATCACGGTTCCTTCAGGCACAAGCGACCGTTTTGAGATCATCGGAAAGGAGATCTATTTGTATTGTCCGGGTGGCTACGGTGAAACGAAATTGAATAATAATTTTTTTGAGAAAAAGCTTAAGGTTGATGCGACTACGCGGAATTGGAGAAGCACGAATGAGTTGTTTAAAATGATGCAGGAATAAATTTAGAGTATCATGGAACCAAAAATTCAAAAGTTCATAGCGGCACTTCCCGAAGCTAAGCGTGAGGTTGCTTTACAGGTAAGAGATTTAATGCTTGCGGCACATCCATCACTCACGGAGGATATAAAATGGCGTAATCTTACATTCATTTATGGTAAGACCAATATTGCATTCGTTTATAGCTACGCAGGCCTTGATTATATGAATCTCGGCTTCATGCAGGCAACATCTTTAACAGATCCGAAAGGCTTGTTCGAGGGGACAGGGAAGGGCATGAGACATATCAAGATCAAAACACCAAAAGATATTCCTGCGGCACAAATAAAAAAATGGGTGAAAGAAGCAGTAGCTCTTAATTCTTAGTTAGCGAAGTCCATCACGCAATTCCATTCGTGTTTTTTGTGTGGCTGGATGCTCGTCCCGATGAATTTGAATTCGGGATCAAGAATGTTCTCGCGGTGTCCGAGACTTTTAATCCCCTCGTCTATCAGCAGGCTCATCACAACATCCAGCGCTTTTTTATTTCCATAATCACAATTCTCGGCCATCGTCCCGCCAAAGTTTTTTCTTATTTTACTGATGCGTTCGGTGTAATTCTCGTGTCCTATCTTTCCTTCCTTACCAAATTTTGTCGCGTGAGCTTTTGCGAATTCATATAATTTCTGATCTGGCATAAGGACATTTAAGGGTTTTGTCGTTTCCAGGGTTTTGATTAGTGAGCGGGTATAGGTATCTTTTTGTTTCGTAGAATCAAGGTACTGTCTTAGATATGTTTCTCCGAAAAGTTTGGGATCGAGTCGAACAAGATTGATATACAGGATCACTGCTTTTTCTTCTTTTGTGAGATATTTTAAATCAGCGGCTGTATTCGCTTTTCTGGTCACTTCGTCCTTCCATCGCAGGTTCTTCTGCGCGAAGGTGGACAGTGAAAAGAAAATTAAGAGCAGAAAGCTTAATCTCATCTTTATGATTTTTTTATCAGAACGAAATTTGTGATTGATAAATCGCGCTCTAAAGCCGCAGTCCTAAAGTGACAGCAATATTGTTATCACGGAAGTTGATATTGTTAGAATCATCATTTCCAGGATAGTGTATTCTTGAAAAGCCGCGTTTAAAAGTTACTTCGAAGAAGATAGCTTTGGATGAGGCCCTGTAATTTTTTTGCACTCCCAGCCCTCCATGATAAAAGGCATTAAAGCCGGGGAGAAGAAGTTCATGCTCAAAACCTATTGAGCCTTTACCATCGAAAGGAGTTGTTTCGGTTGAATCATTGATGATGACTACATAAGATCCAAAAATATATCTGAAGCCGATGCCACCGAACAAATAAGGCGTTGCGGCACTTTCCTTGTCGCTGTTAAACGCAAGCTTTAATCCTATTGGCAGCTGCGCTTCATTGTATCTGATCTCATGCGTATAAGCAAAAGATTCATCATACAAATAAGTAAATCCGGGCTTTTCGTAATAACCATGAAAGGTGAGTCCTTGGCTAAGATATTCCAGTCCGCATATAAAATTTGTTTTTCTTCCGAGAATGAGCTCTGCTTTGTAAGCGACATTCGCCCCTATTTTTGCTTTTGTCCCGATTGAAAAATGCGGATCATTTTTATATAAAGTGAATACAGCACCTGCACTCATGCGATGGCGAAGCTTTGCATCTTTGCGGCCCTCTTGTGAATAGGACAGAAGAGGTAGTACGAGTAAAATAAATTTCACCACGGAGGCACAGAATGCACGGAGGTTCACAAAGAATTTCATTGTAATGGTAGTTTTGAAAATTCTTCAGTGACTAATGATACGACCGATCGCGAAATATTCATCGTATGAAAATTAATCAATAGACCTTTCGGCTTATTAGTTAATTTTAGATATGTTAGTAGCTGTGCTTCAAACACCGGTATTAATGCTTCGACAGCCTTCAGCTCAATAATAATATGATCATTAACAAGGAGATCAAGTTTTAAAGGAGTACCCAGGCTTCTGTTTTTATAACTGATAGGGACAGCGACCTGCGATTTAACATCCAGGTTGTTTAATCTTAACTCTTCAATAAAACACCCATGATAAACAGATTCTAATAACCCCGGTCCGACCTGTTTATGAACTTCGATAGCGCATCCAATGATTTTGAATGATAGTTCATTTAGTCCTTTTTGTGTAACCACTTTTTTCTCCATGTTACTTAGTGTTCTCCGTGCCTCCGTGGTAAACAAGTTCACCGTTAACGTAAGTTGAAATAACCCTCACCTTCGGCACACTATCCAATTCACACTTCATAATGTCCTTATCCAGAATTACAAAATCAGCGTATTTTCCTTTTTCAATGCTTCCTTTTTTATCATCTTCATAATTCGCGTAAGCTCCCCAGATCGTCATGCCGCGCAGAGTGTTTTCGCGAGATAAAGCATTCTCGATTTGAAAGCCTCCTTCCGGAAAACCTTTAAGGTCTTTACGTGCAGTCGCAGCATAGAATGTGTACATCGGATTGATATTTTCAACCGGAAAGTCCGTTCCTAAAGCAATCCTTCCGGATGCTTTGAGAATATCATTATATGCATAAGCATTTTTCATCCGTTCTTTGCCGATACGTTCCTCGGCCCAATACATATCTGAGCTTGCATGAGTCGGCTGAACCGAAGCTATCAGGTTTCCGTTCTTGCTCATCTCCTCGAGTAGCTTCAGATCTTCAGGCGAACAGATCTGGAAATGTTCTAGTCTCCAGCGGATGTTTTTAAAATTCGTTTTTGACGTTGAGTCCGAGATCTTGCATTCTTTCATAGTCGCTGAGTAGAGCTTAAGAAAGAATCTCACTGCTGAGTCACCAATGCAATGCGTATTCATCTGAAAGTTTTTGTCAGCCATGTTGATGGCTGCGCTGTCATAATGTGCTTTTGCATGCAGGAAAAAACCGCTGGTTTCTGGTTTATCAGAATATGGCTGCAGTAGACAAGCTCCGCGGGATCCTAATGCTCCATCACCATAGAATTTAAATGAGCGCACAGTTAGCCTCGGTGTAACATAAACACTGTTCTTGAAATAATAATCTTTGTTTTCTTTATTATCACTAAGCATTGCATACAAACGCATTTTTAGATCATCAGATTTTTGAAGGTCGTCAATGGCATTGATGATGTTTTTATCAAGACCTGCATCATCAACAGTAGTGAGTCCTACCGAGAAGCAATTCTCTTGAGCAGTCAGTAAATATTTTTTTATAGCCTCTTTCGTTGCTTTCGGGATCACATTTTTAACAAGGTCAACGGCATTGTCAACTAGAATCCCCGTTAGCTTCCCGTTTTTCATTTCAATAACACCGCCACTGATCTTGGTTTCAGGCGTTATTCCTGCTTCACGTAAGCCAGCAGTATTAACAAGCGCAGCATGACCATCAATTCTCTCGAGGAAAACAGGTTTGTCAGGAAATAGTGAATCCAGGCTCTTCAGATCTGGATATTCTTTTTTTGTCCAGTCGTTCTGATCCCATCCTCTTCCAATGATCCATTTGTTGTTCGGATCGTTCTTGAATTCTTTGATCCTTGTGATCACCTCACTGAAAGATTTTGTCGCAACAAGATTTATTTCGTACAAACCTTTACCATAATGGTAAAAATGACAATGTGAGTCTATGAAGCCCGGATAAACTGCTTTACCCTCAGCATCAATATTTTCTTTCGCTTCGTATTTCTGACTGATCTCTTCGTTGGATCCCACAGCTATGAATTTTCCGTCTTTTATAGCAAAGCTTTGGGCATTGCTGAAAGTGGAATCAACAGTATAGATCACTGCATTATGTACGATGAGGTCTGCTTTTTCCTTGGATTGTGAGCAAGCGATGAGAAAAATTAAAAATATACCACTAAGGCACTTAGGCCACAAAGTATTGATCTCTGATCTCTTATTTTTTAGCTTTTTCATTAAATCTTATTGTCCTTAGTGACTTAGTCCGTAGGCCTCCTACGGAGTTGTAAAAAATTATTTTCTGATTGTAGTAGTTGCATTCGCCTGAACGCTTGGCATGATGATGATATCGTTAATGTTTACATGAGCCGGACGAGTTGCCACCCAATAAACAGTTTCAGCGATGTCTTCAGCTTTTAAAGGTTGCATTCCCTTGTATACATTTTTGGCGCGGTCGTTATCACCTTTAAAACGGACGATTGAAAATTCAGTATCAACCATTCCGGGATTGATTGCTGTCACTTTGATATTGTGAGGAAGTAGGTCAATTCGCATTCCTTTGTTCAATGCATCAACAGCGTGTTTTGTGGCGCAATAAACATTTCCGTTTGCATACACCTCTTTACCTGCAATAGAACCAATATTCACGATATGGCCAAAACCATTACTGATCATGATTGGAGTAACATTGCGGGTCATGTATAAAAGCCCTTTCACATTGGTATCGATCATACGTTCCCAGTCTTCGATAATTCCTTCCTGTATATTGTTAAGTCCAACAGCTAAGCCGGCATTGTTCACTAATACATTTATCTTTTTCCAGTTTTCTGGAATCGAGGAGATGGCGCTTTCAACCTGTTTGAGATCGCGGACGTCAAAGTTCAGGTCAAGAACATCGATCTTATATTTCGATTTCAGTTCCGAGGAAAATTCCTGCAACCTCTCTTTTCTTCTTCCGGTGATGATGATATCATAACCGTTCTTAGCGAATATTTCTGCTGTAGCTTTTCCTATCCCTGCGGTTGAGCCCGTAATAAATGCGATCATATTTTATCCTCAATATTTATTTGTTCAATGTTCTCAAAGATACGATTTAGGCAATAAAAAACGCTCTGTATTAACAGAGCGTTTTTAAGTGGCGTTAATTTATAAAACTAATTTGTTTTATGTTTTAGCTTACTGTTTTTCTGACTGTATCCGAAATAGATCACGAGTCCGACCAACAACCAGATGCCGAACCCTATCCAGTTCGATACTCCAAGTTCCGCCATCATATATAAACAGCTTACAAGTCCTAATAAAGGGATGAGCGACAAATTAGCTCGGAAAGCCCAGATGGCTAATAAAAAGGATATCATGATGAAGATCCACATAGGGATCTTGTGTTTGAATAAGCTTAATCCTGATTCATATTTAATGTCATCATTTACCGGAAGACTTTGTACTGTTGAACTGTATTTTTCATCATTAAGCCCGCTCATATAGGTTTCCACATCGGCTCCGCTGGCAACGAATGCAGCACTGTCGCTATGCATTAAATGAGATTTTGTAGTTTCGATTTCATCAGGACTTAACGATGTAACGATCGTTGAAGCATCGTTCATGTGTCTCTCATTGGTAAGGAAAGCAACAGTCGATTCCTTGTTAAGTGTGAAAGAAAGAACGATTCCGATGACAAGTAACAGGGGCATAATAAATTTTGCATTGACGTATGGAGTCTTAAATTTTCCTCTTGGAATGTCTTTTTTATTCTGAAGGACGAGAACGCCAGCGCAAACCAGTACAAAAGCGAAAAGTGTTCCGATGCTGCAAAGATCGGTGACCATCGTTAGGTTCATGAACAAGGCCGGAACAGCCACAACAAAACCAACCACAATTGTGGCGAACGATGGCGTTTTGTATTTAGGATGAATCTTAGAGAATCTCTTTGGAAGCAAGCCGTCACGGCTCATGCTCATCCAGATACGTGGCTGGCCCATCTGAAATACGAGCAAGACACTTGCCATTGCAACTACCGCGCTCACTGCAATGATGCCCGACATCCATTTCAAATTTAATTTCTGAAACACGAAAGCAAGCGGATCACCTACATTTAATTCATTGTAGCTTACCATTCCTGTTAAGACCAACGCAATGATGATATATAGAACTGTACAGATGATGATCGCCCACATCATTCCGCGGGGAAGATCACGCTGTGGATTCCTGCACTCTTCTGCAGTTGTGGAGATCGCATCAAAACCGATATACGCAAAGAAAACTGCAGATACACCTTTTAAAACACCGCCAATTCCGTTCGGTGCAAAGGGATTCCAGTTATCAGTGTCAACATAAAAAACACCTACCGCAATAACAAGAAGGATAATACAAAGCTTGATCAAAACCATCAGGTTAGCGGCATTTCGTGATTCTTTCATACCGCGGTAAACTAACCAGGTGATGAAAATAATGATCCCTAATGCAGGAATATCGGCAATGATATGCAGTGGCCCGATGGTTGGAGAAGTGGTCCAGGCCGTATATGCAGACTGAATTCCACCGTCAAGGTTCTCAAATGTTTTTCCGCTTGCCATTAACGCAGTTGCCTGGTCGAAACCTTTTGAAGCTGTTAAATAATCCATTTGAACCCAGTGTGGAAGATGAATACCACCGCTTTCAAGAAGTCCGGTGAAGTAATCACTCCATGAGATGGCGACTGTAATGTTGCCGATACCATATTCCATGATCAGCGCCCAACCTATGATCCATGCGATCAACTCTCCGAAAGCAACATACGAATAGGTGTAAGCGCTTCCCGAAACGGGTACCATCGAAGAGAACTCTGCATAGGCAAATGCAGCAAATCCGCAGGCAATAGCCGTAAATAAAAATAACAGGATAACAGCGGGGCCGCCATCTGCACTTGCTTTCCCGATAGTGCTAAAAATTCCGGCACCAATGATAGCTGCAATCCCGAAAGCTGCAAGATCTCTCACACCTAGGTGTTTTCCAAGAGCACCATGGGCATCATCTGCGCAATCTTTGTCAACCTGAGCAAGAATATCATTAACGGATTTTTTCCGGAATAAGCTGTTGAAATTCATCTTTACAATAATGTTATGTGTGAAGCAAATGTATTAAAATTTTTAAAAGAAGATCTTTCTGTAAATCGCAATCCGCTCGCAGATCTTTTCTTTGTCAAGGATAAACAGAAATGCAATAACGAGGAATGGTAAGGCGATGGTTTTATATCGTGCAACAGCACCGAGGATCGGAGTTGTTTCACCAATGATCAGGAATTGTATGATCACAAATGAAAGACAGAAGAGCACATGCTCCCATTTTATGTTTATTAATGGTTTAGCGAAGATCATGCAAAGAAGAATAATAAAAATTATTAAAAGTGTTTCAGCACCAGCCATAAGCATCATTGGCGATCTCATTTCGGTGAGATAAGGACGAAAAAGTGTATTTTTTAAAGCAGCCGGAGCGTTCATTAAAAAAGAAGATAACGTTGGTTCCAGTGTTTTGATCTCAATTGTGCTGCCTGCAACAGGTATAGGATTGCCGTTAGAATCAGTGAGCTCACCGGAAGCCAGCTGATTGAATTCATATTGCTTTTGTGATAATGTCACAAGTGGGTTTTGAATATTTGTGAAGGAGTCGATATGAAGTCCGACAAAACCGATAATGAAAAAAACAGAGATAAATTTCAGCAGTAAATATTTTGATGATGTTTTATAAACCCAAAGAAGAAAAATGATTCCAGGAACAATGGCAACCCAGACGTAGAATTTGGAAAAGGCAAGAAGAAAGGCTGAAGTCAGGCAGATCAGGACTGACCTGATGTTGAATAATTTCGTTGAATGGTAAATGAGTAACCCGAGCGCGAAAAAGATCAAACCTTCTTTTAACACTCCCGAACCCCAGAAAAGAACCGAAGGCAATAGAAATACGGCAAGAATCAGCTCTTTCTTTTTATCCTGCAGGTATGGGACGAATGTTTTGTAAATAGCAGTAAGCCCTGTTAAGGAAAGAAAACAAATGAACACCGTATGCACATTGTAATAACCTAAAGAAAATAATCTTGCGATCGCATTAAAACGAATGATCGTGTGGCTATCGTTATAAATGTTGCTATCGATCTTTCTGGCCCAGTAATTCATTTCGGAATAATAGTGATCGAACTCCGGAGTATTATTCCCGATACCTGTCAGCATTTTAAGATAATCCCATGGTTTTACCCATAATGAATCTGCAATGATCTTGCTGTCGTCAAAATATTTGTAAATATCCGCGGTAGCTCTGTCTTTGTAATAAAATGTATAGATAGCCCATAATGCCACACCAGAAATGATCTTAAGAATGAAGATCATCGAAATACTTTTTTTCGAAATGCCGTTTACCTCAAAAAACTTCATCTTGAAAATGATGAAGATAAAGAGCGCTGAATAAGCAAGTGTGAGAAGTACTTCCATTGAATTAAGATGCTTTATCCAGTCCTGTTAAAGATTTTCTTCGATCAGGTTTTTCACCAGATTGTGTAATTCTTTAGAGGTATATGAACCGGTCCAGGCCTTTATGATGTTTCCGTTTTTGCCAATCAAAAAATACATCGGGTACCCGAATGTAGCTGCATAATTATCAAGCAGTATTTCCCTGTTCTGATATGTTTGCAGGATTCCCGGCATCGAATGAGCCATGATATAGGTTTCCAGATCGCTTTTTTGATCGGTACTTACGTTGATGAATTTTACGTTCTTTTTAGAGTATTTCTCACTGAGTTTGACCAATGTCGGCATTTCCTCGATGCAGGGCTCACAGCTTTTGAACCAGAAATTAACAAAAACAAGCTGTCCTTTTAGAGATGATATTTTCAGGATCTCTTCGTTAAGTTGGTTAAAACCATATTCAGGAAAAGGACATCCCTGAAGGAATGCGAGATTGACCCTGTCTCCCCGCCAAACGGAATCTTGGTAAATAGCCTTTTGGTAGGAAAGAACGCTATCTTTATTAAAACAGGTTTTCTGGCCGAAGGTGGTTTGATACAATATGATTAGGAGAAATAAGATGTTCTTTTTCATTTATAGAATATAACCGGAATTACCAATATTATTGAGTTTGTTGAAGGACAATTACCTCCAAATATAACAATTCAAACTGTTGAAAACTCAAAATAAAAAATGCCCTGAAATGCTGCCATTTTACTAAATTTGATCCTCACAAATGAGGTGCTTCACAGCAGGTTAAATTCAATAATTCTAAAAATCATTAATTCAACAATTGAGTATGTCAGTAGCAGTACAAGGAGAAGCAACAACAGTAGAAACAGCTAAGCAATTAGGACTGTTACCCGAAGAGTTTGATAAGATCACCGAGGTGCTCGGCCGTAACCCTAATTTTGTGGAGTTGAGTATTTACTCAGTAATGTGGAGCGAGCACTGCTCTTATAAAAATTCAATCACGTGGTTAAAGACCTTACCCAAGGATGGTCCGCACATGCTTGCCAAGGCAGGTGAAGAGAATGCAGGATTAGTGGACATTGGTGACGGTTTGGGTTGTGCTTTTAAAATAGAGTCTCATAATCACCCTTCTGCACTTGAACCTTATCAAGGCGCTGCAACAGGCGTTGGCGGGATCAATCGTGATATTTTTACAATGGGCGCGCGTCCGATCGCGCAGATGAATTCACTTCGCTTTGGTGATATCAAACTTGATAAAACAAAATGGCTAGTGAAAGGTGTTGTAAAAGGTATTGGTGATTACGGTAATGCATTCGGAATCCCGACTGTTGGAGGTGAAGTCTTCTTTGATGAGTGTTATAATGTGAATCCACTTGTAAATGCATTCAGTGCAGGTATTGTTAAAGCAGGGGAGACTGTTTCAGCGACATCTTATGGTGTGGGAAATCCGGTTTATATCGTTGGTTCATCGACAGGTAAAGACGGGATTCATGGAGCAGCATTCGCTTCAAAGGACATCACTGAAGATTCAGCTAAAGATCTTCCGGCTGTTCAGGTTGGAGACCCTTTCCAGGAAAAATTATTATTGGAAGCTTCTCTTGAAGTGATCAAAACAGGCGCTGTAATAGGGATGCAGGATATGGGTGCAGCAGGGATCACTTGCTCGACTTCTGAAATGAGCGCAAAAGGGGAACATGGAATGAATATCTGGCTTGACAAAGTTCCAACACGTCAGGCCAATATGTTGCCTTGGGAAATTCTTCTTTCTGAGTCACAGGAGCGTATGTTGATCGTGGTGAAAAAAGGGAGAGAAAAAGAGGTGGAGAAAGTGTTTGCGAAATGGGATCTTAATTGTGTGGTCATCGGTGAAGTAACAGATTCGAAACGCCTTCGCTATTTTGTGAAAGATGAGCTTGTAGCTGATATTCCTGCTGAATCGCTCGTATTAGGTGGTGGTGCCCCGATATATAAGCGTGAATACAAGGAGCCAGCTTATTTCGCGGAAAATAAAAAATTCAATATTGATAATGTTTCTGAGCCTTCGGATTATAAAAAGGTTGCAGATTTTCTGATCTCGCATCCGAATATCGCTTCAAAGCAATGGGTGTACAATCAGTACGACTCAATGGTCGGAACAGTGAACATGAGCACGAATGCTCCATCTGATGCTGCGATAGTAAATATCAAAGGAACCAATAAAGCGATCGCCCTTAAAGTGGATTGTAATTCCCGTTACGTAAACGCTGATCCTGAAACAGGTTGTGCAATTGCAGTATCTGAAGCTGCACGTAATATTGTTTGCAGCGGTGGGGAACCTTCAGCGATCACCAATTGTCTGAATTTTGGAAACCCATACAACCCAGAAGTTTACTGGCAGTTTGTTGGTTCGATAAAAGGAATGGCAAAGGCTTGTATTAAATTTTCAACTCCGGTTACAGGTGGGAATGTAAGTTTCTATAACCAGTCTTCTTACGAAGGACCTGTATTTCCAACACCTACAATCGGAATGCTTGGGATTCTACAGGATAAGAATAACCGTATGACACTTGATTTTAAGAATGAAGGTGATTCAATTTATCTGATCGGAAATTCAAAAAATGATATCGCTTCATCAGAATACCTTTACTCGTTCCATAAAGTAAAAGGCTCACCTGCTCCTGCATTTGATCTTAATGAAGAATTTGAGGTTCATAAAGCCGTGAAGATGCTGATCAAAGAAAAAGCTATTCAGTCTGCTCACGATTGTGCTGATGGCGGTTTATTCATTACACTGCTTGAAAGCTCAATGCCTCGCGGTTTAGGCTTCGATATCAGCTGTGATGAAAGTATTCGTAAAGATGCATTCCTTTTTGGTGAGTCTCAGAGCAGAGTGGTTGTTTCCGTTAAGAAAAAAGATGAGGATCGTTTCATTGATCTTATGATGGAAAGCAAAGCTGAATTCGCATACCTGGGTGATGTCACCGGAACAGAAATGATGATCGATGAAGAATCATTCGGAACAATTGCGGAAGCGAAGAAAATATTCGATTCGGCTTTGGGAGAACTGTTGAAGTAATCAGTAAAATATAATTCAAATGAAAAAGGCAGCAGTATTTATTTTTTTTATGAGTATTGCTGCTTTTTTGTTTTCGCAAAACAGTCCGGCCGAATTTTACCAAAGCGCAATTCTTAATGATGGACAAAAAGATTATGCTGCTGCACTGCACGATCTTGACAATGCTCTTTCTGTTCGTCCCGATTTCGACAGTGCATTCTGCCTGCAAGGATTTATCAATTATAAGCTGGGAGAATACAAGCTTGCTTTAAAGCAAATGGATAAAGCTATTAGGCTTAATCCCAATTATGTTGATGCCTTAAATGGAAGAGGGATCTTAAAAGCTCAGCTCAACGATTATTGCGGTGCAATTAAAGATTTCAATCGTGTGATCACTATCAAACCATTTCATGCAAAAGCATATTATAACAGAGCCCAGGCTAAGGCACGCCTTGACGATTTTAAAGCTGCAGTATCGGATTTGGATAAAGCAATTGAACTGGATGGCCGTTACGTGAATGCTTATTATAGCCGTGCGTACTGGAAAGATATGTCGGGCGATTATAAAGGTGCAATAGAAGACTATAGAAAAACGCTTGAGATAGACCCTAATTATCGTGAAGCTTATGTTGGAATGGCGACATCACATTATCAACATGATAATAAAACTGAAGCATGTGAAGTGTTGAAAAAGGCATCTGAAAAAGGAAGTGTAATGGCTGAAGAGCTTATAGAAAAACTCTGTAATTGAAAAAGTATTTAACACTTATATTACTTTCATCTATTCTGTTTGTTGGTGCAAGTCCAGCCCAGGATTTTCGTTTCACCCTTTCTATACGCAATTCAGATTGCAAGGGTGCTAACAATGGTGTTGCAGGTGTTTCAGTGCAACAGCTTCATCCACCATATTCATTTCTTTGGAGCACAGGAAGTACTGCATCCGCAGTGAACGGGCTTGCTCCGGGAGCATATAGTCTGACTATTACGGATTCGCTGGAAAATGATACAATGATAGCCGTGAATATTTCGGAGAATCCGTGTGAATTAGGTCCTGATGTCGTATTTACTCCGAACAATGACGGCATTAATGATACATGGGCAATTAATAATGTTGAATATTATCCGGACAACCTGATCCTTGTCTATAACCGCTGGGGACAAAAGGTCTATGAGCGGCAAGGAAGCTACGAACCATGGGAAGGACGAGATCTTCAGGGAATTCCGTTGCCGGACGATTCTTATTTTTTTGTCATTTATCCTGCAAAAGAAGATAAAAAGAAAATTTTAAAAGGAAGTGTTTCAATTCTCAGATAATGAAAAAACTGTTTTTATTTTTTATTGTGATCTTTTCCGCGGGCAGTTGTTTGTATTCGCAGCAAAACGTTCAGTACACGCAATTCATGCTTAATGATTATGGCCTGAATCCCGGAGTTACAGGGAATTCCAGAGGGATTATGTTTATGGTTGGAAGAAGGGTGCAATGGTCGGGGTTTGAGAATGCTCCGGAAACAAATTTTGCAAGTGTAACTTATGCTTTTGGAAAAAAAGGTTACAAGCGTTACTGGCATGGTGTAGGAGCTTATATTGAACAGGATAAAACAGGTATCTTTTCTAATAAGGCAGTAGCAGGTTCTTACGCGATCCACTTAAAAGCAAGCAGTAAATATTATCTTGGTTTTGGAATTTCTGCAGGGTTGAAGTCTTTTGCGGCTACCAATTCTATTTATAACTCGGAAGATCCTGCTTTAATGAACAGGGAGAATAAAGTTGTCATTCCTGAGATTACTCCCGGACTCTTTCTTTATTCTAAAAAATTGTTTGCAGGAATTTCCGTTCGTAACCTCTATGGTAATCGCTTAAAGCAGGGCGACCGAACTATTGGCACAGGGAGCAGACTGGTGCCTGTCACATATTTTTCAGTAGGGAGAAAATTTGTTTCACCCGGGTATGATTTTATTTTCGTTCCTGCATTACAGGTGCAGACTACAATAAGTCTTCCGGTTGCGAACTTCAACTGTATGGTGTATTACAGGAAACGTGTTGGTTTAGGCGTTACATACAGGATGCACGATGCTGTATGTGCAATGGTCCAGTTCAGAATATTTTCCAATATTGTTGTTGGTTTTGCATATGATTATACTATCTCTAAATTCAAAGCTGCAAAAGCTAATTCCACAGAAATCATGGCTGGTTTCAGTCCTGTCATGAGCAACGAAAATTACGATAAGCCGGACGGTGCTGCTGATTGTCCGAGATTTGAACTTTAAAATTTTATGGGAGAAGTGTTGAGAAAGATCTGGAGATTTACATGGAAGACTGCCATGTGGTTTTTCATTGTTACAGGTGGCTTGACAATTCTTTTTCGTTTTGTTCCTGTGCCCGTTACTCCCTTGATGCTGATCAGATGTGCTGAACAGAAAGTAGACGGGAAGGAAATGAAATTGAAAAAAGATTGGGTTCCTTTGGAAAAGATCTCTGGAAATCTACAATTGGCGGTCGTTTGCTCAGAGGATCAGAATTTCCTTAAACATAATGGTATTGATTTCGAGGCGATAGATAAAGCCATGGAATATAATGAAACGCATAAAAGAACTCATGGCGCCAGTACTATCAGTCAGCAAACAGCAAAAAATGTTTTTCTCTGGCCGGGCAGAAGCTGGATCCGAAAAGGTTTCGAGGTGTATTTTACATTTCTTATAGAAGCATTATGGAATAAGCAGCGTATCATGGAGGTCTATCTTAATGTGATTGAAATGGGAAATGGTGTATACGGTGCACAGGCTGCCTCCCGGGAATTTTATGGTAAAGATGCTTCAAGACTTTCCAATGCTGAAGCTGCAGGGATTGCAGCCGTTCTTCCTAATCCCCGTAAGTTCAATGCTGCAAAGCCCAGCGCGTATATAAATGGCAGGAAGTCGTGGATCATTCGCCAAATGGGTTATTGGGGTGGTGTATTGAACTATGAGGATAAACCTGCAAGTGACCCTGTAAAGAAAAGAAAGAAGAAATGATCGCTTATCTTACAAGAGTAACGGTGCCTCTGTACTTATGCAAATTTCCTTTAAAGTCGAGAAACTCGACCAGGTAGACATACACATCCTGTTGCGCTATATCTCTTCCGTTGTTAGCTCGTCCATCCCATTTTCTCGCGAGATCATTCGTATGAAAGATCATGTTGCCCCATCTGTCAAAAATCCACATATCATACTGACCGATGTTTGTTCCTTTGCCTCCAAACCCGTCATTAGTTCCAATACTTGCTGCAGGTGTAAACGCATTTGGGATGTAAAATGAAAAATCAGGTTCCACATTGAAACAATGAACGACTGTATCCATGCAATTGTAAATATTCTGCACGGTGAGAGTAGCACAGTAGTAACCGTCTTCAGAATAATTATGTGATGGTTCCTGAAGATAACTTACGCTTGTATCGTTAGTGTCTCCAAAATTCCAGAACCACTGAGTTGCACCAATAGACTGATCTGTAAAAAAAACTTCTGAGTTTAACGTACTCGGAGGACGTGGAGTATAAGTAAACTCCGCATCAGGAACAGGGAAGACATTTATTAGGTCGATGACTGAATCTGTTGCAGAACATCCTTCTGATGTTGTAGCTGTGAGTGTAATGGTATACAATCCCGATAAAGAATAACAATGTTGCGGATTCTGGTCAGTTGACTGAAATGAATTGTCGCCAAAGTCCCATACCCAATTTGTGAGGGTGCCACTTTGAGCAAGACTCGCATCATTAAACTGAGTGCAATAGGTTGCGCAGCCATTTGAATCCGCCACCGTGAAATCAATTACCGGCAAAGGGAATACAGTAATAGGTTTAGTGATGGTATCAACACAGCCGTTGTTGCTTGTAGCCACAAGGGAGGTATTGTAAGTTCCCGGATTAAGATAAACATGAGTTGGATTTTGAAGTGTTGAAACCGGTGAGCCATCTCCGAAAGCCCATAACCATGAACTGACCGAGCCTCCGGGTAAAGTTGAAAGATCGTTGAAGGTAGTTGTTGAATACAGACAAGCATTATTACTTCCAAAATCGGCAATCGGCAAGCCATTTACTTCCACCGACTGTTGTATGCTTCCAACGCAGCCGTTTGATGAGCTGACCGTTAACGTAACATTAAATGTTCCCGGACTTGAATACGTATAAACAGGATTTTGTGAAGTGTTAAGTGGGCTAAAGTCACCGAAGTTCCAGGACCATGAAACAACTGTTCCGGATGAAAGCGTAGTGCCATCAGTAAAAGTAGTTGCGTTATTTACACATACCGGTGGCGCAGTAAATGAAACAACAGGTAAAGGATACACTGTAACGAGTGAAGTGTCAGCGCTCTGACATCCACTGGTAGAAGTGACAGTAAGTATTACATTATAAGTTCCGCTGCTTCCGTAGGTATGCGAAGGGTTTTGAGAATTGTTTAAAGGAGAGGTGTCACCGAAGTCCCAGGACCAGCTATTAATAGAGCTTCCTGAAACACTTGACGCATCCGTAAACGAGGTGACTGCACTCTTACAAACATTAGTTGCTGTAAAATCAGCAACCGGTTGTCCTGAGATGATCTGATTCTGCGCAGTAGTGCTCGTGCATCCACTATCCGAAGTCACTGTAAGAATGATCATATAAGTTCCTGCATTACTGAAAACATGCGTAGGATTTTGCTGGTTAGAAATATTACTTGAACCTGAGCCCGGATCACCAAAATTCCATGACCACCCTGTAATACTTCCACCGCTAATGCTGGAAGTACTTGTAAATAATGTGAATGAATTAACACAGGTAGGAGTTGCTGAATAACTCGCAACCGGTAATGGGTGAACAATTACGCTGTCGCTGAAAGTTGCATTGCATCCCTGCAAAGTTGTGACAGTTAAAGTCGCATTAAACGAACCTGCAGAAAAGTATGTGTGAGTAGGATTCTGCAGCACAGATAAATTGTTGGCTCCTGAAGATGGCTCACCAAAATTCCATGACCAGCCAACAATAGAATCATTGCTTGCACTTGAAAGATCGTTAAATGATGACGTGGTATTAAAACATGCTGGTGTAGATGTGAAATCAGCTGTTACCGAAGATGGAGTGGAACTTACAGTTAAAGGTAGTTGTTTCTGACAACCATTTTCATCGGCAACAGTAACAGTGTAATTTCCTGCCGCGAGATTAGTCGATGTTGCAGCGGTACCGCCAACCGGTGACCATGAGTAAGTATATCCGGGGCTTCCCCCTGAAGCGTTCACTGTTGCTGTCCCGTTCGACAATCCGCATGTTGTTGAAACAGTTGTGCCTGTTAAGCTGATATCGATCGCGGGCAATACTGTTACAGAGTCATTTGTGTAGCAACCTGTGCTGTCAGCAACTGTAGCTGTATATGTTCCCGGAGCCAAACCTGAAATTGTAGAAGCGTACGTTCCATTTATCCACCAGTAATAAGTATATGGAGGTGAGCCACCGGTTCCTGTAGCTGTTGCGGTTCCGTTTGATTGTCCGAAACAAAGCGGAGAAGTAGCACTCATGTTTATTCCCACTGCCGACAATGGTTGTGTTATTGTTGCAGTTGCAGTTTTAACACATCCGATAAGGTCTGTTACAGTAACGGTATATGTTCCGGGAGTCAGATTAGTCGCTGATGCGTTCAAACCTCCGGCAGGGTTCCAGGAATATGTATAGCCTGGCATTCCATTGCTCGCATAAACAATCGCTGTTCCGTTGCTCCCTCCATTACAGCTGACATTAGTGGAGCTTACTGACAAGCTTATCGGAGTTTCCTGGTTGATAGTCACCGATGTGGTAGCCGAGCAGGAACTTCCTGTCGCATCAGATATAATAACAGTATACGTTCCGGCAGGCTTAGTAACAGATTGAACGGATTCTCCAGAATTCCATAAGAATGAATATGGTGATTGTCCACCCGCTCCGCTGGCTGTGATTGTAGTAGATGCGCCCGGGCAAACAACCGGGGGAGTTCCAATGCTTGCAGTTACCGGTGTATTCTGAATTACATTGACACAAGCATTGGAAATACAACCACCGCCATCCGTAACCTGTACACAATAACTTCCGGCCGTGGCAATGATCGATGGTGTTGTTGCTCCTGTATTCCATAAATATGTATAGCTTCCAAAACCGCCTGCCGCATTCGCTGTGATAGTGGTTGATTGACCAAAACAAACATTTGCAGGAGTGGGAATGGTGGAGGTGAGTGTGCTGTTGGATGCCATTACATTAACTGATGCGCTCGCTGTACAATTATTAGCATCCGAAGCGACAACCGTATAAGTCCCTGTATTCACTGTTATTGATGAAGTGGTGGCGCCATTGCTCCATTGATAGTTGTATGGTCCTGTTCCTCCCGATGCTGATGCAGAAATGTTTATGGTACTGTTACATGAGATCAATGCTGATGGTGATGCAGTTACTGTTAATACCGAAGGTTGAGAAATGTTGGCGGAAGATGAAGTTGCCGTGCATCCTTTTGAATCAGTAATGGTTGCAAAGTAGTTACCGGCAGGTAAGTTGTTTGCAGTTACACCTGTTTGCACCGGATTCGAATTCCATGAATAGGTATATGGTCCGGTTCCACCGGAAGCGGTTACGGATGCAGAGCCATTGTTTCCTCCGAAACAGCTAACATCCGAACTAGAGTTTATTACTCCGGATAAAGGCAAAGGTTGTGAAACACTCGCTGTCTGCTGAACCACACATCCTTTCGAATCAGTAACGGATACCGTATAATTTCCTGCTGAAAGATTTGTTGCAGTAGCGTTGTTACCGCCCGAAGGTGACCAGAGATATGAATACCCGGGGGAGCCACCCGTTGCTGAAACTGTCAGGTTCCCATTTGTGCCGCCATTACACGAAACATTGGTAAAAGAAGTGATGCTAGCCAGTAATTGACTGGGCTGCGTGATTGTTGCTGACACATTCTGAATACATCCGTTTGCATCTGTAACTGCAATGACATAATTTCCCGCAGACAGATTGGTTGCACTTTGACCGACACCTCCGAAAGGGTTCCAGGAATAACTGTATGGTGATGTTCCTCCTGTAGGCACTACAGTTGCTGAACCATTATTTCCGTTATTGCAGCTAACATTATTGTTAATTGTAACCGAAGCGTTGAGAGCAGTGGGTTGTATGACTGTAACAGGCATTACCTGGGAACAACCAATTGCATCCGTTACAGTTACAGTATAGGTTCCTGTTAAAAGATTCGAAGCTGTTGCAGATGATCCTCCGTAAGGCGCCCAGGAATAATAATAGGAGGGTGTTCCTCCATTTACTGCTGCAGAGGCCGTACCATTATTTCCACCGAAACAACTCACTGATGTTGACGTTGTATTCACGTTAAGTGGGGTCGCCTGCGATATCGTTGCAGAAGCTGATATATTACATCCGATCGCGTCCGTTATCGTAACCGTATAATTTCCTGCAAGTCCTGATATCGACTGAGTGGATTGACCGTTACTCCAAAGGTAGGTGTACGGTGCCTGTCCGCCATTAACAAAAGCTGTAACAGTTGCAGTACCACCATTACATACTGTTGATGGTGTAGGAACATTTACAAGCAGCGGAGAGCTCTGGGTAACAGTGACACATGCATTTGTTGTACAGCCGCCTCCATCGGATACTGTGGCGCAATAGCTTCCTGCTCCGACTACAATGCTTGAAGTTGTTGCACCTGTATTCCAGGAATAGCTGTATCCTCCGAACCCACCAGTTGCAGCAGCAGTAAGTGTTGTGGTTGCTCCGTTACAAAGCACCGGGGGTTGAGCGACTGTTGCTGTGAGGGTACTGTTTGAAGCAATAACGCTTACTGAATTATTTGCGGAACAACCAACAGCATCGGTAACTGTGACAACATAAGTTCCTGTATAAACAATTGTAGATGAAGTTGTCGCCCCGTTACTCCATAAGTAATTCAAAGTTCCGGTACCTCCTGTAGCATTAGCAGATATGATCGCGGTAGTACTGCATGAAATAGAATTATTAGGAGAGGTGGTGACAACTATCTGTGGGTTTGCTACAATCGTGACTGTTGCTGTTGCTGCACATGCGCTTCCTCCAACGCCAGTAACAGTTACACTGTAAGTTCCCGGAAGCATATTGGTAAGTGTTTGAGTGTTTTGCCCGGTATTCCAAATGAAAGAATAAGGTGCAATGCCTCCCGTAACATTCGCAGTAAGGGTTGCAGTGGTTCCAGAGCATAAAAAGGATGGTGCAGATATAGTCACATTAACGGGAGGCGAAATGTGAATTACAACCTGATCCGATACCGCAGTGCAGGCTCCGTTGCCTGTAGAGGTCCATGTTAAAATAACTGTACCTGAACTTAATTCTGAAAAGGTTGGTGTGTAAACAGCATTTAACGCGGTGTTTGATGGAGAGAAGGTTCCGTTTCCTCCTGACCAGATCCCTCCGGCTGCACCGGAAACAGAAGCTCCTAAGGTGACGCTTGTTCCGCAGACAGTTTGGTCAGGCCCGGCATTTACTACAGGTACTGGACTAACTGTAACCGGAACGTTCGTGATTTGTGCCGGACAAGCAGGATAATTCACATCGTAAACGATAAAAGAATACGTCCCACCTGTAGTTGCAGTGTATGTTAATCCGGTAGCTACAACTGTTCCGCCACCGTTCGGCCCGTTGGTCCACGCGTATGTATAAGGCGGTGCCCCCCCGTTAACGGTGCCCGTGAGTAAAATTCCACCTGCATTAGCACAAAATACAGCAGGATTTGGATTTACAGGGTTAAGGATTGGTGGTGAAAAATGAATTCTGATAGTGTCACAAAATAAACCGGCAGAGATACAAGCTCCTGCGACAGGAGTTCCGCAAACAACATAATCAACATATGGTGGTGCAGTGGCTGTGCCTGTCACTACAGTTGAATCACAACCGGTGGTGCAACTCAGGTAGGAGTTATATGCGCCTGTTGCACCCGGATAAACCGAGGTCCAGTTAATTGTAGAATTTACAAGTAATCCTGATGCAAACATTATTGTACTGCAGCCGTTCCCTATCGTATCATCTGGGGAAACTGTCGGGCCTGCAATTGAAGTGATCGCATATTGATTGATATTGTTACCTGGTTTACAGAAAGTTAAAGTGTAGGGGCCCGGGCCGTTCAGGCAGATAGGTGAACCAACGGCTACCGGGGGCCCGCAGCCGATCTGATAAAATAATGCTCCCGGAGGCACTGCACCGGAAATGATCTGAAAATTTATCGCAACTGCAGTCGGGTCGAGGGTAATGCTGAATTCGATGCATTTATCCGGTGCTATTGTTCCGCAACAATTTCCAACCCTGGGAACCGCTGGTGATGCCCATGTCCCATTTGGCTGACCCGTAAGATCAACTGTAAAGAAAGGAGTTGAAGGATCGCAGTTCCCCGATTGTGCGGATACTGAATATCCCTCCAGGAGAAAAACGCTGAAAAACAGAATTCGTAAACAAAAATGAAAATTCATCTTAAGCCGCTTCATTCTGATTTTTTATCAAATATGGACTAACAAATATAACCTAAAATCAGGTAAAATTATATATCTAAACACTATTCGCGGCCGATATCTTTATAGAGCCTATTTTATTACAAATGGTTGCATTTGGACGTGAAGAATCGAATTGATATTTATTTTTTAAACATAAGGCCCGGAGCGACAAAAGGGCAAAAAATGATCAGCTAATTATTGTTAAAGCAAGCGACCCCTGTCCTAAATGGAATATATTTGCTCTGCACGGAACAGAATTCCTATGACAAGAACGATTTTCTTTAGTGTTATATTCCTTTTTTCATTACTCAATACTTCTGCTCAAATCAACGGGCGTGTCGCTAATATTACCGGGGAAGCAATTTCTTATTGCAATGTTATTCTTCGTAGTCTCAAAGATTCTTCTCTCGTAACCGGTTCTACAACCGACACAGCAGGTTATTTTTCACTTGAAATAAAAGATACCGGTTCAGTTTTTATTGAGGCGGCATTTGTAGGATACAGAAAGTATCTTTCTTCTCAAATTTATATTACAAGCAAAAGTCAGATCATTGCTCATGGAACTATTACTATGATCAATGACGCAACAATGCTTAAAAATGTAGAGGTAGTGGCTCAGAAATCATTTATGGAGCATAAAGTCGACCGCACAGTTTATAATATCCAGAACAGTATAATCACGGCAGGCAATAATGGACTTGATGTTCTGAAGAAGTTACCGGGTGTGACTGTCAGCAGTAAAGAGGATATTGAAGTACGTGGTAAATCAGGGGCGCTTGTCCTGATTGACGGGAGAACATCCTATATGTCATCTGCAGATCTCGCTAATTATTTGAAATCATTGGATGCTTCACAGATTGATAAAATCGAAGTTATAACCAACCCTTCCGCTAAATATGATGCAAGCGGCAATGCTGTTATAAATATTGTTCTTTTCAAGGATAAGAATCTTGGACTTAACGGCAGGGTATCTTCAACAGGTGCTTTAGGGTTTTACTATGGAACAAATGTGGGACTCAGTTTAAATTACCGAACAAAAAAACTGAACTACTTTTTCAATGGTTATCAATGGAAATTTAAAAGATACGATGCATCTTATCAGCAAAATATCTTCAGTCGGAATGAAGTTAAATATGGTGTGTTTAATGACACTACCTGGAATGTTTATGAGGGCGAGGGGTCAAGCCTTAGGGGAGGAATTGATTATTTTATAAATACAAAACATACAATTGGTATTGTAGGTGAACTTTACAGGAACGAAGGCATAAACACGCTTTCTGATAAATCATCGTTTTACGATGGTTATTATACACTTGACTCAACACTTTACACAAGTGCTGATAAAGAATTAGGTAACCTGGAATATAACCTGGATCTTAATTACCAATACAAGATCTCAAAGAATAAAGAACTTGCTTTGAATGCTGATTATGGCTCGTTTAAGACACATTCTACAGAGACAGACATAACGACATTTAATAATACACATGGTATAACTCCCCAGCAAAACCGTGTTTTGTTTTACAAGCTCCCCCGGGCAATTAATGTTTATGCTGCAAATTTAGATTATGAGCAAGTCGTGTTCAAGGATGTAAAAATAGAAACAGGATTGAAGGCCAGTCTTGTACATGCTGACAATACCGCAGACTATTGGAATGTTGTTAATGGGATCAATGTTCCGGATAGTGGTAAAACCAATCATTTTATCTATTCTGAATATATTTACGCTGCTTATATTAATTTATCGAAAACAGTTAACAAGGTTGATGTGCAATTAGGTGTCAGGGCTGAGGATACTGAATCGAAAGGTGATCAAATAAGCACTGATTCTGTTTTTACAAGAAGCTATTTAAAGTTTTTTCCCTCGTGCTTTGTGAATTGGCGGGCTGATTCAAGCAATACTTTTAATGTTTCCTACAGCAGAAGAATTGACCGTCCGGATTATGGAATGCTTAATCCATTTAAATTTTACAGAAATCCATATAGCTATGGTACCGGGAATCCTTATCTGAGGCCAATGATCAGCAATAATTTCATTCTCGAACATGTGTTTAAAAGCAAATTGACCACGGGTATAGGATTTCTTCACATGGAAGACGTTATCTCTGCGGTGGTGCATCAAAGTGATTCTTCAAATGTGATCTACACAACTGATGAAAATGTAAATAAATATGATTCGTATAGTGTGAATGTTGCTTTCAATCTTGCGCCTACAAATTGGTACAGATTCAGCACTTCAATAAATGGTTTTTATGATCATTATTATGGCCCGACAAAAGAAGGTTTTTACAGTAATTCCGGTTATACTTATATAATTCACATGATGAATACTTTTAGTCTGAAGAAGGAGTGGGTGGCTGAAGTGGCATTGTTCTACAGGAGCAGGAATATTGCGGGGTATGTTGTAAATGATCCTATTTACAACCTGAGTGCGGGAATCAGTAAGGGCTTTGGTAAGGGGAAAGGAAATATAAGATTGAATTGTGATGATATTTTATGGAGCGACAGGTTGGTTAATAAAATGAATTTTAAAGATATGAATTACAGGGGTACATTTTTTAGCGATTCAAGAAGGATCAGGCTCTCATTATCCTGGAAATTCGGAACATCACAGTATGAACGTCAGGAAAGAAACAAGAGCGCTCAGGAAGAAAGAAACCGTATCAGTAAATAGGTTTAGCATTTTGGATAATTCGGAGAATCAGGTTTATATTTTCGGCCTGACTTTCATGAGCCTTTTCTGAAATCACTGAAGGCTCAACCCAAGCCCATTTATCAATTTCAGGTTTGCCTTTTGGCGTAAGGGAATCACAAAAAAGCTTTTCTTTCTCCAGTGAAGTTTCAGTGATGACCAGAAACGATTCAAGCACTTTATTTTGCTTTTTGTATTTCACTGCAGGCAGTTGTTCCGTTTTAAGAATGCTAAGCTTCAACAGGTCAATTCCTGTTTCCTCTTTCAATTCCCGTGCTGCGGCAATAAAACTTTCTTCTCCTTCATCTTTTAAACCTTTCGGGATCGACCAGCTTTTCCAGGATGCATCAGTTGGATGGCAGATCAGGATTTTCTCTGAATGCTTATCGTACAGGTAGATTCCACACGTTATAACAGGAGTTTTTGGCATATTAATTTAAGTTTTCCATGGAGAATGCTCTCATCATCATCAATAAAAAAGTATTCCAGTTACAATGATTGTCAAGCGTAATTCGAGTGAGTTCAAAGCTGTACGTGACTTCGTGAATGAATTTGTAAACGATCATTCAAAGATGAAGTATTTGAAATTATTTTCTTTAAAACCCTATGAAAAATTAGAGAAGCGTATTTTACTGCATCGTAATAAAAAAGAAGAAGCTGTAGTTTTCGATCTTGAGTTGGAGGCTTTGCAGTTCAACCTGCTTGATGCCGGACACAAGTTATTTAAAGATGAAAAAAGCGGTTTGTATTATTTTAAAAGCTCTTCTGCCAGCAGCTCAATAGAAGTTCCTTTTCAGATCACAAAGGGTTTAGACTAATAGAGCACTCTGCACTTTGGCAGCAGGATCTTCACGATCTCAATCTGGTAAGGCGTAAATGTATTGCCGCGTAAGTCGAGCACTTCGAGATTTTTTAACAAACTCACAGCATCATTTATATTGGAAAGCTTATTGCTTTTTAGGGAAAGGTATTTCAGGTTTTTCAACCTGAAGATGCTTTTCGGAAGCTCTGTCAGTTCATTATTATCGAGAACGAGTTGCTCCAAAGTACTTAATTTTCCGATTGTTGCCGGCATTTTTTTGAGCCCGCATTTCCCCAACGTAAGACTCTTTAATTTTTTTAATTCGGAGAATGAAGCAGGTAAAGTATCCAGCTTCGAATTGAATATTAACAACTCGTTCAGGTTTGAAAGGTAACCGAACGAGTTTGGGAGATTCAATGTGTCAGCCTGGTTATTCTGGATCTCAATATTCCGTAACCTTCCCAGAAATGCAATTTCAAAAGGCAGGGAATCTATCTTAAGATTGATGAGATGCATTTCGGTCAGCTGCTGCAGATTTGAGATCTCTTTGGGCAATGCCGTAATATTATTTGCCTTGCAGCAGAAGTAAGTTAAATTGCTCAGGTCTTTAAATTCGGGAGGCAGCTCGGTAAGACTGTTGCCGCTGAGTTGGAGTGAAGTGAGCTGTGTAAGTTTTCCGAGCTTTGGTAAAAGTTTTGGATCGATAGGCTGATATTCAATCTTTAGTTTGTAAACATTTTTCACATCTTTTAAAGCATCCTTCAGGTTTGTATACGTCATACCCGGAGGAGAATATTTATCGAACGGGTCCTGCTCTTCCTGCGCAGAAAGACTTACAGAAACGCAAATAAAAAGAAGCAGAAGAAACTTACGCATACAATTAATTTGAGATCAGCTTATATTTCTTTTCTGTACCATTTGCTCGAAGAATCAGTGTGTACATTCCTTTTGCGATCGCGTGTTCTGCTTTGTTAATGGTCATTGAATGTTTGCCGGCCGACTGTTGTTCTGAATTCGTCAGTCTCACTTGTTTTCCGAGAATATCGACTAAACAGATCTCCACACTTGATGGTTTCGCTAAATAATAAACCACAGTTGCTTCATCATTAAACGGATTTGGATAAACATTTAACTGGAAATTGTTTTCCTGTTCAGTGAGGCCTGTTGCAAGAACAACCATTTGCCCGTCACTATTACTCACGTTACTGAGTAAACCGGCACCATCTTCCGATTGAATCGAGAAATAATACATTTGGTTCGGTGTAAGTGATAACCCTGTCTTAGTTACAGAGCTTAGCATTCCATTATCTGTCCAGTTAACAACATCGCTTGCCCCTGCCGAAGTACCTATTGCATACCAATATTTCGACACACCTGAATTAACATCCACTGCAGTGCTCCAATTGGCTGAGAGTTGAGTAAGTGAATATGTAGTGTCGATATCCATGGTCACGCCATCGCTCACTGCCGGAGATGAAGGAAGACTCCAATCGACATCAACATCCTGCGAAGCAATTGCGGATAAATTTGCTGCGCCATCTTTAGTAATTGATTTAATTCTGCATGATGGAGTGGAAGGGTCCGGATTCTGATACCGCACATCATTGGTGCTTCCCGGGCCCACACTTACAGTGACAGATGGTAAACGTGATCGGTAAACCTTAAGGTCATTCACGGTATAGTCACAGTTTGCACTGCGGAATGAAATTGCATTACCGTTTGCGTAAGGTGATGGGTCGGTCCAACTGCCGATAAAATTATCATTCTGGTAGACTTCCATTTTTCCGGAAATACGATCGTAAATTACTTTGTAGTCATACCATTGGCCTGTATTTATGGTCATTGGCACACTTGCCTGCAAACTGAAAGTGTTATTCACTACCTTATAAAACTCGCACATGTTTGTTGAGATCCTGAACCAAACGAAATAAGAATTTCCACGATTGGTTTGTGTTGCATCACCGCAAAAAAAGTGGAAACCTGCTCTGCGTGTTGCGTCCATACCACTGATCTTTCCCTGCCAGTTATATAAATATTGATTGGAAAGATTCTGGCTAAGAGGAGCATAAATGTTTGTGTTCGTATTTGTCTGATCGCTCTGATTCAAATATCCGCCAGCGATGCTCCAGGTTCCTGCCATACTTGTCCAATCTGGATGAATAGCTGCATCAAAATTATCGGAGAAGAACCCATTAGCATTGTTCGCTCTCCATTCGGTTCCATTGTATTCAAGAACCTGATAATAGCTTTTTAATATTCCTGTTCCTCCTGAATTATCAGTGTCTGTAAAGCTTGCAGAAAAATTCCCTGTTACCCAATTGTTAGGTGCAGTTACACTTGTGGATGGATCGATATTATCAATCGTACAATTCCAGATCGCGGTCCAGCCTGCAGCCTGAGTGGAAACATCCGATTTATATTTTAATGTTAATGCGTTTCCTGAAGCGGTTATCAATCCCGGGCTAGCGCTTCCATGATATGCACCGATTAGTGGCGAAGCTGTGCTCGCTCCGTTATAGATCCATAATGTGTCGTAATTTAATTCAGTTGCAAAGGACGTGAAATTTAATGTGAGTCCACTCGCGCCTGTTGGTGCAATCGTAAAAGTATAGTTCTCATTGTCGTAATAATTTCTGTTGGGACCGCCCATATCGTAGATCGTATCGCTGCATGGAACCGTAGCACAATCTGTAAATTTAGCCTGGATCAGATCCCAGAAATCGTTGTATCCATCATCGTATCCTAATGCCCAGATTCCAATCCCGCCAATTCCAAAACGGTTCACCATATCAAATCGTTCACTCATGGCAGGTGCATCATCAATAAATGTTTGCCAGTTCACACCGGAACGAACAGAAGTGAAATAACTGGAAAAACTATTTGCATCCCATAATCTGTTACTGTAGTTTCCGCTTGTGTTGTTGCGCATAGTGCTGTAAAGAACAGAGTTTGTTCCTCCACTTGTTGTTGCGCTCGGAATTGTGCTTGCTGAAGTAGCCCACTCACGGCCATACCAAGGCAATCCTAAAAGTAATTTTGATTTCGATGCGCCTTTGTTTAAGTAATAGCTGATCGATTTTGTAAGTGTGTAGTTGTAGCTTGTCTGAAAGTTATACAATGGATCTTCAGGCCCTGCAGTGGTGCTCCCGCTGTAATAGTAATCATATCCCATAATGATGAACAGATCAACATAAGGATTTAAAGCAGTCATGTCAAATACTCCGCTCCAGTCAACAGCATACAGCGCAATACTTACCTCTGAACCCGGAATTGCTGCATGCATCTGATTACACAGATTGATCATAAAGGCGGTGAACGCAGTTTTATGTGATGCTCCCATTCCTTCAAAATCGATATTGACACCGTGAGCGTTTCTCGCTTGAACTAAATTGATCAGATTTGTGATAAGAGTTTGCTGAGCTGCTGAGCTTCCGAAAAAAGCTGTGTGGCCGCTAAATAATGTTGCACATAAAGTAACATTCACTCCGTTCGACTGTGCAGCTGTAACCACTGTAGCGGTGCTCCAGCCGTGAGTGCTTGTTGCATTGCCATCAGCTGAATTCACATCATACGAAAAATAACACAGATCTGTTAAGCCATTCCAATCGTAATTATTATACGTTGCTGAAGTGTTGTTCCAATAAGGCTGCCAGCCGTAAACACGCTTTGTTAGGTTACATGCATTCGGACTGCGGACGATAGCTTTTTTCTGAGCACCGGTTTCTAATAAACGAAGACTGTCCCACTGTTCTTCAGAAGAGAATCCATAGGAAGCATATTTTTCAGATTGTTCCTGATGAATTGATTTGTGAGGAACGTACTCATTATAGTTGATTTCCGGAGCAGCAGTTTTAAGCTGAGCAATAATAGGATGAACACTTATAATTACGAACAGTAGTGCTAATTTCTTCATGAAAATTCAATGTTATTTTACGATCACCTTTATTGCTTTTGAATCTTTGTCGGTTCTGAGCTTTACGAAATAAACTCCAGAGGCAAGATTAGAAGAATTAAAAGGCACTTCATGCTTTCCGGCAGACTGATCACTGTTCTTGTAAAGCACTATTTCTTTACCCAATACATCCATAAAAGAGATCTCAACGGATGAATGTTTAGTCAATTGGTATCTGATGGTCGAATTATTTGTGACAGGATTTGGATAAACAGTAATGTTATTTGAAACACCAGCTTCTTCTATTCCTGTTGCAGAAGTCTGAACCATTTGCCCATTACTTGTAAATACTGTTGATTGAAGTCCGGCACCATTTTCTGCTTTCACACTGTAATAGTAGATCTGTCCGTTTATCAGTGAAAGTCCTGTAGCTGTCGCTGTGTCGTTATACCAGTTGTCGGTCCAGTTAACAACATCTGTTGCACCCGGAGTTGTTCCGATCGCATAAAAATAACGGGCAATTCCTGAATTAACATCGCTTGAAGGTGTCCAGTTTGCTGACAGTGTGGTCAAAGAATTCACATAAGTAAGATCAGAACCTAAACCATCATTAATAGCCGTTACTGCAGCAGGAGCTGTCCAGTCAATATTAAGATCTTTGTAAAAAATTGAAGAAAGATTTCCTGCCGAGTCTGCTACTATTGATTTCACTTTTCCTGAGAAGGTTGTCGGGTTCGGATTTTGGAAGCGAATATCATTTGTCGCTGCAGCTCCTACTGTTACAGCCACCGATGCCGGATTACGTGAACGGTACACTTTTAATTCATTGATAGAAAATTCTGCATTACCGCTTCTGAATGAAATTGCATTTCCGTTTGTATACGGTGAAGAGTCTGTCCAGCTGGTGATGAATGTGTTATCACGGTAGACGGAAATTTTGCCTGTGATGCGGTCGTAGATGATCTTGTAATCATACCATTGTCCGGCAACAGTTGTTAATGGAATACTTACAACAGGGGATCCGAAAACATCATTTACTACTTTATAGATCTGAACCAACGCATCTTCCACACGGAAAAACACAAAGTATGAATTTCCTCTGTTTGGTAAGGTTGCATTGTCACATGCGAAATGGAAACCTGCGCGTTTTGTCAGGCCTGATGGAGGAGTTCCATCGATCTTACCATAGAAATTATAAAGATATCTGTTTGATAGAGTTTGATTCAGTGAAGCATAAATATTGGTATTGTTCACACTTGCATCACTCTGATATAAGGCAGCACCATTGATGCTCCAGGTTCCTGTGGATGTTGTCCAGTCTGGGTGAATGGCAACATCGAAATTGTCAGCGAAGAAGCCGTTATTAGCATTTGCTCTCCATTCTGTTCCGTTAAAATCTATTACCTGATAATAGCTTTTCTCAAGTCCGCTTCCGCCCGAATTATCAGCATCAGTGAAGTTTGCAGTGAAGTTGCCTGTCTGCCATGAACCTGTTGTATTTACGAGTGTTGTTGGTGCTGTGTTGTCGCCAGGAGTAGGAGCGACAGCATTGCTCGTCCAGTTTGCAACCCAGCCCGCAGCAACTGTTGCACAGTCCGAACGGAATTCTATCAGCAATGAACCTCCGCTGGAAGTAACATTACCCGGCCCTGTAGTGCCGTCATAGGTGCCGATAAGCGGAGCAGAAGTGGTTGCACCATCATAGATGAACATATAATCCCAACCGGCTTCGGTGCTGAATGAAGAAAAGTTCAACGTGATCGAAGTTGCTCCGGCAGGTTGGATCAATGTCAATGTACGCTGGTCACTGGTGTAATTTCCGGTAGCTCCGCCATTATCAGTAAACGTACCGGAGGCTGTTGTTACAGTTGTTATGACCGGAGAATTATTGATAAGTAAATAATACTTGGCCCAGTTCCAGTTTACTCCCGGGTCAGTATGCGTTTGTCCGCTAAACATCTGATGGCCTTTAATGGTAGTGCATGCTCCAAGGCTACAAGTGGAATGTCCACCGGAACATCCCGGCCCGTAATAACATCTGAGGGGATTGATACCATATCCGCTTGCGCAGATATCCCGCACCAGTGCAGCAGAACCATTATACATTGCATTTGTGTACCAGGAAGCGTTATTTATATAACCTTCATGCTCAATTCCGATAGTATATGGATTATGGGTTCCTACATGCCAGGCTTTGGCTGATTCAAGGACCATTTGTGTGATCTGACCATCACTTGAGCGTGCTACATAATGTGCAGAAACACCTGCTGAACAATTTTGAAACCAGGAGATGCAGCCGGCATAAGAACCTTGTACAGTATGCACTGTGACAGCTGTAACAGCGGTTCCGCTTCTGGAGCTGTAATTACATGAGCCTGCCGGATTCCACAATGCAGCGGCATAATCTGCTGATGCAGCAGCTCTCATTGAGCGGAATTGATGTCCCGTATTGCTGATCACACTTTCATCCGTTACAGTGACAGATGTAGCGCTTAATACTTGTAGATTGTCTGAACCGAATACTTTCTCCAGATCTGTATTATAATTCGGAAAACCATATTCCATCTGATATGCAGGCTTGCTCAAAAAATCAAGGTAGCCGTAAAGCTGTATATTCAATGCATAGATTTGCCCTTCGGTGTTCTGAGGTAATTCGCTTAAATATGAAAGAACAGGCAGATTCTCTTCAATACTATTTCCTGCGATTTGTAAATGGATTCTTGCTGCAGCGAATGCCTCCGCGTATGCAAGGATGTTTTTTTCAGGATCGTTTATGATCTCTTGCTGATTGTACCCGGACAATTGTGACACTAAAACGAGATTATTATTGAAATAACCTTCTCCATTAAGAGTCAATCCCATCACGCCATAAGCGTTCGGAATACCTTCACAACTTTCTGAAGCTACTGTTGAGTGCGTTATCTGTGTAAATCGTGAATTGCAAAATGCAACCGCTTCGAGCATTCCTTTTGGAATTTCAGGGTGCTGAAGGTAGGCTTTATTGAAAGAGGCCAAATAAGGGTTGATCACTTTAGCATCCTGAGCGGTGCCGATCTTAATAACAAATAAGAATGCAAACGAAAGTAAAAGTTTTTTCATGGAGATGTTGAGTTTTACAAGAAAAGTAAAGATAATAAATGCCGCGGAATAATCCAACGCAGCAGGTAATAGTACGGAACGTTGTTGCAAATTAAAAAAGGCGCTAATTCAAGCGCCTTTAAAGTTAGATCGGATTAAAAATTATTTTGCAGGTAATACCTTTCCTTTACATTCACCAAATCCTACACGAACTCCTTCTTTTTTGCAATATCCCCTCATAATAACAGTATCATTATCATTGATGAATTTGCGCTCGCTGCCGTCCTTCATCTTTACCGGCTTCGTCCCTCTCCAGGTTATTTCAAGCATGGATCCAAACGAATCAGCGGTAGGGCCACTTATTGTTCCCGAAGCCATCATATCACCGATATTAACATTACAGCCATTTACAGTGTGATGCGCTAATTGCTGCTCCATCGTCCAGTACATGAACTTATAATTCGAGTGTGAAACAAGCGTTTCTTCTGCAGTCTCCGGTTTTATAAATACATCAAGGTTAATGTCAATGTTTTTATCACCGTTGTATTCAAGGTATGGTAAGACTTTCGGCTCTTGCTTGTAGCCGTTCGTGCGGAAAGGTTCCAATGCTTCAAGTGTTACGATCCATGGAGAAATGGTTGATGCAAAATTTTTCGCAAGGAAGGGCCCCAATGGCACATACTCCCAGGTTTGGATGTCACGTGCGCTCCAGTCGTTGAACAACACCATTCCGAAGATATGATCATCTGCATTTTCAGTAGTGATGTTTTCTCCGAGAGAAGTACTTTTTCCGATGATGAACGCAGTTTCAAGCTCGAAATCAAGCAATCTGCACGGTCCGAAAACAGGAGGCTCTGCTTCATTTGGCTTTGTTTGCCCTTTCGGGCGATGGAAATCGGTTCCTGAAATTACGATCGAAGAAGCTCTTCCATGGTAGCCCACAGGTAAATGTTTCCAGTTTGGCAGTAGTGCATTTGCCGGATCGCGGAACATTGTTCCAACATTCGTTGCATGATCGATGCTGGAATAAAAATCGGTGTAATCACCAATCTTAACAGGCATCTGCATTTGCACATTACTTATATATTGCAGCACTTTTCCCTGTGCTTCTTTGTTGTCGCGCAATTCCGAATTATCAGCACTCAGTAGTTGTGAGATGCGTTCGCGGACAGCATTTGTTGTTTGCTTTCCAAGAGCAATAAAATCATTCAGATATTGATTTGTAAAAACGGAGTTATCTATTCTCAATTTATCAAAAAAACCAAGCTTATTCATGATCGCGAGATCCAGCACATTGTCGCCAATAGCTACGCCTACGCGTGGACTGGAGCTTTGTGTTTTAAAAATACCGAAAGGCAGATTTTGTATAGGGAAATCACTGTTAGGGTCAACTTCTATCCAGGATTTTAATGAAGGGTCGTTTGCTTTGCTCATGGTGGCAAAAGTAAACTTTTTTTACCACTGAGGCACTAAGAACACTAAGACCAAGCCTATTACTTCTATTTATTTTAGCACGTTATCAAATACCATTTTTTTAATGCTATTCATTTAGACCCAATAAGTTTCGCTCTTATGCTAAGTGAACTAAGTGCCTTAGTGGTAAAATTAATCAGGATGTCCGTTCATCCTTAATTCTTACCATTTAACAAAATCATTTTGCCATCTTGCTTATTTACAGTAAATTCGAGACTTAAATTCTCAGAAAGCACCATGAACAATAACATTTTAAAGTTTTCAGCACTAGCAGCTGTAATTACTATTGCTTCCTGTGGGGATGCAAAAAAGGACGAGCACGCGTCTGTAAAATCAGCCGGTATCGACACAAAGAATATTGACAGCACAGTTAAACCAACTGATGATTTTTATCAGTTTGTGAACGGAAACTGGATGAAAAACAATCCAATCCCTGAAACAGAAAGCCGTTGGGGAAGTTTCAGTGAGCTCGAGGTGCAGAACAAAAATAAACTAAGAACTATTCTTGAAGAGGCTTCTGCAAATAAATCTGCGAAAGCGGGAAGCAACGAACAGAAGATCGGTGACTTCTACGCTGTGGCGATGGATTCAGTGAAACTGAATAAAGACGGTGTTGCTCCTTTAAAAGATGAGTTCGCAGTTATTGAGAATATTAAAACAACCGATGATCTTATGAAAGCAGTCGGACACTTCCATACAATCGGGGTAGGTCCGATGTTCGGTGGTTATATCGGACAGGATCCGAAAGTAAGCACCGCTTATATCACTCAGTTGTTTCAGGGCGGTATCAGTCTTCCTGACCGCGATTATTATCTGAATAAGGATGAGCGTACACTTGGAATTCAAAAAGCCTATGTAGATCACGTTGCAAAAATGTTCGAGCTTCTTGGAGATAAAAAAGACGTTGCTGAAAAAGAGGCGAAGGTTATTTTTAACATCGAGTCAACGCTGGCGAAAGCTTCAATGACTAAAGTTGAACTGCGGGACCCTGAAAAACAGTACAATAAAAAGACAAACAAAGAGCTTTCAGAACTTTCTCCAAACCTTAACTGGAATTTATATTTCACTGAGCTTGGATTGAAAAATGTGGAAAATGTTGTTGTTGGTCAGCCTGAGTTCTTCAAAACACTCAACTCTTCATTGAAATCGGTTTCTATGAACGATTGGAAAACATACATGCGTTGGAACCTGATCGATGCTATGGCGAGCAAGCTAAGCGATGATTTCGTGAATGAGCATTTTAACTTCTATGGTAAAACATTAGTTGGTATCCCTGCTTTGAAACCACGTTGGAAACGTGCGCTTGAAGCAACTGATGCTTCTTTGGGTGATGCACTTGGACAAATCTTTGTTCAGAAACATTTTACTGAAGAGAGTAAAAAACGTGTGGGTGAAATGGTCGAGAACCTTATCGCTGCTTACAGAGTTCGTATTGACAGCCGTGACTGGATGAGCCCTGAAACAAAAAAGGCTGCAAACGGTAAGCTTGACAAAGTAATGAAGAAGATCGGTTACCCTGATAAATGGAAAGATTATTCTTCTCTGGAGATCAACCGTGAATCTTATGTTCAGAATTATATCCGTGCAAATAAATATGAATTCAATGATATGGCTTCCAAGCTTGGCAAGCCGGTTGACCGCACTGAGTGGGGAATGACTCCTCCAACTATCAATGCATATTACAATCCTTCAATGAATGAGATCGTTTTTCCTGCAGGAATTATGCAGCCGATCTTCTTTAACCCTGACGCTGATGATGCAGTGAATTATGGAATAATGGGAGCTGTTATCGGACATGAGCTTACTCATGGATTTGATGACGAAGGTTCTCAGTTCGATGCTGATGGAAATCTGAAGAACTGGTGGACTGAGCAGGACAAAGCTAACTTCAAGAAAAAAACTGACATGATCGTGAAGCAGTTCAATGATTATATAGCTATCGACAGCATGCACGTTAATGGTGAGCTGACGCTTGGTGAGAACATCGCGGATCTAGGAGGTTTAACTATTTCTTATTATGCATTCAAAAAATCTCTTGAAGGAAAGCCTGCACCTGAAAAAATTGATGGTTTCACTGCAGAGCAGAGATTCTTCATTTCATGGGCTCAAGGTTGGAGAGGAAATATGCGTCCCGAGTTCCTGAGAAACTTAGTGCAGACAAATCCTCACTCACCGGGTAACTTCCGTGGAAACGGACCTTTGACAAACATGCAGGAATTCTATGATGCATTTGGTGTTAAGGAAGGTGATAAGATGTATCGTCCGCAAGTAGAAAGAGCAGAGATCTGGTAAGTTTTTTTGTGATTGATTAGAATTCACCCCGGCTCGCAAAGGCCGGGGTGTTTTTTTGCACTGCATTTATTTGTGCCACGGAATGCTTTTTGGGGAATTTGTTCCATTAAAAGCTTGAATTCGCCACCAGTTCCCTGATCATATGCTATTGGAACAAGGTTTGGAAGGTATTTCGAAACTGTATACCAATGGTGCAAAAGACCTCATTAGTAGTAATTAACCGTCTTCTTTTTTTTGTAGTGCTAAGTTGTGCTGTACTATATTTCGGGAAACCTATTCTTGTCCCGGTTACTTTTTCAGTCTTCTTTGCAATGCTGTTCACCCCTTTATCTAATAAGCTGGAGCGATTTGGGATCAAACGGATTTTTACCTCCCTGCTCTCACTTATTATTATAGTGGCGATCGCTTTAGGCATAGGTTGCCTTGTTTTTGTTGAAGCGAAAAGATTAGCTGAGGATTTTCCCGCAATGGAAAAAAAGGCAGAGCTGTTTATGAATAAATCTCAGGATTATATATCCGCAAAATTAAATGTGCCTGAGAAAAAACAGGATGCACTCATTAATAAACAGCTACGCTCTTTTCTTGAATCTTCCGGCTCGTTCTTTAAAGATTTCCTTGCCGGATCGGTTGAGATCTTCGCTTCTGCGGTGATGGTCCTCATTTTTACTTTTCTGTTTCTCTACCAGCGGGAGAAGTATGAAACTTTTTTTGTCCGGTTAATGAAAGACACTCCGGAGAAAGATGCAAAAAAATTAATTGATAATATCAGCACAGTTGCTCAAAGTTACCTTACGGGCAGAGTTCTTTCCGTGATCATATTTACAATATTGTTCTCGATTGGTTTTCTGATCATTGGATTGAAAAGTGCTTTTTTGCTTGCATTTATTGCCGCGCTGTTAACGATAATTCCATATGTGGGATCTATTATCGGAGGATTGTTCCCATTTGCAGTGGCGCTGGTTACGAGCGACTCTTCCAATGTAGCCTTCGGTGCCTTAGCAGTTGTTGTGATCATTCAATCGATTGACAATTATTTCATAGAGCCTTACATTATAGGTGGCGAGGTTAATATAAGCGGTTTCTTTACTATTCTAATATTGCTGGCCGGAGGTATTATCTGGGGTGTTGCAGGGATGATACTTTTTCTGCCGATGCTTGGTGTTACCAAAATTATTTTTGATGCGGTTCCGGAATTGAGGGTCTACGGCTATCTCATCGGTGATCAGAAGAAAGGGAAGCAATCGGAACGCTTATGGAAAAAAGTCAAAGGGATGTTTAAAAAAGGAAAGTAATCCATTCACTTATCTGAAATCTCAATCCATACGGGAGCATGGTCGCTTGTTTTCTCCCAACCTCTAACTTCGCGATCCACTCCGGCATCTATTAAACGTTTTTCTAAATTTTTATTCAATAGAAAATGATCGATCCGGATCCCGGAATCGCGGGCAAAAGCATTTCGGAAATAGTCCCAGAATGTAAAGATCTTTTGATCAGGATAAAGCTTACGCAATGCATCGGTCCAGCCTTGTGATAAGAGCCGTTGATAAGCTTCTTTGCTTTCCGGAAAGAAGAGTGCATCTCTGACCCAGTTCTCAGGTTTTTTTGCATCGAGATCTGTCGGAATAACATTGAAGTCTCCTGTTAGAAGAACAGGCCTGCGTAATTTTTTTAGCTCAGCCGCATGTTTGATCAACCTTTCAAACCATTCTAACTTATAATCGAATTTG
Source organism: Bacteroidota bacterium (assembly GCA_029237775.1). GTDB lineage: Bacteria > Bacteroidota > Bacteroidia > 2-12-FULL-35-15 > 2-12-FULL-35-15 > 2-12-FULL-35-15. Next base: position 188,757 of record JAQZBR010000003.1, read on the forward strand.
GGGCCGGGTGCAGGATTTCCATTTGGTAAGTACAGGCAGCCGATCAAAATTCCGTTCACCATAGCTTCGATGTATCTGCTGTGGGTATCCTCATCGTTACCGGGCATACCTCTTCTGATCTCTTTTATCTCTAAACCGCGGGCTAAAATTGCAACTCCGTTCCAGCTTTTCTGTCCGTGATAAATTGCATTGTATCCGGCATCCCGAATAGCTTGAATAGGAAATTTTTCATTGGGCGATTTGAGCTCTTGCAGACAAACTACATCGGGAGATGTTTCTTTCAGCCATCGAAGCAGCACAGGCAGTCGCCCATTGACCCCATTCACGTTATATGTGGCTATTCTCATATTGATATGAGGTAAATTTTTGTGCCGCCATGTCGCGAAATAGGAAGGCTGATCAGCACAAATTTGAAGTAATTATCTGTGCTGATCGATAAAGATCACATTACCGTCAGGGTCTTTTAAAATAACACTTGCCGGTCCGGTAGTTTTTTCATCAGCCTCGCTGTCGGTTTTAATTCCTCTGCTTTTCAGCTGCTTCTGTATCACACGCACATCATCAAACTTCTCAATGTTATGTGCATTTTCGTCCCAGCCCGGATTGAATGTGAGGATATGTCCTTCAAACATACCGTGAAAAAGCCCGATGATCGCATTCTCATTTTTCATAATAACATAGTTGCTTTCCATAGCACCACCGAGTAAAGTGAATCCCAGCTTTTCGTAAAACTCTCTGGAGGCTTTAAGGTCCTTTACATTCAGGCTGACCGAGAAAACGCCAAGCTTCATAGGTGTGTTTTCCGAGTTCATATAAATGACCTTTTGGCTGACGTTGTTCTCCGGTTGTTTAGCGATGCAGCTATTGATATAAAAACCAAGTGTGAATGACGCAAGAATTCCTGAGATAATTAAAGTCGTTTTCTTCATGGGATGATTTTATTTATGAGTTCGTTTTTTGATATTCCTCTTTAAGTAATGAGAATATAATTGTATCCTGTACTTCACCGTTTCTGACGTAATGTTGCTTCAGATAACCTTCCTGAGTGAAGTTGAATTTTTTGATCAAAGCTAAAGATGCATCGTTTGCGGGGCTTATGCAAGCTTCTACACGGTTTAAATTCATCTGATTAAAGCCGTAATTAAGAATAGTGCTGACAGCTTCGCCCATAAGTCCTTTTCTTTTGTATTCGTCTTTCGTCAAGGCATATCCAAGCTCGGCCCTGAAATGATCGAAGTACCAGTTATGGAAACCGGCTCCCCCGATAACTTCGTTAGTTTCTTTTAAAATGAGTTTGAAATGTACAATAGACTTGTTGTAGGTCTTGTATCCGCCTGTGTTCTTCTTTTTTTCTGTCTCGAACTCCTCATCGGCCGAGAGTCCCAGCTCTTTTTTTATTTCTTCTTTAGAAAGATTTTCAAATATCCAGGCGAAGCCCTCGGGTGTGAGCTTTTTTAATAATAATCTTTCTGTTGTCAGGATTTCGAATTCCATATTGGACCGATATATTTTAGCTTCGTAAGATCTTCTCCATTTTTTTTCCTTTTGCCAGCTCATCCACCAGTTTATCAAGATACCGTACCTTTTGAGTTAAAGGGTCTTCAATCTCTTCTACACGATATCCGCAGATCAGTCCTGCGATGAGATGTGCTTTTGGATTCAGTGATGCCTTTTGAAAGAAGGTTTCAAATGTGATATTTTCTTTCATTATTTTCTGAAGCTTTTTATTGTCGAAGCCGGTAAGCCATTCTATAACCTGATCCAGCTCATCTTTCGTTCGCCCTTTCTTTTCCACCTTCGTCAGATACAAAGGGTATACGGTGTTGAAGAGCATCCTCGCGATACGTTCATTATGATTTATATTCTTCATCTCGTTAAAATCATTATTGATTCAGGAATAAAATTAAGATTTTAAATATAAAAGCCGGCAGTTATCCTTCATTCAATATTAATTTAAATTCATTAGTTTTATCTCAGATGAAATCTGAACTCAGCACGCTCGACACCATTCAACAGCTCCGGAAAAAGGAGCGTTACCTCGAGGTGATCTATAAGTTCGCCACTTCATTGCTTGAAGCACAAACAATTGATGAAGTGGTCTGGACTGTCGCGAAGAATGCGATCGCACAGCTGGGTTATGTCGATTGCGTGATTTACCTTCTCGATACTGATAACAAGCATCTTATTCAACGAGCCGCGCACGGGCCCAAGAATCCGATCGCGCTGGACATTAAGAACCCAATCAAATTAAGAATCGGGCAGGGAGTTGTTGGTGATGTTGCCAAGCGAGGCAAAGGAGAGATCATTTCTGATACAAGTAGTGATCCGCGTTATGTTGTGGATGATGATATGCGTTTGTCGGAGATCGCGGTTCCTATCATTCATAACAAAAAGGTGATCGGTGTGATCGACTCAGAGCATCCTGACAAAAATTTTTACCCTTCTGATGATCTTCAGATCCTGGAGACGATCGCTTCCATGACAGCCACCAAGCTTGAGCAGACAAGGAATAACGAAGAATTGAAACAGCTGCAGCTTCATCTTCAGCAATTGGTTAAGGAGCGAACAAATGACCTTGAAAAAGCATTAGTTGAAGTTAACCGGCAAAAATCAGAGATCACCGACAGTATTCATTACGCAAAAAGAATCCAGTGTGCTATTCTTCCACACGAAAGGGTGCTGAAAGAAAATCTCAGGAATTTATTTATTCTTTATAAGCCAAAGGATATTGTCGCAGGTGATTTTTACTGGACAGAGCGTGTAGATGAAACAGTCTTTTTTGCTGTGGCCGACTGCACCGGACATGGCGTTCCGGGTGCGATGGTGTCTGTGGTTTGCCATAACGCATTAAACAGTGCAATCAAAGAATTCAAATTAAGACAGCCTGCAGAGATCTTAAATAAAGTAAGAGAGCTTGTTATAGAAACATTTGAAAAGAGTGATGAGAATGTTATGGATGGGATGGACATTGCTCTTTGCTCTTTCGAGAAAAAAGAAATGAAGCTCGAATATTCGGGTGCGTACATTCCGTTATACATAATCCGGAATGGTAAACTCCTGATGACCAAAGCTGATAAACAGCCAATCGGAGTGCATCTCGAGAGTAAGTCTTTCACCAATCATACCATTAATATTCATCAGAACGATAGCCTTTATATTTTGTCTGATGGATTCGCAGATCAGTTCGGTGGCGACAGAGGGAAGAAGTTCTGAACTCGTAAGCTTAAAGAAATGCTTCTGGAGATTGCAGAAATTCCGGCTTCAAAGCAGAAAAAACATCTTGAAAAAATCTTTAACAATTGGAAAGGCAATCTTGATCAGGTTGATGATGTCACCGTTTTAGGAACGAGATTTTAAGTGACTCTTCCTTTAATTTCTTCATATTCTTTCTCATCTATTTTCTCCCAGCTCTTTTCGTAGTCAAAGGTCATATCATGAATATAATTTCTGTCGGGCATGATCTTAACACTGAACTCATGAAATATACATTTGCTTCCCATAACAAGGACCTCTTCCCATTGGGTCTCTGAAACGATCTTAAAATAAGCTTTTCCGTTGTGATATTTACGATACTGAGGGTAATCAGTCTTTTGCATTTTCAAAGATAATAAATGATAGCTTGTTAATTATATCATCAGAATATGCACGTTTAAATTCTTAAATTCGTGCATGCAATCTTTCCTTGAGAAAACTGTAGAATACCTGTACAAAAAATATGGCGATGATATAAGCGATCTGTGTATCGTTTTACCAAACCGCAGGGCTGGATTGTTTTTGAAAACGCATCTTTCAAAAAATCTTAAAAAGACCTTCTGGAGTCCGGAGATATTAGCGACTGAAGATTTTGTAGCATTACTGTCGGAATTGCAGCCTGCAGATTCAACAACTTTGTTATTTGAATTGTATGAGACTGTTAAAAAATGTAATCCTAATAATTCAGAGAGCTTTGATGAATTCAGCAAATGGGGTCAGATCTTGCTGAGCGACTTTAATGAGATAGACCGATATCTCATCGATGCGAAACAATTATTCGGAAATCTTAAAAATATTAAGGAGCTTGAAACGTGGAGTCTGAACAGCGATGAGCCATTAACGGACTTTCAAAAGCAGTATCTCGATTTCTGGCAACTGCTCGGAACTTATTACAACGATTTTGTTGAGAGAACACTCGTCAAAAAACACGCTTATCAGGGGCTTGCTTATCGGGTAGTTGCGGCAGATCCTGAAGTTCGTGCTTCCAAACATCCATGGAAGAAAATCATCTTCGCAGGTTTTAACGCCCTTAATCTTGCCGAAGAAATTATTATAGAAAAGCTCGTTGACGCTGACAAAGCAGAGATCATCTGGGACACGGATAGCTATTATGTGAATGATCCAAACCAGGAGGCGGGCCGGTTTATCAGGAAATATAATGAGTACGGGAGGTTCAAAAAGATAAAGGAACGAAACACTGTTTTTGAAGAGACTTTACTCAGCAATGAGAAAAAGAAAATAACCATTATTGGCGCGGCAAAAAATGTTGCGCAGGCTAAGGTTGCGGGGAGTCTTGTAACTGAAATCCAGAATGTACAGGGACATTTGCAGAACACTGCATTGGTACTTGCAGATGAAAATTTATTGTTTCCTGTTCTGCATTCACTCCCGGAAAAGCTGGAAGACATAAATGTAACAATGGGATATCCATTGAAGAATACACCGGTGGCAGGATTCTTTGATCTGGTGTTCAATCTGCATGAAAATGCAAAAAAGATCGCAGGCGATAAGCCTAACTATAGCTTTTACCACACAGACCTGGTTAAATTGCTTAATCACTCATATACGGCAATCGCGCTTGCGGATAAAGACAATCACCTCTCAGTTAAAAGCATTGTTTATACGATCCAGAGTAGAAATATTGTTTTTGCGGCTCAGTCGACATTGGAAAAGTTATTTAGCCAGCGGCCGCAGGAATATTTGCTTTTAAAACCTTTGTTTGAACACTGGCGTTCTGCCTCAGACGCATTGAATTGTGTTCAATATGTGATCGAGCTTTTGAAGGATGGAATTATTGCTCAGCAGAATAGCAAGGAAGAAAACAAATCAAGCCTGGAGCTTGAATATTTATTTTCATTTACAAAAATTGTAAAGCGCATTCAGGTACTCATGACCGATTATCCGGATGCTATTGAAGATGTTAAAACTTTAAGAAGCGTCCTGAATCAGATCGTGCGCGGAAGTACGCTTCCATTCTATGGTGAGCCATTAATGGGATTGCAGGTAATGGGAATGCTGGAAACACGTACTCTTGATTTCGAAAATGTTATTCTGCTTTCATGTAACGAAGATATTCTGCCTTCCGGGAAAGCAGTGAACTCATTTATCCCATACGAACTAAAACGTTTTTTCGGCCTGCCTACTTATAGTGATAAGGACGCTATCTTTGCTTACCATTTTTATCGTCTGCTTCAACGCGCGAAAAATATTTATCTGCTTTACAATACAGAAAGTGACGCTTTGGGAAGTGGTGAGCGGAGCAGATTTCTTACACAGCTTGCGTACGAGCTTCCGAAAGTTAATCCGAATGTAGTGATCACGGAACAGCTACTGAGTATCCCGGTTAAGTCCTCAGCTAACTCAGACGGCCTTCATGTTGTTAAAACACCTGAAATTATCGAGAAGCTCAAGCAGAAATCCGGCTCCGGTTTTTCTCCTTCATTGCTTAACAAATACAGGAATTGTTCTTTGGAGTTTTATTTTCACGGCATTGCCGGCCTGCAGGAAGCAGAAGAGGTTGAAGAAACTATTGGAGCAGATGTTCTTGGCAATGTGATCCATGGCGTTCTGGAAGAGCTTTATCAGCCCTTTGTAAATAATAAGCTTAGAGTGGAAGATATCAAAGCTATGAAAGGTAAGGTCGAGGAACTTGCTGTAAAGGGCTTTGAAAAGAATTACAGTCGTGCTGAGATTAGCTACGGCAAGAATCTCTTAACACTAAAGGTTGCTCTTAAATTTATTTCAAACTTCCTGGATGCCGAAATTGCTGCGGTATCTGCTGCTGAAAAACGCGGTGAGCCGGTAATAATAAAAGCGCTTGAGGAAAAACTTACGGCAGAGATGATGATTGGCACTGCTACGGTTACAATTAAAGGAACTGCGGACCGAATAGACAGTATTGGCAACATTACAAGGATTGTCGATTATAAAACAGGGATGGCCGCAAACAATGAGCTGAAGTTTGATGACTGGGATGCTATCAGAACGGATACAAATCTGGGCAAAAGCTTTCAGTTGTTGATGTATGCGTATTTGTACCATAAGATGAATCCTCATATCACCGAAAATTTACAATCCGGGATCATTACGTTCCGTGAGCTGAGTGCAGGATTGAAATCAGTGAAAGTTAATGGAAATACATATCTTGATTCGGAGACTTTAAAAGAATTTGAATCGCAATTACAAACTCTTTTAACCGAGATCCTCGATCCTTCGAAAAATTTTATTCAGTCTGAAGATGTTGCTAATTGCATCTATTGTAGTTTTAAGGGGATTTGCAACAGATAGTGAAGTAATATTTACAGGAAGATCGCGTTTTGACGGAATAAAATTACATCCCTGTATCTTTTCCTGAGATCCTGCATTATGAATTAAACTAAACAGAAACGGTGAACGCGCATCATAAGACCGAATCGGACCTGAAGCTGGAATTGCAGCATATTGAAGCTGCTAAAGATAATCCTGCGCGCTTTAATATCCTTTACGATAAATACTATAAGCAGATCTTTATTTTCGTGCACCGCAGAACCGGTGAAGAAGAGCTTACTGCGGATCTCGTTTCTCAGGTATTTCTTAAGGCATTGGTGAATATTAAAAAATATGAGTTCAAAGGCGTCCCGTTTTCAGCATGGCTCTTCCGCATTGCTTTTAATGAAATTAATATGTATTTTAGAAGGAATAATGCAGTCAGGATAGTAAGCCTGGAGCAGGGCAGCCTTGGCTCATTGATAGCGGAAACGGAAGAAGAGGATAATACTGAGGCACAGCAGAAAATGTTAAAAGCTCTGAAGCAAATGAGTGATGAGGATACACAACTGATCGAGCTTCGGTTCTTCGAAAAACGATCTTTCGCAGAGGTTGGCGATATAGTCGGGATCACAGAAAACAATGCAAAGGTAAGGGTGTACCGTATCCTTGATAAGATCAAAAAAATAATGGGAAACAACAGATAGGCGAGATGTCAGATAAAAAATTCAATATCGGTAAACCCGATTTGCCGGATGAGCAGATAAACAAGCACAAGGACTTCAAGAAGCTGATGTATAATTATCAGACAGGAACTTCCCCACTTTATAAAACACCTTTATACAAGAACAAAAAAGTATTTCTGATCATACTTCTCATTTTGTTAATTATATTCGTGTTAGGCGAAGTAATAGAGAAAGATGAAAAGCCGGTAAATACACAGCAGACCAAATAATATGAAAAAGATCTTTACAATTATAGGAATATTCTCTCTTGCACTCCTGAATGCGCAAACCTTACAACCGACAGAAACACAGGCTTTGCTTACGGTAGTAGTCGTTGATAAATCACAAAAACCGCTTGAAGGTGAGGAAGTAACTTTTATTGGTAAGGACCTTAAAGTTTATTCCGGTTACACCAGCGCGGAAGGTAAATTCGATCTTCTCGTTCCGGAGGGAGACGATTATAAAGTACAGTATAAAGCTTTCAGTGAGAACATGGATTACAATCATTTGAAGATCCCTTCTATGGAAGGAACTGTGACTTTCGAATATAAACTGATCATCAATCCTCCAAAAGTTTACACACTTGATAATGTATTCTTTGACACAGGAAAGTCAACCCTGAAGCCTGAATCATCCAAGGAATTGAATGAGCTTGCTGAATATATGATCAAAAAGAAATCACTGAAGATAGAAATTGCGGGACATACGGATAATATCGGCAATAAAGATGCGAATCAGAAACTATCCGAAGATCGCGCTAACTCCGTTAAAACTTTCCTGGTTAAAAAAGGAGTTGATCAGCAGAGGGTGATGGCCAAAGGGTACGGGGATTCTCAGCCTGTGGCAGATAACGGCACCGATGAAGGGCGTCAGAAGAACCGAAGGACCGAAGTTCGAAGCCTTGACTAATTCAATTTATTTCTTCTCTTAAAAAGCGCTTATCTTTGGAGCCAATTATACATGATGCTTCAATGAAAAGCCTATTAATATTTCTCTTTTCTTTTCTGTCCTTAACTTCCCTTGCTTGCGAATGTCCTCCTTCCGAGCCTCTCTCGAAAGAGATCGCGGATAAATTTGATGTTATTTTTTATGGCCGTATTGATTCCATTAAACCCTGTTCTTCGGATGGTATTGGAACAGCCTACTTCACGATTATAAATCTATATAAAGGCGCAGCAGAGCAACATGTCGCTGTGGATTATGACTGCACCTCCGAGTGTCTGATGAGCTTGGCAAAGGATGAGTCTTGGATCATCTATGCCGTATATCAGAAATTTGATCTTTTGACAGTGAGTCTCTGCAGCCCTTCAAGAAAAAAGTTCACAGGCGGGGAAACCGACCATTATCAAGTGATCAGCCAGAAATCATTTGACGAGGAGAATGATTTTCTTCAACAATCCTTTGGCATAAAAGCCTTTTCATCGCACAATGAATTGAATGACAAACAAAGAGAGATGCAGCCTCACAATGAGCAGCCGAGTGCATGGGGAAAATTATGGCTTCTGTTAGTGTCCTTAGCTGTATTGGCAATATTTTTTATAGTGATAAAGAAATTCTTTAAAAATGACAAACAAGTTTAAATCACATCCCTGGCATGGGATCGAAATCGGTGAAGATGCACCTCAGGTCGTAACAGCTTTTATAGAAATAGTACCGACTGATACAGTTAAATATGAAATTGATAAAGAAACCGGTTACCTTAAAATAGACCGTCCGCAAAAATTTTCAAATGTAGTCCCTGCACTTTACGGTTTTCTTCCTCAAACGTATTGCGATGAGAAAATCGCTGCATTTGCTTCTAAACAATCGGGGCGTAAAGTGGAAAAAGGAGATGGTGATCCGCTTGATATTTTAGTGCTGAGTGAGCATGCAATTCCTCATGGTGATGTGATCTTACAGGCGATTCCGATCGGAGGTCTGAGATTGATAGATAAAGGTGAAGCGGATGACAAGATCATTGCTGTAATGAAAGCGGATGCAGTATACAGTGACTGGAAAGATCTTTCTGATATTCCTGAAAGTATTCTTAACAGGCTGAAACATTATTTTTTGACATATAAAGATCTTCCGGGGACGCCTTCAACTTGTGAGATAGCCGATGTTTATGGTAAAGAGGAAGCTTTGGAAGTTATATCGATCAGCAGAGAGGATTATGCAAATGCGTTCAAGAAAAAATAATTTGTTTTATCTTGATCTCCTTTCTGCTGCTGACTTTTAAAAATGGTTTCAAAAAAGATCGGGAATACTTTCATTCGTGTTATACTATTTTTTAAAACCCTTGCGTTGAAGCTCAAAACTAAACGTTATGAAAGCTCTGAAAATCCCCTTCGTAATCTTTGTATTTATACTGCTGACTGCGTCCTGCAAAAAGGTTGAAGAGTTTCAGGAGGGCGTTTTGACAACCAAGAAATGTCAAACGCTGTATTCTATTTCCTATGGTTCTGATAGGCGGAATCAAATGGATATCTCGCTTCCGAAGGGCAGAACAGCTAACACGCCTGTTGTAATACTTATTCATGGTGGTGCATGGGTAATGGGAAGCAGAACGTATTTTTCTTCTGATATTAAAAAGTTTGCAGATGATGGTATTGCTTGTGCAACGATCAATTACCGCTATGCTTCTGAACGTAAAGGTATTCATGCCGCTGAGCTGGTGAATGATATCCGAAAGGCGATAGATTTTATATCGTCAAAATCTGAAGAGTGGCAGGTGTCCTCGGAACGATTTGGCCTGGCAGGACACAGCGCTGGAGGCCATCTTGCCATGATGACTGCTTACACGAAAAATGATGATGGAAAAATAAAGGCATGTGTTTCCTGGGCAGGCCCGACTGATCTGTTGGATGATGAACAGCTTGGTATCAGCGGTTCTGATGAGGTTTTTAAAGTGCTCGTAGGGCAAACTCCAAACTCAGCCGGAGGTAATGAGGCATATAGGAATGCATCTCCGTTTTGGGTGGTAGGAGGCAATTCCGTTCCAACCTTGTTGATACATGGAACAGAAGATCCGGGAGTACCTTATTCCACAGCCGTCAAAATGCAAAACAAATTGAATGAGCTCGGCATTCCTAACACATTACATACAATGTCGGGAGCTTATCATATCTGGACAGGCAATCATTTAAAGGAAGCCCGAACGGCAACCGAAGACTGGTTCCAGTCTGAATTGTAATTATCTTTAAAGATGCTTAATTTATATTGTATTCCGGGAATGGGTGTTGATGGCAGGCTGTTTAAGAACTTTAAACCTGCAAACTGCAACATCATTCATGTGAAATGGCTTACGCCTATTAAAAATGAATCCATGAAAGAGTATGCTTTGCGTTTGTCGGAGCAGATAGATACTACTCGTCCGTTTGCTCTTGCCGGTGTTTCTTTCGGAGGAATGTGTTCAGTTGAAATAGCGAAAGTACATAAACCGGTCAAAACCTTTGTGATCTCCAGTTGCAAAAAGAGTGAGGAGCTGCCATGGAAATTAACGCTCTGGAAAAAACTCGCGATCTATAAATACTTAAGTGATGAACGGTACATTACCGGTGCGATGCTTGTCAGGAGACAGTTCGGTGTGACCACTGAAGAGCAGAAGCAAAAATTTTATGAGATGTTGAAAGCTGCTCCAAAAAATTATTTCCGGGGAGCAGTACATTGCATCATGACATGGAATAATAATGAGGTACCGGAATCGGTGGTTCAGATCCATGGAACGAAAGATGACGTGTTACCCCACCGCAAAATTAAATGTAAATACAAGATAGAAGGGGGAAATCATTTTATGATCGTGAGTAAGGCGAAAGAGATCAATGAGATCGTGAATAGAGAATTGAAGGGCCAATTTTAAATAACTGTTTTCTTACCACTAAGGCACGAAGATCACTAAAAATTTGGCGCACAGAGTTTCAGATGATTTTGTGAATGTAGTGAAGCATATCGTCTTTCAACAGTGAAGAGGAATTATTTTTTTACAACATTTTCTCCGCCCATAAAAACATACTGGATAATGTTAGCACCCATCCGCAAGGCTTTTTGGCGTGCTTCAGGTGAATCTTTATGCACTTCAAAGCTTTCCCAGCCGTCACCCAGATCACATTCAAAATCATAAAAGCAAACTAATCTTCCCTGATAAATGATTCCGAATCCCTGTGGAGCTTTTCCTTCATGCTCATGAACTTTTGGTAGTCCATTCGGGAAATCAAATTTTTGATGATAGATCGGATGGGAAAAAGGCAGCTCAACGAAGTCCAACTCAGGAAAGACTTTTTTCATCTGCGGCCTGATAAATTTATCCATTCCATAATTATCTGAAATGTGAAGGAAGCCACCACCGATCATGTAATTCCTCAGATTTTCTGCCTCCTGTGAGCTGAATACAACATTGCCATGGCCGGTCATGTGTATAAAAGGGTAGTTGAATATTTCCGGGCTTCCCACCTCAACCGTACCCTGTTCAGGGCTGATCGCTGTTTTTAAATTATCGTTGCAGAATTTAATAAGATTAGGCAATGAAGTTTCAAGATTGGCATACCAGTCGCCACCACCATTATATTTCAGCAATGCAATTTTATAGGTAGGTGAAATTATGAATGCACTTGCAATAATTGCTGATGCTATAATTATAGTCAGTTTCTTGAACATTTATTTTAAACTAGTTTTATGTTTCAGGTTAGTTGATGGTTCGTATCTAATGAACCTGAAACGTTTTTATCTTCTGCTTCAACCTGAAACTCTTTTTTGTGCTTCCTGAAAGGATAAAAACATTTCATTAAATCGATCCATGATCTTTTTCATGAATTCCTCGTCAAGCATTTTTTTTATTCCATCCACTCCTTCAATATCCGTATGGGCAATCTTGAATGTCTGTTCCATCGGCCCGGCAACAAACTGGATCTGATATTTATCATTCATGGAAAAGATGCTGATAGATATTTTCGGGTGTGGTATAGTTGCAATTACACGCATAAATAGATTCCAAATTTCAAATTACGAGTTCTAAGTTAGTCGATTAACGGGAAGATTTATTTTATTTCTCTGAATGACAATCTGAAATTTAAAATACTTACACCTTAAAAGGTCCGCTATTAAAGAAATTCGTTCCCTCGTCACCCTCTTTTCTGATCTTCGCCTGAATTTTAAAAGCCAGCTCAGCATAATGTCCCAGATTGTTATTTTTCAAAAAGATGGCTGCCTTGTCGTCACCATTGATATAATTTGCTGCTGCTGCCCAATGAAATGCTTTTTGATCCATCAACAGTTTAAAGGCATCCTTGTCGTCCCACACTGCATTTACGAACGCTGCGAGGATCACAAATTTATTCTCGATCAAATACTTAAACGGAGCCGGATGCCTGCTCGCTGCATCTTTTAATTGGACCAGCTCTTCATAATTATGTGCCTGAAGCCAGTTTTTCGACTGTGTGCTTCCTTCAACCCAATTACTTAGATGTTGTATGGCTTCCTTCGGATAAAGCATTGTTATACTATTTTACAATGCAAAAATACCAATTAATTAGCTTTATGTAATATTGAAACGCCTTAAGAGAATTATATTTTTTTCTTCTTCTTTGGCTTAGGGATCTTTCCAATTCTCGGATCACCTTTGAGTATAAGGTCACAGAGAAGATTTACCTTTTCTTCGAAATCCATATCCTCCTTGCTCAAAACCTGCCAGCTGCTTACTCCCGGGCCAAATACAGATATGGAATGCATGTTTGGAAATTCTTTATTCAGGCTTTCATGATGTTCAACCGTGGTCGCAATCCAGACACCGCTATCCTGATCGTCTTTATCACGAAGTATCAGAACGATCTTATTTCCTGCATACACGGCATGCGCGCCAAACATAGGTTTAACAACGGGCTCAAGCCGATGGAGATTTTCAATTACAAAATCGAAGGGAATTTTTTTTACAGTCTTTGCCATGCGAATAACAGATTAGAACTTCACTATCATGCGTAAGTTTAATTGACGTGATGTAAGATAATTAGGAACAGCGTATTGCCTGCTGGTCACATCTTCCACCCAGATGTACGAGACTGTATTGCTTGTTCCCAATAAGTTGAAAACCTCCAGGCTTAACCAGACAGATTTCAGATATCTTCCAATACTTTTTTCATTGACCTTCCTGTTTTCTCTTAATACCTGATAAGAAAACCCGATATCAACTCGTCTGTATGGCGGCATTCGTAACACTTGTTTGTAACGTTCTGATCCCGGAGGCCCAAAAGGCACACCACTGCCGAAGAGTAAATTAAGATGCATTTTTAGATCAGGCAGTCCGGGCATCTTATCCTGAAAAAATAATCCAAAGCTTACGCGTTGATCTGTTGGGCGTGGAATGTATCCGGGCTCAGTTCGTGTGCTATCTACAGCAATATTATTCGCGGTGTATCCTGCAATGATCGTATCGCCATCGCTGTTATAGCGTGTATAGAAAAAGTCATCTTTGATATCTTCCTGGGTCTGCATGAATGATAACGAAAACCATGATTCAAGGCCTCTTACAAAATCGCCATTCACTTTCAGATCTAATCCGGTTGCATATCCACGCGCATTATTTTTTGCAGAATACCTGATCCGTACGTTATCAATTTCATACGGAACAATATTGTCGAGATGTTTATAATACGCTTCCGCGATAAATTTAAAGGGCCTGTTCCAAGCCTTAAAATTATAGTCGCTGGAAAGAACACAATGAATTGAAGTTTGCGCTTTGAGGTTGTAATTCAATTCTCCTTCAACATTTCGCAACTCTCTGTAAAATGGCGGCTGGTAATAATATCCACCCGAGAGCTTAAAGAGGAAATCCCTTTTCCAGTGGGGCTTGAAACCAAGTGTTGCCCTAGGACCCACGAGCGCCTGTTTGTTAAGATCCCAGTAGTTAGCACGCAGCCCCGCTGTGAAAGAAAGGGTTGACGTGTCTTTCAGCTCTTTACTGATAATGCCTTCTAAAAAGCCGGAAACGCGGTTGGAGACGATATTTATTTTTTGCTTGATCACATCCTTCAGAATTATTTCCTCCTGAGGATTATATGGAATTGTAGTTGGAAGGGAATAACCCGCGCTGTCCACAAATTTCCATTCGCTTAGCTTATCGGAGATGTTTTCGAGGGAATATTTTGCTCCCCATAAAACCTGTTTGTTGTAAGTGAAGTTATACTGTCCTTTGTGTTCTGCGCTGTATACATAAGCGGTAAGGTTAGTCCGGGCGTGATCAAGAAAAGTTCCCACCCCACGCTCAGCCACTTCCTGTCCGAATGTTGGTTTTCCGAAATCAGTTTCCAGATCTGAAATAAAATATTGTCCCTGAATATCAAAAGCTTCACTTTCCTTGCTCTTGAAAGCTGATACGATGAATTTTAAATTACTTTTTTCATCATTGGATCTGTATATAGCTGAAAGGGCACCAAGCATTGTTGAGAATTTATCAACTTCCTGTCCATCAAAATAAACCTTTAAACGAAGTGCCTGGTTGAGTGTACCAAAATCAGTTTCCCTGTTTTCGGGAATTATATTGTATTTGTTGCTGGAGTAATTTCCGAGCAGATCAAGCTCCCAGTTGGTTGTAAGATCATAGGTTGCATAACCCTGTACATCTACGAAGGAAGGTTTGTATTGTCCTTTTGTATCGATCTTCCCTAAAAGATATTTGGTGCTTTTATAACGTGAGCCTATCATCCAGGAAAAACGATGGCTCTTGGAAATCCCTTCCAGTTCAAGGTTTCCTCCAAGCATACTTCCGGACGCGGTTCCTGCAAACTCACGTGGCTTGCGGTATTGAACATCGAGGACAGAAGACATCTTATCTCCATATTTTGCTTCAAAACCTCCGGCTGAAAAAACAACAGAGGATACCATATCCGGATTTATAAAGCTAAGTCCTTCCTGCTGTCCCGACCTCACAAGGAATGGACGATAAATCTCAATTCCATTTACGTAAACCAGATTCTCATCAAAATTTCCACCGCGTACAGAGTAAGCGGAGCTCAGCTCGTTTCTGTTCGAAACCCCCGGCAATGTGAAGAGTATAGCATTGAAATCCTGACTTGCAGTTGGGATGTGCGTAATCAGAATAGGATCTATCCTGGTTATATTTTGGTTACGTTCGCTCTTATCATAAATGTTTATAATGTTAAAAGTGTTCTTGAATTTTAGTGTAGTATTCAATTCGCGCTTTTCACCGGACGCAAGCTCAAGAACGCGTTGTTCCTGCGTATGGCTCAGGCTGTTGAAAATAATTGTTACTGTAGAATCGGCTGGAATGGTATAGGAAAAATCTCCGTTTTTCCCGGTAAGTACAGATTGCTGGGATCCGCCAAGTATAGAAATGCTGACATCTTCAATAGGCTCATTATCCTGATTCGTAATAGACCCGTAAATTGTTGCTGTACTTTGTGAATACAATGATCCCGCGACAAAAACAAAAAAGAAGCAAAGTATATGATTCAGGGATGTCTTCACAAATTAGTTTTTCAGTTGATCACTTTTTCTTTTTATTCTTGAAATCCCCGTTCTTCCAGGCCTTAATAAATTTCGACCAGGCAATTGGATTTAACAGATTGTTCGGGGGTAATTGACCGGCATAATATAGTTTACTCTGATACTGCTGCACCGAATATTTATAATTAATACTTGCATCATTGGCCATGCCGGTCATACGCTCTTTCATGTCGGAACGATCCATGTTTTTCAAAGCCCTGCTCATATCATCATCAGGAATGTTCAAGGCAAGAAAGGCTTGTTTGAATTGTTCCTTGCTTGGCCATGGAAATACTTCAGCCGTTTTAAGATAGATAGTATCTGTTGCCAGAACCTGTATCAAAGAATATTTGTTTGTTGTCAATGTATCCGGAATCACAAAAACCGCATCACGATAACCAATAGCGGAGAATTCTATTGTATCCGTCTCCTTCGCGACAAAAGAAAAATAGCCGAAGTAGTCACTGACTGTTCCTCTGTAACTATTTTTGATCATGATGCTTGCATATGGAACAGGACGAAGACTATCTCCTTCAACAACCACTCCGGAGAATTGGATCAGGTCATGTTTTTTTACGGCCTCTTTCGTGACATGCTGCTGAGCCGCGACTGTAGTTAAAATTAAAAGACAAATAAAACTTAAAAAAAGATGCTTCATCGGCATTAAATTGATCTTCTCAAAAATACATAATTAATACGCTCGAAAGCAGACTTCGCAACGCCTAAAGCTTATCGTTATTGTTAAACTGAGTTAAAAAATCACGCTATATATTATTCGAAGCTTTTGTTTTTAGTTTTTCACAGGGATCATTCCACGAACTCCCATGTCAGCTACTGTTTCACCAACTTCAGGTTGATAATATCCATCAGCAGTAACTTCGTGCCACTCGAAACTTTTGTTGGTTGAGAGTGAAACAGTAATTATAATATCTGAAGTCTCCGCTCCGGTTATCACAAGTGGTGAATTTGCCATTGAGTTATCAACGAATTTGCCTGTAACAACACAGCTTCCCGCAGGAATAGGGGATGTTGCAAACAATGGATTTGGAACTGTTGTTCCAGGAGCTTGTCCATCGCTGAAATAATTTGTTCCTAACACGGTAGTTTCAAAACCCCAATATCCTTGCGCGTGATTACCTGGTCCGCCAGCACTGCTGCTTGGCACGTGATCATGTCCGTTGATCTTATATCCCGTAACATAAGTTCTGAAACCGATAAAAGATGCTACAGTCCCGGTTCCGAGGTGGGTTGTGCCCGGGATCGCATTAGCTTTGTAGGTAATGTCATAATTCTGATAAGCGAGGGAGAGCCTAAGCCAATCGTATGTTCCGGGGTCAATCTGACTTAACGCCTTAGAAAAGAAGACAACATTCTGGGGAGTCTGAACCGAGGAGCAGTAATTAATTGCATTGGATCCACCCAATGTCGTTGAGGCACCGTTATACAATACCACTCCTTGCCCAAGTTGATCAGAATTTCCTGCCAGCTCAATATAATGTTGGCTCATCAGGTTGAAAACCGGAGATTGAGCAGCGTTGCCTGACGGAATAGTTGACGGATTCCCGAAATTATCGAGGCGCACCTGTGTGCTGTCAAATTTAAATTTAAATATCAGGCGTGGTCCACTTGCGGTGTCGGCAACAAAAGAAGTAGAAGGCGAGCACGCAGTGGCCGGAGGTGTAGTCGCAGCAGGTTCCGGTTCGGGCTCATCTTTATCTTTTTTACAGGAATTGAAAACCAGTGCCGAAATTGCGACAGCGATAAAAATAGTGGCGTGCCTTGTTTTCATAATGAAGTGTTTTTTCAAAGATATTTAAATTAAAAGAATTCTAATTGCGGACAATTGATGCAAAGCGCTTTTTAAATCTAAGGAAAATTCGCTCGAAATACCGATAACTTATTTTGGACAATAATATTGTTATCAGAAGCGACAGTATCACCTCAAGACTGAATATATAAACATTTGGGTTAGACACATTGATATTATACACGTTGAACGTGAAAAGTAGGAGGAAAAACACGATCATGTGATAACAGTACATTCCATAAGTCAGCTTTCCTAATGAGGAAATGAATTTCAATCGCCCAAGTTTTAAAAACGACCGTTCTGCATAATTCTGTTCCAGAATAAAAAAAGCGAACAGGATTGAAAAGATAAGCGGTAAAATGGAAGCAACATGCACGTAATGAACTCCAAACTTCCATATCAAAGAGCGAAAGGGCAGGAGAGCAATAAAAAGGAGATAAACACTGATAATAAGCCCGCGAGGCATTCTGCTTACTCTTTCCGTAAACTTCTTAAAAGTGCAGAGATAAGCAAGCACAGCCCCCGTTGCCAGATCGGACATCGATGATAATGAATGATATTTCAGGATCATTGCACTGCCGCCATTGCTGCAAAAAAAACGGAAAGCAACAGATCCCATGATGATGAAAATAAAGGCAGGAAGTAAATATTTACGTGGAGTAAACGCTACTATTAAAGGCCAGAACAGATAAAACTGTTCTTCGACAGAAACTGACCATAAAACTCCGATCAGAACATTGCTGATCCCGTGAAAGAGGTAATCGAAATTGCCGAGGAATGTCGCATATAGCAACGGGTCGAGCTTTGAAACAGAAACACCGATAGGGAAATTAACAGGAAGATGATCTTTAAACAAAGGAAATATTAACAGACAAACAGCAACGACCAGAAAATACACCGGCCAGATCCGCAGGATCCGCCTCATGTAAAAATCCCCGATGTTGATTCTTCCGTACAACTCTTTTTCTTTAAGCAAAAGATAGGTGATGAGGAAACCACTGAGGACAAAAAAAAGGTTAACACCCATGTCTCCACTGAGTAAAATCCGATCACGGATAAATAAATAATATTTGTTATGATTTGTATAATTAAGGCAACCTGCAGCATGGTTAATAAAAACCGAAAGGAAAGCGATAAAACGTAATCCGTCAAGGTTGGGAAAAAAGATGCGTGTTTGTTGCTGAAGCATGGGAGGCGAAATTACCTTTTTTTCCCTTGCCTGAATGCTTTCAGAATCATTCCTAAATGTCTTGCCCATTTATAGATAAATCGTAAATTCGCAGCCTCAAACAGAAGATCAAATGTCAAGATTTAATTCATTAAAAGTTATTGATGTGATTCGTGAAACTCCCGATGCAGTTTCTGTTGCATTCGAAGTGCCGTCATCATTAAAACAGGATTATAAATACAAGCAGGGCCAATACCTTACCCTTAAATTCAATATAAACGGAGAAGAATTAAGGCGTTCATATTCCATTTGCAGCAGTCCTGTGGAGGATAATGAACTGCGGGTGGCGATCAAAAAGGTTAAAGACGGACGTGTTTCTACCTTTATCAATGACAAATTAAAAGTTGGTGATCAGATTGAAGTGATGACTCCAATGGGTAATTTCTTTACTGAGATGAACCCTTCGAACAAAAAGAATTACATCCTTTTTGGGGGTGGTAGTGGAATCACGCCAATGCTTTCCATCCTGAAAACCGTTTTAAAGTCTGAGCCTAATAGTCGTGTTACATTATTATATGGTAACAATGATGAATCATCTATCATTTTCAAAAAGCAGATCGAATTACTTGCTGTGGAAAATTCTGACAGGCTGAATGTGATCCACGTGCTGAATACACCTCCTGCAGGTCATCCCGAGATGCTTAAAGGAATGATGACAAAGGAAAAGAATATTGAGCTCGTTAAAAATTACGTTAATCTTTCTGAAGACAATGAATTCTTTATCTGTGGTCCGGGACCAATGATGGAGAATGTGGTAAATGCATTAAAAGAGCTTAATATTCCTGAACCAAAGATCCATATTGAATATTTTACAACACCGGTGAGTGCAGATGAGATCAAGCCTTCAGAGGATGTTGTATCGGGTGCAAAAGCGAAAATCATTCTGGATGGGGATGAGAGAGAGATCGTACTTGAAGAGAATGAAACAATATTGGAGGCTGCTATTCGCGTGGGGCTAGATGCTCCTTACGCTTGTCAGGGAGGTTCATGCTGTACGTGCCGTGCGTTATTACAGGAAGGTGAAGTGGATATGGCAGTAAATTATGCACTTTCGGCTTCTGAAGTAAAACAGGGTTTTATCTTAACATGTCAAAGTCGCCCGAAAACTTCAAATGTGGTGGTTAATTACGATAAAGGATTGTAAAACTAATTATGTAAAATGGAGAAGGATGCATTATGCATCCTTTTTTTATGTTATTTTTTTCTTATTCCCCTCCTGTTGGCTTCACATTCATTACAATATGTGTTGCCATCACAGCCAACAATTCCGGGGCAATCGGTGGTGCACATTGCTTTTTTGTATCGTTCATAGAGCTGTTCATCATAACACCCTTGCTTCGCTTTTTTACATGAAATAAATGTAAAATTCAGAAGTATACTGAAGATAAATAATATCGTCCGGGTTGTTTTCATTTGTTTTTTGAGGTTAAGAACCCTACTCCTGTAACGGAATGTCGGGCAAAAAAGTACTTAAGATCAGGCGGAATTCTCTAATATTTGTTAATATCGGCCGAAACTGATATGATCAAAATCATTGTTAAAAAACTAAAGAAAGCTTCCCTTTGTGGCGATTATGACAATGAGGAAATCACATTGCTTTTATCTGATAAAGCACGCAGAAGGAGAGTTCTTTATTGGCAAATAAACATGAACTTTGTTATCCGCCATAAAATGCTTATTTTTATAGCTTAGTTTAATCAAAATTGAACTTTATCGGAATCATGGAAGATGAAAAGAAATTAGCCGCATTTGAGGCAAAAATTGCTTCAGGTCAAAAGATAGAACCTAAAGACTGGATGCCTGAAGCATACAGAAAGCAGTTGATCAGAATGATGAGTCAGCACGCGCATTCCGAAATAGTGGGTATGCTGCCTGAAGGTAACTGGATCACCCGGGCACCAAATCTACGCAGAAAAGCTATTTTGCTTGCTAAGGTTCAGGATGAAGCCGGCCACGGATTATACCTTTACAGCGCAACAGAAACGCTGGGGATTGACCGTACCGAGTTGTTGGATCAGCTACATACAGGTAAAGCGAAATATTCAAGTATTTTTAATTACCCGACATTAACCTGGGCAGATATCGGAGCGATAGGCTGGTTGGTTGATGGGGCCGCAATTATGAATCAAACTGCATTAGCGAGGGGTTCTTACGGGCCGTATTCACGTGCAATGGTTCGCATTTGTAAGGAAGAAAGTTTTCACAACCGTCAAGGTTATGAGATCATGATGCATTTAGCCCAGGGAACACCTGAGCAAAAGGCAATGGCACAGGATGCATTGAACCGTTGGTGGTGGCCATCGATCATGATGCTGGGACCGAGTGATGATCAATCGCCAAACAGCGATCAGTTAATGCGATGGAAAGTAAAGATGGAGAGCAACGATGCGATCCGTCAGCGATTTATCGATAGAACAGTGCCGCAGGCTGATTTTATAGGCTTGTCTATTCCTGATAAAGATCTGAAATTTAATGAGCAGACAGGTCATTATGAACATGGTCCTATCAACTGGGAAGAGTTCTTTGAGGTCATCAAGGGTAACGGTCCTTGTAATGCGAAGCGACTAAAAGCGCGAAACGATGCAGACAAAAAAGGCCGTTGGGTGCGTGATGCAGCAATGGCGTATGCAGAAAAGAAAAAGGCAAAAGCAGCGTAAATCAATTGGAGAGGTGGAGATTTAGAGAAGGGGAGAATTGATTAATTCATAGTTCAGCAATAATATTAATTTTAATTGGGGAGAGTAGGTTAACAGCTTTCTCCATTTTCTCCAACTCACTAATTCAATAATTGTTATGACAGACACACAATGGCCGGTATGGGAAGTATTCGTACAGGCAAATCCGGGAATTCCTCACAAACATGTAGGTAATGTTCATGCAGCAGATGCTGAAATGGCTATTCAGAATGCACGTGATGTGTATACGCGCAGAAGTGAAGGGATAAGCATCTGGGTTGTTCCGGCAAATTCGATTTCAGCTTCCAGTCCGGAAGATCAGGGATCATTCTTTGAACCTTCAAACGATAAGCCTTACAGACATCCGACATTTTATAAGATCCCGGAAGGGGTGAAATATCTTTAATTATTAATTTCAAATTTCAGATTTCAAATGAGAGCATTTGAAATTTGGTATTTGTAATCAGAAATAGTATGACTTTACAACAAGCTAAATTTCAATATCTATTACGTTTAGGTGACAGCAGCCTCATCATAGGACATCGTTTGTCAGAATGGTGTGGGTCGGGGCCGATCCTGGAGGAAGATATTGCCCTTATAAATATTGCCCTTGACTTTGTGGGTAATGCAACAGCATTCCTTGGTTACGCTGCTACTGTTGAAGGAAACGGGCGTACAGAGGATGATCTTGCATATTTACGTAACGAACGTGAATTCAGAAATTTGTTGATCACCGAACAGCCCAATGGTGATTACGCTTCAACAATTACACGCCAGTTCTTATATGATGTTTATACATATTATTTGTATGATGCGCTGAAATCAAGTAAGGATGAAACGATTGCCGCTTTAGCAACCAAATCACATAAAGAGATCACCTATCATCTTCGCCACACTACCGAATGGATGTACCGTTTGGGTGATGGAACTGCGGAAAGCCATGAAAGAATGCAGAATGCAATGAATGACTTATGGATGTTTACCGGTGAAATGTTTGATATGGATGAGGTGGATCAAACTCTTATCAAAGAAGGAGTTGCACCGGATCTTAATAAAATAAAAGAGCAATGGGAAGCGCACGTTAAGCCTGTTATTGCAGAAGCTACTTTACAAATCCCTTCATATAATTTCAAACAAAAAGGTAGCCGTGAAGGAAAGCATAGTGAACATTTAGGGTTCCTGCTTGCGGAGATGCAAAGTGTGCATAGGGCTTTTCCGGACGCCAAGTGGTGATCTGCGATTAACGAATTTCACGAATTTCGAATCTGTTAATACATTGATTGGTTGACAAAGATGTCATCCGACCGCAGTGGAGGATCTTCCTCCAGTGTTAGTATTTATCTGAGCAATGTCAACTACTCCAACAACAGAAAATATATTCAAACTCCTCTCCGAAATTCCGGATCCGGAGATTCCTGTGATCAATATTATTGAGCTGGGAATACTTCGTGATGTAAAGCAGGAAGGAGATCAGTGTACTGTTGTCATTACTCCAACTTACAGCGGTTGTCCTGCAATGAAGGTCATTGAAGATGACATCAGGATTAAGCTGAAAGAGATCGGGATTGATAATGTGAAGGTGGATCTCGTTTACACACCCGCATGGACGACAGACTGGATCAGTGATGAAGCAAAAGAAAAACTTAGGGCTTATGGGATAGCTCCCCCCGAGCACAGCAGTATAGATAAAAGTTTGTTAACAGGGAAGCCCCGTCACTTGCGTTGTCCGCAATGCAAATCTGAAAACGTGACAATGATCTCCCAATTCGGATCTACCGCCTGCAAAGCCTTATATCGCTGTAACGATTGCAAAGAGCCCTTTGATTATTTCAAATGCATCTAGTTTGCTTTTCTCCTAAGAACGCGGTCTAAAAACGGTTTTTATTTCCCTTTTTTTATAGATGAATTGCTCCTATATTTGATCTGAAAAAAATCGAAATATGTCCTCATTTATAAAATCCGAAACCGAAGGAAGTGTATTAAAGATCACACTAAACCGTCCCGACAAATTCAATAGTTTTAATCGCGAAATGGCGCTGGAGCTGCAATCAGCGCTTGACAGAGCTCAGATAGACAAAAGCATTCGTGCTGTTTTTTTAACAGGGGAAGGAAAGGCTTTTTGCGCAGGACAGGATCTGTCGGAAGCGATGGATAAAAGCGGTCCGGGTATAGAACGTATTGTTCGTGAACATTATAATCCAATCATTTTAAAGATCCGCAATGTTGAGAAGCCGGTTGTATGCGCTGTAAATGGTGTAGCAGCAGGAGCAGGTGCAAATATTGCGCTTGCATGCGATGTGGTGGTTGCAGCAAGTTCTGTTGCATTTATTCAGGCATTCAGTAAGATCGGACTTATCCCGGATAGCGGAGGCACATTTTTTTTACCTCGGCTCATAGGCTTTGGAAAAGCATCTGCATTGATGATGCTTGGGGATAAAGTTTCAGCTACAGATGCGGAAAAAATGGGAATGATCTATAAAGTAGTGAATGATGAGGTGTTACAAACTGAAGCACTGCAGATAGCAAAAACATTGGCGGACATGCCAACAAAGGGAATCGGGCTGACAAAAAAATTGTTGAATCAATCGATGTCTTCTTCGCTCGAGTCCCAATTAAAATCGGAGGGAGATGAGCAGGTGACAGCAGCGCAGAGTTATGATTATAACGAAGGCGTCAATGCATTTTTGGAAAAAAGAAAACCGGTATTCAAAGGCGAATAAGAATTGGCACCAAGGGTTAGGACACAAAGAAAAATTAAGTCAAAAATTTATGATTGATATAGGAGTAATAGGATCGGGGGCCATGGGTGCGGGAATTGCGCAGGTTGCCGCAAGTGCCGGACATAATGTTCTTGTTTATGATAATAGTCAGGCGGCATTGGATAAAGCCAAGGCGGGCCTCGAGAGTACCTTGAAAAAACTTGTTGAGAAACAAAAGATTACTGAACAGGATTCTAAATCTATTCAGGATCGGACAAAATATGTAAGCAGTCTGAACGAATTCAAATCCTGCGGACTGATCATTGAAGCCATAGTAGAAAACCTCGAAGTGAAGCAGAAAGTTTTTTCAGAGTTGGAAAATATTGTATCTGCTGATTGTATTATGGCGAGTAATACGTCATCTCTTTCTATAGCATCTATAGCATCAGCATGTAAAAAAGCGGAAAGAGTTATAGGAATCCACTTTTTTAATCCTGCGCCTTTGATGCCTTTGGTGGAGATTATTCCGGGCATCATGACGGATGAGAAAGTTGAAAAAACGTCACGTGAGTTGATTGATAAATGGGGGAAAATCACAGTTCTCACCAAAGACACACCCGGTTTTATTGTCAATAGAGTTGCACGTTCATTTTATGGTGAATCCATTCGCATTTATGAAGAAGGAATGGCTGATTTTGCTACTATCGACTGGGCAATGCGTACCGTAGGGGGATTTAAGATGGGGCCTTTCGAGTTAATGGATTTCATTGGAAATGATATCAATTATAAAGTCACTGAAAGTGTTTGGACACAATTCTTTTATGAGCCGCGTTTTAAACCATCCTTGACTCAAAAACGTTTGTACGAAGCGAAATTATTTGGAAGGAAATCGGGCCGAGGATATTATAATTATGCTGAAGGAGCAGTAATGCCTAAACCTTTGGAGAATGAAGAATTAGGAAAAGCGATTTTTTATCGTGTGATCTCAATGTTGGTGAATGAAGCTGCCGATTCGCTTTACTTACAACTTGCGAGCGCTGAAGATATCGATCTGGCAATGACAAAAGGTGTGAATTATCCCAAAGGATTGTTACAGTGGGCAGATGAGCTTGGACTAACCAACATTCTCGGGATTTTAAATAACTTGTATTTGGAGTATGGAGAAGAAAGATATCGCCCGTGCGTACTAATAAAAAGAATGGTGAATGAGAACCGCACTTTTTATCCACGGCCTGATCTCCCGGAAGGGAAGAAAGTGATCGTGAATTAAGTTTACTGATTTTTAATGAAAGGCTCAGTTCTGAAAGGTTCTGAGCCTTTTTGTTTTGAAATTTATTTACAAAAAAAGCAACAAAAAGAACGTTAAATTGTATTATTAATAGTCAATTAGTTTTGATAACTTTGCTACTACACACAAGCAAATGAGTACTCCCGAAAATGCCCGAAAAATAGTAGATAAGATGATGGCTGAAGATAAATTCAGCCAATGGTTAGGAATTAATGTTATTCTTGCAGAAGAAGGGCGTTCTGTTCTTAAAATGAAGATCCGGGAAGAAATGGTGAATGGATTCGGAATAGCACATGGAGGGATAGCATTTTCTTTTGCTGACAGTGCCCTTGCTTTCGCTTCAAACGCTTATGGAAGATTGAGTGTTGCACTTGAATGTTCCATTTCTTTTGCAATTGCGGTGAACGTCAATGACGAATTAACCTGTGAAGCGAGACAATTATCCCTTACAAATAAAACCGGAACTTATCACATGGAGATTTCTAATCAGAAAGGTGAGAAGGTCGCATTCTTTAAAGGAACAGTTTACAGAACATCTAAAGATTGGGTAACTGGTTAAATGGTTAATTAGGCTAATTTAGTCTGGACAGAAATGCAGAATTTTGAAGATTTGGATCATTTAATTTGCGCTTACGACAATTCCTATATAGACGACATAGCCCTGAATGATTATCGAAATAGAATTACTCATATTTTGAAAATATTGAACGGATACATCTCTTTTCTGAAGAAGAAAAAAGCAGAATCCATACACAGCCTAACTTAACGATTAACTATTTTCCATTTAACTAATATGAAAGACGCATTTATAATAGACGGTATCCGCACTCCGATCGGAAATTTCGGAGGAACATTATCAGCTGTGCGTACAGATGATCTGGCGGCAATTGTTTTAAAAGAATTAATGAAACGCAATCCTTCGATCGATCAGAAGCAAATTGCTGATGTATTAATGGGTTGTGCAAACCAATCGGGTGAAGATAACAGGAATGTTGCTCGCATGGCTTTATTGCTTGCGGGCTTGCCGATTGAAGTGCCGGGTGAAACTGTCAATCGCTTATGTGCATCCGGATTATCAGCAAGCATGGCAGCAGCAAGAGCAATCATGACCGGTGAGGGTGACCTGATGATCGCAGGTGGAGTCGAAAATATGACACGCGGGCCGTGGGTGATGTCTAAGGCCTCTTCTGCTTTCGGACGTGATCAGCAAATGTATGATTCAAGCTTTGGCTGGAGATTCGTTAATCCGAAGATGAAAGAGCTTTACGGAGTTGATGCAATGGGTGAGACTGCAGAGAATGTTGCTGAAAGAGATAAGGTTAGTCGTGAAGATCAGGACAAATTTGCTTTATGGAGTCAGCAGAAAGCTGCGGCTGCTCAGGCAAAAGGAAGATTCGCAAAGGAAATTGTTCCGGTAGAGATCCCACAGAAAAAGGGTGATCCAAAAATATTTGACAAGGATGAGTTTATGCGTCCGGAAACTACACTGGAAGGTTTATCAAAATTAAAAGGTGCATTTAAAAAAGAAGGCGGAACTGTTACTGCAGGGAATGCGTCCGGTTTGAATGATGGAGCAGCAGCAATTCTGCTTGCTTCAGAGGATGCTGTTAAGAAATATAATTTAAAGCCTAGAGCGAGAATTATCTCAAGTGGAGTGGTAGGAGTTGAGCCAAGGATCATGGGAATTGGCCCTGTTGAAGCAGCTAACATGGCTTTAAAGCGCGCAGGATTAACTATGAAAGATATTGACATCATTGAGCTGAATGAAGCTTTCGCTGCTCAGGCATTAGCCTGCACCCGCGCATGGGGCTTGGCTGATAATGATTCGCGGATCAATCCGAATGGTGGCGCTATAGCACTAGGACATCCTCTTGGAATGAGTGGTGCGCGTTTATTGAACTCCGCTTCAATTGAATTGCAGGAGCAGAATAAACGCTACGCATTGGTTACCATGTGTATCGGAGTAGGACAGGGATATGCAATGGTTATTGAAAAGGTATAATAGTTAAATTGGTAATCGGTTAATTTAGGCTAGCCTGAATTAACCCAATTAACCATTTACTTAATTAACTACATAATGATCTTCGAATTCAACGGTTACAAACCAGTCATTCACGAAAGTGCTTTTGTTCATCCGAACGCGACAGTTACAGGAAACGTAATTATTGGTAAAGATGTGTATATCGGTCCGGGTGCTGCGATCAGAGGTGATTGGGGACAAATAATAATTGAGGACGGTTGTAATGTTCAGGAGAATTGCACAATTCATATGTTCCCTGGAACTACAGTATTGTTGAAGGAAGCCGCACATATCGGACATGGTGCAATAATTCATGGCGGAACTATCGGGCGAAATGTGCTTGTGGGTATGAATGCAGTGGTAATGGACAATGCAATAATTGGCGATAATTGCATCATCGGAGCTTTATGTTTTGTTCCTGCGGATACAGTGATCCCGGAAAAAAAGGTTGTTGTTGGAAATCCGGGTAAGATCGTGAAAGATGTCAGTGATGAAATGATCGGCTGGAAAACGCAAGGTACAAAGCTTTATCAGCAATTGCCTGCCGACTGCAGAGACTCATTAAAGCCTTGTGAACCTTTGCGTGAAATTGAAAAGGACAGGCCAAAGCAACAGGATATTTATAAAACCTGGAAAGAAACTAAAGATAAATAACATGAAAAGAAAAATCACTCTGTTCATTTCCTTGCTGATTTTGATGACACTGTCAATCAGTGCTCAGGAAAAAAAGGATAGTCACGAAAAACAGTATGAGATGAAAACCTATTATCTCGTACTCTTAAAAAAGGGCCCAAACAGAAATCAGGATTCTGTGACCGTTTCTAAACTACAGGGGCAGCACATGGCTCATCTTAATAAAATGGCAGAGGAAGGGAAAATGGATATCTGCGGCCCTTTAATGGATGATAGTGACATCAGAGGAATTTGTGTTTACAATGTCGCGACAAAAGAAGAAGCCTTAAAATTAGCGAGTGAAGACCCAATGGTAAAAGTTGGTCGATTAATGGCAGAGATCCATCCGTTCTATTCTGCAAAAGGCGCAACGTTAAAATAATCAGAAACACTACATGGAGCTTTATTTACATTTTATACAAATCAATTCCGAGTTTAGCCAGGGTTTTGCAGATGATCTTAATAACGGTGAAGAATCTGAAGACAACATCAAGCATCTCTGGGAAGATGAATTAAAGGTTTCGGGATCCGTAAAAGATTTTAAGATCAAAAATAACAGCGTTTATGAACTTGCCGGATATTTTCCGGATAATGAAGAATTCAGTTTCGAGATCCCGGACATGACTGTTTGCGAGTGTTTCATGGATAATGGTGAAAGAAACATATTTGCTGTTTCAAAAAAGCTTTTGAAAAGAACCGAAAAGATCATCAAAGAAAAAGGTGAAGCGGTACACATGTACTTTTATTTAAAAGATACTTTGCCTTTGGAGAACCCAATGGATGGAGTATATATTCTTCGTTCGGACTTTCCGAAGGAGTTGAGAAAATCTAAATCAGATAATTAAACTGTTTTTATGGACAAGCTAAATTTTCTTCAAAACGAGTTTCCACAATTATTAAAGAAGCTTGATTCAAATGCAAAAGGCTCCTGGGGAGTAATGAACGCTCAGCAAATGGTGGAACACATGGCAGAATCGATCAGTTTTGCTACGGGTAAAAACAATCAGCCACTCCACACACCTGAAGAACATGTGGAGAAGTATAAGGAATTTGCGATGAGCGATAAAGAGTTCAAGCCGAACACTAAAAATGTTTTAATGCCAGAAGTGCCCGTCCCTACAACAAAATCGAATATGGAGGAAGCAATTGCAGATGTTCAAAAGCAAACAAAAGCTTTCGTAGAGTATTTTGAAAATAATAAAGACGCAACCTTAACAAACTCTTTTTTCGGTGATCTTAATTTTTATCAGTGGGCTCACCTTTTACATAAACATGCAGTACATCATTGCAAACAGTTTGGCCTGTTATAGATAATGACATTAAAGAGTAATCCTGACAGGTTTGAGATCTGTCAGGATTTTTTTATGAGCTAATATTATTTGTCAGCCGGAATGAATTTAAGAGAAATGGAGTTTACACAATGCCTTGTATTCTTTTGCGTGAATCGCTCCCCAACAAAAACGTGTCCGAGATGTCCTCCACAGTTCGCGCAGATAATTTCTACTCTGCTGCCATCAGCATCACGAACTCGTTTAACGGCTCCTTTGATCTCATCATCAAAGCTTGGCCATCCGCAATGCGACTCAAATTTGTCGGTTGAATTATAGAGTGGCGTATTACACCTTCTGCATATGTACGTTCCGGTGATTTTGTTGTCGGTGTATTCTCCGGTAAAAGGTCTTTCAGTTCCTTTGTGAATTATTACATGTTCTTCTTCGGGTGTAAGCTTATTATATTCCATTTTAGAAGTATTAACGGGTAACTCAAAAGGTTATGAAAATTTAATGCCTGTCAGGCGAGAAACAATGTACGCTCGATCGTCCAGTAAATTGCTACAACGGCTATCGCTGCCGAAATTGGTATCACCACACGCTTCCTGTACCATGGCTTTTCATGTGTCCATTTGCAGATAAGCATCCAGGCGAGGATGATCACCGTGATCTGCCCCAGTTCTACACCAATATTGAAAGTTATCAATGAAGTTACGAATTGATTTTCGGGTAAACCGAGACTTGTTAATACGCTTGCGAACCCCATCCCGTGAATCAACCCGAAAAAGAATACGATTAAAATTCTTGAAGGACGCGGCTTATCAGAAGTAATGTTTTCAACCGCAACAAACATTATCGATAATGCGATTACAGGTTCAACAATGTAAGTGGGCGGAGAGATGACCTCATACATCGCAAGTCCGAGTGTAATGGAATGTGCAACAGTAAATGCGGTTGCCTGCCAGAAAATTGTTTTCAAATGAGAGTTAAGAAAAACAAGACTCAGAATAAACAAAATATGGTCATACCCTTTTGGGATGATATGCTCAAATCCGAGTAAAAAATAATTCAAGTTTGTTCGTCTAACCTAATGAACTTAAGAGGTCCTTTAATTCTTCACTCTTATCAGGATATCCAAGCTTTTCATACGAAGAGATCAGATTTCGGAGAAGTCTTTTAATGATCTCAAGGTTTGAGCAGGGTTCATAAAAGATGGGAAGCGACTCTAGCTTTAATTGTTTCAGGAATGCATCGATCTCTTTTCTTCCGAAAACCGCGCCTTTACTGAAAGGATTGATGTAGAACAAAACATTGCTGTTGCTGTCATCGATCATTTCGGGAAGCACATCATGGTCAGCATTTGTATAACATAAAATAAAGTGCTCCGGAAGGTTCACTCCATAAATAGGTATGTCGAGCGATTGCGCCAGGATAGTATAAATTATCGAAAGGAGTAGAGGATTTCCTTTTTTGCTTTCCAGTACATTATTGATGTAGGAATTTTGAGGAGCGTGATAGTTTGTGGTATTGCCGCTGAAATTATGTACATCAAAGAGAATGTGATTGATGATCTTTACTTTTTCAAGGGCTGTCAGCTCATCATTCAATTCAAGCCAGATATCCTGTTTGATCTGGCTGATCTGTTTCTTTACTTTTTCAAAATCTATATCAGGATATTGGTATCGGGCTACCAACAATGCTCCGTCAAGAAGATTTTGATTATCCGGTGCCGACCATTTCTTCAACTCGTTGGCAATCAAGTCGAACTGGATTTTATGGATGATATTCTCGATCCTGTTCTGGATGAGAGTATCGAAACAATGTTCCCAGGCAGCTTCCAGCTCAGGAATTACCATGGGCCCCATGGATAAAAGCTTCATACTTATCTCCTGATATACGGATTCATCCGGATCATCAAGCAAGCTGATAAGTGCATTAAGTTCCTGTTTATTCATGTTGGGAAACTGTTTCCACAAAAATAGATGCAGGATTTGGGGTATTTGTCGGGGCCCCCAAGAAGATTTCAACCTTACTTTGTTAATCTCTCCAGTACAAGCTGTATTAATTGCTCCACTGCCGCATGGTAATTCTTGCTATATTGTTTAGCCACCCTATTGGCTATAATAGCACAAACGGTGCAAGTTTCGTGCCCCAGCAGCCCGCCTAAACCATACAATGCGGAGGTCTCCATTTCGAAGTTTGTGATGCGGTGATCCTGATGGTAAAAATCAGTCAATTGTTGATTAAAATCCTCCACCCAGGGTGTTAAACGTAACTTTCTTCCCTGCGGACCATAAAATCCCGGTGCGGTTGCGGTGATTCCTTTTCTGAGATCGAAGCCGATCTTATTGATCAGTTTTTCTGAACCTTTGATCGCGTAAGGAAAAGGCAGATTCTGATGCCAGTTGGTTTGCTTGATGAAAGCGTCTGAGATAGAGAAGTCGTTTATCTTAGGCAGATCCGCATAATAATTCAATAACCCGTCAAAACCGAGACCGTGAGAGGAAACAATAAAGCTGTCAACCGGGATATCTTCCTGTAATGCTCCTGATGTGCCTATGCGGACGATATTCAATGCAGTGTGCTCTTTTTTTACTGTCCTTGTTTTAAGATCAATGTTTACTGCCGCATCAAGCTCATGGATAAGAATATCTATATTGTCGGTTCCAATTCCTGAAGAGAGCACCATAACCCGCTTGCCTTTATAAGTCCCGCCATGCGTAATGAATTCACGGTTCTGGATCTTATAATCAATAGAATCAAAATATTTCGAAACAGTTTCAACCCTTCCCTGATCACCTACAATTATGACATTTTCTGCAATATGTTCCGGCAAGAGCTGTAAATGATAAACACTGCCGTTCGCATTTAAAATAAGTTCTGTTTCTGCTATGATATTGCTCATATTTAAAAGATTAAAATAAGGTGGATCAGATTTGTTATATAGTAAATAAATAGTTTAATTTGTGTGAACACAGACCACAAAAGTATTCAATTTTATGACTACATCCAGCAATAAGATTCTTGTGCCTATAGATTTTTCAGAGCAGTCATTGATCGCTTTGGAACAGTCCTATAACCTCGCACGGGAGTATCATGCAGAAATAACTTTACTTCATGTGATTGAAGAAGCAGGAGTGCTTTCTAAATTGTTTTCAAAAGAACAACATGATGATCTGAAAAAGAACATGAAAGAGCGCTTAGATGAGTTGGCTTCCGCAGAAAGCAAGAAAGCGAAACTCACTATAAGTACATTGGTAGCACGTGGGTCTGTATACGAAAAGATCAATGAAGTTGCTGAGCTGATCAATGCAGGGATGATCATTATGGGAACCAATGGAGATGAAGGTTTGAAAAAACGCTTTATCGGATCAAATGCGTTGCGGGTGGTTCGTGAATCAAAAATTCCCGTTATTACAATTAAAGGTAAACATCATCGTAAAGGCTGTAAAAATATTGTCCTGCCGCTCGACCTCTCAAAGGAAACCCGTGAAAAAGTAACCAAGGCGATCGAGTTGTCGAAACTTTTTGGCGGAGCTACCATACGTGTTGTATCAGTGTTATTCACTACGGACGAGTTTGTAGTGAACCGGATCACACGTCAATTGGGACAAGTGAAATCTTTCCTTGAAAAGGAAAATGTTGAATGCAGCGCTGAAATTATCAAAGGAATAAAGGGAGAGGAAACACTTGCTCAGAATATTCTTGAGTACGCTCAAAAGGTAGAGGGAGATCTCATCATGATCATGACTCAGCAGGAGGTTGACTTTACGCTATATTTTATCGGTTCATCAGCTCAGGAGATAATTAATCATTCACCTATCCCGGTTCTCAGTATCCGCCCTGTTTTCAGGAAAGACACTACATCATTTCCTAATCCATACTAAGGTTTTAAAAATATTTTTATCTGAAATTTATGAAAACATTTAATCCAAGAAAGATCCTTATTCCTGTAGATTTTTCGGAAACATCCATGATCGCAATAGAACATGCGGCATTTATGGCGCAGCTGTTCAAAGCAGAGCTTGTATTGTTGCATGTTGTTGAAAAGCACTGGGAAAAATTCAGTGTTGTGGCTCCAGAAATGAGAGTGGAAGCTCCAAGCGACCTGATCAACTCTATTGAAAAAAGACTGGAGGAAACCGCAGGTGATATCAGGGAGAAATACGGTGTGACCTCAGTTTGTATGACATCTGATGGCGCTATTTATTCGGAAGTAATTTCTGTTGCAAAAGAGCATAATGTTGATCTTATTGTTATGGGAACTCACGGGACTTCCGGAATTGTTGAATTTTTTATCGGAAGCAATGCATACAAAGTCGTCACTGAATCCACTTGTCCCGTTTTAACTGTGAGAGCTTATTCAAATAAGTTAGGATTTAAAAACATTGTATTGCCTGTTGACGATTCAATACATTCGCGTCAGAAGGTTAATCACGCAATTGTGCTGGCGAAACAATTTGCCGCTAAAATCCACATCCTCGGATTGTCTGATTCAGAAGACGAAGGCGAAATAAAGCATTTCGAAAAGAAGATTGATGGGATTGCTGATTACCTTACGAAGTGCAATATCCAATTTTCACGTAAAACGATCAATGGCGGCAATCAGGCCAAGGTGTCCTATGATTATGCGAAGACAGTTAATGCAGATCTGATTGTGATCATGACAGATCAGGACGAAAATATTACCGGACGTTTACTCGGAACATACGCGCAACAGGTTGTAAATCACTCTAAGATTCCTGTGTTAAGCATTCAGCCGGTGATTGCAAACATACCTTTTGTACTGCCATACTAATTAAGTTTATAAAACAGAAAAGCCCGATGTAAAAAACATCAGGCTTTTTTGATTTATCAATTTACTGTTTAGTGAATTTCGAGGTGATGAGTTTTTGCTCCGATGTTAAAGCCTTGATAATATAAACTCCTTTCGCCATAACATCGAGTGAGATTGGTTTATTGCTGAGCAGGTTTTCCGAATTGTAAATTACATCTCCAAGAATGTTATAGATAATTAACGAATTCACGTTCTCGGAAAATGCAATGTTAATTGAGTTTCCTGTGGTTGGATTCGGATAAGCATTTACAAATGTTTCAGCCATTTGGTTATTATCAATTGAAATAATTTCAGAATAAGAAAATTCACCGTTATAATCTATTTGTTTTAAGCGGTAGTAATTAATCGTCCGTTCAGGATATTTGTCCATGTAATTATAATTGAGCATTGAAGTGGAGTTGCCGCTTCCGTCTATGCTTGCAATCTTTTCAAATGAATAAACATTGTTTCCTCTCTCCAGCTCAAAATGGTCGTTGTTAGTTTCACTCGCTGTTGACCAATTGATCAAATTACCATTGGTGGTAGCTTTTCCATCAAACACAGTAAGCTCGATCGGAAGAGGGTTTGAAGCCCCCGGAGCCCCGAAAGTAAAATACGGATATGTAGAAGAGAATGTGGTAATAGTTGCATTGCTTTGAATGGAACCTGCAGTAACCAAAGGGCTTGTTCCCTCAGCATACCATTTTGGACCTGCCGCCCTGTAATGGGCAACACGGAGGTCTGATGAAAGGGCAGAGGAAATCCCGCTGAACGTAGCATCTTCCCAATATAATTTTACCTGTCCGTTTGTTACGCCTGCGGTACGGTTAAGATACCAGTATTCTTTATAGCTAAGAACTTTGATGTTTGGCCTGTTCAGTGTGCTGTCAGCAAACGATGAGGGATCTGCATAAGTGTGCGGATCACGTTTAAAGTATTCAGCAGTGAATGCTAATGCAGTATTTGTTGCTGAAGGAATAAACCCAATTCTTGCCCATTTAGCTGTATCTCCGGTAGGAAATATGAATTCGGTCCCTAAAGTGAAACCAATTTTGCTGATAGGCCCGTCAACAAATGATAGTGCTGAGCCACCTGTCGGTGATATAACAGCTCCTGTATCGATAGTGATCAGATTTGTTGAGGTGGTTATAAGTCTGCCAGCTGTGAGATACAAAGATCCCCCGTTGCTGATGCTCATTGATTGTGATAATGAAACTCCGGCAGTTGCCAGTGCAGTTGAGTTATTGATTGTCAGGATTCCGGTGAGGACGGTCGGAAGGCCGTTCCCGGTTACCTGGGCTGTTCCCGCATTAAAAGTATAATTGGCATCAGAAGGTAAGGTTCTCGTTCCGCTGCTCTGAATCGAACCTGTTGCCCCACTAGTTGATATTCCATCAGGATGTTTAGTAAGTAAGGTCGCAGAAGAATTCAATATGAAATTACCGCTACCGCTGGCTGCGTCTGTTAACGGATTTATGCCCATTGCAAGACTCGCATTGGATAAAACATTTATAGTTCCCGATACCTGAAGGGTACCGTCTACAGTAAAGTCAGTTGATGTACTTGATGTATTTTCATTAACATTAAAAATGGTCCCCTGATTAATCACAAAAATTTTTGAGGATGAGATGGATACATTGCCTGCAGAGGAAGTTTGTGTGTTGAATGTTATCGCTTTTCCGACAGCAAAGCCAATACTTTCCAATGTTTGAACAGATGTCCCGATTGCGTAAATGGTAGCAGATTGAGTTCCGGTCTTAGTAATGATCCCGCCCGTATGGGTTAAGTTGCCATTCAAATTAATGGTGCCTGTTCCTCCAGTTCCTGTAGTAAATACAGATTGAGTGAGATCCAGTGTCCCACCTGTGATATTAAGGTTTCCGGTTGTTAAAGCGCAGGATGAGCTTCCAAAGTTGGTGGCTCCGGCAGTAAGTGCCAATGAAGCAGTGCCACTGATATTAAGGCTGCCTGTGACCGCCAGATTATTTCCGGTTGTGTTTTTCAGGATCAGAGAATATCCTCCTGTGTTTTGAACGCTAAAACTTCCTAAACAAGTTTTTAAGACCCCGTTAAGATTTATATTGCCCGGCTGCGTGGAATTGTTCCATATGATATTTCCAAAAGAAATTGTACTTGGAACGGTAGTCGCAGTTGGTAATACTGTTCCATCACCAAATGCCAGTATTTCACAAGTGGATGCAGCATCCCAGGTTGCATAAGGAAGTATGTAGCCTGTAGTAGGTAGTGCAAGTAAACTGCTATAGTTATGTTGGTACAGACTATTCGCATTAAATTTAAACGCTCCTGAAGATGTGTTAGTTATAGTCCCTGAGTTTCGAAGGGTTGAGGATGCATTATTAACAAAACAGTTTGCTGTAGTGGCGATATTCTGAATTATTCCGGCATTATTTATTATTCCTGAATTAGTAACCTTTCCCGTGGT
The DNA here is from genome assembly GCA_029237775.1 of Bacteroidota bacterium. Taxonomy (GTDB): domain Bacteria; phylum Bacteroidota; class Bacteroidia; order 2-12-FULL-35-15; family 2-12-FULL-35-15; genus 2-12-FULL-35-15. Next base: position 225,371 of record JAQZBR010000003.1, read on the forward strand.
TGTGGTAGCTGTATTTACATTTAATGTCCCCGAGGATAAATTATTGAAGGTTCCATTGTTTGTAAAGGTTTTCGCGGTAGCAATAGTGAAAACTCCTGCGTTATTAATAGTTCCGCCAGCTGCATTTGAACAAATATTGTTTTGTAAGAATGTTCCGTTTACATTGGTTGTGCCATTATTGGCGAGAGCACCACTATTTGTGAAAGTAATACCGGCAGCGATGTTTAATGTGCTGTTATTTGTGATAGTCCCTGTTGCTGAGACTGAGCCCGCGCTATTAATATTCAGGTTCGAATTGTTATTTAACGTGCCGGCAACTGTGATCGTTGAAGAGTTCGTGATTGTTCCGCTGTTTGAAGTAACACTGCCTGAAATTAAGCTCAGGGTTCCGTTAATATTCAGGTTTCCACTTATGATTGAAAGATCTGTTGCATTTGTACCGTTAGGAATTGTCAACGTAATTGCAGAAGCAACAGTGAGTGTTCCACCATTAACAGTAATGAAGCCCTCAGAAATATTAGCGCTTACTGTAACATTTGTACCGGATTGAATATAGATCGTTCCCGAGATGTAATTTGTTGGGGGAGCAACATTAGCTCCAGTCGCTGCCCATGTTCCTGCACTGGTGCATTTCTGCCATGTAGAAGCAGCATTCCAGTTTCCTGTCGCCACCGACTGATAATCACCTACGTTTTGAGAGCTTGCAAAACTAAAGATAAAAGAAACGAATAAGAATGTTAAGAATACATTTTTATCTGAAAGGCGATTCTTCATGTTATTACTGTAAGTTATTCCTGTATAAGTATTTAGGGGAGTCAAAGATAGTCCAATAAACTTTAACTATAACACTGGTATTGAGAATAAAAAAAGCCTTAAATGTCTGAAATTTAAGGCTTTAGTTTAGAAAAGTAAGATTTTATGGTTTTACGCTTCCGAAAACTTTCTTTAAAAGGTCGGTAACCCTTGCTGCAGGATTTTGTCTGATCTTTAATTCTTCATCTGCCAGGAGTTTAAATAAGCCTTGTAATGCGCGATCAGTAACATAGGCAGTTAAATCCGGGTTTTGTTTTTGTACTAATGGCACCTTGTTGTATGTCGTTATAATCGGATTCCAGTATTTTGTAAGCTCCACCTTATTAATTGCATTTTGAATAATCGGCTTGAATTTTTGCACAAGCTCAGCTGTAGTCTTATCTTTAAGATACTGTGTCGCTGCATTGTTTGCCCCTTTTAAAATTGCAAATCCATCACCGATAGTCATCGCCTTTACTGCATTGATAAACACAGGTGCAGCATCTTTTGCAGCTTCTTCCGCAGCGCGGTTCAGGGTCATCTCAAATTTAGTAACCTGAGAACTTAACCCTATTTTATTTGCATAGTCCTTCACCTTTTGAGCTTCAGGTGGAAAAGGAATAAAGAGTGCCGGATTTTTATAATACCCATCAAGCTTAGATGCAAGAGCCGTTGAATTTTTTGTACCTACAGTCAGAGCTTCTTTTAAACCGTTAATAACTTCCTGATTAGACAGTGGCTTGGAACCGGTTCCTGTAGTATTCTGATTGATAATATCGTTTGCAGCATTTGCAGCATCTTTCCCAAGCTTTTTCCAATCCTGTGACTGACAGGAATTAAGTGAGGTAAGTGCTATCAGTAATAATAAAAAATGTTTTTTCATGATCTTTGAATATTTATTTAATCTCAAAATTCAGGCAGCTTTTGTTTTCTATAAAGGCTTCCAACCGATCTCCGATTTTAACAGGGCCAACTCCTTCAGGTGTCCCTGTGAAGATCAGATCTCCGGTCTTTAATGTAAAGAACTTCGAAACATAGGCTATAACAAAATCAAAAGAAAAAAGTAAATCTTTTGTGTTGCCTCTCTGAACCTCAGTTCCATTCAGATTTAAATGGAAATTAATTTCACCGTTTTTTAATTCCTCCTTAGAAATGAAGTTTCCAACAGGAGCTGAGCCGTCAAAGGCTTTTGCTTTTTCCCAGGGTAAACCTTTTTCCTTGCATTTAGCCTGAAGATCGCGGGCGGTAAAATCAATTCCTATGCCAATTTCATTGTAATACTTATGTGCAAATTCGGGCTGGATATTTTTTCCCGCTTTGGAGATCTTTAATATCAGCTCTACTTCGTGATGAATATCCTTCGAAAAATCAGGATAATAGAAAGGTTGGTTATCTTTGATCAAAGCGGTATCAGGCTTCAAAAAGAATACAGGTTCGGACGGAACAGGCGCATTCATTTCTTTTGCATGTTCAGCATAATTTCTTCCAATACAAATAATTTTCATTTTGATCAGGATTAAATTGTCACGGTCAGCTATCTGTTAAAAGCCATCCTTAGCTTGATATCAGTCAGCACTTTCTTAGTGTATAAAGGAAAATCACCGTTCATCATCCATGCATAGTAAGAAGGTTCATCTTTCAATACCTGTTCCACAGGTTTTCCTGTATGCTTCCCAAAGTTGAATACCTCAATTCCTTTATCATTGAATATGATCCTGCCGGCAAGATCAGCATTCTTATTAATATTAGTAAACTCATGAAGGGCTTTGATGTCATTCACTATTGGAATGCTTTTATTGCCTTTCTTGTCTTCATATTCCACCCCTTGATATTTTTCAAGCTGTGCAAGAAATACTTCGTATGTCGCTTCGATATCTGCCTGGGCGCTATGAGCATTGATGATTTCTTTTCCGCAGTAGAATTTATATGCAGCTTTTAATGTTCGCTGTTCCATCTGATGGAATATATTTTGAACATCGACAAATCTTCTGTTGGAAATATCAAACTCCACTTCAGCTCTCAGGAATTCTTCAACTAAAATTGGAATGTCAAACTTGTTGGAGTTGTATCCGGCAAGATCACAGTTCTTTAGGAAATCCGCCAAACTTTTGGCAATTCCCTTGAAGGTAGGCTCATCTGCTACATCCTTGTCATAAATTCCGTGGATTTCCGAAGATTGAAGAGGGATGGGAATGGTGGGATTTATTTTTTTGGTTTTTATCTCTTTGGTTCCGTCAGGTGAAATCTTCAGGAAAGAAAGTTCGACAATACGATCAGAGGCTACATTTACTCCTGTGGTTTCTAAATCAAAAAAGGCAATCGGGCGGGTTAAATTCAGCTGGATCATTCAGATTAATAATAAATAAGGATGGATTTTATTTTTGAAGCGTAAAGACCTTTTTGCTTTCATTCTGGGCCACTCCGATATCAAAAATAAAAAAGACTTCTTTGTACGGTTTATAACCTTCAGCTTCAATATTAATCTCGTATTTGCTTGGAGGCAGGGCCATAAGGAACTTTCCCGTTGCCGGATTTGGATTATATGTATAATCCTGAAGTTCGCTGTTTTTGAGATCCTTGATAGTCACAAATGTTGTCATTTCTTTTTTTGTGCTGTCTGCAGTGTTGATATAGCCAAGAACGACAGTCATCTTATCCTCCGTATCATTGAATTTGACACGATAAATATCAAGGTCACCAAAACCTCCATCTCTGGCAGCCGAAAGATAAGCAACGCGGTTATCCTGAGTGAATGAAATACAACGATCATCCCCCGCTGAATTAACAGGGTAGCCTAAATTTTTGGGAGCGCTCCATGTATTCTCTTCTTCGTTCCAGGTTGTCTGATAAAGATCATAATCACCCATGCCCTCATGTCCTTGAGAAGAAAAATATAGTGTTTTGCCGTCAGGAGCAATTTGTGGGAAATCTTCTTTGTATTTTGTGTTAACCACATTGCCAAGATTTTGTGCCATTGCCCAAAGGCCGTTTGGCAGTTTTCTTGACATGTAGATATCCGTTTCGCCAAGACCGCCTTCCCGTTTACTGGCAAAGAAAATGATATTACCGTCAGGTGTAATCGACCCTGCTGTTTCAAAGTCAGAATTAACATTGCTATTGAGCTTCTTCATCCGCTGAAAAGTTCCATTCTTACTGGTAGAAGAGTAGATGTTTCCAAGACTATCAATATGATCAATGTACATCAGCATCATTTGTCCGTCCGGTGTAAGTCCGACCGCCTGCTCATCGTAGCGGGTATTCACCATGGCTCCCATGTTCTTCGGTTTGGTCCAGACATCAGCCTGAGGTGTGGACATGTATATATCCGAAGAATAATATCCGTCAACTTCCACCGTTCCACCGATATTGTCTTTTCTGCGTGATGTAAAAATGATAAATGATTCATTAGGTGTAACAAAAGGATAATAATCAGGATATTCAGAATTTATTTCTTTGCCGAGGTTCTGAAAAGAAACATTAACAGGATGCTTCATGAATTCCTTTCCATTATTACACGTTTCAATCTGATGCTGAACTTTTTCAAGATCCTTACTTTTAGGCTCAAGTAAAGATTTAAACTTTGTGAATGCCTTTATCGCATCATCGAAACGGGCTGCATACTGATATCCCATTCCCAGGTCGAACCATATTTCGTTTGGTGCTTTCTCCTGTTTGCTGGCTGTTTCAAGATAAGGGATTGACAGCGACTTGTTAATGTTAGTGTACAGGTAACACAATCCGAGTTTATGGTTGTAATCTATATTGGTCGGTTCAATCTTTAGCAACTGCTTGTAAACAGGGATAGCTGCCAGAAAATTGTAGTGTGAAAAATGTTCTTTTGCTTCACGCGGATCAACAAATTTACCTGTCTGGCCCGTGGTTGTCCCAATGGAGAAAAAGAATACAAAAAAATATAACAGAATATAATAAGTATGTTTCTTCACGGGATGCTTTGATTTCTTCAGGAAACTCCAAGTTCGGTACCAAAATACAAAAAAAATGTTTTTGTGTTTTGAAAAAAAATAAAAAAGCCCCTTATTATCGGGGCTTTTCAAAACACTCTTTAATCGCTAGTAACCGGAGATCTTAATGTATTGATAACGCTCATATTTCTCCCTGTTCTGAAGGTAGTCAACACTATACTGAGGCCCACCCACAAGGCACTTGGTGCTTACTATGTTGATCTTGGATGCATCAACACCTTTTGCTGTTAATGCATCGAGGATCTGTTGTTTACCTTTATCAGCTCTTGCTATGGATAATTCTTTATTTGATTTAAACGCACGTGTAGGGACCGTAGATGCGCTGGATTCTACTTTCAGATTGATTGAACCATTTTTATTATAAAGTTCCATCAGATTATTAATGAACTCCTGGAATGGCTGATCATTCACGTCAATCTGAGCAATATTATATTTAAAGTTCATTTTGAAGTTCAGCTTATCAACTTCCGCGAGCTTTTCTTTCGGAGTGTTTGTAACAGGCTGAACACTTGCAACCGGTTTAGCCTTTTCCTTTACTTTAAACTTAACAGTTGTTGGTCCATTTGACGCTTGATATTTACCGGCTCCAAGGCTTTTGGTCTTAATTAAATTTCCCTTTGAATCTTTAAATTCAGCATAAGACTTTTTGCCAATTTCGGTATCTTCCTCATCCAGTCCTACTACATAGTTTTCTTTAGGCGGGAGTTCGGAAAACAGGAACCAGCCCAATGCATCCGTTGTCGTTGTTTTTATGATCTGGCCTTCTGAATTCATCAGGTTAACCTTCATGGTATTTAAAGGATTATTCTCTTTGTCAAAAAGCCTTCCGCCAACCGTAATATAGGAAACTTCATTATTGGTTACCTTTTTGACACTGTCACTGCTATTAATAGTTACCGGTTGACCGAAATTAACACCTTTCAGCTTAACCTCCCGGTTGATTTCCTGGTAAGCAGCATCAGCAGGGACTTCCATTAATTCGGAATAAAACTCTTCTCCGTCCTGCTGATAAGAAAGTGTATAATTACTGTTTGGAGGGATAATAATAGTAAAAGAACCATCTCTGACAAGCGGCTTATAAACACCTGTAACAATACCTGTTTCATTATTTGTCGCAACAATTTCAAGATTTGGAGGAAGGGTGGTTCCAGCTGCAGGAATGATCACCCCTTTAATTAGAACAAGCGGCTGTTCTTTTCTTTCAGGAATACTGATCATGTAAATATCTTTCTCACCATATCCTTCTGCACGGGAAGAGGATGAATAATATCCGCGTTTCCCATCAGGGGAAGTTACATAAAATACGTCATCATCAGTAGTATTGATTGGGTATCCGATATTTAGAGGAGCATCCCATGAGTTCTCATTTCTGGTAGAGAAGAATATATCAAATCCTCCAATGCTCTGGTGACCTTTTGAACTGAAAAAGAGAACGTTACCGCTCGGGTGAATGAAAGGTGATTCTTCATCGTATACAGTATTAATAGGCGCTCCAAGATTCATTGCACGGCTCCATTTTCCGTTCGGAAGCTTAACGCATTTCCATATATCTCTTCCACCCATTCCTCCTTCTTTACGATCACTCACAAAATATAATGTATTCCCGTCAGGAGTAAGACAAGCACTCGTTTCCCAGCCGGGGCTATTAATATCAGACCCCATCTGTTGCGGGAAAGTCCAGTTATTACCTTCCAGTGTACTGAAATAAATATCCCCGCCATTACCATCCTTGTAGATCAAGAGTGTTTGAGCATCAGCAGTTAAACCTACCGTTGCTTCGTGGGTAATAGAATTTACATTAGCACTGATCGAAGTTGGGGTAGTCCATGTGCTATCAGCTTTGCGATAAGAAATGAATATATCTTCATAAAACTGATCTTCATCTGTTTTATCCCCACCGGTGCTACCAGGTCTGCGTGATGTAAATATCATAGTGTTTTCATCAGCAGACAATACCGGGCTGTAATCAGGAAATGAAGTGTTAATGCTATCTCCAAGATTTGTAATTATAACCGGAATAGGTGCATTGACAAGTACTTTAGCGTTGTTACTGAGCTCAATATGGCGGTCAACATCCTTGATCATGTCTTCCTGCTTCGGTTTTAGGAAGGATTTAAATTTCTCATAATTAGCAATAGCCTCATCGAACTTGTAGTTCAAGTGAAGAGCTTCACCGTAATAATAATAAGCGTTAATAGGAGCTGCAACTTCGCGGGGCTCAAGATCCGTATACTTTTTTGAAGTGTTCTTAACGGCCTTTTCCAGGTATGGTAATGCCTTGTTTTTTTCAGAGACCGTTTTCAAATAACAGAAGCCTAATTTGAAATTGACATTCGCACTGCTGGAATCTATCCGGTAAGCTTCCTGAAAATTTTTAAGCGCCCTTGCATAATTCCCTTCCAGAATCAGGTAATTCCCTTCGGTAAATTTATCTCTGTAATCCGATTTGTCCTGAGCTATTGTTAATAAACCGGTTGTTAAGAAAAGAAAAAGTAGAGTATAATATTTTTGCATCTGTATCTGTTGAATGTGTTTAAAATCCTAAGAAAAAAGCCTTTAGGAGGTTTAAAAATCAAACAAAAATATTAAAATATAGGTAGTAAACCCCCCGGGGTATAAAAAGAAATTAACAATTAAAAGGGAATAGAAACCTGTTATTTGGATTCCAGGATTTTAAGCTCAACTCTGCGGTTCATTTGCATCCCTTTGAGATTTGGCTTTCCGTTTGAAAGCAAATTCTCCGCTACAGGCATCGTTTCGCCATAACCCTTAGCAACAAGGCGTTTCGCGTCAATACCCTTTTTGGCAAGTGCTGTAACTACAGACTGTGAGCGAAGCTGGGATAATTTCATATTTGCAGCATCGTTTCCTTTGCTATCTGTATGCCCGGCAACCTCGATCTTAAGTTCAGGGTAGTCATTCATCAGCTTTATCACCTTTTCTATCTCAAGGTTCGACTCTTTTCTAAGGGTTGCTTTGTTTGAATCGAAGAAAATATTGTTAAGAACGATCTTGGCTCCCGCCTTTACCTTTTCAAGGAGGATGTTTTTTGTCAGCGAAGAGAATTCCGGTTGCTTTGGCACATTCACATTTTCTGATTGGAAAAGATAGCCTTCAGCTTCGTAGGAAATATTGTAATTCTGACCCCTGTTAAGAACAAAGTAATAAGAACCTGAATCAGTAGAGGTGTAATAAGTATCGATGAGCTTACCGCTTGTATTGTCTTTAACAATGATCTTTGCCCCCGGTATTATTTTATCATCCTGATTTTTGATAGTTCCGGCAACACTAATGGTACCAAGCACTTTGCTTTCCATATTGATCACCCGCATCAGAAGCTCCTTGTTGATCTCCTGGTATGTTGAGTTTGCAGGGATAGTTATGGTCTCGTTGACAGGTTGAAAACCTTCTGCTTCAAAACTTAAGTTATATGATTTTCCTTCGGTTCCAGCATTTAAGATCATGATGTATTTACCTGTTGCCGAATTAGGTTTAATATCCTGAACCACCAGACCGCTCTCCATATCGGTGGCCATAATCTGGACAGCTCCGGGAGCTTTTGTTGACCCGTCAAAGGTTAAATACCCTTTCAATAAAGTTAAAGGCTCAACGATGCTTTGCTCATAATTCAGCATGTAAATATCTTTTTCCCCTTTACCGGTTGATCTCACGGAAGAAAAATATCCTCTTTTCCCATCAACAGATTGAACGTAAAAAATATCGTCATCGGGAGTATTAATAGGTGACTTGAGGTTTTGGGGGCTTGACCATTTGCCCTCGTCATCTTTAACCGCTTTAAAGACATCAAAGCCTCCCATGTTTTTATGGCCGGTTGAGCTGAAGAACAAAGTAACACCATCGGGATGTATGAACGGAGCGTCCTCATCAAAGGCTGTATTTATCTGTGGGCCAAGATTCAGAGCTTTACTCCATTGCCCGTTCGGTAACTTAACGCAACGCCAGATATCACGTCCTCCAAAGCCTCCTTCTTTTCGGTCGCTCACAAAGTAGATAGTAGTCCCATCAACCGTTTGTGTTGCATGCGTCTCCCAGGCGGGCGTATTAATATTTTCATTCATCGCGATCAAAGGACTCCAGGTTTCCCCTTCCAGATTGCTGTAATAGATATCACCACCATTTACTCCCCTGTAAACAAATAATTGTTGTCCGTCAGCTGAAAGCCCGATATCCGCTTCGTTATCATTTGTATTGATATTGGTTCCAATTGTTTTTGGTGAACTCCATAATCCATTTGGAAGCTTAAGGCAGTAATAGATATCCTCGAAAAACTGATCGTTGTCGGTTTTGTCATTTCCTGTGCTACCAGGCCTGCGCGAGGTGAAAATTAGAGTTGATTCATCTGCCGAAATCACCGGGCTGTATTCCGGAAATTGAGTGTTAACACTATCACCCAGATTCATTATTGTGACTACAGCGGTATCTTTTATTAATTCAATTCCGGTATAATTGGTTTCAATCTGTTTATCCAGGTCTTTTGTAAGCTCTTTATTTTTGTCACCAACTATTTCCTTGAATTTGTTAAAGTAGGTGTTCGATTCATTGAAGTTGTACGCCAGACGGTAAGCTTCACCTGTTAAATAATAAACCATTTCAGGCGCATTCTTCTCTCTCGGTTCCATATCATTATAGTTATGGCTTACATCGGTTAAAGACTTTTTGAGATAATAGAGTGCCTTGTTTTTTTCGTTTGCAGACTTTAAATAGCAATAACCGACCTTGTAATTGATATTGGCATTAGTAGAATCGATCTTATAAGCATCAAGGAAATATTTAAGTGCGAGTGGATAATTCTCTTCAAGGATAAGAAGGTTCCCCTGAGTAAAATATTCGCGATACTCGGCTTTTGAACCTTGCGAAAAAACAGTATTGAAAATGCAAATAAAAAAAACAGATAAAAATAATTTCGACCTCATAAATTTTTAGCAATAAACACTATATACAAATATAAGATTTTAGACCAATCTTAGCTGAAATTCAATTTTTTTTCAGACAGCAATTGAACTTAAAAATATGAGCCAGGCGGAACAGGCCCTGCATGCGAGGCTAGCAGGCTCGCTAGCTTAACTGGCATAAAAATTTACCTGATGCGGATTTTTATATACTGGTATTGTTCGTAGGTGGTTCTGTTTTGAATGAAGTCATTATTATACTGTGGCCCCTGCACCTTTGCATCCGGAGTTTTGAAGTTTAATGAAGATTCTGCAAGCCCGGCTTTCTTCAATCCTGCTGTTACTTTTTCCTTTGCATCCTGAGCTCTTTTCTGCGCAAGATTTTCATTTGTTGTAAATGTAGTTGTAGGAACATTCGATGCACTCGATTCAATTTCAATATTCAGTTTTGGGTTCTTTTTCAGGCATTCATTCACAGAAGCAATAAAGTCGATAAACTTTTTCGATTTTACATCTATTGATTTCTTATTATATCCAAAATAAAGTTCAAAGGAGCTTGTTTTAGGATCACAGACGGTCAGGTTAGCAAGCGAATCTTTGATACGTGAGCTGTCCGCAGAAGCAAGATCTGCACCATAAGGAATTTCACGTTTAATAACCTGATATCCTTTTCCTTTCGATACGACTAATTCCTCTGACTTAAGAATCTTACCGTTCACCTCATAAACAATTTTATAAGTTTCGCCTACGGGTAAATTGGTTCCGAATTTTCCGGTAGAGCCATTGGCATTAAGGATCTGCAGGGTGTCGTTCGTCTTAGTATTTACAATAGATATATTGTTATTGCTGATATCTTCTGTAGTGTTGTTGATGATCTTTCCGACAAGAATAGTAATGCTTCGTGGTTCAAACTCAGGATAGGAGATCATGTACACATCCTTTTCACCAAAACCGCCTTCTTTGTCTGAGGAGAAAAAGGCACGTTGTCCGTCAGCCGTAGTAATGTAAAATACATCATCGTCCGGTGTATTGATCGGATAGCCGATGTTTATAGGATCCGACCAGTTTCCATTCTCATCGTTAATGACAGATGAAAATATATCGAATCCACCCATTGATTTGTGGCCTTTTGATGAGAAGTAGATTTGTTTTCCATCAGGGTGAATAAAAACGCCATCTTCATCATAAGGAGTGTTTATGGTCGCGCCCAGATTTTGAGCAGGGCCCCAATCACCATTTGGTAATCTTAAACATTTATAGATGTCACGCCCTCCGGTTCCACCCGGTCTGTCACTTACAAAGTATAGAATTCTGTTGTCGGCACTGAAACAAGCGTGGGATTCCCAGGATGAAGTGTTGATCGGTGCTCCGATGTATTCAGGAATTGTCCATTCCTTGTTTTTGTATTCGCTGAGAAACAGGTTACCATTACCGTTATTATCACGGTAGATCAACAGTTTTAAGCCGTCTGCAGAAAGATTAACTGTTGCTTCATGCCCTCCGGTATTGATATTGTTTCCTAGAGTTTTTGCTTTTCCCCATTTTTCAGTATTAGTATTCAGCTCTGCTGTAAAGATGTCTTCAAAGTACATCCCGTTCAGTTCCTTCACTTCGCTGTAACCGCCACTTCTACGGGTGGTGAAAATAAGAGTTTGTTCATCAAGTGACACTACAGGAGAATAATCCGGATATGCTGAGTTTACGCCTTCCCCGAGATTCGTAACGACAACTTTTTTTGGATCTTTGATCAGCTCTTTACCATTCTGACAGGTTTCAATATCATGATTGATCTCTGCAATATCATTTGCAAGTTTTGGGTCAGTTCCCAGCTCAGTCTTATACCTCTCATACATTGCAATTGCTTTGTCGAAATCATAATGAAGGTGGTAGGCCTTAGCAAGATAATAGGATGTAGAAAGTGGCGCTTGTTTTTCATTGATCTCTCCCTCTTCATATTTTTTAGCAATGTCCTTCATTGCTTCCTCCAGGTAGGAAATGGATTTCGTCTTGTAGGTCGCAGCGTTCAGGTAACAAAAGCCGATTTTGAATTTGAGGTTTGCGTTGCCTTTGATAGAATCAAGAGTGAGATAGAGTGGAAGGGCTGCAGTGTAGTTTTCGTTAGTGAAATAGTTTTCCGCATCAATATACATTCGTTTGTAATCACCGTCAGGAACAGGTTGAATTATGGCCGCGAAGATCCTACCTGAGATCAGAATGATCAGGCAAAGCTGAAGGAAAATTTTTTTCATATATAGGTTCTGTTAAAACTCTCTGTTAATATCCCACTGCTCGAGATAATCTGCTACGCGTCTCACAAACTGTCCACCCAATGAACCGTCAACAACCCGGTGATCATAAGAATGGGATAAATACATAAAATGACGGATACCGATAAGATCGCCATGCTCAGTTTCAATTACGGCAGGCTTTTTCTTTATCGCACCCACAGCCATGATTGCTACCTGTGGCTGATTGATAATAGGCGTACCCATAACATTTCCGAACGATCCGACATTTGAGATCGTATAAGTTCCTCCGGAAATATCATCAGGGGATAATTTACCGGCTCTGGCACGACTTGCAAGGTCATTCACCTGTTTGGTAATTCCCACAAGATTCAATGTGTCTGCGTTCTTGATAACCGGAACGATGAGATTGCCTGTTGGAAGTGCTGCTGCCATTCCGATATTGATGTTTTTACGCTTAATGATCTTTGTTCCGTCCAGAGAAATGTTGATCATCGGAAAGTCCTTTATTGCTTTCACAAGAGCTTCAATAAAGATAGGAGTGAAGGTTAATTTTTCACCTTCGCGTTTTTCAAAATTCTTTTTTACTTTTTCTCTCCAGAGAACTATATTCGTAACATCAGCTTCAACGAATGAGGTTACGTGCGGTGATGTATGCTTGCTCATCACCATGTGATCAGCTATAAGCTTCCGCATACGGTCCATTTCAATCACCTCATCACCTGCACCAACTGTAATCGCGGGTTTTTGATGAGCAGCGCCATTATTGGAAGGCGCAGGAGTTTCTTTAGCCTGAACCTGTTGTTGTTGTTGTTGTACAGGAGCTTCTGATTTTTTCTCAGTCTGTTTTCCTTTATTCGGAACATAAGCAAGGATATCATTCTTGGTTACGCGGCCGTTGGCGCCTGTTCCCTGAATGTTATCCAGTTCAGACATAGAGATTCCTTCTTCTTTGGCAATATTTCTTACAAGCGGGGAATAGAATTTTCCTGAAGAAGAATTCTTGTCGATAGCAGCAACCTCTTTAACAGGTGATGCAGCAACTTCTTTTACAGAAGTGTTTGAAGCGGGAGTTTTCACTTCAGGAGCAGATTCCACAGAAGCGTTTGCATCAGTGCTGATTATCGCGATTGCTTTACCAACCTGAACTACATCACCTTCATTAAATAAACGTTTTATTAATGTACCCTCTGCTGTAGAAGGGATTTCGGAATCTACCTTGTCTGTGGCAATCTCAAGAACTGTTTCATCAGCCGCAATTTTATCTCCTTCTTTTTTAAGCCATTTTATAATAGTTGCTTCTGCAACACTCTCTCCCATTTTGGGCATGATCAACTCAACTTGTGCCATTGTATAATTAAATAATGTTTATTAGATAGTTTAAAGAGGGTACAAAAATAAACTAATATTTCACATGTGAAAATTTGTTCGTTTTAGGTCCATGTTATTCGCCATTTTTTCAATCTGATATGTTGATGCCCCAGTCTGTTTATGACTTGATCAAGGAAAAAAGGCATTAAAAAAGCCCTGACGTTTGAATGTCGGGGCTTTTTTTTAAGCGAAGAGCGGAAGGGTCTTCATCATTTTATTGACCTCTTTTTTCACTTCTGCGATAACCTTTTCGTTTTCTGCATTGGTGAGAACTTTATCAATGAGATTAACGATCTTCGGGATCTGCTTTTCCTTGATGCCACGAGTTGTTATAGCCGAAGTACCCACACGGATCCCCGATGTTACAAATGGTGATTTGTCATCAAAAGGCACCATATTCTTATTTACAGTAATATCAGCTTTCACTAAAGTGTTTTCAGCAAGCTTTCCGGAGATGTTCTTTGAACGCAAATCAATCAGCATACAGTGATTGTCTGTTCCACCCGAAATAACTTTATAGCCTTTGTCCACAAAACATTGCGCCATCAATTTCGCGTTTTTCATTACCTGAATACAGTATTTCATATAGCTGTCTTCAAGTGCTTCACCAAATGCAACTGCTTTTGCAGCGATCACATGCTCAAGCGGCCCGCCTTGTGTTCCCGGGAATACTGCAGCGTCAAGCATCTGTGACATCATTTTGATCTCGCCTTTCAGTGTTTTTTCACCCCATGGATTTTGAAAATCTTTTCCGATCATTATCATTCCTCCGCGAGGCCCACGAAGTGTTTTATGTGTTGTAGTTGTTACTATATGGCAATAAGGCAAAGGATCATTTAAAAGACCACGTGCAATAAGTCCGGACGGGTGTGAGATGTCTGCCATTAATAAAGCACCGACTTTGTCAGCGATCTTTCTGAATGTTTTGTAATCCCAATCTCTGGAATATGAAGATGCACCACAAATAATAAGTTTTGGTTTTTCTTTCATTGCGATCTCTTCAACCGTTTTCATATTTACTTTCCCGGTTTTTTCCTCCACTCCGTAAAAACTTGGTGCATATAGTTTCCCTGAAAAATTTACAGGCGACCCGTGGGTAAGGTGGCCTCCGTGAGAAAGATCAAATCCAAGGATCTTGTCTCCGGGTTTTAAAACAGCAAGCATAACTGCTGCATTTGCCTGAGCTCCTGAATGAGGCTGTACATTCACCCATTCGGCATTGAATAATTTTTTTGCCCTGTCAATTGCAAGCTGCTCAACTTTATCTACAACCTCACAACCGCCATAATATCTTTTGTTTGGAAGGCCTTCTGCATATTTGTTTGTAAGTACCGAGCCCATTGCTTTCATTACCTGATCGCTAACGTAGTTCTCAGAGGCAATGAGTTCGATGCCAACAGTCTGACGTTTTTTTTCTTCATTTATCAGGTCAAAAATTGCGGTGTCTTTTTTCATATCTAATAATGTTTTTATGAGGTGATATGTTGTGCCAAAAGATGTTTTATTTGGCAGTTTTTATGAGTTGTTAATTAAGAAACGCAAAAGTATGATTTCTTTCTAATTTACTGTTCTTGTCGGGTCTTTTTCTTTTTCCGCCAGTTTAAATAAAGGAATTAGTATCATCAATATTACAGGAGATTGTGCGATGCCCATAAAATATCTGGCAAATTCATACATTTTTGCAGACGTACCGGGAAAAATTACTCCGGTAATGATAAAAAGCGCAGAGAACAGAGTGATAAAGAGGAAAGCCCAGATGGTGATTTTCTGAAAGAGAGGGGAATTGAAAATTACATTAATAGCATAAAGAGATATCAAAAGGTATAAGAAGCTAAAGATCATTGTAAATAACCATTTTAGATTCACGATCGTATCATACTCCAGATTTTTAATAAAATCTAGGTAGTATGGCATATCGTAATCCATGTCTGCATCCCAGGCTTGCAACAAGGCATTAATGCTTTTAAATGTAGTCTCCCTGAAAAAACCGGTAAAAAGAATCAAAACAAGTATGCAAGAGAAATGAATGTATTTGCGGGGAATTCTCACGTGGCAAAAGTACAAAACCAATGTATTTACGAAACATAAAAACCAATTTTAATTAATCTTACCAAAAGTTTAATTGGTCGGATTTCACTGGTATATTCTTTAAATTTTTACTATTTTTAACATTTACTAGACGGTGCACAGACCGGTCAAACAATTTTATTCAGGTGAACATGATCAAGAATAGCTACTCACTATTTTTTCTTTTATTTCTTTTTTGCTTCAAAAGCTATTCTGCTACATTCTATTCTCGTTCTAACGGAAGTTGGAATACAGCTTCCACCTGGTCTACATCTGCATGTGGAAATTCAGCTACCACTTTGATCCCGGGTGCATCTGACGATGTTATTATCTGCGCGGGTTATACAATCACAATGAACGGTAATCCAGCCAATTGCAACAAGCTTACATTGAGCGGGACTGCTGACTGGACGTCAGGTTTTGTAATTAATATCGGTGCGGGAGGATTTATAATGAATGCCGGTTCAAGTATTACTGGTTCCGGTGGACCGAACAGCGGGTCAATTAATGTAGCCGGCAATTTTACAGTTAATACAGGAGGTACTTCAACCCTTCAGAGAGGAAGTTTGATCGTGAACGGAACCACAAATATTTTCGGGACGTTTTCTATTACTAGTACTTTTGGTACTAAAAGTTTTCAGGACGTTAATATCAACGGGGGTACCTTTACAAGCGCTGCAACAGAAACCTATACTATTAACGGGAATGTTGTTTTGACAAACGGGACAATCACAGGATCGTCTACCGGGGTTTTCAATATTGGCGGAACATTGACTGTTGCTTCCGGTACATCTGTTCTTGGGGCGGGAACAATAAGCGTTACCGGCACAACAACCTTAAATGGAAATTTAAATGAGAACAGCGCAAACGGGACGAAAACCTTTTCAAATATTATAATCAATTCAGGGGCGACCTGGAATAATCTTTCTGCAGAAACTTATGCAGTTAGCGGAACCCTTACGATGAATGGCGGCACCATTACGGGAACTGCATCCGGCAGATATGATGTCACCGGTGGTTTTGTCGTTGCAAGCGGAACAAATACGTTAGGCAATTCATTAATGAATGTTACCGGTCCGACCACCATCAATTCGACTTTGAATATAACAAGTGTTACAGGCACCAAAACTTTTGGAGATGTCACCATATCTTCAACAGGTAACTGGAACTCCTCTGTCGCTGAAGATTTTACCATCAATGGGAATTTTACTAATAATGGTTCCTTCACTTCCAACACCGGTATCTATACTTTTGCGGGAACCGGCAAAACTTTTGGCGGCACAGCATTGTCTTCTTTTGCACGACTCAATAATACGGGTTCATACACGAATGATGGTGTTGTAGAGGTAAATACTATGCACTATGGCGCGGGAAGCTTCACTCAGGGAACAACCGGTTCTTATTTTCATAAAATGCTGAGCGCGAATTTCACTGTTACCACATTCAATGCATCTGCTGCCGGAAATGTAGTTACGTACAATTATGCGGGGGTACAGAATATTCGAAACCCGACCAACCTCCTCGGCTATTATCACCTTACTACAGCGGGTACTGGAATTAAAACACAGCTAGCAAATACTAGTGTTGGTGGAGATCTAATAATTTCAGCTGCAAGCACCCTGAATCTGGCAACTTTCAGTCTAACTGTCAAAGGAAATTTTACAAATAATGGCGCATTTACTCCAACAACCGGGGTAAATATAGTTACACTTAGCGGGACTGCTATGCAAACAATCGGGGGGGCTGTGATCACGACATTCCCAAATCTAACCATCAGCAATGCTACTGGAGTCGGTCTTGCCTTAAATACAGTAATATCTTCTAATCTGAATTTCACTGCCGGTGTTATAACAACAGGAACTAATAAGGTTTCTATGACGGCTCTGACTGGAACTGTTACAGGTGCAGGAACATCTAAGTTTGTAAATGGATTTTTTGAAAAAAATATTTCCGCAGGTGCAGGTGTTATCCGCACTTTCGAAATAGGTAACGGGACCATAAATTATACTCCGGTTACTTTGAATTTTGCGAGTGTTTCAACTGGCGGAACTGTTACAGCAAGTGTTAGCAATGCGGATCATGCGTCAGTTTCTGCTTCATGCATAGACGAGCTGAAAAGCGTTAATCGTGTATGGACCTTGACCAACTCAGGGACTGTATTCTCTACTTATTCTGCTTCATGTACATTTATTGGAGCTACAACTGATGCAGATGCAGGTTCTGTTCCGGCAAATTATTACATGTCTTCTTACAGTGGAGGTGTCTGGACCTTATTAACAAGAGGGACAGTAAGTTCAACCGTAAATCAGGGAACTGCAATATCAATTTTAGGCGATTTGCAGGTAGGAGAAAGACGAACCCCTACTATTCCTGTTCAGCCCGTTGGTGATACCGTATGTAACAATACAAGCGCTGTCTTCTCATTGACTGTGAATGGTGTAGGGCTTAGCTATCAGTGGCAGCAAAATACCGGAAGCGGCTTTGTCAATCTTGCGAACGGAGGAATTTATTCGGGGGTCACTACAAGTACATTAACGGTCAATCCGGCTGTGAACAGCATGAACGGGTATCAGTACCAGTGCGTGATCAGTAATATTTGCGCTACGGCTTTAGTCACTTCGAACGCAGCAACCTTAACCGTAACTCCAAATGTCACCGCAAGTGTTTCCATCTCAGGAAGTCCGGCCGGGGCAATATGCGCAGGAACGAACGTTACGTTCACAGCGATGCCCGTAAATGGGGGTACAATCCCTGCTTATCAATGGCAGGTTAACAATGTAAATACTGGAAGTAATTCTGCTACATTTTCAAGCAGTACGCTCAGTAATGCTGATCAGGTAAAATGCCTGCTAACGTCAAACGCGGTTTGTGTGCAGGGAAGTCCGGCAACTTCGAATATTGTAACGATGACAGTGAATCCAAATCTGCCTGTAAGTGTGAACATTATAGCGAGCTCCACGGTAATCTGTCCGGGCACCTCAGTTACGTTTACCGCCACACCGGGCAATGGAGGAACAACACCTTCATATCAATGGCTGTTGAACGGTTCAAACGTTGGCAGTAATTCACCCAGCTATTCAAATGCAGCACTTGTTAATGGTGATATCGTAACGTGTGTTCTTACTTCTAGTGCGGTTTGTCCTACCGGCTCACCTGCTACTTCAAATGCTATAACAATAACAGTAAATCCTTTATTGCCGGTAAGTGTCAGTATTTCAGCAAGTCCTTCGAATATAATCTGTGCAGGAACTAATGTAACATTTACTGCGAGTTCAGTAAATGGTGGAGCGTCACCAACATATCAATGGCAGCTAAATGGCGTAAATACAGGTACTAACAGCTCAACTTACTCAAGTTCAACACTTAATACGGGTGATGTTGTGACATGTATTCTTACTTCCGGTGCTACCTGCGCAACAGGCAGTCCGGCCACTTCCAACAGTATAACCATGACTGTGAATCCGAATATGCCTTTAAGCGTTTCGATTTCAGCAAGCCCTTCCAATGTTATTTGTTCAGGAGATAACGTATTGTTTACAGCCAATGTAACAAATGGCGGAGGATACGAATCGTATCAATGGAAACTTAACGGTGTAAATGCCGGGTCGAACTCGCTGACATTCTCTATCAGTTCTCTTGCGAATAATGATGTAGTGACCTGTGTTGTTTCCACATCAGCACAGTGTGTCACAGGATCGCCTGCAATATCCAACAGTATTGTGATGACTGTGAGTCCGGTCTTACCGGTTAGCGTTTCTGTTTCAGCTAATCCCTCAAATACAGTTTGTGCTGGGACGAATGTTACTTTCACTGCATCGGGTACTAACGGAGGATCATCACCGGTATACCAATGGTTATTGAATGGTTCTAACATTGCAACCGGCACAACGTATTCTAATTCTTCACTCGCTAGCGGTGATCAGGTCAGCTGTGTACTGACATCGAATGTTACCTGCTCAAGTTCCAATCCCGCAACTTCGAATACGATTACAATGACCGTGAATCCTAATATGCCGGTTAGTGTGAGTATTGCTTCCAGTGCTGCCACTTCATGCTCCGGATCTGCAGTAACATTTACAGCAACACCGGTCAATGGCGGAACAAGCCCATCATACCAATGGCTCCGGAACGGATCGAACACAGGTACAAATTCAGCTACGTATATTTCTTCAACTCTCACGAACGGAGATATTATTTCAGTTGTTTTAACCTCGAATGTCGTTTGTCCGACTGGTAATCCGGCAACAAGTAATACAATTACTCAGACCGTCACTTCAGGGGGCAGCTGGTTGGGAGCTGTATCAACGGATTGGAATAATACAGGGAACTGGTGCGGAGGAGTTCCTGCTTTGACATCAGATGTTACAATCGCAGCGGGATTACCATTCGCGCCTGTTTTAACAGCTACATCGTATTGCAAGAATATTAACATTGCTGCAGGTACAAATCTTACTCTGAATGGTAATCTTCTGAATATTTATGGAAGTATTTCAGGAACAGGAATGTTTACGGGAAGCAATTCTTCAGCGATCAACTTGGCGGCAGGAAGCGGCTCCGGAGGAACGTTGTATATGGATCAATCTGTTGCCGGTACTTCGAATGCACTTGCTGCGATCACTCTGGATCGTTCAGCGGCTTCAATTGTATTAGGAAATACGCTGGCGGTAACCAACAGTGTGACTGTCACTGCCGGGACACTTTCTTCATCCGGCAATCTTACACTTGTATCAAATGCATCAGGAACCGCAAGAATTTCAACACTTGCAAGCGGTGCCGATGTTTCGGGAAATGTAACTGCCCAGCGATACATTCCGGCAGGGACAGATGGCTGGATGTTCCTTTGTTCTCCTGTTTCAGGCGCAACACTTCAGCAATGGGATGATGATTTCATCACAGGCGGTTTTCCGGGATCATTCTATCCTCCATCTCCGAACCCATCCATTGTAACTTATGATGAGACGGTTTTAGGTTTGTATGATAGCGGTTATGTAGCTCCTTCAGGTATTACCGATGCGATTGCTGCAAGAAAGGGCTATTGGGCGTATATAATGGGAACTCCTCTGACAATAGACGTTACAGGGCCCATCCTGAAGAATAACCAGACATTCTCTGTTTCTTATACAAACGATGCGACACAAGCCGCAAGTGAGAACGGTTGGAATCTGGTGGCTAATCCATATCCATCAACCATCGATTGGGATGCAGCAGGCTGGACTAAAACGAATGTGAATGATGCGATCTATATGTATAGCGCAGATCTGGATCAATATACGAGTTACGTTGGTGGAATAGGAGTGAATGGCGGTACAAACCTGATAGCTTCTTCTCAGGCATTTCTTGTGCAGACAAGTGGAGGGTCTCCAGTATTAAAATTAAATGAAACGGTGAAGGATGCCACTGACGAGCAATTCATCAGAACACCTGTATCGCCTGATGAATTGATCAGGTTAGGTTTGACCGGAAATGGATATACAGATGAAACTGTTATTCACTTCAATTCACAAGCGACTGATGGATTTGATCGTTCGTTTGACGCGAGAAAGTTTTTAAGCTTTAATACAGATGTTCCAGCCATCGGCTCAATGATAGATAGTGTATTCAGTTCTGTGAACACGTTGCCTTCGATAAGCAATGAACTCGCAATCCCTGTAAAGGTTAAAGTGGGTGTTACCGGTACATACACTATCCAATTGAATAATACCAGCTGGATGCCTTCAGTAAGCTGTCTGGTCCTGGAAGATCTTAAAACAGGAATACAAACCGATCTTCGTTCAACAGCGTCTTATACTTTTAATATTTCTGACACTACGGTATTTCCTCGCTTCGTTATCAGGGTGGGAAAACCAATAGAAACGGTTTCTAATTCAGCAACCTGCACCGGCAATAACAATGGATCAGCCTGGGCTGTTGGAAATGGGACCGGCCCATGGGATTATACATGGGAAGACCAAAATGGTGTTCCGGTTCAAACACACAATGGCGTTTCGGGCCCCGATAGCCTGATATCAATGTCACCGGGAAATTATTCGGTTCATATTTCCGGTAATTCAGGTGCCTGCAGTGTGCTTGACGCAATGGTTACCATTGGCGCTCATGACACTCTGAATGTGACAGTACAGGTAAGCAATACCGGATGCCTTAATACAGCAGATGGAAGTATTGAAGTGATTGATGTAGCAGGAGGAACAGCTCCTTATTCTTATAACTGGTCAAACGGTACCATAACTCCGGTCGATGGTGCTTTAACACCTGGGGTGTATGCATTAACAGTCACCGATAGTACCGGCTGTCAATATATAAGTGAATATATTGTCAATTCTGATTCTCACTTATCGGCTGAATATTATGTAAGCAATGATACAGTTAATTTAAGTGATGATGAGGCCGTTGAATTCTCTAATCCGGACAAGGAAATAACTTCCTTCTCCTGGAATTTCGGTGATGGCTCAGCAGTGAATAATTCCCCAAATCCAAGCTATTTATATGCTTTGCCGGGCGTATATCAAACTACGCTAATTGTGTCAGATGGGGTTTGTGTAGATACTTCAGCACAGACTGTAGTTGTGGAGACAGAAGTTTTATCCGTTGGAGTTCAGGAAACTGTAAACGATGAATATCTGAATATTACCATAAATGATGAGGTGGCCGAACTTTATTATCAATTTAATGGAGTTTCAGTTGTTGATGTGGAGGTGATGAATGTAACGGGTCAAAAAGTTGTCGCAGATAAGCATCTGGAAAGCGGAAGCGGTAAGCTTTCCTACAATCTGAAGGGACTTGGTGATGGAATTTACTACTTCCGAATTACCTCCGGAAAAGATAAGGTTATCACAAAACGCGTCATTAAGTTATAGCTACTTGCGGGGAGAAGAGGGAGAAAGTGTTTTGTCACTTATTTTGTTTGTCCAGAGCATCCATAAAAAGAATATAAAGCCATAGATAATTATTGTAAAGGTGTAAGTATGGTTGAATTCAGTCCAGGTTCTGGAATGCGTATCAAGGATAGCAAGGAAAACCACCCTAAGAATATTCAGTATTTCAATCATTAAGATCCCGAGGGGAATGAAATACAACTTTTTTTTCCAGTTACCCGGATAAGCAATAATAAAACCCGTAAAAAGGGAAAAAAGTGCTATACCGTTACAGTTATCCCCAATCCATAAGCCCCCGGTTCCATCGATACCGATTAGTCTGTCGGATCCCGTGAAAACAGTATATCCTAATCCTTCAAGTATCCATTTGCTTACCGCGACAGTTTTATCAATCACAAAAAGATCCATTGTTTTGGCAGGATGTAGCCAGAGATTATATAACAGATACCATCCAAGATAGAAGCCTAGAATAGAAAGAAGAAACCGTATGATAGGGTTTTGAAGAAAAGACAGCTTTTGCATAAGGACAAAAAAAATCCCGTTTTAAGCGGGATTTTTTTTAAGTGAACTGTAGATTTTATATCCTCCAAAGGCCATTCCGGCAATAAGGAGTAGTATTACACTGCTATCCAATGGTATCGGGCATGGCGGGAATGGTCCACCACAAGGGTTTGGAGGCCCCATACCCATACCTGTTCCCATACCGAGGGCGGCAGCTTTTGAAACTGTTGCCAGATAAGGAGCAGTAAAAATAAGAACAGTTAAAAATATTTTTTTAAATTTCATTTTGTTAAAACTTTGTACAAATTTAAAATAAAATCGTTGTTAAACTACTTTCTTACGTATTTTTTAGTGATCAAACCTTTTGAAGACTCAATCTTAACAATGTACATACCTGAGAAATCCTGAGGCAAGTTGAGGTTTACAGTCTGATTTTCTGCTAAGACAGTGGTGGTTTCAACGATATTCTGTCCCATGATGTTAGTAACGTTAATAGTAGCAGGGGTTGCCTCTTCCATGTCGAATGTTACAGTGTTACCATCAACAGTTGGTAGAATGCTCACTTGATTATTTAACTCAGAATTCATATCGCTGTTAACAAAAGCTCTGCAGTTACCAGATTTTGTAAGGTGAAGAATAAATCTGTCTGACGCTTCGTTTGTATTCAATTCGAAAGAATAAGCTTCCCCTTTTGTAAGGTCGATAGTTTTGTTCAACACTTTATCCTCAAGGGTAATGCACGAATATTCACTAACATTCTCCAAGCCGGCAGCTTCAATTTTATAAAAGCCTTGTTTCGCCACAGACACTGAAACCGGCATTGAGAAATTATCATCAAAAGAATTGAATGAGTTAATAACCGCTTTTCTTCCGTCAATTTTAGTGTAAATTGAAGGGGCAAGTGGGTTAGGGCTTTTATGGAAAGGATGATCATTCGAATCCCAACCGTCTGATGCTGTATTGTTACCGGCTACTTTTAAAGTGTGATAGAAAGAGTTTCCTGCATCATTAGCTGAGAATTTCAGGCTCAGGTAAGGCTCAGCAACTACGGATCTCAAAGAGCTGTTTGAAGAGGTGGATTTTGAGCTTTCAGGAATAATCAAGGTAGCTGTGGAGGTGGTTGTATACACCCAGAAACCTTGAGTTGAACCGATCTCAGTACCTAAACCAAAGGTTGCATAATTCCCTGAAGCAGCATCAAATACATCATAAGTGTTTAAAATTCCGCTGGAAGCTGTAAACACATCACTCCATCTGATACTTGATGCAAAAGGGTTTCCGACAAGATTAGAACCGGCACTGTTAAAAGAGATCAACCCGCTTAGATCCTGATCAGTCTGATTAGGTACACCAATCGTATTGATTGTGGTGTTTGGGAGATTACTGTATGAAAAGTCTCCGGTCATATACACTTCAAATCCCTGTCCCGGTGTTAAAGCCGTTGCTGATGAAGTGATTGCGCTGAATGCATCTTCAGTTTCATCATAGATCCATTGTGTTGGATATGAAGATGGTGGGCTGAAAGTATAGTAAGTTACCGGCAATTCATTATCCCAGTCATTGAAAGTTGAATTCTGAACAGGAGAAGAAAGATCCGCCCAGGTGCTGTCGCGGGAAGTGATAAAACGCTCCACGGTAAAGTTTCCTGCAATAGCTCCTGTTCCGGTTATAGGTGCAATGCGGGCAGTTTGAGTCGCGTCAGAGGTCATCGTAAATGAACGTCCACCGGTGTTAAATGTTCCGTTGCTTACAGTTATAACCTCATCAAGTATATAAGTTCCGGATGTTAAAGTAACTCCATTAGTATTATTGATTGTCAAACCTTTAAAAGTGGTAGTGCCAAATGTATTCGATACAGACTGGGCAGCAGTACCGTTAAAGGTAACTGTCTTGCCTGCTGAAGCGGTAAAAGTGGCCGCGTTGGTCCAGTTTCCAGCTACGGAAAGATCGAAATTATTGGTATTGAGGTGATTCCCGGCATTCATTGTTAGATTATTCGCAATCACGGTATTCGCAGCGAGTGTTTTAGTGCCTGACGTAGATGCAGTAAGAGATAAGTTATAATATCCTGAAGAGGCAAGAGGAACCGCTCCGGCAGCATATCTTAAGTTAACGGTGTTGCCGGTTGCATGAGCGTGAAATGTAGCGCCACTCATAAATCCGGCTTTAAGAAGAGATAATGTAGCGCCAGCAGAATTAACGAAGACAGATCCGGATTTACCGATAAAGTCGGAGAATGTGCAGATACCAAGGTTCGTTAACGTTTTATTAACAGCCAGGGTTATAATTCCTCCCGCTGCTTTTGTTAAAGTGGATCCGGCCTGAACAGTCGCATTGTTAGAAAAAGAATATCTGCTTGTAGGAGATGAAGTACCGGTAATAGTAAGCGAAATGTTGGTTGCAATGAATAAAATTGTTCCGCTGCCAGTTTCAGTACCTGAAAGATTATAATTGCCACGTACCGACATTGTATTGCTGATCAACTGTAAGGTTCCGGCAACAGTCAGATTTCTCGCTGCACAGCCTGTTGCGTTAACAAAAACGGTGTGTCCGGCAGAAATTGTTACATCATCCGAGCTGGTCGGCACGCCATTAGGTATCCAAGTGGTGCTCGAGAGCCAACTTGATGGTCCCGTACCAGCGGAAGTGTAACTAATGGCAGACACCTGGACTGCAAGACAGGTAAAAAGTGCAAAAAAACTGAGTTTGATTAAGTTAAAGTGTTTCATGATATAATTTAAATTTTTCGTAAAGATATCTTCTTTAGAACTTTAAAAAATTACAAAAGGCGCTAGGAAGTTCCAAATGTAAGGAAAATTCTTTTTTTGTCAAACCTTTATTCCTATTCCTTTACGGAATATTATCTAATTAGTTACATTCTTTAATTAAGGACAGATTTTACCTTCAGGATTATTCCTATATTTGGAAGATTTTTTTACCATTTTTATGCCAGACAAAAAGAAAACAAATTTAATTGAACTTGAGGATTTTCGTTCCACGTTTAAAATATTTTTAAAAAACTGGTACATTTTGCTGGCTTTCCTTCTGGCAGCTTCCATTCTATCATATTTTTACACGTATAAATTACCGAATGTTTATGCGGCAAAAACTCAGATTCTCCTTAAAAATCAGGAAACTTATGATTATCAGAATCAGATCTATAAAGGTATTGGATATTACCAGTCTTATCAGGACAATGCTAATCAGATCAGGGTTTTAACTTCAAATGACCTGATTTCAGAAGCGCTCACAAAATTAAAATTTGAGGTTTCCTATTTTATAGTAGGCAGGCTGAAAACTACTGAGGTGTATGAGGGCGTTCCCTTTGATATTGCTGTCACAAGTGTAAATCAGAATCTATATGAGAAAGATATTCATTTCAAAATAGTTAATGAAAAGCAATTCGAGCTTTCATATTTAAAGGGCGGGGATAATGTGGTAAAAAAGTATGATTTCAATAAAGAGATTATTAATGAGGATTTTTTCATCACTGTTAAAAAAAATCAGATTCTTAATGAAAAAACGGTTACAAGTCTAAAAGAAATAGATTATCAATTAAAAATCCACAAGCTAGACTATTTGATTTCCAAAATTAAAAATCTTTTACAGGTGGATAATGTTGAAAATACCACCATTTTGGAACTTACTCTTCAGGATGAAATCCCCCTTCGGGCGATCACTTTTTTAGACACTTTATCCAATTCTTATATTAATTACACCTCCCGGAATCAAATAGCCATTAATAATAATACTTTAGAAAATATTGATAAACAGTTAAAAGAAATTACTGAGGTACTCACTTCCATTGAAGATGATATGGAGAACTACAGGGCCAACAAGGCAATTCTCGATATAGATAAACAGCAGGAAGATTATTTTAATAAATTAATTGAATTTGACTCTCAGAAGCGCCAGGCAGAATTAACAATTCAATCCCTGGAGGCCCTCCAAAAATATATAATTTCAGTTGGAAACTTAACAGACGAGAAATTGCTACCTCCGTCATTTTATATCTCTCAGGGCGATGATTATTTAAGAACAGCTTTAGGGAAGTTGTATGAGCTACAAATGGACCGAAATCAAAGGTTAAATGGTTCGACCATACAGAACCGAAATATTAGCGAATTGGATGAGGAGCTTGGGTTGTTAAAGAATAATATTTTGACCTATATAACCAATTCTAAAACAGGTTTACACCAAAGGATTGAAGATTTAAAAGGTCAGATCAATCACTATACAGGTATTATCAAAACAGTTCCCCGAACAGAAAGGGATCTGTTAAACATCCAGAGAAAGCTGGATGTTAACCAAAAAATGTATTCTTTTTTGCTTGAAAAAAGAGCTAGTACCATGATCGCGCGCGCGGGGATATTGCCCGAAACAAGTGTGATCGAATCAGCTCACTCAATAGGTGTAGTTGCTCCGAATAAGCGGAAGATCATGTATTACTTTTTAATTGCAGGCACAATCCTCAGTTTGATTGTTGTTTTTATAAGGACCAATATGTTTTCAACTATTGAAAATGTTATGGAATTAAAACGAATTTCTACCTTACCTGTATTAGGCGAAATAATTTTTCATTCCAGTGAAAATGAAAGTTATTTTATTGTAGATAAGGATTCAAAGGCTCCGATCACTGAAAGTTTCAGGGCAATCCGTACTAATCTTGAGTATTTTGCAAGTGACCGAAAATCTAAGGTGGTGCTATTGACCTCTTACCTTCCGGGCGAAGGAAAAACTTTTTGTTCAGTTAATCTTGCTACTATTCTCGCAAAAGCCGGTAAAAAAGTTTTGCTGTTAGAGCTTGATCTCCATAAGCCGAAAGTTCAAAAAGCCTTTAATATGGAATCTCTGGTAGGGGCCAGTAATATACTTATCGGAAAGGCTGCCATTCCATCAACCATTCAGGAGACAGGTATCGAGAATTTATTTGTAATGTTATCCGGCCCGACCCCGCCTAATGCTTCCGAGCTCATTTTAAGCCCACATCTTTCGGAAATTTTCGACTATGGGCGCGACCATTTTGACTATGTTATCGTAGATACGCCACCGATCGGTTTAATTACTGATGCCCTTGTGATGATGAAAAATGCGGATGTGTCACTCTTTGTACTGAATACGAAATTTGCAAAAAAACAAATCATCGGAATTGTTGAAGAACTCGTAGAGCAGAACAAATTCAAAAATTTCGCTATGATTCTCAATGGCGTGAAACGTAAAAAATCAGGGTATTATTACAATTACGGATACGGTTATGGCTACGGTTACGGCTATGGAAACGGTTACGGCTATGGATCATATGGCAAGCCCGAACCAAAGAAAAAATAATCTTTAAAAAAGTTTAAATTTTTCATGAGAAAAAAATTTAAAGATCTTCTCAACCTGTTAAAACTTAAATTCAGAAAATCGACTTATTCAGGCAAGGTTTTTTGTATTGGTTATAATAAAACAGGAACAACATCTTGCGGAAGAGCATTCGAGCTTCTCGGTTATAAGAATGTTTCCTTCGAAGGCAAGAACTGGCGCGGTCTGTATAAGAACAAACAATATTTGCAGCTGCTTAATTATGCAGCGAAGTTTGATTCATTTGATGACCTTCCGTGGTTAAAGGAGGACATGATTGTTTTATTGGATAAAGTATTTCCGAACAGCAAATTTGTTTATTTAGAAAGAGACCTGGATTCGTGGCGGAAATCTTATTATAATTGGACTTATAAAATTACGGGCCAATACCCTGACATGGAAAAAGGCGTTTCTAATTTTCTCGCCCACCGGGAATTTGTAATGCAATATTTTAAAGACAGGCAAAATGATCTTCTTATAATGAAGATTTCGGAACCGGGAGGGTTTAAAAAACTTGCTGAATTTCTTGGAAAAAAGACAGATCAGACCGAAATGCCGCATGAAAATAAAACGTAAAATATTTAATCTTTTCAATAAAAAATGTCAGATAAAAACGAAGAATGGGACCTTATTGTTAAGCCTAAAAATTCAATATTTAATGTCGATCTACAATCTTTCTGGCATTACCGGGATCTGTTGCTTTTATTTGTCAAGAGGGACTTTATAGCAGTATACAAACAAACTGTTCTGGGACCATTGTGGTATATCATACAGCCACTGCTTACAACTTTTATGTTTACTGTGATTTTTGGCCAGATCGCAAAGATACCCACCGATGGAATACCTAAGATCTTATTTTATCTCTCCGGAGTAACAATGTGGACCTATTTTGCTGAATGCTTAAATAAAACATCCAACACATTTATTTCCAACTCCACAATTTTCGGTAAGGTTTATTTTCCAAGACTAATTGTTCCTGTGTCCATCATCATCAGTAATCTTATTACGTTTGCTGTACAGTTTCTTCTTTTTATTCTGGTTCTTTTGTACTATTTCAGTACCACAGACCTGATTCACCCTAATATTTATATTCTGCTTCTGCCTCTTCTGATCCTTATAATGGCCGGCACAGGATTGGGGTTAGGGATAATAATCTCATCTTTAACAACAAAATATCGTGACCTTCGCTTTCTGATAGCTTTTGGGGTTCAGTTGTTTATGTTCGCCACACCGGTTATCTATCCAATGTCTTTTTTATCCGCTAAACAGAAAGTATTCATGATGGCTAACCCATTGTCGGCCATAATGGAAACCTTCAGATTCGCATTTACAGGTGTAGGAGTATTTAACTGGATGCATTTATTATATAGTTTTATCTGCATGTTAATACTTTTATTTATTGGAATAATACTTTTCAATAAAGTGGAAAAAACATTTATGGATACAGTTTAATATTATATCAAAATTTGAGTTGAAGTGAAAGTTGTTATAAAAGTTGAAAATATAAGTAAAAGGTATAACCTGGGTGAGGTTGGAACTGGCACGCTTTCCCGTGACATAAATGCCTGGTGGGCCAGAATGAAAGGAAAAGAAAACCCCAATCTAAAGGTTACGGAAACTGAGAAGTCAGGTTACGAAAATACTTTTCATCAGGCTTTGTCCAACATATCCTTTAATGTGAATGAAGGAGATGTTTTAGGTATAATCGGAAAAAACGGAGCAGGTAAATCAACGTTACTAAAAATTCTTTCCCGTGTTACAACGCCATCTTCAGGGCAATTTAAAGTTAAGGGAAGAATAGCCAGTTTGCTTGAAGTGGGAACCGGTTTCCATCCTGATCTTACCGGTCGCGAGAATGTTTTCCTCAATGGGGCGATTCTTGGAATGAGAAAATCCGAAATCAGAAGTAAATTCGATGAGATAATTGAGTTTTCTGGTGTGGAAAAGTTTATTGATACTCCGGTGAAAAGATACTCATCCGGGATGTATGTTCGCCTTGCCTTTGCTGTCGCAGCACATTTGGAGCCCGAAATACTTATTGTTGATGAAGTGCTTGCAGTGGGTGATCTGGAGTTTCAAAAAAAGTGCCTTGGCAAAATGAAAGATGTTTCAGAACAGGGAAGAACTGTTTTGTTTGTGAGCCATAATATGAATGCTATGCAGCAGCTATGCAGCAGAGGAATTCTCATTTCTAAAGGCTCACTGGAGATGGATGCTGACATAAACACCGTGGTAAATCATTATATAGGATTAGCAAAGACGGGCGCAGCTAACATCAGTGAATTTGCAAGACGCGGGAATAAAGCAATTTCCTTTACTGATTTTTATATTACCGATTCAGGGCTGAATAAAGTGGACAGGGTAATGATGAAAGATGATCTTTTTGTTAATTTGTTAATGAAAGCAAAAGAAGAGGTCAGACAATTAGATGTTTCATTTACCATCAGAAATGCTTTTGGTGAAGCAATAACGCATGTGCAAAATATGGATAACGATTTTATCATTCCGGTAAATCAGGAAGATTATTTTTTCAGGATCAGGTTAAAGGATATTCTTTTTGTGCCCGGGACATATTTTATATCTATCTGGGCCGGAAATAGCACAGAGGCTTACGATTGCATCGATAATTGCATGAGTTTCGAAGTACTTAACAATCCGGATTTAAACCGTTTAATTTACCCGCATAATATCAGGGTATTTCAAAATTCGCAGTGGGAGATCGCAGCCGGTGCTTAATCATTTGTTTTTTTTTCTGATTTTTTGTATATTTGAGATAACATACTAAATTATATGAAATCAACTTTTACTCTTCGGTTATTAACCCCACTTTTCCTTTTTATCACTTCATATACTGTTGGTCAAACTTCGGCCTGGACTAACTTTACAAATCCAACCAATATATATTCTGCAGCTTTAGAGAATAATTTCATATGGGTAGCTTCAAGCGGTGGGATTGTAAAACTGGATACGAATTCAGGGGTAAGTACTTTTTATAATGAATTTAATTCCGGTTTACCTACTCCAAATGTTTTTTCGGTTGCGGTTGACCTTGCGTCTAACAAGTGGTTTGGTACAGGCGGAGGTCCGACAGGTGGCAATGTTGAAGCAGTTGCCGGAGGAGCAGGATTAGTGAAATTTGATGGGATTACCTGGACAACCTATAACACATCAAATTCAGGTCTGGCCCATAATACCGTTCGTGCATTATTGATCGATTCGCTCGGCATCCTTTGGGCAGGGACCTACGGAGGACTTGCCAGATTTAATGGAACAAGTTGGACTACATATAATACCGGTAATTCCGGGTTGCCAAGTGATAGTATCACCTCTCTTACCACCGATAATAATGGCAAACTATGGATCGGTACCTTTCATGGGGCTGCGTGTTTTGACGGTAACTCCTGGTTAACTTTTAAACACTCTAACTCAGGGCTCCCGGGAGATACCATACGAACTATAGCAGTGGATCAGAATAATGTTAAATGGTTCGGTACTAGCCGTGCTGGTGTGGGTAAATACAATGACACTACATGGGTTACATATAATATTTTAAACTCCGGAATACCAAAAAATAATGTAACAGCTATTTTGCCTTCCTCTGACGGAAAAATTTATTTCGGAACCTATGGAAACGCAAACACATATGGAGGGGGATTAACCGCATTTGACGGACTCACATGGTACTCTTATCTTGATTCCAATTCACCTCTCCCGAAGAATAATGTTCCTGTGATTTTAGAGGATACTTATGGTAAAAAATGGATCATGAGCGAACGTGGCCAGCGACATGGTGACGGTACAGGAAAGGTTAGCGGATTTAATGGAACAGATTGGAGGAATTACAATATCAGCAATTCGGGTATTATTTCTAACTTCTGTTATTATATAACTTTACAGGGTAGTCGCCTATGGTTTGGTGGGGAGAAGTTTGGTTTAACGATGTTTGATGGTTCGGCATGGACAAATTATAACTCCGAAAACAGCGCAATTATAGATGATGATATTTTAGATCTTAAATTTGACTCGAATGGTGTTTTGTGGGCAACCCATGATGGCGGTAAACTGTCAAGATTTGATGGAAATAATTTTAATTATGTGACTACTCCGGGAGCAAATTTTCCATATTGTTTATTTATTGACACTACGGGTGATAAATGGATCGGTGAAAATGGAACGGGAATTTTTATTTGGGACGATACCACCTGGACAAATATTAACACATCGAATTCAGGACTTCCAAATAATTATATTCATTGCATAACAAGGGATCAGGCGGGAAATAAATGGATTGCTACGTATGGCGGAGGTGTTGCAAAATTTGACGGAACTAACTGGACGATATACAACACAACGAACACCTCTCTTATTACGAACAATGTTAATTATATTAAGATTGACCAATCGCAAAATAAATGGGTGGCTACTCAGAACGGACTGGCTAAATTTGACGGAACAAACTGGACACTATACCGAACGGTAAATTCAGGTTTACCAAGCAATGTCGTTTACTCTGTAGATGTTGATTCTTACGGTGATGTTTGGGCTACCACATCTAATGGCTTTGCAAGATTTAACGGCTCTGCATGGACAACATATAACTTTACCATTCCGGCACTTATGGTTTTTAGACATGTAAATTTTGACAGTTTAGGAAACGTCTGGATCGCTACTCTTGGAAGGGGTATAATAAAAATACCGAGAAGCTCTATTGCGACTGATATAGCTGGCTCCAATTACAAAGGAGATAAGTTGTTAAATTTTCCAAATCCATTCTCAACTGAAACTTATATCGAACTGGACAACGTGCCTCAGGATGGAAGTGTTTCTATAAATATTTATGATGTCACAGGTAAAGAGGTAAATTGTCTTTACTCCATTACAGATTCTTCAAACGGAAAGATAGTTACGCTGTATTCGTCTGACCTGAATAGTGGGATTTATTTCTTCACAGCAGGATATAATTCAACTTTTAAAAATGGAAAAATGATCATTCAAAAGTGATCATCTGCTTAGCCCTTCTTCTTTTAGCTTCTGACCTAATCGTTTTGAATATTCAACTGATCCTAAATTATTAGTATGAGTATTGTCCTGGAAGTAATCCGGCTTCGAAGCATCTATCAAAGTTTCGAAACTATAATACTTTAAATTATTTTGTTGAGAGAAAGAATCTATATACTCCAGAAAAAGTTTATGCTCTTCGCGGTCATATTTAAATATAGGAGTTGTGATCAATATCAGAGCAATGTTCTTGTTCGCACATAAATCTGCTATTTTTTTAAAGTATTTTGCGTCAAGCCTGTTTATTTCAGGGACCCGCCTTTTATTTAATAGCAGATTTTTATCTGAACGCTTACCATATAATAACTCAGTTCCCTTTGTTTTATTCAGTTTCCTGTTTGATAGCGTGCTCAATACATATTGATCATTATATTCAATATATTTTGTACAGGGTACGCTTAGCCATAAATAGTATTTCCAGGAAGGGATGAAATCAAAGAATACCTCTTTATGTTTCCTGAAAACAGGAAGAAACTCATAATCATGAAAGGGATAGGAATAACTGTTGGCGGAATTAAAACTAAATTCATCAGTATTTAGAAGTAGCGCTGAAATTTTATTTTTAGAAAGGAATTCTTCCAGAATAATATAATTTTCAGCGTAACAGCTTCCGGAAGAACCAATATTAATTCCTTTTTTGTTCATAACGCTATCCAGTGTGTTTATATCTACCATATTAAAGACTCTCGATGCGCCTAGGACTGCATAATCATATTGCTCCCCGGCTTTTTTTAAGATCCAGTTTTGCTTATTGGGGGTGTTGAATCTTGCCTCAATCAAATATGCCGTGGGGTAGCTCAACGCTAACAGTATAAGGAGAAAAAAGGAAACGGATTTTAGAAACGAAAGCATTTTGCTAAAATTGGATGTAAATAAATTCAGAGTGTTGATGGAACCTATAGCTAAACAAAATACTGTAAGAAAGGATAATATAAACACAAAATCTTAAAGGTTTCGCAACATGGACACGTTCGAAATTAAAACCATATTCTTTATCTCTGAAAATCCATTCGACTATAAAAAAAACGAAGACAAGGGAGAACAAGAAAGTCGGTCTCAGTTCCGGCAACTTAAAAAAAGAAGGGTTTAAAATACATTTATAATAATCAAATGCTTTACCTATGCTTTCACATCTGAAAATTACAAAAGTCAACATAACCAGTGTAAACGTTGAAAGTATGCTTACCGATTCTTTCAATGTTGGTAAAAACCTGTCTTTCAATTTCTTTTTCCGTTTATTCATTGTCCCGTTTAAAATAAGTGGAATAAAATAACAACCGTGTAAGAAACCAAAGAGCACATAGGTCCAATTAGGTCCATGCCAGATCCCGCACAGGGTAAAATTTATTATGATAGCCACAATAAGCCCAAGATTGTCATAATTCCTCAAAGAGATACTCAAAGGCGTAAAAACGTATTCTGTTAACCAGGACGTGAGCGACATATGCCATTTCCGCCAATATTCAGCAATGTTCTGGGCGAAAAACGGAAAATCAAAATTTTTGGTGATATTAAATCCGATTAAGCGTGAGAAGCCGATTGCCATATCCGAATACCCCGAAAAGTCGGTATAGATCTGAACCGAATATAAGAAGGCTCCTAAAACTAAAGTGCTGGAATTGTAACTGTGATAATTATTGAAAATCTGGTTGCTGACAATTGCACAGCTGTCAGCGATAACTATTTTTTTAAACAGCCCCCACAGAACTTGTCTTAACCCAGCTGTGGCCAAAGCATAATCGAATATTCTTGGCTTTTCCAACTGCGGAATAAATGTTTTTGCTTTATCGATGGGGCCTGAAAGGAGTGTTGGGAAAAATGAGATATACACAAAGAATATTACCCAGTCCTTTGTTGCAATGATCTTTCCTTTATC
Source organism: Bacteroidota bacterium (assembly GCA_029237775.1). Taxonomy (GTDB): domain Bacteria; phylum Bacteroidota; class Bacteroidia; order 2-12-FULL-35-15; family 2-12-FULL-35-15; genus 2-12-FULL-35-15. The sequence continues at coordinate 260,390 of JAQZBR010000003.1, forward strand.
TATATCAAGTAAGTAGCTAATCAACCGGAATGTAAAAAAGCTGATTCCCAAGGGAACAATTATGTTTAATAATTGCAGATTCACATTAATATCCGCTTCTGAAAAAATCCGGTTAACGGAGTCAATGAAAAAATTGAAATATTTAAAAAAGATGAGGCCACCAAGATTCTGAACAAGTCCGATATTTAACAAAAGTCGCCTGTACTTTGTCGAGCGTTCAATATAGATTCCTAAATAATAATTTATCACGGAGACAACTATCAGATAGGAGAGAAGCCTCCAATCAGCCCAGCAGTAAAAAAAATAACTTCCAACAAGTAAAAGTAAATTCTGTAATTTAAAATTCTTTTTTAATGCAATCCAGTATAGAAAAAAGAAGGCCGCGAAAAAAAACAGAAATGGAAATGAATTAAATATCATGACCTCTATTTAATATTAGTTCCTGCATTAATAGGGATATCAACTCCATTTAATTGAGGAGAAGCCTTGGAAAGAAACAAAACAGCTTCTGCAACCTCTTCAAAGCTAAGTAATCTTTTAAGAGGGTGTGAGTCGATCATCTGCTCTATTACCCGTTCGTCTACATCTTTGGTCAGATTCGATAACATAAATGAAGGCGATATTGAATTTGAAGCGATATTGAACTTAGAGTTTTCTACAGACCATGATTTTACAAGAGAAGCCAGATAAGCTTTGACAGCAACGTACACAGATGCACCTGCAGGAGGTGTGTTAAGAAGAAAGGAAGTTAACACCGTTATGATCTTACCACTCTTTTTTTTTCTGAAGCCTGTTAATACTGCCTGGGTAATTTCCACCGTTGGAATGATGTTGTTCTGAAATTCGGTTGTAAAGTCCTCTACTGGTATCTTATGGAAATGATTTTTAATTGGCTGTCCGCTAAACGCGTTGTTAATTAAAATGTCGAGATCCAGGGTCGAGATCATATGTCTTAGATTTACGACATCTTCACGATTTTTAAAATCACATTTTATTGGGACCGTATTGTTAAATTGTTTTTGAATCTCGGTTGCCTTTGTTTCAGAACTGTTAAAAGTAAAATACACAGTGTTGGTGGTTTCTCCGGCTAACGCCCGCGTAATGGCCTCGCCCAAACCCGATGCACCTCCTGATATTAATATTTTCATTTTAATAGACCAATTTGAATTTTTCCTTTAGCTACAATTTTACTGGAATTCCTGAAGACAAATTTAAATTCAACTGCGTTAACTGATTCATACACATCTTCGACAACCGCAGTGAAATTTAAAGCATCATTCATATACACAGGGTTTTTAAACTGAATTTCCTGAGAGTGAATAATCACATGTTTTGTAGGCAGGCATTCACCGATGAAAAAAGAAAGAAAGCCATTCAATATATTACCATGCATTACTCTTGAAGTAAAGCCTCTTTCAATTGCGAATTGATTATCTGTGTGAAGCGGATTCCGGTCGTTGAATAATTGAACAAAACTGCTGTGTACTTCAGACGAAATACAAAAAGTTTCTTCAAACTGTTGCCCCTTATTAAAAATCATATTCCTTTTTGTTGAATGCAAGAGATCATTTCACCAACATCTTTCCAACTTTGTATTTCTTTGGAGGTAAAGCGAACCTTAAAATGCTTTTCAATTGCAACAACTAATTGGATGTGGGTTAATGAATCCCACTCTTCCACATCGTTTGCGGTCGTTGCTTCCGAGATGCTGATGTCTTCATTGTCAAGTGTTTCAATGAATATCTCATTGATCTGGGATAAAATTTCGGTACGTTCCATATTTATTTTATTTGAATATAAGTATTCTTTTTGATGTAAGTGTCCACATCCAGTTCCCACGTTTCTTTTTCTTTCTTAAACCCTAAGTCGGAGTAGTGGTTCTTCACCATTTCATTTTTGGCAGTAGGAAGGTACTCACCGATCACCTTTTTAAAGCCTTTTCTTTCTGCGAATTTCACTATTGTATTTAGTACAAAATTTTCCATTCCCCGTTTTAAAACACGGCAGCTCATGAACCACGTATCTATGAAGAGAGAATTCTCATTTACTTTTTTCAGGATAATAACGCAAATCAATCCGTTATCTCCGAATTTATCTTCCAGCGTGAATGTAAAAGTGAAATAATCTTCTGACTTGCCGATGGCGTCAATATCCGCCTCCGTGTATCTGACCGTCCTGAGATTAAACTGATTGGAACGCTGGGAAAGCTGTGCAACTCTCGGAGTATTAAACTTGTCAAATGGTTCAACAACAGATGTCATGTTTAGACTCTTGAGAAAATCTTCCTCATTCGTGAAACTTTTCTGTGTAATTAATCTTTTTGCTTCTACCTGGTACAGACTTGTTCTTTCCGAATCTTCTTTTGAAAATGAAATTGTTTCGAATAGGTTAAGCGAGGTTAAATATTCAAGATAATCTGCAGGGTCCTCAGGTAATTCAGGAACTGTAATATCTTTAATGTTCTCTCTTACAATATTTCTTTCAAAAGGATTGTCATCAAGAAAAACCATTGAATCAAATCCAATATTTAAGATGGATTGAATATGTCTGATATTATCAACTTTATTATCCCAGTTGGCCATGAAAACTGCGATGTCATCCAATTTTAAGACCATGTCCGGATGTTTTGCAAAAGGTTCTTTCGCTACCGATTCTGTATTTTTGCTGCAGACAGCTATAATAATACCTCTTTGCTGTAATTTCTTTATCCAGTGTTGGAATTCAGTGAACGCTTTACCAATTCCCAATGTTCCGATTTGAATATTTTCTATTCCGTCATCACCTATAATTCCACCCCAGGTTGTATTGTCCAGATCGAGAATGACACATTTTTTTGATCTACCGGAGAAAGCATTAATGATATCAATGATTCTGTTTGCAATCATAGGTAAAGCGTCTATACTAATAACCATTTCAGTGTTTATATAGATCGAGGTTGAAAAGAAATTGGTTTTGCCAATCAAATTTTGAACTGTCGATATATCGCAAAGAAAAAAATTAGATGCTTTGGCAGAGAAAAGCATAAGTTCATAATTCAGCTTTCGAAGCTGAAATAAGAAGGAGGATTCTGTCTTTGACGAAAAGCTCCCGAAAACCGAGTCATCAATTTCAGTGTAATTCAAATAAATAATTTTAACATTATCTATACGACTATTCAGAGTAGAATACAGGTTTTCAATAATTGCTATTTCATTGGAAGAAAGATCCGCATGGCTATGGCCTTTAAGCTTATTGTATTTTCCTAATAATTTATGAGATGATTGGAACAGAATTATAACCTCAGGTTGAAATTGATAAAGTTCGGAGTCAGGATCCAAAATTTGCCGTTCGATCTGGTTAAAATCAGCTTCTAAAATCTCGATATCCCAATTACTATCGTAGCCTGTACCACGCAAAGCAATGTTTAAGAATTGGGTGGCACTGTCACCTAAAAGTGCAACTTTTATTTTTTTAAACTGTGAAAAGTCTTTTTTTAAATTCTTCTTTAAAAGCGAAAAATCTTTCATAAAAATTATTATTAACCTTATTGGGCTTGCGGAATGCAAAGGTAATTTAAATACAGTAAAAAAAATGACAATAGGCTAAAAATAGGTAGGTGATATCTTTATTAGTTCAGGGCTTTTTTGAGATCCTCGATAAGAAGAACTGTCCTGATATCAACCCCTTGTTTGGTAAGATGGTAAGGTGAGTTAAACAAGAGGCTGTCAGGGAAAACATATCTTTCCGGAGAAGAAAGTAAAATAAAGCCGTCCTCACGTAAATTCTGTTCAACCTCTTCTATCTGTTCATGTAAATTCAAATAGGTTTTCTTTTGGATACAGGGAAATGAAATGAATAATTTCGCATGTTTCGCTTTGGCTATCTCCCGGATCTTACGTAAAGAAGCCATGACATCGTCATTGAAACCTGTGGTGATCTTTTCATTAGGCCAAACCTTTACTTTCGGTAGTGTCCAGTGTGCGCATGCATCTCCATATTTATTAAACGAATTCCTTTCATAAATAGCATTTCCGGACTTGTTTCCGGACTTAATAAATATCCCCTCCAGTTTAGATTGCATGTATTTTGGCAGGTATGCACACAACGAAAAATATTGTTTTCCATCTAAAAGTGCAACAGATGAGCGGTCAACATCAGCAATTAAAGATAATAACTCTAATCTGCCATTTGCGAAATCACCAAAAAAATGCTCGTATTCAGGAGATATTATGACAATGTCATTTTCATGCATATCCCTTTGGATGTTGGCCAACATAAATTTTAGTCCCAGAGAAATATGAATAGCAGTGTTTACCGGGTTTAGTTTTAAAGAGTCGGAAATTATTTGAGAATTCAAACCAAAGCTAAGATTGGATCCTCCCACAAATATGATCCTGGGTGCAGGGGTATTAATTAATAATTCTTTTTTATCCAGATGAGAATACAATAAGCTTTTTTTAAATTCTTCACTTGGTGAAATAACCAGAATAAAGATCAGGATTATCAATAATATTGGGATAGACAGTAAAAGTGAACGAAGAATAAATTTTTTCATGTCTAAAATTGAAAGTAGATAAATTGCCGATCATCAAAAACACCTAAAAATAAAATTGAAAGCACTATTGCAAAATATGCTGACCATCTGAGGTAAGGAGGGAACGCTTTGAAAATTTCTGAGATATCTTTTTTTCTTTGATACATATGAACCACTTCCAGTAATACGATTAATAATAACGAAATAAAGAGTTGTGCAGGTGTTATGCCGAGATTTTTAATTTGAAATTCGGAAGTCCCTTTTATTATACCGGCAAGTTCGGAAGGTATTTCTGAAAATAAATGGCGGATAATATAAGTTGCTGACCCAAGATTATTCGCCCTGAAAAAGATCCATGCAAATGCGATTAATAAGAATGTGGTAATAGTTGGGATAAAAGACGTTCTGGAAATACGTAGAGCGTGATTGATTTTATTCCGAATGTCTTTCGTTATTTCCGCAAATACAAGATAAAATCCGTTCAGAGCTCCCCAGATAATGAAGGTCCAATTTGCCCCGTGCCATAAGCCGCTTATGAGAAAAACAAAGAACAGGTTAAAATACCATCTGGGTATTGAAACTCTGTTACCGCCCAAAGGAATGTATAGATAGTCTTTAAACCACGTGGAAAGTGAGATGTGCCAACGTTTCCAGAACTCAGCGATGCTTTTTGAATGATAAGGCTGATTAAAATTCGTCATCAATTTGAATCCCATAATTCGCGCGGCACCAATTGCCATATCTGAATAGCCTGAAAAATCGCAAAATATCTGGAATGTAAAAAATACAGTGGCGATGAGGAGGTCAATTCCTGAATGCTGCGTGGGATGATTATAAACGTTATCAACCACCATTGCAAGCCGATCGGCTATTACCACTTTTTTAAATAGTCCCCAGGCCATCAATCTTAGGCCACTTGTCACCCTCTCGTAGTCAAAATCAAATTTTTCCCTGAACTGGTGGAGAAGATTCTGCGGCCTTTCTATGGGGCCGGCAACCAGTTGGGGATAAAACATTACATACAACGAATAGATGCCGAAATGTCTTTCGGCCCTCTGATTTCCCCGATAAACTTCAATAGTATAGCTCATCGCCTGGAAAGTGTGAAAGGATAAACCAATTGGAAGTAATATTTCAAGAAAGGGAATCGGGTTCTCCTTTCCAAATCCATGAAAAAGAAGTGAAAGGTTATGATTTAGAAAATTATAATATTTGAAAATGGCTAGAACTCCAATATTTGCAAAAAGGCTGATAACAAGAAATAATCTTCTTTTTTTTCCGTGGGCCTCCTCAATGAATATTCCCGCGAAATAATCGATAACAATAGTGGCACCGAGAATCAGGATATACACCGGCACGAATGCCATATAGAAATAACAGCTGCTGATTAAAAGTAGCAGCCATCTTCGATTGTAAGGTATTGCAAAATACAAACCGGTTACAATAATGAAGAATATTAGAAAATGAAATGAATTAAAAAGCATTGATGAAGCGGCTGAATTACAAATTTAGAAAGAAACTTCTATAAGAACTCTTTTATTTAGCATCTTAGGAGGAAGTGATCAGTTAAGAAGGTCAACAAAGGCATATTCAGTTAAAATTTCGTGTTCACCGTTGAATATGATCAACCTGATATTTTTATATTCCTTTAGTAAGCAAATATTTCTTCCTGCAATCGTCCCGTAATCAGATATCGGTCTTCTGAATTCCAATAATTGCAGTGTTTCTTTTTCAGAGACATATTTTGCCGAATCGGTAGTTTTAAGATCAGCTATGAGCTTATTATAAAAACGTATAGAATGTGTGAAAGAGGCAGGTCCCTTAATTCCGTCAAAAACTCCTGCATATATTGTGATTTGTGTTTCCGGGAGTTTTTCCAGGGGTGTTTTCCAATATAATGGAGAGCGCTGAAGTGCGGCCACGTGATCCAATGTGTCATAATGTGCTCCGGTACAGCTTAAGATTTGTTTTTGAAAGTCTTTTTTATCCATTAATGCACATTCGTTAAACCATGATTCAAGATCACAGATTGAAGCCCAAATGGAATATTTGCGGATGTGGATCTTGGTTTTCATAAATACCGCTAAAGACGCGTAACCGCCACCGCTTCCTCCAATGATCATTATATTGGAAGTATCAACATTAGCGTTCTTAATTGCATAATTTATAGCATCATCAATATCACCTAAGGCAAAATCACTGCAGCATGCTTTTATGGAGTTGTTTTTCCCCCTGAAATCAGGGTGTATATAATTTATGTTCTTTTTTTTGCATAAAACAGCCAAAGAATCGAATTGGGCATAAGTTCCATTCCATGGATGCAGGCTTACGATCAGGGCTGAAGGTTTTGGCGAAGTTGACTTATAGAAATAAGCACTTGATTCCATACCATCAAGCTTGCTTTTTGTTTTAATTATTTCAAACTCATCGGGCCATGCTGAATGATTTATGGGAGCTTCCTTTTTGAAAAAAGTTGTAATTTCATACCTTATTTTTCTCCATTCAATGAAATTTCCTAAGAGCAGTCCGGATAAAAAAAGGACCAAACCTGAAAAAAAGTATATCACAGTTTTAATGCGCATGATTCAACTAAGGTTTGATAAAAGATTCAGTCAAACAAAATAACTTTATCTTGGCGAATATAAATTAAAAGAATTCAATAAACATTCTGGTGGCAGATTTAAAACATAACAAAAAGAATCTTTGTCTTTTTACAAGTGAATTCCCGTTTGGTGAAAGCGAAGCATATATAGAATCTGAAATTCCTTTTATGGCTGCTTATTATGGAAATGTTTATATTTTTCCGGCAATCAGGAACCAAACAAAAAAAAGAGAGCTTCCCCCAAACTTTGAAGTCATATTCTTAGCAGACAACCAAGGCTTTCACCCTCATAAAATATTGTTCGGAAATTTTAGTCTTATAGTCAGCGTCCTTTTCCGTGAATTATATTTATATCCGAAGCTATCTCTGTTTTTAAAAGATTGGAAAGACCTGAAGAATATATTTATCAGGAAAATTTTCTTAGCGGGCTTATTGGAGACTGAATTGAAAAAAAGAAGGATCGCTGACTCAATTATGTATTCATATTGGTTTAGCGATTGGATTCTTGTTCTTGGAATATTGAAATATAAAGGGGTGATAGGTAAATTTTATTCCCGCGCCCATGGATTTGATGTTTATGAGGAAAGACATAAGAATAAACATATTCCTTTTCGGTACTTTCATTTAAAAATGGTTGAAACTGTTTTTTCAGTGTCAAAAAAAGGCTCTGAACATTTAAAGCAGTTGGGCTTTTTTTCTGAAAAGGTTCGCTGTAGTTATTTAGGTGTTCCTGATAATGGCTCCAATCCTTTTAATGAAAATGGAATTTTTTCCATTGTTTCCTGTTCTAATATTATCCCATTGAAAAGAATTCACCTTATCGTGGAAATTCTGAGCCATTTAAAATTTGCAGTTAAATGGCTGCATTTTGGTGATGGCGAAGCCAGAAAGGGTATAGAGAAAGCGATAACTAATTTACCCGCCAATATTGACGTTGAGTTGCGCGGGCAGGTAAGCAATTCTACGGTGCTTAATTTTTACACAGCTCAGACGGTTAATTTATTTATAAATGTCAGCGAAACAGAAGGCTTGCCTATGACACTGATAGAGGCCTGCAGTTTTGGGATTCCAATGATTGCGACAGACGTAGGAGGCAATCGGGAAATAGTTTCGAATAAGACCGGGATTCTCATTCCGGCTAATTTCAATCCTGAAATTATTGCAGAAATGATAACCAACTTCAAAAACAGTAAAATGAATTCAGCAGCTTTCAGAAAGACCGTTAAATCTTTCTGGGCAGAAAATTTTTACGATAAGGTTAATTATACTGGATTTTATAAGTCGATATCTAAGTAGAAGCGTCTTTTTTTGTTATGAATTATGTATATTGCATTTATGTTTTGTTAAATTAAAGTAAAAAATTATGAGCAAAAAGAAAAATCGCCTTGATGAAACTTTTAACGATTTAATGTCTTTGAATGTTAAAACTTATTGTGATTTAGGACCAGGGAAAGGATATTTAAGTAAAAAATTAAAAAACGCCAATAAAGAAGTGTTGGCAGTTGATGCTCCATGGGCAAGATTTGGTGCTCATGACTGGGCTAAAGAGATAGATATTAAAATGTATTTTATCGAATTCTTCACAGGCGATTTTAATCAAATTCAGGAAAAGGTGGATTGTTTTATTTTGGCTCACTCAATTGCGCATTATAGATTTTCGCCTTATTTATTATTTGAAAAGATATATAATAAATTGCCGTCAGGGGGATATTTCTATTTATCCACAGTCAATGCTACGGATTATTATAAAGTTTTAAAATTCATGAAAGGAACTCCTATTGTTGAGAAGGTTTCTAAGAATATGGATGAAGGATTTAAAGATGTGGCGGTCGATTTTAATAAAACCGGGATGCGGCAAATCTGGGACGACTGGATGCATGTAAAAGAGTACACCAAAAATGAAATAGACGAATTGTTTAAAAACAGTGGATTTGTAATTGAAAAGTCCTTTTACAGAAACAATTTCAGCCATTGGAAAAAAGATCTCATCATAAAAATGTTTCCGCATTTGTCAGAAGAGATCGTTGTAATTGGTAGAAAACCATAGTTAAATAAAATGTTAGTTTCGGTTATAATACCCTGTTTTAATGTAGAGGAGTATATTGAAGAGTGCTTGAATTCGGTATTTAATCAAACATTTGATAATCTTCAGGTTATTTGCGTAGATAATAATTCAACTGATCAGACCTTGAATAAGATCCTGAGCATTAGAACGAATAATCCGGGCAAAAACATTGAGGTCTTAACCGAAAGCAGGAAAGGCGCTTCAGCGGCTCGTAACAAGGGATTATCTGTTTCGAAAGGTGAATGGATTCAGTTTCTTGACGCGGATGACCTTCTCCAACCGGGAAAAATTCAGCATCAGATAAATTTGCTTTCGCAAAATAAGAGTACTGCATTTATTGCTGCTGCCTCGTATAAAGACAATCTTGATGGTGAACGCATTGAGGTTCAGGTTAATTTACCTGATGCTTATAAAGCATTATTTGTAACCAGGCTTGGAAATACGTGCTCCAATTTGTTTAATTCTGCCGTATTAAAGGAAATAAATGGCTGGAATCCGGATCTTGGAAGTTCACAGGAAATGGATCTTATGTTGAGGATACTTGAGAAAAACACTTCAGTTGTTTTTGATATTGTTCCTTTGACGGTGATAAGGGAGAGGGCTGCCGGCCAGATAACGAAATCCGATCCTGCGAAATACTGGAGACAGTATGTAAAATTGCGTTCGCAAATGATAAGTTATTTAAAAATCAGAAGAGCAGAATATTTTAAGAGTGAAGCCGCGTTTTATTATCAGAAGTTCTTTCTCCAACTAAGACGATTGGCCAAACTGGATCCCGAATATGCCTTTGAATTGTATTCATTACATTACCAGAAAGACTTTGTCCCTGAGCAGAGTGTCTTCTACCGTCTTTCTTTCAGATTGTTAGGTTTTGACAAAACTGAAAAGCTTTTAAGTATATTAAAACAGGGACGTTGAATTTTAAAATAAATTTTTCAAATTGAGTATTAAAAAGATTCTTTTAGCTGTAGGTGCCCGTCCAAACTTTATTAAGATAACAGAGTTTAGAAGGGTGGTTCGTGAATATCCTGATATTGAACTTAAGATTGTTCATACAGGACAGCACTTTGATATTAAGATGGCTGATGTTTTTTTTCAGCAATTGAACATTGTCCCTGATTATTTTCTGCATGTTCCGCCAGCTTCCCCAAACACTCAGATTGCCGAAATAATGCTGAGGCTCGAAAAGTTGGTAGTAGCAGATTTTAAGCCTGATCTGATCCTGGTGGTCGGAGATGTTAATTCTACGTTGGCCATTGCGCTGACCGCGAATAAGCTCGGGATCAGGCTAGGACATATTGAAAGTGGCCTGAGAAGTAATGATTTCAGCATGCCCGAAGAAATTAACAGGATTTTGACTGATAATATAACTGATTATTTTTTTATCACTGAACAAAGCGGTTATGATAATCTTTTGAAGGAAGGTAAAAGGAAAGACTGCCTGTTTATGGTGGGAAATACAATGATAGACGCTTTGGTGGCTAAGGAAAAGGAGATACGGGCGTCAGATGTGCTGGATGTTTACGGTTTAACCGGAACCGATTTTATTTTAATGACCATGCACAGGCCTGCTACGGTGGATTCAGAAAAAGGGCTCACAAAATTATTAGAACTGGTAAGAGTAGCTACAAACAAACTGAAGCTTATTATTCCCATGCATCCCAGGACCTTATCAAATCTTGAAAAGTTTAATTTATTAGGAGATTTTAAAAAGAATAAAAATGTGATAATTACTGAGCCGCTGGATTATTTCTCGTTTCAAAAGCTTATTCTTCATTGTAAGTTAATACTAACAGACAGTGGAGGTATCCAGGAAGAGAGCACTTTCAGGAAAGTTCCATGTTTAACATTCAGGCCAAATACCGAGCGTCCGGTTACTTGTCTGGAGGGAACAAATACGCTGGTTCCCTTTGATGCAGAAGAAGCAGAAAAATTCATCAACGATATTATCAACGGCAGTTATAAAACCGGAAAGGATATCGAACTTTGGGATGGCTTAGCAACAAAAAGAATTGTTGAAATAATATCAAAGCTTTAAGATGTACTTTTATCTGACCACGAATGAGTTTTATTCAGGGATCTATCAGGGTCAGGTTATTGACCTCGTGGATTTTTTAAAAGAAGAATTAAATTATAATGTCAGGTTAATCGCTTTTCTTCCTTTAAAGGGTTTTTGGCAAAGAAGAAAAGAAATCAGGCGTCACGCTCCCAGTGCGATTGTTTTGCCGATGACTCCCCGGCAAAGTTCCGGTTTGAAATGGAGACAGAATCAATACCTTCTTGGTTTTATCTGCAAGTTATACGGCTGTAAAGGAATTATCTGCAGGGGCCCTTTTGCAGTAAACCTCGCTTCCTTTGCTAAAAACAAGAACGGAAAACCCGGGATATGTTACGATGGGAGAGGTGCTGTTGCAGCCGAAGCCGAAGAGTATAATGTATTTCCCCTTCCTATAAAAAATGAAATCCGTTCAATTGAAAGAGATGCGCTTACTCTTTCGGATACAAGAATTTGTATAACCGAAAGCTTGCTCCGGTATTGGCGGAATGAATATAATTATACAGGTGATAACCATTATATAATTCCCGGAACTCTGAATAAAAATTTTCTTGTTTCTTCCATAGATCGAAGCACTAAAAACGCTCAACGGGAAAAATTAGGTTATGGTCCGGAGGATATATTACTGATATATTCCGGCTCCACAGAAGGATGGCAGTCTTTCAATTTACTCTATGAATTCTTAAGTGCACAGTTTAGAAAAAATAGATTTATTAAGGTTCTTTTTTTATCTAAAGAAGAAGAAAACATTAAAAAACTCAAACAGGAGTTTCCCGGCTGTGTAAACAGGTTGTGGCTTTCCCCATCAGATGTCCGCGATGTATTGAGCGCGGCTGATTATGGGCTTATCATACGTGAAAATACAATTACAAATAGGGTCGCAATGCCAACCAAATTCCCTGAATACCTTGCTTGCGGCCTTAATGTTCTGGCAAATAGCTCGGTTGATCTTGTTACTTCTTTCATTGAAAAACATGAATGTGGATTGCTGATCGATAAGCACTCAGATATCGTTTTGCACGGGACTTCAGGTGCAGACAATTTAAAGAACAGGGAACTTGCTATAAAGTATTTTAATAAATTTGACCCGGCCTTCAGATCGCAATATGTTTCGCTTATGAACAAACTGAGATATGGTTCCATTAATCCAGATATGAATGAAGATCATAAATAATAATCCTGGTGGATATCCTGAAGTAAGGAATATTAATGTGGGGGTGGCAGACGTGATAGAAGTAAATGATGTTTTTAATATTGGAAATAAACTTAAACACAAAGTTACCGGCAAAGGCTACAACCCTTTTTTCAAAGGATTTTTTCTCTCATTCAAACATCGTGACATACCTTGCCATCTCTTCAATAACATCAATCTTGGGAGTAACCCCTGGGTCGTAACATTCGAAACCACCGTTCCCAGATTAGGAGAATCCTCAGGCTTTTGGTATCGATTGGGAATTAGAAAGCTCGCTGCGCGGAATTGCAAAAAGATTATTGCTTTGTCGGATTGTACCTATAACCGACAGATCATATTCACAGAGAAGAATTATCCGGAGTTTTCAAAACGGGTCCGGGAGAAAATGATTGTAATGCATCCTCCACAGCGTGCTCTGATAACAACATATGATGATAAACGTCAACAACCTGACAAGCTCTCTTTCACAATTGTGGGGGCTGATTTTTTCAGAAAAGGTGGGAGGGAGATACTGAATGTGTTTGCGAAATTAATTCCTCGTTTCCCTCAATTACATTTGAATATTGTGAGTTCAATGTCCTATGGTGATTATGCTTCAAAAACAGAAAAACAGGATTATTTAAAAGCCCTTGAAATCATTAAAAGCTTTCCATCGAATATTTTTCCTTACAACAAGCTTCAGAATAACGATGTACTCGAATTGCTGAAGAATACAGATGTTGGATTATTGCCCTCGTGGGGTGATACTTATGGATATTTTGTATTGGAGGCACAAGCAGCGGGGTGTCCCGTGATAACTACGGATCTGCGTGCCTTTCCGGAAATAAATAATGATAAGATAGGCTGGTTGATCAAGGTTCCGTTAAATGAATTAATGGATGGAGACATAGACTCGGTTGAAAAGCGAAGCCGATTTCAAAATATCATAGAGCAGCGCCTGGAAGAAATTTTGCTGGAAATAGTGTCTGCTCCGTCTTTGGTGAAGCAAAAGGGAATGGCGGCTTTGGATAGAATTAAAGAAGAACATTCTCCTCAAAAATACCGCAAAAAGCTTGAGGATTTGTATATTGAATGTTTTGGTAAAGACAAGCTTGTTCATTAATATCTATTAAGTGTAGTTTTGAGTATGGGAGCAAAGAAAAATAAAACATTGGTTTTTAGTATCGGGATGAATTGGTTCTATCTCATTTTTAAAGATTGTATCCGGTCGCATGAGGAATATTGTAAAAGAAATGGGTATGAGTACCGTCTTATTAAAAATTCATATAAGGATCTCAGCGGAGATGAATCAGCATGGTTGAAAATAGTACTGTTGATCAATGCTCTGGAGGCAGGCTATGAAAATGTGTTTTTTATAGATGCTGATTGTTTGATAAGGGAACATGCCCCGCCCTTGGATGAACTGATCCATGAAGGAAAAGATATTTATCTCGCTTCAGGATTTTCCGGCAGGATAAATTCCGGAGTTATCATTGTGAAAAACACAAAACCCGCACTTGAGTTCTTCTATAAAGTGCTGAATGATTGTGAAGTGCCGGTGCCGAAGGAAGATGCTGCTCCATTCGAGAACGGACACATGATCCACCATGGGAAAAATAATTCTTTGATTCAGATAATTCCGCATGATCTCTGGAATAATAATTCCAGAATAGATCCTCAAAGTTATATTCAGCATTACAGTAATGGGAAGCTGAGGGATGAATATCTGGCATCAGCTAAAACCAGGCTCCTTTTCGTGCGAATAGTCAATCTGCTTTTTACTATTAATAAAAGGTTTGCAAAAAAGTCATCCAAACAAGCACTTAAAAAAGTGTTATATGAGTTGAAGGCTCATCACGTATTGGACAAATAACAACTTAATTATTCAGAAAAGAATGAAGCTAACATATCATGAAGGGAAAAATTTCGGAGACGCTTTGAACCCTTTGATATTTCATCATTTCCTTGGAAAGGATTTTTTTGATGAAGATTCTTCTGTTCAGTTTATCGGTATTGGATCTATTCTTGGTTTAAAGACTCAAAAAGGGAAAAAGATTGTATTTTCCTCAGGATACGCTGCAGGTGATAATAAAACGTATGGCGCGCCTCCTGTTATAAATGATGATTATGAGATCATCTGCGTGAGAGGACCTAAAACAGCCCAAGTTCTTAAACTGCCACAGGATAAAGCTATCGCTGATGGTGCAGTCCTTATCCCAAAGGTGTATATGCCCGGTGTGAACAAGCGATTTAAATGTTCGATGATCCTGCATCACAAAAGCCTGGAGTTTTATAATGGTTGGAAAGAGTTATGTGATCAGTGCGGAATACATTTAATAGATGCCCGGGGAGATGTCAAAGAAGTGATAGAGGAGATCCTGGCTTCTGAACTGGTATTGTGTGAAGCAATGCATGGCGCCATTGTAGCAGATGCTTACAGGGTTAAATGGGCTGCAGTCAATTTTTATCCTCATATAAATCATTTTAAATGGCAGGACTGGTGTGAATCTCTTAAGATGAATTACGCTCCTGATAATTGTTTTCATTATTTGCATGACCACGATTTTTTAACTGAGGTGGTTCATAACAAAACCAAAATGCCGGTATTGTTTTCGAAATTAGTCGCTTTAATGGCGCTGAATTTCAGGAAACGCTCTGTTGTTAAATTTCTCGAACGGATGAAAAAAGCGCAGGGCCAGCTCTCTGATGAAACGATATTGCATTCCAGACAATCTCAGTTGATTAATAAACTAGACCAATTAAAAAAATGAAGCTCGGGATAATTTCATCAATGGCTGGTGCA
The DNA here is from genome assembly GCA_029237775.1 of Bacteroidota bacterium. Taxonomy (GTDB): domain Bacteria; phylum Bacteroidota; class Bacteroidia; order 2-12-FULL-35-15; family 2-12-FULL-35-15; genus 2-12-FULL-35-15. The sequence continues at coordinate 275,600 of JAQZBR010000003.1, forward strand.
GCCTGGGGGGGAAGCGAAGAGCTATGGCTTGAGCTAGGAAAAAAAGCTCTCGGTGCGGGAGACAGCGTAGCTTTATCTCTCTACGACTGGAAAGAAACTCCTGCTAAAGTCCGGGAGATAGTCTCACAAGGGGCTTCTTTAAGTTTGCGGTCAAGGATCAGCTATCCTGATATAAAAGGCAAAATCATCGGTAAGATCATACAGAAATCTTTTGCAAAAAAACAGCTGGAACAATTTATCGGGAAAGAAAAGCCGGAAGTGTTGTTTGTTAGTCTTGGTGCGTTATGCGACCTGGAAATTGACCCGTTGAGAGAATTCCTACGTGGCACATCAATTCCTTTTTTTTTAGTGGTTCACGTTAATACGGAGACGTATATTCCTGATAGGGCCAAGCTTGAAGAGGTAAGGGCGCTGTGTGTCAAAGCTCAAAAGATTTATTTTGTTTCAAAACGGATCATAGAGCAGGGCGAGAGGCAATTGATTCACAAGTTCGAAAATGCTCGAATCGCTGTTAACCCGGTGAATATAGACAAATTTGAATGTCTGAGTCTTCCGCGGGATCCTGTGGTTCAGATGGCGTGCGTGGGGAGGATTCAGATGGATGTCAAAGGCCAGGCTCTTTTATTGCAGATTCTGTCATCGCAGGAATGGAAGAAAAGAGCATGGAATTTGAATTTCTTTGGAAAAGGTCCGGACGAACTGTTTTTAAAGGAACTGGCAGAATTTTATGGTATAGCCGATAAAGTTTTTTTCAGAGGTCAGGTCAGCAACATTAAAAAGGAGATCTGGGAAAAAAATCATTTGCTTGTAATGCCTTCTTATCAGGAAGGACTTCCGATTGTGCTTGTGGAGGCGATGTTGTGCGGGAGAACTGCAGTTTTAACAGACGTTGGAGGTAACAGAGAATTGATCGAAGATGGCTTTTCCGGCTATATAGCCGATGGGACGACTCCATTTTCATTCGGGAAAGCTTTGGAAAGGGCATGGAATGATCAGCAAGACTGGCCGGTTAAAAGTGTAAATTCGTTTAATAAAGCAAATGAATATTACGGGCAAGATCCGGTAATGAAATTATTGAACGAAATAAAAGCTTACAAATATTAAGTCGCCTACCAAACAGGACAATTTTGTGCGTTAAGAATGAAAATAAATAATCATGTTCCCGTTTTAGATGTCTTGAGAGCTCTCGCAGCTCTTTCGGTTTGTTTATATCATTTTGTCATCGGGCCCATAAACTTTATCACCAACGAAAGTGTATTAAATTTTTTTGGATATGGAAAATATGGTGTTCAGTTATTCTTTGTTATATCAGGATTTATTATCCCTTGGGCGTTATCAAAGTATGAGTATAATCTGAATAAATATCCTAAATTCTTATTGAAAAGATTCCTTCGATTGGAGCCACCTTATTTAATTTCAATAGCATTAGCACTTGGAGTACTTTTTGTCAGAGGTTTTTATTCTGAATTGCCATCTTCCAGGGTGGTACATCTTGATCAGTTTCTGTTGCACATCGGTTATTTAATACCGTTTTCAAATTATAAATGGATACTGGAAATTTATTGGACACTTGCGATAGAATTCCAGTTTTATCTTTTTATGGGTTTGTTTTATTTCGCTATAATTAATAAAAGGTCAGGTGTAAGGATCTTGTCTTATATAATCGTTCTGTTCCTGTCATTTATTGGAACAAGGAACTTCGTATTCTACTGGTTACCTGTATTTTTATTGGGCAACATATTGTTTCTGTTTATGACATCTAAGATCAATCGGTCCGAATTTTATTTTGTGTCACTTATTATCCAGATTTTTATTGGTGTTTTTTTATCAATACCAATTTTAGTGTCTTCAATAATTGCTTACTTGACGATACTATTTATGTTTAATTATTCCAATCGTGTTTTTGCATGGGTAGGAAAGATCTCATATTCAATATATCTTATTCACACAATTGTAGGGACCACCGTTATCAATATACTGTCTCATCACGTGCATTCCCCGATAATGAAAATGGCTGTCGTTCTCACAGGAGTTGCTGTAACTATTTTTGTTTCCTATATGATGTACTTACTGGTTGAAAAGCCATCGCAAAAGTTATCTTCAAAAATAAAATTATAAACTATGATAAGTGAAGTTGATATTATAATAACTACTAAGAACCGACTTTCTGATCTATTGGTAACAATGGCTCACATGATATCAATCGGGTTCAGCGAAAAACAATTTTATATCATTGATGACGCGTCTACAGACAATACATTCGACACGATCAAGAAATTATATCCGGGTTGTAATATCCGGTTCAACAGGGAATCCAGGGGCCTTATGGTTAATCGTTCAGATATGATGCTGTGGTCAGAAAACGACTTCGTTTTATCAATTGATGATGATTCTCATATACGAACGCGTGAAGATGTGGAAGAAGCCATTGCCCTTATGAAAAGCGACATCTCATACGGAATTTTTCATTTTCGTGTGTTCAATCAGATCGCACCGCCACCTCCAAAAGAGCTTCTAAACAGAAAAGTAAGGTTACTGAGAGGATATATCGGTTGTGGCCATATAATCAGGCGGGATGTTATTCAAAAGCTCGGGCGGTACCGCGAAGTGCTTGTTTTTTATTGTGAAGAGCTCGATTATTCTTTAAGGGCTTTCAAGTCAGGCTACTCTACAGTGAGCAGAGATGATCTGATTGTACATCACAGGATAGACATGGCGCAGCGTGAAAAACAAAAAATAACGGTAAACTCTAAAGGCATTTACGGGCGCGAATGGCGGAATATTCATCTGTATTCAAATAATCTCATAATTACTGCACTATATTATCCTCCCGGATTTGATATAGCTTTTATTGTTTATCGCCTATTCTCAGCTTTTTTTAATATGGCTTTAAAAGAAAAGCAATTCTTCGGTTTTTTCAAAATGCTTAAACGATTTTTAGGATTTTTACCTTATTGTTTTAAAAATTCTGACAAATTGAGCTATAGCTCGTTTTTTGAGTGGTTTTCATATCCTGACATGACTGATTCCAATACGGTTTAAGAGAGTTGAGTACTGCTAATTCGATACTCCCGAGATATGTAACACGGAACCTGCACTCTCTCTTAAAAAATGCTTAAATTTGCCTGCCCAAACACAGCGCTATGAATAATTTTAAAGCATTTATATCTGATAACCTTTCCGGATTTTCTCCTAAAGCCATCCCAGGATTTATTTTCAGTTTTATTATTTGTGCAATTTTAGCTTTTATTCTCGGTAAATTTTATGTGCGTTATGGAAATGCATTATCAAACAGAAAAGCATTCGCAAGAAATTTTATTGTCTTAGCAATTACAACAATGTTTATCATTTCAGTTGTAAAATCTTCCCTGGCATTGTCTTTAGGACTGGTGGGCGCTTTGTCAATCGTTCGTTTCAGGGCAGCGATTAAGGAGCCCGAGGAATTAACGTATCTTTTCCTCACTATTGCAATAGGGCTTGGCTGCGGTGCAGGTCTAACAATCCTCACCATTCTTGCATTTGTAGGATTCATAATGGTGATCTGGTTTATAAACAGATATCAGAAAAGCATAGAATCACAGAGTTTATATCTTACTGTTTCCGGAAGCGCTTCAACGGAGATAAATCTTAAGAGCCTTGTGAACGTACTGAAAAAGTATGCCTCTGCCATTAAGCTGAAAAGGACCGATGAATCTGAAACCATGATTGAAGCTTCTTTTTTTGTAGAGTTTGAGGATTTTGAAAAGCTGGAGCTTGCCAAAGTTGAACTGAAAAGTATTCATCCATCCATAACTATCTCGTTTATGGATAATACAAGGGATCTTTAATTCGTCCGGTTTCATGAAAGAACAACAAGAACCCTTACGTTATGAACGTAAGTTTTTGATCACGGATTATTCTTTCAAAGATGTGGAACAGATAATAAAGTTTCATCCCGCCTGTTTTTCTGAAATATTTCATCAGCGCCAGGTTAATAATATTTATTTCGATACTCTTGGTTTCGCTAATTACTACGATAATGTGGAGGGCTCAAGGGAAAGGCTAAAAGTGCGCATCAGATGGTATGGTGATCTCTTTGGTGAGATCAGTAAGCCTGTTCTTGAATATAAGATAAAAAAGGGGCTTCTTGGGAAAAAAGACTCGTACAGGTTAAATCCGTTTATCCTCGGGCAGAGCTTTAGCCGCAAAAATATCGAAAGCTCAATGTTAAATTTGAATATACCGGAAAATATTCAGAATGAACTATTATCACTAAAGCCGGCTCTTTTGAACAACTACATCAGAAAGTATTTTTTATCTGCCGATAAAAAATTCAGAATCACGGTTGACTTCGATTTAAATTATTATAAAATTTTCTACGGTACAAATCCCTTTCTTCACAAAACCCTTGATCATCGCGCAGTTGTTCTTGAATTGAAATATGACTCAGAAGATGAAGCGCAGGCTAAAGAGATTGGTACAGATCTGCCATTTATGATGACGAAGAATTCGAAGTATTTGAGAGGGCTGGAACTCCTGTTTTTATAAGTCAACTAAACGGAATAATGAAATCAATCAAATCAACTGGTCGTGCTATGGGAATTCCTCTCAGGCTGTTTGTGCTGATGGTTTTTCTTCTTGCAGTAAGTGCTTTTATCCTTTCTCTTAAATTTTCTGGTGCCGGGCAAACAGAAAATCCGATATTGAAACCTGATCCGGGGCTTAAAGTACCGGAATGTGATAAAGAAAGCGGCTTTTATCCGCAGGCATTTACAATCAAATTGTCATCTTCCTCAAAGATCTATTATACTCTTGACGGATCCGAACCATCGCTTAAATCAAATTTATATACCGGGCATCTGTTCATTGAAGAAAGGACAGATAATTCTTCGGGGTTATCTTTTATCCCCACTTCAACACGATGGAAACCACCATTGAATGGTGTATTTAAGGGAACGGTATTAAGAGCAATATCCGTAGATGAGAATAACAGAAAAAGCATTGAGCTTGTCAGAAATTTTTTTGTGCACCCCCGCTCTGTCAATCGGTACAGCATTCCGGTAATCACGATCACCGTAGATCCTGACGATTTTTTCGGTTACAGCAAGGGTATTTATGTAATGGGTAAAAAATACGAGGATAAAGATTTTTATCTGAGGAAACATCTGTCATTGAATATGCCCTGGTGGGATTATCCTGCTAACTATCGCGCAAGAGGTATCCAATCAGAGAGAAATGCTCATGTGGAACTGTTCGAAAATGGGGTTCAGACACTGACAATAAATACACGAATAAGGATCAATGGAAATGCAACCCGCGGCTTCAGTCAGAAATCTCTGAGAGTTTTGATTGATAACGCTGGCGAAGATTCTGCAGGAATTCATTATGAATTATTTCCCGGTTACAGAGTACATAAGTTTAATTCATTTATTTTGAGGAACGGTGGCAATGACTGGGATAAGACTATGTTCCGCGATGCCTTGATTCAATCTGTTATGAAACATTCCGATCTGGATATCCAGCAATATCGGCCAACGGTTGTTTTTATAAACGGGGAGTACTGGGGCGTTCACAATTTGCGCGAAAAGCTGGATGAACATTATCTTTCAAATAAACACGATCTTAATACAGATAGTTTATCGATATTGGAATTCGATGGCGTGTTAGCATATGGGCAAAAAAAAGACAGTAAAAGCTTTAAAGACCTGTTGGCTTTTGTGCGGACTCATGATCTCGGGAATTCTGCAAATTATAATTATGTAACCCGGCAGATAGATACAGGCAGTTTTATGGATTTTATTATAGCAAATGTCTATTTTTGTAATTCCGACTGGCCTAATAACAATGTGCGGTTTTGGCGCTACAGAGCAATTGGAGGGAATGATAGTTTGTTTATTAAGGATGGAAGATGGAGGTGGATGCTGTATGACACGGATTGGGGCTTTGGCTATACAGGTAAAGAAGCGGTAAAAATGGATCTTTTGGAAAGGGCATCGAAGATTGGAAGCATAGGTGTGCTTTTCAGCTCGCTGATCAGGAACGATTCTTTCAGATCAGCTTTTAAGCAGCGGTTTTTATTTCATCTGGATCACACTTTCAATGTTGCTCATATCAATAAACAGATTGACGGATTTGCAAATGTTTTGGATCCGGAAATGACAGAACATATTAACCGTTGGAGAAGTATTGGGTCCTACGAACAGTGGAAAGATTATGTATTGGAGTTGCGGGAGTTCGCAAAGCTCCGCAATGAGATTCAGAGACAACAGTTAAATCAGTTTATAAAAAAGGCAGAACAATAAATGCGTGAATATTATAAGGAGCATGTTCAGATGTATCTACTCTTCAGCCTTTGGCTGCTTGTTGGAATATACGGAGGACCCCTTATTTATCTGATTTTGCCCGCAACTCTTTATCTTCTCCTAAAAAAAGGAATGTACGAAGAGATTTTAATCGGCTACCTTTTTATACTTGTACTATCTGACAGTTCAGTAGACAGCCTGCTTTTTGCCAAAAATGTAAAGAATGTTTACATTGTGATCTTATCACTTATCTTCTTTACTCAGTCCGCAGGCTTTCAGCCTTTCAATAAGCTTTACAGGATTTTTATTCCCTTTTTTGCTATGGCGCTGATCACGATGATGTTTGGTTTTAATGAATCTTTTTTCTTTACGAGCGTTCAGAAGACAATTTCATACATACTCTCATTCATGGTAGTCCCAAATTTTGTTGCGAAATTATTTAATGATGAAGGTGAGGATTTTTTAAGGAGGTTCATATTCTTTTTATTTACCGTACTGGCGGTTGGGTTTCTGTTAAGATTAGTTTCTCCTGAAATAGCTTTGCTTCCTGAAGGTCGCTACAGAGGTGTTTTTGGTGGGCCTAATGGATTGGGGATATATTGTGTATTGAGTTTTATCAGCTTTTACATATTAACGGATTTCTTTCCGGATCTCTTTAACAAAAATGAGAAGCTGTTAATGTATAGTGCCATCTTAATTTCTATCGTTCTTTGCGGCTCAAGGAATACGGTAATATCTGTCCTCATCTTTTATCTCTTTCAAAGATTTTTCAGCCTTTCGCCTTTTTTAGGTTTCCTGTTTTTCTTGATTGCTGTTGTGGTTTCCGAATTGATCAGCAGTAATGCCACTGCAATAATTTTATCACTTGGCCTGGGTGAATATTTCCGGACAAATACTATTGAAGAGGGTAGTGGACGATATATAGCCTGGGGATTTGCCTGGAAGCAGATACAATACAATTTCTTTGTTGGTAAAGGTTTTTCCTATAATGAATCCTATATGAGACACCATTATGGAGAATTGCTGAAACTGAATCATCAGGGCGGAATACATAATTCCTTCTTAACTTTCTGGTTCGATCATGGCCTGATTGGTTTGCTGATTTATTTGAGATGTTATATTCTGATGTTTATCAAAGCAGCAAAAAATACGAAATATGCATTTCCAATATTATTTTCAATTTCATTTTCTGCTTTTTTTGAATCCTGGTTGGTAGGTTCTCTCAGCGCTTTTGCTTTTCTCGGGCTCTTTATTTTCACTGTGATAACAAGTGAAGAAATGACGTTAAAACGTGAGCAACAGGTAATTAATGATGATGACAATAACGTAACTTTATTACCTCCAATCGTTGATCACCAATTGAATATTTGTAGATGAAATTGACAGGGCAGTTTGAAGAACATTCCATTTCAGTCAAAAGGAAAAAAAGCAGAAATATTCTGCGTGTCCTTTTGCTGTTTGTTGTGATTTTAATATTTATCGGGATAGGTATTGCTAATCGTTTTATAAAAACAAAGGGATTTAATGGCTTGTATGATTTTGTTTCGACCTACGTCACCAATTATAAAAATGGTATCGGGGTTAAAGCGGAGAGCATTTCTATTGAGATAAAAGAAAAGGATTATAAAAAGCTTGAAAAGAACCGTGAGCAGGCAGTGCGAAGGGGAGTTATTATAAATGATATCGATGGAGATTACGTATCTGCAGAGATCACGTATCTCGGCAAAAAGATCAGTGTTAAGTTACGACTGAAAGGTCATATGACAGATCATCTTCAGGACAATAAATGGTCATTCAGAATAAAGGTAAAAGAAAAGGATGAAACCATTATGGGGATGAAGCGTTTTTCCATTCAACATCCCGGAACGAGAGGTTATTTGCAGGAATGGATCTATCATGAGGTGATGAAACGTGAAGGTGTAATAGCTTTGCGCTATAAATTCATAAATGTATATGTGAATGGAAGGGACTGGGGGATTTACGCATTGGAAGAGAACTTCGAAAATGAACTTATTGAAAATAATAAAAGGTTAAAAGGCCCGATCATAAGATTTAATCCGGACCTGTATTGGGTGAAGCGGCTGGAAGGGCTGCATGGTACAGCCCCTGTAGACGAATTCGCATCCTACTATTCTGCGAATCCTGAAGCATATCGTGAAGATAAGGTTCTGAGTGATTCTTCTCAGAGGATCTATTATATGAAGGCAATTGGCCTGATAGAAGGATTGAGAAAACGCGAAATTTCTGTGAGGTCTGCGTTTGACCTCGATATACTTGCGCGGTTCCACGCGGTTATTGATCTGGTGGGCGGTTTGCATAGTATAGACTGGAGTGATATAAAATACTATTATAACCCGGTTACAACTAAGCTGGAACCTGTAGCGTATGAAAGTTTTACAGAACTGGGATCGAAGGAGATATCAGCTGCTTATAAGTATGTTGTTCCGGATTCCGGAGCAAATTACAGGGATTGGCATACGATGATCTTCAGTGATCCGGATTTTTTTAAGTTATATATTAAGCATTTGGAAAGGTTGTCACAACCGGAGTATCTGGATGGCTTTTTTAATAAAAACGATTCCGCATTAAAATCCAATCTCGCAATTCTGAACAAAGAGTTTGCATTCAAAAAATTTGACAAAACAAAGTATTATAAAAGGCAGCAGGCAATCGAAAAATGTTTGAATGCTCCGAAATCCGTCCACGCTTATCTTGAAAGCTGGAATGCAGATTCGATGGTAATTCAGGTGGGGGGCATCGATGCATTGCCGGTAAAGATACATTCGGTTAAATTTAATGGCAGAACATTGCTCCCTGGAAATGAAATTATAGTTCCCTCAAAACAATCGGGTGAGAATGTTGATTATAAACGCTATACTTTTTCCGGTAAGAATGGGAAAGCACTACCGGTACAAATAGATTCTCTGAAACTTACATACAGCATTCCCGGTGCCTCTGCAACCAAAGAGTGTGTTGTGTTTTTGATGCCGCATACTGACGAAACATTTGTACAGGATGACCTTAAAAAAATGGAAGCCAACATCTCAGATTTTGATTTTTTACAAATTAACAACATCAATAAAACTATAATCATAAGTAGCGGCACTCATGTAATCAGTAAGAATCTTGTGATTCCTCCCGGATTTGTGGTGTCCGCCTTTCCGGCTGTTGTACTCGATTTCGTAAACGAAGCAGGGTTGATCTCTTATTCACCTCTGATTATTACGGGAAGCGAAGAAGTACCTGTAGTTTTTATGTCATCAGATTCAACGTTCACCGGTTTAACATTGATCGGAAATAATGAGAAGTCCCTTCTAAAGTATATTGTTTTTAGAACTCTGCCTGAAGTTAAAAGTAAGCAGCGAAAGGATCAGGGCAGTCTTACATTTTATAATTCGGATATAACAATCGAGTCCTGCAGTTTCAGTAATTGCCGGGCGAAAAGCATAATTAATTGCATCCGGTCTCAATTTTCTATATCTGATTGTCTGTTCTACAAGTCAACGCATAATGCTGTAGATTTTGATTATTCAAACGGTTCGATATCACATTCAGCATTTGAAAATATCTCAAACAATGCAATTGGGTGCAGAACAGGAAACTTGTCGTTAGCATCGGTTTCTGTTATGAAAGTCAGAAAGGCTATAGCGGCAAAAAGCGGGTCTTATATTAAGGGGTCTGATATTACAATTTCCAACGCATTGGTTGCATTGAGTTCAGAAGATCTTTCCATAATAGAATTTTCAGATAAGGTTAGCATTACTGACAGTGAAATCGGAGTGACCGCATATAAAACCAAAGGGGGGGCAGGACATTCGCAGGTAAATATTAAAGGTTTGATTTTACAAAATGTAAAGAAAGATTTTATAAGGGAAGAAAAATCTTCCATAAAAATAAATGAAAAACAATCGGGAGAGATAGTTAAAGATGTTGAATTATATCTGCAGAATGAAAAAAGCAAACAATAGAATTTTATTTCTCCTGCCTTTGTATATTCTTGGGTTCCTCTTTAAACAGGCATCTGCGCAACCATTTTCTCCTTTTAACGGGCTTGAAATTAAAGATACAAGCTCAAATTATTCCTTCACTATCAGCGGGCACTTTTATGGTGCATCTACAAATGCATCAACGTTTCCAGCAAGTTCAATTCTGGCAAACATCGATACACTTAACGGTTTAAAACCTTTGTTTTTATTCTGTCTTGGTGATATGTTCATGGATGTGAATGATAATATAATATCAAATTACAAGAGATCTTTATTCGGTAAGTTGAAAATGCCATTGTTTAATTCGGTTGGCAATCACGATGTTTCGAATAATAATATGTATGAAAAAGTTTTCGGGTCTACATACTATTATTTCAACAAAACGACTGAATTATTTATTGTTTTAAATACTGAGATAAATGATGGAAGTATAAAAGATGCTCAGTTTGAAATGTTGCAAAAAGCATTGTTAAAGGCTAACGAATTTCAGGTCAGGAATATTTTCATTTTTTCGCACCGCCCTGTTTGGGCCGAACAGCATCCTGAGTATAGCAAGCTTTTTAGAGAGAATACGAGAACTGCATTGGGGAAGAATAACTATGTTGATGACATCGAGCCATTATTAAGTAAATTGGCGTCTGAAAAGAATGTGTTTTGGATATCAGGTTCAATGGGAAATGGACCCGCTTCTTTCTTTTGGGATCGTGATAAAAGAACAAACATCAATTATATGCAGACTGCGATCAGGGATTTACCCAGAGATGCGGTTCTTCAGGTGAATATAGTTAACGGTAATGTAAGATTTAAAGGTATCTCACTTACGGGCCAGAACATTGAGCCGATTGAATCTTATTCAGTGCAATACTGGCAGAAAACATTGCCTCCGGAGCAGAAATTTAATTATCGTCTTTTGCCTTTGATTATTTTTCAGACGGTTAAGAGTAAGTCTTTCCTCTTCGGAATAGCTTTTTCATTATTCGTAATACTTATTGTTAAGCTGGTCCTTAGATGGAAAAGAAAAAAATAGTCTTTTTATATACCGAGATAGCCGAATATTTTTTGGCTGGCTGCAGAGCATTGGTTGACAATAATGTTGAGCTGCATGTTGTAAGATATCCGGTAAATAAAGAGGCTCCTTTTCAATTCGAATTTCCTGAAAACATCAGTTTTTATGAGAAGGGTTCGATAGAAAACCTGTCAACTTTCATCTCTGGTATTTCTCCCGATGCTATCATTTGCAGTGGATGGGTGGATAAGGATTATAAAAAAATATGTAAGCTTTATCGAAAAAGGATACCTGTTGTTTTAATTATAGATAATCAGTGGAAGGGGTCTTATAAGCAATACTTGCTTAAGCTCTTAAGTCCTTTTGTTATCGGTAATTCATATACGCACGCATTCGTTCCGGGAATTCTTCAATATCAATATGCGAGGAAACTGGGATTTGCGAAAGGAAATATCCTGAGTGGTTTTTATACTGCCGATGTGGATTATTTCCGCAGCTTATATGAGGTAAATAGGCCCCGTAAATCCACTGACTTCCCTAAAAAATTCTTATATGTTGGCAGATATTATGGTTTTAAAGGCATTACCGATCTATGGCAGGCATTTATTGAGATGCAGAATGAAATGCCGAATGAGTGGGAATTATGGTGTTTAGGGACCGGTGACGTTAAACCAATCGAGCATTCTAAAATCAGACATTTTGGTTTTGTACAACCCAAACAGTTGGCTAACTTTATTGGACAGACAGGCGTCTTTGTATTGCCGAGCCATTTTGAGCCCTGGGGAGTTGTAGTTCATGAATTCGCGGCTTCAGGATTTCCGATTATATGCAGCGATGAGGTTGGAGCAAGAACTGCATTCGTAGAGGATAATGTTAATGGGTTTGTATTTGCTTCTTCGGATGTTGACGATTTAAAGAGGGTTTTAAAAACCGTGGTTTCAATGAATGATCGGGAACTGATAAAGATGGCCGATAAAAGCTCTCAAAAGGCGCTGGACATCACTCCCAAAAAATGGGCAGGAACAATTATGAAATTGTTCCAAAAATAAATTGAAATGGAAAAAGAATCACAGAGGTTTACCGATACATACAAGGAAGTGAAATTGCTTAACCCTCCATCTCTCAGGTCCTTTATGAGGGATAAGGCGTTAGATCTGCTTTCATACCGGGATAGGTTTCGAGGGCTTGAGACAGAGCTGAAAAAGCCCCGCATACAATTCATCTACCTTCATCACATGTTTAGGGACGAGTTAACAAACTTTGAGAAATTGATGGATCAGCTCAGTAAACATCATGAATTTATATCTTTCAGCGAAGCCGTTGAAAAGATCGTTACGGGAACCATTGATAAGCCTTATATTTCCATAAGTTCAGATGATGGTTTTAAAAACAATCTCCTTGCTCTCGACATACTCAAAGATTATAATGCAAAAGCTTGCTTTTTTGTTAATACCGATATAGTAAATGAATCTGATTTTAATACATTAAAAAAATACTGCGCTGAAAAACTAAATTTTCCGCCCGTTGAATTTTTGACATGGAAAGAGGTTGAAAAAATACAGGCGGATGGCCACGAGATAGGTTCTCATACGCGGTCACATGAAAGAATATCAGAGCTTTCGAATCAGGAGATCACAGACAATATTGAAAAAACTTCCATCGTATTAAAAAAATACTGCGGTGAAGCAAAGCATTTTGCATTTCCGTATGGACGGTTCACCGATTTTAATCACTCAGGAAGAGAAGCTGTATTCAGGGCAGGCTTTATTTCATGCTCCAGCGCAGAACGGGGCTGTCATATCAACGGGCCTAAAATTTCACATAATGAACTATGTATCAGACGTGATCATATGATTCTCGATTGGAACATAGACCATATTTTATATTTTATAGCAAAGAACTCACGGAACTCTTCTCCTGATAATAATTTATTCCCTCTGACTCTATGAATGTGGTTTTAATCTCCAGTTCTTGGAAAGGCACTTTAGCACATCATTTGCCTTGTCTGATCAATGGAAGCAATTTTAGGATCAGTACCGTTATCATCAATGAGGGAGTTGCTCTGAGGAAAAAAAATGTTTTAAAGAAAAAGCTTTTTAAAACTTTGAAGATAGGATTCCTGGGTGCGTTAAACGGGATAAGGATCAGAAAGTGGTTTCATCAGAATGTCGAAAAATATATTACCCTGGCTGATGTCAGGTCTTTATGTGAAAAGCAGGGCATCAGATTAGTTGTTGTAAATGGCATTAACAGCAACGAGACAAAAAGCATATTAAGAGAAGTTAATCCTGATTTAGCGGTTAGTCTCGGCAACGGATACATCGCTAAAAGTGTATTCTCGATTCCCAAATACGGGATGATAAATATTCATCATGAACTTTTACCGGAATATCAAAATGCACAGAGTGTAATTTGGCAATTATATAATGGATCTAACGAAACCGGATTCACTATCCATAAGATTAATGAGCGTATAGATGCCGGTGAGATCTTATATAGAAAAAGGATTAAAATAGAGGTCAGGGATACACTTTCGGACACCGTTTCCTTTACAATTTCTAAAGTCCTCGATGCTTCTGCTAACGCCTTAAAAACTATCCTGGAGAAATTTCCGGAATACTATAAAGATGCAGTCCCGCAAGGGGAAGGACGTAATTATACGACTCCAAGCCTTTCTCAGTTTATCAGAATTTACTTAAACTTTCGTCAGCTCAAAAAAACACCTGAATAGGGAAGTTACTCCCGCTTTGCAGAGAATATTTAAATGGTTATATTTACAAGTCGGGTTATATAAATACATTGAAAAATGTGCTGGAACTCTTAAATATATCCTATGGCCCAAAAACTTAAATCGGTTTTATGAACAGAATATTGATCACGGGTGGTGCCGGAAATATTGGAAGCGCTATCGTTGAAAAACTAATCACTAAAGCAGAGAATTATGTAGTGATAGTTGATGATCTGTCCACAGGCTTTTTATCAAAGCTTCCTAAAATTCAAAATGAGCGGTGGGAATTTATCAAAGCGGATGTCAATGATTTCAAAGAAATTGCGCCTATAATGATGTCTCATAAGTTTGATTATGTGTTTCATTTCGCTGCTGTGGTTGGCGTAGCGCGCACCCAGGAAAATCCTGTTAAAGTGTTGAGAGATATAGATGGTATCAGGAATATTCTGGACCTGTCGAAAAACACTTCCGTTAAACGGGTATTCTTTTCTTCTTCTTCAGAAGTTTATGGTGAACCTGTAGTGCTTCCACAGCATGAAGAAACAACCCCGTTAAATTCAAGGGTGCCTTATGCTGTTGTTAAAAATGTAGGGGAATCCTTTTGTAAAAGTTATTATCAGGAATATAAGCTGAATTATACAATTTTTAGATTCTTCAATACTTACGGACCCAGCCAAAGCACCGACTTTGTCGTTGCCAGATTTCTTGCCGCAGCTCTTAAGAATGAGGATATTACAATTTATGGAGATGGGATGCAAACGCGAACCTTCACCTATGTTGATGATACAGTTGATACTTGCCTGAACTGTTTGTATAATAACCAGCAGGTAAACGATGTGATCAATATCGGGAATGATCAGTTGTGCACCATTTTGGAACTGGCTCAACTTATAATCAGCCTCACAAAGTCCTCATCAAAGATCATTCATCTTCCCCCTTTGAAAGAAGGTGACATGACCCGGAGGCAACCGGATAATGCGAAGATGAGAGAAATTCTCGGCAGACCCCTGGTTACTCTTGAAGACGGACTTCAGAAAATGATTTCTTCATCTCACTTTCTTTCTTCAATCGGATTGCAATGATTCCTTTTAATAAACCTTATTATTCAGGCAATGAGCTCTCTCTGATCTCTGAGGTCATGGAAACACGCATCCTCACCGGGGACACCGAACCCATAAAAAGGTGCGAATCATTACTCGAAAATAAATACGGTTTTAAAAAAGTTTACCTGACAAACTCCTGTACAATGGCCCTTGAGATGGCCGCTGTAATTTTGGAAATTAAGGCAGGTGATGAGGTAATCATCCCTGCTTATACTTATGTGTCAACTGCAAATGCATTTGCACTTAGAGGTGCAAAGCTCGTATTTGCAGACAGTAAAAAGGATCAGCCGAACATTGATGAGGATCAGCTGGAATCTTTAATAACGCCTCATACAAAAGTGATAGTAGTAATGCACTACGCTGGCATTTCCTGCAATATGAACAAGATTCTGGAAATTGCAAAGCGCCATAATTTATTTGTAGTGGAGGATGCTGCGCAATGTATCGATGCTTATTATAAAAACACGCCTTTAGGATCGATAGGTGATATAGGATGTTTTTCATTCCACGAAACAAAAAACATTCATTGCGGTGAAGGTGGATTCATTTCTATAAATAATCCTGGCCTCATACGTAAAACTGAAATTGTAAGAAACAAAGGGACTAACCGCACTGATTTTATAAAGGGGGAGGTCAATAAATATGAATGGATGGGACTGGGATTTTCGGCAATACCATCAAGTATCAGTGCAGCTTTTCTATTGGCTCAACTTCAGAAAATAGATGAGGTACAGGAAAAAAGAAGGGCCATCTGGGAACTTTATTATCAAAGATTTTCTTCATCTGCTGCAGGTGCTGCTTTTAAGCTTCCGGTAATTCCTGCGGATGCAAAAGCAAATGCACATTTGTTTTTTCTGATTTGCAATGATGAATCTGAAAGGAATGAACTGATTGAGTATCTGAAATTGAATGGAATCCAGGCGGTATTTCATTATCAGTCTTTGGAAATTAGCCCTTACTATAAAAGCAGAATCCCTCGGGCAGAGAATGCTCAACGATTAAGCGAGTGTCTGTTACGTTTGCCACTTTATTTTGACCTCTCTGTTAAAGAGGCTGGCTTCATAGCCGACAAAGTGCTTGAGTTCTATTCTGAAAGGTTAAAAAAAAATATTTAAAGATTTTATCGGTTATCGAATGTGCGGAATTAACGGATTATATGGTTTGAAGGATGAAGTTGTCGCCAGGGTGAAAATTATGGCGATGAATACCTGCATGAAGCACCGCGGTCCTGATGATGATGGTTCATTTGTTTCTGGGCCTATTGCTTTAGGCCACAGAAGGCTTTCGATAATAGATCTTTCAGCGGCAGGCCACCAGCCGATGAGCTCTTTTGACGGACGGTATGAGATCATTTATAATGGCGAGCTCTATAATTTCCGTGAGCTCAAATTTGAACTTCAAAGAGTTGTAAGCGGATCAGGTGAGAAAGCCTATATCTTTCAAACTGGAACGGATACTGAAGTAATAATGGCTGCTTATGCGCGCTGGGGCTCTAACTGTCTTTCACGCTTTAATGGCATGTTTGCTTTCGCAATATGGGACACAGAGAAAAAGGAGTTGTTCATTGCCCGTGATCGCCTAGGCATTAAACCACTTTATTATTTTTATATAAACGGAGTATTCGGATTTTCTTCCGAGATAAGATCATTGCTGGCAAGCGATTTAATACCTCGCGAAATAGATCCTGAAAGCCTCGTGGATTACCTCCGATATCAGACGGTTCACGCTCCGGATACAATATTAAAAGGAGTGAAGATGCTGATGCCGGGTCATTTCGTTGAAATTAAAAATGATAAACCCTCAATTAAAAAATATTGGAGCCTTCAAAAAAGTGCTGTTAATAAATCAGAAACCGGGAGTTATCAGGAAGTCTGCAAAGAAGTGAACAGCCTGCTTACAAGCGCTGTTGAAAGGCGTCTTGTAGCTGATGTTCCATTCGGTGCATTCCTTTCAGGAGGCATTGACTCCAGCGCAATAGTAGGATTGATGAGTAGGGTTTCTGCAGAAAAAGTAAAAACCTTTTCAGTCACATTTGATGAAAGTGAATTTTCTGAAGCGAAATATGCAAATTTGATAGCCAGGAAATTTAACACGGATCACCACGAAATTAAACTTACTCCCGAAGATTTTTTAAAAGAGCTTCCATATGCATTGAAAGCAATGGATCATCCAAGTGGTGACGGGCCTAATACATTTGTTGTTTCTAAAGCAACAAGAAATGCAGGCATCACTATGGCTCTTTCAGGTCTTGGTGGAGACGAGCTGTTTGCAGGGTATGATGTTTTTAAGCGTGCTGGAGAGATCGACAAAAAAGCATGGCTCAATATGATTCCACGGATCCTAAGATCCGCAGGTGGACAAGCATTATTAAAAGCCCGTCCGGGTGTAGCTGCTGAAAAAATAGCCGCTTTGATGAAAAGTGAACGAATTGGTTTTAATTCTTTTTATGTTTTGTCAAGGCAACTGATGATGGACGATCAGATAAAGAAAATTCTGAATGATCAGGAGCTTTCTCAAAACAAAGTTGAATCGATTCTTGATGCCATTGATATTAATGAATCGAAGAAAAGGATATCGTCAGTTTCGATTGCCGAGATCTCCACATATATGCAAAATGTGCTGTTAAGGGACACAGATCAGATGAGCATGGCGCATGCCCTCGAGGTGCGCGTCCCATTCATTGATTACACACTAGTAGAATATGTGCTGGGCTTGCCGGATAAATACAAAAGCACGTCTTCACCCAAGAAGCTGCTTGTTGATTCTTTAGGTGATCTTCTTCCGTCTGAGATCGTTAACCGGCCAAAGATGGGCTTCACTTTCCCCTGGAAACAATGGATGAAAAATGAACTGAAAACGTTTTGTGAGCAAAAAATGATCTCGCTTTCGAAACGAAAAATGTTTAATGAATCCGCCACCATTGAATTATGGAGACGTTTCATGGCCGATGATCCCAGGATAACTTGGTCGCGAATTTGGTATCTTGTAGTGTTGGAAAATTGGCTGCAGGAAAATAATATAAATGGCTAACAGGGAAGATGAGCAAAAAACAAATTCTTGTTTTTATTGATTGGTACCTGCCCGGGTATAAAGCGGGGGGCCCGATCCAGTCTGTTGCCAATCTTGTAGCGCATTTACGTGACGACTATGATTTCTCAATAGTCACAAGGGACACCGATTATTGTGAAACCATTCCTTATCCAAATATTAAAAGCAATGAATGGAATGTGCTGGTGGATGGAACAAGGGTTTATTACTTTTCTGAAGATCAATTAACACGCTCAAATATTCGAAAGCTTATTAAGGAAACGAATTTTGATTACTTGTATCTGAATGGAATCTTCTCTCTTTATTTTACATTGATCCCGCTTTTCTTCATGCGAAAAAAACGTTCTAAACCTGTTATTGTTGCAGCCCGTGGAATGTTTGCAGAAAGCGCGCTGGAGGTGAAAAAAGTGAAGAAAAAAGTTTTCATGAAAGCTGTTCAGCTGTTTAAGCTTTTTCATAATGTAACTTTCCATGCGACAAATGAAACGGAAAAAGCCGACATTGTCAAAGTGCTGGGTGAAGCTCCGGTTAAAATTGCAGGTAATCTGTTTCAAAAGGAAGTCAGCAATAAGCTTTCATTACGTGAAAAACCCAGTGGTTTTATTAAACTTGTGAATGTTGCGCGAATAGCTCCCGAAAAAAATCTTTTATATGCTTTAAAGGTCTTAAGACAGGTGAAGGAAAATGTGGAGTTCGATTTTTATGGTCCCGTTTATAATCAGGAATATTGGGCTGAATGCAAGTTTGTACTTGATGAGATGCCCCCGAACGTGAAGGCAAATTATAAAGGGAGCGTTGAGAGCTCGCGTGTCCTGAAGCTACTGGAACAGTATCATATGCTGTTCATGCCGACTGCAGGTGAAAATTTTGGACACATCATTCTTCAGGCACTTTCGGCCGGTTGCCCTGTTCTCATCAGTGATCAAACTCCCTGGAAGGATCTTTCAAATAAAAAAGTTGGATGGGATCTTAGCCTCGCTTCAATTTCTGATTTCGCAACTATTATAGATAGCTGCGCAAAAATGGGACAGGCAGAATATAATAGCTTGTCAGAATCGTCTTTTGACCTCGCAAGAAAATATAGTGCAAACGAGGAAATATTGAGACAAAACAAAGATTTATTCAGGTAGCTTAATAAATTTGTATTATGATTGAAACAGATCTGTCGAAATTTAATAACGCCTGGTATGATCCTGGAGCCGGTTCCGTTAAAAGAACATTATGGTATTTTACAAATTCAGTCTTTCTTAATTCATCATTTCCTTTGAGCGGTTTTAAGATATTTTTATTAAGGATTTTCGGAGCAGAGATGGGGAATGGCATTACCATTAAGCCTCACGTAAATATCAAATATCCCTGGAGACTGAAAATCGGGGATCATGTTTGGATTGGTGAATATGCCTGGATTGACAATCTCGCAAATGTCACTATTGCGGATCATGTATGTATATCTCAGGGGGCCCTGTTACTTTGCGGAAATCATAATTATAAAAAAGACACATTCGATCTTATTATTGGAGAAATCGTTCTTGAAAAAGGCGTCTGGATAGGTGCAAAGTCAATTGTCTGTCCCGGGGTTAAGTGCTTTTCACATGCAGTGCTTTCAGCCGGTTCTGTCGCCACTTCAGATCTTCCTTCTTATGGAATCTATCAGGGTAACCCCGCGAAAAAAATAAGAGAAAGGGTTATTTCCTGATGAAGATTTCTGTGATCACTGTATGCTATAACAGTTCCTCAACAATTGAGGCCACTATCCGTTCAGTAGTTGAACAGGATTATCCTGTTGTGGAGTATATTGTTGTGGATGGGAAATCAACAGATAAAACACTTGAAATTGTAAACAAGTACAGCAATAAGATCAGTAAAATAGTGTCAGAGAAAGATGAAGGGTTATATTTTGCAATAAATAAAGGAATCGCTCTGGCTAAAGGCGATGTGATAGGTATACTTCATGCAGATGACTTTTTTACCAACAGTCATGTACTTTCAAAAGTGATGGAAGCCTTCATCAATTACAAACCGGATACGGTTTATGGAGATCTTCAATATGTTGATCGTACCGATACCAGCAAGGTTATTCGGAAATGGAACTCGGGGCAGTATTCAGATGGCTTATTCCTCAAAGGTTGGATGCCCCCACATCCGTCATTTTTCGTCCGTAAGTCTGTTTACGAAAAATATGGTTCATTCAACACTACCTTAAGATCAGCGGCTGATTACGAAATGATGCTCCGCCTTCTTCATCGTTTTAAAGTAAGCACATATTATATACCTGAAGTACTCGTAAAAATGAGGGTAGGAGGGAAGAGCAATGTGTCCTTAGCAAACAGGATAAAAGCTAATCGCGAAGATAAAAAGGCATGGCTCATTAATAATTTGAAGCCGGGACTTTTCACTTTGATCAGAAAGCCCCTTTCTAAATTAAGCCAGTTTTTCTGATCTTTATTCTTTCTTCCGATTAACCATAACCTTTAACTATTTACAGTCTCGTTCAGAATAAATTTAACTGCTGCTTGTGAATGGATCAGTGTAGTGTCGAATAATGGAACTCGTACATTTTCGGGCTGTATGAGCAACGGTATTTCAGTGCAACCAAGTACAATTCCTTCCGCACCTTCGCTGATTAAATGCTGAATTATTTCTAAGTATTTTATTTTGGTTTCTTCTTTAATCACGCCTTTCCCAAGCTCTTCAAAGATCGTATGATGAATGAATTCACGATCAGCTTCGTTGGGAATAAGATGTTGAATGTTATGCTCTTTTAACTTATCCGTAAAGAAGTCTTGTTCCATTGTAAACTTGGTACCTAACAGCCCAACCGTCTTAAGTTTTTCTGCTGTGATACAAGCCGCTGTCGCAGCGGCAATGTTTATGACCGGTATTCCTATTGCCTTTTCAAGTTTATCAGCTATCATGTGCATTGTATTCGCACAAAGAACAATTGCTTTGGCACCACCCTTTTTCAGGTGGAGGGAAGCCTCCGTGATCATTGAAAGGGTGCTGACCCAATCGTTGTTATCATTATTTTTCTTGATGTCTGCGTAATTGAATGAATAAATTAGACATTCAGCGAAATTGAGGCCCCCAAGCCTTTCATTCACTCCGGTGTTTATGAATCTATAATAGTCAACTGTTGAAACCCAACTTATTCCTCCGATCAATCCGATTTTTCTCATAGCATTTAAATAAAAAAGCCTCCGTGTGAGGAGGCTTTGAATTAGAACTTAGCGCGTATCTTACGTTTCTTATACTTTTTGTGTTTGAAAATACTTCCATATTTAGAGCGATAGAAGCTGCTTCGCCCGCGAAGCACATAGCTGTAATATAATGATGTAGAAAGATATGAATCGTTGTGTGAAGGATCACCGCGTTTTTTTCCGGGTGCATAGTTCGCAGCCACAGGCACATCAGCATCACCTAATTCATCATGACGATTAGCAAGAGCGATCGCTTCTGCACTGGTAAGATCAGCAGGATCAGCATAAACTGTGCTAACGTCATCCAGGTAATCAGTGAAAGTGGTTCTCCAGCTGAATTCCCAACCAATGCGATGGCGTTTCTCAAGAGTGAAGAATAATCCAATTCCTAAAGGAATAGCAACACCAACCTTTTTATAAGAAACTCCCTCAGTTTTCAGGGGTTGCAAATTTACCCATTGACCGTTATATACTGTTCTTGGATTATGATAATAAGCAGCAACACCGGCAAAAGCATACATTTTGAAATCATTACGGTATCTGTAGGTATGGCCAAGATCCGGTACTTCGTAAAAGAACACCTGACCTGTTAATTCAAGCTCAATGATATTATTTTGAAATGAAAGGTTGCGGCCTACACGGCCACGGTTTGTTGATTTATTATCCTCACCTTCTATACGAACCCAGTTAGCGGCAAGTTTTGCAGAGATTAACGGAGTGAATTTATAGCGGGCAAAACCTCCTGCAGTAACTTGTGTTTTAGAGATCTTTAAGTCGCTGATGAAATTTCTGCGGGTCTTTTCTTTACCGCCCATCTCGCCAAGATAATTGGCAGCCCCGGCCTGTACACCAAAGTCCCAGTTGTACTGAGCTTTTGACAGAAAAGGGTAAGATAAAACAGCTATAATAACTAGTATTTTACGCATAGATGCAAATATATAAAATTTCCGAATAAAAATACACCGAATAATATTTTTACCTTCGTACCTTAATTTACAAATATAAAAAAAGTAAATAATGTCCAACAGGATTACCCAACTTTTTGATATCAAATATCCTGTAATTCAGGCAGGAATGATTTGGTGCAGTGGCTGGGAACTGGCATCTGCCGTGAGTAATGCCGGGGGACTCGGCATGATTGGAAGCGGCAGTATGTATCCGGAAACCCTTCGTGATCATATTCAAAAATGCAAAAAAGCCACGAATAAGCCTTTCGCGGTAAATGTGCCGCTTTTATACCCCGATATTGATAAACATATTGAAATTATTATATCAGAAGGCGTTAAGATCGTTTTTACCTCTGCCGGCAATCCGAAAACATGGACTTCGATGTTGAAATCCAAGGGAATAGTTGTGGTTCATGTTATAGCGAATTCAAAATTTGCTAAAAAAGCAGAGGATGCCGGAGTTGATGCCATTGTTGCAGAAGGTTTTGAAGCAGGCGGACATAACGGGAGGGAAGAAACGACAACATTATGCCTTATTCCCATTATAAGGAAAACCGTAAAAATTCCGGTAATTGCTGCCGGAGGTATTGGTACCGGAAGAGGAATGCTTGCGGCTATGGCCCTGGGTGCGGATGGCGTACAAATAGGAAGTCGCTTTGTAGCATCAAATGAATCTTCAGCAAGTCTTCAATTCAAAAACAAAGTTATAAATTCGGTTGAAGGTGATACCAAATTGATGCTAAAACAGCTTACACCTGTGCGACTTTTAAAGAATAAATTCTTCGAAGAAGTACAGGCAGCAGAAGCCAACGGAGCTTCCGTTGAAGAACTTGCTTCTCTTCTTGGGAAAGGAAGATCAAAAAAAGGGATGTTTGAAGGAGATCTCGATGAAGGCGAACTGGAAATCGGGCAGGTCTCCGCACTTATCAGGGAAATCAAACCCGCTAAAGAGATCATTGATGAGATCATCGATGAATACAAAAAAGGCAAAGAAGAATTAATAAACGGTTTTTAAGAGTTGAACCAACTCAATAGCTTTTAACCATTAACCTTTAAGTTACGTTATGATACAATACGAGAAATTTCAGCTTGAGAATGGGTTGAAAGTTATAGTTCACAAGGACAAAGCTACACCTCTGGCTTGTATTAATATTTTATATAATGTGGGCGCCCGTGATGAGGACCCTGAACAGACAGGATTTGCACATCTTTTTGAGCATCTCATGTTCGGAGGCTCTGTGAACATTCCCAATTACGATGAGCCACTGCAGATGGTGGGAGGCGAGAATAATGCTTTTACAACAAATGATATTACCAATTATTATCTGACACTGCCGGTTAGCAATCTGGAAACCGGTTTCTGGCTGGAAAGCGACAGAATGCTTAGTCTTGCATTCTCTGAAAAAAGCCTCGAAGTGCAGCGTAATGTGGTGATTGAAGAATTCAAGCAACGATATCTCAACCAACCATATGGAGATGTTTGGCTTCTTTTACGACCAATGGCTTATAAAGTGCATTCTTACAAATGGGATACAATTGGTAAAGAGATCTCTCACATTGAAAATGCAAAGATCGATGATGTAAAGAACTTCTTTAAAAAATTCTACTGTCCGAATAATGCCATCATGGTTGTCGCAGGTAATGTTGAAACATCTGAGGTGAAACGCCTGGCTGAAAAATGGTTCGGGCCGATCCCTAAAGGGCCGGACAATAAAAGAAATCTTCAGCCTGAGCCAGAACAGACTGAAGCAAGATCACTTACGGTTGAACGCGATGTACCTGTTGATGCGATATATAAGGCATATCATATGTGCTCCCGTTACGACAAAGAATATTATGCTGTCGACCTGATCTCCGATATCCTTTCCCGTGGCAATTCATCGCGAATGCATAATTCACTCATCAAAGAGAAAATGCTTTTCAGTGATATCAGTGCTTATGTATTAGGTGATTTTGATAAAGGGTTGTTCGTTATTTCCGGAAAGCTTACCCAAGGTGTAACAATGGAGCAGGCAGATCAGGCTATTGATGAGGAGCTTAAAAGAATGATAACAGAACCTGTTGCTGCTGATGAGCTTACCAAAGTTAAAAATAAGATGGAAGCTTCTCACGTATTTGGTGAAGTTGATATTCTAAATAAAGCTACTAACCTCGCTGTTTCAGAATTATTAGGGGATGCGGGAATGGTAAATCAGGAAGTAGAGAAATATTTAGCAGTCACGGACAAACAGATCATGGAACAGGCTTCAATAATTTTTCGCAAAGAGAACTGTTCAACACTTTACTACAAGTCAAAAAAATAATTCTTAAGGGATTAATTGAAATTAGAAATTATGGAAATCATCGATAGAAAAAAAATACCTGCTTTCAATACAATTGATAAGATCGAAATGATCCACGCAAGTGAAAGAAGGCTTCGTAATAATGTTCCTGTTTACGCTATAAATGCAGGGACTCAGGATATCATAAAGATCGAATTTCTTTTCTCTGCAGGTATGTATCAGCAAAAGATGCCTTTACAGGCAACTACAGTTAACTCGATGCTGGAAGAGGGGACCTCTACAATGAATGCGGCACAGATCGCTGATGCGGTTGATTTTTACGGTGCCTTTCTTGAAGTGGGTGTCGAACAGGATAACGCTTCAGTTATTCTATATACATTGAACAAACATCTCAGATCCACCTTACCGGTGATCGAACAAGTGATCAAGGATGCGGTTTTTCCTCAGCAGGAACTGGATATTCATCTTCAGAATAAAAAACAAAAATTTCTGGTAAACAACCAGAAAGTGGCTACCATCGCACGTAAGAGGTTCAGTGAGCTTGTATTCGGAGAGAAGCATCCTTATGGTATTGATGTTAAGGACAAAGATTTTGAGATCATCAATCGTTCTCATCTTGTGGATTTTTATCGTTCACACTATCGTTCCAGCAATTGTAAAATCATTCTTGCAGGTAAAGTAACAGAAGATGTGTATACTGCAATCGATGATTTGTTTGGTGGAAACGATTGGAACGGTGATCAGCTCGCAAAGGTAGGTTCTGCACCGATGCAAACCACAACAGATAAACAACAGTTGGTTTTTAAAGAGGATGCTTTGCAATCAGCGATAAGGATCGGTAAACCGATGTTCAACAAAACTCATGATGATTACCATCCTGTGCAGGTATTGAATACAGTCTTTGGTGGATATTTTGGTTCGAGATTAATGTCGAATATCCGTGAAGACAAAGGGTACACTTATGGAATTGGATCCGGCCTTGTATCTCTGAAGCATGGCGGTTATTTTTTCATTTCAACTGAGGTTGGCGTAGATGTTTGCAGCAAAGCGCTTGATGAAATATACATAGAGATGGAGCGTTTAAGGGAAACTGAAGTTGGAGCCGAAGAACTGGAACTGGTAAGGAATTACATGCTCGGTACCTTTATGAGGAATGCAGATGGGCCCTTCGCTCTGGCTGATCGTTTTAAGGGGATACTTGAATATGGTTTGGGTTATGATTATTTCGACAGATACATTGCAACCGTTAAAAGTATTTCAGCATCACAGCTAAGAGATCTGGCGAATAAATATTTCGACAAGGATTCAATGATTGAGCTGGTGGTCGGGAAAAAATAATAATGCCAAATGTTTAAAAAATTATCTCTGCTTATATTCGGCTTTCTACTGTTTATAAACAGGGCAGATGCTTCCCATCTAATGGGCGGTGAGATCACCTGGACCTGTCAGGGGAGCGGTCAGTATATTTTTACGATGAAGCTTTATCGTGACTGCAACGGAAATGATTTTTCTTCGGCTGTAAATCTCGATGTTTCTAATTTTCCCGGACTCACTACTATCACATTAAACTTAATTTCACAGATCGAGATCTCTCCGGTCTGCAATGCCGCGGGACCGGCTATCACATGCGCCAATGCAATATCACAACCGAATTGGCCAGCAAGTTCTACACCGGTATCGGGAGCGGCTCAGGAATGCACATATCAGTCTGCTCCAATTACCTTGTCCGGTGTGCCACCACCAGCAGGATGGATCTTTAGTTACACGGGTTGCTGCAGAAACGGCTTGATAAGTAATCTTCAAACTCCAAGCGGATATGGTTATACGCTGCGCGCGATCATGCATTCATTTAACGGACAGAACGCTAATCCTTGTTTTGACTCATCACCGCGGTTTCTCGAGCTTCCAAGTACTGTGATCTGTCTGGGTAATGCATTTACATATAACCACAATGCTTCCGATCCTGAGCTGGATTCACTTCATTATTCCTGGGCTCAGCCATTGGATGATTACACCGGGACCTTTAACCCGCCCGGCAATCCGGTTCCTGTTCCTTTCTCTTCAGGATATACTTTTAATAACCCTTTGCCGGGTACATCGCAAAACTCTTCAAATATTCCTGCCGTTATAAATCCTTCAACAGGTGAGATTTCCTTTACTTCTTACACGCAGGGAAGTTTTATAACTGTTATAAAAGTGGAAGCATGGAAATGCGGACAGCTTGTAGGTGAGATCTATCGCGAAATGCAGATGGTTCTCCTCCCTTGCGGTTCGAACTCTTCTCCTTCAGTTGCTTTTACATCCTATGCGGATACTGTACTTGCTGGCGATCTGGTAAGCTTCACCCTGACAGCATCCGATCCCGGATTTCTTTCCGATGGGATCACTCCTCAAACAATTTCAATTTCGGCTTCCGGAAGTCAATTCGGAACAGCGTATACGAATGCCTCTGCGGGATGTTCCAATCCACCTTGTGCAACTTTAAGTCCGGCCCCTCCCCTTTCATCTCCGGCCAGTGCGGCTATTGCTTTTAATTGGCAGACCGCTTGCAGTCATCTGACTTATAATTCGATTTGTAATACACATTCAAACACGTACACATTTGTATTTAAATCGAAAGATGATTTTTGTCCTTCACCCGCAGAACGAATTTCAACAGTTTCAATTACTGTACTGGCAAACATTGTCGCGTCTCCATCTCCCAAATGCGTTTCTGTTCTTCCCTCCGGTAATGTAAACCTGACCTGGGCTGTTCCTTCTGATACGGGATCTTCCTTTAATGCGTATCTGATTTATACTTCATCTTCCTTGAGTGGGCCTTATACTTTGCTTGACAGTGTTTTTACATTAAGCCAAAACACTTACACGCATGTGGGAGCAAACGCTAATTCTGCAGTCAGATATTATTATATCAGAACACGTTCGGGATGCAACGGGCAATTTTTATCGCCAGCTGTTGACACAGTCAGATCAATGTTGTTGAATGTTTCTAATCCTGGAAATGGGACTGCGGTCTTGAATTGGAACGCTATCGCCAGTCCTCTCCCGGGATCTTCCTCAGGCGTTTATAAAATTTATAACGAATATCCTGCAGGGGTATGGACATTGACCGGCAGTACAAGCAATCTTGCATTCGTTGATACTATCTTTATTTGCAGTGCGTCAATAAATTATCGTGTAGAGATAAGTGACAACTCAGGATGTGTATCAGTGTCGTCAGTTGATGGAGGGAGTTTTCAAAACAGGATCGTACCTTCTACGCCAATCATTGATACCTTAAGTGTAGATGACAATAATGACGCGTTGTTAAGCTGGAACATCAATCCTTCACCTGATGCGGAAGCTTATGTTGTTTATGGTTTCTCGAGTGGATCATGGCTGCCGATTGACACTGTTTACGGAATCAATAATGTCAGTTTTACGAACACAGTTTCTGCTGCAGGTAGCACTGCCGAAGAATATTTACTGGTTGCACTCGACAGCTGCGGTAATGCAAGCCCGCTCGGTGATCCATTAAAAACAATTCATCTTGATGCTGAAGCTGACATTTGTTCAAGAAGTGCAATCCTTAACTGGAACGCTTATTCAACGATTGGATCCGGGCTTGCGGGCTACAGGATTTATGTTTCCACTATTTCTGCTTCCGGTCCTTACACTCTATGGGGAACTGTGGGCCCTACAGTTCTTACCTATACAGTTTCACCACTTCCTCCGCTCTCCAATTACTATTTTAAGGTAACGGCCTTTGATGCATCCGGAACTAAAACCGCTTCTTCCAACAGGTATACTTTTTATTCGGGAACTCCGGTTGCACCTCAATATTCATATTTAAGAAAAGTCAGCGTTAGCGATCCAGACCGAGTGGTGATTACCTGTCATATCGATACAGCCTCTTCAACCAAATCTTATAAAATACTTCGTTCTGCAGACACCGTTTCTGCTAATTTTGAAAGCGTGGGGAGTATTCCTGCGAGTAATACCACACCGGTGGTTTTCACAGATATGAATGTGTTTACAGATAAACTCAGTTATTATTATAAAGTTGTAAATGTTGATAGTTGCGGATATGACGGCCTGACAACGAATATCGGAAGAACAATTCTTGCTCAGGGTGCAGGCAGATCAGACCTTACAAATATTATTACATGGAATCAATATGAAGACTGGAGTGGGAATGTAATGTCGTACAATATCTATAGAGGAATCGATGGCGTTTTTGATCCTGTTCCAATTGCTAATGTGTTGTATGATAATTCAGGTTCTTATAGTTACACAGATGATATTTCTATGATTTCTTCGGGTCAGGGTGTATTTAGTTATTATGTAGAAGCATTGGAAGGTATGGGGAATGCTTATGGTTTCAGTGAAAACAGTACCTCAAATATTACTGAGGCTTATCAGGAAGCTGAAGTTTATATTCCTAATGCGTTTAAGCCTGCAGGTTTAAACAATATTTTTATTCCGGTGACTAATTATATCGACATCAGCGATTATGAATTTGATGTATTTAACCGTTGGGGCCTAAAAATTTTCAGTACTACCGATGTTTCGCAAGGCTGGGATGGAACTCATAAGGGCCAAAAAAGCGGAGTGGGAGTTTATGTGTATCTTTTACGTTTTAAAACTTCAAGAGGAAATTACATTGAAAGAAAAGGTTCAGTAACTTTAATCAGATAACCCTTTAAAAAAAACAATTATGAAGCATTTTTACCAGATTATTATGGCTTTAGTATTATGCGTCATTGGCTACGATGTTAAAGCGCAATGCAGCTGTACAACAACCATCACCGGCACAGATGCAGCGAACCATGTCATTGGTTCAGGCCAGACCCTTTGCATTGCTTCCACCGGTACATGTACAGGTTTGATCACTGTGGGAACCGGTGGAATACTTTGCAACCAAGGAACGATCAATTCAACTAATTTATGGGTGGCAGGAGGTACACTTAATAACTACGGAACAATTAATACAGACAAGATCCTTGTTTCAGGCCAGGGAGTTTTCAGCAATCGTGCAGTAGTGACGATGGATAGTTTGTTAGTTACAAATATCTATTCTTTACTGACAAATTATAATAATGGAAGCATCACAGGATTGAGATTAGGTAATTCAGATAATTCAAGCATTACCAATAACGGAGATATTACAGTTGATTATATGGCGGATTCAATGGCATCATTTACGAATAATGCTACGGGAAGCTTTATAGTGAATATGGATTTCGCTAATGCGTATAACAGCGGTTATTGGAATTACGGATATTATAAAGTGTCCCGTGATTTTTATAATTCAACGAACTCTATTTTTGAAATGAATTGCATGGGAGTTATTGGCAGAGATTGGTATAATACTGCACTTGTAACCGGTCCAACTTCGGGATGTGGAGGTTTTAATATTTCAGGAGGCTCATATAATACAGGAACTATTGGATCTGCTTCTACACACCTTGATCTTTGTGATGCAGGAAATCCTACTTTCGGGATTGATGGTCCAGGTGGGACGATAAATTCCACTACCACTTATTGCAGTTGTTCAAATTCTTGTGTGGCGCTGCCGGCTGGGATAAAAGAAATTGAAACAAGCGAAATTGTGATCGCATCCTTGTACCCAAATCCGTCTGTTAATTCTGTATCAATAAAAATGAATATTATCAATGCTCAGGCCCTAACGATTGAAATCTTCGATATGATGGGCAAAAAGCAAATGTTCTCTTCTGTAAAAGCATTTGCAGGTGAGAATACCACATCGCTTGATGTTACTAAATTATCTCAGGGTTCTTACATTCTAAGTGTTACAGATGAGCATAAAAAACAGACGAAGAAAATTTTTAATGTAATTAAATAATATTATAAGAAAGAAAAAACGCCCTGTGATTATTCACGGGGCGTTCTTTTATAAGGATAATTTTGCCTATTTAATTTCCTTCATCTTATGAGCAAGCATGTTAAAGAAATTTCCCAAAGGTTTTTCAACCATCATCTTTAGCATTGGGTTCATATCCGACTCAAATGTGAGCTGGCCGACACAATTTTCAGGGCCTTTTTCTTCAAGAAGAACATATAAATGAAAGTCAAAAGGAACCTTACCATTTGATGTAATGGTAATTTTTGAAAAAGGATTTTTTTCAATGATCTTCATTCCGATCGTAGCCATCCCATTTATAGTGAAAGAGCATTCTTCAGAGCTTGATTGCCAGTTTGTAACCTGTGAAGGCATCAAATGCTGGAAATTATTAAAATCGCTCAGGTAGTTGAATATCTTTTC
The DNA here is from genome assembly GCA_029237775.1 of Bacteroidota bacterium. GTDB lineage: Bacteria > Bacteroidota > Bacteroidia > 2-12-FULL-35-15 > 2-12-FULL-35-15 > 2-12-FULL-35-15. Next base: position 306,443 of record JAQZBR010000003.1, read on the forward strand.
TGCAGAGTTATTGATCTCTACTTTTTCACTTTGTAGTTTTGTTTTTGACATAAATTTTGTTGTAAGATGATTTTATTCTTTACCAACGAGCTTCCCCCATTCCGCAGGATTCAGGCGCCATTCCTGAAGGGATTTAAGGTCTTTTTCCGTAATATATTTGGATTGAAGGGCCTGCTTAACAAGCGTATCGTAATTGCTTAGCGTCAAAAGCTTGCATTTTGCTGTTTTGAAGTTGTCCTCAGCATTTTTAAAGCCATACGTAAAGATCGCAGCCATTCCTTTAACTTCGCAACCAGCCTCACGTAAAGCTTCCACAGCTTTCAGGCTGCTGCCTCCTGTTGAAATAAGATCTTCAATAACAACCACAGATTGTCCTTTTTCGACAACACCTTCGATAAGATTTGATAAGCCATGTTTTTTAGCCTCGGAACGAATATACACAAATGGAAGTCCTAATTCCTGTGCAACAAGAGCTCCCTGAGCAATTCCACCTGTTGCTACCCCGGCAATAACATCCGGCTTGGCATATTTTTCGTTTATAGCATTAACGAATTGTTGACGAATATACGTCCGGACCTTTGGATATGAGAGAGTTACGCGATTGTCGCAATATATGGGGGATTTCCAGCCTGATGCCCAGGTAAATGGTTTGTTGGGCTGTAATTTAATTGCCTTAACTTGTAGCAAAAATTCAGCAACTTTTAAGGCAGATTCATCGTTCAATATCATACTGCAAATATACCAAAACTATGTCTAAGCAAAGGCAAAATTTAATTAACAAATTAAACAATGATTAAGATTACTTCAACAGGGAAAACCATACGCTTGATCAGTAATTATAAGCTTTCTGAACCTTCATCCGCTTTTATTTCAGTTGAGGTTCTTTCCGCAGAAGAGATGAAAAACTTCTATAATATCCTGATTGGGAGTAATGAAATTGATGAGATAAGGTTTTACAATAAAGATGAAGAAAAATTATTTCAGTGGTTTAAATCCATGTTTAAAATCGTAGAGGCAGCAGGTGGGATTGTCAGAAACCCTAACAATGAATATCTCTTCATTTTCCGAAACGGCAAATGGGATCTTCCGAAGGGTAAAATTGAAAGGGACGAATTAATTAAGGAGGCTGCGATCAGAGAAGTTGAAGAGGAGTGTGGAATTTCGAAACTTGAAATCATAAAAGAATTGCCTACAACCTATCACACGTATTCAATTGACGATAAAGCTATTTTAAAGCCTACCTATTGGTTTGAAATGTCTTCGAGCGATGGCTCCAAATTAGTTCCTCAAACAGAAGAAGGCATAACTGACGTGCAATGGATCAAAAACGGAGATATGAAAAAGGTGAGAGAGAATACGTATGGGTCTATCCTTGATCTTATTGAGGAAATAAAATAATTGAATTTGAATTTTAAAACTTAAGTCAAAATTTTCTGCCTTAAGTCCCACAACCCCGGCCTCCAACCTATTTCTGGTTTTGTTTATTTCCGATACCGTGGAGCTTACTTTTTAATTTCGTAAGATCATAGAATATTTGCTCAATATCCTCTTCAGGACTGTCGGCAGGCACTTGAATAAACTTGCCATCCGGGCCGATAAGGAAATAAGTTGGGAAAGCCACTATCTCATAATTCTTTTTTAATTCGCCATTAGAATCGTCATATAAAAACAGCCAGTCGTACTTTGGGTTTTTCTGCTGATAATCATTCAGGCTTGCATTTGATTTGTCGGTTGAAACGCTTACGAAGTTGATTCGCTCTCCATAGGTCTTTTTTAAAGCCGGGATTAATTTCATCTGTTCGCGGCTGGCAGAATTATTTTTATCGAAGAAGATCAGATAAATATACTTCTTGTCACGCAACTCGTCAAGATCATGGGTTGTACCGTTTTTGTCAGGAAGCACAAACGAAGGTGCAATAGATCCTTTTTGTAAAGGGGAAAAAGAATTCAGAATGTTTTGAGCTATTTTCCGGTGTTCAGAGATCGCGCTTTCTGCAGCCATTTGTTGTAGTATAGCTTTGATCCCCGTTTTTTTAAATGATCCGTCATAATATGATTCGTAAATGCCTTTAAGAATCACAAGCTCGCAAATGGTATCATTCAAAATAAATGGTGCGCGTTTCATAGCGTTTACTAAAGCCGGGTAACTTCCGCGATCATCTATAATGAAATGAAGATCATTGCCATTTTTCGACAAGGCAAAGTTTTGTAGCTTTTCTTTATAGAAAGAATTGAAAAAGGCCATGTATTCCGGGTGATCATAAAGTACCGGCTTATTCAAAATATACCTTTCAAACAGCTTTTTTTCGCTCATCTTAGTATTGCGCTGCATTGATGCTATTGAATAGTTTATGTAATTATTGAAATAAGGGTTGTTGACTGTTGAATAGAAATTATTCATTTCTCTTTTAAATGAATCCAGTGCCGGCTGTGGTGCACGTTTCAGGAACGCAGCATAATTAAGAGTAAGGAAATCATCGAATCTTTTGTCATAATCCATGGTTAAAGCGTTGATCTCTGTTTTGCCGCTGAGCTTAATTTCGATCTTCACATCATGTTCCGTATTTGGATTCTGATAAGTTGTTGAATCAGGAGGATGAATAATCACTTCGTAGTTGCGTCCCGGTTCAAGAAACATGGAGCAAACATTTTTATCAATTTTAAGATTGATGAAGTCAATGGTCTTAATATTGAATTCTAACAGGAAATTTCCTGTGGAGTCGATTTCTGATGAGGAGAGTAGTTTTTGTGTGTTGGAGATCCTGTCATTATAAACCCATAATCCAATTTCTTTTTTTTCATAGGATTTTGCCAGGCCTTTGATTGTTACATTTTGAGCAACTGATAGTAGCGGCAGAAAAAAAATAAAAAAAAGTTTCAGGGTTTTCATATTAATACGCTGTACAGCGAAGATTATGCCTTTATGTCTTTCAGGTCGATTCCATTGGGAACAAAAGGCGTTGCATCTCCGCCATTGCGAACTATATCACGTACAATTGTCGAGTTTATTGCAGATAGCTCAGGAATAGGCAAAATAAAAACTGTTTCGATTTCGGGAGCCATCATATTATTATTTTGTGCGATGGCTTTTTCAAACTCAAAATCCGCTGAAGTACGCAATCCGCGCAGGATGAACTTGGCGTTCATCTTTTTGCAAAAATCAATGGTAAGCCCGGTGTACGTTTCCACTCTTACATTGGCTTCGTTTTTAAAAACCTGACGAATCCATTTTTCGCGTTGTTCCAAACTGAAAAAACTTTGCTTGTTGCTGTTCTTTCCTATCGCAATAATTATCTCATCAAACAAAGGCAGTGCCCGTTGTAGTATGTTTTCATGTCCCTTTGTGATAGGGTCGAATGAACCGGGAAATATCGCTATGCGTTTCATAATGTATGTGTAGTTATACGAATATAATGATTAGCCCTCAATTCTGAAAATGGCGAAGTTGACATTGCCATATTTTCGTTTTTCCTTAAAATGTTCCTGATTGCTTAAATCCGTGGAAGGTCCGTGCTCTACGATCAGCCAGCCGTTTTTTCTGAGCAATCCTTTTTCAAATACCAAAGGTGCAATCATTGGTATCTTTTCCAGATCATACGGAGGGTCCGCAAAAATTATATCATATGTTTCAGTGTTATTCTTGAGAAATGAGAATGCATCAGCTTTGATAACCCGGGCCTTTGGCAGTTTAAAAGCTTCAATTGTTTTTTTTATAAAGGAAGTACACAGGTAGCTGTCGTCTACACTAATAATGTCTGTACTCCCACGTGAAAGAAATTCATAGGTTATGTTTCCTGTGCCTGAAAAAAGATCCAGCACTTTAAGTCCTTCAAATTCAAAATGGTTATTAAGAATGTTAAAGATGCTTTCTTTAGCAAAATCTGTGGTTGGTCGCACAGGTAAATTTTTGGGAGCATGCACAACCCTGCTTTTGTGTGTGCCGCTGATAATGCGAATCATAAAAGATATTTATTGAAAAGAGAAAAATAGAAATGTTTAGGGAACGTTTGCAGCTGATAACTGTATTCGGCACTGTCGGCTCGCTCACCAAATTTAAGGTTCCGTATATATTTTTGAGAAAGTGTAAAGATCGCTGATGTTCTTTCTATCTCTCCAAGTAAAAGAGTCTCGATGTTCTCCGGATTCAGGTGTAGCTGTTCGCAAACGAAAAGAACATAATAAATGAAGTCTTCTGCAGTTTGGTAATTGAATGTGTTGTAAAAAATTAACTTTTTACCTTCAATAACAATTGTTTCAAGGTGTGATGCCTGAACGTGAATGAATAATTTCTTCTTGGTCTGGTTCTTATTCTGACTTAGAAGGTCTTCAATCAGGGCACTGGAAAAATGGTGATAATTTATTTTACTGTAATAACTGTCAAGTTTCGACTTTAGACTAAAGGGGAGAGCGTAAACATTTTTCGTTTCTATATTTCTTATCTCATCGATCATTATAAGCTCATCACCCTGAAGTGATGTGTTAAACTTAAGATAGGTCTTCTTCTTATCACTTTCAAATAATGCTGAAGGTACAAGTGTAGATAGATTATTAACCACCGAGCAGGTTACTGAGCGGTATTTTCTGTCAATGAATTTACTTTCATTTCTTGCAAGTTCAAAGAGATCGGAAACAACTTCCGGATTATAGATCTGCTGAAAACTGTAATATTCGAAAGCAATGTATTTGTTTTTTTCTTTGTCATAGACAATGGCGAATAAGCCATCGTTCCCGATCTGAAGCACAAGGTGAAAATCTGCCAGCCGCTCAATGTCGAATGCTTCATCGACAAATGAATTGATCTGACGTATTTTGGTTTTTAATTCGGTTGTCATTTATCAATATGATATGTTAAGGTTGCATCCCTGTAACCTGCATAATTTCTTACAAGGCGGCCATCAACAATGATACCGCCCCTCACCCAAAGAGAATCTCCTGAATTCACCACGGTAGTATCTCCGCCAGCATTTAAAAGGATAAGTGAAATGTCGGTATTGCCACTAACAGTATAGATCTGCGAAAGTTCATTTCCTGAAGAGCCATTAATTGAGAATGTATAAAAGTTTCTATCGCTGATGTTCGAAGTGCACTCCACCAAATGTTTTAAAGGATCCTGCTCCTTTTTGCAAGCAAGGAGAGCCATCAAAACTAAAGCTATGGAAATTCTTTTTCTCATTCTTACAAAGATATATTTTTTATCCTTGGAAGCCCTCTCCCTTATTTGTAAATTCGCCCCTCTTTTAATAAAGAACCCAATTGGAACATCAGGAATTCGCACGTATTTTATTGGATTTTTTCCCTTTCGAAACTACGTCAGGGCAGCGAGCCTTAATGACCAAACTTTCGGAATTTATACTGGGACGAAATTCGGATCACATCTTTGTTTTAAAAGGATATGCAGGAACCGGAAAAACTACTCTTGTGAGTTCGCTCGTTAAGGCTATGCCGGCACTGAACGGGAAAACCATGTTGCTCGCTCCGACAGGCAGGGCAGCAAAGGTTCTTTCGAACTATACGAAGAAGCCGGCTTTCACAATTCATAAAAAGATCTATATCCGCAGATCAAATGAGGAAGGAGGATTTGCTTTTCACCTTCAGCAGAATTTACATACGAATACGATTTTTATTGTCGATGAGGCATCGATGATTTCTAATAGCGGAGGATTGACCAAGGGAGGTTTATTCGGAGGGGGAAGTTTGCTTGATGACCTGATCGAATATGTGTTTAGCGGAACGAATTGCAAGCTCATTTTTATTGGCGATACAGCACAGCTTCCTCCGGTAGGCATGGACGTGAGTCCTGCCTTGAATATCGAATTTCTAAAAGCCTCCTATTCGTTCCAGATAGATTCTTTTGAACTGACTGAAGTGGTCCGGCAGACGAACGATTCTGGAATCCTTACAAATGCAACAGCACTGAGAGATCAGATTAAAGGAGATGATGATCTTCAGCCGCATTTCGATGTGAATAATTTCAAGGACGTGTTAAGAATTGATGGTTCGGAGCTGGAAGATGCCTTAAACGAAGCCTATAATAAATTCGGTGCTGAAGACACGATGATCGTTTGCCGATCAAATAAACGCGCAAATATTTATAACCAGCAAATCAGAGCAAGGATCAGGTGGCAGGAAAGTGAACTGTCAGCAGGTGATTATATGATGGTGGTAAAAAACAACTATTTCTGGCTTCCTGAAAAAGAATCAAAGGCAGGCTTTATTGCGAATGGTGATATTATTGAAATATTAAGGGTAGGCAAGATGCAGGAAATGCATGGTTTTCGTTTCGCAGATGTGAGAATAAGAATGATTGATTACCCGGATGAACCTGACCTGGAGGTTCGCCTGCTTTTAGATACCATAATGAGTGAAGCACCTGCATTATCGCAGGTTGAAAATAAAAAGCTGTTCGATTCGGTGATGCTTGATTATAATGATGTTGCGGACAGACGCTTACGGCTTCAAAAAGTTAAGGAAGATGGTTTTTTTAATGCTCTTCAGGTAAAGTTTGCTTATGCAGTTACCTGCCATAAAGCTCAGGGTGGACAATGGCCATGTGTTTTTGTAGAGCAGGGATATTTAACTGATGAAATGTTGAATGTTGAGTATTTACGATGGTTATATACTGCCATGACGAGGGCTTCACAGAAACTTTATCTGGTGAATTTCAATAAAGAATTTTATTCTTAGTAGTCTTCCCGTTCACGTGCATTTCCCGTTTGCGCTTTAAAGTCGGGAAATGAAACTATAGAACCATTTCGATCTCTCGCTTTAATATTTGAGAAAAACAGGGTGACAATGCCATCGAGCCTGGCAAGCTTTTGTTGCATGGGCTTAGAGATGAAGCACCCGGTGGTTTGTTCTGAATAGGCTAAACCTTTGACAGTTGTTTTAAGATCAAATGAAAGAACAGCTGTATCATTTATATTTCCATACACATCCTTACAAACAAGACGGAAATTTACATCGTCATAAAAAACAGAATGGAGAGTCCCCTGTCTTTGAACCTTTATCGTACCATGACTAATCTCAGACGTGTCTTGTGAAAAGGTTGCTGAAGTAAACAGAATTAAACAAAGGCTAAGAAAATGTTTCATGTGATTTTACGGGACAAATATAAGATCAATACTTAATAATACCGATTGCTCTAAAAAAAAGCTTGTTAAATCGGTCTTTTTTGTTAACTTCACACTACATAGAACTATTTCACTTTCTAATTTATTATTCATGAAGTTAAAATTACGCGGCCTCATCCTGGGTCTTATTCTCGCGTCTCCATTTGTTGGGGTGGCACAAACTAATCATCCGTTAAACGGAAATACTGAACGCTGCAAGTCGGCTGTTTTGCATCATCAGTTGATGCAGTCCGATCCTCAGTATGCTGCAAGGATACAGGCAGATGAAGCGCAAATAAGACAAATTGCAAGTTCGGGCCAAAGATCTGGTGGTATTTATACAATTCCGGTTGTTGTTCATGTATTACATAAAGGTGAAGCTGTTGGCACAACAACAAATATTTCAGATGCGCAAATCAATAGTGCTATTGCTAATTTAAATGATTGCTATAGCGGAGCCGGATCTTATCTAACTGACATTGAAGTTCAGTTTCAGTTAGCAAGCCGTGATCCTTTTTGTGCAGCTACAACAGGAATTGTTCGTGTAAACGCATCATCCACCTCGGATTATGCGACAAACGGAATAACCTCGTCCAACGAAACCACTATCAAAGCTTTAAGCAGATGGCCGAATTCCGAATACTATAATATATGGATCGTAAGTGAGATCGATGGAAATAATGGAGGTTCGGGAACGCAAGGATATGCTTATTTCCCGGGTGCTTCGTCAACCTATGATGGTGCCGTAATTTTATACAATTCTTTTGGATATGATCCGAACGGCACAATTGGCTATACACTTAAATCATACACTCGTCATAATGCAACAGCAAACCACGAGCTGGGACATGCCTTTAATCTTTACCATACGTTTGAAGGTGATGATGCTGATGATGACGGGGTTGCTGATCAGTGCCCGACAAACGCGGTTTGTGCTACTGATGGAGACCAATGTTGCGATACCGAAGCTCATAACAGAGATGATGGCGATTGCGGATCAACAGGTTCTAGCTGTACAGGTCAGAGTCTTGTCAATGTAGTTCAAAATATTATGGCATATTCTTCTGATGTATGCCAGGTAATGTTCACTGCAGATCAAAAAACAAGAATGAGGGCTGCTATTTCAACCTCAAGGGCTTCATTGTTGACCTCTCCGGCTTTATTACCCGTGACGGGCTCTTCACCATCTGTCACAAAACTATGTTCACCTCAATCAACCAACCTCATTAATAATGCAGGTATGGGAGTTTATGGCCTTACTATCGGCAGTACCTCTTATTCTTCAAGCGGAACAGTCGCTGATGGTGGCTTTAGAAACAACTGGTGTGGCAATTTTAGCCTGGCAACCGGCACTTTGTATTCAATTACCGTTAAGAACAATACAGTAAATCCTGAAAAAGTCAAAGTGTATATAGATTACAATAACAACGGAGATTTTTCAGATGCGGGGGAAAATGTATATTCTGATAATACAGGCGGTTCTACTCATACCGGAAGCTTTACAACCATTGCTTCTCCTGTTACAGGACAGCCTGTTTGGATAAGAGTGATCTCAGATTTTTCAAATAACACCATTTCAAGTTCGTGTTATACACCTCAATACGGACAAGTAGAAGATTTTTCTGTGACATTTACAGGCGGATGTACTGCTCCAACAATTTCCTCAACCACTCCGGGTAGTCGCTGCGGAACAGGGACAGTTACTCTGGCGGCAGCTGCTAGCGCAGGAACATTGAATTGGTATTCAGTAAGTACAGGCGGAACAAGCCTTGGAACAGGCACTTCATTTACAACACCGAGCATTAGCACAACAACAACATATTATGTTGATGCCACAAATGGCGGATGTACATCAGCAAGGACTGCGGTTCTGGCTACAATAAATGCAGCACCTTCTGTTGCTTCAACAACACCTGGTAACCGTTGCGGAACA
>JAQZBR010000010.1 GCA_029237775.1 Bacteroidota bacterium
GCGGCTAATAGGTCTACGACAACCTAGGAAACGTTATAGTTCACCCGTTTTCCTTTATTGAAATTTAAACCTATATTTAATACTTTGCAAACTAAAGGGAAAACGTTACCAGTAATGTGCCGAGACATCGATATGACAAAAATATTCTCAATAATAATTACACTTTTCTTTCTGACAAATTGTACGGACAGACAAAAGACCTCAGACAATCACACCGTTGACGGTGCCGAGACAAATCAGTATTGCCTTTTAGGCTTGCAAAAATTTCAAGCGGGGGACTTTAACGAAGCAGTTAAACTTTACAGCCACTCTTTCGAACTAGACTCTACTAATACTGAAGCGATCTATATGAGAGGACTTTCGAAAGGAAAATTGGGCGATTCAAAAGGTGCAATTTCAGACTACTCTATTCTGATTTCAATTTCTCCAAATGACGCTGTCGCTTATTCTAATCGAGCAAACGAAAAAGCTAAACTTTCAGACAATGATGGTGCTTTAAAAGACTATGAAGCTGCAATTAAAATAGATTCAACAATATCCGACAACTATCTAAACCTTGGCGCTCATTTTCTAATACTCAAACGATTGCCTGACGCTGACAAAGCACTAAGTAAAGCAATTGAACTAAATCCAAATGACCCTCGTGCGTATCATAATAGAGCGTTAGCGCGTGGCGACATGGGACAAGAGGAACTAGCCTGTTCAGACAGTAAGAAAGCATTTGAACTCGGGTTGAAAGAAGCTGAAGACGATATTAAAGACTATTGTAAATAATCTGTGTGTGGCACACATACTGGTAACACAGGTCTGGCGCCATTTGGACATTTCGCTTCGGAAGACAAATTGAACTAACTTTGAAATCAGGCTTCGCAATTAAAAATATAGTAAGGAACCCAAACGAGCGCCAGGCCTGGGAACGTTACCAGCAACCTTAACGACAAATGAAAATCCTACTGCGATTAATTCCTATTCTTATTGTCGGATTATTTTTAGACCATATAATAATCGTTGACTCCGACAGTAGTTTTATTCTGACAGGAATGATGTTTGGTTTAGTAAGTATCATTTTTCTCTTATTATTTTGTTGGGTTCTTTATAGAGACCAAAGAATTTATCGGGCGACCTCAAACAAACTTAACTTCATACCGACAATTGCAGGACTGCTTTTAATTTTGTCATTTTTCGTTACGAGTTACGTACTTTCGTTGCGCGACAAATCACCTAAATTACTACAAGCCGCATATGACGGAGGATATAACGGTGCATGGTTCGAATTCAGAGAAGATGGAACTTATAAGTTTTGTAACAGCAGCGGGATCGGTGTAGACTATTTTAGAGGAAAATATTCAATGACCGACACTATAATTACTCTTGACAAAATGAATATTGACAATGTTATTAAAAGCAACAAGCTAGCGATCAGACAAAATCTAAGCTTGGCTTCCCCGACAAAAGAGATTTATCAGATCAACGACAACCATGCTATGGTAGACAAGAACTTTGTGTTTACAGTAAACTTTGACAACCGGAAAAAATAAGGCAGCTGGTAACACCGGCTAAGCACAATTGCGGCTTTTTGCAAGTCGCAAATGCAAATTAAGGTGCTTCGCGAAATTTCTGGCATTTGCTAATTTCCTTTTGTACTTTTAATGAACTTTATCGGTTAAGACAGCTTTGCTTTTTAAATCCGCAACTGTGCCTAGCCGGAAACCGTTAGCGGTCATTGTAACAGACGACACAACAAGCAGCAAATGAAACAGACATTTATTTATATTGCGTTGACAATTGTCATGTTGACATCTTGCAATAATAAAACAGAAGAGATAAATAAAAGTATGGCGACAACAACAAGTGACAGTTTGACTTTTAAGAACGGCTATTCCGAAGTGAATGGACTCAAAATGTATTATGAAGTTCATGGACAAGGCAAACCAATTGTTTTAATTCACGGTGGAGGTTCAACCATTCAGACAAATTTTGAAAAAATCATTCCACTTTTTGCTAGAACCAGACAAGTAATTGCCGTTGAACTTCAAGCTCACGGACGGACTAATGACCGTAAAGCTGACCTTACGTTTGAACAGGACGCAGATGATGTTGCTACACTTCTTAAAAACTTAAAAATTAACAAAGCGGACTTTTTGGGTTTTAGCAACGGTGGAACAACTACTTTACAAATCGCAATTCGACATCCTGAATTAGTTAACAAAATGATTTTAGGTTCAGCACTTGCCAAACGAAACGGAGTTCCTGATTGGTTTTGGGGCTTCATGGAAAATGCCAAATTGGAAAATATGCCTGAGCTTTTAAAAGTTGGTTACAAAAAAGTTGCAATAGACACGAATGGTTTGCAAGTAATGCACGACAGAGATGCAAAAAGAATGGTAAACTTCAAAGACATTCCAGACGAGCAAATCAACTCCATTAAAGCTCCAACTTTAATCATTATTGGCGACAAAGACGTTATTACTCCCGAACACGCTATTGAACTTCACAGACATATTGCAAACTCTGAATTAGCAATAATTCCAGGCGGACACGGACAATATATTGGAGAAATTACAACAGTAACAGCCGACTTTAAAGAAAGCGACCTAGTAGTTCCAATGATTGAAAAGTTCCTCGACAAAAAGCCAACAAAATAATCCTGACCAACACGACAGAAAGAAAAACAACGAACCGCTAACTGGGAACACTTATAGTATTTGGTGACGCTGAAATTATTTATTACGAAGGTGAGGGGCCGAGCGACAGGTGGATAAGTAAGACGCGAAATTAAATATGATAGACAGATGAACTACTGGTGCTAACACAGGTCTGGCGCCATTTGGAAATTTCGCTTCGTAAGACAAATTTGAGTAAATTTAAAATCAGGCTTCGCAATTAAAAACATAGTAAGAAACCCAAACGAGCGCCAGGCCTGGGAACGTTATATGCAATTATTATGAGACGTACACTGACTGCAACAACGATAATATTCTTTTTATCGTTTACGTTGCGCGGACAGACAGATCGTTCTCACGTTAAGAAGTTTGATATGGTACCCCACGTTGGATATGCGTGGCAAGGAACAAGTAATTTTGAATTAGGACTTTCTCCTTTAATATTATTAGACGCTTTTAAAAACCATAACAATATCGGTTTGGCAGTTGCAGCAAATCTTTTAATACTTAACGGGTCGACCTATTTCACTCCTTCTACTCGCCTTAGACTTTTTATCCATAAAAGAAAACTTCCAGTAGGTTGGGAATGTTCGGTCGGACATTCATACACAAACATTAATAAAAATTACGACCATCGATTAACGCCAGAAGTCGGAATTAACTGGCGCGGGTTTCATTTGACGTACGGGTATAATATTCCATTAGACCATTACACGGATAGCTATACACTGAACCATAGGATCGCATTAAGATATGGCTCACATTAATAACTGCATATAACACCGGCTAAGCACGATTGCGGCTTTGTGCATTTCGAAAATGCAAATTTGGATGCTTCGCGAAATTTCTGGTCCCGAAAGCTTTCGGGACTAATTTCCTTTTGTACTTTTAATCATTTTTATTGGTTTAGACAGTTTTCCTTTTCAAATCCGCAACTGATGCCTTAGCCGGGAACCGTTAGGCGCCTTTTTAAAAGGCAGAACTCCATATAATGTTAGAATGAAAAATTTATATATTTTTTTTTGTTTCTTTTATAGTTTTAATTTAATTGCTCAACCTATAAGGCCAAACGTATTGATTGATCTGATTGACATTGATTATATCGACACGACAATAAAACAGAACAAGTCGTTTGCATTATTGCATCATATCAAAGAAATTTCAGGCATATTATTTAGACCAGAGACTAAGGACTCAATACTTGAATTTGTCGAACAATACGATGAAACCGGAAGAATCCAAAATCGAAAATTTCTCATTGGTAAATCTTACTATTGGTTGACCTATAAGTATGATAGTATAAATCGATTATCTTCATTCACTAAACATGCGTCCTCCGAGGATTCAACGAAGATAATTTATAATCAGGAAAATCGGGTAGGTAAACTAATTCTTTATAACCCAAGGCATTATTGGACGGATAGCATGTACTATTATCCAAATGGAAAATTAAAGAAAGTTGACTTCCATCACTTTTTTTATGATAAGAACTGGAACTTAACTTCGGTTGTTTATTTACATAAAAATTCAAAAAACGACACTGTAGAATTGAACCTATATGACACGAACGGCTGTCTTTTAGCTCATTTTACAAAAGGGATGGATATATTTCAAAACAAAACTGACGAAAAATGTCTGCCACAAGAAACTTACTGGATCAATTACGGTAATATAAATTCAATTAGAAAATCTTTTGAACAAATAGACTCTAAAACAATATATGAATATGAGCGCAATAAATTGGTTCAAGCAACATACTATTTTTATAAAAAACAATTATTTAGGAACAGGAAGAAATTAACAAACACGTTTGCACACAAATACAGCTATTATGATAATGAATTACTGAAAACAGCAGGGAATCGACAATTTTATTATAAATATTATTAAAGACCTACGACTAACAAAATCATTGCGAAACGCACGTCTAAGGACACGTAATTGCAAGAAAGACGTATGACGGTTTCTTTAAAAATACTTCCCACTATAGAGCAGAACGACTCAATTAGATAGTGCTTGGTGCATTTCGTAAATGCAAATTACGGTTCTTCTCGAAATTAATCTCAAAGCTTCCTGGACTAATTTCCTTTTGTACTTTTAATAAGTTTATAGGAAAATGGTCAATCAAGCTCCTTAGGCACAAATCACATTAACGAATAGGAATCATATGAGAGAATATAAAATATCCAAACCTTGGGCAATTTTTATTTACATAACAACCCCATTATTAATTGCACTGTTTTGTTGGATGCTGATAATGCCTTTTATACCGGCAATGAGGGGTGATGTAAATTCAAATGCATACTGGATCCTCGTTCCGATTTCATTGGGGATGATTGCATTGATGGTTATGGGATTATTGGACACTATCAAAGGCAAATTCGTTATCGATAAAGATCAGATATATAGCGAAGGTGTATTTTCAAAACGAGAGCTGATGCTCCATGAGATTAAGGGATTTCGAGTAACCGACAAATACATATTCATTGAATCAAATAATAAAGAAAAAAAGAAAATAAAGGTCAGCATATATTTTGGAAACAAAGATGAAATTATAGAATGGTTGGCAGAACACTACCCGAATCTTGACCTTGTCCAAGCTAACCGCGAACATGAAGAAATATTAAAAAGCAAAGAGTTTGGCTCGTCCGCAGAAGAGAGGGATCTTAGATTGATTAAGGCGCACAAAACAGCTAAAATTCTTAACTGGACTGGTGGTATAATAGCAGTCTGGACTATATTTCTAGCAAAGCCATACGAGTTATCGATTATTGCATCATTAGTATTTCCAATCGTCTGTCTGATTATAATAAAATACTATAACGGACTAATCAGAGTTGACGAAAGAAAAGGGACGGCCTATCCCACCATTCTTTTTGCAATGATGTCAGGAACGGGGATTTGTGTAAGAGCCTTACTGGATTATAATATTTTCGACTACTCAAATGTCTGGATGCCATCGATAATTATTACGGTATTGTATATGGCAGTTCTATTATTGGGTAACAAAGAATTTAAATTTAATAAAGCAAAAGACTATATGTCAATCATCGCAATTTCATTCTTTATGTTTGCGTACGGGTATGGCTCTGTAATAAGTATAAATTGTTTCTACGACAAATCACAGCCTGAAATATTCAATCCCACAGTTTTAAGTAAAAGAATCAGCTCCGGAAAACACACAAGCTATTATTTAGAGGTAACACCCTGGGGACCACAGAAGGAAATTGACGAAGTATCAGTTTCCAGAGATCTATACAGTAGGCTCGAACCGAATGACCAGTTGAATATTTATTTCACAAAAGGAAAATTTGATATACCTTGGTTTGAAGTAACGGAATAGAAAGTAGCCGCGACATTCGTTCTGATTAAACTAAATTGATCTATACTCAAACAAAATGAAAAACGCAAAGAGCATACAATTCGGGATTCAGCATACGAAGATCCTGTTTAGCTTAAAAGCAAACAGTTCCATTTTGATATTTTTTCTGGGGCTGTTCCTGTCCCTTCCGCAGAATTCTCTTTCACAAATTTCATTTCAGACAGGACAATCGTTCGCTACAGGCGGCTCTCAATTTGAAGTTGTTGCCGTGGGAGACATCAACGATGACGGACGCAATGATATCGTAGCCGCAACTGGATATTATTTCAGCGCTCAATTTGACTATAAGCTTTTTGTTTATCTGCAATCGCCACAGGGCGACTTTCCAACAACTCAATATTACCCGTATGCGAATGTGTACCCGGGAATAAAAGCGATTGCTATCAATGATGTAAATCACGATCTTCTAAATGATGTGATCATAGGTTATGGAGATAGTATCGCAATATTTTATCAGAACAGCGCACATTCTCTGAATACTCCCGTAAGATATTTTAGTGGAACAGGAGTGGATGATCTAAAAGTAGGTGATGTGAATAATGATTCGCTGCCGGATATTGTTGTCTGCCACTGGAATAGCACCACTATCCGTGTTTTCTATCAGACGCAGTCCGGATTTACAACCAGTGTTTATGCAAAGCCGGCCGGAGGATACGATGCTATTGAGATCGGAGATGTAAATTCTGACGGGCTCAATGATGTGGTTTATATGGCAGGACAATGGGCGGGTGGAATTCATGTATTCAAACAAAACGCAGCCGGTACCTTGAATAATTATGTTTCTTATTTCCCCGGAGGGAGCACGAGCTGGCAGTCCCTTCAATCAATTGCAATTGGTGACCTCAATAACGATGGAGCTAATGACGTTGCTGCTTCAAGGGGTGGAAATTCACCCAATGCGTGGCTGGTGATCTGGTACCAAAATCCGGTTACTAAGCTGCTTAGCCCTGCTGTAAACATATCTGCTTACGAGATCCCTTCGAATATTGACATCGCGGATTTTGATTGCGATGGTAAGCAGGAAATTTTCATGAATCACGGGGGATGGAATAAAATCACTGTATGGACATCTGATGCTGCATATAATTTTAACGGCTACGATTCCTACTCAGTATCTGTTGCACAGCACCCAAAGCCGGAAGGACTGACTTCAGGCGATATCAATAATGATGGTATGCCTGATATAGTGTCGGTGGGCGATTTTACTAACGTCCAACTATTGTATAATATCACTGCCGGTGCGTGTGGCACGTCCGGCCTTGGTGTGGACAACCAATCAGACCATGTTGCAGAAGCAAGGTTATTTCCAAATCCTTTTTCCGGCATACTAACATTTACTCTTTCGGATGCTGAACCGGCAAGCTTTATTCTTTATGACATCAGTTCGAGGATCATTTTACGAGAAGACTTTAGAAGCTCAGCAACAATTGGGACAGGACATCTTGCCAAGGGAATTTATTTGTATGAGATGCGTAATAAAAACGGCATCATTAAAAAGGGCAAAGTAATAAAAGACTGACGTTTAGATGCTCCTACTCTTCAAAATCAGGTCCGGTCAACTGCTCCGTAACATCCATGCTGGAATGTTTTTTTACTGCTTTACATATTTGTAAAACTATTCTGGCACAAACCGCCAAACACGGCTTATGGCAATCCAATTAAACATAAACGATGAGACGTCCACCCTTGACACTGTTATTTTAGGTATCGCGGTTGAAATGGGCGGACCGGGAACCATTAATCCCAAAGTGGAATTTCACCTAGAACAGGATACCTATCCTACTCAGGACAGTATCCTGGAAGAGATCAATCATTTTGAAAAAGCATTGCTCGAAAATAATGTAAAGATTTTTAAGCCTGTAAATTTTAGAAATAAAACCCAGCTCTTTACGCGCGACCTTGGTTTTGTGATCGGTGACGAATTTTTTGTCTCCAACATTACTGATACCAGGAAAAAGGAGATCGAGGGAATTGAATACCTGCTGGAATTGATAGACCCCGCAAAAATAAATCGTATCCCGGGAGAAGACACCTGCATTGAAGGAGGTGATGTGATCGTGAAAGGTGATAACGTTTTTGTCGGGCTGAGCGAACGCACTAACAACAAAGGTTACCTTTACCTGAAGGAACAGTTGGCAAGAAAAAAAAATGTGGTCCAGATCAAGCTGATGTATGATCGCAATGATCATCGTGAAACCTCTATTCATCTCGACTGCGCCTTTCAGCCGCTCGGGAAAGACCATGCGATTATCTACGAAAAAGGGATCAAGAACCTTTCTACGCTTTACGATACACTGAACATTCCGCAGGAAAATATCTTTAAAGTGAACGAGTGGCAATTCGTAAGGATGTTCCCGAACATTTTGTCTATTTCACCTGACACCATTATCATTGAAAAGGAATTCATCGACCTGAAATACTGGCTTCTTGAGAAGGGATTTAAAGTGATTGAAGTGAAGTTCAACCAGATCTCGAAACTAAGTGGATTACTTAGATGCTCTACTTTACCTCTGATCCGCAAATAACAACATCATTCAACATTGAAGAAATGATTGTAGATCAGAACCAGCCCGAAAATAATGAGCGCTGAACCTGTGATGTAGTTTACGATCGTCATGAGGCGCGGAGTGAGGAAGTGCTTGATCTTAACTGCCAGATAAACTTTTGTAAGCTCCACCGCAAGAGTGGCGCCTAAAACAATCGAAAAAAAGACCGTCATTTTAATGAATGAATAGTCGAAGGTCTTCCCGATCGCGGTCACATTCCCGAGCCATAAGAACCATACGGTCGGGTTAAAAAGGTTGATCACAAATCCTTTCAGGATCAATAAAAAAGGGTGCGGCTCCCTTGCATTCACCTCGATCACCATTTCCGGCTTAGGCGTATATTTCCTGAAATAAAAAGTCCCGAAAGCAATAAGGATCACGCCTCCGATGATAGCAGAGAAAGTTTGTGCTTTTTCTGAGCGCAGGAGATTGATAGCTCCAAGGTGCACCACCAGGCTCACTGCAAGGCATAACATAAAATCACTCAGTACAATTCCGATCGCAAGCAGTGAACCGGGCTTATAACCATGCTTGATACCGGTATTGATCAATGCAAAAAATGCCGGACCAAAAGAAAAGGTCAGCAGCAAAATAATGATCAATGCCTGGTAAATAAGACTGAGTACAACCATATATTATTTCTTTATCTGCGCCACAGCCTGTTCCCAGCTTTCCAGATCTTTTCTTTTTATTACACGCGGGAATTTTGAAGCCGCGCCCACTTTCACCCTCGCTCTTAAATATTCCTGAAAAACAGATGAAGGGACAATATCAACAATAATTTCTTTTAAGGCTGCTGTTCGTTCAACACGGTAATCATCATTCAGATTTTTCAGATGCTCATCGATCAGCGTCCTTAGTTTCACTGCATCCACTGGCTCATCAGCTCCGATCCACCAGTGATGCGCAAACAAAGTTTCGTAGTTAATTCCGGCCACAGTAAATTCTTTGATCTCAATGTCCATCTCATCTGCGGCAAGCTCAATCGCACGGTTCATGTTATCCACCGACAAATGCTCTCCGCATAAGCTCAGGTATTGCTTGGTCCTGCCGGTGATCGCTATTTCATAATATTCAAGTGAAGTGAACTTGATCACGTCACCGATCAGGTAACGCCAGGCTCCGGCAACAGTGCTCATCAACAAAGCGTACTCCACTCCTTCCTGAACCTGCCCGATATGCAGCGTCTGCGGCTTCTCCACAATATTCCCGTCCTCATCAAAATTATCGGAAGTGAACGGAACGAATTCATAAAAGATCCCGTTATCGAGCACCATCGCAATTCCGGTTGCATTCGGACGATTCTGATAACCGATCAATCCTTCTGACGCAAGGTACGAATCGGAATAAACGATCGGCTTGCCCAATAGTTTTTCGAAGCCTTTTTTATATGGCGCGATGGCAACTCCACCATGAACATAAGCGGCCAGGTTTGGCCAGATATCGTGAATATTGTCAACCTTGTAGTGATCGATGATCTTTTCAAAGAGGATCTGCACCCAGGCTGGAACCCCAACAACAATTCCGATATCCCAATCTTTTGCTTTAAGCGTGATCTCCTCCAGCTTCTGATCCCAGTTGCGTTCCCGTGAAATACGATTTCCCGGCTTGTAATAATGCTGAAAAAAGAAAGGGATCTTAGCAGCGGTGATACCACTCAGATCCCCTTCGAAATATGTTCCGTTATAATTCAGGTGCGTGCTTCCGCCAAGCATCAGCATTCCTCTTTCATAATGTTCTTTCGGAAAGTTATATTGACCCTGTGAGATCATCTGGCGGATCGATGCCTTTTTGATAGCTTTAAGCATATCATTGGTGACAGGAATATATTTGCTTGCTGCTTCAGAAGTTCCTGAGCTTAATGCAAAATATTTGACTTTTCCCGGCCATGCAACGTAGGTTTCACCATTCACTGCGCGGTACCACCATTTTTTAAACATGGAATTGTAATCGTGGGTCTCCACGGTGTTCTGAAAGGCTCCTACAATATCTTTTTCACTCAGGATCTTCGAAAAGTTGAAATGTTCGCCAAAGGATGTGAACTCTGCTCTTGTTAAAAGCTTGCGGAGCACCTTCTCCTGCATCTTGTAACCATTCACCTTGCGGATCTTAGGCATTCGCTCCCGAATCTCAAATGTGCGCTTTAAAATCGAACCTAAAATTGCCATTTTCTATAAAAGTAAATTTTCACTAAAATAATCATTTTACATTTAAATGGGGAAATTTAACGGTGAAGGGAATCTACCACGAAGACGCCAAGGCGCGAAGAAGGGAATTGAGATAGAAGCACCGGTGAAATGTGAACAATTTCACGCTATCGAAATCTCGACATAATAGCATAGAAAACTTGGCGTCTTAGCGCCTTTGCGGTAAAAAAACGTGATAAGATCGCGCCTTAGCGCTAAAAAATACGCCCGTCTATTTGTAAAAACCTACAACCCCTCCACTATTTTATTCCTCAGCTTCTCTACTTTCTCATTTACAAGTCTGAGCTGCTTTTCATCCATCACTGCATTTCCGGTCACCTGATCATACTGCGCTGTGATCGTCTTCAGCTCTTCAATAAGTTTCGCTACGTAAGGATCTTTTTTATACTCTTCTAAAAGCTTTACAACAATTCCCAGACTTTGTTTCTGAGCTCCTATTGTATTGTACAGGCCGTTATTGGAATCGCTCTTGTCTGCATTCACAAAAGTGTGGCTCGATAAATACAATCCTTCCAGCCAGCTACCTGTCACCACAAGCGCAGCAATACCTACACGATCATCACCTTTGAGGGTTTTATCTACCGCGTTGTAAGAATCATAAACCACGCGGGAGAGGGAATCTTTATTGTCCTTGAATTTATTATACTTATCAAGCATCTCCTGATTGAATGCAAACGGAATATTAAGATCATCCGCAAGCTTCTTTGCATTCTTCACATATGCGCCTATCTGCTGAAACTGCTCATAGGTCACAACGTATGCAAGGTCTGCTCCGTAGATCCCAAGATTTAATGCCTTCGAATTGTACTGATTATATTTAGCAATATTACTTCCCGGATTCACTGCTTTCTGATCGAAGGGAATACGTGAATCATGCAGGTCTTCCAGGATCTCAAACGGAAAAGGGATATCACTGATCACCATACCCACCTTGCCATCATTTAAGAGCAAAGCAGAATCGCCTGCAACCGAAGCGGGATCCGTTTCCGGAATTTTATGACTCTTTTCGTTTCCACACGATGCAAGAAACATCCATCCGGCCATTAATGAAAGAAGAAGTATTTTTTGCATATCTGCGATTATTTATTTTTCTTTTTTCCGCTAAAAAATCACACCAAAATAAACCTATTTTTTGTGATATTTAAAATCATGGTTATTCTTAATATTTTTAAGAGATTCGAAGATCAGACGGATAACATTTTCCACATCATCTTTGTGAACGCTTTCCACAGTTGTATGCATATA
Source organism: Bacteroidota bacterium (assembly GCA_029237775.1). Classification (GTDB taxonomy): domain Bacteria; phylum Bacteroidota; class Bacteroidia; order 2-12-FULL-35-15; family 2-12-FULL-35-15; genus 2-12-FULL-35-15. Next base: position 12,044 of record JAQZBR010000010.1, read on the forward strand.
GCGAAGCGGCAATGAGATAAGTGCAGAAGGCACACCACCAACAGAATATGCAAATGCATCTGTATCAGTTCCTGTCGCCCTTGATGCAGCAGCACGCTGAAACGGGATTTTATTCTTATCTGCAGCATCAATGATCAGTTTTAGCAGATTGTTTTGAACTGCCGGCCCGTAAGTTAACACAGGTCCTTTGCCGCAGGCAAGATCACCGCTGGTAACCTTATTCATCATTGGCGATTGTGTATCATGACAAACATCCGTAATGATAGCAACATTAGGCTTGATCGTCTGCGAGATCATCTCTGCTCCACGCAATCCAACTTCTTCCTGAACAGAGTTTGTTATATATAAACCAAAAGGCAATTTCGTTTTGCTCTCTTTCAATAAACGCGCAACTTCCGCAATCATGAATCCGCCAATACGGTTATCAAGCGCACGGCCAACATAATAGCGGTTATTCAGCACCATCAATTCATCTTCATAGGTGATCACACAGCCTACGTGCACACCAAGATCTTCAACTTCCTTTTTTGACGTGCATCCGCAATCAAGGAAGATATTTTTAAGTGATGGCGCTTCCTCTCGAGATGCATCGCGTACGTGGATCGCAGGCCAGCCGAATACGGCTTTTACAATTCCTTTTTCAGTATGGATGTTCACTCGCTTTGATGGCGCGATCATGTGATCACTTCCACCGTTTCTCCTTAAATAAATAAAACCGTCACTGGTGATATAATGCACGAACCAGCTGATCTCATCTGCATGCGCTTCAATTACCACTTTGAAATCGGCTTTCGGATTGATCACCGCAACCGCAGTTCCGTAGTTATCACTGAAATGATCATCAACGTACGGACGAATATAATCCAGCCAGAGCTTCTGGCCTTCGCTTTCAAATCCTGTCGGAGAGGCGTTATTCAGATATGCTCTCATGAAGTCGTGAGAGCGGTTGTTCAATATTGATTTTTGCGCTTTTGTTTTTGTGTTTTCTTTATCTTTTCCCATTTGGTCTATATTTACCACTAAGGCACTAAGGGCACTTAGTTGATTTTAGTTTTTCGTTTAAACTAATAATTTAAGAACACGTAGTGTATACTTATCTGAAATTTAAAAGAACGATTTGTTTTATCTAACGCCCACCCACAGATCCTGAAACAAGTTCAGGACGAGATCTCACGCGCACCATTTATCAAAAGAACGATATTTTTATTCGATCAATTTGTCATCCTTACCGCAGCCGCAAAATGACATTCTATTCATAATTTCCAAAAGAACTGCAACCTTCAGGTTATCCGTCTACGAACTACAGACTACCAAAACAAACTTTTTATCCGTCTACGAACTACAAACTACGAGCTGCCTAACTTCCTACTCACCCAGCTATTCACCATCTCCTCAAGTATATTCAAAGGTACAGGCCCTGAGGTCAACACTACATCATGAAATTCACGGAGGTCAAATTTATCTCCTAACTTATTCTTGGCATTCTCTCTCAATTCGATGATCTTATTCATACCAATTTTATACCCGGTTGCCTGAGAGGGCCAAACGATGTAGCGCTCAATTTCTTTTTTGTTATCACCTTCCGGATTTGGTGTGTTTTCCTTGAAATAAGCCAACGCTTTTTCGCGGCTCCATTTTTTCCTATGAATGCCGGTATCAACTACCAGGCGTGCTGCGCGGAAAAGCTCCATTGCCAGTCGCCCAAAATCCGAATACGGATCCTGATAAAAACCGATCTCCTTCGGCAGCTTTTCTGAATAAAGTGCCCAGCCTTCCACATAGGCAACGTTTCCTCCATGCATCCTGAACTTAGGCACACCTGTCAATTCTTGCGCTATCGCGATCTGCATGTGATGTCCCGGAATCCCTTCATGATAAGCCAAAGCCTCCATCTGGTAGGTCGCCTGATCGGCCATGTTATACAAATTGATATAGTAACGTCCCGGACGTGAGCCGTCCGGAGCAGGATCTTCATAAAATGCACCTCCTGCAGATTTTTCCCTGAACGCTTCCACAGGCTTTACAACACAATCTGCTTTTGGTTTTGTAAGGAAGAGCTTATCCAGCTCCTTTTTCATATCATCAATGATCTTCACTGCCTTTACACGGTAAGCTTCTTTTCCTTCTGCAGTGTTTGCGTAATAGAATTGTTTATCGGTACGCATGAAATCAAAAAACTCCTGAAGGTTATCACTTTTAAAATTCACCTTCTTCATGATCTCACGCATCTCATTATGAATGCGCTCCACTTCTTTTAATCCGATCTCATGGATCTGGTCAGCAGTCAGATCCGTTGTGGTTGTCATTTTTAAAGCTGCATCATAAAATGCATCACCCTCCGGCAGCTTCCAGGCACCGTCATCAGTAGTTGATTTTTTCTCCAGCTCAGTCCAGTACGCGATCAGTTTTTCATAAGCGGGTTTCACCGAGTTAACAAGTGCATCGCTTGCTTTTTTAATGAGCTCTTTTTTACCGGCATCATCAACATCTTTCAGGACATTTACTTTTTTAGTGATGTCATCAAGAATGGGGTTCAGCTCCTTCGATTTGTCAAATGGCTGTCCGCTGATCACATTCTTACAATCGTTAAGCACATAAGGGAAAACGAATTTCGGTGGAATAATATTCTTTGCTTCGCGCAGCTTCAGATTAGTTATCATCACATCAAACATGGGAGCCACTTTGTCTAATCGCGAGATATAAGCTTCCGCATCCGTTTTGTTGTCTACGTTGTGAACATTAATAAGGAATGTTGGCATATCCACATGCATTCCTCCCATCTGGTTAACCGGATAATCATGCAAGTGCCATCTGAAATTATCAATGCTTTGTTTCGCATCATTTTCGAACAGGCGATAGCTGATCTGAGTTTGTTCATCAAGTGAATTAAGATCGAATTGTTTTAATGAATCTAGATTGGCTTTATCTATCTCAATTTCTTTTTGAGAATGCTCTTCACTGATGTCAGACCATTGATCATAATTCTTTTTTATCCCAAGCAATGCGGCCTTTACCGGATCACGATCCACTTCCCGGTCAAATACGCGGTCAAAAAAAGCGTTTGCTTTGGCGCTTTCTGACTTGATCTCATCTGCAGAATAGGTTTTATTATCTGTTGTCTTTTCTTTATCATTTCCGCATGCAGCGAAGATCAATGATAAAGCAAGGGAAGGAAGAATGATCTTTTTTTTCATGTACTTGTTCTGCTTTACGCAATCGATCGTGTTTATTTGAATACCTGCGATCGCATTAAAAATAAATAATTTATCAAGGCAAACTTAACGAAATACTTTGGGATTATAAGCTATTTCAGTTCTATTTTAAAGAGCTCAATTGGCCAAAAAGTCACTCAACAATTCAAAGTATTTTATCTGCTCAGCACCCGCCTGAAAAGAACAGTACTTTCGCAACGGCAACGTTTTTATGATTTATCAAAAATTTTTTTTCATTGCAAAATCTGATTATATTTAGTTCTTAAAACTTCGCGTATCTGGCGGCTAAACTGTGATAAAATGAAATTAAGATCCTTGCTCATTTCCCTTTTAATTGTCAATGTTATTTACTCACAAAACAAGGTTGTCGTTCCTGTTTATGCGGGGCCAAACAGCAGTGTCGGGTTTCTCTACAGTGTTGACACTACAGGCACCCAAAACGTGCATATACATGATTTTACAAAGGCAGCAGATATCGGAACGAACAAATCAAACAAAATGATCAGGCACAGTAACGGGATGTTTTACGGAGTGACTGCGAAAACACTTGAACATCCTGGTTGCTTTTTTGAGTTCAACCCGAACAATTATTCATTTAGAAGCATAAGGAATTTTGATTTTAAAGCAAACTTCGAAGACCCAAACGGTCAGCTGTACGAAGCTTCCAATGGGCATGTATATGGCACCATACCAAACAATTATAATTTCGGGGGAGCTGCCGGAATATTTGAATATGATCCGACAAACGATTCTTTGGGTGTATTCTTTTCGTTTGGCGTCCAAAATTTAAGCTACGGGACAATTAATTCAAGCTCCCGGATCGACACGAATTTTACATACCTCGTGTATGACCATTCATCTATTTATAAACTTGATCATCACAGCGGCTCGTTAAGCCTGGTCCACTTTTTCAGCGCAGAAGAAGGCACACCAACTTCAGGATTATCTTTTTCAAATGGTAAATTTTACGGTGTGCTTGATGCGAATGTAGCAGGAGGATGCGGCAGTATTTACAGCATTGATCCCTCCAATGACCAGTTTCAGATCGAAGCTTCGGGAGCAGCTTCAGGAATGGTATTTGGGTCCTTTACACCCGCACCTTCAGGGATTCTTTACGGCATAGGATTTACTGCCTTAAACGATCCGTTCATTTTCAAATACGATCCTGCCACCGACTCGGTCAGCAGACTGTTCATGTTTGATGATTATTTAGTTAAAAGCTATCCCTCACATGGCGCCCTGTACGTGATAGGAAATAAATTATATGGCCTCGCCAATGAACAGAACTCAAATCTGTTAGATTACGATATTCCTTATGTTTTCAGCTATGACCTCAACACGAATGTTTTCACTAAGGAGCACTATATTGATGTTGCAGTAGCCGGACAAACAATTAGAGCCAGTGTGGCAAGTGGAAATGACATTATTGTTTCCAGCTCAGATTACGGTGCAAACGGAGCAGGATCATTATATAAATACAACGTGGTCTCTCACGCAGTAACGGTTATTGAAGACTTCGGGCCATTACATGAATACCCTACATCCATGATCATTAATTCTGCGGGTAAGCTTGTCACCACCAATGAAAATGGTGGCTCCTATTATTACGGTGAATTATATCAATACGACCTTACTTCCAATACGTATTCGGAAATATATCCCTTTACTGCCGACTCCACCTTTGGAGCTAACCCGACCGGTTTCTTATGCGAATTGCAGCCGGGTACATATTTATGTAATACCAATTACGGAATACAATATCAGAGCGGGACTTTAGTGATCCTTAATCCTGCTTCGGGCTCAAACAAAATCGTTTATCCGCATCAGCAAACAAATGTAACGGATCCTGCCGGAGAACTTGTAGAATCTAATGGCTACCTGTACGGCCTTTCAGTCCTAGGCCAGATCTACAGAATCAACATGCAAACGCGGTTTTATGAAGGCCTCGCTACGGTTCCCGATGGCAGCCAGCCAAAAGGAGGGCTGACAATGGCTGCTAATGGCAGGTTTTATGGTACCTGCTCAACAGGTGGCACCGGCACCAGCGGAACACTGTTCGAATTCGACCCGGCAACGCATACTGTCGTAACGAAGATTCACTTCAGCAGCGTGCTGCACGGAAAGAATCCTTGCGGAACAATGATCCTTGCTCCTGACAATAAACTATACGGAGTAGCCACATTAGGAGGAAATTTTGGCGGAGGAACAATGTTTTCTTATAATCCTGCAAACAACACGATAACAAAACTGACTAATCTCGGTACGGGCACGATTGTAGGAAAATGGCCAGAGGAAGGGCTCCGACAGATGAATGCCACCGATCTTATCGGAACGATGTCTGCAGGCGGAACAAATTCAAAAGGTTCTTTATTCAAGTATAATTATGTGACCAATACTTTCACAGAGCTGGTTCACTTTACCACTACCTCCGGTATCAATCCTGAAAGTTCTCCCCTCGAATACAACGGAAAGGTATATGGCCTAACGTATGGCTCGGGAGTTTCTTCACGAACCTGCATTTTTGAATTTGATCTGTCAACAGGCATTTTAAGGCCGGTTTATAAGTTTCAATATTATGAGAACGGATCGTACCCTAAGGGTGTGCACCTCCACAATGGTAAATATTATACGTTTATTGCCACGGACAATATCATCCAGGAAAATGCACTATGGGAACACGACCCCTTAAGCAATACCGGCCAAAAGATCAGATTATGGACCTCTCCCTTGATGGGAACCGGGAATATGAGGGTCACTGAGGCTACCAATGGATTCTGGTACATCAGCTGCAGTTCAGGAGGTGCCAATAATCTAGGAACCATTGTAAAGCTTGACCCGAACACTTTTACAGCCACAAAACTACTGGACAGAGATTCAATAATAAGCGAGAATACGGGAAAGCTTCAGGAGTATAATGGAAGTCTTTATAATTATTCGGTGAGATACGGATCGCCAAATACAAATGGATACATATATAAATTCGACCTTTCTACCAACACTTATTCGGTCATCCAGGATTTCAATTCGGTGGGTTCACTTTATTCACCTACTTCTATGGTAGTAGATCAAAACGGCTTCGCATATTGTTATTCAAATTATGGAGGAGTAAATCAACCCAGCACAATAAAAAAAGTAAACCTTAACACAGGTGCAATTGTTGGTAGCTCTACACTTCCTGTCAACAGCGGCTATAATCCGAACAATAATTTAGTGTTGGCTTCGAATGGATTTCTATATGCTTCCACGCTTTCAGGAGGAATGAACGGAAGCGGAGCTTTTGTAAAGATCGACACTGGTACGCTCACAGGTACGATCATCCATTCAATCACTTCGGGATCACGTTTCAGAAATGCACAGCGCCTTTTTAAACTCGATCAGAACAATATCATTGGAATTGTAAGCAATGACGTAAACACTACAGCATATCTCACAGTCTTTAAAATAAATACACAAACGAACCAGTTCACAATTCTTTCAGATTTTGGAATGAATGATGGAAGTGGCTCTCACTTTGATATTGTGACTTGTCATGACACAACGCTGGTGAACATATCAACGTCACAGACTTTGGCCTGCGAAGGATCAACGGTTAACCTAATGGCAAGCTCGAACAATAGCAATATAACGCAAAAGCAATGGTTCTTCAGGAACACTGCAATTGCTGGAGCAAACACCGATAATCTTCAGATCCTTAATTTCAGCAGCTCTGATACCGGTGCCTATTATTGTCAATACTCCACAGTATGCGGGCCGGTGAAAAGCAACATCATCACGGTCAACACTATCAACTGCGATTCAGTATACCCGGGAGATGCTAACCGAGACGGAATCACTGACAATACCGACTTTTTAAACATCGCAGTCGCTGCTGCTGCTACCGGATCACCGCGAACTTTACAGGATAATTTGTGGTACGCGCATTATGCCAGTCAATGGCCGTACGCTTTTCAGGATAATGTTAACTATAAACATGCAGACTGCAATGGCGATGGAATAATTGACCTGAATGATACATCAGCAGTGATTCAAAACATGACCAACACACATATGGTCCCTTCTTTTTACTCTGTGGGTGATGAACCGGAAAGAAGTATTGTTTATCCTGCCTTACAAGTAGTAGCATCTGCGAATTATTTGTTACCTAACCAACAAGCGTATCTTGATTTATTTCTTGTGAACGATTCACTCAACCCCTTGCCTTTGTACGGTTTAGCTTTGGATGTATCATTTGACAATAACCTTTTACAGCCATTGTTTAATAATTTTACTTTTCAGAATAATTTTCTCTATAATAATTCTTCTGAAGGTTTTGATTATGCAAGAATCACACCCGGACTACTCGAAACGGCCGAAACAAGGTTTAATCGTGGTGACACTTTGGGCGGTGGCTTTCTGGGAAGATTTAATTTCCGTACTACCGGCACAGGAACAGGAACGGCTGATATCGGATTTAATATCAATACCGTTAAACTGATCAATAAATATGGGTGTGAAATTCCTATGGGCCTGATTCCGTTTAATCCTGTTTTTGTTGATTTTGCCCTAGGGCTTAACGGGCAGGCAGAAAAAGGAATACGTGTTGAGAATCATTCCTCAGACGGATTTTATATAATCAGAATGCAGCAGCACAAAGTATATTCAGCCATTATGTATAATACTTTTGGTGAAAAGGTTAAGAACACAGAAGCTTTTACCGATCTTCTCCGTGTAAATACGGCAGATCTGGCAACCGGTATGTATTTTCTGGAACTCAGCTCGGTAAATGAAAGGATAGTGGAAAAAATAGTTATTAATAGATAATTAAGATCTCCGGGAATTACTTTATATATTTAGCATTATTAAAATTTCAATTATGAAAAAACTAGTACTCACTTTATTGACTGCAACTTTATTTTCTGCAGTTGTTAATGCTCAAACAGATAGCATTGTTAAAGCCAAAGTTCTGGATGACGGCTCACAGGATGCGGAAAAGTCGTACAATGCAGGAATTGAGGCCTTCGCCTCCAAAAATTTCCCGGTAGCCTTAAGCAGCTTTAGTGATGCGATCTCAAAAAAGGCTGATTTCGAGCGTGCCTGGTACAACCGCGGGACTACGAAATTCGAAATGAAAGATTATAAGGGTGCTATAGAGGATTTCGATAAGGCCTTGACTCTTACGCAGAGCCCGGACAGCTATTTTAGCCGCGGACAAGCTAATTATGCTTTAGGAAATAAAGCTGCAGCGATGGAAGACTACACGAAAACGATGACTCTGAAACCGGATTATGCACAAGCATATTACTATCGCGGAGGAATTAAATTCGAGGAAAAAGATTACAAGGCTGCGATAGATGATTTCACTTCTGCAATCAAGGTGAAGCCCGATTATGCATACGCCTACAACGATCGCGGAAGCGCAAAAAGAATGCTTGACGACCTCGAGGGGGCAATCAGTGATTACAATAAAGCACTTACAGCTAATTCCGAGATTGCATTTGCTTACAATAATATAGGAAGCGCAAAGCGTAAAAAGGGTGATTTCAAAGGCGCTATCAGTGATTACAATGAAGCAGTACGAATTAAAAAAGATTACTACATCGCTTATAACAATCGTGGAAGTGCAAAATTCGATGCCGGTGACTACGCGGGTGCTGTAGAAGATTTCAACAAAGCAATTTCATTAAAGGCAGATTACGCTTTTGCTTATAATAACAGAGCTGCAGCAAAGTTCAAATTGAAGGATTACAAAGGAAGCGCTGATGATTGTTCAAAGGCAATTCAGCTGAATGCATCTTATGGCGAAGCGTATCTGAATCGCGGTATAGCGAAAGAGATGCTGCGTGATGCTGCCGGAGCCTGCTCCGACTGGAAGAAAGCAAAAGAGCTGGGTGTTGAATCGGCTGCCAATTATACCGGTGACTGTAAATAGTATATTGGGAGATTGGTGAATTAGTTTATTAGGGCCGGGAAGTCTGTTCGAGTATTTTTCTTTTCGAAAAATGTATCGAGAACGGCTAAATAAAATTTAAAATCAAATATTTAAATAATATATGAAAAAGATCATAACCTTATTAGCGATTGTTTTTTCGACAGCGACCATCCTGGCACAAAACGTTGAGTTCACGAAAGAAAATTTCAAGGAAAATAAAGACGGTCTGAAAGAGGCAAGAAACAACATCGAAGCCGGTGATAAATTTTTTGAGCAGGGCTCTGTGTTTTATAAGCAGGCAATCGATCCTTATCTTCTTGCAAATAAATTTAACCCTAACAATGCCCTTCTTAATTTCAAGATAGGGAAGAGTTATTTGTATTCGAACTTTAAATTAAAATCAATTCCATTTCTTGAAAAGGCGATCCAGTTAAACCCGAATGTTGATCCTCAGATCCATTATGTTATGGCAAAAGCATACCATTTGGATATGCAATGGGATAAAGCTATTTCAGAATATAAAGCCTTTCAATCCACTATTAAAGATGTAGGTGAATTTAAAGAACTTATAGAGGAAGTAAATAAACACATCACTGAATGTTTGACAGGAAAGGAAATGGTGAAAAATCCACTTCGTGTTTTTGTTGATAATGTTGGCGCTGAGATCAACTCTCAATATCCGGACTACGGGCCTGTAATTTCAGCCGATGAGTCGGTAATGCTTTTCACATCCCGCAGGCCAAATACTACCGGAGGATTGATCGATCCGGGCATCAATGAATTCTTCGAGGACATTTATATCACCACAAAAAAAGACGGCAAATGGACTCCTGCGCAAAACATGGGTAAACCGGTTAACACAGAGGATCATGATGCGAATTCAGGCTTATCTGCTGACGGACAACGTTTCCTTATTTACATTGGAAAGAATAACGGTGATCTTTACGAAGCAGAATTAAAAGGTGATTCATGGAGCAAGCCTGAACGTATGAACAAGAATATCAATACTGATTTCCACGAATCCTCTGCATGTTATACTCCTGACGGCAAGTCGGTTTACTTTGTTTCAGACAAACCGCAGGATGGGCTCGGTGACCGCGACATCTTTATGTCTGTGAAAGATGAAAAAGGCAAATGGGGTAAGGCTGTTAATCTGGGACCTACAATAAACACTCCTTACGGTGAAGAAGGAGTATTTATTCATCCTGACGGCAAAACAATGTATTTCAGTTCTCAGGGGCATAAAACAATGGGTGGTTATGATATTTTTAAAACCGTGCTGGAGAACGGAAAATGGTCAACACCTGTAAACCTTGGATACCCTGTTAATACGCCTGACGATGACGTATTCTTTGTTACCTCTGCAAGTGGTAAGCATGGATATTATGCATCGTTCAATGCTAATGGATTCGGGGAAAAAGATATTTACATGATCACATTCCTTGGAAATGAAAAACCGATGGTGATGAACAATGAAGATAATTTAATAGCAAGTCTTACTGCTCCGGTTAAAGAAACGGTGATGGCTCCTGTAGTGGAAATTAAAGATGCTCAGCTCACGATATTAAAAGGTGTAGTGACAGATGATGTTACGAAAAAACCGCTTGAAGCGACTATCGATATCGTTGACAATTTAAAGAATGAAATGATCGCAAGCTTTACTTCGAACAGCGCATCAGGAAAATACCTCGTATCACTTCCTGCAGGACGTAATTACGGGATCGCAGTAAGAAAAGATAATTACCTTTTCCATTCTGAGAACTTCGACATTCCTAAAACCGCGGCATATTCTGAAGTTGTAAAGGATGTTGCCCTGAAGAATATTTCGGTTGGAAACAAGATCGTTTTAAAGAATATCTTCTTTGATTTCGACAAGGCTACATTACGCCCTGAATCAACAAATGAGCTGGAGCTGCTTATAAAATTACTCCATGATGTACCAACATTGAAGATCGAGATCTCCGGACATACTGATTCAAAAGGTGCAGATGCTTACAACAAAACATTATCAAATAACCGCGCTAAATCTGTTGTTGACTATCTGATCGCCAAAGGTATTACAGCCGATCGCTTAACTGCAGTTGGTTTCGGGGAAGAACAGCCTATCGGTTCAAATGATACCGAAGAAGGAAGACAAATGAACAGGAGAACCGAGTTTAAGATCCTGAGTAAGTAGAGACCTCACCCCTGCCCCTCTCCAAAAGAGAGGGGTTTTTAACATCCTGCTTTCATATTCAACTCAATCACTTTGGCCTTTGGTGCCTTAGTCCATAAGGACTCCTTCGGAGTGGTAAACAACATGGAAAGAAAAATAATCATCACCGAAGACGGGTCACATTCCATTCACATTCCTGAGCTGAATGAAAATTATCATTCAACACACGGAGCTATACAGGAATCGTTACATGTTTTCATTGAAGCAGGATTAAAAAAAGCTCTTGCAGAAAACCTGAGTTCTGTGTTACATATTCTCGAGGTTGGTATGGGAACCGGCCTGAACTTATTATTAAGTTATATCGAAACCCGTGAAATAGCGGTATCAGTAAACTACACTGCGATTGAAGCTTTTCCGCTTGAAGGTGAATTTATTCAAAAATTAAATTATGCTGATCTTTTGAGCAATTCATTGCAGGTGCCTGTAAAAGGAATCTTTGAAAAGATCCATTCATGTTCGTGGGAAAAAGAAATTGAACTATCAGATAATTTTAATTTAAAAAAGTTAAAATCCACACTTCAAACGGCCGATCTTAAAAATGAATTTTATGATCTGATCTACTACGATGCTTTCGGCCCGCCAGTGCAACCCGGAATGTGGACAGAGGATATCTTTCTACGTCTTTATAATTCAATGGCCGCGGGAGGCGCGCTTGTCACCTATTGCGCAAAAGGAGAAGTGAAACGTATTTTAAAAAGAAGCGGCTTTGACGTAGAGTCACTACCCGGGCCTCCGGGAAAAAGGGAAATGGTAAGAGCGGTGAAAATATAATGTTCAGGCTACCGTCATTACGAGCGGAGCGAAGTAATCTCCACGAACAGGATTCAATGCCTCTATGTGAGATTGCTTCGCTCCGCTCGCAATGACATCCTAACATAATTGATCATATAAATGAAAGCCTACAAATTAATAAACATCAATAAAACCGAATCATCTTTCATAGAAGGGGAAGTTCCCGACCTCATTCATATTGATGCGGATCATTTCTTTGCACAAAAAGATATCGGTAATCTTGAACTAACGTTACATCCTGCACCACGTTATCAATTTGTTGTCACGTTAAAGGGCAAATTGAAATTCACTGTAAGTAACGGTGATTCATTTATCATTGAACCGGGGATCTTATTGATCGCGAAAGATCTTGAAGGTCCGGGGCATTCATGGGATATTATCGATGGCGAGATCTGGGAAAGAATTTATATTGTCATGAAGAATGATGGCGATGATCATTTTGTTGCTATGAAACGTTAATGGTTAATGGTTAAACCGCCCGCTTTCTCGATACACTCCCTGCGGCCGTACTCGAAATGACCACGCACCAGAATCAAATTCTCTGCGGCCCTCAGCTTAAACTCAGCGTTCTCTGCGGTTAACCTCACTTAACGACCACCTTCAACGATGGATACCTGATATAACAACCCGCAGAATCATTCTCTACAACACCTACAGACCCTGACCGTTTACCAAAGTTCAATTTAATGCTGCTTTGATTTTCCGCGCCATCAGGGAACGCATCATCGGGATATGTCCAACTGTAGGTGGAACCTTTGTAAAAAGGAACAGAATATTCAACAGCCTTCTCTCCTTCTGAAATATCAGTTTTACCCGAGATCTTGGGCTCCGGAATCAAACCAAAATCTATTGCCGTCCAGTAAGTAGCAAAAAAATCGTCATCAGTCGAAAACGGAACCATCTTACCCCCTTCATCACGACAGTCACCCGGATTGATCATCAGCGCATGTCCAATATTTTTAACATCATAATACGTCACCACATTCTCTTTTTCGGAATTCTTATAAGTGTATTTTCTGATGTTTACATTATTAGCAAAATCCCTGATCGTATCTGTCGCAAGCGTATCAATTCCATGCAGGTTCGTCCACTGCTCCACAAGCTCATGTGCGTTTTTGTGATTTACCACAATATCCCTCCTCCCCTGGTAAATAATAATTTTTGGATAAGCTTTTTTATAGGCCGGGTTCTGATCTCTCACAAGATCGCCCCACTCTTTAGGCGACCGGTTAACCCAGCCCATCATTGCACTGGTGGTTGTGAGCATGTTCACTGCCGATTTATAAGGACCTCCGGCAAAAATTGCACCTGTGTTAAAGGTTCCCGGGTAATCTGCAAGCATAACAACTGCCATTGCTGCACCTGCCGACAATCCCGTTATAAAAACTTTTGAAGAATCCACTTTCTCATCCTTCATGAACTGATCGATCATTTGTTTGATGCTTCCGCATTCACCTCTGTCTCTATCAATATCCGCAGCCCTGTACCAGTCGAAGCACATGCTTGGGTTATTGCTCGCTTTCTGCTGTGGATACAACACATGAAAACCGTAACTATCTGCAAGCTTATTCCAGCCACTTTGCTCAGAAACAAGCTGTGCCGATTGCGAACAGCCGTGCAGGACAACGACAAGAGGCTTAGCCTTAATATTATTCATAGGAGAATATGAATACATGGTAAGATTCCCGGGATTAGTTCCGAAATAGCCTGTCTCCTTTAAAACCTGCTGACCGTAAAAATACTGAGAGGAGAGACAAATAAGGATGGTCCAAAGGAAATGGAAGATAGCTCTCACAAATACGCAGAATTAGTTTTAATCCCTGTAAATTTATATAATTTTGTCCCATGGCGATGAAACATTTTAATGTGCGGGTGTATGGGATCCTGGTTCTTAACAACAAGGTGCTTGTTTGTGATGAGCTGATCAAGGGACATGAAGTTACTAAGTTTCCCGGAGGCGGACTGGAGCATGGAGAGGGCACAGTAGATTGCCTGAAAAGGGAATTCATGGAAGAGACAAATCAGGAGATTAAAGTGACTGAACATTTTTATACAACTGATTATTATCAGCAATCGGCATACAACCCTAATCACCAGATCTTAAGCATTTATTACATTGTTAAACCGGTAGCCGAATTCAAGGTTAAAAGCACCGAAAAGATCTTTGATTTCGAAGGAAAGAAAACTTATATCCAAACCTTCAGATGGCTGGAGCTGGATACTATCAGTGGAAATGATTTCACACTTCCTATCGATAAGATTGTTGGCGATATGCTCGCGCAAAAACTAAAAAAGCCCTGATAAATTATCAGGGCTTTTTAAATATTAGTTCAAACGCTGTGGAACGATAAGCTCAAATTCCGGAATATTTACATAAAACCGGGCCTTATCAATTTTACGTTCCATCAGGTACGTGCCTTTCATTTTGCCTATATCGGTGGTCAAGCTGCAAGCCGACTCATATTCAAAAAACTCTCCGGGCTCTAAAACAGGTTGTTCACCGACAACCCCTTCCCCTTCAACTTCACTATGATCACTTGACGAATCATAAATATCCCAGTGACGCGAGATCAACTGAACAGTAAATTCACTTTTGTTTTCAATAGTAATCCTGTATGAAAATAAAAAATGACGGTGTTCAGCAACTGAATGTTCGCTTTGAAAACGTGTTTCAACGCTGATCCGGATTCCGTGAGTTACCTCTGTGGCTTGTGTTCCCATAACATTAAAGTTTTAAATGAATGGTTAGTTTTTACAATATTAACCATTCTACAATCAAAATAACAAGTTTCAAGCCAAAAGGTTTTTAACAATCTACGGCCCCTGTATCAATAATCTTTCATTGAATTTACGCGCTTTACACCGATGAGCTGATCGTAAAATGTTCCCTGCTGGCGATGATAAACATAAATTACATATTCATTCTCTGTTTCGTAATGTGAACCCTCAATTAATGTTTCATCCGCAACCGTGCTTCCATCCTTTAAAAAAGCATATTCGTAGTTGTAAAAGCCTTGCTTCAGATATAAAGTACATTCATATCCGATCCTCTCTTTATTATAATGCATGAGATTTTCCTTGTTGCATCTCCAATCGTTAAAGGCTCCAAATACATATAAATTCCCATCAACCAAAGGGTCATCGTACGGCAGAAAGAACGTTACAAAACAATAATCCGCTTCCACATCACTGTTGTTCCCTTCCTGAACATGGATGTAAAAATTACCGTTCATTTCAGTATAGGTCGAATACCTCTTATATGAACGTTTCTCATCTGTATAGAGATATACGTGATTTCCTGCCGAGTCGGTTTTCACAGAATAGATCCTTTCAGAATGAAAACGAATACTTTTCATGTCAAAATATCGGAATTCATTACCTCCCGGGAACACATTCAGCTCATCCTGATCGTATACCAGCTCATTATCTTTTACGAATGTCGGCCTGAAACCTGTCCGTTGATTATCCCATCTGTTGTTCTGAGTCATAACAACATGCAGATCATTGTACGGGTTTTTAATCGGGTAAGAGCTGTGGTCAATTGTAAAGTCGAGCTCCTGCTTATAGTTGCGGTCTTCAATGATACTTGCCTGGGTTACTCTCGTTTTTATTTGTATCCTGTTATCATAGATCATAAAACGCCTGGAGAGAACCAGACTGTTGGGATCGCCATCCACATAAACCTTGACAAGATAATTTCCTGATTTCGTAAGGCGCAGGCTGTTATTCGGAAAATATGCAGTATAGTGGGTGAATTTCTGGAGTGTATTAAAGGAGTAGCGGTAATCATTGATATTATTATCGGCAAAACCATCAATGTATTCGGCAGGAACAAGATCAGAAGGTTCCCAGTTGGCGTTGCAATGGATAATTGTATAAGAATATGTTTTGAGGTCAGCATCGAGATCATCAAAGCTTAGTTTCAAACGTTCTGTCGCTCCAAGGCTGAGAATAGGCTGTGAAAGCTCAAAGCTCTCGTTGTAAAGCTGTATGGATTTTATCTGAGGACGGTATACATAATTCTCATAACGAAGTGTATTGTCGGAATAATAATCATCGGAAGTGGTATCTGAGCTGACCGACTTCCATCTCTTCTGCTTTTTTTCCTTCTGTGCAAACGCATCAACAGAAAGAAGAAACAGGAGTAAAAGAGAATAAAAGTGTACCCGTTTTAAAAACATCATGCGGTATATAAACAGTTATTGTGCCTCATTATTACCATAAAGGATACTATTGGCAAAGTACCAGATGTTATTGGTTGCAATGTGATTATTAATTTCCAGTGAAGAGTAATGGATCCTGTCCCCTTTGATCGCTGCAATATTCAGATCTATGCGGTATCCAACTACAAACAGCAGCGCAATACCGGCAATAAAGCCATTTCTCAATCTTTTCTGCTCGACAGGATAAGAGAAGTTGGTAATATAATTTCTGTAAAAACGAATTCCGATGTAAGCGAAAAGAGCGCTGAATGCTAGCAATAGCAAAACCGACCATAAAGAAAAAAATGATGGCGACTGCGCAGGATCAAAAATATGATGCAAGACAGGAAGGCTTAACAAGTTTCCCCACTCACCATACATTTTAATATTTGTAACACTCAGCAATGAGACAAGCGAGATCAGCGTGCAATTATAAATCAGGTTAAGCCTGTGAATTGTCCTTGTTTTATAAAACTGCTGAAAGATCCAGAGAATAAAAGGAAACAAGGACATCACACAAGCAACCGCTATATCAACCGGTAGGGCATAATAAAATCCCAGTCCTGTATCTGAATGTGAATCATCCGGAATTTTTGCATGCTGATAAATAATAAAAAGCACCCGAAAAGAAATAAAGAACAGTAGCCAGAAAATGATCAGGCGAATTATATATGGCAGTTTTAAATTTAGATTCATTTCATTTAAAATATAATTGACCGCTTCCTTCTATTGTTTTATGAACTGTAGTGGGGTTACCGTAACAAATAACATCTCCTTTATCTTTCATCTTACAGATCAGAAGATCACGAACCCTGATGTAACTCATTCCCAATGTAAATTTATCAATAAAGGTGTAGCTGGTCTGCAGATCTGCTGCGTAAATATAAGCGGTACCACCAATACTGATATCGTGCTCTTCTGTATTTCCATGCAAGGTAACATCTCCTGATCCATGCATGTGTGATAACACCACTTTATTATCAACCGTTAGCTCAATATTTCCGGAATTTTTGATCTGAAGATCGATAGTAGATGTGGTTAATGTGTTCAGACTTTTAATATCACCCGTACCGTCAGAAGTTACGTATCTTAACTCGGGCATTGCCACATATACGTTTAACGGCTTTTGGTAGCTCCGTGCCCAGTTACAACGATTCTTATTCCTCATGATCAATGTTCCATCCTGTACAACCGTTTCTATTAAGGGAGCAATATTCTCGCCTGCTTCAACTGTTACTTTAAATGCGGAATCCTGTGTGATAAAAACATTCAGGTTGTTCTCCACCGCGATCTTGTCAAACCCGCTCAATGATCTTTCTTCCCTGATAATGGTCCCGGTGCGCTTTATACAATCGCAGCGGTTCTCTTTTTTACAGGAAGAAAGAAAAGCGAATAACAAAAAAAATATTAACTGAAATTTTGCTTTCATTCTATTTAAAAAACATAACCTATTCCCCATTCAAAATAATCGGCACGTGCCCAGTGTGTCAGCAATGTGATATTTGCCAATACGTGCTTTGTAAGCATATAGCGTATCCCTATTCTGTGAAAAATCATTCCGTAAGAAGGTTCTTTATTATAAACATAATATCCGAAATCAAGCGGCAGAGTAACCCTGTTGAATTTAAATTCATAAGCGAGCTTCACTCCCAGTGTTGCAATATCCGAGAACCCGGCATTGTAAATGGAATCATCCTCATAAAAAGTCCTAGTCAACTGATTATAGCCCCCCTCAATTCCTAGTCCTAACCTGTTCTTATAATTCAGGGTTTTGTACAGATTAAACTGAGCACCGAACGCAAAATATTTGGAACCATCCGGCTGCTCATTCTCTCTCATTCCTGCAAGCACTATGAACATCGGTACCAGCCTGCGCTTACATTTATCGATCGTATCTTTTTTATAAACAAGATCTTTATTACCGAATGCATAACCAAGACCGGCACTTACTGTCGCCATATTCAAGCCGAGATTAGGTGTTGCCATTGCGCCATTGGAAGCATGCGTTAATCCGACACCTGCATCAAATCTGAGCGCTTTTGAAAGCATTACTGCATACGCAAGACGGATATTTACAAATCCGTTTACATGAGATCCGAGAGCATTGTTCTTATAGTTGGTGATCCTGTTAAAAGGTTTTGTAACGTACGCCAATCCTACGCCTAACCTTAAGTTCAGCTTCCAGTTTCGTTTCAGTTTATTTAAACGGATATTCGTATAAGGATATAAAGCTTCCAGTGTTCCTAGTTGTTTAGGATTAGCCAGATATAAGTGCAATGCACATACACCCAGCTCAGGATATCGCTGGATCTGCTGCCACTGTTCGGTTCCTGTTGTGCGGAATATATAATTAAGCTCGCCTCCGTAAATGTGGCCTTTGATCAGGTGCGACATATTATTCCGGTGACTTATGATATATCCGTAATGCCCCTGTGCTGAAATTATAAAATCACGGGTAGGCGAATTCTGCGCGCCCGTAAACATTACGCTGAACAGCATGTTAAATACAAGTATAAGCCTAAGGCTGCTTTTCATGGACCGGACAGAATATTCCTAAATGGTTTTGCGTCTACAAAAATATTAAAATTATTGGCTTTAAGCCCTTAATTTATTGGAGATGACCTACATTTGTAAGTCTTAAATTTAAAGAGGATAGTATGGAAATAAATGAAAAACTGAAAGCTTTTGAACGACTGTTGGTCATCATGGATGAACTCCGTGAACAGTGTCCATGGGATAAAAAACAAACAATGGAAAGCTTAAGGCATCTCACCATAGAAGAAACCTATGAGCTGGCGGATTCGATCCTTGATAAGGACATGAATGGCATTAAGAAAGAATTAGGTGATGTTCTACTCCATATTGTTTTTTACGCGAGAATTGCATCAGAAACAAATGAATTCAATATAGCTGACGTGATCAATTCACTCTGTGACAAACTTATTCATCGTCACCCGCATATCTACAGCGATGTAAAAGTTGAGAATGAAGAACAGGTGAAAGAGAATTGGGAGAAATTAAAACTTAAAGAAGGGAATAAATCTGTTTTAGCCGGTGTCCCAAAATCTTTACCCGCATTGGTAAAGGCTTCACGTATTCAGGAGAAAGCCCGTGCGGTTGGTTTCGATTGGGATAAACCTGAGCAGGTCTGGGAAAAGGTACAGGAAGAAATGGCAGAATTCAAAGAGGAGATGGAAAATAATTCTTCCCATGAAAAGATGGAAGCTGAATTCGGTGATGTGCTTTTTTCACTTATTAATTATGCCCGTTTTAAAAACATCAATCCTGAAGATGCACTTGAGAGAACAAATAAAAAATTCATCAAGCGTTTTCAATACCTCGAGGCTGAAGCATTAAAGGCCGGCAAGGAATTAAGTGATATGACTCTCGCGGAAATGGATGTCTACTGGAACAGAGCAAAGGAATTGTAATCACTTGTAATTACGGATAAGAAACAATGAATTTCCTTTCACATATTTTTTTATCCGGAGAAGATGAAGGCCTGATCATCGGTAATTTCATTGCCGATTCAGTAAAGGGAAGCGACTTTCTTAAATATCCCGAAGAAATTCAGAAGGGCATTATATTGCACAGAAAGATCGACACTTTCACGGATACACACCCTGTAGTAGACGAAAGTAAGGAAAGGCTCCGGTCAGAATATCATAAATATTCAAGCGTGATCGTGGATGTTTATTACGATCATTTTCTTGCAGCAAACTTTGATCAATATTCGGTTGCACCTCTCAACGACTTTGTACAAAATGTTTACCGCATCATTCAGCAACATCATCATCACCTGCCTTTAAAATCTTCGCACTTCACTCAATACATGCTCCGTTACAATATACTTGAAGAGTATGCGAGGCTTGACGGGATAGAACAGGTCTTAAAAGGAATGTCGCAAAGAGCGAAATTTGAGTCGAAAATGGAGAGATCCATCATTGAGTTGAAAGAACATTATTCACTCTTTGAAGCAGAGTTTCAAAAATTCTTCCCGGATCTTCAGGAGTATGTGAACAAGGAAATCAGGATTTTATAACAGCGCTTGCTTGCAATTGTCTGACAAGAAATCTGAATAGCCCAACAGAAAGAAATGCAAAAAAAGGTGCTGCAATAACATCGATGCTGTAGTGTACATGCTGAATTACCAGCAACAAGCCTAAAATAGAAGCACCTGTTGCAAAGATCATTTTCTTAAATTTTTCCCTGAAAATAAATACAAATAAAAACAATGTTGCTGTGTGTCCGGAGAAGAATAAGTCTCGCAGATTATCCCTGCCCGAATAGAATGAAAATTTCAAAAACACATCTGATAAGGGAATAATTCCAACCGGTGGATCGAGTGGGACCAAATAAAGACAGCACATTCTCACGATCGTCATTATTGCATATGCACCAAACAAAGCACAGATCAAATCCGGATGTTTTCTGGAAATAAAAAGTCCTGCAAGTGCAAGACCATAGGTAAGAATAAAAGTGATAATTGAAAGATCCCTCGCTTGAAAAACGTTCAGTAGAGGATCGTTAAAAGGATATCCGCTGCGGCCTTCGTTGAAGGAAAGAAAATTCAGAAAAGCAAACAGGACAATCAGCAACAAACAGCATGTTCCAACAAACAGCTTGAAAGTATCTTTTTCCGCAAGATATTCTTTCCATGCTGCCTTCATTACAAACTCATCATGTCTTTTAATTTTGCTGCTTGTCTGCGTGAGATCTCTACCTGTTCACCTCCGCGTAATTTCACCATCAATCCCCCATTGAACCAATTCTCAATACTTTCCACCCATTTTAAATTAATGATGTGTTTCCGGCTTGCGCGGAAGAAAGTCCGGTTATTCAGCCGCTCGTCAAGGTTGTTCAATGAACGCAAAATGAGCGGACGATTTTTTTCAAAGTGAACACGCACATAATTTCCTTCACTTTCAAACAAACGAATGTCGGACAGTTTCACGAACCAGCATTTCTCTCCATCCTTTACAAACACCTGGTCTCCGTCATTTAAGGGCTGTGTCTGCTCCTTATTTTCAGTTGTGGCCGATGTGTCTTTATGAAGAATCTTTTTCACGGTCTCTGCAAGTCTGGCGGGCTGCACAGGCTTCAATAAATAATCAAGCGCGTTCACCTCAAATGCCCTGATCGCATGTTCATCATAAGCTGTTACAAAAACAACTTCAGGCAAACCGCTGATCTCTTCCAAAAGCTCAAAACCATTTTTGCCCGGCATCTGAATATCCAGAAATATCACATCCGGCTTTAACTGCCTGATACTTTCTATAGCAGTTTCAGCATTGTTAGCCTCTCCAACAATCTGGATCTCCGGGTAGGGAGCAAGAAGATTTTTTAATTCCTGACGTGCAAGACGTTCATCATCAATCAAAAGTGCTTTCATGATCTTTATTTTTTTACCCAATCATTTCTTTCGGAATGATCAGTTCAGTTAAAACCGTATTATCATTTTCATTTGAAATCTTTAACGAGGCAGACTTGCCATACAATAACTGCAAGCGCTGCAATGTATTCTTAATTCCAAAACCGCTGTCGGTATCTTTGTTTTCCCTGATCTGACCACTATTCCTTATAAACAGAAATAATTTTTCGTCTTTTACCAGCGTATCAATGGAAAGGATCCCGCCTGCAGTTAATTTTGAGATCCCGTGTTTGATCCCATTCTCCACAAGGGTTTGAATCATCAATGGAGGAACGTGAAAGCTGCTGCTTTCAGGCTGAATATTAACAGAAGTACGTAAGCGTTCTTCATACCTGATAGTTTCCAAGGCGAGGTAATCGTTCACGATCTTCATCTCCTCATCAAAGGAAATAACTTTGTTTTTTCCCATCTGAAGCGTGTTGCGAAGGATGTTTGAAAGTTGAGTGATCGCATCCTTTGATTTTAATGGATTTTCGTCAACCAATGCCCGGATGCTGTTCATCGCATTGAACATGAAATGCGGATTGAGCTGTGATTTCAATTTATTTAATTCGATCTCATTAATAGAAGCCTCCCATTTAAGATTTTCGATCTCGGCTTTTTTATAATTCTCGATATAGTGTATCAGGAAATAAATGATTGACCAGAAAAAAAGAAGCAATGCGATCTGAAAAACATTGTAGGTGATATTACTTGCATTGTAGAACTGCCAGTTAGCAATTCCTATCAGCCATTCGATGGAAAACTGAAAGATCTCCATCACTACAGCGAAACCTAAAGTTACTACCAGCACGCGCGGTAACAGCTGAACTAAATTCATTTTTAGCCAGCCGAGGCGGATGATCACATTTCTGTATTGATGGGAAACGATAATTCCGAGAACAAGCAGAATGCTTAAGCTCTTTGCAACATTTACATTGAAGCCCCCATTGAGCTTTATAAGCACGCTATTGAAAAGGACAAAGAGAAGCCAACCTCCTATCTGACAGATCCAATATAAATTCTTTTTGCTCATGTAATTGGCTTAATGTTTTCCAAGCCAGGCTTCTCGGGTCTCCATCTGCTTTTGCGTTGCGTCAGGAAGCGTAATGAGATTGGATCTTCTGGAAGGAATTACAGGAAATACCTTAGAACGAAGTTTTACTTTTTTCGGCTTACTATTCTCTGTTTCTTTTCTTAGCACAACCACTTTAAGCACATCACCTTCTTTCACTTTTTGCATGTATTGAGTGAGCACGATCTGTGCATTATCAAGGGTCAGTTTTTTTCCATTGAATCTTACGATCTCATCATACTCTTTATAACCCATTGCTCTTCCAAAGTCATCCATGTTTGGAGTGTTCACCACGATAAGATGATTGGTCGCAGGATTCAATCCGATTGAAACTCCGCCAAGCGTGATCTCTTTGGTCTTAGGCTGCGGTGCAAATCCAATTCCTGCTAATGCAAGGGTCTCGGTTAAAGGAAGAGGCTCTGAACCGGCAACGTGGCGTTTGAAAAAATCACCTATTTCAGGATAAGTGAGCTTTACGATCTGGTCGAACAATTCATCATCATTAAATGAACGATCCTTGCCATACGTTTTTGAAAGGTCCTTCATCAATTCTTGAAGACCATATTTACCATCGGAGAGAGATCTTAATTTCAGATCAAGGCATAATCCTATCAATGCACCTTTCTGATACACATTCCCGTACTGATCGCGGTATTTAGTAAGACACTCTTCACTCATCACAGTAAAAGGGAGGGAATCATTATAAGCGGCAGCACCCGACATTTTATCTTCAATTACGCGGAGATAATCATCAATACTTAACTTCCCGTATTTCACCTGTACAAGTCCGGCCGCGTATTCAGTGGTCCCTTCATATAACCAAAGGTGCTTCGACATCCGCGGGTTGCTATAGTCGAAATTGCCGATCTGTTCCGCATGAATGTTTAGTGGAGTAACGATATGGAAGAATTCATGTGCAGAAACATCGGTGATCGTTTGCGCTAGCTGCTCCTCCGGCATTTCCGGAAGGAAGTACATAGAGGAATAAGAGTGTTCCAGGGCACCGCTCGCACCAGATCCTCCCACTTTCGAGGTAAGATAGATCAGATATGCATATTTTTTAATCGGAAGAGCACCGCCCAGATACGCTTCCTGTGCATGAAGAATATCACCAATTTTATTTGCGAGAAATTTTGATGTGGTGATCTTGTTTGGCGAATAAAGTGAAATTATGATTTGCGCACCGCCAACATTCAAAACCGTTGTATCAGGGACATTATACATCATTGGTGCATCCTGAAGGCTATAATAATCAGCAACGTTATACGTGTCAGAATTATCTTTTGAAACAACATCAGGTAAACTACAGGTGCCATAAAAACCCTGAGGATGCGTAACGTTTATTGTATATGGCATTTTAAGCATTCCGTCAAAATACCCGAAGAGACAATGCGTATTCAGCATAAAATTTTTACCATCCTCAAAATTGCTCCCTCCAGGTTCAAACACAAACTTTTCTTTGATGCCGGAATCCCAGGTATCTTCAACTTTATAGGAGATCTTCGATAGCTGATTTGCATTACTGATCTTCCAGCTATTTTTATCTGTTTGTTCTACAACGAGCTCTGTTCCTTGCGAATCCATTGCCTTAAACTCAGATACAAATCTTCCGAAATCGTAGATCTCATAAGTACCGGGAACCATTTTCGGAAAATGGTAAGTGATCTCAGAAGCATTGATAGTTGGCGGAAGCAACTCAATCACCAATTTATCATCGACACATTTTGTAAGATCAACGGAGAAACGATAATTACCATCCGCCAGTAGAATGCCAGTAAATAAGAAAAGAAAAAAGGCGGTTACAAGATTCTTCATAGGGAGTACGAGGTATAAAAAATAATAAGGGAATGGCTGCTACGGTACCATTCCCTTTTTGAAAAGAACTTATTACACGTCTAACTGTGCTTCTAAGAATAATTTCGAAACAAACTTACAACAAGACTTGTTTTATTAATTCAAGATTTACACGAATGGTAATAATCTTCCTTCAACGGAAAATTACCCTTCAGTAACAGTAATTTTCTGGATCTTATCACCCTGACGGATCTGCTCGATAACATCAAGCCCTTCAACAACTTTACCGAAACATGTGTGTTTTCTGTCGAGATGAGCTGTTTGAGCCCTACTCATCACAATAAAGAACTGTGATCCACCAGTGTCTTTTCCTGCATGCGCCATAGATAAAACACCTCTGTCATGAAACTGGTTCTCACCATCTAACTCACACTTGATGTTGTAACCCGGGCCGCCTGTACCGGTACCCTTCGGGCAACCACCCTGAATAACAAATCCCGGGATAACCCGGTGAAAATTCAGTCCATCATAGAATCCTTTTTTTGCAAGGTCGGTGAAATTCTTAACAGTTCCCGGTGCATCTTTATCGTAAAATTCCACCTTCATTGTTCCTTTGTCTGTAACTATCTCTGCTTTTGACATATTTCTGATTTTTAAAATGAGCTGCAAATATAAGCATTAGACCACAATCTCTGATTTACCCTTTCCTTTTTAAAACAAACTATTTTGATCAGAATTAAATTGTTCAAAAAAAACACGTAACCCTGAAAGGTGCCGTTATACTGCCGTTTCAAAACAACGATAAATTAATTTCAGTTCAATTATTTTCCCATTAACATTAATTAACACTTGGTTTTTTCAAAAAAATTTACATCTTTGCATATCCAGAAACATTTATGGACCCCGATAATTATATATTTTGCTGTTTAACAAATGAAAAAGATAATTCTTTCTTTTTTCCTTTTTATTTCCATATTAACCCTTCGCGCGGTTAATCCAGCAGATATATCTATCCTTAACATGATTCCCGGGGATACCATCCCGCTCAGCCTTGATGAAGACGAATTAATGGATTTCAATGATTCACTCGTTTCTTTTCCTGCCTACGACCTTTATTGCGGCTGGGATACCGTTAATATCCACGCGGCTAAATTTGACGTCTCCTGCCTGAAAGACTCTACCAAGAACATTTTATTATATTCAGAAAATAGCTGCGGTTATGTACACCCCTTCGAAGGAAAGATCACTTCATCTTTTGGCCCGAGAAAAAGACGTTACCATTACGGTGTTGATATTGACCTGGAAACGGGTGATTGTGTGGCAGCCGCTTTTGACGGAAGGGTCCGCATTGTTAAAAAAAGCAAATCTTACGGAAATGTGATCGTGATCCGACATTCTAGCGGACTCGAAACATACTACGCTCATTTATCCCAGCTGAATGTTGAGATCGGACAAGAAGTATTTGCCGGACAGGTAATTGGACTGGGAGGAAATACAGGCCGTTCACGCGGAAGTCACCTGCATTTTGAGGTGCGCTACATGGGACAGCCGATCAATCCTTCTCAGCTTATTTCCTTTGACCAGCATAAACTGATCTCAGATACCCTGACCATTTCAAGTAATACTTTCAGCTACCTTGCTGAAGCTAAAAAGGCTGCCGCTAAAAATGCGCACTCTAAAGGAAAAGGCAGGGTTCACGTGGTGAAAAAAGGAGATACCTTGTCTGCGATCGCTCGCAAATACGGAACCACAACAAAAGCGCTTTGCCAGAAAAATGGATTGAAGTCTACTTCGAAACTTCGTCTGGGGCAAAAGATCAGAACCTAATAACCGCTTTCTTTCCAGATAAAATTTCTGCTCGTTTTATTGAAATACGCATACTTCGAACCTTTTTCAAAACGAAGTACATTCTTGTTTTTAGTTTCAGTTACGGCATCCAGCTCAGCTTCCACAACAAATTTCCCTGAAAGATCGATCAACCCAATATTATCATCCAGGCTTACTTCGCATAAGCCGTCCTTAAACTCATTCACCTCTTCATACAAAGGCTCTATGATTACTTTACCATTTCGGGTAATAAATCCTACTTCATCGCTTTTGGTCACAGCCGCAATACAATCGTGGAAATCGCTCACCGACTGATACGTAAATGGAACTACAAGCTTTTGTTTAAGATCAATGAAGCCCCATTTATCTTTCTTCATCACCGCGGCAAATCCTTCACTGTAAGGCATGATCCGGTCAAAATCCTTCGCGCTCAAATAAACACCTTTTTTATCTATGAGTCCCTGCTTTTTATTTTTCTCCGCCACAGTCATTCCATTTTTAAAAATAAGCACAGGCAGTAATGCTTCATTATAATCAAACTCGGGCGCGATAAACACCTCACCTTTTTTGTCAGCAAAGCCATACTTTGTTTCTTTGACAACAAGTATCGCATCTTCTGAATAGTCTCCCAGCAGATCGTATTCACAAGCAAGTACCTGTTCGCCCTTCTTATTGATGATCCCGAATTTCTTAAGTGACTTCACCTTCGCCAGACCCTCCTTAAAATTGTCCGCCCAATCATATTTATATGAAATAACAATATTCCCTTTAGTATCAATGTATCCACTTTGGCCACCAAATTCAACTGCAGCCAGCCCTTCATAAAAATCAGCTGCCTTCGAATAAATTGCCGGAATCACCAGTTGCCCGGTTTCATTAACATATCCGTATTTCCCGTCCTTTTCTACAGAAGCCAGGCCTTCAGAAAACTCTGCTATCTCATCGTATTCGAAAGGGATCATCTTCCTGTCGGACCTGTTGATCATGCCGTATTTTTCATTCAGCTTAACGATCGAACGTCCATCTTTAAATGGCTCCACCTCGCTGTAGTTAAAAGGGACAACAAGCTTTCCGGCTTTATTGATAAAACCCGATTTACCATTTAGTCCGCACTCGGCAAGTCCTTCAGAAAAATCATCCACCCATTCATAAATGCATGGAATGTTCAGACTGCCTTCATCATCAATAAAACCCCATTTTCCATTTTCGCGGACCGGAAAAAGCTCTTTCTTTGAAAGCTTAATGTCTTGATCTACCTCAGCCATGAAGGGGTAATCGGGGTATTCAAGCTTAAACTCTACAATGGTTTCGGTTTTGTAATTTGCAGTATATAAAGCATACAGATTTTTCCAGGCTTCCACCGCATTATGATTTCCGGGATACTTTTTCAGAAATGTATGGTACTCGGAAATAGAACCGTTCTTTGTCGCCAAATTATAAATTGAATTTTCGGCTTCGCTGATAAACGGACTGTTCGGTTGATCCCGGATAAATTTTTCAAACTCAGCCAACGTATTATTTTTCGTTGATGATAGAAATAAGGATGAAGCATATAATTCTTTGGCTTCATTCAGCTCTTTTGCAAAGGGGTATCTTTCTATGAATTCCTGAAATGCTGTATAGGTACCGACCCTCTTAGCTCCCTCAAAAGCCATTTCATTTCTCAGACTGATAGCATCAAAGCATTGCGGGGCGGTAACATAAACATCGATAAACTTGTCTAATGCCGCGATCGTTCCTTTTGACCTGTAAGTTTCAAAAGCTTTTGAATGTATAAACGATTGCAGAGAATCAATTGTATGGGCAGAAACATTATACTTTAAAAATGCTGCAAGCTCTTTTTTTCCTGCAGTTTCGAATGATCTACGCGAAACAAGAATGTATTTGTAAGCACTGTCGATATTGGAAAAGGGGTTATCGTTCCTGCTGTAAATTACACTCAGGCCGAAAGCTGCTGGAGAAGTATGTTTTGACAGGCTTTTCTCAAATAATCTTTTAGCCTCAAAATAATTGTAGATCTTTAATGCAGAAAATGCTTTATCGAGTTTGCCGGCACGGACGGAAATTACGGCAAACACCATAATAAACATCAATACCGCTTTTTTAAAAACCATCTTCTCTCTTAAAATTTGCTCAAAATTAGCAACAATTAAATGACTGAATCATTTAATCCTGCTTATTAAAATAGTACCTTCACGTCCCAAAATAAAAAATCATGCTAACAAGAGGTCAGATCATTTTTGCCATTTTGTTCTTTGTTTCTTTCGTTGTTGCAATCAGCTATGCCTATATGAAAGACAAAAAAGGTAACCAGGCATTTTTTAAAGGAAGCTATAAGATCTTAATTTTCATTGTCTTCGTGTTTTTTGTTTTGTTTGGACTCGTAAAAATCAAGCACCTTCTGTTTTAGCACGGAACGGCAAACCCGCTGAAATATTCACACCCTAAAAGACTGACAGTTAAACGAATAAGCTGTCAAGCCGAAAACTTTTTTATCATTTTAGCAGTTATATTTGGAAATTCAAGAGATTAATTTTATATATTTGTAGACGAATTTTTTGGATCGAATTGAATAAATGAAAAAACTACTCACATCATTACCAGTTATTTGCACAGCTTTTACCTCTTTCGCGGGAGTGATTGTTGTGGAGGGGAAATACCAGGATAAAAATTTATACGTACAAAACGGTTATTCCGGGAATGGGATTGGTTTTTGCACTTATGAAGTAACCATTAACGGGCGTACAACCACTGACGAGGTTAATTCAAGTGCTTTCGAAATTGATTTCACTGCGTATTCAATTAAACCGGGAACACCTGTTGTAGTTGAGATTCGTCATAAGGACGATTGCATGCCTAAGGTATTGAACCCTGAAGCGCTTAAAGCTAAATCGACATTTGAAGTTATAAATATCAATGTTGATAAAGACGGCCTTCTTAAATGGAGCACAAAAAACGAAATGGGATCTCTTCCTTACATCGTTGAGCAGTTTCGCTGGAATAAATGGATTCCGGTAGGAGAAGTTCAGGGTGGAGGTAAAATGGATAAAAACGATTATACATTCCAGACCACAGCACATTCAGGCGAAAATAAATTTCGCGTAAAGCAGATCGGCTTTGGCGGAATATCAAGAACATCAGATAATGTAACTTACATTTCGACCGTAGGTCAGCCAACATATACTATCTCTAAGGACAAATCTGACATTAAGTTTTCAGGCGAAACACTTTATGAGGTGTATGATGCGTATGGAAACGTTGTTAAACGCGGATTTGGCAATGATCTTAATATTGTTACTTTATCAAAAGGCAGCTATTATCTTTGCTATGATAACATCATGGCGGATTTTGCTAAAAAATAGCATTCACATCTGCAACGACAGCGTTTAATTCGCTTATGATCATTGCAGTTGCCCCCCATACAGTCAAACCCTCTACATTATAGTAGGGGGTTTTGATTTTGTACCCTCCGCTGTAAGTTATGGTCTTTACGCCTCTTATAGAGATGTCATTAAGAAGATCAAGGCCGATCGTGATCACTTTGTTAACCTCTCTGGGATCAGGAGAAAAAACGGGAATATGATCAGTGTAACCAATAATGGGGCTGACTAGAAAATTACTTGGTGAGATATAGAGATCAGTTAACCGTCCCAGAACACTCACATCGCTGCTCTTAATCCCGATTTCCTCCTCGGCTTCCCTCAGCGCAGTGTTTTCAAGTATCTTGTCCTGTGGCTCAAACTTACCTCCGGGAAAAGATACCTGCCCGCTGTGTACCCCTTCATAAACGGGGCGTTCGATTAGCACCGTCCTGATTGAATTATTATAAGGGTAAAGGAGAATTAAAACCGCGCTGCTCCTTGGATTCCTTTCAGATAAAGGAATTTCCGACAGCCTCTCCCTTTTTACAGGAGCCATCTGAAATTGAATTTCTTCTCCCGGCAAGGGTTGCTGTAATCTCCGCTTTAGTTCAGTAATGAAATGCTGGTTCATTTGCTTTCATCATAAAAATAGATGCAAATATCTTAAAATATCTTTGTTCCACCGATGAACGAAACTTTCAGTGCTTCAAAAACGTACCAAGTCAACGAACCCTTAACACCTGTCCCCATGAAACCAGAACAACTACAAGAAATGGTTCAATGGCTGAATCAGCAGATCACCCACATTAATCACTCTATTAATGAGGCACATAAAGAAAGTAATTATGGTCGAGAATCCCAGTACGAAGGGATGAGGGATGCGTTTATGAGATGTTTGAATAAGCTGAACACAACCGACACTACTTCATTACACTGATCTGCTGTCCTACTTTCAGCCTTACACGGCCGTTGGTAAAACCATTGATCTGTTTAATTGAAGCGGTTGTAGTGCCAAATCGTTTGGCTATTTCGAAAATGGTATCACCCTTTTCTACTGTGTAGAAATGCGCATTTTTAGGATATGCAGCCAGCCCCCATTTGCTTCTTTTGATGATAAGCTCATCACATAGAAGTTTTTGTTCCTGAAAAGAGATCAGGTACTTTGGGTTCACCGGAACGCCTTTGAATCGAACTTCAAAATGTAAATGAGTTCCGGTGGAATGCCCGGTGCTCCCTCCCAATCCAACCAGTTGACCAGCAGAAATGATCTGTCCCGGTTTAACTTTTATGCGGGAGAGATGGGCATAAACGGTTTCAAGCCCGTTATAATGCCTGATGATCACGACATTTCCGAAGCCTCCGCCATTTTTTGCGATCCTCACCATTCCATCAAATGCTGCACAAACTTTATCGCCTTTATTCAGATCGATGTCAATCCCATTGTGCTGGGTACTGTCGCGCCAGCCGAAATTGGAAGTAACGGGACCGTTGAAAGGATGATGATACATGCCCATCTTACCGCCATCTAACTGCAGGCAGACAGACGTGTCTCCTTTGAATTTAAGCATATCTTTTTCAGGAAAAAGGTTATTTACTTCCCAGCTTACATATAGATCAGATGCCGGGATAGCGGGCCTAACAGAAGAAATGGCCTGTTTGTCGGCATCGCGAAACCTGGCTGATGCAATTTCAATCTCTCTGGCGAGGTCAGAAGGGATTGTGTCCAATTCCATCAAAAAATCAATTAGTGCGTTCAGCTGCTCCCCGTTCATGCTCTGAACAAGGCTTTTAGGCTTTATTGAAGGAATAGTGTTATTGGTTATGACTGTATCCTCCGGCCCCACTACTTCTATACCAGCCATCAGTCTGGATGAGGCAGCGCAGAACAGAAGCAAAAAAAAGAGTGCCCCTGCTCTAACAAAAGAAAGCCGGTTAATAAAGTTCATTAAAGATTTTGATGTAAGGATTGCTAAATTAACGAATTGCCTCTGTAAAAGCAAACGGACATTGCGATTAATCACAATGTCCGTTCCGTTTAATTCTTATTTTTTGTTAAATAGTTCTTCCCGGATATTCCTTCAATGCTTTCTCAAGACATTGCATAGCATTTTTCAGATCTTCCCTATTTAAGACATAAGCCAATCTCACTTCATTCATACCGGAACCCGGTGTTGAATAGAACCCGGTTGCCGGAGCAAGCATTACCGTCTGCCCTTCAAATTCAAAAGACTCTAACAGCCATTGACAGAATTTATCTGCATTATCAATCGGAAGACGTGCAATACAATAAAAGGCACCGCTAGGCTTAGGACAAAATACACCTTCCATTTTGTTCAAAGCTTCGATAATAAAATCCCTGCGGCTGACATATTCTTTCTGAACTTTATCGAAGTAGGATTTCGGTGTATCTAAAGCAGCCTCAGCTCCTATTTGCCCGAATGTGGGAGGGCTTAATCTTGCCTGCGCAAATTTCATTGCCGCGGACATCACCTGCTTATTTCTGGAGATCATAGCACCGATACGTGCTCCACAAGCACTGTATCGCTTTGAAATCGAATCAAGCAATACCGTATTATTTTCGATTCCTTCGAGGTGCATTACAGAAACGTACTCTTTCCCATCGTAACAGAATTCCCGGTAGACTTCATCACTCAAAAGGAAAAGATCATATTTCAGAACAAGCTGTTTTAAAAGCTCAAGTTCTTCCTTTGAGTAAAGATATCCGGTCGGATTTCCCGGATTACAGATCATGATTCCCTTTGTTTTAGGAGTGATCAGCTTTTCGAATTCAGAGATCGGTGGTAACGCAAAACCTGTTTCAATAAATGATTTTACAGGCTTAACAATTACATCCGCAGCGCAGGAGAAACCATTATAATTTGCATAAAAAGGCTCGGGAATAATGATCTCGTCCCCAGGATTGAAGCAGGTCATCATTGCAATTTCAATTGCTTCCGAACCACCGGTAGTGATAATTATATCGTGATGATCAATATTAATATTGAATGAACCGTAATAACCCGCAAGCTTTTTTCTATAGGATTCCATCCCGGCAGAATGCGAATATTCAAGGATCTTGATATCCGTATTCTTAATTGCATTCATCATCACTTCCGGTGTTTCAATATCCGGCTGACCGATGTTCAGATGGTATATCTTACGACCTTTTTTTTTCGCTTCTTCAGCAAAAGGTACGAGCTTTCTGATTGGTGAAGCGGGCATGTGCTCGCCTTTATGAGATACTTTAGGCATGGGAATTTTTTGTGTGCCGGCAAAGGTAAAGATTTTTTTAGCACTAAGGCATCCAGGACAATAGATTAAAGAGTGTAAGCGATTTATTTCTTCGGTTCTGATCTGCCTTCTTTGGCTTTCAAAACAACACCCTTGAACCTTAGAACGGATGGTGAATTAATTGCATTCGAGATAACTTTAATGGTACGGTCCTGCCGATCATACTTTTCATGTGTATCGAAAGTTACTTCTAATGTATACGAATTCCCGGGTTCAATAGGCGCTGAAGGCTTCTGCATAACAGTGCAACCGCATTCGACTTCATAATCTGTAATGACAAGGGATTTGTTTCCTGTATTCTTAAGTTCATAGCTAAGTTTCACTGTGTCGCCCTCATGAACGAATCCAAAATTCTGTTTTAACTTTTTGAATTGGATCTGCTGCGAAAATGAAGATACTGAAAGAGAGATTAAAATAGAGAAGATTATATATTTCATAGCAGTAGCGGTCTTTCTCAGATTCAATAAATGTTTCATTAATTTCCGAATTAACCGGACTATCGCTTTTATGTTGATCTGTTTTAACAAAAATCCCTTCGCAA
This sequence comes from Bacteroidota bacterium, assembly GCA_029237775.1. Lineage (GTDB taxonomy): Bacteria > Bacteroidota > Bacteroidia > 2-12-FULL-35-15 > 2-12-FULL-35-15 > 2-12-FULL-35-15. The sequence continues at coordinate 45,673 of JAQZBR010000010.1, forward strand.
TTAAATTACGAAGGGATATTTTGAGATACTTGTACTAAAAGAAATTAGTGTTTTTCTGCAGGAGCTGCAGTTCCCTCAGCAGGAGTTGGATCAGGCTTAACAACACCTTTGATCTTTACAACCTTTGAAGGGGTATCAGCATTTGAAGTGATAGTGATTGTTTTTTCGAATGCACCAACACGGTCAGTAGCATAATGAACTTTAATAACACCTGTAGCACCCGGCTTAATTGGATCTTTTGGAGGAGTCGGAACTGTACAACCGCAAGAACCAACTGTACTTGAAATGATCAATGGCTCTTTACCAACGTTCGTAAATTTAAACTCGCGGTCACCGTTAGCATTGTGCTCAATAGTACCATAATCAATAACTTCTGATTCGAATTTAAACTTTGGCGCGTTTGGATTTACCGGGTTTGGAGTTGCAGTTTCCTGTGCATTTGCACCGATCGCAACGCAAACAAATAATCCGATTGATAAGATTGCTTTTTTCATTGTTTTAGGTTTGTTTGGTTTGTTTATAGATTAATATTTAATGTTTTTCAAAAGGTGTTGCCCCGTCATCTTTCTTTCCGTTTGCCGGAAAAGCTTCTTCAGTGGGAGCCGGATCAACATGGCCTTTAATGGTCAATACCTTTTCAGGTGTTTTTGCATTTGAGTGGATCGTCACAGTTTTCGTAAAATTACCGGCACGTTTTGTATCGTAAGTGACTTTGATAACCTGCGACTCACCCGGTTTTATAGGAGTGTTTTTCGGATAGGTCGGAACTGTACAACCGCAGGAACCTTTCGCATCGCTGATGATCAACGGCTCTTTACCGGTATTTTTAAATTTGAACTCATACGTCCCATTACCTGCATATTCAATAGTCCCGAAATCGTGAACATCCTTTTCAAATGTCATTTCCGCCAGACTTGCTGAAGCCTGAGTTGTAGCCGGTGCCGGGCTCGTTGACTGCGCATTAACACTGTAGGTTAAGGCTAAAACGGCAAGAGTTAAAAGTGCTTTCTTCATGTTCTGAAATTTAATTTTTTACGTTAAATTCTTAAGTCGACCGCGGCAAAGCCAAAATCATGCCATATTTAGAAACCAAAATTTTTTTAATTTTTAGTAGCTTTGCGCTTCTTAAGAGAAAACGAAGTAAGTAAAATATTATGGAAATTCCTAAAACATACGACCCCAAGATCACCGAAGACAAATGGTACAGCCATTGGTTAAAACATAAATTCTTCAAATCTGTTCCTGACGAACGGGAGCCATATACAATCGTAATTCCTCCTCCGAATGTAACCGGAGTTCTTCACATGGGACATATGCTGAACAACACCATTCAGGATGTGCTTATTCGCAGAGCAAGAATGCAGGGTAAAAATGCATGCTGGGTGCCGGGTACCGACCATGCATCCATTGCAACCGAAGCTAAAGTGGTGGCTCTTTTAAAAGAACAGGGAATCAACAAATCAGACCTTACAAGAGAGGAATTTCTGAAGCATGCTTTCGAGTGGAAAGAAAAGTATGGCGGGATCATCTTAAAACAACTCGAAAAGCTTGGAGCTTCCTGCGATTGGGACAGAACAAGGTTTACAATGGAAGAAGATCTCAGTGAAGCTGTCATTGATGTATTCATCGATCTTTATAATAAAGGACAGATCTACCGTGGAGTAAGAATGGTTAACTGGGATCCGCAGGGTTTGACCGCAGTATCCGATGAAGAAGTGCAGCACAAGGAGGTGAATTCTAAATTATACTACGTTAAATATAAAGTAGAAGGATCGGAAGATTGGATCACCATCGCCACCACCCGCCCGGAAACCATTCTTGGCGATACTGCCGTTTGTGTACATCCGGATGACGAGCGTTATAAGCACTTACATGGTAAAAGGTGTATCGTTCCGATGGCAAACCGGAGTATACCGATCATCACCGATGAATACATCACGATGGAATTTGGAACGGGTGCTTTGAAAGTAACACCGGCTCACGATATCAATGACTACAACCTAGGAGTAAAGCATAAGCTTGAAGTGATTGACACCATTGCTGCTGATGGAAAAATGAGTGAAGCTGCAAAGTTCTATGTGGGAGAGGACCGTTTTACCGTTCGTAAAAAAATTGCGAAAGACCTTGAAGAGATGGGACAGATCGTTAAGATCGAAGACATTAAAAATAAGGTTGGATACAGTGAGCGTACCAATGCTGTGATCGAACCAAAACTATCAATGCAGTGGTTCCTGAAGATGGACAAGATCTCCAAGCCTGCACTGGAAAATGTTTTGAATGAAGAGATAAAGCTTATCCCTGAAAAGTATGTGAATACTTACAAACACTGGATGGAAAATGTTCACGACTGGTGTATCAGCCGCCAGCTGTGGTGGGGACAACGTATCCCTGCATGGTATGATGGCAAAGGAAATACGGTTGTTTGCAAAACAAAAGATGAAGCTGTTCAAAAGCTTAAAGGACTTAATTCAGAAGTGAAAGCTGAAGATATCAGACAGGATGAAGATGTGTTGGATACCTGGTTCTCTTCATGGCTATGGCCGATAAGCGTATTTGACGGCTTTAAACATCCTGAAGGAAAAGACATCAATTATTATTATCCGACAAATGACCTGGTAACTGCGCCTGAGATCCTCTTCTTCTGGGTTGCGCGTATGATCATTGCCGGATATGAATATCGCGGTAAAAAACCGTTCACCAATGTTTATCTAACGGGAATCGTTCGCGATAAACAAGGACGCAAAATGAGCAAATCACTTGGTAATTCGCCTGACCCGATCGACCTGATCAACCAGTACGGTGCTGATGGAGTTCGCGTTGGAATGTTATTATGCTCTCCTGCAGGAAATGACCTTCCGTTTGACGAAAGCATGTGTGAGCAGGGAAGAAACTTTTCCAATAAAGTATGGAATGCATTCCGTCTCATCAAAGGCTGGGAAACAAGTTCTGAGAAACAGAGCGAAGCAAACAAGATCGCTGTAAAATGGTTTGATTCTAAATTCAATGAGCAGCTGGAGATCATCAATGACCTTTATTCGAAATACAGGATGAGCGAAGCATTGATGACCACCTATAAATTAGTGTGGGATGATTTCTGTGCCTGGTATCTGGAAATGATCAAACCTGAATTTGTTGATGGAAAATCCTTACCTATTGACAAGGAAACATACGATGCAACAATAAATTTCTTTGAAAAGATCTTAAAAATTCTTCACCCTTTCATGCCTTTCATTACCGAAGAGATCTGGCACCTGATCAAAGAAAGAGATGAGAAAGATTGTATTATCATTGCTGAATGGCCTGAATCAGGTAAAACAAATGATATTGTGAAACATTTCGATATTGTAATGGAAGTTATCACCAATATCAGGAACATACGGAAACAGAAAAATATTTCACCAAAAGAAAAACTTGAAGTTTTTGAAAAAGTGAATCAGGGTGAAATCATTAAAACTTACGATGATATCATTATTAAACTCTGTAATCTCAGCAAATTCGGATATGTGACCGAAAAGGTTGACGGAGCATTTTCCTTCGTACTGAAACATGCCGAATTTTTTGTCCCATTAGCCCAAAACATCGATATTGAAGCAGAAAAAGAACGATTAACAAAGGATCTCGAATACAATAAAGGCTTCCTGAAATCCGTTCAAGTTAAGTTGGCCAATGAAAAATTCGTTGCCAATGCAAAACCTGAGCTACTGGAAAACGAAAAGAAAAAGCAGGCTGATGCGCTTGCTAAAATCAAAGCGATTGAAGAACAATTATCAGGTTTAAACTAAAATAAAAAAGAAAATATGGCTAACAGAAGAGATTTAAAAAGAAACATCAACGGTTTATTAGGGGATGTAATCGAAGAGTGCTACGAATCACTCTTAAATAACGAAGGCAAGAATGAAAAAGAAGTTGAAGCAATAGTTGACGAAGCTGTTGATCTTGCGGATGATCTGATCTCAAAAACAAATTCTGCTAAGAATTTAAAAGCTCGAAAAGATGTAAAAAAACATTTTTCGGATATTAAAGAAGAGCTTGGTGATAAAGTGATTGGTTTTATTGAAAAACTAAATGCATTGTAAAAGAAAGCGGATCCCTCAGATCCGCTTTTTTTAGCAATAGCCGAAAACTTTATACGTCACGTATCCGACTACTTCATGGATCAGATTATTCCAGTCGTTGATGGCAGAGATATTAGGTATGAATAAATAATCGAATTCCAGCTTGCGCGGGCCGGCATAACGATCGGTGCTGTAAGGGTCGACAGAAATGCCTTCCTTTCTGAAGCAGCCCAGGCTTCTCCGCATGTGAAATGCGGAAGTGATCAACAGAAAATCGCCTTTTATATGTTTTTCTTCCAGCAGTTTCTTGGTGAGCGTTGCATTCTCCCGTGTGTTCTGTGATTCCGATTCAACAAGAAAGTCCTCCTTTGGAATTCCCATGTAAAGGAGGTAACGTTTTACATAACTTCCTTCTTTCATTTCAGGGTGCAGGATGCGACCCGAGCCACCCGTGAAAATTATTTTTTTAATATAACCTTTCCTGTACAATTCAACAGTTTGTATCAACCTGTCAATCCCCCTGAAAAACTGCGCGCGGTCAAGCTTTTCATCGTACACGCTCATTCCGCCCAACACAATTCCATACTCATACTTCTTAAGTTCTTTATCCGGAGTTGCGGGTATCTCCCATGCACGGACAGCTTCATCAAAAATAAAACAGTTTGAAAACACTATGGTAAGCAACAAGCTCCACCCCAGCAGCCTCTCTCTTCTCATCTCTTGTTTGGTGAAATAAGCCCAGCACATTAAGGCAATGATCCAAACGAGAGGCGAGATCAGAAAAACAAGTAGCTTGGAAAAGACAAAAAACATAAATGTTGTATATGGTTCAAAAATACACATTTTATAAGTCTTATCTTTGGTCATGTTAAAAGCTCGACTCAAGCTTGTATTAAATATTCTTCTATCACTCATTATGCTGCTCTGCCTGATCTTTCACGAGCTGATAATCTATGGAGTGTCGCAAGGAAAGGGTCAGCTGCACATTATCAGGAATGCACAACCGGTTGAAGCAGTATTACAGGACCCTTCATTTCCTGATACGCTTAAACAAAAGCTGGTTCTGATCTCTGAAATAAAGACGTTTGCAATTGACAGTCTTGGAATCAATCCAAGTGATAACTATACAACCGTATTTGATCAGCACGGGAAAGCTATTTTGTGGACTATTTCTGCAGCAGAACCGTATAAAATGGAAGCAAAAGAGTGGACATTCCCTTTTTTAGGAAGCGTTTCATATAAAGGCTTCTTTAATAAAAAAGCACTGCGCAAAGAATATCTTGAACTTGTAAGGCAGAATTACGATATCGATGTGTATAGCCCTTCAGGATGGTCCACTCTTGGATGGTTCAAAGACCCAATACTTACGGGCATGCTGAAAAAAGATGCAGGCAGCCTTTCCAATCTCATTATTCATGAACTTACACACGGAACACTCTACGTAAAAAATGATGTAACTTTTAATGAGAATCTCGCAAATTTCATTGGCGATAAAGGAGCTGAATTATTTCTTTCCTATAAATTTGGGAGAAACTCAAAGGAATACAAAGATTACCAAGAGTTTAAAGAGGATGAATTTGTTTACAATGCTTATATTCTTCAAAGCCTAAAAAAGCTTGATTCACTTTATAGTTCTTTTCCTGCATCGGCACCAGAAGTTGACAAACGGAATAAAAAAAGGAAACTTATCACTGAAATTGTTGTCAATGTAAACAAACTTAAGCTACATAAGAAAAAGCAATTGTTCAAATATTCCTTACAAGCATTCAGAGAGGGAAATGCCTTTTTCATGTCATTTGAACGCTATGATTCGGAATATAAAAAGTTCGATGAGGATTTTAAAAAGAATTATAACTCTGATCTGAAATTATATCTGAAGGCGATGAAGGAAAAATATCCTTCCATCTAGATTAAAAAATAAAGTATAAATACCCGAATGCTTTAATTACTTTCACATCTCATTGAACCCGACTTCCATGAAGAAATTATTTGCAATTCTTTTTATTTTCATTTCTATTTCTTCTTCAGCAAAAGTAAATTCTACTCCTGATACTGTAACTGTCGGCATTTATATCAACAGCATTCATGATATTGATTTCAGCAACAAGCAATACTCCCTCAACCTTTGGTTATGGCTGAAATATAAAAACCCTGATTTTGACTTTTCAAAGTATTTGGAGGTTCCTATGGCAAAAACAGTCGATAAATCTTTTTTTACTGTCGACACCCTAGAGGACGGACGGATCTACATGATGATGAAGCTTCAGTGTGTAATGAAGGATTCGTGGAAAATTGACAATTTCCCTTTTGACCGTCAAAAATTAAGATTTACAATTGAGAATTCTCAATACGATTCGGGAGATCTCATTTTCGCAGAGGATACTGCCGGAGGTCATTATTCCAAATGGACCACTTCGGGCTGGATGGTTATTCCTGATAGTTTTAAAATAACAACGGGAGTGAAAAAGTATGAAACAGCTTTTGGAGATCCTGAATTAAAAATCCAGCATACGGAATTTAGCAACTTTAAAGTACAAATAGGGATTGAAAGGGATTCATGGTGGCTTTTTTTAAAACTGTTCATAGGTATGTATATTTCTTTTCTACTCTCCTTCATCTGCTTTTTTATACATCGCGACAGTATTGATTCCCGTTTCAGTTTAAATGTCGGCTCCCTTTTCGCTGTTATCGGAAATAAGTATGTTGTTGACTCCACTCTTCCTGAATCCTCTTCTTTCACACTCGTGGATACATTGCATGGCCTTACTTTATGCTTTATACTTGCCGGGGTAGGATGCACCGCTTACTCATTAAGGCTTATTAAAGCGCATCGACTGGAGCAGTCTGCTCTTTTCGACAGACGGGCACCATGGATCCTACTGTTAATCTACGTTCTCTTAAACATGTGGTTCGTTGGCAAAGCCTATTATTAGCCATGTAATATTTCTATACTTCGAATGCCACTTTATGGATTCCCAAAACAGAGTATAAATCCCTACATCCATTCTTCTCACATTGGCGGTTTTTCCTCTTTGAATTTCTTTAGATAATCTCTATATTTTTTTTCGGCTATGTATTCTGGTCGATTACTATCATGATCATCTTCTTAACCGGAAACCCTCACAAATATTGGATATTTTGAGGTGCAGGGCACTTTATTTTAGTGTCTTCAGAGAAGATATGCATAAGCATATAATGAAATTTCGAAATACTAACCATAAAAATTAAAAATATGCTGGCAATGAATTACAGAGGGCCATTTCGCGTCAGAGTTGACGAGAAACCCCGTCCAAAAATAGAGCATCCTGAGGATGCAATTGTTAAAGTGCTCCGTTCATGTATTTGCGGATCCGATCTACACATTTATCATGGCATGGTGCCGGACACTCGTGTCGGAACAACCTTCGGACATGAGTTCGTGGGCGTGGTTGAAGAGATCGGATCGGAAGTAACGAAGCTCAAAGTTGGTGATAAAGTAATTGTTCCTTTCAACATCAGTTGCGGAAAATGTGCCTTTTGTAAGCAGGAGCTGTACGGAAATTGTCACGAATCAAATTCTCAGGCAACTGCTGTCGGAGGAATTTTTGGTTACTCACATACAGCCGGAGGGTTTGATGGCGGACAAGCGGAATACGCGCGCGTACCGTATGCGAATGTAGGGCCGACAATCATTCCGGACGGAATGGATCTGGATGATGCGGTATTGTTGACAGACGTAGTCCCCACCGGTTATCAGGCTGCCGAAATGGGAGGAATCAAACTAGGTGATACAGTTGTTGTCTTTGGTGCCGGTCCGATCGGGATCATGGCCGCAAAATGTGCCTGGTTATTTGGCGCAGGACGCGTGATTGTAATCGACAATCTGGATTACAGATTAGAGTTTGCAAAGAACTATTCGCAATGTGAGGCCTATAACTATGAAGAGATCGGTGATCCGGTAGAGTTTATAAAGAAAACAACCGACTGGCTTGGCGCTGACGTGTGTATAGATGCCGTGGGTTGTGAAGCCGGGGGACATGGAATGCAAACGATCACAGGTAGAAAACTGATGATGCAGGCGGGTTCGGCAACTGCTTTACAATGGGCGATCAATGGTGTTAAAAAAGGTGGTATCGTTTCGATCGTTGGCGTTTACGGCCCAACCGGAAACCTTGTACCAATTGGAAATGTGGTTAATAAAGGGATCACGATCCGGGCAAACCAGGCAGCGGTAAAACGTTTGCTTCCGAGACTGATCGAACACGTCCAGGCAGGAAGATTAAATCCCAAAGGGTTGATCACTCACAGAGTGCCATTGGAAAGTGTTGCGGAGGCGTACAGAATATTTTCCGAACATCTGGATAACTGTATCAAAACTGTACTTATCCCGCCATCAGTGAGAACTTAATTATTAATTAAAACGAATTATTATGGAAACGTTAAAAAGTGAATATTCACATATTAAAGGATGGGGAATCGACAATGTTTCAGACGATGAACCTAATTATCCTATAAAGACATATACAGGAGACGATCATGACAGGATCAGGTGGAAAAGGCCTACGCTCCAGCGGGAGACCGTTGAAATCTTAAAGTCAACGGAAAGACCCACTAACAGCGCTGTTATAGGCACAACAAACCCTCCGCGCGGTTTGAGCGGCATGATCAGAAGATATGCTTTTAAACACAGCGAAAACGAATTTAAGCACTGGCTACCGCTTTTATTTGCAGATCGTATTGATGTGGTTGAAGGGATAATTGAGGATCTGGTACACCTGAAAGTACCGCGATTGATAAAAGAACGCGGTTGGTATGCATTGGCGAAACATGCTCCGGGATTACTGGCAAGAAAGATTGGGGTAAGATTAGCTGTGTTGGTTGTAGGAGTCGGAAGCCTTAAACTGGCAAGAAGATAGCAGACCAATTAGAAATAAATAAAAAAAGCCTGAAATAGTCAAACTATTTCAGGCTTTTTTTATTTAAAAGAATCTTAGTTTTTAATGATCCTGCTTGTTAAGCTTTGGTTGTTGTTTGTTATTTGAAGCAGGTAAACACCAGAAGCCATCTCTGACATATTCAGTTTTGCAACACCTTGCTGTTCCTCCTTTTCATATACTTTTTGTCCCATAGGGTTATATAGTGTAATTACAGATTTACCTTTAAGAGCGCTCAAATCGCAATTCACAAGACTTGAAGCCGGATTCGGATAAACGGAGATTTCACTTTTCTCGTACGTTGAAATGCCTGTTGTTAAGCTGTATCTCGCCAAAAACATTGCGTCAGTATTATTACCTGTAAGATTAATCCCATCAAATGAAGCTGAATCATTCATGTTACCGGTAATATAAATATCTCCCGATGCATCCTGATCTGCTCCTCCTGCAAAGAGGCTTCCGGGCATTACTTCAATAGAAGAAAATACTCCACCGCTGGTATATTTTGCAAGGAAACCATTGCTTCCGCCATAATCATAAACAGTATTTCCGCTAAATGTTGCATCCTCATCTACTGTTCCGTACACCACGATCTCTCCTGAAGGAAGTACCATGATGTCCCTCACAGACAAATGTCCTCCGCCTCCATCAGCTATTGTCCATGTTGTGTCAAGTGCTGAAGTGAATTTAGAAATGCTGAAGCTCATCAGATAATTTGTTTGTAATGTATAAACGTTGCCCATCGCGTCCACAGTCATATCCGTTACATTATCCTGATAAATATGGTTTATCTCAGCCATATCAAGTGCAGTACCTGCATTGTTATAATGCACCAGAAGTTCTGCAGGGTAAGAACCGGAGTTATAAAGCATGCTTCCGTAGTAAAGTGAATCACCATCTGCACCACTCATCACATAAATGTCACCGGATGGAGCCACCTCTACAGCAAATCCCGAGGCACCGCCATCATCACTTGTAACAGTTCTCGACCAAACTATTGAACCTGCCGGATCAAGCTTCATTAAAAGCATAGATTCGGATGCAAAGTTTCCCGCAAATGTTGTAGTCCCGTACATTGCGGTATTTCCGCGGTAGGTACCTGTTGCATAAATGTTTCCGGCAGCATCCATGTCAATAGCATTGATAGATTCATAGGTCGCAGGATTATTAAGCGTTTTCACCCATGTCAATGTTCCGGAAGAGTTAAATTTCGCAACATAACCGTCCCACCCTGTACCACCGGCAAGAGCGGTGCTGCCAATCATCGCACCTGACTGATACCGCCCGGAAACAACAACATCAGTTCCGTTTGCCTCAATATCAAAGATCTCAACGGAATCCATTTGTATCGCCCATACAAAAGCTCCGGTGTTGTCATACTTCGCTAAAAACCCGCTTCCATCCACAAGATTGAGGGTTTGCGTACCGACCATTGTATTTGCATAAATGGTTCCCGCTACGTAAGAATTTCCGACTGCATCTACGGCAACAGTTCTCCCGTTGGTCCTGTCTCCCTCTCGTTTTGCCCATTGAAAACTCTGAGCGCTAATGCTAAGGGAGAGAAATAATAGAGAATAAATAAATAGTATTGATTTTTTCATGCTTATAAAGTTTTAGGTTATACAATGCACACATACTAAAAAATGCTGCCAGCGATTTTTTGCAAGGTTTTACCCACAAAAATGGTGGTTCCGGCCTCACATTTTCCGTTTGGACAATCATCCCTGAATCTCTATATTTGTAGCTACTCATAAGTACATATAAAATCCAATGAACACATTCGTTACCGAGCCTTACAAGGCAAAAAATAAAATCAGAATTGTAACTGCCGCATCCTTATTTGACGGCCACGATGCCGCCATTAATATTATGCGCAGGATCATCCAGAGCAGCGGGGCTGAAGTGATACATCTCGGGCACGACAGAAGCGTTCAGGAAATTGTAGATTGCGCGATACAGGAAGATGCCAATGCAATTGCACTGACTTCCTACCAGGGTGGACATAATGAGTTTTTTAAGTATATGTACGATTTACTAAAGGAGAGAGGCTGCGGACATATTAAGATATTTGGTGGCGGTGGCGGAACTATTCTTCCTTCCGAGATAGAAGAGCTACATGCTTACGGAATTACACGGATTTACGCACCTGACGATGGACGGGCAATGGGTTTGCAGGGAATGATCAATGACATGCTTGAAAAGTGTGATTTCCCTACAGGCAAAAATCTTAATGGTGAAGTAAAACACTTGAAAGAAAAAGACGCTAAATCGATTGCAAGACTTATCTCCTCAGCAGAAAATTTCCCGGAAGAGTTTTCAAAATTCAGTGTAGAGATCGCAACTGCAATAAAGACCAAAACCGTTCCCGTTCTGGGAATTACCGGGACAGGTGGAGCCGGTAAATCCAGCCTCGTAGATGAATTAGTGAGAAGGTTTTTAATTGACTTTAAAGAAAAAACAATAGCGATCATTTCTGTAGATCCGTCAAAACGCAAAACAGGCGGAGCTTTATTAGGGGATCGTATCCGTATGAACGCGATCAAGAATCCGCGTGTATATATGCGTTCTTTGGCTACACGTCAGAGTAATCTGGCATTATCAAAATACGTTAAGGAAGCAGTTGAGATCGTAAAGGCAGCTAATTATGATCTGATCATCCTTGAAACATCAGGAATCGGACAAAGCGATACCGAGATCACTGAGCACAGTGATATGAGCTTATATGTAATGACACCTGAATACGGTGCTGCTACACAGCTGGAGAAGATCGACATGCTTGATTTTGCAGACATTATTGCATTGAATAAATTCGATAAGCGGGGCGCCCTTGACGCAATCCGTGATGTTAAGAAACAATACAAACGCAATCATCAGCTTTGGGAAACTCCGGATGAAGAAATTCCGGTATACGGAACCATTGCATCTCAGTTCAATGATCCCGGAATGAACAAGCTTTACAAGGCAGTTGTAAATAAACTTGCGGAAAAGACAGGTGCTGATCTTAAATCCGATTTTGAAGACACTGATGAGATGAGCGAGAAGATCTATATCATCCCTCCTCACCGCACCCGTTATCTTGCCGAAATCGCGGAGAATAACCGTGGTTACGACAAATGGGTAAACGAACAGAAAGAGATCGCAAACATTCTATACGGTTTGCATAAGACTATTTCCACATTATCAAAATATAAAAACCTGACAGGTGTTTCCGAACCGGATAAGAATATTATTTCTCAGCTGGAAAAAACTTACAAGGAAATTGAATTGAATTTTGACGGACGTAATAAAAAGATCCTTGAAGGCTGGGCAGAAAAAGTGCAGCAGTACAAAAATGAGTTCTTCATTTTCAAGGTGCGCGATAAAGAATTAAAAATTAAAACGCATTACGAATCCCTTTCACATTCACAGATCCCTAAAATCTCTACTCCGCGCTATGAAGCATGGGGTGATATTCTGAAATGGAATTTACAGGAGAACGTACCCGGAGAATTTCCATACACTGCCGGAGTGTTCCCTTTCAAACGCGAAGGAGAAGATCCAACACGGATGTTCGCAGGTGAAGGCGGACCGGAACGAACAAACAGAAGATTTCATTATGTAAGCTTAGGAATGCCTGCACATCGTTTAAGTACCGCATTTGACAGTGTTACTTTATATGGACAGGATCCTGCAGTTCGCCCGGACATCTACGGAAAAATAGGCAATTCCGGAGTTTCGATCTGTTGTCTGGATGATGCAAAAAAACTATACAGCGGATTTAATTTAGCGGATCCGAAAACATCGGTGAGCATGACAATTAACGGTCCGGCTGCAATGTTAACGGGATTCTTCATGAATGCTGCGATCGATCAGCAATGTGAGATCTACATAAAAAAGAACGGCCTTGAAAAAGAAGTTGAATCTAAAATCGAGAAAATATATAAAGACAAAAATGTAAAACGTCCGAAATATCAAGGGAAGCTTCCTGAAGGTAATGATGGCTTAGGATTAATGTTATTGGGCGTTACCGGAGATCAGGTTTTGCCGAAAGAGGTGTATGAAAAGATAAAAGCAGAGTCCATTGCTGCAGTCCGCGGTACGGTGCAGGCTGACATCTTAAAGGAAGATCAGGCACAGAACACCTGTATCTTCTCAACTGAATTCGCCTTGAGATTGATGGGTGACATGCAGGATTATTTCATCATTAATAACATTCGTAACTTTTATTCCGTTTCCATTTCCGGATACCATATCTCTGAAGCAGGCGCGAATCCTATCACACAGCTCGCATTGACTTTATCTAACGGCTTCACATACGTTGAATATTACGTGAGCCGTGGAATGGACATCAATAAGTTTGCTCCTAACCTTTCGTTCTTCTTCAGCAACGGAATCGATCCGGAATATTCTGTGATCGGCCGTGTTGCCCGCAGAATTTGGGCGAAAGCAATGAAACTAAAATACAATGCAAATGAACGATCACAGATGCTGAAGTATCATATTCAGACATCCGGACGTTCCCTTCACGCGCAGGAAATTGATTTCAACGATATCAGAACCACGCTACAGGCATTGTATGCGATCTATGATAATTGTAATTCATTACATACAAATGCTTACGATGAAGCCATCACCACTCCTACAGAAGAATCAGTGAGAAGGGCCATGGCAATACAGCTCATTATTAACCGCGAATTAGGTTTAGCGAAGAATGAAAATCCTTTACAAGGCTCATTCATCATTGAAGAGTTAACGGACCTGGTAGAAGAAGCGGTATTAGTAGAATTCGAAAGGATCTCAGAACGTGGCGGAGTATTAGGTGCAATGGAAACAATGTATCAGCGCGGGAAGATCCAGGAAGAAAGTTTATACTATGAAACTCTGAAGCATACAGGAGAGTATCCGATAATAGGTGTAAACACATTCTTATCTTCCAAAGGATCGCCAACAATAGTTCCTAAGGAAGTTATCCGCGCGACCGAAGAAGAAAAGAATTACCAGATTGAAATGTTGGAGCAGCTTCAAAAAGGGAATGAAGGCAAAACAGCTGACCAGCTGAGAAACCTGCAGCAACTCGCTATTCAGAATAAAAATATATTCGAAGGATTGATGGAAGCATCCAAATATTGCTCGCTTGGACAGATCACTCAAGCTTTGTTTGAGGTTGGAGGGCAGTACAGACGTAACATGTAACGATATAAATCTAACCGCAGAGGGCACGGAGCACATCGCAGAGGACCACAGAGTTTTAATAAATGTTATAGAGAAAAAAGAGAGAAAAGAATTTTAGCCAGTTTTATGACAGAGAATGAAATAACAGAAATTGTTATTGGTTGCGCAATTAAAGTTCACCGATCACTCGGCCCCGGGTTACTAGAATCCGCATATGGAGCTTGTTTAAATTATGAGTTGTTAAAAACGGAACTGATGATTGAGAGGGAAAAGGGTCTTCCATTAATTTATGAATCAATTAATCTAGATTGTGGTTATCGGGCTGACTTTATAATAAACGATAAAGTGATAGTTGAAATTAAGTCTGTGGAAAGCCTAACAGATATCCACATGGCTCAGGTCTTAACTTATCTTAAATTATCAGAATGCAGAGTAGGTTTATTAATTAATTTTAATGTCTTAAAATTAACTGACGGATTAAGAAGGGTTGTAAATAAGTACAACGAAGTTTCATTTTCTTAAAAAATAACACTCAGCGGCCCTCTGCGAAAGCTCAGCGTTCTCAGCGGTTAAAAATAAAAAACAAACTCTGCGGTTAAAAAACTAAAACAAACACTCCGCGGCCCTCTGCGAAAGCTCAGCGTTCTCAGCGGTAAAAAACAAAACCCCATGCCTCAAAACCACGAAATAGACTACAAGATCCTTGGAGAAGAGCTCCAGGCAGTAGAAATTGAACTTGATCCGAATGAAACTGTTATTGCGGAAGCGGGTAACTTTATGATGATGGAAGACGGTATTCGTATGGATACGATCTTTGGTGATGGCTCGAAAGAGCAAAGTGGATTTATGGATAAATTATTTTCAGCCGGTAAGCGTTTGCTCGTTGGTGAAAGTCTCTTCATGACTGCCTTCACCAATACCGGCCAGGGAAAGAAACACATCCACTTCGCATCTCCTTATCCCGGAAAAATAATTCCAATGGATCTGAGCAAATTCAATGGCAAGATCATTTGTCAGAAAGATGCATTTCTTTGTTCAGCAAAAGGAGTAAGCATCGGAATAGAATTCCAGAAAAAGCTTGGTACCGGGCTTTTTGGCGGGGAAGGGTTCATTATGCAAAAACTTGAAGGAGACGGGATGGCTTTTGTCCACTCCGGAGGAATGATCATTGAAAAGCAACTTAACCCGGGTGAGATGATAAAAGTGGATACGGGCTGTATCGTAGCTTTCACTCAGGAGGTTCAATATGATATTCAGTTTGTAGGCGGGATAAAAAATACAGTTTTTGGAGGTGAAGGCTTATTCTTTGCAACATTAAGGGGTCCGGGCAAGGTTTGGATCCAATCCCTGCCTGTGAGCCGACTTGCGGGCCGAATGATGGCGTATGCCAATAACGGCAAGGAAGAAGGAAGTGTGTTAGGTGGCTTAGGCAGGATGTTTGATGGTGATAACAGCTAAGTAAATTTTGAAATTTGCTCCGAGTGTAAAAAATTAGCTATATTTATTACGTCATTGCAATATTATTAGAGTCTAAACCCAAAAAAATAATAACATGAAAAAAGTAATTTTATTTTCCGCACTGTTAATCGCAGGTTTGAGTATTAATGCACAAACAGTGGCAACACAAGCTAAACCGGAAAAAACTACTGATCCAGTGGCTAAGGCCGTTATGCAAACTGATAAGATGACGAAAGAGTTATCTTTAAATGATGATCAGAAATCAAAGATCTATGTGATCAATCTTAATACAGATAAAGCCATTGACATTACTCCGGCTGATAAAGAAAAGCTGAATGAAAAACGCAAAGCTGAGATCATGGTTCTTTTAACTCCGGAACAAAAAGAAAAGTTCGAGAAATTGATGGCTGCTAAGGCTGCAAGATCCGAATCAAAAAAATAGTTCTTAAATCCAATAATTTGAATGCCATACATAAACTGTATGGCATTTTTTTATTTATATGGTCAGCCCGGTTCCATTCATAAATATACATACACATTCACAGCCTGAAGAAGGAACTGTTGCAATAGTAGACGCAGGAATGGGAGATTATCCAAATGGCATCCCGGTTTCAGTTGGGATTCATCCCTGGTACATCAATAAATATGACAAGACTGTCATACTGGAAAAACTTTTTTTAAAAGCTCAGCGTTCCGAGGTTCTTGCTATTGGCGAATGCGGATTAGATAAGTTTTCTGAAGTCTCAATGGAAGTGCAGGAATATTTTTTTAGGGAACAAATCAAGATCGCGGAGAAAGTGAATAAGCCGATGATCATTCATTGTGTTAAAGCATTTGATGGTTTATTTAAAATCAAAAAAGAAAGCAAAACAACTGTACCTTTCATTGTTCATGGATACAACAACAATGACAACATAGCAAAACAACTTTTGGAAAACGGAGTTCTATTTTCGTTCGGAAAAGCATTACTTAATGAGGGTTCCAATGCAGAAAAGCTTTTACATAATATAGAATCCAATTCTTTTTTCCTGGAAACAGACAATGCGACTGTTTCAATAATGAGTATTTTTGAAAAGGCAGCGACACTCAGGAAAGTGAGCGTTGAAGAGCTGAAAGAACAAATGTTATTGAATTTTAAATCTATATTTAAATATGGCTGATATAAGCTGGTTATCCCGCACTGAATTATTGATTGGCAATGAAAAGCTTATGAAGCTCCAGAACTCCCATGTGCTTGTTGTCGGAATGGGTGGTGTTGGCTCATTTGCTGCGGAGTTTATTTGTCGTGGAGGAGTTGGCACAATGACAATAGTAGATGGTGATATTGTTGACCCGAGTAACAGAAACCGTCAGCTGCCCGCTCTATCAAGCACGCATGGACAATCAAAAGCGGATATAATGGCGACAAGGCTTCTTGATATCAATCCTGAGCTAAAACTTACAGTCATCAAAGAATTCATCACACCCGAAGCAGCTGAAAAATTATTGTCGCAGCATTTTGATTATGTTGTTGACGCTATCGACAGCATCACACCAAAGCTGATATTTATTAAAACGGCTTTTGAGAAAAAAGTGCGGATCATCAGTTCAATGGGTGCGGGTGCTAAGCTTGACCCCACGCAGCTTCGTGTTGTGGATATTTCGAAAACGTACAACTGCCCCTTTGCTCAATACGTACGCAAGCGACTCAAAGAATTTAAAATATATAAAGGAGTAAAAACAGTTTTCTCACCAGAGAAACCCATCAAGGAATCATTGATGCTGACTGATGGAACAAAGTTCAAGAAATCTGCTTATGGGACTATTTCTTATTTGCCGGCAGCGTTTGGTGGGGTTTGTGCGAGCGTTGTGATAAGAGATTTGATTGAGAGTTAATTTTAGAGGTTTTTAACACTAAGGCACTACTGGCACGAAGCACCGAGTGAGATCCATTAGGCTACGCTCAGGATGACAAGCAGACAGGCTTTGCCGATGTAACGGTCGTTACGAAGCAAAAAAAAAACAGCAAAGCTATCTCTTTGCTGTTTTACTTTTTTTAAGCAGTTACATACTTAGATAAAAGAGGTGCGACAAAACCTTTAACATCATCTAATGTAATATTATACTTCTTCGCTAACTGGAAAGCTGCTGCAGCTCCCGCAGTTAATAATAGGAATTTCCACATAACTTGTTTTTTTTAATTGGTTTAATCTGATAATGAACCTGCTAAGGATGTGCCATAGAATCACGAAAAACCACAATCATCGGCAACAGGTAAAAAAGTATCTTTGAGAACGTAATTAATTTATCTATTCGGAAATGCGCAATGATTAGCTCTTTTTTAATTACAAATGAGAATGGGTAATTGAAAGGCCATTCTGTTATATAAATCCACAACATGAAACCGTTAATCACCACAGAACGCCTTTATCTAAGAGAATTTACGATCGATGATGTTCAACTGATCTTCGAATTAAACAGTGATCCGCTGGTGACAAAATATACAGAGAAAGGCCCTGATAAGACTTTAGAGGATGCGAGAAAGAGATTACAAAATGAGATCCTGCCTCAGTACACTCATGGAGTTGGCAGGTGGGCAGTCTTCTTAAAATCGAATGATGAATTCATCGGATGGTGCGGTGTGAAGTATATTGAAAAAGAAAAAGTCTATACTTTAGGTTACAGATTTCTTCCAAAACATTGGGGTAAAGGTTATGCAACCGAAGCAGGTAAAGCTTCACTGGAGTACGCGACTAATAAAATGAGTATAAAGGAAATCTTCGCAAAGGCTATGTCGGTTAATGCCGCTTCGATCCATGTTATCAAAAAGCTGGGGATGGTTTATTTAAAGGATGAGATTTGTGCGGAGCATTCTGCCGAGGTTTATGTTTTGAAGTAAAGTACTTTAATTCAAATGTTAATAAAGGCATCTACAGCCTCGCCTTACTCCATAAATTTAATTTGACATCCGGAAAATAATATTAAATGATTATGCTTAAAAAAACTCATCGCCTGAGAAAGGCGCTACTCATTACACTTCTGGTAATTATTATTTTCATAGGAGTTATCATTGCCTTCATCTCCCCTATTACAAAATATCTTGTCGAAAAATACGACACTAAATACCTGGGCAGGGAAGTGACCATGAATTGGGCGTATGTAAACCCATTTACCGGCTATCTGCATTTCGATGACCTGAAGATCATGGAGCAGAAGAATGATACCACATTCCTCTCCATGTCGGGCCTATCGGTAAACTTCGCAATGATGAAAATGCTTTCGAAGACCTATGAGATCTCGGCCCTTACAATTAGTGATCCGAGGGGGTTGATCAAACATAGCCAAGACACCATTTTCAATTTCACAGATATCATTGAAAGATTTACAAAAAAAGAAGAAGAGCCTAAGGAAAAGAAGGAACCGGTAAAATTCAATCTGCTCGATTTTAAAATTGAGAATGGTGAGTTCATTTATGATGAGATATTCACACCTGTGGCATATTCAATTAAAAAAGTGAATATTGAGTGGAGTGGGATCAGGTATGATGCCGACACTATGAATATTAAGTACTCCTTTGCTTCAGGCGTTGGTACCGGTGATGTAAAAGGGACCTTCGACCTTAACAGCAAATCCTCGGATTACCGGATGGCTGCAGTAATAAAGAAATTCGATCTTGTTCCTTTGGGACAGTACATGAGAACCATGATGAACTATGGGAAGTTCAAAGCGATACTTGATGCTGATGTGAAGGCCACAGGAAATTTTAAAGATGCCCAGGATGTTAATGCAAAAGGAATTGTAGCCTTAAGCGATTTTCACTTCGGTAAGAATGAGAAAGAAGATTTTGCATCCTTCGATAAGTTTGTTGTTGATGTGAACCTTCTGAATCCAAGAATGAAAAAATACATGCTGGATTCAATCTCCCTTGTTCATCCTTATTTTAAATATGAGAAGTATGATGAGCTCGACAACGTTCAGAACATGTTTGGCCGCAAAGGAGAGAATGTGAAGACCGCTGCTGCCACAAAAGACAAGCAATTCAATCTTGTGCTTGTGATCGCGGATTATGTAAAAGTGCTTGCAAAGAATTTCTTTGCTTCCAATTATAAGCTGGGCCGGCTTGCGGTCTATAGCGGAGATATCCGGTATGTTGATTATTCACAAAGTGAGAAATTCGCTATTGCACTCAGTCCGCTGAATGTTTCTGCAGACTCATTGAACAGCAACAGAGAAAAGATTTTTGTAAAAGTAAATTCAGGAATGAAGCCCTATGGTAATGTAAGCCTCAAACTTGGTATTAATCCAAAAGACAGTTCTGACTTCACTCTGAATTATAATATTGAAAAGATCAATGCCACAGTACTTAATCCATTCCTGATCACAAACACCACCTTCCCGCTCGACCGCGGAAGTATTTCTGTAAGAGGAAACTGGGACGTGCGTAACGGGAAGATCCAAAGCACCAACAGAGTGCTCATCGTAGATCCGCGAATCACGAAACGGGTAAGAAAGGATGACAACAGCTGGTTACCGCTTCGTCTTGCGATGTTCTTTGTACGGGAACGTGGAAATGCGATTGACTATGAGGTGCCTATCACCGGTGATATGAAAGATCCGAAGTTCCACTTGCGTGATGTGATCCTGGATGTATTGATGAATATTTTTGTGAAGCCTGCCACCACTTTATATCGTTCAGAAATAAAGACCGTTGAGATGGAGATAGAGAAGAACCTGGCTATGAATTGGGAAACAAGCTCTGAAAAATTATTACCTGACCAGGAGGAGTTCGCAGAGGGCCTGGCAGAATTCCTTAAGGAAAACCCAAATGTGTCGATCAATGTAACACCGGTTAACTTTACAGATAAAGAAAAAGAATACATGCTCTTTTTCGAAGCAAAGAAAAAGTATTACCTGCAGACCAAAAACAAAAAACATACGGAGTTTGATGAAAAGGATTCCATTGAAGTGTTTCGCATGGAAGTAAAAGATTCTGTTTTCAGGAAATATATTGAAAGCCGGATAAAGAATAAAATGCTTTACACTATGCAGGCAAAATGCGAGGCGTATGTTGGGTCTGAAGTAGTTCATAAGAAGTTTGAGAACCTGAATAAAACAAGGCAGGAAGTATTTAAAGAATTTTTCAAAGAAGAAAATGTTGCAGACAGGGTGAAGATCAAACCTGCCAAAGAAGAGGTTCCTTTCAACGGCTTCTCTTACTATAGAATTTCATATACAGGGGAATTACCCGAAGAGCTCAAAGAGGCATTCTATAAATTAAATGAGTACGACAATAAGAAGCCACGTGAAAAATTGAAAGAGGAAAGAAAAAAAACAAGGAAGTGGTTCCAGAAAGGAAATTAAAAAAGAAATAAACCCTGGGTTATCAGGCATGCTAAGAGGATGGTCATTAAACTATCCCGGCCAACTGAAATCCTTTTGCAGAAGAATGTAAACTTGCCGTAGTGCTATCTACAGAACTTAGGGGTAACAAAAATTTGAACCTTTCGTATCGGGTGAAAATAAAAACCCTGATCATGAAGAATAAATACGACAGCTCTGTTGTGTATCTTTATGCAACCGGCAACGAAAACCTTTTACCAAAGGAATTCAGACAACAGATCCCCTACACTACTATTGCATACTCTTTTAGCATGAATAATTACTCATGTAAAAAGATTATACATGAGAAGTGTATCATGTAAAATAATTATACATGACATTCACATCATGTAAAGATAATTATTTTTTTTATACATGATAAATTTCGAGTAAATGAAAAAATTCAAAACAACTCCAACTGCTGAACCTCACCCGGCCTTCTGAATGCAGTAAGATCATAATCAAAACGATCTCTTCCCGCTAAATGCTTTTTTACTGAAAGCTTAAAAAGCTGATTGATCGATTGAGCAATGTTTCCTTCACCACGCATCCGCGTTCCGAAACGTGAATCATTCAGTGTTCCGTCATGTACATTTTCTATATGATGTAGCACCTTCTCTGCCCTGTCGGGATAATTTTTACGGATCCAATCTTTGAAAATATCTCCGATCGAACCATTCAAACGGACTATTGTATAGCCCGCGGTATCTGCTCCATGGTCAGCCGCTGCTTTAATAAGATCGGGGATCTCATCGCTGTTCAAGCCGGGAATTATAGGAGCAGTCATAATTCCTGCAGGCACCCCGGCCTTATTCAACTGTTCGATTACTTTCAATCTGTTTTTAGCAGTCGCTGTACGCGGCTCCATTTTCAGGCGCAGCTCTTCACGCAAACTCGTGATTGAAACCATAACATGTACTAAACGGAGTTTTGCCAGTTCCTGCAGAATATCAATATCACGAAGGATCAAACTGTTCTTTGTGATCATTCCTGCCGGATGCCTGAATTTCAAAAGCACTTCCAGCATCTGACGAGTTATCTTCAACTTACGTTCGATCGGCTGATAGCAATCCGTATTACCTGAAAACATTATAGGAGCTACCTGCCAGTTCTTGTTCATGAAATGTTTTTCCATGAGTGCAGGTGCATTCGGCTTCGCTATGATCTTCCTTTCAAAATCCAAGCCTGCACTATAACCCCAATATTCATGCGTATTACGAGCATAACAGTAGATGCACCCGTGCTCACATCCCTGATACGGGTTCATGGAATACATACCAATGAGGTCAGGGCTTTTAACTACATTGATTATTTTTTTCGGATGCTCATAAAAGATCTGCGTTTTAGCATCACTTAATAAAGGATCGTCCGGATCTTCATTTTCATCCGCTTCGTATCTGTTCTTTAAAAATTTATTGGAAGTATTTATCTGTGCTCCCCTACCCCTGAAGTAGTGGGGCTTCTCCTCTTCTTCTTGCATACCTTAAAGATAATTATGGAAGCAAAAAATTAAAAGCAAAAAGCAAAATAATTTTTAACAAAACTGTATCTTTGCTTTATGAACAAAATCAACCAATTACGCACTACCTGCTATATTTTGTTAACATTTTTTGCTATAAGTTGTAGCAACAAAAATGAGCACAATGCCCTACTGAATGCCAATGGCATCAATGAAACGGACCGCATTCCCAACGATTATTCTTCAGCTGCGTGGAAACCTCTTACCGCGGGGTATGTGTATTATATGGATGTGTTCGACATTAACCACACGAAACAGCTGCTCTATATTCTTGCTAACAAAAAAGAAGAAAAACTGGTGGGGATCTATCACGTCAACGATCATCTGATGCCTGCCACTTATGCCCGCGGTGTAAACCCTCCAACGATAGTTACAAACTTCGAGGAGATCAGTGAAGCCGATATTGAAAGATCCGACAACATGGATGAACTGAATGCGCTTTTTAAAAGTATACCTGAAATGAAAAACTTTAGCTGGAAAAATGAGGTTCAAAACACTATCGCCTCAGCTACGATCATGAAAACCCATTTTGTTTTCATTGTCAGCGACAAAGTTGATGACACTCTCTTTGCCTATGCAGATAAGCCTGTAAAGCTTGATCACGACAAGCTTGTCCAGCAGATCTTCGCCAGCAAATTTTCCATCTTCAACAGACCGGTGCAACGATTAAATGAAAACGTAGAAATGGGTCATTTTATAAAAGACCTCGGTTTTAAGTTTGATAACCCTACAAGCGTACAGGCATTGAATGACAACAAATTTTATATCAACGATCTGTTGGTTGACGAAGACAGCATAAATTTTAAGGGTACAGGCAAGCTCTTCCTGTTCTTCCCTTTTAAAAGCTATACGCGAGTGCTCAACAAGGGTGAAACTCCAATGTACGGTCCTGCTGTAGCCACGTTCGAATACTCATTCAGTCCGGATGCGGAAGGATTTCCTGTTTTTAAAAGAACGTCACACCGGGTTTCTTTGTTGAGAAGTAATAAGATCATTAACTAGATCAACCGCTGAGAGTTTGTGTTTTTTTTACCACTCCGTATGAGTCCTATTGACTAAGCCACTAAGACGGAACGAAAAAGAAGATAAAAGGAAGCTTCGCTTCAGCACTAAGAGCTACGTGTGTGCTATCAATACAATTAAATAAAGTCAATATTTGCTCAGTGCATTTAGTGCCTCAGTGGTAAAAAAAAATAACCCTACCTTTCTTAGAGGTGAAACAACAATGAAATCTACCCGCAAAATAATTCATGTTGATATGGATGCATTCTACGCATCTGTGGAGCAGCGTGATAATCCTGAGTATCGTGGCAAGCCAATAGTCGTTGGCGGTTCGCCTGAAGGCCGCGGGGGAGTTGTTGCTGCAGCAAGCTACGAAGCGCGTAAGTTTGGAGTTCGTTCCGCAATGCCAAGTAAAAAAGCAAAAGAACTTTGTCCTCACCTTATTTTTGTTTACCCACGCTTTGCTGCATATAAAGAAGTCTCAAAAAAGATTCGTGAGATCTTTCACAGGTATACTGACATAGTTGAGCCGCTTTCACTGGATGAAGCCTACCTGGATGTTACAGAAGATAAACTTAACATTGGCTCTGCTATTGACATTGCAAAACTGATAAAAGAGCAGATCAAAGCAGAAACAGGGCTTACTGCATCAGCCGGAATATCATCCAGCAAGTTTGTTTCGAAGATCGCATCTGACCTGCAAAAGCCGGATGGTCTGACTTTCATCGGCCCTTCGAAGATCGAAGCCTTTATGGAGAAACTTCCCGTAGAGAAATTTTACGGAGTTGGAAAAGTGACAGCAGATAAAATGAAAAGTCTCGGCTTGCATACCGGTGCTGATCTCAAAACACTCACTGAAGATCAACTGGTAAAGCACTTTGGCAAATCGGGACGTTTCTTTTACAAGATAGTTCGTGGTATTGATGACAGAGAAGTGCATGCGGAAAGAGAAACGAAATCAGCGGGTGCCGAGGATACTTTTTCACACGACCTAACCGACATTCAAGAAATGAATGATGAACTGGATAAGATCGCAATGCTTGTTTTTGAACGCTTAAAAAAATATAACCTTAAAGGAAGGACGATCACACTGAAAATTAAATATCATGATTTCAAACAGATCACGCGAAACTTCTCTTTTTCTTATCCGGTAAATGATCTCGAAACTATTGCCTCCACTGCTAAGCAACTCCTTCTTAAAAGCGGGCCTGAAGGCAAAAAAATAAGACTGCTGGGAATTTCGCTTTCTAATTTTGGGGAACGAAGGACAAATGATAATGGACAATTAGAATTGTTTGTTACAGATAACGAATAAATTCGAATTTACGAATCTGTGTACGCTAGTGCTTTCCGTTTAACTTTTAATTTTCCTTTTAACTCATTTATCCAATATCCACCGTATACACATCACTATTATTTCGTAAGATCGATTTCACATGAAAACCACCTTCTTGCGGAATTTCTTCTTTCAGGTCGAACATTATGCAATTGCGACTTAACCCTTCAAACACCAAAGTAAATTTTTGGCCTTGATTTTTTAATGTCCAGTAAGGATAAAAAGAAATATTATAGGCGGTAAGAAGTCTTGCCTTACGGCTTGAACCTTGTTCTATCAGAAAGGTTGTCGGCCAGATCCTGTAGGCAGCATCTGCCGTGCACACGCAATGTACGATCACCTGATTTTCATTAGCCATCAGGGTTTCTACTGCGGTAACCTCTTCGACTTCAATGTATATTTCTGTTTCGGTTTCTTCAGGCATTGTGCTTAATTAATTTAGACTCTTAATTAACTTTTTTTCTTGATAAAAAAAGTTACAAAAAAATCAAGGCTGAACAATTGCTCCCCGCCTCCTCTGAATTTTTTGAAGATCTAAGATTTCGAGAACTAAAGCTCGAAATAAGATCTTCTAAAAAATTCCGGTTCACTGCTAAACGACATCGTGTTCAGCCAATGCCCGCGCACTACTTCGAAGAATATTCCTATTAAAATTATAAAATACACTCCAATACTGTCATCTTGCTATTCCTTTAATCTTCCGCTTTAAAACTTCCTCCGTGCAACTTCCTTTCCTCTGTTCCTCTGTGTTAAAAATATTTCTTCATCTCAGTCTTCCATTTCTTATCCGCCTTATCTATTTTGATCTTATCACACCCATTAAATGCTGCAAACGCTTTTAGTTTTTCGGCAAATAATAGATTGAATTGCTCATCGGGCTTAAAACCTTTTTCAAAATACATTGATTTAATATAAAATGTTTTTCCGGCACGGTCCGCTTTCGGATCAAACCGACCAATGAATTTATCCCCAAACAAAACCGGCAGACAAAAATAACCATACTTGCGTTTTGGCTCCGGAACGTAACATTCGATCTGATAATCAAAATTAAAAATCCGTTCCAGCCGTTTGCGTTGTATCACAATATTGTCGAATGGTGAAAGCAAATGCACTTCCGGCTTTACATTTAATTTATCGAGCAATTTTAAATGTACAGCACTCGTTATAAATTTACTGTTGCCTGAACCCTCTACCATCACCTCAATGTATTTTTCACTTTTAAGCAACCCGGTCAAAACCTTTTTAACGGGCTCCTTCATTCCCTTTCGCAGATATGAGATCTCCTTCTCCTCCACTACTCCGTTTGCTTCAACAGCGCGTTTGATCAGATGTTCGATATATTCTTTCTCAGTGGGCATTTTTGTATTTACCTCATCAGGCAAAACCCGTTCGGTAAGATCATACACTTTCTGAAAGCCCTGCCGCTTCGCAACCATCAACTTCCCTTCCATGAAAAGTTGTTCAAGTGCTTTCTTTGCAGGCTTCCACTCATACCAGTTACCGGGATCAGTCCGTTTAAATTCAAAGTCCTTAGACTGTAAGGGGCCTTCAGCTTTTATACGGTCAAGAACATACTTCATGATTTTCGTATCCTTTTCAAACCAGTGCGATTTTCCTTCGGTGAAGAGCTTTTTGCGCGGCAAAGAAAAACGATAATCGGACATTGGCAAATAGGAAGCCGCATGACTCCAGTATTCAAATACCTGTTTATCCTTTTCGAGAAGCTCTGATAAATAAGTTTCTTTATAATCCGGCAGACGGGAATAAAGAATATGATGGTGAGCGCGTGCAACCACCGAGAGTGTATCTATTTGTACATAACCTAAGTGCTGCACGGCCGCCAAAGCACCTTTTTTAGCTTTGCCAAATGGCTTCCCTGAAAGACCCTGACATTTCAATGCGAGCAACCTGACAGTCTCTAATGGCAAAGTTGGAAGAGCTTGCTGCATAGCTTAATTTATTAGCCAATTTAAGGAATTTTCTTAATTTTGGTAACCTCAAAAACAGATAATAATGTTCAAATCAATCGGTTCAATTCTGCTTGTTCTAACAAGCTTGTCAGGCATTGGGCAAGAAGTGAATGCAACCGCTAAAGCACTTAATAAAGGCGTTCCGGGTAAAGATCTGATCATCGAGATTTCTGTAACAAAACCCAGTGTAGATGGTTTCATGAAATATTTCCAGGAGCTTCCTGCAGGCTACTCTGCTGAAGTGCTCGATTGTAAAGGCTGTGATTTTAAGTATGCCGATAATGGCGCTAAAGCAATCTGGGTAACACCTCCTTCTGCTGACCAATTTGTAATGACTTACAAGATCATTGTTCCTTCTGAAGCAAAAACACCGCTTTCGATCGGGGGTAAATTTTCTTATGTAGTGGGAAATGAAAGAAAGATTTTCGAAATAAGTCCGCAGGTCATTGACTTCGGACAAACAGCTCCATCAACGAAAACTCCGGAGTCTGAACCTGTAAAAGAAACTGTGGCTGAGCAAAAATCAGAACCCGTTAAAACAGAACCTGTAGCTGAACAAAAACCCCTTGTCGCTGAGAAGAAAGAAGTTCCTGCCGAAAAACCAAAACCAGCTGAAGTAAAAAAAGAAACACCTGTCATAACAACTCCCGTAAATAAAGCGCCTGTCTCGGCTGCAGCATCTGCCACTGCAGGAAAAACCTACCGCGTTCAGATCGGAGCATTCCAGCAAAAACCGCAGATCACTGGCGTTTCTCAGCTCACAACAGTGTTACTTGATAACGGCATGACAAAGTATTTCAGCGGTAATTTTAAAACGTATGAAGAAGCTAAAAAGCGAAAAGAAGAATTAAAGGGGAAAGGATTTCCGGGGGCGTTCATCGTGAGCTTTGAGAATGGGAAAATAGTGAAGTAGTCGCGAGCTCCTTTTTTACCACAAAAAGGTTTTACCACGAAGACGCAAAGGCGCAAAGTGTTTTACCACTAAGGCCGCTTAGTCTTTTACCACCAATCGCGAAGCGATAATCTTTTCTACTAACGCACTAAGAGCATTAAGTTTTTTTTACCGCCAATACGCAAAGTATATTTTTTGACCAGTAGTTTGAATGATGTCTGGTAACTGAACTAATAATCGGGTAATTAATTGTAACATATAAAAACAAAAAATGCACGAAAAAATTCGTGCATTTTTTTATACATTAATTTAACCGGAATTAAGTTCTGTGTTACCAAACACGAAAGAGGCAGTATTCAGATCATTCTTTCTTTGCGCCTTTGCGTCTTTGCGGTTAATTATTTTTTTAATCTTACATCCCCAACTTCTTCGCGATCTCCTTCTTCAAGCCATCCTTATGCATCATGATCGAAGTAGTTTTGTATTTCACAAACTCTTCTGAAGCGTAAAAATATCCATCGCAATCATTGTTCTTTACTCCCCAAGAGTTCTTCACCACATAGTATTTCGCTCCATTCTGATCCTTTACAATTCCTACAATGTGCATCCCATGATCATCCTGAGTTTCAAAATTGTCAAATGCTTCCTGGCGCATTTCCTGCGTTACCTTGATCTGTTTTCCGGGAGTAAGGATAACTGAATCCATCTTTTCCTTCTTGATATCCGTCCAGTCAACATCAGGAACAACAGCTACACCATTCTTAAAAGAGAAACCTTTTTCGCTGACATCCGATCCCCATGCAACTGAGTATCCGTTCATGATCGCATTATCAAGCGCTTCTATCATCTCATCAAGCGGTAAATTATAAACCTGATCCGCAGCCCAGTTATCAGGAACTTCTAAAACGAATTTCTGATAGAATGGATGGTGTTTAAATGATGAAAGCTCAACATAGTTATTCACGTTCAAGCCAAGCATATCCCTGAAAGATGCAGGTGTATATGATTTTCCTTCGTAGGTAAATGTTTTAGGAACCGAACCAAGGTATGCGTCCAGCACTCCGTTAAAAGCTTTCTTCCAGGCAACACCCGGCTTAGTACTTTTCACGACTGTTTCAACCATGTTCTTCGCTACAGCATCAAGCTCTGTATGATTAACTCTTCTAACTCCGTTCACATCTTTCTCACCATTTCCGAATCCGGAATAAACCGATTGAGGAACAAGTCCTGAATCTTTCACTACCTGTAACACGTCATGAAAAGCCCCGCCTTCACCGAAGTTTACTGTTCCATGCATGCGCACATATTTATCAGCCTTCATGTTGTAAGCTGTATGCACGATGAACATTTCTGATAAATTCATCTTTGGTTTTCCCATACGGATCATTTCCGATTCAAGGAATGACAAGGAAGAGAATGTCCAGCATGTACCTGATTGTCCCTGATCCTGAACTGCATTTGCTTCAAGATTTTTAACGACAGTGAATTTATAATTTCCGTCCTTTTTATTTGTCAATGTTTGTGCGCTTAAAGCAGAAGTCATAACAACTGCCGCAGAAAGCATAAGCGATTTTTTAATCATTTTCTGAGAGATTTTATTTGTACTAAGATGTAGAATATTTCTGTGTATTGAGAGGGTATTTGATGAGCGGTGAAAGTTCAGTTTTAATGGTGTGAAATCCCCGAATAAGATCCATTCGCGATGCTCAGGATGACAACGTTTCAGTTTTAAATTCTAAAATTAACAGAATCCTCGTATAGCAAAAGTTATAATGAAATAACATTCAACGCAACATGCAGCACACACAGAACAGTCAAACCACAAACTTGAAACTTGAAACTATTTTACGCCTGTGCTGTCGGACCGCCAAAGTTCATCGGCAACACATTCGGCATGTCGGTGTCTTTTATTTGGCCGTGAGTCTGTTCGAATTTTTTAATATTATCATTCAATGCTTTCATCAATCGTTTCGCGTGCTGAGGAGTTAAAACAATACGTGATTTTACTTTTGCTTTCGGCACCCCGGGCATCATCTTGATAAAATCAAGAACGAATTCTGAATTTGAATGAGTGATGATCGCGAGGTTTGAATAAATTCCTTCAGCGATCTCTTCGCTTAACTCTATGTTGATCTGGTTTGGGTTCTGTTGTTCTTCCATGATATTTTTGTTAGGATGCTAAAGATAATGAATTACGCCTATCTATTGAATTATACTTTGCTTGCCACAAGATTCACAGATTTCTTACGTAATTAAATTAATGCAAATTTTACCGTGTTGCGATTATGATTCCTTGTGAGAGTCAACAGTAATTATAAACTATATCCGGGTCAACCGCAGATTAACAGATTTCTTACGCCTTAATTTAATGCAGTTAATCACACAATTATGATTAGTACGTGACTCACTATTAATACAAACGGTGTTGAGCTTGCCTCAGATTACCAGGTTTATTTAGCATTAGATTAACCCAGATTTATCGCAAAGCGATAAGATTCTAACATAAAAAAGGGACAACATTTCTGTTGTCCCTTTTAACTATTGCTTTTCTAACACACACAGATTCGTACATTCGTACAAATTCGTATTCGTAGCTTAAGCTTCTTCTTCTTCCATAGCTTCTTTTTTCGAAGCCATCAAACGGTCGTACTCTTCCTGTGAACCAACGATCATCTTTTCGTAAGTTCTCAGTCCTGTTCCTGCCGGAATCAAATGTCCAACGATTACGTTTTCTTTCAATCCTGACAAGTCGTCTACTTTTCCGCTTACAGCTGCTTCGTTCAACACTTTCGTAGTTTCCTGGAAAGACGCTGCGCTCATGAAGCTGTTTGTCTGTAAAGACGCACGTGTGATACCCTGAAGGATCTGTTGTGATGTAGCCGGAATTGCTTCACGGGCTTCGATCGGTTTCATATCCTTACGCTTCAATGATGAATTCTCATCACGTAAACGTCTTGCAGTGATGATCTGACCTGCTTTGAACAATGTAGAATCACCCGGATCAACGATAATTACCTTAGCGTATAATGAGTCATTCTCTTTCATGAACTCTGATTTGTTCACTAATTGTTTTTCAAGGAAGATTGTATCACCTGCTTCGCTGATGTCTACTTTACGCATCATCTGACGAACGATAACCTCGAAGTGTTTATCATTGATCTTCACACCCTGTAAACGGTAAACCTCTTGTACCTCATTTACCAGGTACTCCTGAACAGCTGTTGGCCCTTTGATAGCAAGGATATCACTTGGAGTGATAGCACCGTCTGACAATGGCTCACCTGCACGGATGAAGTCATTTTCCTGAACAAGGATATGTTTTGATAAAGCAACAAGGTATGTTTTCTTCTCACCTGTTCTTGATTCAACATGAACCTCACGGTTACCACGTTTGATCTTACCAAATGATACGATACCATCGATCTCAGATACTACAGCCGGATTACTTGGATTACGAGCCTCGAACAACTCAGTAACACGTGGTAAACCTCCTGTGATATCCCCTGTTTTTCCTGCAGTACGCGGGATCTTGACAAGGATCTGACCAGCATCAATTTTCGCATTGTCGTTCACGATTACGTGCGCTCCAACCGGAATGTTGTATGTACGTAATATCTCTTTATTCGCTGCAATTTTGATAGCAGGGTTCTTCGATTTATCACGACTTTCAACGATAACTTTTTCCTTGAATCCTGTCTGCTCATCTGATTCTTCGCGGAAAGTAACACCTTCTTCGATATTTTCGAATTCGATCTTACCTGCAAATTCTGAAACAATAACAGCATTGTATGGATCCCAGTCACAGATAAGGTCGCCCTTTTTAACTTTCGATTGATCCTGAATGTATACCTGTGAACCGTAAGGGATATTAGCAGTTGTTAAAACAATTTTTGTATTAGCATCAATGATACGCATCTCTGCAGAACGGCCGATAACAACATCAACAACTTTTCCGTCAGGATTTTTACGCTTCACTGTTTTTAATTCATCCACTTCGATGATACCATCGTATTTGGATTCTAATTTAGATGATGCAGCAGTGTTAGATGCAGTACCACCCACGTGGAATGTACGAAGTGTTAACTGTGTACCCGGCTCACCGATCGACTGTGCAGCAATTACACCTACAGCCTCACCGCGTTGAACCATACGTCCTGTTGCCAGGTTACGTCCGTAACATTTTGAACAAACACCGTTTTTGCTTTCGCAAGTTAACACCGAACGGATCTCAACTGCTTCGATAGGAGACTCTGCAATGATTTTTGCGTAGTCTTCTTTCACCTCTTCACCTGCACCGATGATCAGATCACCTGTTAACGGATTATATACATTGTGAACTGTTGTTCTACCGATAACGCGGTCATACAACGATTCAACAACCTCATCATTTTTCTTTAATGCTGTTGCAACAAGACCGCGAAGTGTTCCGCAATCTTCAATAGTGATGATCACATCCTGAGCAACGTCAACCAACCTACGTGTTAAGTAACCTGCATCGGCAGTCTTTAACGCTGTATCGGCAAGACCTTTACGCGCACCGTGGGTTGAGATAAAGTACTCAAGGATCGAAAGACCTTCTTTAAAGTTAGAGATGATCGGGTTCTCGATGATCTCTCCACCACCTGCACCTTTTTGCGGCTTCGCCATCAATCCACGCATACCGCCTAACTGACGGATCTGCTCTTTGGATCCACGGGCACCGGAATCAAGCATCATGTATACCGGGTTGAAACCCTGACGGTCGTTTGTCAGTGTATTCAATACTTTCGCAGTGATACGTGAGTTGGTATGTGTCCAGATATCAATGATCTGATTGTAACGCTCGTTGTTGGTAATGAAACCCATGTTGTAGTTAGAAACCACTTCATCAACCTGTGTGTTAGCATCAGCGATCATTTTATCTTTATCCTCAGGAACCATTACGTCACCTAAGTTAAATGATAAACCTCCGCGGAATGCGCTCATGAAACCAAGTGTCTTCATATCGTCAAGGAACTTAGCTGTTTTAGCCATACCAGTTTCTTTAACGATAGTTCCGATGATATCACGTAACGATTTCTTAGTTAAAAGTTCATTGATGAAACCTACTTCTTTAGGTACAACCTGATTGAACAGGATACGACCTACAGTAGTCTCAACAAGCTTATTCACCATTTTATCGCCATCTTTTACCTGCAGACGAACTTTCACCCATGCATGCAGATCAACGCGTTTTTCATTGTATGCGATGATCGTTTCTTCAGGAGAATAGAATGTTAATCCCTCACCTTTAACAACTTCATCTTTTGTATTTTTCTTCCCTTTGGTCATGTAGTACAGACCAAGCACCATGTCCTGGGAAGGAACCGTTACCGGTGCACCGTTCGCAGGGTTAAGGATGTTATGGGAAGCAAGCATTAACAATTGCGCCTCGAGGATTGCAGCATGTCCCAATGGAACGTGAACCGCCATCTGATCCCCATCGAAATCGGCATTGAAGGCCGTACAGGTCAATGGGTGCAACTGGATCGCTTTTCCTTCGATAAGTTTCGGCTGGAAAGCCTGGATACCTAATCTGTGTAGTGTCGGAGCACGATTCAAAAGAACCGGATGTCCTTTCAATACGTTCTCTAAAATATCCCAAACGATAGGCTCTTTTTTATCAACTATTTTCTTGGCAGATTTTACAGTTTTAACAACACCACGCTCGATCATCTTACGGATGATGAATGGCTTGAATAACTCTGCTGCCATATCTTTTGGCAATCCGCACTCATGTAATTTTAATTCAGGACCAACGACAATTACCGAACGTGCAGAATAATCGACACGCTTACCAAGTAAGTTCTGACGGAAACGGCCTTGTTTACCTTTTAATGAATCAGAAAGAGATTTTAATGCTCTGTTTGATTCCGTTTTAACAGCATTTGATTTACGTGAGTTGTCGAACAATGAATCAACAGCCTCCTGTAACATACGCTTCTCGTTACGTAAGATAACTTCAGGAGCTTTGATCTCGATCAAACGCTTCAAACGGTTGTTACGGATAATAACACGTCTGTAAAGGTCATTCAAATCCGAAGTTGCGAAACGGCCACCATCCAATGGAACGAGTGGACGCAATTCCGGTGGAATAACCGGTACAATTTTCACGATCATCCACTCAGGGCGGTTCTCAACGTGATCATTTGCATGACGGAAACCTTCAACAACCTGAAGACGCTTTAACGCCTCATTCTTACGCTGCTGAGATGTTTCTGTGTTTGCTTTGTTACGAAGATCAAATGATAATGAATCAAGATCCACACGGCTTAAAAGCGCTTGTAACGCTTCAGCACCCATCTTAGCGATGAATTTGTTAGGATCGTTATCATCAAGATACTGATTGTCTTTCGGCAATGTATCAAGGATGTTCAAGTATTCTTCTTCTGATAAGAAATCAAGATAATTGATTCCGTCAGCAGCTTTAACACCAGCATTTACTACTACATAACGCTCGTAGTAAATGATCATGTCTAATTTTTTTGTTGGTAAACCCAACAGGTAACCTATTTTATTTGGTAAAGATTTGAAATACCAGATATGAGCAACAGGCACAACTAAGTTGATGTGTCCCATTCTCTCTCTACGTACTTTTTTCTCAGTTACTTCAACACCACAACGGTCACACACAATTCCTTTGTAACGGATACGCTTATATTTACCGCAAGCACACTCCCAGTCTTTAACCGGTCCAAAAATTCTCTCACAGAACAATCCGCCCATTTCAGGCTTGTAAGTTCTGTAGTTGATGGTTTCTGGTTTTACCACCTCACCGCTTGAACGCTCCAGAACTGCTTCAGGAGATGCAAGGCTGATGGTAATTTTCGAGAAATTGCTTTTTAATTTATTATCTCTTTGTTCAATCCTAATCCTCTTAATTCATGCAACAATACATTGAATGATTCAGGGATACCCGGAGTTGGCAAGTTCTCACCTTTAACAATTGCTTCGTAAGCTTTGGCTCTTCCGATAACATCATCCGACTTTATCGTAAGGATCTCCTGAAGAATGTTAGCTGCACCGAATGCTTCAAGTGCCCAAACCTCCATCTCACCAAAACGCTGACCTCCGAACTGAGCTTTACCGCCCAGTGGCTGCTGTGTAATAAGAGAGTATGGTAATAAGAGAGTATGGCCCGATTGAACGTGAGTGCATCTTATCATCCACCATGTGTCCAAGTTTCAGCATGTAGATCACACCAACTGTAGCCGGCTGATCAAAACGCTCACCTGTACCACCATCAGTTAAGTAAGTACGGCCAAAACGAGGTAAACCTGCTTTGTCTGTCCACTCATTCAACTGCTCAGTAGAAGCACCATCAAAGATCGGAGTGAAGAATTTCTCACCTAATTTCTGACCCGCCCATCCAAGAACTGTTTCATAGATCTGACCTAAGTTCATACGTGAAGGTACACCAAGCGGGTTCAACACGATATCAACGATAGTTCCGTCCTCTAAGAATGGCATATCCTCATCACGAACGATACGTGCAACGATACCTTTGTTACCATGGCGGCCTGCCATCTTATCACCAACTTTCAACTTACGTTTCTTAGCGATGTAGATCTTAGCTAACTGAACGATACCTGCAGGTAGTTCATCACCAATTGTAACTGCAAACTTTTTACGTTTATAAGCTCCTAATAAATCGTTGTACTTAATGTTATGGTTGTGTAACAACATTTTGATCTTGTCGTTAACATCCTTATCAGTAGTCCATTTAGAAGGATTAACAGTAGCGTAATCAATTTTCTCAAGAATCTTTTGCGTGAACTTTGTGCTCTTCGCAACAATTTCTTCTTTAAGAATATTCAATACACCCTGAGAAGTTTTTCCATTAACAAGCGTGTTTAATTTTTCAATCAACTTCGCTTTCAATGCTGCAACTTCTGTTGCATGTTCTTTATCAATTTTCTCCAGTAAAGGCTTTTCTTCAGCTTTCGCTTTTTTATCCTTGATAGCTCTAGAGAATAATTTTTTATCAATTACAACACCGCGTAATGATGGAGGCGCTTTCATCGAGGCATCTTTAACGTCACCGGCTTTGTCACCAAAGATCGCGCGTAAAAGTTTTTCTTCCGGAGAAGGATCTGTTTCACCTTTCGGAGTGATTTTTCCGATAAGGATATCACCTTCTTTAACGTCAGCACCGATACGGATCCTTTCTTAACGATCGGTTTTAAGTTGATACAAGTGCTCTGATTCGTTTTACGGAATTTCGTTAACTGGTAATGTTTGATATCTTCATCGAAGCTGATCAAACGATCTTCATCCGTACGATTGTAACGGATAACAATTTCGTTAGCATCAACATACTCAACAACACCTTCGCCTTCAGCATTAACTAACACACGGGAATCGCGTGCTACCAATGGCTCAAGACCTGTTCCAACGATAGGAGCTTCAGGGCGCAATAAAGGTACTGCCTGACGCTGCATGTTAGAACCCATCAGGGCACGGTTAGCATCATCATGCTCCAAGAACGGAATCAATGATGCCGCGATAGATGCGATCTGATTTGGAGCAACGTCCATCAACTGTAATTTCTCAGGTTCTACAACCGGGAAATCACCTTCGTAACGTGCTTTTACTTTTGCTTCTTTGAAATTACCTTTTGCATCAACCGGTGCGTTTGCCTGAGCAATGGTTTTAGAATCTTCTTCTTCTGCGCTTAAGTAAGTAACAGATTTTTCGATATCTACTTTACCATTTTTCACGGTCATGTATGGAGTTTCAATAAAACCTAATTTATTGATCTTCGCGAATACACAAAGTGAAGAGATAAGTCCGATGTTCGGTCCCTCAGGAGTTTCGATCGTACAAAGGCGTCCGTAGTGAGTGTAGTGAACGTCACGTACCTCAAAACCTGCGCGCTCGCGGGAAAGACCTCCAGGCCCGAGTGCGGAGAGCCTACGCTTGTGCGTAATCTCTGCAAGCGGATTCGTTTGATCCATGAACTGTGATAACTGATTTGTTCCGAAGAACGAGTTGATCACAGAAGACAATGTTTTCGCGTTGATAAGATCTGTTGGCGTGAACACCTCGTTATCACGAACGTTCATACGCTCACGGATGGTACGGGCCATACGTGCAAGACCTACACCAAACTGAGAGTACAATTGTTCTCCAACTGTACGAACACGTCTGTTGCTCAAGTGATCGATATCATCCACATCCGCTTTCGAGTTAATAAGCTCGATCAGATATTTGATGATACAGATAATATCTTCCTTCGTTAATGTTTTGGTATCAGAAGGAGTATTTAAGTTTAATTTTTTGTTGATACGGTAACGACCAACTTCACCAAGGTCATAACGCTTATCAGAGAAGAATAATTTATCAATGATTCCGCGTGCTGTTTCCTCATCAGGTGGCTCAGCGTTACGTAACTGACGGTAGATATGCTCCACAGCCTCTTTTTCAGAGTTTGAAGTATCTTTTTGTAAAGTATTGTAGATGATCGCGTAGTCAGCAGAGTTAACTTCCTGTTTGTGAAGAATAACTGATTTTACGTTAGCATCAACGATCATATCAATGTGGCCGTTCTCAAGGATGGTCTCACGGTCAATGATCACTTCATTACGCTCGATCGAAACAACTTCTCCTGTATCCTCATCAACGAAATCTTCGATCCATGTTTTTAAAACACGTGCAGCAAGCTTGCGGCCTACAGCAGTTTTCAGGGCAGCTTTACTAACTTTTAATTCGTCAGCCAAGCCGAATATTTCAAGGATTTGTTTATCGCTTTCAAATCCGATAGCTCTTAATAATGTTGTTACCGGTAACTTTTTCTTACGGTCGATGTAAGCATACATTACGCTGTTGATATCGGTAGCAAACTCGATCCATGATCCTTTGAAAGGGATAACACGTGCAGAGTAAAGCTTAGTACCATTAGCGTGACGGCTTTGTCCGAAGAACACACCCGGTGAACGGTGTAACTGAGATACGATAACGCGTTCAGCTCCATTGATAACGAAAGTACCTTTTGGAGTCATGTACGGAATAGTACCTAAGTAAACGTCCTGCACGATAGTTTCGAAATCTTCGTGTTCAGGATCTGTACAATACAAACGTAACTTCGCTTTAAGCGGAACGCTGTATGTTAATCCACGCTCGATACACTCTTCAAGAGAGTAACGTGGCGGGTCAATAAAGTAATCCAGGAATTCAAGCACGAAGTTGTT
>JAQZBR010000004.1 GCA_029237775.1 Bacteroidota bacterium
TTATATTATCATAAAAGAGTTGAAGAAGGTAAACATAAAATGGTGGCGTTAAATATTATCCGGAACAAGATCGTATCGAGGATATTTGCAACGGTGAAAAGAGGAACTCCTTATGTAGAAATAAGTAAGTTTGCTGCCTGAAAAACATTGTAGAAAAAACTTGTTTTTGATCTTGGAATGCGGCTAGGCATCAGTTGCGGATTTGAAAAGCAAAATTGTCTTGACCGATA
Source organism: Bacteroidota bacterium (assembly GCA_029237775.1). Lineage (GTDB taxonomy): Bacteria > Bacteroidota > Bacteroidia > 2-12-FULL-35-15 > 2-12-FULL-35-15 > 2-12-FULL-35-15. The sequence goes on from JAQZBR010000004.1 coordinate 231, forward strand.
AACTTGATTAAAAGTACAAAAGGAAATTAGCAAATGCCAGAAATTTCGCGAAGCAACCAAATTTGCATTTGCGAACTTGCAGAAAGCCGCAATTGTGATTAGCCGGTGTTAGGCGATGGGCACTTTAGGTCTATTAGTCAGATCGGAAACAAAGCAAAGTAATGATAGCGCTTTTAAGCTGTTCATTTCTGTTCCATAAGTCATATTGAGTCCGTGCATGCACTCATGTCTGTTTAAGTCCGATGAGTAATTTTTCTTGTTTTCCGTAAAACTGTCGATGCCACGAATTTTTGTAATTACCTCAATAAGATATTCTGAGCTTTGAGCTTCAGCAAGTTGTTTCTTCAGTCTCGCCTTGTCTTTTGAGATCTTGAATAAGTTTCCTTCAAATATTCCGTCTGCCTGTGATAAGAAAAGGAGAGTTGAAGCAGCGTATAACTTTTTATTATGACAATGTAAAGCTTGTTTTAAAAGTTCGGCACGTTTCAGGGTTGTTACTCGATAATTTTAAAATAAAATATTTTCTGTTAGATTTATAAAATTTCATCATTGCAAGGTCAACGTTGCTGTCTTTTTTTAATAGCGCATTAGCTGCACCAGAAAAAATGTCTCCGAGTCTCATATCCATTGACACATACCAGCCTTTGTCTGCTAAAATGTCTAGGCACTTTTTAAAATTATGGTCTAGTTTTTTAACAGCAGTACCGAAGTCTCTAGCGAATTTGTCAAACTCGCTAAAACTTGCTTTCATTGGTTCTACAATCATTCTTAGGATGTTTTTGTTGCCTTGCGCCTAACGTTCCGCAGCTTTGCGCTGTGCGGGATTCAAAGCACAACATTGTCTTAACTGAAAAACTTGGATTAAATGTACAAAAGTAAATTAGCAAATGCCAAGAATTTCGCGAAGCAACCAAATTTAGCATTTGCGAACTAGCACGCTGCCCGCATAGCTCAAAGGTGCTGTTAGCAGTTGACCGGCCACACAGATTTCCGGGTGCGGTCGGGAAGAAGTCAGTTTATAAATAAAACGTCTACACACAGATTTACCAAGAAATTCCGGGAAAAACTGTCAAGCCGCGCGAGAAAATAAAACCTTTGATAATAATAAAATTATTCATTGGTTAAAAAACATTTCTGCGCTTGAGTCCGTCACGCCACAAAGAAAACACAGCTGTCTTACACTACGTAAAAGTCCACGGATACAAACACGTCTAAGCGCGAATAAAAAATTGTCAAAAGGTTTTGTTGGAAGCTAACGAGATCTTAAATTCTCACTAAGATGTCAATTTAAAAACTTCTGCCGGTTTACTGCTAACGTTTCGCGCACTGGCGCTGTTTGGGTTCCTTACTATGTCTTTAATTCTGGAACCTGATCACAAAGCTAACTCAAATTTGTATTTCGAAGTGAAATGCCCAAATAGCGCCAGTGCGCTGTTAGGTGCTGGTGTTCATTAAGGATTTCATGTCGTCAATTGGTCGGCCGTAATCTCTTTTCCCAGGTCTGCTCGCGCTAACAATAGTGTCGTTAAGCTTCCCATTAATATAAGTAATACTCTTGTTCCGCCAGTCAAAGAATTCATGTTGAACCTTAAACTGGTAAATAAATTCATTCAGTGTTCCAATAGCTTTTCTGTCGTTATTAGTTCTAGCAAGTCGAACCGGTAACAGTCGTTGCATAAGTATTAAAGCGTCAGTTCTCTCAATAACACTGTCAAATGTTAACTGTTCAATTAAACGGTCAATGAATATACTGTCGAATTTACTTAGGTCGGCTTTTTTAATGCGCGGCAGAATTACAACATAATATGTCTTATTATTAATGAACATCAAATATTTCTCTCGATCGTAAATAATAAGATGTCCATTCCAATCACCAAACTTATTTTCTGTGGAACTATCAACAGTCGTCAGATTTGTCTGACCAACAAAGTCTTTAAGTTTATTTGAGCAGTATATTGTCGTCATTTAACACTTGCACCTAACGTTTCGCAGCTTTGCGCTGTGCGGGATTCAAAGCACAACACTGTCTTAACTGAAAACTTTATTAAATGTACAAAAGTAAATTAGCAAATGCCAAGAATTTCGCGAAGCACCTTAATTTGCATTTGCGAACTAGCACGAACCCCGCATAGCTCAAAGGTGCTGTTAGTACCAGTTATTTCTATTCTGTCTCAGGGAACCACCAACCTTCGTGTCTATGTTTATATTCTTTTCCTCTGTCGTCAATAATTTTTATCTCGCAAGTAAATGGATTTTCAGTGTATCTGTTGTCGCTTGGAAATGGTCTCGTTTTTTGAAGGTCGAATTCTATGGTCATTATCGCAACACTTACAAAATCCATTGTCGACCCGCTGCTTTTTACTAGGTCAGGAAACCATTTATTCCAATTTTCAATCGAGCTACGAATAGTGTCGGTCAGCAATAATTCAGGGCTTGCAGTATTTTTTAAAATGTCAACCTCAAGTCGGTTAAAGTTTGTCTTGCGAGCTTGTTTTAATAAATGTCCAAGGAAATAGTCATTACCAATGTGATTCATTAAGCTAATGAACGAATGTCCGAAATTGTGAGATACACTTTTTAATGGTTTGTGACTTGTCATTATTTATTTCCTATTAACTTCTTCAGCATATAGTTACACGCCTCACTTTCGTCTGTGAAGTTTTGAATTGAGTGTTTTTCTCCTCTTTCTCTGAAATAAACTTCGTATTCGATTGTGTATTTCCCACGCTTCATAGTCAAAGAAACTTTTTCATTGTCGTCTGTCGAACCATAAAGTCCGTGCAGATAGTATTGGTCTGCAGGAATTTTCAATTCTGTCAATTTATTATGGAGTTGTTCGATTGTCATTATAATTGGTACTAACGTTTTGCGGCCTGGCGCTCGTGCGGGTTTTTAACTAAGATCACAATTGCGGAGCTGTATTTCAAATGTACTCAAATTTGTCTTGCGGAGCAAGTTGCCAGCATGACGCCAGACCGCTGTTAGTAGCAGGCTTTACTTTTGTCGTTTTATTGCTACGCAGCGAAATCCTAACCACAGTTCAGGTTTCGTATATATTATTTCTGTCTTGTTATAGCTGTCTTTAGCATGATGAAAATAGCTGCCACCTTTTGCGACACCCTTTTTTAATGTCATTTCAGCCACGTTTCCTTGCACATTCCAAACGTCTTTTAAATTCTTGTGTCGGCTGGATTTCGAAAGAACATGTGAATAGCCATTTATACTTCGTCTTCCATAATCTAATTGATCGTCCTTGTCAATTGTTTTGGGAGCAAGGGCTCCTTTGTAATTAAAGTTAGACGTTTTTTTTTCATTAATACTGTCAGTTTGCGAATTCATTCTTACAAACTCTTCTTCTGTCGGGAGTCTGTAGATGCATGCATAGTCGTAGTCAATGGTCGTAATACCTCTGGAAGTGGAATCAATTTTAGGAAGCCACCTAAGACTGTCTAAAGTTGTTCTCCATTTGCAGAAAGCGACAGCTTGGTCGTAACTTATTCCAGCAATCGGGTGTTGAAGATAGTTTCTCAAATTCTTTCTGCTCTTTTTATCTTTTATAAGAGCAGAATTGAATGGAATAAATGCAAAGCCATCCAATGAACGAATTCTTAATAAGTCACAGGTCGTACACTTTGTAAATAGGTCGTGATTTTGGGTGCTTATTATAAACTCATTTATTGGAAGAAGTGTTGAATCCAGTGGACTGTTTTTTAGTTGGTTCTGAATACTTTCAGGTATCTTTCTAGCAGTTGTTGTTATGGGTTTAGTCAAATCGCTATAATAAATATAGTTCAGCCATTCGCCAATTGTTATCTCAGTTTGCTCGGCAAGAAAGTCTTCTTTTATTGCTAAGAAACCCCAACGTCCGCGATGGAAATTCCAATAGGAGTTAATACTGTCATTTTTAGCATACTGGTCTTTTGACTTGTCATTTTGTCCAAATGTTAGTGTACAACTTAGAAGAAAAATAAATGATAAAAGAGTCTTCATGTGATAGTCTTTAAGCTTGCTACTAACTTACTTATATAACCGGTTTTTCCACCTCTAACCCCACAATTACCTCTCTTTTTGGCTGGCTTTCCCCGGTTTTCATTTTTTGGAATCCCGTATTATTTTTTGTTAAAATTTCAATTTTAGCTTCTCGATCGGACTCAAAACCCTGCTTAATCCATCATTCGTTACATGCGTATAGATCTGAGTCGTTTTCGGACTCTTATGCCCCAACAACTCTTGTATATAACGCAGGTTAGTTCCTCCTTCCAGCAAATGTGTCGCATAGCTGTGTCGCAATGTATGCAAGCTAACACTTTTCTTTATCCCTGCCAACTTTTTGGCCTTGTGAAACACTTCTTCCAGACTACTCTCAGTATATTTTCCAGCCTTCTGCCCCTCGAATAAATAGTGTTGTGGTTTGTACTCCTTGTAATAGAGACGAAGCATCTCCAGGATCATTTCTGATAAAGGAACCATCCTGTCTTTCTTCCCCTTTGCTGCTTTTATGGATATGAACATACGCTTCGAATCAATATCCTCCAACCGCAAATTCAATAGCTCACTCCTCCGTAACCCGCCCGAATAGATCAGCGCAAGCATCGTTTTATGTTTAATATTCTCCAGGCTGTTCAGCATACCCGCAACTTCCTCCGGACTTAATATCACCGGGAGAACAAATGACCTTTTGGGCCGGTGAATTTCTTCTGCATTAAGTTTTCGGCTCTGAATGGTCCTGAAAAATAACTTCAACGCATTCACCACCTGATTCTGGTAAGAAGCAGATAAGCCATTCTTTAAAATATAGTCATTATTATATCTGATCACATCCTCATTGCTGATCTCCGCTAAAGCCCTGTCATTACAGAATTTCAAAAACGATTTCAGCGCCTCCACATAAGTAAGGATTGTACTTTCGCTATACCTTCTTGAACTCATCCAGCTCTTAAACCTTTCTATATCTGCCAACACTTCTTCAGATAATATTGTATCCTTCAATGGTTCCCGCTGCTCCGCTATTTTCGCCAACTTTTCCTTTAATCCCGGGGCCATCAGCCTTGCCTTCTCTTTAAAGATCTCCTTCGACCTTGTAAGCATCTCCGCTTTAAATAACACGTACCACCCCTTATAAGTGCGGCTCCAGCTCGCTCCCGGCAATGTCTTGACAAGGCTTGTCAGCTCAGTATCGTACGGAAATTTAAATAGCAGGATCTGTTTTCCTTTGTGATTAACTATATCTAAAATTACTTCTTTCATAATGCGGCTAATATATTAAAAGCTGCATTCTCCCGATAGCCAATTATCTGATTGCTATTATCCGTTGCAAGGCTTTAAACTCAAAACATTTCAGTATTTTTGCATAAATTTTAAATTCCTGTGGAAAACAATCATTTCGACATAATCATAGTGGGTGGCGGCATTGTCGGACTCGCGTCTGCATACAAGATCAATCTAAAATATCCTGAGAAAAAAATTCTTGTTCTTGAAAAAGAAAAGGAAGTAGCCGCTCATCAAACAGGTCATAATTCAGGTGTTATCCATTCCGGATTGTATTACAAACCCGGCTCCTATAAAGCTAAAAATTGTGTTGATGGAAGGCGTGAGCTTGTCGCTTTCGCGAAAGAACACAATATCAAACACGATATCTGCGGAAAAATTGTTGTCGCCACCGATCCGTCTGAGCTTGCGCACATGAATAAAGTTTATAACAACGGCATCGCAAATGGTGTTGAAGGGGTTGAAAAAATTGATGCTAAAAGAATCAGGGAAATCGAACCCTATTGTGTCGGGATCGAAGGGCTCTGGGTTCCATGTACCGGAATCATTGATTATGCAGATGTCTCTAGAAAATACGTTGAGCTTATCCATTCTAAATTTAAAGGGAGTAAGGTGTTGACTGATCACGAAGTGACAGCCTTCGAAAAACATAACAGCCATACTTCTGTCATCACTCCCAAAGGTACGTTCAAAGGAAATTACATCATTACCTGTGCCGGACTGCAAAGTGACCGCATCGCGAAAAAAGAAGGTGCAAAGACCGATGCCGCTATCGTAGGTTTCCGTGGTGATTACTTTGACCTTACCGACAAAGGGCTAAGCAAAGTGAAGAATTTAATTTACCCTGTTCCAAACCCCAAATACCCTTTCCTTGGTGTGCATTTCACGCGGATGATCCATGGTGGTACCGAATGCGGACCTAATGCCGTTTTTGTTTTCAAACGCGAAGGTTATGGCAAAACAGATTTTTCTTTAACAGATACGGCTGAAGCATTTGCCTTCAGAGGTACCTGGAAATTCTTTGCAAAGAATATGAAATTCGGATGGGATGAATATCGTGGTGCTTTTTCCAAAACATTTTTCCTGAAGCGTCTCCGCAAATTAATTCCTACACTCGAAATGGATGACCTGAAGCCTGGACGTGCCGGAGTGCGCGCAATGGCTTTGGCTCCGGAAGGTGAGATGATCGATGATTTTAAAATTGAAGTAAATGGCAATGCAATTCACGTTTTGAATGCACCATCACCGGCTGCAACTTCTTCTCTGGCGATCGGCACCGCCATCCAGCAAATGGCCACGGAGCATTTTAATTTGTCTTAAAAATAAGTAAGCATTTCATCCAACAAACTGGCTGCAACAATAAATACATCCTATGTGCTGTGAAATAGCTGGTTCCCACGCGTTCGATTTGGAATTTCTCATGAAATTTTGCGCCTTTTTACGTATATTTGTGCTATGAAAGCAATGGTCATTACACCAAAAAATTCAGCCGAATATAAGTTCATTAATGACTTATTAAATAAGCTTGGTATTTCGTCAGCCACCATGACTGAAGAGGAATTGGAAGATATTGGTCTTTCTAAACTGCTTAAATCGGTTGATAAAACTAAAAAAGCAAGCAAGAAGTCGATCATGCAAAAACTGAAGTAATGCAGGTCGAGTTTCTAAGTAAATTCTCTAAGGATATTGATCACATTTCAGTCAAATCCGTCAGAACAAATTTGTCCAGGTTGATCGATTTGATCGAGTCCGAAGAAAATCTGAATAATATTCCTCACCTTAAAAAACTTGCTGGTCACAGATCGGCATATAGAGTTCGACTCGGTGATTATAGAGTTGGTTTTTTTTACGAAAACCATAAAGTCATTTTCGCAGGAGTGATTCACCGAAAAGACATTTATAAAGTTTTTCCGTAAGTTTTTGTTAAGAAATACATTATCTATATTCACCTTGAAAAAAAAGTACCTTTTAATATTTCTAATAACGTTTTGCAGCAATGCATACTCGTTTTCCGGTGCTCATGATTCGGTACCATACGTGAAAGCCGCAGGTATTATGTCTTCTACGCTTGTACGCACAACAGGCTCCTATAAATTATATGATATAACTATTGATGCATTTGATCCGCAAGGAAATAAAATGCCGGTAAGAGTCCATTTTTTTGAAAACAAAAAACCGGGTAAGCTGCCCATGCTCTTAATGATCCCTCCTATCCATGGCGTTACAGCCAGGGAAAAAAAAGTGAGCGAACATTTCATCTCCTGCGGTTATCACTCAGTTGTGCTCGAACCTGTTAAAGACATTACCGACAGCTCCCTGACCTTAAATAATTTTAATAACAGCCTGCTCTCTTTTGTTAGTGCTGTCCGCTCAACAATAGATGTGTTTGAAGCAAAAGAACAGGTCGATCCTAAAAATTTGTTTGTCTGGGCGGCTAGTATGGGAGCATGCTATGGGAGTATTGCGGTAAGCCTGGATAAACGGATTAACGCTGCCATTTTCATCGTTGGGGGAACTCCTATTGCCAACATCGTGACCGAATCACAGCAGGAGAATGTAGCCAAATACAGGCGCGAGCGAATGCAGGAAGAACATCTTGATTCCATCGAAGCATTCCGGAATAAGCTAAGAGAGAATATCGCCATCGAAGTGGCACAATTTGCCAAACAAAGAAGCTCCTCTGATCTGATGTTCGTCATTGCACTTAAAGACCACAGTGTTCCCACCCAATATCAGTTTCAGCTGGCAAAAGCTTTTGGCGACAATGCTACCGTGATCCAGAATAATGCCGGGCATGCAGCCACCATATTAAAGATGCATCTTTCAAACCTCGATCAGTTCTCGGATTTTACAAATAGTAAACTAAAACACTGAAAATGAAAATTGCACTTCTTTACCTGATGTCGGTTATCTATTTTGCAGCAGGTGTCTATCACTTCGTAAACGCAAAAATGTATCTCCGCATCATGCCTAAAGCTTTGCCTCTGAACACTCATCTTCCGCTGGTATACATCAGCGGTGTCTGTGAGATAATTGTTGCTCTGCTTTTGATCCCCGAAAGCACGCGCCCGCTCGGAGCCTGGCTCACCATTGCATTGCTTATCGCTGTGTTTCCTGCCAATATTCAGATGCTTATCTCATTCTATCAAAAACAACATTCTGCATTATGGATCGCAGTATTAAGAATTCCTTTACAATTCGTTCTCATCTGGTGGGCCTGGCTTTATACTAAAAACTAAAGATCTGCATTCAAATCTTATCTTTGTATTTACCGGATTAAACCATCAGCGGTAAGATCTGTCTCTAAGTATTTCAATTACTGTTCAATGAAGCGTAGCTCAATTATTTTTTTCTTTCTTCTTTTTTCCTCACTATCTGCATTCGCACAAAACACACTTAGTGGCTCTTTAACCGATAAGTCTGACAATTCACCTTTGATCGGTGCGAGTGCCGTTCTTTTATTCCCTTCCGACTCTTCAATTTACAAAGGCGCTTCCGCAGATGTGAATGGCCGTTACAACATTGAGAATGTTAAAGCCGGAAAATATATCCTGAAGATCACTTACATAGGTTACAATGATCATTTCCGTGACCTCCAAATGCCCGCAACCTCCCTTAACCTTGAAAACATTGCAATGCAGTCATCCAGCCGCCTTTTGAAGGACGTGCTCATCGAAGAGAAAGCTACCACGGCAGTTCAAAAAGGCGATACAACGCAATACAATGCAAACAGCTACAAAACAAATCCCGATGCAAATGCTGAAGATCTCATCACTAAGATGTCCGGTATAACCACTACGAACGGGAAGATCCAGGCGCATGGTGAAGATGTTAAAAAAGTATTGGTGGATGGAAAGCCTTTTTTCGGTGATGATCCGAATGCAGTTCTTAAAAATTTACCGGCTGAAGTGATAGATAAAATTCAGGTTTTCGATCAGCAAAGTGATCAGTCAAAATTCACAGGCGTGAATGACGGCAACACTTCCAAAGCGATCAACATCATCACAAAGCCGGGTATGAAGAATGGAACATTCGGTAAAGCATATGCAGGATACGGTTATGATAATGTCTACAAAGCCGGACTCAATCTGAACTTCTTTAAAGGCGATCGCAGACTTTCAATTGTATCGCAATCAAACAACATCAATGAACAAAATTTTTCTTCGGAAGATCTTGCCGGAGTAATGAGTTCCGGTCAAGGGGGCGGAGGCCGCGGCATGCAGGGTGGCGGACCTGGCGGGCCGGGTGGAGGAAACTGGGGTGGCGGGAACAACAGCAGCAACTTCCTTGTGAACGCAAAGAATGGCATTTCAACCACTCACGCTTTCGGAATTAATTACAGTGACAAATGGGCGAAGAAGCTGGAGCTCAGCGCCAGTTACTTTTTAAATAGCAGCGATAATAAGGCGGTACAGTTTACAAACCGTCAATACCTGCTCGCTTCAGATTCAGGACAGGTATATAAAGAAAACAACGTCAACAGTTCCATCAATACCAATCACCGCTTTAACATGAGGCTGGAATGGAAGTTAGATACAAACAACTCTGTTACCATCACACCAAAACTCTCCCTGCAACAAAACTCGGGAAAGAGCGAACTCTCAGGCACTAACTCTATTCAGGATGATACGCTTAACAATACGAACAGTTTGTTTAACTCTGAGACGAATGCTTTTAATTTTTCCAACGACATTCTGCTTCAGCATAAGTTCAGCAAGCAGGGACGTACCATTTCTCTCAATTTAAGTACAGCTTTAAATACTACTGATGCGAACAGTGATCTGCATTCAATGAACAACTATTATAACGATTCGAGCTTTATCTCCAACCTTTTTGATCAGGAATCAACGCTCATAAAAAAAGGATCAACGCTTGGTGCTAACCTGACCTACACAGAGCCTGCAGGTAAGAAAGGCATAGTTCAGATCAGTTATTCGAATTCTTTTAACCAAACCGATAACGATAAAAAGACCTACAATTATTCAGCAGTAAATGACGATTACAACGATCTGGATTCTTCCTTATCAAATGTTTTTAAAAGTAATTACACAACACATAAAGCAGGACTGGGTTATCGGGTCAACGCTGCTAAACTGATGATGATGGTTGGGGTAAACTATCAGTATGCCGTTTTATCTGCTGATCAGTCTTTTCCATCTACGTATAAGCTGGAACGTCAATTCAACAACATTCTTCCAAACGGAATGCTCAGGTATAATTTTTCGGCTAAGAAAACATTACGCATCTTTTACAGAAGCTCTACCACCCAACCTGCCATCGATCAATTACAAAATGTTCTGAACAATACAAATCCAACTCAATTGAGTATTGGCAATCCTGATCTAAAACAGAATTACGACAATTCTGTTTTTGTGCGTTACGGGTCAAGTAATACTGAAAAGGGGACATCTTTTTTTGCAATGATCTCAGGCACATACACTATGGATTATATCGCGAACAGTACATATACTGCTACAAAAGATACGGTAAGGAATGGCATCTTGTTGTTGAGAGGGACACAGATCACAAAGCCGGTGAATGTGGATGGCTACACAAGCATGCGAAGCTTTATCACTTATGGCTTTCCATTCAGCCAGATCAAATCAAACCTGAACATTAACGCTAATGCGGCTTTCATTAAAACACCCGGGTTTGTAAACGATAAGATCAACTATTCAAATTCACAAACTTACGGTGGAGGGATTTCTGTGAGCAGCAATTTCAGCACAAAAATAGATTTTTCCCTTTCCACTAATCTTACCTATAATATCGTGGAGAACACGATCAGTAAAAAGCTGAACTCGCAATATTACAATCAGAACAGCAAGGCGAAGATCAACCTGATATTCCTGAAAAGTATTGTGCTTACTTCCGAGCTTACTCACCAGTATTACAAAGGTCTTTCGGAAGGCTACAATCAGAATTATTTGCTGTGGAATGCAGGCCTTGGTTATAAATTCCTTAAGGATCAGAAAGCCGAGATCCGTTTAACCGTAAATGACATACTTGAACAAAACACAAGCATCACAAGAAATACAACAGAAACTTACATTGAAGATGTGCAGACAAATTTACTGCAACGTTATTTCATGCTCACTTTTTCGTACAACATCCGTTATTTTAAAAAGCCGGCAGAAAACAATCCTGATAAAAAAGCTAAATAACTAATTCACTCGTGATTCAGATATGTAGTTTGTCTTTACAAATGTTTTATTCTCAACCTGATCTGCTATTGTGATAAACATTTTTGGCCAGTCAACACCCGATCCTTTTTGTCCAAGCCTTACAATAATTAACTTCTTGGCTGGATTCACATAAACATATTGCCCCAGCATTCCCCTTGCGTAAAAATCACCTTTATCCGATGCTATCCACCACTGATGCTGATAATTCCAGGCACTTCCTTCCGTAGTGTCTATGGTAGTACATGCTTTTATCCATTCTTTTGAAACAACCTGTCGGCCGTTCCAATTTCCTTCATTCATATACAATCTTCCAAGTTTTGCATAATCGCGTGCTCGTGCATTCAGGCAGCAAAACGTTTTTTCCACGCCATTCCTTTCGCGGTCAAGGCTCCAGGTAGCATCAAATTCCATCCCCAACGGATGCCATATCCTTTCCTGCAAATATTCGGTAACCGACTTAGTTTCTAAAGCGCGTTCGAGTACTACACCCAGCAGCTCAGCATTTACACTGGAATATTCAAACTTCTTCCCCGGCTCAAACTTCAATTTCAATTTGCACACTTTTTTACGAATATTAATTCCGTAATAATATTCCACATTGCTTTTTCTTAAATGGTAGAAATCTTCGCTGAACGCTATACCGGATGTCATCTGCAATAGATGCTTGATCTTTACCTTATCAAAAGCTCTACATTTTAATTCCGGTATATAATTGGTTATCGGCTCTTCAACAGACTTGATATATCCATCATCGATCGCGCAGCCAACCAGCGTTGATGTGACTGCTTTCGCAATAGAGAATGAAGGAACCTGGGAGGATGCATTAAAATTATTGAAATACTTTTCATATCGGATCGTATCATCCTGAATGATCAGAAAAGCAAGCGTATTTCTTTTCAAAAGGAAAGAATCAAAAGAAAACTTATATCCATTATACCCCATGACATTCAGGTTCGAAATAAGTTGTTCCTCGTTTTGTGAACTAGTAAAAATAAATTTATCATCATGTGCGAATGCAGTGCGGAAAGGAAAGATCTTATGATCATTTACATCAGGCAGATTGTAAACAATTGTCCTTCCCATTTCACACGAACATAAGAACGTTAGTAAACATAAAAAGTACACGGATTTATAAATAGAAACCTTCATTTCCCCCTCCTTCTCAGTAAATATTGGTACTCACAAACTTGCAGATACGAAAAAAGACCTTCCATTGCTGAAAGATCTTTTTTCAGAATAAACGTCACCTACTTTTTTGTCAAAACAAGTGACATTGATCCATCATCCCCTCTCGATCCCTTCATCTTAAGCATTACAGCTGTCTGCTCCTCAATCTTCCAGTCAGTGCAGTTTAACAGATTCATAGGATCCACATCACCGAAATCCAATGATAAGCTCTGGTGATCACCAACAACACCTTTCGACCACTTTCCTGTCAGCATCTTTCCTGTCCCTGCTGCTACCACTACACCTTCACCCTTAAATGTCAATGTATATGGAGTGTAAAAATCCGTATGATCTACTCCATTCAATTCATATGCTGTAACCGCCCAGTTCCCGCGCATATTCGGATCTTCAGCATCTGTTGATCCGGCTTGACCTGTTTGTCCTACCGATAATGGTTTCACTTCATCCTTTGAACATGATGCTAAACCTAAAGCCATCATCATGGCTACTCCTATTGTGATAAATTGATTTTTCATGACTTGTTTCCTTTCTAGTTAATTTCATATTAAAAGGGACAAAACGATTGCCACAGCGGCCCATTTTCAGGGCTCTATCGTTTAACAGGATAAAAAAAAAGCTAAAAAGGAATTCCTGTGATTTAAAGATTTTTCAATTCTGATTGGCCCTGGGGAAAAACGGACCGGGTGGGAACATGCGATTCCACATAAAACAAAAACTCCGGGGAATTCCCGGAGTTTTATGATTAATTCAAATATGTTTTTGCTTTCTCAAGTGCTTTACCGATCCCTTGTGGATTGGTTCCTCCTGCTGTTGCATAAAAGGCTTGTCCGCCACCACCGCCCTGGATCTCTTTTCCTAATTCACGAACAATTGTGCCTGCATTCAGATTTTTATCTTTCACAAGATTATCAGATATAATAATGGAAATGCTCGGCTTCCCTTTTACTTCCGCACCAAGAACCATAAACAGATTATCCACCTGACTTCTCAATTCAAAAGAAAGATCTTTTATAGCATCAGCAGAATCAAGCTCAATACGCTCCGCAATAAAGTTCACACCATTGATTAATTGTTTCTTATTCATCAACTCGGCTTTCAACCCTTTCGCTTTTTCACGCAGCATCTGATCGATCTGTTTTTGGAGTGCGGAGTTTTCTTCCATCAAGCCCTGAACACTTTTAATTACATCCTTCGGATTTTTCAATAAGGCTTTCAATTCATGCACTAACGCACTTTGCTGATTAAAGAATTCTTCAGCCTTAACGGAAGTGATCGCTTCGATCCTTCTGATACCTGCAGCCACTGCACCTTCGGAACTGATCTTGAATAACCCGATCTGTCCTGTTGCGGGAACGTGAGTTCCACCGCAAAGTTCAACTGAATAGTTTTTATCAAATGTAACAACGCGCACAACATCACCATACTTCTCACCAAACAACGCCATAGCGCCAAGCTTACGCGCTTCGTCTATCGGCATTTCTTTAATGTCAGAAACTATATTCTCTCTGATCTTCTGATTAACGATTGCCTCGATCTGCGCAATCTCTTCATCTGTAACTTTAGAAAAATGGGAGAAATCGAAACGCAGGTGCTCATCATTTACAAGAGAACCTTTTTGCTCAACATGTGTTCCTAAAACCTGACGTAAAGCTGCATGCAGCAAATGTGTAGCGCTGTGATTGTTTTCTGTTAAGCCTCTTCGTTCCGCATTCACTTTCGCAATAAAAGAATGTCCGAAATTTTCAGGAAGCTTATCCGCGAAATGAATGATGATCCCGTTTTCCTTTTTTGTATCAACAATGTTAATTTTTTCATTAGCTGACTCAAGCACACCAATATCACCAACCTGTCCTCCACTCTCCGCATAGAACGGTGTTTGGTCCAACACTAACTGAAATTGCTCCTTGCCTTTGGCTTTTACTTTTCTGTATTGAATGATCTTAACTTCACTTTCAAGCGTTTTATAACCAACAAAAGAACGTCCGCCTTCCTCGGCTTTTCTGCCTTCAACAAGCAGCCAGTCACCTGTATCAACTGCCGTTGCTTCACGTGAACGGTTTTTCTGTTTTTCCAATTCTTTTTGGAATCCTGCTTCATCAATGCTTAATTCATAGCCGCGTGCGATCAGTGATGTTAAGTCGACAGGGAAACCATACGTATCATATAACTCAAAAACGATCGCACCATCAACAATTTTCTTTTTCTCTTTGATCGTATTAGCACATACCTGATCGATACGTTTCAAGCCATTCTCGAGTGTCCTGAAAAATGAAATTTCTTCCTCACGGATCACTTTTTCAACAAGTAATTTTTGTGAAACTAACTCCGGAAATGCATGTCCCAACTGATTTGCAAGAACAGGAACCAAACGGAACATAAAAGGCTCTTTCAGATTTAATGACTGATATCCGTAACGGATCGCTCTGCGCAAGATCCTTCTGATCACATAACCTGCGCCTGTATTCGAAGGTAGTTGACCGTCAGCAATGCTGAATGAGATCGCACGGATATGATCTGCGATAACACGCATTGCAATATTTATGATCAGCTGCTTCTTATGCTCTTCTTCATTTTCCGGCTTGTAGCGATGTCCGGATAATTCCTCCAGCTTATCAATTACCGGTTTGAAGACATCAGTATCATAATTGGATTGTTTTCCCTGTAACACACGCACCAATCGCTCAAAGCCCATGCCCGTATCAACATGCTGTTTCGGCAATTTAATAAGTGAGCCATCTGCTTTGCGTTCAAATTCCATGAATACGTTGTTCCAGATCTCGATCACCTGCGGGTCATCATTGTTCACACGTGAAGCTCCCGGTACTTTCGCGATCTCTTCTTTCGTGCGCCCATCGTAATGGATCTCGGTACACGGACCGCAAGGGCCCATATCGCCCATTTCCCAGAAGTTATCCTTTTTGTTTCCCCTCAAAATTCGTTCTGCAGGAATAAATTGTTTCCAGATATCATAAGCTTCCTGGTCAAATCCAAGCCCGTCATCTGTACTGCCTTCAAACACCGTAACATATAAACGATCCTTCTCAATTTTATAAACGTCTGTCAGTAATTCCCATGCCCACGTTATAGCATCTTTCTTAAAATAATCCCCAAAGCTCCAGTTACCGAGCATTTCAAACATGGTATGATGATAAGTATCAACACCAACCTCTTCAAGATCGTTATGTTTTCCGCTTACGCGAAGACATTTCTGCGTATCCGCAACACGTGGAAATTTGATCGGTGCGTTACCAAGGAAGAGATCCTTAAAGGGCGCCATCCCGCTGTTATTGAACATCAATGTCGGATCATTCTTCACAACCATTGGAGCCGAAGGAACGATCTCGTGCCCTTTTGATTTGAAAAAATCTAAAAATGTCTGCCTTACTTTACTTGATTCCATCTATGAATTACGAATTTTTACGATTTTACGAATCGCTGTGTGGATGAACAATCCAACTTCGAAACGTTTTGATTAACTTACTTCTATCCCCTTTACTCCTACCTCCCTACTCCTCACTCCCCACTGCAAACGGATTGCAAATTTAGTTTATTTGCGTAAATTCGCGTTAAGCAGAGCCATTATTTAATGAGCAAGATCAAATATAAATTCAACACCAAATCCCTGACCTATGAAAAGGATACAGTTCCTTTCCGTAAAAGGGTATGGCAGGCTTTATCTTACCTTGCCACCGGACTTGTATTCGCCACGATCACCATTTTACTTGCGTACAAATACCTTGATTCTCCAAAGGAAAAGCAGCTGCAGCGCGAGATCAACGAGCTTACCCTTCAGTATGAGCTTTTAAACAGCAGAATGACTGAAGTGACCGAAGTGCTTGATGATATTCAGGAACGTGACAACAATGTTTACCGCACCATCTTTGAAGCTGAACCAATCCCTGCAAGTATTCGCAAGGCCGGCTTTGGCGGTGTCGACCGTTATAAAGAGCTGCAGGGATACAACAATTCCGACCTGATGATCGAAACCACCAAGAACCTGGATAGGATCAGCAAACAATTATATATCCAGTCGAAGTCGTTCGATGAGGTTGCAAAACTTGTCAAAAACAAAGCGAAGCTTTTGGCCTCGATCCCCGCAATACAACCGATCAGCAATCTGGACTTAAGGCATCAGCCCGGTGGCTTCGGATGGCGCACGCATCCTATCTATAAAACACCCGAATTTCATCCGGGAATGGATTACGCAGCAGCAGAAGGAACGGAGATCTACGCTACGGGCGATGGCGTTGTTGCACGTGCTGATGATATGGCTCAGGGATATGGAAATCACGTGGTGATCGATCACGGGTACGGGTATGAAACCTTGTATGGACACATGGTGAAATATGTTGTACGCGCAGGTCAACAAGTGAAGCGCGGACAGCTGATCGGTTATGTCGGAAGCACAGGTTTGTCAACAGCACCGCACGTGCATTATGAAGTAAGAAAAAATGGCGGTATTGTGAATCCTATCAATTTCTACTATAACGACCTTACACCCGAACAATATCAGAAGCTAATCCAGCTTTCTGAGCAATCTTCTCAATCCTTCGATTAATGACATCAGGAAGCGGAAAATTTTTATATTTGTTTAGAACATTCTCCATCCCGATAGTTATCGGGACAAAAAATCACTAATTCAACAAATCCCTTACTTGCCTTACAAGGAAACAGATACCGTTAAGCTCTACTACACTATTGGTGAGGTATCTGAAATGTTCAATGTGAATCCCTCACTTGTACGTTTTTGGGAAAAAGAATTTGATGTACTGAAACCTAAAAAGAATAAAAAAGGCAACCGGTTATTCACTCCCGAGGATCTCGATAATTTTAAGATCATTCATAATCTCGTAAAGGAACAGGGATTAACACTTGAAGGAGCAAAAAAATACCTGAAAGAGAACCGGAAAGCTGTCAAGCATGAATTGAAAACTGAAAAATCGCAGTTTTCCGAGATTGAAAATAAACTGAAGAAGATCAAGAATAAGCTTGTCGCTTTACAAGAGAAACTATAGTTAATTTTTACTGTTACCGCGGGCGGTCATTCGAGGTCTCCGCATTTCTACGAAAAGTATTGTGAAAGTGTGCAGCATTGCACAAACAAAAGTTACTCTTTAATAATATTTTTTTCCTTCCAGATAATTCTCAACATAATCTTTTACACCTTCTTCCAGTGTATGAAAAGGTTTATCATATCCGATCAATTTAAGCTTCGACATATTAGCTTCAGTGAAGTACTGATATTTATCACGTATATCAGCAGGGGTATCAATAAATTCGATTTTTGGCTCTTTATTTAGCCCGGCAAAAGTATTCTTCACAAGATCAACAAATGTGCGTGCTTTACCGGATCCCAGATTATACAAGCCCGAATCTTTGCGGTGGTGAAGTAAAAAGTAACATACCTCAACGAGATCTTTCACATACACGAAATCGCGCAGCTGTTCGCCATCTTTATAATCCGGATTGTGCGAACGGAATAGTTTCACTTCACCTTTTTCTTTGATCTGTTTATGTGCATGCATAATGACAGACGCCATTCTTCCTTTGTGATATTCGTTCGGACCGTAAACATTAAAGAATTTTAATCCTGCCCAGAAATACGGCTTGCGCTCCTGCTTCAATGCCCATTTATCAAAATCATTCTTGGAATCACCATAAGGATTTAAAGGCTTCAGCTTTTCAACTATATCGTGATCATCGTTATATCCAAATTCACCAAGACCATAAGTCGCTGCAGAAGAAGCATACACCAGAGGCAAACCGAACTCAACACAAACATTCCAGATGTCTTTTGTATAATTAAGGTTGAGCTTATCAAAGATCTCTTTATTAAATTCCGTTGTGTCTGTTCGTGCGCCAATATGAAAAACAAACTGAACGAGACGTTGATTTTCCTTTAACCATTTAACGAACTCATCGCGATGAACTTTTTGGTTATAAACTTTGCCCTCAAGATTTTTCATCTTTTCAAGATCAGAAAAGTCATCAACGATAATGAGGTCATTAAAGCCTTCTTTGTTTAGCTTACTTACCAAACAACTTCCAATAAAGCCTGCTGCACCTGTTACAATAATCATATCTACGAATTACAAATTTTTACGATTTTACGAATCTGCACTTACTCTCTGCGCGAGGGTCATCCTGAACTTGTTTCAGGATCTGAGCGTAAGGATTGAAACTAGCAATGCCACAAACTCCACACTACGAACTACTTTTAACAAACAACTCCTCTTCAACCTTCCCAATCACCCCTAATTCCATCGCCTTATCAAACAATAATTTCACTGCGCGCTTACCCTCCTCACCAAGATCAACTGAATATTTATTTACATAAAGATCAATGTGCTTATACATCACCTCTTCACTCATTTCCTGAGCATTTTGTTTTACAAATTCTAAGCTCGATTTAGGATTTGCAAATGCATATTCAACACTTCTGCGGATCACACGATCTACTTTTTGTTTTAATTCCAGTGGCAATTCACGCCTCACAACAATTCCTCCTAATGGTATGGGTGCATTCGCTAAAGACTCCCAATATTCACCGAGATCAATTATCTTTTTCAAACCTTTCCGCTCATAAGTGAACCTGTTTTCATGAATGATCAAACCTGCATCGACTTTTCCCTGCAACACCGCATCTTCAATTTCAGAAAAAAGAGTTTCCGGTTTATTTTTTGCGGTCGGAAATGCCAGCGATAAAAGAAAATTAGCGGTCGTATATTTTCCGGGGATTGCGATTTTAGTATCACTCTGAATTTGAAATATGGAATTTGCAATTAAAAGCGGTCCGCAATTATTCCCCAAAGCACTGCCTGCATTTAACAACTGATACTTTTTTGTTAAATATGCATATGCATGATAACTGAGCTTTGTAATTGAAAGCTCGCCTTTAAATGCCTTTTGATTCAAGGCTTCCACATCTTCCATCACAACTTCAAAACTCAATCCTTCTGTATCTACCTTTCCGTGAATCATAGCATCAAAGATGAAACAATCGTTCGGACAAGGACTAAATCCTATAGTTAATGGGGCGTTGGTAGTCGGAGTTGGCGAGTTCACTATATTGACGAAATAAATTCTACTAATTTTTCATTTAAATTTTTGATAGCTAATGGAATGTTCCACGCATCACGATTTCTTTTCTCAACATAATTGGAAACAGCTCTTAGCTGCACGTATGGAATTCTCTCCTGCTCGCAGGCAAACATGAACGCAGCACCTTCCATACTTTCCACATAAGGATGCATACGATCATACACTTTTTGTATACTTGATTCATTGCCATGTGTTGTATTTACTGTGATCCCGTTTACTTTAGGAAGTCTTTCGAGCACTTCGCTCAAAGCTCCGCTCCTGTTGATCAGCTTCGTAATTCCGGGCAGCTGCATATCTTCCAAAGAAAGAAAACTGACATCATCTTCTGCTCCCAGCTCCGAAAAAGCGTCTTCACTTATATTGACCACATCACCTATCTCAAGATTCTTGTTAAAGCTTCCACATATCCCGGCATTTATCGCCAGATCATAACTTTCGTCCAAAACCTTTCCGGTAAAATAAGCGGTGGCTACCATTCCAACTCCTGTGATCAAAAAATCAATTTCGATGCCGTTGAATGCGCCTGAAATAAAATTGCTTTCTGCATTGCGCAGGACAGCCATGGCGCCAATTAGCGGCTCCACTTCAAAACGCGTAGCTGAAACGATGAGGATCTTCATTCAGGTTTATACTTTGTGTAAAGATACAAATCATTTATGTTTACTTGTTTAAACAAAATCCAACCCTATTTTGTTTGCCTTAGTGACGGACTCTTAAATCCATTATATAACTATATTTGCAGTACATACTTAAGCATTATGATATACATTACCAGAAGAGAACATTTTAATGCAGCTCATAAACTGCATAACCCGGCATGGAGCGAAGAGAAGAATAATGAGGTCTTCGGGAAGTGCGCAAATCCGAACTGGCACGGACATAATTACAATCTTTTCGTTACCGTTAAAGGACCTGTAAATGCGGAAACCGGTTATTCGGCAAACCTGAAAGATATCTCCACCATCATCAGAACACACATTACAGAAAAGCTCGATCATAAAAACTTAAATATGGATGTTGATTTCCTGAAAGGAATGATGCCTTCAACCGAAAACGTTGCTATCGCTATCTGGAAACAGCTGACCCCCCATATTGATGCCTTGGGAATCAAGCTTCATTCGGTGAAGCTTTATGAAACTGAAAATAATTATGTTGAGTATTTAGGGGAAGAGTAGTGTGTGAGCCGTCATTCTGTCCCGAACTTCGGGATCAGAATCTAAGCGCGGATCCTGAAACAAGTTCAGGATGACCGACACTCCTAAATTCTCCAATTCAACAATTCACTAAATCAACAATTGAGTATGGGCCACGATGAATTTGATGAAGTAGACGGATATCAGAAGATAGACCGCTATAATCTTAAAGTAGTTAATGAAATTGCTTCTAAATACAAAATCATCCTAACGGATATCGGTGAGGATCCTTCACGTGAAGGTTTGCTTAAAACGCCTGAGCGAGTAGCAAAAGCAATGCAATATCTTACTCATGGGTACGATCTTAATCCTGAAGAGATCCTTCGTTCGGCAATGTTCAAAGAGGATTACAAACAAATGGTGATCGTTAAGGATATCGAAGTCTACAGCATGTGTGAGCATCATTTACTCCCTTTTTTCGGAAAGGCACATGTAGCATACATTCCGAATGGCTGTGTTGTGGGCTTAAGCAAGATCCCGCGTGTTGTTGACGCTTTCGCGAGACGATTACAGGTTCAGGAACGACTCACAACCGAGATCCGGGATTGTATCGAAAACACAATGAAGCCTTTGGGTGTTGCCGTTGTGATCGAATGCTCACACCTATGTATGCAGATGAGAGGTATCCAGAAACAAAACTCAGTTACCACTACTTCTGCCTTTACCGGAGAATTTCTGAAAGACACTACCCGTTCAGAATTTATAAGTCTGATCGGCTCCAGGCTGCATTAATAATAAACTGACAATTTTGCATTTCGCGTCAATCGGTATTATCTTTGTACTGCGAAATCGCTAAAAAATTAAAATATAACTATGGAAACCAACAATTTCAATTACATACAGTCGGAAGAAGTTTCTTCTACAATGTCGAAAACCTTTATGGCAAGCGTCTTTTCGTGGATGTCGGCTGCATTGGTGATCACTTCTATCGTTGCATATTACTTCGGTGTTGATGCAAATCTTATGTCGATCCTGAGAACTACCGACTCAATGGGTTATTATCACAATACCATCATGGGTTATGTAGTGATGTTCTCTCCATTAGCCATCATTTTCGGAATGGGTTACGGTATGAGAAAAATGTCCTACCCGATTGTATTAGGACTTTTCTTATTGTTTGCTGCCCTTATGGGAGCAAGCTTAAGCTACATTTTCCTTGCTTACACGCACACATCGATCCTTAGTGTATTCCTTTCAGCTGCCGGTATGTTTGGCTTGATGGCTGTTGTAGGATATACGACTAAAACTGACCTTACCAAGTTCGGAAGCATCATGACAATGGCATTTTTCGGGATCCTTATTGCTTCCCTGATCAACATCTTTTTAAGAAGCGATGGTTTGGATTATATCATCAGCTTCATCGGTGTATTGGTATTCGTAGGTTTAACAGCTTATGATGTACAGAAATTAAAACGCATCGGTGCAGGAGTTGAATACGGAACAGAAGAAACAAAGAAGCTGGTATTATGGGGCGCTTTAGACCTTTACCTTGATTTCATTAACTTATTCTTATTCCTGCTTCGTTTGTTTGGCGACAGAAAATAGACACAATTAATTGTGGATAAAAAAGAGCCCTGAGTAAATTCGGGGCTCTTTTTATTTCATTAATATTGATACAGAATGTACTATTAACTTTTTTACAAATAACATTTAACAAAAAACTATGAAGGCATACGTATTCCCCGGACAAGGCTCACAATTCTCAGGAATGGGAAAAGATCTTTATGAAAGCTCCGACATTGCAAAAAGAATGTTTGAAGAAGCAAATAACATCCTTGGTTTCAGAATCTCTGATACCATGTTCGGTGGGACTGACGAAGAATTGAAACAGACAAAAATTACGCAACCTGCCATATTTCTCCATTCAGTGATCATGGCGCGTGTTATGGAAAACCGGATGCACCCTCAAATGGTGGCAGGCCATAGCCTCGGTGAATTTTCAGCGTTAGTGGCGAATAAAACATTGTCCTTCGAAGATGCACTTCAATTGGTTTATAAACGTGCTCTTGCCATGCAAAATGCGTGTGAGCTAAACCCATCTACAATGGCAGCTGTATTAAACCTTGACGATAAGATCATTGAAGACATTTGTGCGGATATTTCCTCAGAAGGACAAGTGGTTGTTGCCGCAAATTATAATTGTCCTGGCCAGCTGGTAATTTCCGGGACAATTACCGGAGTTACTGTTGCATGCGAAAGACTGAAAGCTGCAGGTGCAAAACGCGCTTTAGTTCTTCCTGTTGGAGGAGCTTTCCACTCACCTTTAATGGAACCTGCGAGAGTGGAGCTGGAAGCTGCAATCAACTCAACAAAATTTAACGACCCTATCTGTCCGGTTTATCAGAACGTGACAGCACACGCAGTTTCTAACCCGACTGAGATCCAGAAGAATTTGATCCAACAGTTGACAGCGCCTGTGAAATGGACTCAAACCATTCAGCAAATGATCAATGATGGGGCTACCTCTTTCACTGAAGTTGGACCGGGCAAAGTTTTACAGGGATTGGTTAAGAAGGTAAATCCGGCAATGGAAGCTGCCAGTATTTAGGGATTGGTTAAGGAGATTAGTTTATTGGGGAGCAGTTAACTCAGCATCTGAGTTGCTTCGATCACCCAACTATCAACCAAGCATAGGCTAATCTACTAATACCTAATCAACCATTGACTAATGACCATTGACTTACATTGGCATAACCTTTTCTCCCTTACCGGTAAACAATATCAGAGCGGAGCGATCCGTTTCTGTTGAAAACCACAAAAATGAAAAAGCTTTTATTATTTTCAATTACACTTTTAATAACCTATCAAGGGCACGCGCAGTTTATTAATAGCCTCGGACTTACCGTTGGCGCAACCGCAGCTAATCAGCGATTCATGCTTCGTGAACCGGCATCAACATCCCGCAAGGGTTATGTATTTGGGCCAAATGCAAGCATTTTTCTTGAAATGATGCAGCATGATAATGTAAGATGGGTCACTGAGATCCAATACAACACAAAAGGGTCTACCGATAAACGCGAAAGCGCGAGCTATGCAAACAGCCTGCAATATCTTTCCTGGAATAATTACCTGAAGTTTCGCTACGAAATGTACAGTATCATACCGTATGTGATGGTTGGCCCTCGTCTCGACTATACACTTTCCCAGGCTTCAGGTTCACCGGAAGTTACCGGGTCTTATCTTCCGTTGCATCTAAGTCTGGCAGCAGGAGGCGGGCTTGAGTTAGTCAGTTATACCAACTTTAAGTTTTTCGTAGAAGCTTTTTATGTTCCGGATCTGATGCCCGCCTATGTTGATCCTGCCTTACATATCAAAAACAAAGACATCGAGTTAAGGATCGGGGTGAAATATGAATTTGGAGGCAGAAAAGAAAGTTGCAACACGCCAACGTATGTAGAATAAAAAAATCCCCTTCGTTTTGAAGGGGATTTTTTTATTTAGTGAGCACCGCGGTGACTGTATCGACAGATGCTCCCTGGTTGACCCAATACGTTATGTTCAGCCTCCCTGAATTCGCAAGAACTCCTGCCCCAGAAAAACTGTTCCCTTCAACTATTTGCGAAGGGATCGTCAGAGTGCTTCCACTCACTGTTCCTCTGATCTTTGTATGAGTACCCCATAAATATGCGATCAGCAAATACGAAGCATTGCTCGAATCGCTGATTGTAAGATTATAGGTGGAGGCTCCTGTTTCTGTGCTATTTTCCGACACAGCCCAATTGCCATTGAATGCATCACGGGGGTCCGTTGCTCCGGGTGTAGACGGTTCAGGCTCCTCTTCCTTTTCACATCCTGAAAATAATAAAGCGCTGCATAAGCTGCCCGCCAATATAAAAGGAATGATCTTTTTCATTTGACTAGTTTTATTATCAGATCCCTGTATAATTTGATGGGGAGATCTTTTTTAATTCTTTCTTAACGTTATCATTCACGTTTAAAGTATCAATGAATACAGAAATACTTTCCTTCGTGATATGTGTATTCGTACGTGTAAGCTCTTTTAATGCTTCGTACGGCTTCGGATACCCTTCTCTTCGTAAAACCGTCTGTAATGCCTCCGCAACCACTGCCCAGTTATTCTCCAGATCCCTTTCAAAAGCCTCTTTGTTAAGAATAAGCTTATCAAGGCCTTTTAAGAGAGACTTATAAGCAATCAAGCTGTGTGCCAGAGGAACACCCACATTCCGAAGGACCGTTGAATCTGTAAGGTCGCGCTGTAAACGCGAAATTGGCAATTTGGCTGACAAATGTTCAAAAATGGCGTTGGCAATACCCAAATTTCCTTCTGAATTTTCAAAATCGATCGGATTTACTTTATGAGGCATCGCTGAGGAGCCTATTTCACCCGCTTTGATCTTTTGCTTGAAATAATCCATTGACACATAGGTCCAGATATCACGGTCAAGATCGATAATGATATTATTAATTCGTTTCAACGCATCACAATATGCAGCGAAATTGTCGTAGTGCTCAATTTGTGTTGTCGGGTAAGAACGGTGAAGTCCGAGTGATTTGTTTACAAACTCATTCGCAAACTTCAACCAGTCAATTTCCGGATAAGCCACGTGGTGAGCATTCATGTTTCCGGTCGCGCCCCCGAATTTAGCTCCATAAGGAACAGCATTCAATTGCTTGATCTGTTGCTCAAGCCTCGCCACAAACACCTGTATCTCTTTCCCTAAACGTGTTGGCGATGCCGGCTGCCCGTGCGTGCGCGCCAGCATAGAAACATCTTTCCATTCAGCTGCCAGAGAAGAAAGCTTGTTGGTCACTTCTTTGAGAGCAGGAAGAAGGCATTCATTCATTGCATCCTTTACAGAATAAGGGATGGCTGTATTATTAATATCCTGAGATGTTAAACCGAAATGGATAAATTCCTTTTGCTCGTTCAGATTTAAAGCTTCGAATTTTTCCTTGATGAAATATTCAACGGCTTTCACGTCATGATTCGTGATCTTCTCAATGTCTTTGATCTTTTGAGCATCTGCCTCCGACATGTTTTTATAGATATCCCGAAGCGCAGGATATAAGCCCTTATCAAAACCTTTAAGCTGAGGCAAAGGTAACTCGCATAAAGCGATGAAATATTCGATTTCGACCAGCACACGGTATTTGATAAGTGCGGCTTCCGAAAAATAATCAGCAAGCTTTTCTGTAGTATTCCGGTAGCGCCCATCAACAGGTGAAATGGCAGTCAGTTTGGTCAGTTCGTTCATTTTACGTTTCTAAAAAAGAGGAACGAAGATATGAAAAAAAGAGGCGCCTGTTTTAAATTAGAATTCCTTCATACCCTTATTTTTTTTATTGGGTTTCCACTAAATAAAAAAGCGGGACGCCCCAAAAGAGCACCCCGCTTTCAAACAAACCATATCTTCTAGTATACGCGGATGATATAAGTGGCCAGAATAATTCCGATGATCCCGCAGATCAAACCAATCCAGGCAAATGTATTTCCTTTATATGTACCTTCTCCTTTTCGAATTTTGTGAATCGCAATCAAACCGAAAATGATCGCAAGCAGTCCAAGCACAAAAGCTCCGTAATATGCAAACAATGAAATGATCCCCAAAACGAAGCTAGCAATAGCAAGTCTGTTTGTATGAGCTTCCGCATCGGGCATCATCATTTTTAAACCTGTCTTAAATCCCGATTTAAATGCAGCAGCCTTGCTTCCGCTTTGAATTCGCATTATATCTTCAGGCGAATCTTCTTTAATTAATTTGTCTTTCCAGCTTTTTTTCTTTTCCGGTGCAACTTGTTTCGTTGCAGGATTTTCCACGGCTGCTGTTATTGTTTTTTCTTCAGCAACCGCTGCGGGAGCTTCTTCCACAGCCGCAACATTTACATTTTCCTCAGATTGAACAGCGGCAACAGCCTCTTCTTTTATTGTTTCATTTTGTTTTACATCTTTTTTATGATTCCACTGAATACTGTATCCATCGCGGTACACACGCTTTTGGACCGAACACGATGAAAGGAAATACATCAGGAATAATATAAGACTTGGTAGTAGTAATAGCTTTTTCATGATCTTGATTTTTAATGATGAATGAATTATTATTAATTCACAATTATAACTTCGTGCCAGGTGATTGGTAGTTGGGAATTACGAGATTGGGGGGATTAGGGATTAGGGATTGGGGGACTGGGGCATTAGAAGTTTGGCTAATGGGCAGTTTATAAAAATCATAAGGATCCGCGTTCCATAAACTATAAGAATATACGCTAACCCTTCCACCGAAGGAGTCCTACAGAGAAGAAGAAAAAGATTCTGCGTAAATAATAAATACGGTAAAGCAAACACAGATTGGTATATTCGTATAGATTCGTTATCCGTACCTAAAACTCTATCCTATACCCCGCATACGGAAACAAACCCAACTGATACTCTCTGTTCATTTCATGCGTTTCCACATTATACTTCTCTCGAAGGATATTTGCCGTGTTGAATATATTTTCGACCACCACAAACACTACCTGCGAAGTCTTTTTGCGGTTTGTCTTGAAAGACAGCTTTACATCAAAGCGGGAATAGTCTTTATACTTTTTCGTGAAAGCCTGATCATCATTATAAATTGCTTCGTTATATAAAATTGATTTACTCACGTCAACCGGTGTGTAACGATTACCTCCGGCAAGGGTGTATTTCAGATCGAAGGAGAGACTTCGGTTTTTGCTTTTTCCGAGATTCATCTCATACCCTCCTAACACATTCAAAACATACCCGGCATTGTAGCTTGTGTTGTGCGTCACACCATTGCTTCCTTTATACTTTGAATCGTACACTGAAGATGTCAGCAAAAAATAATAATGTTTGCTAAAGAATTTCTCTAATGTAAATTCCAAACCGTAATTCTCTCCCGTCCCATTATTTTCAAGTGTATCAACCAAGGGGATTCCCTCCAGCGCATTCCCCACATTGATCATGCTGAATGATGAATTCCAGTTTTTCTGCACCGGAATATTATATAGGTACTGATAATATCCTTCGAGCTTGAACCTGAAATTCGCGGCAAAGTTTATATCATAACCAGCTATCAGGTGATGACTTTTACTCAGGTCAAGATTTCGGTTGCTCTTATAATAACTATCCGTGGAAGGAATATAGGTGTCATAGAAATAATAGATGACAGGCTGCATCTGGCTATGCATGCCGTAACCCAGACTGACATTCTGCTTTTCTGAAAGTTTATATTTTAAACCAAACCGCGGTTCGATCGCATAGGTGTTGTTTAACAGAAAATCCTGAAAATGCAATCCGGTATTCACCGTTAATTTATCTGATGGCCGCCACTGCCAATGAATGAAAGACTGTATCAATCCTGCGTTCGAATTCTTCACATTCAGATCGTAAATGTATTTGCCGTATTCAGGATAATATGTATACGATTTTGCATTGAAAAAAATTGACTGATATGTTGCTCCTACCTTAAACAAATGACGTGCGTTCATCTTAGCCGTCACCGTGTAATTTGCGATCGCATTTCCTTCGGTCGATTTATTTTTCGAATCCCTGAATTTTGATCCATCAACCGGAGAAAGCGTATCGATGTAGGCATCCAGGTCGCTGGCCGAAACCGATAATGAAAGCTTGCCTGAAACTTTAGGATTAAAGAAATACAAATGTGAAATACCTGTTGCTCCCATCCCAGATTTAAAAACAAGATCTTCTCCTTTGGAAATGTATGACCAGTCGCCAGGTTTTAATTCACTGTCAAGAAGCTGCAACTTACCAACACCACCGATTCCCCATAACTGAAATGTTCCTGCTTTTGTAGGGAAATGAAATTTATAGGAGAGATCCTGGTAATCCGGACTCGCAGAAACACCAAATCTGATTCCAAGCTTATTGAAGATCTCCAACGTTGAATAACGATAATTTATCAGGTAAGAGCTTCCGTTCTTTTTCGAAATCGGTCCTTCTGCACCAAGCTCCACCCCGTTAATCCCGAGCTGCCCTGTGAATTCATTCTTCTCATTATTTCCGTTGCGAAGTTTGATATCAAACACTGCGGCATTCTTGTTTCCGTATTCAGCAGGAAATGCCCCTGTTAAGAAATCAGAATTGCCAAGCACATTATTGTTAAGCATACTGATAGGCCCGCCCGTTGCTCCTTGTGCAGAGAAATGATTCGGGTTAGGAATATCAACTCCTTCCAAACGCCATAACACCCCGAGCGGTGAATTACCCCGCACAATGATATCGTTCCGTGCATCATTCCCACTGGAAACACCTGCATAATTCGCAACCATTTTACTGGGATCTCCCCTGCTTCCCGCGTATCTTCCTGTCTCCTCTGCCTGAAAGCTTCTTGCGCTTATTGTTGCCAGATCATTATTAGCTTTTGTTTTATCTTTTTCTGCTGTTATTTCAACAACTTCAGATGTGTAGACCTTTTCCCGAAGCTCAATGTTCAATACGACTTCTTTACCGGAAGTCACAATAATATTATTAAGTACTGCTTCTTCGTAACCAATGGATGTTACTTTGATTGCCCTTCTTCCGACAGAAACATTTTCAAGACGAAATCTTCCTTCAACATCAGTGACGGAACCTATCAAGGTATCAGAGTTTAACAGAACAATATTAGCTCCGATGATCTCAGCTTTTGAATCAGCATCGATTATTCTTCCCCGAATTGTTTGTGTATAAGTTTGCGCTGTCGCGAAGGAAACCGCCAGACAAAATAAAATGAGAAATCTTATTTTTAAAATACATTTCATAGCGGGGCAAAGTTATTAATTAGCCTATCCTCGGCCGAATTTCCATTGAAAATAATTATCTGTATTTTTACCGAATGTTAGGTGAGCTCATTTCCGGTATTAGCTCTTACGGTGCCGCAGTAAGAATCATCAGAGAGAATAAACTCTGGTGGTATTTTCTATTTCCTTTAGTGATCATGATCCTTTTGATAATCGGAGGCACTGAGCTAATAACTAATTTTTCCGGCTGGCTTGAAGGACACCTTCTTCCCTGGCTAAATCTTGGTGAAAGCAGCGATAAGCTAGTCCGAGAATATTCCGGCCCGCTTAATTTTCTCATCAGCATTGCATTAAAGATTCTATTCTTTCTGCTTTTCTCCACTATCCTGAAATACCTTGTACTGATCCTTTTGTCTCCGGTGCTTGCTCTTTTATCTCAGCGTGTTGACGAAATCATCACCAAAAAGAAATATCCGTTCAGCCCGGTACAATTTCTTAAAGATACAATTAGAGCGTGTCTAATCTCAGTGAGGAATATGTTCATTCAGCTTGGTTTGCTGCTTTGCTGTTCTATACTCATGATGATTCCGTTGATTGGCTGGATTGCACCGGCAGTGATCGTTTTCATCAATTATTATTTTTATGGATTTGCAATGATCGATTACACAAATGAGCGGTATAATCTTAACGTAAAAGCCAGCACAACATTTGTAAGAAAACACAAAGGCCTTGCTGTCGGAAATGGTTTTGTATTTTCCGTCATTTTCGCAATTCCGTTCGCAGGAGTGATCTTTGCTCCCATTTTAGCTACTGTTGCTGCAACTATCGTGTCTGTTGAAGCACATCAAAAAAATTAAATTTACTGATGCATAAGATTAAAATATCGGCAGTTTCATATCTGAATTCAAAACCTTTTATTTACGGACTGGAGCATTCTGATCTCATCAGTGAGATCGACCTTCAGCTCGACATGCCCTCGGTTTGCGCTCAAAAGCTTATCGATAACAAAGTTGATATCGGACTGATCCCGGTTGCAGTGATACCTTCATTGCCTGAATCTCATATTATCAGCGATTATTGCATTGGTGCAGTTGGAAAAGTTGCCTCAGTGATGCTTTACAGCAAAGTCCCGTTAACCGAAATATCCAAGGTCCTACTCGATTATCAGTCGCGCACCTCCGTTACACTCGTAAAAGTGCTTGCGCAGAATTATTGGAAGATCGGGCCTCAATGGATAAAGGCCGAAGCCGACTATGAAACCCTGATTTCCGGGACAACGGCAGCGGTCATAATTGGCGATCGCACCTTCGGGATCGAGGACAACTATGAATATGTGTACGATCTTGCAGAGGAGTGGCAAAAATTCACACAATTACCCTTCGTTTTCGCATGTTGGGTTTCCAATAAGCAAATAGACGATGCTTTCATTTCATCTTTTAATCAAGCGCTAAAAACGGGCCTTGATGCACGCACTCAAATTATACCTCAGCTGCAGGCTTCAGGAACATATAAGACAGATGTGCAACACTATCTCACCAAAAGCATTGATTACGTGTTCGATCAGCCCAAAAAGCAGGCGCTGGAACTATTTTTGTCATACATGGGTAAACTGACTTAAAGTTTTTGTAATCTGCCATAAATGAATATATTTGTTTTTATAGTTTTTATTAATCAACAACCTTTATGATGAAGAAAATTATCCTTATTTCCGCCTTATTTGTGTTTGCTGTAAGCACTCTCTCCGCGCAGAAGCAAAATGTGATCGAAAAGGGGGAAGATATCGCTAAAATGACCCTTGCCCAGCAAAGCTATTATGGCGCTGATTATGTAAAAGCAATAAGCTTGTATAAAGATGTTCTTGCCGGTAAGCCGAATGATGCAAATGTGATCGGGCGTATCGGCCAGTGCTATTATGCTATGGGGCAAATGAATGATGCGCAGGAAAATCTTGAGAAAGCTAAGAGCATTGACGAAAAGGCATTCCAGGAAACTTCTCTTCTTCTCGGAAAGATCTATCATCAGAACGGAAAGCTTGATGAAGCGCTTACCGAATTCAACTTTTACAAAACTCTTGTTGGTGATGGAAAAGCTGCAAAAGAAAATGATATCGATATGCACATCCGCCAGGTGAACACTGCCAAAGAACAAATGGCAAAACCTGTTGACGTGAAAGTTGAAGGTATGGGAGATAATATCAATTCTGAATACGATGACAAATCACCTATGGTTTCCGCTGATGGCAAAACGTTGATCTACACGTCACGCAGGCCAGGTAAATCGAGCGCACTTGATAAAGAAGGTGATGGACGTTACTTCGAAGACATTTATGTTTCTCACTGGGATACAACAAAAAAAGCATGGACTGATGCTGAGCTGATCCCCGGCTCCATTAATACCGAAGGCCACGATGCCTGCACAAGCATTTCCCCTGACGGAAAACAGATCTATATTTATAAGAATGATATTGAAGGTGAATCAAGAGGCGGTGACATCTACGTTTCAAGGTTAAGCTCCTCAGGAAAATGGGGTGCGGCAAAATCAATGGGTAAGCCGATCAATAGTACGTATTTTGAGGGTGGCGGATGCATTGCTCCTGACGGTAAATCTTTCTACTTCGTTTCAGAGCGTGAAGGAGGATTTGGTCAGGCGGATATCTATGTGATCAAAAAGAAGACACGCACAGAATGGGATAAACCTGAAAACATTGGAGCTGATATAAATACTGCTGAAGACGAAGGAGGATTATTCCTTGCGCCAGATGGAAAGACTTTATTCTTCACTTCAAAAGGCCACAACTCCATGGGAGGCTATGACATTTTCAAAACGGTGAATGAAAATGGTAAATGGACAACACCAGTTAATCTTGGATATCCAATTAACACAATCAACAATGACCTGTGTTTTTCTCTTGGCATTGATACTAAAACAGGTTACTTCACGAGCGACAGAAAAGGCGGACTTGGTGAGCGCGATCTTTACAAAGTTGATCTGAGCAACTACCCTGTACTGGAAAAAGACATGAAAGCAAAAGTTGTGAATAACGGTCCGGTGATGGCGATCTTAAGAGGAGATGTATTCGATGCAACTAAAGGAACCGCTATGGAAGCTGAGATAACCATTTATGATGACGCAGGACAAAAAGTTGGCAGCACCACTTCAAGCGCTGAAGGCGGAGAATACTTCATCACTCTTCAGGCAAATAAAACGTATCAGGTAAAAATTGACACGGATGGCTTTAAGCCTATTGATGAAAAGGTAGAGATCAAAGCCGCTAAGGAAGGCCCTACAACAGTGGTGAAGCACTACCTGCTGTACAAGAAATAAAATCCGGCTAACACAAAAAAATAAAATCCTCTTTAACCGGAGGATTTTTTTTGCTCTATTCAGCAGGCAGATACACGAAAAATTCTGTTCCCTTTCCTGGTTCACTTTGCACTGAAATCAAACCTTTATGATTTTCCACTATCTTTTTGCAAAGTGCAAGCCCTATACCTGTTCCGGTATATTCCTGGTTTCCGTGAAGGCGTTTAAAAATAGTAAAGATCTGATCCGAATATTGTTGTTCAAATCCTATCCCGTTATCTTTAAAGATCAGCTCTATATATTTTTTACCGGGAACCAGATCAGCATTCTCCGGCATCGCATCAGCTTCAATAAATTCATAAGTTATTGATATCACCGGCTCATCATTGGAAAATTTAATGGAGTTGCCGATCAGGTTAGAAAACAGCTGATTCAGCTGAAGACTTATCCCTTTTATTACTGGTAGTTCAGTATGAGTAATGACCGTTTTTGTTTCCTGGATGAGCAACTCATAATCAGATTTAACATGTTCGATGATCTCGTTCAAATTAACCATCTCGAAATGATCGTTATCGCGGGATAAACGGCTGTAATTTAAAACTGCCCTGATAAGATCAGCCATCCTTTTCGCGGAGGAGTCGATCTTGCCGAAATATTTTTTTACTGCCGCTTCATCATGAAGGTTTTTTTGAACGAGCTCAGAAAAGGTCCGGATCTTCCTCAATGGTTCCTGCAGATCATGGCTGGCCACATAGCTGAATGATTCAAGTTCTCTATTACTTCTTTCGAGTTCCAGATTCTTTTCCTCCAATATGCGATTAGTGTGTTCAAGTGTTGCTGCAGCTTTTACAATTGCTGTATTATCATGACTCAACACCAAAACTCCATATACCTCATTCCGATGATCCTTCAGGGGAATGTAATAATTATCAAAATGTTTATCAAAGACCGCAGACTTGTAATGCGATGCATGAACAAGCTTTCCTTTTAATGCCTCCTGAAGGTCGGCATACATCCCCGACTCCATTATTTCAGGATATATCTCATAGATCTTCTTTCCTATCAGATCACTCTTTTGAGCCGAGTAAAGATCATACGCTTTTTTATTCAGCTTTACATATCTGAGCTCTGTATCTAAAACTGCAATTATATCCACAGAAGCATCTAGAATAGTATCAACGAATTCTTTCTGCTCCTGCAGTTCATTGTTTCTTTTATTGAGTTCTGAAGTGCGTTCAAGCACCTTTCTTTCGAGCTCCTCGCGTGCCATCTTCTTTTCCTGAATATCAATGCAGGAACCGATAAACCCAAGAAACTCTCCTTCCACATTATACCGCGGTGTGCCTTCATCCGACAACCAGCGGTACTGGCCATCATGCCTGAGCATCCTGTACTCAATCGAAAATTTCTTTTTCGCTTCAAATGCGGAATGATAAACACTCAAAGTTCTTTCGACATCATTGGGATGCAGTCCGCTCACCCATCCGTCTCCTAATTCTTCCGCCAGGCTGCGTCCGGTAAAGTCAAGCCAGCCTTTATTAAAAAAATCACATTTTTTCGTTTTGTCGGAAGTCCAGATCATAACCGGAGCAGTGTCAGCAACCGTCTTAAAGCGCTTTTCGCTCTCCTCCAACTCCCGGATCATGTTTTTTTCATCCGTTATATCCGTTACCGTTCCATACATTTTATCCGGCTTACCTTTATCATCAAAGATTACTTTACCATGAAGCCGTATCCAGTGAACTGAAGAATCAGGCCAGATAACCCTCGATTCATAAAATAAGGTTCCGTTTAAAAAAGCTTCATCATGTGCCCTTACCCTGCCTCCTTTGTCGTCAGGATGAATACGCGCAGCAAAACTTTCCTGTGTCAGACTTCTCTCGTCAGTGTAACCAAAAATTTCTGCCACACGCTTTGAAAAAAGGAACTCTGAAGTTTTTATATTCCAGTCGTACGTTCCCATTTTGGAAGCTTCTATTGCAAGACGCATTCTTTGCTCCTTGTCCCGAAGCCTTATTTCCATATTGTGTGATTCTGTAATGTCTATTAACGTTCCGATAAAGCGTTCCGGCTTTTCTGAATCATTGAATAAAACTTTTCCTGTTGCATGGACCCATCGTAGTGCGCCATCAGAATAACGAACGATCCTGTGCTTGATATCATACCTTCCTGAACCCTCGGGGTTCATGGCTTCCTGAATTTTCGATAATGCGTACCCTTTATCTTCAGGATAGATAAGATCTGCAAACAGCTGAAAATCGATTTTAGGGCCGTCCGGAAAATCATAAATTGCCCGGCATTCATCCGACCAGGTCAACTCTCCTGTTCCGGGAAAATAGTCCCATGTTCCAAGACGAGTGGTTTCAATTGCCATTCTCAGCCGCTCTTCACTTTCTTCTATTCTGCTGAGCGTATTTACAAGCGGAGTTATTTCATCCGCCATAGCCATGATACCGCTTATGTTTCCGTCTTCTTCACGAAGAGCTTCATAAACGAACTTTACATATATCGTTTCTAGCTTTCCATTACGATGTAATGTGGCCGGCATTTTATGGGAAACGAATGGTTCTCCGGTAGTATAAACATTTCTGAGAAGCTCTTCAAATGATTGGCCGGCTATCTCCGGCAAAGCCTTCATAACAGGCTTGTCTTGCACCTGTTCACGGGTTTTCCCCCATAATTCGAGCATGAGCTCATTCGCAGTATCTACTATGAAGTCAGGTCCCTTGAAAATACAAAGTGCAATCGGAGCTTTTAAAAAAAGGTTGGCGAGCTGCTTGTCGCGTAAGGCCAGGATTTTTTTCTCAGAAATTGCCTTTTCCGTTGTTTCTTTGATAGTGACATATACACCCGCAATTAAACCATGGTTGTATAAAGGATAATATGAAACCGAAAAAAAACACTCTTCCTCGAAGCCATCGCGGTCAAGTTCTATACGGAGATTCTTAATTTTCCCTTTTTCACCTGAACGAAAACACCGCTCGATTTTATCACCCATAACTTCCCACACACCTGGCA
The DNA here is from genome assembly GCA_029237775.1 of Bacteroidota bacterium. Taxonomy (GTDB): domain Bacteria; phylum Bacteroidota; class Bacteroidia; order 2-12-FULL-35-15; family 2-12-FULL-35-15; genus 2-12-FULL-35-15. The sequence goes on from JAQZBR010000004.1 coordinate 36,190, forward strand.
AAACCTGGCCTCCCGGCTTACCCAACACAGCCGGGTGGTTTTTTCCTATGAGCTTTGAGTATGAGTGATTGTATACGCGGATCATTTCCGCGCCCCAGTAAATTATTACTGCGAATTCAGAATTCATTGCAATGTTCAGGGCGGATCTTAAGCTTTCGGGCCAGGTATCAAATTGTCCAAGTGCAGTTTCTTCCCATTGAAACGATTTAATGAACTGAAGATAGTCCTCATTGCCCTCGGAGATAGGCTCATTTACAATATCTTTATCCCGCTTTACCATTAAACGTTATTCCTCAGACAAAACTTAAGGGTTTCCGACAATTCACTGACGCTTGTTGGTTTAACTATGAATCCGGCTGCTCCGGATTTTTTGGTAGCAGCAACCGCCTCAGGCTCCGCTGACGTAGAATACATGTAAACAGGAACTGATTGCATTCCTTCTATTTTCTTTATTTCCTGAAGACATGTATTCCCGTTCATTCTCGGCATATTCATATCAATGAAAATAAGGTCGGGCTTATAATTTCCTTCTGTGAGTTTTTTGATTGCTTCAACTCCATCGCTTGCGAATTCGCATTTTACAGATTCCCCGATTTCATCCAATGCCATGCAAAAAATTTCCTGGTCATCCGGATCGTCATCTATTAAAAAACAATTCATTTTTTTAATGCCTTATTTAGATTAAAACTCTTGCTGTTGCTCAAATATATATGAAAAAGAAGGCTGAATTACAGGCACTGTTTTTGAATCACATGCTTTTTTTAATACGGGGAATTTGTTCTACAAGAACTTACAGAACCGGAAAATAAATATAGAAAGCTGTGCCTTTTCCGGGTTCACTCTTAACAAAAATATGGCCCTGGTGATTATCAACTACCTTTTTAACGATTGCCAAACCGATACCTGCACCCGGATATAAATGGGAAGTCTGAAGGCGTTTGAACATCTTGAAGATCTGCTCAGCATATTTTTGCTCGAATCCTATTCCATTGTCTTTAAATATAAGCTCAACATACTTGTTTACTTTCGAGTGAGTATGCAGATCAACTCCTTTTGTTAGAATAATTTTGGAAGAAATAGTTACTGTCGGTTTTTTATCCGCGAATTTAAGTGAGTTGGAAAGGATGCAGGAAAACAATTGTTTTAACTGACGGTAACTACCTTCTACGGGAAGTAAGTTTGCGCAATTGATTGTCGCTTTTTTCATGTCGATCACCGGCTGTAATTCTGCAGTTACATCTTCGAGAACAGTATTCAGGTCGATCTCTTTAAACCTTTCATCATTCCGTGACAAAACGCTGAAATTAAGAACAGCCCGAATGATGTCTGACATCGACCTTGAAGCCTTGGAAACATTATCAATGTATTCTTTAACAAGCGTTTCATCTTTTATATTCTTTTTGATGAGGCCGGTAAACATCTGAATCTTTCTTAATGGTTCCTGAAGATCATGGTTTGCAATGTACCTGAAGGACTCCAGCTCGCGGTTATTTTTTTCAAGAACTAAATTCTTCTCCTCAAGCTTTTTATTGGCTGCTATTAATCTTTCCGATGCTTCAACAATGTATCCGTTATCGTGAGCAACAGTGAGAACTCCAAACACCTTGCCCTCATTATCTTTTAAAGGTATCATCGAAACTTCAAAATATCCTTTCAGGATCGGTGAGCGATAATTAAAATTATGAATGGTCTCACCTTTTAACGCACGCTTCAGATCTCTTAAAAATTCTGATTTCGCAAGTTGTGGGAATGCTTTATCTACTCGTTTTCCAATGATCTTTTCAGGCTTCTTCTTATAGGCCTGCAGACCATGTTCATTCATGATAACATAATTTAGCTTGGTATCGAAAACTGCTATATTATCAATTGAGGAGTTGATCACACTTTCTGATAATTCCTTCTGACGATTCAGGAGATCGTTTTTGATCATCAACTCCTTTGTTCGTTCTTTTACTTTCTTCTCCAAATGCTCTGCGATCATTTTCTGCTCGGTCACATCGAGTGCTGTGCCGTACATCCTTTGAGGATTACGATTCCTGTCAAAAATTATCCGGCCACTGAATTTGATCCATCGAATATGTTTGTCAGGCCTTACTATTCGCGCTTCATAAAACAAAACACCGGTCCTTAAGGATTCTTCGATAGCATGGATCCTGATTTTCTTATCATCGGGATGTATCGCGTCTACGAAGTCTTTGTGCGTGATTTTAGCCTTCTTTGAATAACCGTATATTTTGGACAGACGTTCAGAATAAACAAAATCCCGCGTATTCATGTTCCATTCAAATGACCCCATCTCTGCAGCATCCATTGCCAACTTTAATCGTGCTTCACTCTCCTCGGATTGTTTACGCAAATTAACCTGCTCCGAAACATCATAACCAAACACTAAGATCCCGGTTGTTTCTTTCTTGCGGTTTATTATCGGCTTGTAGATAAAATTCACAAATGCTTTTTCCTGTATACCTTTTCCTTTGTCAAAAAAGATCGGGATCTCTTTTCCTGAAAACGATCTTTGTCTCAGATAAACTTTATCCAAAAGCTCAAATACACCCTGACCTTCGAGTTCCGGCATTGCTGATCTGATATCTTTTCCTTTCAGCTCGCGGTCGCCAATAATTTGTTTATAGTACGGATTTACAAGTTGAAATGTATGTTGAGGGCCTTTCAACACGCAGAACAGGCCGGGAGCCTGCATAAAAAAGTCTGACAATGTCTGGTGTTCCTGCATCAGGTCAGCATTTCTCTCCTGCATCTTCTTATTCAGAGTCTCCCCTTTATTTGCGAGATAGATGATATCCTCCCCCTTCTTCATCTGCTCACCGATCTTTTCCTTAACCTGCTTCAACAAAACGCCCAATTGCTCAGAAAGATCTTCTACGCTTTTATACGTATCTTCATATGGATAGTCAGACTTCCCTTCCTGTCGATATTTCACGCAATCTGAAATTTTATTATGGATCTCTGTATGTATCCGTTCAAGAGCATGGACCTCAGCAACATTCTTATAAAGAACAATTCCTCTTGTATAAAGCCATTGCCCCAAAGTACAGTCGTAATGATAACACGGCTTTAATTCAGCTTTCTTATAAAGAAAAGAATGAAGGTCTTCCTTTAATCGTAAATGATTACCATTTTCTACCTCAAGGTCAATTGTCATATTCAGGGAATTAGCACTATTCTAATGAAGGGATACTGAAATCAGATCTCATTATCATGGGTTCGACTGTGTGCCTTCTCATTATTGAATATGCCGGTAAGTATGGATGCTAATTCCATTATACTTGTAGGCTTGACTATAAAGTCCTTCGCGCCAAGTTTTTTAGTCTGCATAACAGTTGTTGGATCTGCCGTAGTCGAATACATAAATACAGGAATATGGTCGAGCTGCTTAAGCTGTTTGATCTTTTCCAGACATTCCACCCCATCCATCCGGGGCATGTTGACATCCAGGAATATGATATCCGGCCGGACCGAGCCGTTTTTAAGCTTTTCTAAAGCATCCACCCCATCAGATGCAAAAGTGCATAAAATGGTAGGATCCACTTCCTCAACTATTATGGAAAATATCTTCTGGTCATCAATATCATCATCAATCAAAAAGCATTTAAGGGAGGTAGCCATTTTTGTGATTTTAAAGTTATCTCAAGGACGTTTTATCAATAATTCCAAAGAAAAATACATGCCTGAAACCTAGACCAAATACGTATTTTTATCGACTAAAATTCAAAACTATACTATAAATGTGATTTTGTCAAGTAAAAACACCCAAATATTTTCGATTAGTTAATAAAAATTATAGACGAGCAACCTATTCTACACTTTAAACAATTGTGGGATCCAGGCACAATGTTTTCATTCGGAATAAAAAAGCCACCCTTGTGGGGTGGCTTATTCATTATAAAGAATAATTACTGACTAGTATATACCCTTAGCTTTAATACCAAACTCAACTTTCATCAGAGCTGTGATATAGGCGCCAATACGCATCGTTGTTTTGTATTGCTTACCGTTGTTCCATACATGCTCAAAAGCATTGCTCATGCAAGCGTCATGTTTAGCGTTAACTTCTTCTTCAGACCAGTAATAACCGTAATTATTCTGAACCCACTCGAAATAAGAAACCGTAACACCGCCTCCGTTAGCAAGGATATCCGGAACAACAACAATCCCTTTTTCCTGAAGTATTGCATCTGCTTCGGGAGTTGTGGGCCCGTTAGCTCCTTCAACAATTAATTTAGCTTTGATGTCAAGAGCAATCTCTCCTGTAATTACATTCTGTAAAGCAGCCGGAACAAGAACATCAACTTTTGCAGTTAACAATTCATGCGGTTTGATCTCAACTCCACCGGTAAATCCTTTTAACACATTACCGTTTTCCTTTACATAACGTAGTGCCGCCTGGATATCAATTCCTTTTTCATTCCATAAAGTAGTTGTATGGTCACCGATCGCACAAATAACCATCCCCTGCTCGTTAAGCAAACGCGCTGCATGTGAACCAACATTACCAAAACCCTGAACAGCACATGTAACAGTTTTCGGGTCAAGGTTCATTTTCTTCAATGCTGCTAATGTTGAAACCATTACACCTCTTCCGGTTGCAGCGTCACGGCCTAATGAACCGCCCATTCCCACAGGCTTACCTGTAGTCACACCAGGAAAATTACCGCGGTGAACCTTATTGTATGCGTCAACAAGCCATGCCATTTCACGTCCGCTTGTTCCCATATCAGGAGCCGGAATATCTCTTGAAGGACCAAACACATCAGCCATTGCTGTTGTATAAGCCTTTGTTAAACGCTCTAATTCTCCAACACTCATCTTTCTTGGATCACACTTGATACCGCCTTTTGCTCCCCCGTATGGAAGGTTAGCAACCGCGCATTTGAAGGTCATCCATGCCGATAAAGCCTTCACCTCATCATCATTAACGTCCATAGCATAACGAATACCGCCTTTTGATGGCCCTAAAACTGTAGAATGAACTGTTCTGAATCCTTCAAAAACTTCAACCTTACCGTTATCCATCATGATCGGAAGGCTAACCTTCACCTGCTTTTGTGGATTTCTTAAAATATTTGCAACATCATCTGATAAACCATAAATTTTTGCAGCAACATCAAGTCTGGCTAAAACTGCATCAAACATACTGTCGTGTTGTTCTGCTGTTGTGGTGTTTGTTTTTGTCGTCATAATTTTATTGTTAAGTTCCTCCCAGGAACAATTAAGGTCTGCGAATTTAAAAAAAATAATAAACTAAGCGAAACGGAATCGCTAAATATGGCATTTACTTCGTTTAATGCTTTAATATCACTTCCCTTTATCAGGAAGGCTTTACATCTTCACCAGATACAAATATGTGAATACAAAAGGTATAGCCATTAATAAGCTGTCAAAACGATCAAGTATACCGCCATGCCCCGGTAATAATGTGCCTGAATCTTTCACGCCAATACTTCTTTTGTATAGCGACTCCACAAGATCGCCAAGCGTTCCGATAACGATCAATATTGATGCTATAATAAACCAATCCGTTCGATCAATTGCTGTGTACCAGCCTGAGATAATATAAGTGACCAGATAAGCTATAAATGCCCCACCGATACATCCTTCCCAGGATTTACCCGGAGAAACCCTGGGAAGAAGCTTGCGATTGCCGAAAGCAGATCCCGACAAATAGGCACCTGAATCATTGCTCCAGAGAACAAGCCAGCACCCAAATAAAATTTCGAAATTGTAGTTTCCATTGAAGTTCAGGATGTGGTGAAGGAGCGAAAAAGGAAGCGCCACATAAATTACTCCAAGGAAGGTGATGGCAATGTTTCCAAAAGGATTTTCCTTTTTCAGAAACAATTCGATCATGAAGATTATAAATAAAAAAGGAATGTTTAGCGCTAAAAGCCTTTTGTCGTAATGCCCACCGACAATCACCGCGTTGCTTGCAAACAATAAAGCTCCTGCAAATGTTCCCGCGCGTTTCTGGGGATTATTTCCTGCCTTTTCTGAAAGCTTGTAAAACTCCCAAAGGCCGAGGACGGTAATAACAAAAAATAAAATTGAGAAGCTCAGGTGACTGTAATACGTACAGCCTAAGAGAACGGCAACAAATCCGGCAGCTGTAAGAGTACGTTTGAAAAAATTGTTCACCTGATTATTTTTTCCGCGCTCCGACTACGGATCTTTAAAATGCATTCTGATTTATGCTGTGTCGTGCCCAGCAATAAAATGTTATCTATTCTGCCTGAAGGTCATCTATCATGAATACAAAGATCTCTCTCGGCCCATGAGCGCCCTGCACCAATGTTTTTTCAATATCAGCTGTACGGCTGGGCCCTGTGATAGTACTGATCATTGATGGCAGCTGACTGTTATATTTTTCCTTGATGAATTTAAGCCCATCCTTCACATTGCTTACCAGCTGAGAGGTATAAGCTACAACTACATGAAAATTAGAGTAGACAGGAATTCTTCGTCCGGACAATTGTTTTGAACTCACCATCACGCTTCCCGTGCGCGCAATCAGACATTCGCAAAATGTAAGGCCGATATCCGTTTTTAAAAGATCTTCTTCTTTATCAGAAAATTTAATATTCCCTTTTGCAAGAAGTGTTTTGATCTCAGGCTCGAGAGTAAATATATTTTCCCAGTTATTATCCTTTACGAAGAAATCAAAATTTTCAATGAATTCCCCTTCATTCTCACAAAAAACAAATTTACCGTTCAATGCTGAAAAATTCTGAGCAAACTGGATCTCCAGCGGCTCTTCCGAAATCGCAAAAATCTCGGATTCCTTATCCACGTCACCAATTTCCTGTGGCGATTTATGGATCAGAGCTTTGCGTATTTTCTTTAAGATCTTTTCTTTTGAAGTAGTACTGTCCTGCATTATAGAATGATGATCTGTAATGCTAAAAGCCATCATAAAGCTTTAAGCGTTGCGAATATACGAACTGTATAAAAGCAAAAATACAGGCAGGGCCTGTATTTTTGCTTAACTTATTAACCTAAAATAAGGTATTTGATGGCTTATCCGGTTCAGTATTTTTAGGCTTCTCTTCTTTCTTCTCGTCACTTTCTTTTGCCTTTTCAATTTCTCCCTGAGTGTTCGAATCCAGTTTGAGTAACGGTATCTCCTCCACATCGAAAGGACGCTTACCAAAGATCGTTTCAAGATCTTCTTTAAAGATCACCTCTTTTTCCAGAAGCTTTTCAGCAAGCATTGTCAATAAGTGCTTGTTATCTGTAAGGATCTTTTTTGCTCTTACGTATGCAAGCTCGATCATTTTGCTTGCTTCTTCGTCTATCGTTTGTGCAGTCTTTTCGCTATAAGGCTTGGTGAAACCATATTCATTTGCACCGGTAGAATCGTAATAACTCAAATTACCGATCTTATCATTCAGTCCATATACGCTGATCATTGCGTAAGCTTGTTTTGTAACCTTTTCAAGATCACTTAAAGCACCTGTGGAGATCTTGCCGAAAATGATCTCTTCAGCAGCACGTCCGCCAAGTGTGGCGCACATTTCGTCCATCAGCTGCTCAGTTGTTGTGATCTGGCGCTCCTCAGGAAGATACCATGCTGCACCGAGTGAACGCCCGCGGGGAACAATGGTTACTTTGATCAATGGATGCGCATGCTCCAGCAACCAGCTGGTGGAAGCATGTCCCGCCTCATGATATGCGATCACCTTTTTCTCATGTGTAGAGATGATCTTGTTTTTCTTTTCCAAGCCACCAATGATACGATCAACCGCATCAAGGAAATCCTGCTTTTCAATTGTTTTCTTATCGTGTCGTGCAGCAATCAATGCAGCTTCATTACAAATATTGGCGATGTCAGCACCCGAAAATCCCGGAGTTTGTTTTGCAAGGAAATCCACATCAACTGATGCATCAAGCTTCAATGGTTTTAAATGCACCTTAAAGATGTCTTTACGCTCATTCAGATCCGGCATATCCACATAGATCTGACGATCGAAACGGCCAGCACGCATTAAAGCGCGGTCAAGGATATCAGCACGGTTAGTTGCTGCAAGAATGATCACTCCGCTGTTCGTACCGAAACCGTCCATTTCAGTTAATAAAGCATTCAATGTGTTCTCACGCTCGTCATTTGCTCCCTGCGCAGGAGATTTGCCGCGCGCTCTTCCGATCGCATCGATCTCATCAATGAAAATGATACAAGGAGATTTTTCTTTTGCCTGACGGAAAAGATCACGTACACGTGAAGCACCAACACCGACAAACATTTCCACGAAGTCAGAACCTGATAAAGAGAAGAACGGAACCTTCGCTTCTCCTGCAACAGCTTTCGCAAGCAATGTTTTACCTGTACCCGGAGGTCCTACGAGCAATGCCCCTTTCGGGATCTTAGCGCCAAGTGCAGTATATTTTTTAGGATTCTTGAGGAAGTCAACGATCTCTTTGATCTCCACTTTTGCACCTTCAAGACCTGCAACATCATTAAATGTAATATTAACGTTTGTGTCTTTATCAAAAAGCTGAGCACGTGATTTACCGATATTGAAGATCTGTCCGGCACCGCCTGAACCGCCACCCATTCTTCGCATGATCACGATCCAGATCACAACCATTAAGATGATCGGAAGGATCCAGCCTAATGCATCATACCAGTCGGTCCGTGTTTCTGTTTTCGGGTAAATGATTTCGTTAGGTAAAAAATCTTTCTGCTTCTCGTTCACTATCGTGGAGAAGTTATCAGGAATCCCTGTGATCTTATAATGAGGCCCGTTCGGAGTAAGCTTATCTGCTGCATAAGCAGGGTTATTCAGAAATTCTTTTTTAAGATACACCTCAGCAACGCGCTCATTGGAAATGATCACAATCTTGTCCACCTGATGCTGCTTAAGCATGGTTTCATAAAAAACTGCAGATGGAACTTCTTTGATTCCACCTTTGAAGTTGATCACCTGGAAAGCGATCAAGGCGACAGCTATAATTCCATAGATCCAGTAAAAATTAAAAGGAGCTTTTGGAAGATTTGGTTTTTTAGGGAATTTATCTTTAGGAATGTTTTCCTGGTCTTGTTTTTGGTCGCTCATATATCTTCTGATTAATTTTCAAATGCAATTTCTTTTGTTTCGGCATCCGCCCACAAAGATTCAAGGTTATAAAAATCACGTATGTGAGATTGAAAAACATGTACCACTACGGTGACATAATCTATCAGGATCCATTCTGAATTCTCAAAACCTTCTGATCTGTATGGTTTATCGCCTGTAGTCTTTCTTACCATTTCCTGTATCGATTCAGCTATAGCATTCACCTGTGTGTTTGAATCCGCCTGACAGATAATGAAATAATCACATACACGATTATGGATCGACTGGAGGTTCATCACAGTGATGTTTTTCCCTTTGATCTCAAGAATACCCTCAACAACTGCATCGGCTAACTTTTCAGTCGGGCCCTTCACAGTTTTCGGAGCTGCTTTCTTAGGTTCAGATTTTTTTGGTGAAGATGCTTTTTTAGGAGCGGATACTTTTTTTGCTACGGCCTTTTTAACTGTTTTAACAGCTTTGGAAGGTGTTTTGAGACTTTCTTTTTTTACTGCTTTTGCAGTTTTTTTAGGAGCAGATTTTACCGCGGTTTTTTTAACAGCTTTTGCTGCTTTTTTTGCCGGAGTTTTTTTAATAGTTTTCGCCATCAATTTTTATATAAATTCATACTTTTAACCGGTAATGGATCTGGACAAAAATAATCAAATCTTTCGCAAAGCTGCCCTATGAAAACTTTATTTACAGGACAGCATGCAGTCCATTTAACCGCAGTTGATTCTACCAACAGTTATGCCAGCGAAATGTTGCGCCAAATGAGGCCAAGTGAAGGGACAATTATCTACACTTTTGAGCAAACTCAGGGACGCGGACAAAGAGGTAATACATGGTACAGCGAACCCAACAAGAACATAGCTCTCAGCCTTATTTTACACCCAAGCTTCCTTAAGATCTCGGAGCAGTTTTTACTCACTAAAATGGTGTCTCTTGCAGTGTCTGACTTAATGGCAGAATTGCTTCCGGAACAGCGATCAGAAGTTAAAATAAAATGGCCAAATGATATATATGTTGCCAGCCGAAAAATTGCGGGCATACTGATAGAAAACACACTCGTATCTCAACACATACAAAGCTCCGTGATTGGAATCGGGATGAATGTCAACCAAACGGAATTTAGTGTCGAAAGCGGAAAGCCTGTTTCTCTGAAAATGCACTCAGGACAAGAGTATGATCTAAAACTGATAATTGATCGGCTGTGTGAGTTTATAGAGGCAAGATATCTTCAGCTCAAGGCAAGAAAAATGGAAGGGCTTGACCATACTTATTTACAGCGGTTATATCAGATCAATGAGTGGAAGAGTTACACGTCAGGGGATGAGGAATTTGAAGGAAGGATACTAAGTGTTTCAAATGAGGGAAAGTTGCAGGTGGAGCTGCAGAGCGGTGACGTGAAAGGGTTTGATTTGAAGGAGATAGGGTTGCGTTAAAATTCTATTATTCTTAGTCGCTTTCACTCAAGTTTAACAAAATCTTTTAAATCAAAATACTCCTCTCTCCAAAATTTGCTCTGGTTTGTAAAATCAAATGAAAACTTGTTTGCAGAAGTAATTCTTTGTTTTTCATTTTTATATAATTGGATCAATCCATCCATTTCTGAAGTCGGTTTTTGTTCACCAAGTCTTCCGTTGTTGTTTAACGAAAGGTGGCCCACAAGTTTAAAATTGGCGTTGATTAAACTATCGCGAATAAAGGCCCCGTCCAGCATAATTTGATAACCTTTTTCGTTTTGGGGATTTTCAATCTTTCGTCCTATAAATTTTTTATGAAGAATAGAATCGATAGTTGGTTTTGTTGTTGATTCATAGTCGGTGAATAGCAGGCAGTACCAAATTCCGCCTTCATATCTGGAAAAGTCAAAAACTATTCCTGCTCCATAAGTTAAACTGTCAATTTTAAATTCCAGACAGTCTCCTTTTTTAAATAACAGTTCATTTTGATCGATGGTCTGACTTACGTTTTTGTCGGAGGGCACTTTGCCATTGCAAGCAGTTAACACTGCTGTCAGTAGTAACAACAGTCTTGTCAATATGCTTGTTTTTAAGGGTCGGCCAGCCATCTTCGCTAAACTTGTTAAAATATAAGGAAAGAAAAAGGACCATCTTCCGATGGTCCTTTTCTTTACGCTTTTGCTGCAGTAGCTGCTGCGATCTTTTTCTTGATTCCTTCTGTAGTAATGGAACCCGGTCTTTCGATTGGATGACCCAAAGCTCTGTCCCAGATCAATGATGCCAGTACCCCAAGTGCACGCGAAACACCGAACAATACTGTATAGAACTCATGCTCAACCATTCCGTAGTGCGTTAATAATACACCTGAGTGCGAATCAACATTTGGCCAAGGGTTTTTGATCTTGCCAGTGCTCTCAAGGATCGGAGGAGCAACTTTGTAAACCATCTGAACGATTTCACAAAGATCATCAGCACCCTGAGGCTTGATGTAACGGTTATAGAAATCCTGCTGTGCTGTGAAACGAGGATCTGTCTTGCGAAGAACTGCATGTCCGTAACCCGGAACTACTTTCCCATCTGCAAGCGTCTTCTTAATATAATCTTCGATCTGTTTTTCAGTTGGCAATCCTCCACCTAACTCTTCTCTTAATTCAAGGATCCAGCTTAACACTTCCTGGTTAGCCAGTCCATGTAAAGGACCCGCTAAGCCGTTCATGCCCGCTGCGAAAGATAAATAAGGATCACTTAAAGCTGAACCTACCAAGTGAGTTGTGTGTGCAGATACATTTCCTCCCTCGTGATCTACGTGAATGGTCATGTACATGCGCATTAAGCGCTTCATGTCGAAAGACTCGTACCCCATCATGTGAGCAAGGTTAGCTGCCCAGTCTAATTTAGGATCCGGTTCGATATGTTCTCCGTTCTTATATTTTCTGCGATAGATATAAGCTGCAACACGCGGTAAACGTGCGATCAGATTCATTGAATCTTCGTAGGTATAATCCCAGTAGTCTTTTTTGCTGATACCTTTTTTGTAAGCTGCGGCAAACACAGATTCAGTCTGCATTGCCATGATAGCCATTACAAACTGTGTCATCGGATGCGTTGAAGCAGGCATCTTATCAAGCACATCAAAAACATGCTTAGGTACGATAGCTCTGCGAGCCCACATGTTACCCAAGTTCAGAACATCTTCCTGCGTTGGAAGCTCACCAAGAAGCATCAGGTAAAATATACCCTCAGGCAATGGCTCAGTGCCGCCTGGAGCTTTTGGAAGTTTTTCACGAAGTTCAGGAATGGTATATCCGCGGAAACGGATTCCTTCTTCAGGATCAAGCTTTGATGTTTCAGTTACAAGGCCAACGATGCCCTTCATACCCTGGTAAACCTGTGCTACTGTGTATTCGCCCAACTTCACATCACCCTTTTCTTTGATGAGTTGTTTAACTTCTGCGGCCATCGGGCCTGCCTTTGCTGCGAATTTTTCTTTTAATGAATCCATATTATTTGAGTTTGGACTGATGTTTCGTTATTTCCGAAAGGTAAATGCTTTTTATGAGATTTGAAAACGGATCATAATAATTATTTTATAATTGATTTTTTCATGGCTTTCGCTCGTTCTCGATACATTTTTTCTTGCAGAAAAAACACTCGAACTGACAAACACACAGCCTAAATCAACCAGTCTACCAATTCCTAATTAACTAATCTACCGGTTTTTTACGTATTTAAAATCTTTACCCCAATATCTTGCTGTATCACCCAATTGCTCTTCGATACGAAGCAATTGATTGTATTTGGCCATCCTGTCGGAACGCGATGCTGAACCTGTTTTGATCTGACCGCAATTTAATGCCACTGCAAGATCAGCGATGGTAGCATCTTCTGTTTCTCCTGAGCGGTGGCTCATTACAGACGTATAAGAATTTGAGTGAGCCAGATTAACCGCGTTGATCGTTTCCGTCAGTGAACCTATCTGGTTTACTTTAACAAGGATAGAGTTACCTACTCCCTGATCGATACCTTGCTGAAGGCGGTTTACGTTGGTCACAAACAGATCATCTCCTACAAGCTGAACGGTTTTACCGATCTTATCGCTGAGCATTTTCCAGCCAGCCCAATCATCTTCTGCCAAACCGTCTTCAATAGAAAGAATCGGATATTTTTTCGTCCAGTTAGCCCAATAATCAACCATCTGAGCAGGAGTTAATTTTTCTCCACTCGATTTTTTGAAATGGTACATGTTCTCTTTTTCAAGATAAAATTCGGAAGAAGCTGCGTCCATAGCAATGAACATATCTTCTCCAGGCTTATATCCTGCAGCTTCAATTGCCTGAAGAACTAATTCAATTCCTTCTTCATTTGATTTCAGGTTAGGAGCAAATCCTCCCTCATCACCAACATTGGTAGAATAATTCTTGCTTTTCAAAACCTTTTTCAGATGATGAAAAACTTCGGTTCCCATTCTGATCCCATCAGTAAAGCTGGTCGCGCCAACAGGCATGATCATGAATTCCTGGAAATCGATGCTGTTATCTGCATGTGAACCTCCATTAATGATATTCATCATTGGGATCGGAAGCAAATTAGCATTTACACCACCAATGTAGCGGTATAAAGGCTGATGGATCTCTTCTGCTGCAGCTTTTGCACAGGCAAGAGATACGCCCAGGATTGCGTTTGCTCCCAAACTTCCTTTATTATCAGTCCCGTCAAGGTCGATCATTTTTTTATCGATCACATTCTGATCGAAAATGTAAACCCCGTTCAATTCCTCACGTATTACGGTATTCACATTATTTACTGCTTTTAAAACCCCCTTACCCATGTAAAATCCGGGATCCTCATCACGCAACTCAACCGCTTCGTGAATACCCGTTGACGCACCTGAAGGTACAGCTGCCCTTCCTATAACACCCTGATCTGTGATCACATCTACCTCTACAGTAGGATTACCTCTTGAATCTAAAATCTGACGTGCTGTAACACTTGCAATAAAGCCCATAATTTCGGTTTTAAAATTGTTTTTTTATACTTTTAAAAGCAGACCAAAAGTAAAAATAAAACTGTTATACCCTCTGCTTTTTTAAAGTCATAATAAGATTTTCTCCTGGAAAGGAGATATGAACAATCCCGGATGAAAAGTTCAGTTAGACACTCAGTAATTATACTTTCTATTTTGGGTAAATTCGCTAAAAACATAGTTATGATCTGCATAATCGATTTCGGCAGTCCCAAAATTCCCGATATTGTTGAAAGCCTTGCCAAACTAGGCCGGACCTTCAGAGTTGTTCCCTGGGAAAACAGCCACATGATTGAAAAAGAAAGGGCAACCGCTTTAATACTTAGCGGTTCTCCGCTTTTGATAGGCAATACGGATATTGAACCGCATATAAAAAGATACGAATTCATTAAAACCACCAGCTTGCCGGTGCTTGGCATCTGTTATGGCCATCAGTTCCTTGGTGTGATTCACGGTTCCGATCATTTTAAGGGGGAGGAAATCCGAAAGCTTACTGAAATCAAGATCATTGAAAAAGACCATCTTTTCAAAGGTTTTGAAAACAGTGTGATCATGAAGGAGGATCATACCGAAGGCATCACTTTGCCCCCCGGATTTATCCATTTAGCGAGTTCCGATAAATACGAAGTGGAAGCAATGAAACATCCGGAGAAAAATATCTATGGTGTTCAGTTTCATCCGGAGGTTTCGGGAGATAACGGAATGCAGTTACTTACCAACTTTTGCGAATTGATATAACACATGGTTTTAAATTACATCTGGCTGGGGTTTTTCATTGTTGCCTTTATTGTTGCGCTTTTCAAGCTCATCTTTACAGGCGATACACAGATCTTTTCCACAATAGTCACAGGAAGTTTTGATTCAGCAAAGACAGCTTTCGAGATCTCGATCGGACTTACAGGTATGATGGCCTTTTGGCTGGGAATCATGAAAGTCGCGGAGGAGGCCGGAGCTATCAGACTGCTATCAAGGATCGTTTCACCCTTTTTCAGCCGCGTATTTCCGGGTATTCCGAAGGATCATCCTGCTTCAGGGCATATCCTGATGAACTTTTCTGCCAACATGCTTGGACTGGGAAATGCCGCAACTCCTTTGGGATTGAAAGCAATGAACAGCATGCAAGAGCTCAACCCGCAGAAAGACACTGCTTCCAACGCCCAGATCATGTTCCTTGTGCTCAACACCGCGGGGCTTACCATCATACCGGTGAGTGTGATGGTTTATCGTTCACAGGCAGATGCCGCAAATCCTTCTGATGTATTTATTCCTATTCTGCTTGCTACATTCGCAGGAACATTAGCCGGCTTTTTATCGGTGGCGATCCATCAAAAGATCAATCTTCTTGACCGGCTATTACTGACATGTGTTCTTGGTTTCAGCTTGTTTGTCGGATGCCTCACCTGGTTCTT
Source organism: Bacteroidota bacterium (assembly GCA_029237775.1). Lineage (GTDB taxonomy): Bacteria > Bacteroidota > Bacteroidia > 2-12-FULL-35-15 > 2-12-FULL-35-15 > 2-12-FULL-35-15. The sequence goes on from JAQZBR010000004.1 coordinate 51,650, forward strand.
CACTACTTTACCTCAATCGCAGGTCGCAACAATATCAACTGTTTCAGGAAGTCTCATCATCTTTTCCCTGATCGTTCTTTTTCTTACGGGAGGATTAATTAAAAAGATCAATGTTTACGAGACCTTTATTGAAGGTGCTAAAGAAGGTTTCAACGTAGCGATAAAAGTGATTCCATATCTGGTAGCTATATTAGTTGGTGTGGCTGTTTTCAGGGCTTCAGGTGCAATGGATTTTCTTGTCGGAGGAATTTCCCTTTGCATTGCTGCATTAGGGATCAATACAGATTTTGTCCCGGCTCTTCCGACCGCTTTTATGAAATCCTTAAGCGGCAGCGGTGCGAACGGATTAATGATCGATGTGATGAAACAGTACGGAGCAGATTCATTTGTCGGAAGGCTGGTGTGCACAATGCAGGGAGCGACTGATACAACATTTTATATCCTGGCTGTTTATTTCGGATCTGTGGGTATTAGAAAAACCAGGTACGCTTTAACCTGCGGATTGATCGCAGATCTTTTTGGAATGATAGCAGCGATCTTTATCTGCTATTTGTTCTTTCATTGATTTTCCCCTGCACTTTAACTTTTAGAAAGTAAATTCCCGCAGCGCTCAGCAGAGCCAGATATGGCATTACGGGAACACGAAATCTTGATTCGGTGACATACGGCAATGTGAGGTTGGCAAAACAAAAAATCAGTAAAAAAAGAATTGCAAAGAGAAATTTGTTTTCGTGCCTGACAAAAAAAACAATTCCGCAAACGATCGATAAATAAAGAACAAATAAAACAAAGAGCTGCATAAAGACAACAGCTATTGTAAACCTGCTGTTGTGCTTGAACAGGTATTCAAATATGGGATAATCTTTTGGAATTGTATTGTAGCCTGTTCCCCAGTTTCCAAGTTGTATATCTATGTATGCCCTGCAAGGCTTTAGAAAAAAGTGCATTAACTGAATAGCATGATGCTTCAGTAAAATGTCCGGATGTTCCTTCATCAGGTTAAATGCATCCCTTTCAATATGCGCAGCATACTCGTAAGGCTGATGGTTAGCATCTCCTTTGAATGATTTAAAAGTCTTCCATCTGAGGATACTTTGTGATTCGGGCAACTTTCTGTTATACACTTCCGCATATATGGCTGCAGCCTGATAGTTCTGCATGTCGTGCTCTCTGATCACGCTTAAAAAATAATGGCCGAAGGTTACCTTATTACGAACGAGCCACGGGCTTACGATTACAAAAACCAAAGAACTATATATTACTACATCCAAAAGAGCTCTTCTGAGTTGCTTTCTCAAAAAACAGAGTACTGAAAAAGAAAACAATATCGGCAAGAAGAATCCGATTGGCCTGCATAATATAGCCAGCCCGCAAAACAACGCGGATAACAACAGGTGCTTTCTTACTGAACCCTTTAAATATCTCACTAAATAAAAAACACAACAGATCAGGAGAAAGGTAAATAACGTCTCGGTCATTACTAAAGTATTCATCACAATCGAAGGGACATCTATAGCCAAAACAAATGCTGCCAGACATGCGATCCATTTTGACGAGGTTATTTCCATTGCTAGCTTATAGGTTAATAAACAGATCAACAAAGCAAGGAAAATCTGAAGACCAATGATAGCTAAGCCCTCAGGTCCGATGGATTCGGACAAAATAATAAACAATGGGTACAAGGGTGTCCGGTAGTAATCAGGCTCAATCGGAAACTGATAACCCTGACTGAAGACCCCATTTGTGCGGACATTGAAGGCTATCTGCCAATAACCATAGGAATCAAAGACATAAATACCTTCCGGGTTTTTAAGAATTACGATAATAAAATAACATACTCTCAGAAGAAATGCAAGCAGTATTATTATTAAGATGGGGTACTTTTTTAATAATGAATGCATCCTCAAATTGAAGCTCAGGGTTTATTCTTTCGGAGGTAAAGCACATCACCGGCTTTAGGTTCCTCACCGACTTCCATGTGATTCTTTTTATACAACTGCTTCAATTTAATTCCATGCAGCTGAGAAATTGAACGCATAGTTTCGCCCCGCTTCACCTTATGGAAAGGCTCTTTTGCCCTGTTGCGTTTAGGCTGCAGATAAAGCTTTTGTCCCGCAATCAATGTTGCATCCTTTTCAAGATCATTGAACTTATAAAGCTGCCAGAGATCCTTATCAGTATCGTGAGCTATTTTGTAAAAAGAATCCCCCGGCTTAACGATGATATATTTTATGAGATGAAAACGGAGGATCTCCCTTGTTTCGAATTTTTCAGGCACAGAAGGCTTTTCGGCTACCATTGTTATGTTCGGCAATCCTTCTATCCTGTCATACTCGTAAAGCTTATGCGTTTCAATGAGCTCGACCAACCGCTTTGTATATTTCGGATCGGTAGCATATCCGGCAGTCTTCAGGCCTTCAGCCCAACCCTTATAATCATTCCTTTTTAATTGAAATAAGGCTGCATACCTCGGACGGCTTTTAAGAAATTGAGAATGGTCATTGTATGAATCCAATACAGAAGGATACTTTCGAAAGCATTCATCTTTTTCATCATCATCTTTTATGTAGCTGGGGCCTCTCCACCCGACATGGCACTTTATTCCGAAATGATTATTCGCATATACAGCCAGGTCGCTGTTACCATTCCCGCTTTCAAGCATTCCCTGAGCAAGCGTAATACTTGCAGGAATGTTGTAAACCAGCATTTCATTAATAGCTTCATCTTTATAACTTTCAATATACGTTTCAGGCGTCATTTTTCTCTCAGCCGGCTGGCCGAAAGCAATGAAAACCGAAAGAATAAAAAGTATCGTGAAATGAATGTGCTTCATTATTACAAACATAGCATTATTTTGAACGGAGACGCGGTCCCGAAGGTTCGAATTTCCAACAATGTGTTGTTGATTTCACCGTGTTTAACCGCAGAGAGCGCAGAATTATTCGCAGAGGGCCGCAGAGCTGGAGATATTTTACACAATTCGCAAAAAGCGCCCAGACTTTTAAAATTTCATTTAATCCTTTGACTTAATTTTAAAACCGGCATTCCCTTGCAAACCACCTGTATGGACAGCAATTACAGTCTGGCCTTTCTGAAAATGATTCTTTTGCATAAGATCATAAATACCAAACATCATTTTTGATGTGTAAACAAAATCGAGAGGAATGTTATGCAGCCTTTCAAATTCTTCAACGAATGCAATGAGCTGAGGAGTTCTCTTTGCGTATCCTCCGAAATGATAATCTTCATTGATGCTCCAAGACTTATAAGCAGACGAAAACTCATGAAGCCATTTATCTACTTCATTCTGTAGATAATTTTCTCCCTTGAGGACCTGAAATCCTAAAGCCTTCTGCGCTACATCAAGTGAAAGAATTATTCCCGCAAGTGTTGTTCCTGTTCCGCAAGGACAACAAATCACATCGTAAGGAATTGTAATATAATTTCCTATCTCGCTGCATCCTTTTATTCCCAAAGAATTTGCACCACCTTCCGGGATGATAAAGGAGTTGTTGATTTGGAGAATTGTTGATTTGGAGAATTGGGCTTTATCGATAAAGTCAAAATTCTCTTTTAGTTTATAAATTTCTCTTGAGACAAAATGCAATTCCATTCCTTGTTCCATTGCAAATTTCAGTGTTGGATTAAGATCACCTGTTTCATCTCCACGGATAATTCCGATCGTTTTAAAACCATACACTTTTCCGGCAACCGCAGTTGCGGCTATATGATTGGAGAATGCACCTCCAAAAGTTACAATGGCTTCTTTCTTTCGTTTCCTGGCTTCCTCAAGATTATATTTCAATTTGAAGAATTTATTTCCACCAAAATAGGGATGATTTAAATCCGTGCGCAACATGAATAATTTAACACCTGCGGCAATGGTTATTTCATCTTCAATCGGCTGTAATGGAATATCAAAAGAAAACTCCTGCATTGGGTAAAAATATTAAATTTGCAGGACAATGGAGGGTTTTTCAAATCGCAGTAAACTTGAGCCTGATGAGTATTACTATAATGAAGACGGATATATCGTTTTCACGGAAAAATATTTGTTAAAAAGGGGGTATTGCTGCCAGAACGGATGTAAACATTGTCCGTATGGATTTGACAAGAGTAAAGGGAGGATAGATAAAAAAAAATAGGAACATAGTCGTGTGGAAGGAGTCATTCTGAACTTGTTTCGAATCTGCGCGCGGATCCTGAAATGAGTTCAGGATGACCGGTTCACAAAAACAACAAAAGTAATTATGGATTTTAAATCACAAATATTACAGGGTATTCCAGATCAGTTACCCGAAGCAAAACCTTACGATGCAAACATTAACCACGCACCAAAAAGGAAAGACATTCTGAATGCTGAAGAAAAAAAGCTGGCGATCAGAAATGCGCTACGTTACTTCGACAAAAAGCATCATGCAGTTCTGTCTAAAGAATTTGCTTCTGAACTAAAAGAGTACGGACGTATCTACATGTACCGCTTTCGTCCGGATTATAAAATACACGCGCGGCACCTTGATGATTATCCGCATAAATCAAGACAAGCAGCTGCGATCATGATGATGCTTCAGAACAATCTTGATTATGCTGTTGCACAACATCCGCATGAGTTGATCACATACGGTGGGAATGGCGCAGTATTCCAGAACTGGGCGCAGTATCTTCTCACGATGAAATACCTTGCTGAGATGACCGATGAGCAAACGCTCACCATGTACTCAGGGCATCCCATGGGATTATTTCCTTCACATAAAGATGCACCGAGAGTTGTGATCACTAACGGAATGATGATCCCGAATTACAGCAAGCCTGATGACTGGGAGAAATTCAATGCTTTAGGAGTAACTCAGTACGGACAAATGACCGCAGGTTCTTATATGTACATCGGGCCCCAGGGAATCGTTCATGGTACTACGATTACGGTAATGAACGCAGCAAGGAAAATTTCTAACAGTGAGGAAGACAGAAAAGGAAAACTTTTTGTCACTTGCGGACTTGGCGGGATGAGCGGTGCTCAGCCTAAAGCAGGGAAAATCTCCGGCCTTGTTACCGTTGTAGCGGAGATCAATCCCAAAGCTACCAAAACAAGGCATTCACAGGGTTGGGTGGATGAAGTTCACGAAGACCTTAGTCAGTTAATTGAACGTATCAAAAAAGCCCAGGCTTCAAAAGAAGCCATATCACTGGCCTATCAGGGGAATGTTGTGGATCTGTGGGAACGACTGGTGAAAGAAGAGCTTAAGGTCGATATCGGAACGGACCAAACATCACTTCATAATCCATGGGCAGGTGGTTATTATCCTGCGGGATTATCGTATGAGCAATCAAACGAGATGATGGCTAAGGATCCGGAGCGATTCAAAAAAGAAGTTCAAAATACACTCGTACGTCATGCAAACGCTGTAAACACACTTGCAGGCAAAGGAATGTATTTCTTCGATTATGGAAATGCATTTTTACTTGAGGCTTCGAGAGCCGGAGCTGATATCGTGAAGCCTGACGGAACTTTCATTTATAAATCATACGTTCAGGACATACTTGGTCCGATGTGCTTTGATTACGGTTTCGGCCCATTCAGATGGGTCTGCACATCCTGCGATCCAAAAGATCTTGCAACTACGGATCAATTAGCATTAGAAGTTCTTGAGAAAATGTACACGTCAGCACCGGATGAGATCAAGCAACAGTTAAGCGATAACATCGTGTGGATCAAAGATGCGATGAAGAATAATTTAGTTGTCGGATCTCAGGCGCGCATCTTATATGCAGATGCGGAAGCCAGAGTTAAGATCGCGGAGGCATTTAACAATGCGATCAAATCAGGAAAGCTTTCTGCTCCTGTTGTTTTAGGAAGGGATCACCACGATGTATCAGGAACAGATTCACCCTACCGTGAAACTTCTAACATTTATGATGGTTCCAGCTTTACCGCTGACATGGCGGTTCAGAATTTTGTCGGAGATGGATTCAGAGGTGCGACATGGATCTCATTGCATAATGGCGGTGGCGTTGGCTGGGGAGAGGTGATCAACGGAGGATTCGGGATGGTGCTTGATGGTACCGCTGACAGCGAAAGAAGATTGCGCTCAATGCTATTCTGGGATGTAAACAACGGCATTGCAAGAAGAAGCTGGGCGAGAAATGAAGAAGCACTATTCGCTATTAAACGCGAAATGGAAAGAACTCCAGAAATGAAAGTGACATTGCCGAATATTGTTGATGATAAATTGCTGGAAGGGTTGTTTTAAAACCTCGCCCCGACCCAATCGAAGGAGAGGGTGTTTTGAACATTACACTTCGACAAATAAAAAAATGAAGGTTACAGGATTTACGATAGCGCGAAATGTAATTAAATACGATTATCCGATCGTAGAGGCTATCAATTCCATTTTACCAATTTGTGACGAGGTTGTTGTTGCCGTAGGAAAATCGGATGATGATACACTCGCACTGATCGTCTCCATAAATTCACCAAAGATCCGAATCATTGAAACCGTGTGGAATGAAAGTCTGCGCGAAGGCGGAAGAGTGCTTGCCGATGAAACGAATAAAGCTTTAGCAGCGATAGATCCTGATACCGACTGGTGTTTTTATATTCAGGGTGATGAAGTCATTCATGAAAAATATTTACCGGTGATCAAAGCTGCGATGCTTGAACACCTTCCGAATAAAGATGTGGAAGGATTACTGTTTAATTACACCCATTTTTATGGCTCCTATGACTTTGTCGGTGACTCAAGAATGTGGTACAGAAAAGAGATCCGCATAGTCAGGAATGATAAAAGCATCAGTTCTTACCGCGATGCACAGGGCTTCAGAAAGAATGCCCGTAAGCTAAATGTCAAACCAATGGATGCGTGGGTTTATCATTACGGATGGGTTAAAAATCCTTCAGCGCAACAGGCAAAACAACAAAGCTTTAATAAGCTCTGGCATGATGACGAGTGGATGAAGAAGAACGTTCCTGATGTAAATGAGTTCGATTATTCACAGATTGATTCAGTCGCGAAGTTCAATGGCACGCATCCGGAGATTATGCAGGAGCGGATCAATAAAATGAATTGGAAATTTTCTTTCGACCCAACAAAAAGAAAATTATCATTGAAGAAGAGAGTTTTATTTTTTATTGAGAAAACGTTTGGCTGGCGTGTTGGGGAATACAAGAATTATAAGATCATTTAAATGAAAGCATTTACTTCTTCGCTACTCGCTTCCCTTGCTTTTTTCATGGCTTGCTCTTCAGAAACAAAAAAGGAAAGTCCCTCAACTCATATTGAGGAAAAGAAGGAAGTGCTTGTAATGGAAAACTTTCCGACCGGCCAGCTTATTGAAAAAGTAAATTGTAAAGAAGACACTACTCAAAGCTATTGCCTTTACCTTCCGAAAGATTATGACACAACGAAAAGATACGCTGTCATTTACTGCTTTGATCCTCACAGTACCGGTAAATTACCAGTCAGCAATTATAAAGAGCTTGCAGAAAAATACGCTTACATCTTGATAGGATCAAATAATTCGCAAAATGGAAATGCATGGGAACTCTCAAAAGCACTCGCTAATAATATGTTCCGCGATAGCAAGACAAGGCTCACGATCGATCAAAACCGGATGTATCTTCTTGGTTTTTCAGGAGGAGCGCGAATAGCGAACGCACTTACGTTAACCGACAACACGATCAGCGGTGTGATATGTTGTGGTGCCGCTAATCCTGCAACAACTCCAGGATTTGAAAGAAGCAATTACACATTCATGGGGATTGCGGGCAATGCGGATTTCAACTATACAGAAGTGAAGCGATATGAATTGCTTGATCTTGCAGCGAATAGAATCAAACATACTATTTTAACTTTTGATGGTAAGCACGAATGGCCTCCTATCAATATAATGGATGAGGCATTTTTATGGCAGCAACTTGATGACATGCGTAGAAATGCTGTTCCAAAGAGTGATTCGTTGATAAATGATGCTGTTGACCGGGCAAGAAAAAAACTGGAGGGCTTTGTCAAGACGAATAAAGATTATGAAGCGTACGAAGTTTGTAAACGTACTTTAAACTATTATGAAGGACTTACAGACCTGACTTATTTCTACGATGTGTACAAGAAACTTCAGACCAGTCAGAAGGTAAACAACCAATTAAAGAAAAACGAGCTCGACTGGACCAAAGAAGAAAAATTAAAAGAAGAATATTTGAATAATTTCCAGGTTCATGACTTTCCTTGGTGGCAGAAAGAGGTTGCATCCCTGAACCAACAAATAAAAAGCAGCAACGACAAGGAGGATGTACTTATAAAGAAACGCCTCTTAGGTTACCTGAGCCTGGTATGTTACATGCAAACTAATGGAGCCTTGAAAGAAAATAACCTTCAGGCTGCGGAATATTTCGATAACATGTATATGCTTATTGATCCAACAAATTCTGAAGCCTATTACTTTCAGGCTGAAATAAAAGCAAAGAAAGGTGACAAAGCAGGAGCAATCAAAGCCCTTGAAGATGCTGTTAAAAATGGCTTTGCAGATAAAAAGCGAATGGTGAGTGATAGCGCTTTGGCAGGGATAAGAAATGAGCCTGAATTTAAAAAGATTCAAGAAAAAGTAAAATAATTTCAACCCACAAGAATCAGTGATTAGTTTTTCATCCTTTTTTTACTTTAGTATTTCTTCCTTTTAATCCTAATCCCACTTTAAACCCAAACTGAAATTCAGGAAACCAAAAAGAACGATTACTGTTGTTAATTAGTATTAAAGGAGGATCGTAATTTTCCCCTACCACATAAGTGTAATGATTCTTGGTAGAGTTACTGATATAGCTTATTCCTAAAGCTAGATACAAATCCCAATAAATACTTTTCCTATTTGCCAACACGCCTATCATTGCACATGCACTTTCTGCAAATCTCTTGTTAGAGGCATTGGTATATATAGCACCGTAACTTTCTCCCGGTTTACCACCAACAAGAATATCCGTATTATTAAAATATTTATACTTGAATGTTAGCTTGCCACCCCAGTAAGCAGCGCCTTTTTTAGTAGGAAAGAATCTTTTTAAAGTAAGATCACTACCGTACCCTCGGTATCTCGCGCTTGTCAAATTGGGTAATAAAGCGGAAAAATCATCAATTCTCGAAGGGAAATAATAACTTAACCCTGTTTCACAGCTTCTTCTCTTTAATTTATTATGAAATTCTAATGAGAGATTTGCATTGTGAAACATGAGGCTTCCCAGGTTCATTTTTAAAATTGGAATCGGTCTTTCTTCCTGAGAGAAACAGTTATAATAGAAAAGAAAAGAGAATATGAATAGAACTTTTATTCTCATCTTAATTTACTTTTAGTATCAAAGTCTAATCCCACCCGCTCGCAAGAACATCCACCAGATGCATCATCTTTATATTTTTCCCTTGCTTTTTCGCGTAGCCATCCATGTGCATCAGACAGGACACATCTGTTGAGATAACATATTCAGCTCCTGTTGCCAAAGCATTGTCAACCTTCTTCTCGCCCATTCCAACGGCAATCGGTTCGAACTTAACTGAGAAGCTTCCCCCGAAACCGCAGCATGTTTCGACATCCGACATTTCGCGAAGTTCCAGTCCGCGAACTTTCTCAAGCAACAAACGCGGTTCACGCTTCACACCGTATTCGCGTAAAGCTGCGCATGAATCATGATAAGTTGCAACACCTTCCAGCTTCGCACCCAGATCAGTGATCTTTAAAACATTCACTAAAAAATCTGAGAATTCAAACATGTTTTTCTGGATCTGCTTGTATTCATTGTGCAAAACGGAATTATGAAACATTTCAGGATAGTAGTTCTTTACAAAGCCCGCGCAGGATGCTGACGGGGTGATTATGTACCTGTCGTTCTGAAATTCACGGATAAATTTCTCCCCCACTTCCTTACACTCATCTCTGTATCCGGCATTGAATGCAGGTTGCCCGCAGCATGTCTGCTCCGGATTATAATTCACACCACAACCCAAACGCTCCAGGATCTTCACCATATTGGAAGCTGTCTCAGGATAGATCTGGTCAATAAAACAAGGAATAAATATATCTACAATCATACTACGAATACGAATTTTTACGAATTTACGAATCTGCGGGGATAGAAAACCGAATGTTTATAATTCTACCTTACATTATCGGTTTTAGGGATCGTTAACAGAACCAGAAAGCCGACTATAAAGAATGTGATCAGAGCAAGGATCGAGTTCCTCATTCCCCCTGTAACACCTTCTATAGCTCCAAAGGAAAGCATCCCGATCACTATTCCCACTTTTTCACACACATCATAAAAGCTAAAGAATGATGCGTTGTCTTCACGGATCGGTAATAATTTAGAGTAAGTGGAACGCGACAAAGCCTGGATCCCTCCCATTACCAAGCCAACCGAACAAGCTATCACATAAAAAGCATTCGGTGTATAAACGAACTGATATGTACAAATACATATCGCGATCCAGATAAATAATGAAACTCCGAGAGCTTTAATATTCCCTATTTTGTTTGAAAGCCGCGAAAATAAAAACGCTCCCAATATCCCTACAAACTGTATAAGCAGTACACTGATTATTAAATTTCCATCTTCTAACCCTGCTATTTCTTTCTTTGCAAATAAAACCGCCATCAGCATGACGGTTTGAACTCCCATGCTGTATATAAAAAATGCAATAAGGTATCTTTTCAGCTGTTTATACATCTTCAATTCATCCCAGACTTTTGCAAGCTCTCTGAACCCTTTCAAAACAATATTCCCCTCTGTTGCCAGGGATCTTGTACCATTTGGTAATCTTGCAAAAGTAATTTGCGCAAAACCGATCCACCATACCGCAACCGAAATGAATGAATATTTAGCAGGCATTCCCATCGCTTTAATCGCAACCAGATTAAGAATAAGTAATATCGCGCTGCCAAAATAACCCATGCCAAATCCTTTTGCACTGATCTTGTCATGGTCCTGAGGAAATGCGATCTCAGGCAGATACGCGTTATAAAAAACTAAACTACCCCAGAATCCAACACTGGCAAGGAGGATCGACAGCATTCCAAAACCAAGGTGCTCTTTGCTGAAGAAAAACAATGAAGCACAGGAGAAAGATCCGAGAAAACAAAAGAATTGCATGAAACGCTTTTTATTTCCGCTGTAATCTGCAATCCCCGATAACACCGGTGAAATTAAAGATACTATAACGAATGATAAAGCAACGACATAAGAGTAAAGCTCTGTATTGATAAACTCACAACCAAACAAAGTAACCTTATCGCTAATGATCTGCCCCGCTTCATTCTTAACACTCGTCACTGCTTCATAAAAAATGGGAAAAATGGCTGTCGTAATAACTAGCGGATAGGATGAATTCGCCCAGTCGTAAAATGTCCAGGCATTGATGAGCTTTTTATCACCCTTTTGCAATTGCGCCATATGTGAAAGATTAAAATGTGGTTCCTGTGTTCTGCAAATTTATTCTTTTATTACCACAAACTCCATTCTGTTATTATTTGCTTTGTTTTCGTCTGTATCATTGGGTGCGAGAGGCTCTTCATTACCAACCCCTTTGTAAGTCATGGGGTTGATCACATCCTGCGATTTGAGATATTCAAAAATAGCTTTTGCCCGTTGTTTGGATAAACGCTTATCTGCTCCTTCACCTTCTCCTGTATAAACGTGCCCAACGATCTCTATTTCCATGAAAGGATGCTGATTCAATGTATTGACAAGATGGTCAAGGAATTTATACGAAGCCTGTGTGAATTCGTCTGTTCCTTTAACAAATTCGATCTTTTCTATTTTTACTTTTTGTCCGGTATTAAAAATATCAGGAAATACGGGAAGGGCGTTTTTTATTTTGTCTTTGAAGACGGCAACACTATCAAAAGGAACACTTTTTTTCCGAAGGGAAATATCATCCAGGTAATAGTAAGCTTCCTTAAATTCAAACAAGCTCCATTTATTTTTTTTTACAAAATCTTCCTTCATTTTCGTGCGGAAGTTACCGATGATCACATACTTCTCACCGCCATGAGCCCGGTAGTCTCCCTGTATCGTGATCCAATTCAGGGTGCCGGAAATTCCTTTGTTATAGGTGGTATCAACCAATCCATCCTCTTCGAAGATCATCCCTACCTTAAACTCGTAATCTGAAAAATAAGCTCCCAGCTGTTTGATGGTAACAGTAACATTACTCGATTCAAGTAATCTGATGTACATTTTGAAGTGATATACCTGTCCCCGTTCCAGCGGCTCAAGCAATTTCACGTGCATGTATTCTTTGTAGTCTGCCTGAAAGCGGAGACCTACATAAGCGGTCCCTGTTCGTGCACCCTTATACTTTGAGGTATCCCTTTTTTCGGGCTTCAGATAATAATCAACGGTACCAACACCTTTCCAGGGCACAGCCGCTTTGATGTCAGCGCCTTTGCCTTTGTGCTCCTCAAAACTGGGATTCGGAATAAGGTTTTTATTTTTTTGAGCCTGAGCAAGATCACAATATAAAAACAGCGCTAAAAACATTATGGTTCTTAACGCTGAGGATAATTTATATTTTTTACAATGATCCAATTTTTATGAATTTGCTTCGGCAGACTTTGCAATTACATTACACAATTTCATTAAAATCTGAACTCTTTAACAGTATCAACAAAACATTTTACTTTGTCTTTTTCAAGATCAGGATACAATCCGTGCCCTAAATTTGCAATGTGGCGGTGCGGCCCGAACGCCTTTAGCATTTTGATCGCTTCCTTTTTAATCACATCGTAATCCGAATAAAGGAGACATGGATCGATATTTCCCTGTAATGTTTTATTTTCGCCTATCAACCTCCGCGATTCTGCAATGTCCATTGTCCAGTCGAGCCCGATCGTATCACAGCTCAATTTTCCCATTTCTACTCTTGCAAAATGAGCATCCTTAGCAAAAACGGTGAAAGGAACTTCTGTGATCGCATTGCATATCTGAGATATGTATTTCAAAGAAAACTCTTTGTACTGCTCAGGTGACAAAACACCCGCCCAACTGTCAAAAAGCTGCAACATATCAGCGCCTGCAACAATCTGGCCCTTTAAATAGTTGATAGTGCTGTCCGTGATCTTCTGTAACAACTGATGTGCCAGTACAGGCTGGGTATACAGAAACTTCTTGGCTTTGGAGAATGTTTTACTCCCGCTGCCTTCGATCATATAAGCAAAAATGGTCCATGGCGCACCGGCAAAGCCTATCAAGGGCACACGGCCATTCAGTTCCTTTTTGGTGAGCTTTATGGCATCGATCACATAGTGAAGATCTTCTGGCTTTGCAACCCGAAGCTGTTTTATATCGTCTTCCGATTTAATTGTTTTCTCAAACCAAGGCCCTTTCGCCTCTATCATCTGGTAAGGCAAGCCCATCGCTTCCGGGATCACCAGGATATCGGAAAAAATAATGGCTGCATCCACCCCAAGGATATCCACGGGCTGGATCGTTACTTCACAAGCAAATTCGGGGGTTTCCACCAGTTCTTTAAAACCGCCCATTTTTGCTCTTACTTCACGGTATTCAGGCAATATTCTGCCGGCCTGGCGCATTAACCAAACAGGAGTTCTTTCCGTTTTCTCGCCTCTTGCTGCTCTTAAAATCAAATCATTTTTAATGGTCATACTTCAAATTTAGTCATTTATAGTTATTGCGGGTGATAAACGCGAACCGCCTCTTTCAATACTTTATTCTTATCCAGCGAAACCGGCTTGGTTTTATGCTTACTGTATAATTCCATCTGATCGGTGGAATGAGGGTCATTCTTTTTACGAGAAGCACCGAAAGGGACAACCGCTTCATAGGTATTTCCCTTAGGTGAAAACTTTGCGAACATTATGAATGAATCTCCGTTCACTGCTTTTAGTATTCCTGACCCGTCCGTCTTAGATGCCATTGCCTGCAAGCATTCCGGAAATCCGGATGCGGAAAATGATTTGTCCCCTCTTACAATTTTTTGCACGTCCCCGAAAGGAATATCAAGAGTTTTATAATGCTTCAACATGAAAGCTTTCGCAATTTTTATAGAAGCGATAAGCTCATCCGTGGTGTATGAAAATCCGGTTTCAAGTTCATTATAAGCTGCACCTTTCCGGATAAAAAGATCATTGAAGGTTACCGTCACTAAAGCTGCTTCCCGGTTATCAATTTCACCGCAGAAATTCCACTTCTTTAATTTGATTATTGCATCGGCAAGTTCAGGGTATTGGGTTTCATCGAGATCTAACACAGGTTTAAAAATCGTATAGATACCTCCGGTCTTTGAAGGGTACTGACAATCGTATTTGATCTTTTTAAACTCTTCGAAATTAATCCTTGACTTGCTTACTATGATCTCATTGAAACGGAGATCACGGTTATTAACCCTGTTCCATGAAAAAGCAGATTGCTTATCATAACTGGACTCCATAGGGTTCTCTGCATTTGCAGTACAATGAAAGGGTGTATTATTGGTATTGTACAAGTAACCACATTTTGGATTGTATTTTAAAGGAAGCTGTCCTATACCATAAAATGAATTCCATAAAGTTTTCGAAGTATTACCGGGCACCGTTTTTTGCCAGTTGAAAGCGTTATCCCTTTTTGGAAGTCCGGCATTGAACAAATAAAAAATATTATCCTTATCATCAGCCATCATAAAATTGAAGAGAGGAATTCCCTGTATTTCCATCGCTTCATAAAACTGAGAGTACTCCTTCGCCTTCGACATCTTATACCATTGTTCTGCAGCCTTTACATTGAACATCGTGTTGTAACGAAGCGCGTACACTCCTTTCTCCGTCCGATATGCGGGACCGTAAACACACCATAAAGCCTGACGCTTTACCGTAATTTTTCCTGTCCCAACTTTAACTTTTAAGGGGATTTTAGAAACTTCAAAATTCTTCCACTCACCATCGAATTTATACTGATTCTTATTTTCCGGATTAAGCTCCATTTCATAAATATCAACATAGTCTGGCCAGTTAAAAGTTATTGCCCATCCCAAATGATCATTGCAACCCATTGCAGGCACGATCATCCCGGGAACAAGCGCACCATAGATATTCATCCCTTCATCACTATGTAAATGGGCTTCATACCATGATGCCGGGCCTTCGATCGGAACATGAGGATTGATCATCAAATAAGTTGAGCTGTCGGCAGTGATCGCTGAATTCATCGCCACAGCATTGCTTCCCGCATTTGCATTGAAGATATAATCATCAGGTTTCCCCTTCACAACAAACTCAAGCGCCCTTGAAACGCCAACCATATTTGTAAGGATGATGACATAAGCGGTGATTACATTTTGAGGCGTAACAGGAAAAATTCCTTTCAGCTTAATTTCCTTCTGATGTGATAAAGCGTATGCATTTAACCCATCAACATATCCTTGCAAAACTTTTCGGTAAGCTGGAGAGAGATCTTTTTCATACATCGCTTCCACCTGCTCTTTTGCCCTGATGAATTTCACAAAATAATCGGAAGGAGCTGATGCCTTACCTTTAATTTCAGCAAGTCTCCCTGAAGCTGTGATCATCATCAGCTGGATGTTTTCAAAGTCATCTTCAGCATGAGCCCAGGCAAGTCCATAAGCGACTTTCGCATCCGTTGAAGCAAAAATATGGGGAACGCCAAAAGTGTCGCGTGCGATTGAAATATTGTCAACATGGATCTGTGACAATCCGCGAACAGCAAGAAAAAGAAATATAATAAGCGGGAGTAATCTTCGTTCCATTAATTCCGGTAAAAATAATAATTAGAGGCGTATTAACGGGAGAAATCCTATCTCTTTTATGATTAATTTTGCATTGAAACTTCTCTATTATGAAAGCTTTACAAAACGAAGAGATCGCTAAAAAATGGTTTGATGCATTCAACACGCATGATCTTGAAGCATTGCTGAAACTCTATCATGAAGAAGCCGAGCATTTCAGTCCGAAGCTTAAGCTTAGAAAGCCCGAAACAAATGGTTTGGTGAAAGGTAAGAATGCTTTACGCGAATGGTGGCAGGATGCGTTCGACAGGCTACCATCCCTGAATTACAATTACACTTCTCTTACTGCAAATAATGAACGAGTGTTTATGGAATATGTCCGTAAAGTGGATAATGAAGAGAATATGCTTATTGCAGAAGTTCTGGAAATTAAAGGCGGGATGATAGTGGCCTCAAGGGTTTATCATGGCTAGACATGATTTTTTCTCTTAACATTTTAAGGCATCACCAAGATGCACTTCCACTTTTAAATTACGCAACTCTTTTGGAAAATTATAATTAAAGAACCACTTCATAAAACGGATCTCAAGCCCTTTAGAAAAGTTTTCGCCACACTTTTTACTATCGACCAACCTGTAGTATTCCATCTTTCCTTCATTTGTGATCGACAATCCCACATCAATATAAACAGCGCTGCAATCCTTACATGACAGTTTGATATCCTGCTCTTTCAATATTCTGAGAAATTCCTTGTTCCAATCCGCATCCACTTTTTTCCATGCTGAAGATTGTGACTCATTCAGTTGATAATATTTAGTGTAGACCGGTAAGGTGTCCTGAGGAACGATCAGCTCCTGAGCAGGAATTCTGCATGCGACAACCATTAGTATAAAAAGACTGATGCGCTTCTTCATTATTCGAGCAAGATACTATTTCCATTAAACTCAACCTTAAATCCTGCACGGATCTTATTCCTTTTACGAAGCTCCGTTTCACCATTCACCTTAACCATTCCCTGATCGATCACCATATTTGCATCAGCTCCGTTTTCGACCCAGGCAAGTGCTTTTAGAAGTTGATTCAGCTGGATATGATCGTCCTTTATTTTAAATGTTTCCATTTCGTAAAGTTAGTATTTCCGTATCTTTGCAACATGACTTTTGATGAACAATTTAAAAATCTATACGAGAAGCTTTCGAAGGACAAGAACTGGCCGCAGGTGTATATGTTCAAATTTATTATCACTGCCGACAATAAAAAAATAGCACAGGTGGAAGCGAAATTTTCTGACGAAGCCATAATTCATCAGAAAGAATCCAGCGGAGGAAAATACATGAGCATTACCGTGAAAGAAGTGATGCTAAATGCTGAAGCTGTAATTGAAAAGTATCGTGAGATAAGTCATATCGAAGGCGTGATGTCCTTATAATTATCAGCTGATCATTTCATTCAGATTTTTCTTTATAGTATTAGCGATCTCATCAGTAGGAAGGTCATTTTGTTCGTGTCCAAATGGATCTTCAATCTCTTCTGCGATCAGCTCCAGACTCGCAAATGCGTAAAACACAAAAAGAACAATGGGGATTGTCGCCCATTTCAGATCAGCTATCAAACCAAGCGGAAGGGTGATGACATATAAAAAGATCATTCGCTTAATAAAGGAGCTGTAAGAATATGGAATAGGTGTTTTCCGGATTCTTTCGCATGCACCGGCAACATTAGTGAATGAACGAAGCTCATCGTTTATCATTAACAATTTCTCTTCCGAAATGATCTTTTTGCTGACGAGACTTTCCGAATCTTTATACAGCTGACCTGCGATACGGTTCGGAATATGATTAAACTCCTTGAGTTGTGATAATCTCAGATCAGGATGCTCTTCCAGCTGTTCCTGAATAAAACCTCCACGCAAATGTTCCTTCAAAGCAAAGGCATAATTGGAAATGTGAATCCTGAAATTATTCTTCAGTTCTCTATGTTGCTCAGGTATAAAAGCATTGTATTTTAACATGAGGTTCCTGCTGTTATTTACCAGGTCCCCAAAAAGTTTTCTGCCTTCCCACCATCTCTCATAAGCAGTGTTCGTTCTGAACACCAATAATAAGGAGATCACAAACCCAAGAAGTGAATGCATCACTGTTGTACTTCGTAAGGCCACACATTTAAGTTCAATATGCATATAACACAAAACGGCTGAAAGCATGACCAATCCTATCATCGCAGGAATCAGCTGCCTGAACGAATCTGATTTATGAAAAGAAAAAATAAGTGAGAACCAATGTTTCGGATTATATGCCTTCATACATCATGTAATTAAAAAGCCGTTCTGAGATCAGAACGGCTTTCTTGCTTTAATGAATTTAATTATGCTCTAACACTCGCGCGGATAATGTTCAATGCTCCTCCTGCTTTGAACCATTCTATCTGCTGTTCGTTATATGTATGATTTACTTTGATCTCATCTTTTGTTCCGTCAGCATGGCTTAATTCAAGCGTAAGCGGAGTGTTTGGTGCGAAAGAAGTAAGTCCGATAATATCAATGATGTCATCTTCCTGGATCTTTTCATAATCTGTTTTATCAAAAAATGTAAGAGCAAGCATACCTTGTTTCTTAAGATTTGTTTCATGGATCCTTGCGAAAGATTTAACCAGCACCGCACGAACTCCAAGGTGACGCGGCTCCATTGCTGCATGTTCACGGGAAGAACCTTCTCCGTAATTCTCATCACCCACGACTAAAGTACCAATATTGCTGGCTTTGTAGTGGCGCTGAACCTTAGGAACGCTTTCGTAAGTACCGGTAAGCTGGTTCTTTACGAAATCTGTTTTGTCATTGAATGAATTCACTGCACCGATAAGCATGTTGTTGGATATGTTGTCGAGATGACCGCGGTATTTCAACCATGGACCTGCCATTGAGATATGATCCGTAGTACATTTACCTTTCGCTTTGATCAGAAGGCGTAAACCTTTCAGATCAAAACCTTCCCATGCCGGGAATGGGTCAAGCAGCTGTAAACGATCGCTGGTTGGAGATACAGCAACAACTACATGGCTCCCATCTTCTGCAGGAGCCTGAAATCCGGCATCTTCTACCGCAAACCCCTTTGGAGGCAATTCATATCCTGACGGAGGATCCAGTTTTACCTGTTCACCGTTTTCATTTGTTAAAAAATCGGTTAATGGATTGAAAGTTAAATCACCTGCGATTGCCATCGCAGTCACAATTTCCGGTGACGCAACAAAAGCAAATGTATTTGGATTTCCATCGGCACGCTTCGCAAAGTTCCTGTTGAAGGAATGGATGATCGTATTCTTCTCCTGCTTCTCAGCACCCATTCTATCCCACATTCCGATACATGGCCCGCATGCATTTGTAAATACTTTTGCTCCGATCTGATCAAAAACATCAAGGAAGCCATCGCGCTTAATGGTGTAGCGAATCTGCTCAGAACCCGGATTGATCAGGTATTCTGATTTTGATTTAAGATTTTTTGCTGAAACCTGTTTAGCAAGACTTACAGCTCTTGATATATCTTCATAAGAAGAGTTCGTACAAGACCCTAATAAACCAACAGAGATCTTTAAAGGCCAGCCATTTTTAATCGCTTCCTCTTTTAATTTAGAAATTGGTGTTGCAAGATCCGGAGTAAAAGGACCATTTACGTGAGGCTCCAATGTTGAAAGATCTATTTCTATAACCTGATCAAAATATTTCTCAGGATCTTCATAAACTTCCGGATCCGCAGTTAAATGCTCTTTCACTTTATTTGCAAGGTCAGCAACATCCGCACGGCTAGTAGCGCGCAGGTAACGTTCCATTGACTCATCATAACCGAAAGTTGATGTGGTAGCTCCAATTTCAGCACCCATATTACAGATAGTACCTTTTCCGGTACAGCTCATGGATGTGGCACCTTCGCCAAAATATTCAACGATTGCGCCAGTTCCGCCTTTAACGGTCAGGATGCCTGCAACTTTAAGAATAACATCTTTCGGAGCAGTCCAGCCATTTAATTTTCCTGTTAATTTAACTCCTATCAGCTTTGGAAATTTTAACTCCCATGCTAATCCCGCCATTACATCACAGGCATCAGCTCCACCAACACCGATGGCAATCATTCCAAGACCGCCTGCATTCACTGTATGTGAATCAGTTCCGATCATCATCCCTCCCGGGAATGCGTAATTTTCAAGTACCACCTGGTGAATGATCCCGGCACCCGGTTTCCAGAAACCGATACCGTATTTATTTGAAACAGAACCAAGAAAATCAAAAACTTCCTTGCTCTCCTGAGTGGCAAAACTAAGATCTTTTGCAGCACCGTCTTTTGCTGTGATCAGGTGGTCACAGTGAACGGTAGAAGGAACAGCCACTTTCGGACGGCCGGCCTGCATGAACTGAAGAAGGGCCATTTGGGCTGTAGCATCCTGCATAGCAACACGATCCGGAGCGAAATCCACATATGACTTCCCTCTACCGAAATTATCCTGCTTTTGATCTGCGTGAAGATGAGCGTATAATATTTTTTCAGTCAGTGTAAGCGGATGTCCAACCAATTTGCGTGCTGAGGCAACCTTTGCAGGAAGTTTCTCATAAACTTCTCTGATCATCTCAATGTCAAAAGCCATAATCTTGTGTTTTTTGATTTGTATTTAAAGTAAAATATGTTCTATTCTGAAGGGATCGGAAGCGATTCCTTTGCAAATTTAGCAATTCCCGCCTTTTTTTCCAATAAAAAAGGGGCTATTTTTCCAATGCCCCTTTAGTTTTAAGATAATTTATGATGCTTATCTCACCCTTATCCTGCGCCATCTTCAGCGGTGTGTCATCAAAATCATTTTTTGCATTTATATCAGCGCCTTTTTCAACAAGGTACTGAACCAACTCAAGCTTATTCGCTCTCACAGCGCATAATAGCGGGGTATTCCCACCATCATCCTTATCGGTGATCTTGCAACCTTTCGACAAAAAGAACTCTGTCAACTCTCTATCGGGCGCGGGCTTATCCTTTGCCGGCTTAGTTGAAGAAACGTACAGAATTGTTTTATGCAAAGGATGGATATTTTCAGGCTTCGTCCAGCTTGCACCTTTATTGATAAGATATTTCACCAGTTCCGGCTGTGAGTTTGTCAATGCGATCTCCAGGGGAGTGGAGGTCATTGTTTCATCTTCATTATTCAACAAGCCCGGGTTCTTCTTAAGAGCAGCTTCCACCATGTTTACGTTACCATTCTTCACATAATCAAGAAATTTCGTGTCATCAAAGAAAGAGATCTCAACCAGCTTCGTTTCTCCTGACTTAGCATTGATAGTTCTTTTGTAAGTGGATTTTTTATCTGTTGAAACAGCCTCGATCGTATTGTCTCCCACTTTCAAAGGGACTTCGACAGGAGTATAGGCCTTAACGACAACGAGCTTTGCTCCACCGTTGATCTTAACATTACAATCAAGATCAGCAGCAATTGTACCTTTTGCTGTTCCCTTTGCAGCTGCCGCTGAAGCAGATGCAGATGGTTTTTTTGGAGGCTGGGAGTATGAAAAATTAAAGAGAACAATAAATATCAGCGCCAGTATAATTTTAGCGGTATTTTTAAGAAGCATGGGAAGGTGTTTTTTAAAATCGATATAAATATACTTTTTTATCGCGTCCATTATGCCTGTTAAATCCATTTTTTTTTGATTTTTTATAAACCAAGCCGTTAAATGCGGCACTATTAATACTTTATTACCTTTGCCATCAACGCACATGTCAAAAAATCTCGTCCGGGAAAATATAAGAATCTCTTTGAAAGCCATCAGCAGTCAAAAACTGCGGACCGCTCTTACAATGCTGATCATTTCCATTGGTATCTTATCTCTTGTGGGGACGCTTACTGCAATTGACGCCATTAAAGCGTCCATCAACAGCAACTTCACAAGGATGGGGGCCAATACATTTACCATCAGGAACAAGAACATGACTGTCAGGATCGGAAATAAAGGTAAGGGCCCTAAAACTTACAGGCAGATCACATACGATGAAGCCGTGCGCTTTGGAAGAGAGTACGACTTTCCTGCATACCCTTCTGTTTCAACAATGGCTTCCGGAGCGGCAACAATCAAATTCGAATCAAAAAAAACCAATCCCAATATCCGTGTATTTGGCGGTGATATAAATTACATGGCAACTTCCGGATATGAAATGGAAAAAGGAAGAAATTTTTCTGCCCAGGATGTGGAATACGGTAAACATGTAGTGATACTTGGAAAAGATGTGGTTGATGCTTTATTCGGAAAAAAAACAGATCCCATAGATCAGATCATAACGATCGGAAGCGGAAAATATAAAGTTATCGGTGTTCTAAAGTCAAAGGGTAACAGCGTTGGTTTCGGTGGCGATAAGGTCTCTATCATTCCGCTGAATAATGTTCGTCAATATTTTTCAAGACCAAACATGTCGTTCACAATAAACGTGATGACCAACAGTCCTCAGCAAATGGAAGCCGCCATAAGTGAAGCAACGGGTAAATTCAGAATCGTGAGAGGATTATCAGCCGGTGAAGAAGATGATTTTGAGATCACCAAAAGTGATAACCTCGCGAACCTGCTGATAGAGAATACTCAGAAAGTAACAGCGGGCGCTACGTTCATAGGCATCATCACACTTCTTGGCGCAGCCATCGGATTGATGAATATCATGCTCGTTTCAGTAAGCGAACGAACCCGTGAGATAGGAATCAGAAAAGCTGTTGGAGCTAATCATAAAACTATCCGTAATCAATTCCTTGTTGAAGCAATTGTAATTTGTCAGCTCGGAGGGATCTTCGGAATTTTATTATCCATCATTCTGGGAAATATATTTTCATTCCTTGTGCTCCAGGGTAGCTTTATAATGCCTTGGGCATGGACCATTCTCGGATTTTCAATTTGTATGATCGTTGGATTGATCTCGGGTTTGTATCCTGCAGTGAAGGCAAGCAGATTAGATCCAATCGAGTCACTGAGGTTTGAATAATTGCGATCTGTGTGCAAGAGTCATCCTGAACTTGTTTCAGGATCCGCGCGCAGATTCTGAAACAAGTTCAGAATGACTAACCCACCTCTCCTTAATAAAATCACTCTCTGTTTTTACTGTCAATAATAATTGTTACAGGTCCATCATTGAGCAACTTTACTTTCATATCTGCACCAAATTCTCCTGTCTGAACAGGCTTTCCGAGATCGAGCTCTAATCTTTCTATCATTTTCTCATACAAGGGAATTGCGATCTCAGGCCTGGCAGCTTTAATGTACGAAGGGCGATTACCCTTTTTTGTAGAAGCGTGTAATGTGAATTGTGATACTAAAAGTATATCGCCTTCAACATCTTTTACTGAAACATTCATCACACCGGAATCATCATTAAAGATCCTCAAATTACAGATCTTTGAGCTTAGCCACTCAATATCTTCTTCTGAATCTGCATCCTCAATGCCAAGTAAAATAAGCAATCCCGGCCCAATCGAGCTTTTTATTTTTTCATCGATTGTTACGGAAGATTTTGCGACACGTTGAATGACAACTTTCATTGATGGGAAATATTAATCCTTGTAATCAATTTCCAGTTCTTCACCGTTAATGATACTCAGATAACTGTTATAACGGGAAACAGCAATCTCACCGCTTTCGACTGCAGCAAGAACTGCACATTTAGGTTCGTTAACATGAAGACAGTTGTTGAATTTGCATTCTCCTTTGATTGCAAAAAATTCAGGGAAATAATCTGTGATCTCCTCTTTTGCCATATCAACCAAGCCAAGTTCCTTGATCCCAGGAGTGTCAACAATAAATCCTCCGTAACTTAACTTATGCATTTCGGCAAAGGTTGTGGTATGTTTTCCTTTTGAATGTGCGTCAGAGATCTCGCCTGTTTTAAGATCCAGTGTTTCATCCATTGCATTCGCAAGTGTTGATTTACCCACACCCGAATGTCCGGCAATCAACGTGATCTTATCTTTCGTCAGCTCTTTCAGCACCTCGATATCTTTTTTTTCTGTTGCAGAAACCTTATAACACCGGTAACCGATCTTCTCATAGATACCAATAAATTTATTCAGTATTTCCAGGTTCACAGGATCATTCTCGAAAAGATCGATCTTATTAAAAACAATAATAGCAGTTATTCTGTAAGCTTCGGCAGTCAGAAGAAATCTATCAATAAAACCTGGCGATGTACGAGGGAAAGCAAGCGTAGCAATGATCATGGCCTGATCAACATTGGCTGCAAGAATGTGCGCCTGTTTGGATAAATTGATCGATTTTCTGATTATGTAATTCTTACGTTCTTCAATTTTATGGATCACCCCTCTTCCATCGGCTTCCATTTCATACTCTACCTTATCTCCGACAGCAATGGGATTGGTTGTTTTTATTCCCTTGATTCTGAACAGTCCTTTGATTCGGCACTCTATAACAGCCCCTTCATCATTAAGCACCTGATACCAGCTTCCCGTTGATTTTATTACAATACCGTTCATAACAATTCACACAATTTAGAAAACAAATTTATCAAAAAGAATTAGCTTTGTACTACGAATACGAATGAATACGAATATATTCAACGAATACGAATCATTACGAATTTACGAATCTGCGTTTGCAAAAACAGTACATCTCCGCCTAAATCTTAATTATATAAATGTCAATTTCAGTTAATAATATTTCCAAGATCTATGGTGATCAAAAAGCCATTGATAATATTTCTTTTGAAGTTGGAGAAGCAGAGATCGTGGGATTTCTTGGGCCGAATGGTGCAGGCAAATCCACGATGATGAAGATCCTCACCTGCTTCATCCCTCAAACTTCAGGGAAAGCAAGTGTTTGCGGTTATGATGTGGCGGAACAAAGTCTGGAGGTACGCAAACAGGTAGGATATCTTCCCGAACATAACCCTTTGTATCTCGACATGTATGTAAAGGAATATCTTGAATTCATAGCAGGATTACATCACATCAAAAATCCTAAGAACAGAATCGCGGAGATGATAGAGATGACAGGACTGCAGGTTGAACAGAAGAAAAAGATCGGAGCGTTGTCGAAAGGATATCGCCAGCGTGTAGGACTTGCGCAAGCTTTGATACATGACCCTAAGGTACTTATTCTTGATGAGCCTACAACGGGGCTTGATCCAAATCAGCTTGCTGAGATAAGGAATCTTATCATCCAGGTTGGAAAACAAAAAACGGTGATGCTTTCAACGCATATCATGCAGGAAGTTGAAGCGATGTGTGACCGTGTGATCATTATCAATAAGGGAAAAATCGTTGCGAACAGCGATACGGAGAGCTTACAGAAATCACAGATCGAAAACAAATATTATATCACCGTAGAGTTTGACAGGCCTGCGAATACCAGAACCCTGAGAAGTCTCGATCATGTCACTGACGCAAAGAATATAAAAGATAACGTATGGCTTATTGAAGTTAAGGGTGAAAAAGATATCCGGCCGGAAGTGTTTCAGTATGCGGTTAAAAATGGACTTGCGGTTCTTACATTAAACAAGGAAGAACAAAAACTGGAAGATGTATTTAAAAAGCTAACGAAATAATTGCACAACAGAGAACAAAACATATTTATGAAAATCAACACTTCTTCCCTATTTACTATCGCACTGACAACAATTTTCATTGGCTGTAATTCGGACAAAAAAAATCAGAGCAGTGAATCCAGTCCATTCGTTGATCCTATAACATCGCACATAGATTCATCCATTGCCCCACAGCAGAATTTCTACATGTTTGCCAATAATGGCTGGTTCAAACAACATCCAATTCCTTCTTCGGAAAGCAGTAATGGAATATTCAGAACTATTCAGGATACTATCAATGAAGCAGTAAAAAGAATTTGTGAAAGTTCTGCAGCAGATACAAAAGCACCAAAGGGAAGTAACAAGCAAAAGATCGGTGATTTCTATTTCAGCGGACTTGATACTTTGAATATTGAAAAAACCGGAATAAGCCCATTAAAAGAGGAGCTTTCCAATATCGATAAGATCAAAAATATTCCTGAGCTTTTAACCGAGTTAGCTCGAATGCACAGAATGCAAGCCGGATGTATGTTCCGCTTCAATATCAGCAAAGATGAAAAACAAAGCTCTCAATATGTAGTTGCCTTGGGACAAAGCGCATTAGGATTACCTGAGAGAGATTATTATTTCAATACAGACTCGAGAACTTCAGAAATAAGAAATGAGTATGTTTCTCACATCAGCAAAATGTTTCAGCTTACTGGATTAAAGACGGAAGAAGCAGACAAGAACAGTAAGAACATCATGACTATTGAAACTACACTTGCAAAAGCCTGCAGGAAGATGGAAGACCTGCGCGATCCGTATAAGAACTACAACAAAATGACTGTTGCAGCTCTGAATAAATTAACACCTTCAATTGAGTGGAACGACATGTTCAGCAAGCTTGGTGTAAAAAGTGTTGACTCCGTGGTAGTAGGACAGCCTGAGTTTTTTACTGCGCTGGATAAAGGTTTGAAACAATTCAGCATCGAAGACTGGAAAACTTATCTGAAATGGAATGTATATGATAGCTATGCTAACTTCCTGACCAAGCCTATTGCCGATGAACATTTTCATTTTTATGCAACTGTGCTTGAAGGAATAAAAGAGCAAAAGCCTCGTTGGAAAAAAATTGTTGAAAACACCGATGGTTATCTTGGTGAGCTTGTCGGCCAGGTTTACGTAGAGGAATATCTTCCGAAAGGAACAAAGGAAAAATTACTTGAGATCGGTAATAACATTCGCGATGTATACCGCGATCACATTAAGCAGCTTGACTGGATGAGTCCCGAAACTAAAGAAAAGGCATTGGTAAAGCTTAACAAAATTTCAATGAAAGTTGGTTATCCCGATAAGTGGAAAGACATGAGCAATCTTGAGATCTCACGGGACAGCTATCTTCAGAATGTGATCAATGTAAATAAATGGAATTATAATTATACGATCAACAAGTACGGCAAGCCAGTCGATCGTAGCGAATGGGAAATGTATCCTCAGACATACAATGCTTATTATGATCCCACGAATAATGAGATCTGCGTTCCGGCATGCAATATTATTGTTCCCGGATTTGAAGGAAGAATGCCTGATGATGCAGTGTTGTATGGTATCATTGGAGGCTCAACTTTCGGACACGAAATCACGCACGGTTTTGATGACCAGGGGAGCTTGTATGATGAGAATGGAAATCTACGTGACTGGTGGACCAAAGAAGATCGCGAAAAATTTGTTGCAAAAACAAAACTGATCGTTGAGCAGTTCAATAATTATGTTGTTCTTGACAGCCTGCATTTAAAAGGCTCAAACACACAAGGTGAGAACATTGCTGATCTGGGAGGTGTCATCATGGGATTGGAGGCATTTCATAAAACAGAGCAGGGGAAATCAAAAGAACTCATCAATGGCTATACTCCTGACCAGCGCTATTTCCTGGCTTATGCTTATGCCTGGATGGTGAATAAAACAGATGCTTCTTTGGCAAAGCAGGTGATGAGTAATGAGCATGCACCTTCCGAATTTCGCGTGATCGGGCCACTTTCCGATATTGATGCTTTTTACCAAGCTTTCAATGTAAAAGAAGGTGATGCAATGTACAGGCCGGATAGTTTGAGGGTGAAGATCTGGTAGATAAGTTCACTATGGAGCGTGTCCCCCTCCGGTGGAGGGGGCAGGGGGAGGATGGACCTTTTTTCTATGATTGAAAATCATTTTTACAACTCGAACCTTAAATCAAAGGCTTCTACGTTACGCTCCTCCATGACGAAAGCGGAAGCTTGCCTATGGAAATATGCCCTTAAGGCAAGAATGATGAAGGGCTACACTTTCAATCGACAACAACCTGTTTTGAACTTTATCGCAGACTTTATGTGTAAAGAACTTTCTTTAATTATTGAAGTTGATGGCGGTTATCATCTGAAGGAAGATGTTTATATAAAAGACTTAGAACGTCAAAGAGAACTGGAGCTTAAGTTAAAGCCATAATCACCTCCCCCTGCCCCCTCAAGAGGGGGACGTGCTTCGTGAAATTCACTCCATTCAGTTTTAACGAAACAATAGTAGCTCCCTAATGTCTCATATGTAAAAACAGGTTAACAAAGTTTAATAAAATCATCTCCCCTGAATTTCCCTATTTACCAATTAATTGTATTTTAGCGCTCGTTAAAAAATCTTACACATTTCTAAAAACACAAACACAAATTCATGGGATACTTATTTACATCCGAATCAGTTTCGGAAGGACATCCGGATAAAGTTGCTGACCAGATCTCTGACGCATTAATTGACAACTTCCTTGCATTCGATCCTCAATCAAAAGTTGCATGCGAAACACTTGTTACAACAGGACAGGTTGTACTCGCAGGAGAAGTAAAATCCAAAGCATATCTTGATGTTCAGACTATCGCTCGCGATGTGATCAAAAAGATCGGATACACAAAAAGTGAATATATGTTTGAAGCAAATTCATGCGGTGTGTTCTCTGCGATCCATGAACAATCTTCTGATATCAATCAGGGGGTTGATAAAAAGAAAAAAGAAGAACAAGGAGCCGGTGACCAGGGAATGATGTTTGGTTATGCGACAAACGAAACTGAAAATTATATGCCTCTTGCTCTTGATCTTGCGCATGCAATATTGATCGAGCTTGCTGCATTAAGAAGAGAAGACAAACAAATAAAATATCTTCGTCCGGATGCAAAGTCACAGGTTACTTTAGAGTACGATGACAACAACAATCCTGTTAGAATTGATTCAATAGTTGTATCCACACAGCATGATGATTTTGACGAAGAAAGAAAGATGCTTGATAAAATTAAAAAAGACATTATCAGTATCCTTATTCCACGTGTAAAGAAGAATTATCCTAAATACGCTCACCTTTTCAATAACAAGATCAACTATCATATCAATCCAACCGGCAAGTTTGTGATTGGTGGCCCGCACGGTGATACCGGATTGACCGGACGTAAGATTATCGTAGATACTTATGGTGGTAAAGGTGCTCACGGTGGTGGCGCATTTTCCGGGAAAGATCCTTCTAAAGTTGACCGTTCCGCAGCTTATGCTACACGTCACATCGCTAAAAACCTGGTTGCTGCTGGAGTTTGCTCTGAAGTACTTGTTCAGGTTTCTTATGCGATCGGTGTTGCACAGCCAATGGGAATCTACATTAACACTTACGGTTCTTCAAAAGTAAAAATGACTGATGGACAGATCGCAAAAATCGTTGAAGGCGTATTTGATATGCGTCCATACTTTATTGAGCAGCGTTTAAAATTACGTAACCCAATTTACAGTGAAACTGCTGCTTACGGGCACATGGGACGTAAACACGAGACAGTAACTAAAATTTTCAGATCTCCTGATGGAAAAGAGAAAAAAGTTAAAGTTGAACTCTTCACCTGGGAAAAACTTGATTATGTTGCAAAAGTTAAAGCAGCATTTAAATTAAAATAAACCATAAATGCCCTTCAGATGAAGGGCATTTTTAATTCCATTGAAATGAAATCACTTAGTACTTTTCGTCTGATCGCTTTACTTGAAGGAATTTCCTTTCTTATACTTATATTCATCGCCATGCCGTTAAAATACATGATGGATATGCCGTTGCCGGTAAGAATTGTTGGAATGGCCCATGGGATTTTATTTGTAGCATATGTGTTTTTTTTATTGATGGTTAAGATTGATAGGAAGTGGTCATTATGGAAGACTGCGCTTGCTTTTATCGCCTCTCTTGTACCATTTGGTACATTCGTGCTTGACGCTAAAGTATTAAAGCCGGAAAGCAAAATCTCATAAAACAAAAAATTATTAAAAATTACTAAAAAGCGCCAGGAACCTTTTCCTATGGCGCTTTTTAGTTTTATAAAGATCAATGCAACCCGTCAGCTTCGAACTGCATCTTTATTATGTTGCGATTATAAACTTTTAAAGCTCTATACTCATGAAACAAACCCTACTCTTTCTATCCGCCTTTATTATTTCACTTTCAGTTTTTGCCCAAAACACCGTCAATATCACTTCAGCTCAGTATGCTGCACAAAAACAAAACGGGCAGCTTGATCCGACAACCCGATATATTATTTCAGATGCCAACAGTTTTACACCTGTTCCGTTCTCTGGTCCAAGCAGGATACAAAGCCCGATATGCAGCTGCCTGATACCTCTCGACAGCACTTTCATGATAGCGATGGCTCCCAATGATGATATGAGCTCTAATCTTATCTCGATACCCTTTAGTTTCACTTTTTATGGAGTGAGTTATAATAGCCTTTATATAAATAATAACGGGAATATTTCTTTTGCTGCACCTTACGGAGTTTTCACAGCGAATCCTTTTCCTGATGCCACCTATAACATGATCGCGCCATTCTGGGGTGATGTAGACACTCGTGATTCTGCTACCTGGGGTTCTGCCGGCAGCATCGGAAATGTTTATTACAAGATCACGCCAACCGCAATGATCGTTAAATGGGAAGCGGTTGGATATTATGCAATGCATGGCGATAAGCTGAACACTTTTCAGCTTATCATTACTGACGGAACAGACGCTTTATTACCTGCAGGAACCAACGTGGGTTTTTGTTATGGAGATATGCAATGGACAACAGGAGATGCTTCCAGCGGCATGATGGGCTTTGGCGGTGCTCCTGCAACGGTTGGAAACAACATGGGTAATGGGACTGATTATTTCCAGGCAGGCACTTTTGATCATCCGGGATCATCATTTGACGGACCATACGCTTCAGCTGATGGTATCGACTGGCTTGACAATCAGGGAATGTATTTTGATGCATCCCTTCCGGGAAATATGCCTCCTGTGATTATCAATAATAATATCTGTGATACTATTGATGTTTATACAGGAGACACTTTGCGTTCTTATGACTTTGCAGAATTCACGCTTGCAGCGACAACACCGGAGATCAATCAAACTGTAACCGCTGTTATCACAAGCAGTGATCCTTCTGCTTTGACAGTCAATCAGACAATGAACTCATCCACGTATAAACAATTTGATTGTACTTTTTCCGCAGTTGGCTTATCTACCGGACTTCACTATGTAACCATCACAGCAACAGATAACGGTTCTCCTGCTCTTTCTGCTTCAAGAACCATTGTGATACGCACACATTATGATGCAAGTGTTGCAACCGGAATCAGTGAAAACAATTCTCCAGAAGGAGTTAAAATTTATCCTAATCCTGCAACTAACACAATAACGATCAACCAAAATTTTGCTCAGGATTCTAACCCTTACATAACTTTAACAGATGTTTTAGGGAAAACGGTTTTGAACAATGCACTTGATAACAATGTTCAGACTATTGATATAGGGAAACTACCGCAAGGAATTTACTTTGCTACCATCTTCAGTAAAGAAGGAAAAAGCAAAACGATGAAAATTGTAAAGAAATAGTATTGAGACAATAAAATCTTAGTGCTACTCCCAGGCGTCACAATTAATATTGTGACGCTTTTTTATTTCTTTCTCATGAAAAGCTGGATTGGCACTCCTGAGAAATCAAAATTTTCTCTCAGCCTGTTTTCGAGAAAACGCATATAGGCTTCAGTAACGTATTGAGGTAAATTACAGTAGAATGCAAATGATGGTGCATGCGTGGGCAGCTGCGTTATGAATTTCACTTTCACATGTTTTCCTTTGATAGCAGCAGGAGGATGTTGTTCAATGATAGCAAGCATCACATCATTTAACTCACGTGTCTTGATTGCACGCGTACGGTTCTCATTCACTTTTTCCGCCACTTCAATAGCTTTCAGCACGCGCTGCTTAGTAAGCGCAGAAGTAAATACAATAGGTACGTCTTTGAAAGGCGCCAGTTTTTCACGGATCTTTTCCTCATACTCCTTTGTCGAGTTGGTGTTTTTCTCAAAAAGATCCCATTTATTCACAACTATTACAACTCCTTTCCTGTTCTTTTCAGCCAGATGAAAAATATTGATATCCTGTGCCTCAAGCCCAAGGGTAGCGTCAATAAGAAGCAAACAAACATCACAATCTTCAATAGCACGAATAGAACGCATTACCGAATAAAATTCGATGTCCTCTTCGACTTTAGATTTTTTTCTGATCCCTGCAGTATCAATTAAAAGGAAATCGTGGCCGAAGGCCGTATACCTCGTATTAATACTATCGCGTGTGGTGCCGGCAATGGCAGTCACTATATTTTGATCTTTCCCGAGCAATGCATTAACGATGGAAGATTTACCAACATTCGGGCGGCCTACAATTGCAAACTTAGGAATATTCAATTCTTCAACATCTGCGTCTTTATCAAGAGCCTTCACCACTTCATCCAGAAGATCTCCTGTACCACTTCCGCTTATCGCAGAAATATTAAAAACATCACCCAAACCGAAACTATAAAATTCAGCTGATAATTGCTGACGATCACCATTATCAACCTTATTGGAAACAAGAAAAACTTTCTTTTTACTTTTACGCAGCATATTGGCCACAGTCTTATCATCATCAGTGATCCCGTCTGTTACATCAACAACAAACAAAATCACATTTGCCTCATCGATCGCAAGCTGAACCTGCTTACGGATCTCTTCTTCAAAAACATCTTCAGAACCATGAACATATCCTCCCGTGTCAATCACGGAGAATTCAACTCCATTCCAATCCGACTTTCCATAATGGCGATCACGTGTAACACCTGCCACCTCGTCAACGATTGCTTTTCTGCTATCAGTTAATCGATTGAAAAGAGTTGACTTTCCTACGTTGGGGCGTCCTACTATTGCTACTATGTTTGCCATCTTGATTGTTGTTGATTTGTTGATCCTAAGAATGTGAGATTTATAATATCTCAGTCATCAACCAGGTAAAATATGACCCTACCGGGTAAAAATACAGCTAATTTATATAAATAAAAAAGGCGACACATTTCTGTATCGCCTAAAAGTAGCGGGGGCCCGACTCGAACGGACGACCTTTGGGTTATGAGCCCAACGAGCTACCAACTGAGCCGTATAGAGCTTTTTAAATGCGGTGCAAAGATAATATTTTGTTTCTTTGTACCTAAATTTATTATTAACAATTTTAAAAAAATGGCGCACAAGGCTGGTTTTGTGAATATTATAGGAAGTCCCAATGTGGGTAAATCCACCCTGATGAACGTTTTGGTGGGAGAAAAGCTTTCTATTATCACTTCAAAAGCACAAACTACCCGGCATCGCATTATGGGAATTGTTAATGGTGAAGATTTCCAGATCGTTTACTCTGATACTCCCGGTGTTCTTAAACCTAATTACAAACTCCAGGAATCAATGATGGATTTTGTGAATACTGCTTTATCAGATGCTGATATCATTCTTTTCGTTACTGATATCTATGAAGATATTAAAATAGAGGAAAAGGTTCTTCATCGAATTAAGAATACCAGTTCAAAAGTTTTATTGCTTGTAAATAAAATTGATCTGGCAAAAGAACAGGACCAGCTCGAAGCAAAAGTGCAATACTGGAAAACGGAAGTCCCAAACGCAGAAGTGATTCCTGTATCGGCTCTTGAAAAATTCAACATCAATTATATTTTTGACCGTATCATAGCATTGTTACCGGAAGGCCCGGGCTATTATGAAAAAGACCAGCTTACAGATAAGCCTGAAAAGTTTTTTGTCTCAGAAATTATCCGTGAGAAAATTCTCCTTAACTATAAAAAAGAGATTCCATATTCAGTTGAAGTAGTAATAGAATCGTTTAAAGACGAAGAGAAGATCATTAAGATCCGCGCGGAAATTTTAGTTGTACGTGATTCTCAAAAAGGAATTATTATCGGCCATCAGGGAAAAGCTTTAAAAAAAGTGGGCACCGATGCGCGTAAGGATATCGAAGGCTTTTTCGGCAAACAGGTATTTCTAGAGTTGTTCGTGAAAGTAAACAAGGACTGGCGTGATAGCGACACACAGCTTCGAAGATTCGGGTATCAATAAAACAAAGCATTATACCAACTAAAGAGTTGTACTCAACGTACAGCTCTTTTTTTGTTTAATAACACACAGCCCGTAAATCTACCGTTATTTTTCTTATGTTTGAATGAACAAAACCTCTGCCTTCCCTTGTCGCGCTTTATTATTTCGCTTGTATTTATACTCTCGTCCCTAACTTCCTTTTCAGGGATCTGGAATGACAGCCTCTGGAATAACTGGCAGAATGAAAAGCTCCAGGATACAGTAAGGCTTAAATCCCTTCGAAAGTACATCTTCAAATATTATATTGACTATGACAGCGACAGTACCATCATACTTGCAAATATGATGCGTGACTTTGCCATAAGAAAAGGCAACAAGGCGTTCGAAGCACAATCATTGCTAACTCTTGGGCAAGCGTATTACAGTAAAGGCGAAAACCTCAAAGCCTTAGATCTCGAAATGCAAAGCTTTAAGATCAGTGAATCAATAAATGACAAGAAACACTCCGGCAATGTTCTATGTAACATTGGAAACGTATTTCTGGAAATGGGTAATTATGCCGATGCGGTTGAATACTACACCAAAAGCATGAAAGTGGCCGAAGAAATCGGAAACAAAAATCTTGTAGCAGCTAACCTCGCGAATATCGGAATCATTTATTTCAGTCAGGGCGACTACAAAAAAGCAATGGAATATAATACACGGAATTTAAAAATAGTTGAGACGCTTGATGACAAATACTCATTAGGATATTCATACCGAAACATTGGTAAAGTTTACGAAGTGCAGAAGGATTATCTGAAAGCGATCCGAGCGTTTACTAAAGCATACAATTACAGTGAAGAGGCGGAAGATGAAGGTGGAATGGGATATACACTGAACTATCTCGGAACGGTTTACCACTCTCTACAAGACTATCACAAAGCTCTTGAATATTTTAACAGAAGCCTTGCTATCGCACAAAAAAGAAATGACACATACAGCATTGCTGAAAATCTGAATCATATTGGTAATTGCTATATAGAGGAACATGATTATTCGAAGGCACTTGAGTTCTGCAAACAGTCCTTTGATATTTCTTCTAAAACTGAACTTGTTTTGTTAAAAAGAGAGGCGGCACATTCACTTTATAAAATTTATAAGCAAACAGGAAATTATAGTCAGGCACTGTTAATGCATGAACAGTTCACTAATATCAAGGACACGCTTTTAAGCGAGGAGAACCGAAAGGGTGTATTAAAAAAGGATATACAGTATAAGTACGAAAGACAGGCATTGGCTGATAGCCTCTCCTTCATTCAAAAACAGAAACTGAATGAAATGGAACATAACGCGCAATTAGACAAGGAGAAAAATCAGCGATACATATTATATGGGGGTCTGGCCTTCGCTCTTATTCTGGGCGGAATGTCATTCAGGGGCTATCAACGCAAGAAGCGTGTAAACAATATAATCAGCTTCCAGAAAAAACAGGTCGAGCTGCAGAAGGACATTGTTGAAGAAAAACAGAAAGAGATCATTGATTCAATTTCATATGCTAAACGTATTCAGAATGCCATACTTCCTCCGTCTGCAGAAATAAAAAAGCAATTCCCTTTGTCGTTTGTTTTTTACAAACCAAAAGATATTGTGGCGGGAGATTTTTATTGGCTGGAAACAGTGAAACACGATAATGGTGATGAATATATTTTTGTTGCCGCTGCGGATTGTACCGGCCATGGAGTTCCAGGAGCTATGGTTTCTGTGGTCTGCAGCAACTCATTAAACCGCGCTGTTAAGGAATACGGTTTAACGACACCCGGTAAGATCCTCGATAAGGTGAGAGAAATGGTGATTGAAACATTCAATAAAAACGGGGAAGAAGTAAAAGACGGGATGGATATTTCACTATGCTGCATTAAAAACATGAAGTCTGGCGATAGAAATATAACCTGGGCTGGAGCAAACAACCCACTCTGGATCATCCGTAAAAAAGATTCGGATTATGAACTTATCGAATTGAAACCGGATAAGCAGCCTATCGGCTTTTTCAGCGATGCACATGCATTTACAACTCATTCTGTTGAATTGAAACCCAACGATGCTCTGTATCTTTTTACTGATGGATTTCAGGATCAGTTCGGAGAAGCCAGTGGAAAAAAATACAAATCCGGTCAGATGCGAAAACTGCTTTTATCCATTCAGGATAAACCGATGGACGATCAGAAAAGTATACTTGAAAATACATTCAATCAATGGAAAGGAAATTTCGAGCAGGTGGATGATGTGTGTATTGTTGGGTTAAAGTGTTTGTAAAATTAAACATCAGATTTATATCCCATCTTATTTATTGAAGCTCATCCTCCTTAATTTTGAATCCTGTAAAAGCTCCTTTTCCCTATATTTGCACCCTTAGAAACACACTAATTTTAACAAAAACTTTTAATGAAAAAAATTTTTACTCTTTTAATGAGTTGCATGCTTGCGTCAGCTTTTGCTCAGACAAAACAAGCCGTAAATGCAACCAGTATGCAACATCAGCCCTTTACACCACAGAACTCCATGCGTTCTCAGACTGGGCCATTGGCTAATACTTTTGCCTTAACCGGGTATTATACACAAGGTTTTGAGAACACTACATTTCCACCTGCGGGCTGGCGTACAGAAAACGTTGCAGGTTCGAATGTGTGGAACAGATCAACTGCACAAGCGCATGCAAGTACCGCATCAGCGTACATACAATATCAGGCTACTGCTGCTCAAGACTGGCTGATCATGCCAAGATTTCAGATAGCATCCACAGATTCAATTGTATTCTGGATGCGACTGGCATATGCAGGTTATTCACCCGACTCACTTTCTTTAAAAGTTTCTACGACAGATTCACTCTCAACTTCTTTTACAACAACAATATTGAGTTTAAAAGAAGGAGTAAATTATCCTACTAACTCTACAACATGGTATCGTTATGCAGTTAGCTTATCTGCATACTCAGGACAACAGATCTTTGTCGCATTCAAGCATTACAACAACAATGGAGATGGCTTATATATTGATGACATCGCACTTGGAACAAAACCTTCTGCGGAAGTAACCACAACAGCAATCCTTGTTAACTCAACACTTTCCGCAAGTGCTACAACACCTCAGGCAACATTTTACAACAATGGCAGCGTCACTCAAACTTTTAATGTGGCTACCATTATAACACCCGGAGGATACAGCTCAACTCAAACGATTACTTCTCTTGCACCAGCCGCTTCAGCTACTGCAACATTCGCAACATGGACGCCTACCGCTGGAACCTACACGGTTAAAACATTTACCCAACTTACAGGCGATGCAAACAATACGAATGATACCATAACAAAAACTGTTGTTGTTTTAAGCTCCTTTACAAACATGGGCTGGACAAGTAAACCAGCTCTTCCCGGAGGAAGATGGGCCACTGCACCGGTATTTGCTAAGCCATGCTCATCGGGTACCGACACAGGTTTCGTTTACCTGGTATCGGGAGCGGATGCCGCATTTGCAAACTCGTCACTTACATCAGCTTATAATATCACATCGGGGCTCTGGTCAACTAAGGCTCCGATTCCACAATCGCGCATGCAGATAACACCAATACAGGTCAACAATAAAATCTACGTGATAGGTGGTTATAGCGGCTCGTTTTCACCTGTTACCACTACAAGCATTTACGACATAACGAGTAATACATGGACCACGGGCGCAGCAATGCCTGCGGCTGTGGGAGATTATGCCAGCGGTGTTTATAATGATTCCCTTATCTATATTATTGGTGGATATAATGGTTCCGGTGACGTTAATACTGTCCAGATTTACAATATCAATACAAATACATGGGCTATAGGAACTGCAAAAACGGGCACTGCATCGGCCGGACTTAGAGGAGCTATCAGCGGAAATAATATTGTTATTGCCGGTGGTTACAGCCAGACTTTGGCGGCTACGCAATCCTCTGCAGTATTAGGTGTGATTGATCCTGCTAATCCTCTCTCCATAACATGGACTAACTTACCTTCATATCCTGCAGGGCCATCAGGAAGACTAGCTGCCGGTGTTGCCGCACAAAATAACGGATTGGTTTATTTTGGGGGTGGAGACCCGAATGGCCAGGGCACTTCTGCAATCAATAATGTTTACGCTTACAACACAAACTTGTCACAATGGGAAACCGGACCGGCTATGTTAACAGGTGCAAGCAATATCAGCGGATTTGCAAGTGTTATCGAAAACGATACACTGTACCTTGTTACGATGGGAGGATACAATGGCACTGCCGTTACTGCGGCTAACGAATGGCTGAAGATTGGCCCTGCGACTATCCCAGCGGTTCAGGCTGGAGCTTCAATATGTGCTGGAAGCAGTACAATGCTAAGCGCTTCCAATGGTACTGCATATAGTTGGAGCCCCGCAGCGAGTCTTGACAACGCAATTATTGCAATGCCAACCGCTACACCTACCGGCACAACCACTTATACTGTTAACATCAGTACGAAGTATGGGTGCCCTGTTTCTAAAACAGTTACTGTAACAGTAAATCAATTACCTGTCGCTGATGCCGGTGCAGATGCAAGTATTTGTGCGGGTAGCGATACTACGCTCGGAGCAAACGGAGGTACTTCGTACTCATGGGCACCTGCGGCAGGACTCGATTTCACAAATATTGCAAACCCTGTTGCTTCGCCTTTCGGAACAACAACCTATACTGTAACCGTTACTGATGCCAATGGATGCGTTAACACGGACGATGTAACAGTTAATGTAAACTTATTACCAACAGCCGATGCAGGAAGTGCTGCTTCAATTTGTGCCGGAGAGAATATTACGCTAGCGGGATCAGGTTCCGGTTCTTACTCCTGGACTCCTGCTGCTAGTCTTGACGACAATACCCTTGCTGGCCCGCTTGCAACACCGACAATTACTACTACCTACACACTCACTGTTACGGATCTAAACAATTGTATGAATACTTCAACTGTTGTTGTTACGGTTAATGATCTGCCGGCACCTGCATTGATTTCTTCATCGAATATTTCCTGCAATGGATTAACAGACGGATCTGCCGGTGTATCTGTAACAGGTGGAAGCACTTACAGTTATTTATGGTCAAACGCTGAAACAACGTCCACTGTTTCTGGATTACCTGCAGGTATTATCTCTGTTACAATTACAGATGACCTTACGGGATGTGAATCTCAGGGTTCATTTACAATTGTTGAGCCTTCTCCTATTTCATTATTAACAATGGATGATACAACTGCTGGATGTGATGCATCAGTGATGGTTATGGCGATGGGTGGAACTCCAGGTTACACTTATTTATGGAACGACCCTGCCCTCCAAACAAGCGATATGCCGATGAACTTATGCTCAGGTACCTATACAGTTCAGGTAACAGATGCAAACGGATGTACGGCCACAGCTACGGCAAACGTTCAATCCTCCGTTTCGGTCAGCGAAAATGAAGAGGATAATCTGAATATTTATCCTAATCCTGCTGACAATAATTTGTTTGTTAAAGCAAACTTTAGTTCTTCAACCAATATTTCAATTGTAAATATTTTAGGTGAAGAAGTTATTGCTGTTTCATCAAATACAAAAGGAAGCTTCAGCCAGACTATTGATATTTCGACTCTTTCAGCGGGTGTGTATTACCTCAGAATTAAAAACGAAAATAAAATTGCTTCTAAGAAGATAGTAAAAAAGTAAGATCTCAAAGTTTTACGCGAAGGCCGGGACATAAGTCCCGGCTTTTTTATGCCTGATTTTCGGCTATCTTTATGCCCTATATTCTTAAGTTATGGAGCACCTGAAATTATACATGCTGCTTTTAGGCTGTAAGCCGAAAGGAAGATTAACTGAACAGCATGATATATTTTTCGGCATAGCAGGTTCATTAAAAGCACTGACACCAGAGATCAATTCATTCTGGAAAGAGGCGAAAGGAATTATTCATATTGATGCCTGGCGGGAAGTTAAAGTTGTGAATAAGTATTCAATTAAAATAAAAAGTCGTCCTGCAAAAAGCAATGCTAATAAAAAGCCGAAATTATTCTTCCTGAATCTTGGAGGGTACAAACCCAATGAATTCGAAGAGCATCATTATAAAATGCTTGTTGCAGCAAACAATTCCGCTGAGGCGATAAAAAAAGCAAAAGAAACGGTGTTCTATAAGGAGACAGGATTCAAAGGAGCTTCTTCACATATTGACGACAAGTACGCTCTTGATGTTGATGATGTTTACAACATTGAAGATATCTTACCATCGGAAGTTAAAGCGAAATTCATCATAGAACTGAAGCCTTTAAGTAAGACGGAGCCAGTTGATGAGATCCATTTAGGATATTTACAGCTATGGAAGATAAAAGATAATTACTAGATGGGCGATACACGAAAAATCACTTTTTCCCTTTCTTTTCCAACCGGCTCAGCTTTTCCTCCTGTAGCCTGTTCAACTTCTGAAGAGTTTCGTATTGTTCTTCAAGAGAGTGCAGTTTCTTTTTAAATTCTTTTAGCTCATCACCCAAAGAAGATATCAGATCCGTCTTTTTAATATATCCTATTTTTCCCGGCTCTTTAATAACCGGTAAAGCCTGGCTGTAATAATTAAAAAAATCGTGCTCTAAAACCTCACTAATCTTTTGTAATAAGGCAGTGTCTATACTTTCTTTTGCACAGATCTTATACACAACATCACGCGTGCGGTTGATTTCTTTTGCAAATTCAATTGCAGAAAACCCTGACGCATCCAGAACTTCTTTGATCCTTTTACCAATATGAATATGAGGCATACACAAAAGTCAATGTTTAACCTTTTAAAAAAATAAAATATTGAATTACATAGAAATACAACATGAATTATTTTTTAATACAAGCCTTATTGGTCTTTATTTTAGATCCACGAAGAATTCAAAAGATCAGTCAATAGCATCCACGAAAACCGAAAGGGTTCTTTTCATTTTCACGGGTGACAGATCATCTTATGAGAACCCGCCAAAGCATAGTTTTTTGGTTGTTCTTACACGAATCTCGTAAGACAAACCCCTTTCCCTGGCACAGAAATATCATGTTATTATAAGGAGGACTCCTGCTATGAGTAAAAAGCTATATATTTTATCTGTGGATGGCGGAGGGCTGAAAGGGCTTGTCGCTATTAGGATCCTGAAGATCATCGAAGACATAACAAAAAAGAGAATAACCGATACTTTTAACCTGATGGGCGGAACCTCCACAGGTGGCCTCATAGTATCCGCACTAACCGTAAAAGAAAAAGATAAAGATAAACCCAGATTCAATCTTGATCAGATTGAAGGCATGTATCTGGAAGCAGCACAAACTGTTTTTCAGCAGGGTGGATTCAATCTCACAGGTTATGAAACTGATCACTTGAATAATTTGCTGGAGCGATGCTTTGACAGCATACCAATTGCCGATACGCTAATTCCAATATTTGTTCCTACTTACGATCTTAACGAAAACAGGATCATCGTATTTAAGACGCGATCTGCACGCGAGGACCAAACCAAAAATATCACACTGTTTGATGTGGGGAGGGCGACTTCCGCCATTCCTCCCGTATTTCCTACCTATTCACTAAAATATAATAACAGGGAACTTAAATGCATTGATAGCGGATACTATATAAAAAATCCTTCCATCGCAGTTCTGGCAGAAGCGTGGAAACATAAAGAATACTATGTATCATCTGATGTTAAAGAAGAAGATATCGTTCTTCTCTCTGTTTCTACAGGGAATTTCTCGCAAAGAAATAAAAGCTGGTCATCTGATATTGATGAAGTTCTACCTGACCAGGGCATTGCTAAAAAATATATAAAGGACCAAGGACTTAAAATTGATCTCCGTAAAGTGAAGTACATGAGAATAGACCTGAATTTTGGGGGCGGAGCTTTCAATTTGATGAAACTTATTGAGGTGGGTGACCGGCTGGAAGGTCTTTCACAAGATGGAACATTTCGTAATGAAATAAGTAATTTGCTTAAGAACTAAGTATTTTCACTGGCGCATTTTTTGAGTCATTTTTGAGGGTTATGACCTTAATTTTATGCGGCAGATCTATTCTTCAACTATCCCATATTTCTTTTTCAGCCAGGCTTTGTCTGACGGGATCCGCATCACTTTTTCGCTGCTAGCGCCTGTACTTTTCTTCAGGCATATTGGTCAGTTTGAAACGGGTTTAGCAATTTCACTTGGTGCCATATGTGTTAATATTACAGACATACCAGGCCCTCTGATCCATAAAAGAAATGGCTTGCTGATCTCCTGCGCACTCATTTTTATAGCTTCTCTCATTTCAGGGGTCTTTCATTTCAATGTGTATCTGACCGGTTTGATCATAACTGTCAGCACATTTATTTTTACCATGTTTTCTGTATACGGTGTGCGCGCGGCAACTGTTGGAAGCTCGGCATTATTAATAATGATCCTTTCACTGAGAAACGAACACCTTTCCTTTTCAGAACATTTATATCACTGCCTGCTTATTTTATCCGGTGCTCTATGGTATACTGCGATAAGTCTTTTATCAGCTACGATGGGACCATACAGGATGGCACAGCGTGCACTTGGTGAATGTATCCGGGAGACGGCAAAATACCTGGCATTAAAGGCTCATTTTTACGACACACGCACCCGCCTGGAATTGAATTATCGCGAATTGCTTGCTCAGCAGGTGATCGTTATCGAAAAGCAGGATACCGCGCGCGAACTGCTGTATAAAACAAGGCAGATCGTAAAGGATACAAATGGTACAGGCCGCTCGCTGATGCTAACCTTCGTAGAAGCGATGGACCTGTTCGAGCTCATTACAGCATCTTACTATAACTACCAGTCGATAAGAAAAGAGTATGACAAGACACCTATCTTAAAAAATATTTCAAAGCTTTTGAAGCATATGTCTTTTGAGTTAAATGACATCGGCTTTGCTATCCAATCGAACCGGGCATATAAAAAAGACTTCAGAATAAAGAGGGAAATTGAGGAGCTGAGAAACCTCATTAATGAAACAGAGGGAGGCAAATACAGGAATCATCACATTTTAGCTAAGTTGATCGAAAATATTGAAACTGTTTATCAGCATATAAAGGGGTTGGAAATATATTTTGAAGAGAATGCGACAGAGAAAAAAGACATTAAAATTGAACATAAACCTTTCATAAATCATCAGGATTATAGCTTCGAGATCCTGCAAGATAACTTAACATTAGAATCCTCTGTATTCAGGCACACGTTGCGTGTAACCATTGCATGTATGATCGGGTTCGTTGTAGCGCAACTTTTAAATTACGGGCATCATAGCTATTGGATCCTTATAACAATTGTATTCATCATGAAGCCCGCCTTCAGCCTGACTAAACAGAGAAACATGCAAAGACTTCTTGGAACAGCTGTGGGAGGGCTTTTAGGGCTGGTCATTTTATATTTCATCAAAGATCCAAGCATAGTTTTCAGCTTCCTACTCGCATTTATGCTTGGAACCTACACATTTATGCGCATCAATTATATAGCTATGGTAATATGCACTACTCCTTATGTCCTCATTCTTTTTAAAATAACAGGAACAGGCTACATTTCAGTCATAGAGGAAAGGGTGATTGATACTGCTGTCGGCTGTGCGATTGCCCTGCTCTCCGGATATCTTTTGTTCCCGAAATGGGAAGCGGAAGAACTTGATGATCATTTACGGAATGTTCTGAAAGCAAATCTGAATTACATTCAATATTTTGCAGGTTATATCTGTGGCCAACCTATCGACAGGATCAATTATAAATTGGCAAGAAAAGAAGTTTTTGTAAGCTCAGCCAATCTTTCAGCAGCATTTCAGCGCATGCTGTCGGAACCGAAAAAAAAGCGAACGAACAGCACAAAGGTTTATGAATTTGTTGTTTTGAATCACATCCTCTCCTCTAACATCGCGGGGCTCACGGCTGACAAGATCCATAACATGCCTCAAAATTGCTCAAACGGAGAAGTTGCCATGCTTGAAAAAATACAAGCTACACTTAAGAAATGCTTAAAGGAAAAAGAAGAAAACGAAATCAAAAGCAATTCATCGATAACCATTAAAGACACGGAATCACAATCACTGAAAGGTCATCTGGAATTCATTCTCAACCTATGCGCGGATATATATAAAGCGAAACAACTAATTCTGAAGGAGAGCTGATTATTTCTCGACAAACGCCAAAGAGATCAGGGTTTGTGAAATCCTGAGATTATGCCCCTCAATAGCCTTTTTGTTCAATTCAAACTTGAGAGTTTCATCATCAAGTGTAAGGAAATTAATTCCAGCCCCTTTTTTAACGAGTCCTTCGCGCTCCGCAATGACCAATGTTGGCACGTTCTTCGTTTTTTCCAAAACATCCTTTATTAGACTACTCTTACCTGTAGATATATATAGGATCTGAGCATTTCCTATCTCTGTCAGCGAAACGATGTTCCGGACAAGGATCGTCTGGCCATTTGCTTTTTTTGATGCGGCAAGCGCACGCAATTCTTTTGTTATAGGCGAATCACCGATCACCGCAATAACGAATTCACCTTCCTTACTTGATTCCGGCCATTCAATGTATTTAATAAAATTATATACGTAAATTGAATACGCCCTGTAATCTTTTTCCTGCGCATGAA
The DNA here is from genome assembly GCA_029237775.1 of Bacteroidota bacterium. Taxonomy (GTDB): domain Bacteria; phylum Bacteroidota; class Bacteroidia; order 2-12-FULL-35-15; family 2-12-FULL-35-15; genus 2-12-FULL-35-15. The sequence continues at coordinate 95,982 of JAQZBR010000004.1, forward strand.
CGCGGCTATTCAGAACTACGCTCAAAAAGAGAAAACAAATAAGATTTAAAACTATCTTCCTTTTCATTCAGTCCCCTCCTCTTTCTTTTTAAAGCCGAATGAGTATGACACTTTGATCGCGAATTCGCGCGACAAACCCGGGAGTGGGGCGTGGAGTGAATTATAAGGCTGAATATATCTTACACGTTCATTGAAAATATTATATACGCCTACTCCAACATCCAACCCTTTGACAATATTTACATATCTCAAAAACAGATTGGCATAAACGACAGCGGGAAGCTTTTCAATAATACCATTACCCATTGTATCAATTGAGGTGCAGGCATATCTGTCTGACTGAAAAGAAACAGATGGGTTGATAGTAAAATGTCTTGTATAATTGAAATTCACATTCAGATTCGCCTTATGGGCTGAGAATGCAAGCAGCACAGACTTATTCTGAGGAACTTCATAATCTTCTATCTTGCCTTTACCACTGGCGGTGTAAAAGGAATAGTTTAAATTAATATAACCCCAGTGGTCCTTGATCTTGTACTCGAACTCCCCACCTCGTGTGCCATTGCTTCCAACATTATGGTACGCGTCCATCCCGGTGTTATTATCAAAATAATATATGATGGTACCCCGGGTGGTAATGTCAAAAAGATTAACTGTGACAATGGATTTTCTGTTCAGCTGGTAACCCGCCTCAAATTCGATTACAGAAGTCCGTTCGGGCTTCATCCCCGTTGAGTCTGTAAGATTTATATTTTCGATCGTTGGTGCTCTGAATGCATTGCTGTATAAAACTTTAAAATGGAATTTGTCTATTTTTTTAGTAAGTCCAACACGAGGCACGAAAGAACTGCCGTAGATATTATGATTATCAAAACGAGCCCCAACGATTATATTGATAAGGCGAAATTTCATCAATGCCTGTGCAAACACAGCTTCGTTAAGATAACTTACCTTTTTTGCAGAGTCAGCATAGTAGCTGCCTTCCACTCTGTCTTCAGCCCTGTCATTAAACACCTCTCCCCCAATTGTGATATTTAATTTCCTGCTATAGTTATATGAAACATTGAGGTTACCGGTATATCGGTCAGCAATCTTATAGTACGGATCTGTTATTGAATCACCTTCAGTGTTCCAGGGAATCTGATTCTTATAGTTGATCTTCGGAATTATAGTAAGCTTTTTTCCAAGCTTCAGCTCGTATTTTATCTCACAGAATTTAGAATTGAACTTCCCCCAATAAGGCTCACGAACAGCGTCATACCCGTCAGCGCTTCTGACAGCGTAATTATCCAGAATGAATCGCGTGCTGAAATTCCTGAACTTAAATCCAACATTCAAATTTGCCGGATTGATCGCTGAGAATTTATTCATGTCATATGATCCTCCGTAAACATCTGTATAAACCTGATCACTGCGCTTTGCCTCTCCGATGGATCCGGCAATGCTGAAATCCAGTTCCCCCTTTTTATAGCCTCCTGACAGGGATAAATTCCTTCTTGCGAAAGATTTCTGCATTTGTCCGTAAGTTGCCACTGCTGAAATTCCATTTATATCCTCTCCGTTTCTGGTAATAATATTGATTACACCATACTCGGCATAACCGCCATAAATGGCCGATCCGGGACCTCTGATGATCTCGATCCTTTTAATCTGATCCACAGAAATATGATTACCAAATTGCGTGGTGCCAAAAAGAACTTCATTCATTTCCTGACCGTCAAGCAGCAATAAAACTTTTCCTTCATGAGCCCAGTTACCGCGAAGGCCGATACCTATCACTCCTTCCACGTCCACACCGAAATCCATTCCCGGAACTAAGTTTAAAATATCAATAAGGTCACGCGCACCGGAATTTTTTATTTCTTCCTGCGTGATAAGTGTCACGATGCTCGGAGACTCCCTACCCGACAAAGGTTTCTTAGATGCAACACCGATCAGGGAGTTAATCAATTTTTCCAGATCAGAGGAAACGCCAACTGCTTTTAATTTCTGAAGCTGCTCAATGGACATCTCATAGATATCCGCAGTCTCCATTTTATAAAGACTATCATTAGTATGTAATGTATCCTGAGCAATGGATAAGAAAGGAAATACAAAGCACAAAAAAGCCGTCAGAAGCAGGCGTGAAAATAAATATGTGTTTCGCATTTCAGGAGTAATGGTCACTAAATATACTTGTTTTTACGCAATGTCCTGTTGAGTATAAAAAAAGAAATGTTGCCCCCTTGCTTCATTTCTAAAATGACAGGAATATGGTGAATGTGAATCAATTTTCGTAATCCCGAATAGTGAAAAAGAATGTTGAACCCTTCCCGAATTCGGATTCCATCCATATTTCGCCACCAAGCCTTTGCACTATTTTCATGCAAATTGCAAGGCCGATGCCTGTACCCGGATAATGCTGCATTGAATGGAGTCTTTGGAAGATTTCAAAGATCCGGTTGGAGTATTCTTTTTTGATACCAATTCCGTTATCCTCTACAGAGAAAAGGAAATATCCTTCTATTTTTTTAACTCCGATCTTGATCAATGGATCCTTATCACTTCTGAACTTAACCGAGTTGCCAATAAGGTTCTGAAATAACTGGACCATCTGGATCCGGTTACCGCGAATCACCGGCAGTTCTTCTGATTCAACAACAGCATTGCTATCCTTTATACTATTACTGAGATTTTGCAGAACTTCTTTTAGAACCATGTTGCAGTCGACAGGATCCAGAGCAACATCGGCACGATTGATCCTGGAGTATTCAAGCAAATCGTTGATCAATGTTTTCATTCTTTTGCTTCCGCTTACAACGAACTCCATAAATTCATTTGCTTCACCATCCAGCTTATCGCCAAACTTTTTTTGCAACAATTGTATATAGCTTGTGATCGTTCTTAAAGGTTCCTGCAAATCATGTGAAGCCACGTAAGCGAACTTTTCCAGTTCCTGAACATTTCTTGTTAAGTCGTGCGACCGTTGCTCCAATTGCATATTAAGCATTCTGAGGTGCTCGCCCTGCGCTTTTAATTCATGATTCTTTTTATACAGCTCCACAAACACTTCCACCTTTGCTTTCAGGATCTCAGGGATATAAGGCTTCAGCATATAATCCACTGCCCCGGCTTTATAACCTTTAAAAATATTATCTGAAGCCTTATTATCAGCAGTAAGAAATATAATAGGAATATATTTCAACTTTTCACTTTGCCTGATCATTTCAGCTGTCTCCAAACCATTCAGCACGGGCATCTGAACATCCATCAGGATAATAGCGAAATCCTGTTCTTTCAGCAGAATTTTCAATGCATCGCGTCCTGAATTTGCCTCCACCAGGGTGTAATTCTGATTGCTCAATGTCAACGACAAAGAGAGCAGGTTTTCTTTTCTGTCATCCACCAATAAGATCTTAACCGGGTGCTCTTTTTCCATTTCCAAGCTTACAGAATTATTATCCATTTTACGCAAACTTAGTTTTTTCCACTTCAAGTTCCTTCACAACTTCTGCTGTAATGGATTTAATTCTTTCAACCAGGCCGGGCATTAGCTCCAGATCTGTTTCCGCACTGCACTTCTCCTCCAGCGTATTTACAAGAACCTCTAGCTCCTTCACTCCCATAAAAGAATATGATGGCTTCATTTTATGCGCAGTTGCACGAAGTGATTTCCAATCTTTTGCCTGAAGGAATTTATCAATATTCGCCAGTTCAAGAGGAATCTCCTCGATAAACACGGTGATCATTTGATAAACAAATTCATTGCTTCCGTTTGAAATCTGCTTGAGATACTCAAGGTCAATATACTTATTATTTGTTTCCATATTGTTGTATTTATTATTGGACGTAGTTTTTTTTAATTACAGAAATTATTTTTGAATAAAGAATTTTTTTATCGAAGGGTTTAGAAATATAATCATTCATACCCACGTTAAGGCACTTATCGGCTTCTCCGGCAAGCGCGTGCGCAGTCATAGCGATGATCGGAATAGAAGCTTTCGGTTCTTCAAAAGTTTTTCTGATTCTTCGTGTAGCTTCATACCCATCCATTTCAGGCATCTGGATATCCATGAGAACAATATCGTAATCGTTCTTAAGAATTTTGTCAACCGCTATTAAGCCGTTATCAGCAATGTCAACCTTCCAGTTCCAGTCGGTAAGCACTTTCTTGGCAAGGATCTGATTCAATGAATTATCCTCAACCAAAAGAATATTCAATTCCTGAGTGAACTCCGGATCTGTTGTGTCCACAACCACTTTCTTCTCAACTTCCGGATTTAAGTTTTTCCTAAACTTAATATTAAAAGAGAATGTTGATCCTTCATTGACCTTGCTGTCTACAGTGATTGTCCCTCCCTGTAGTTCGACCAACTGCTTTACAATCGTTAGTCCTAAACCTGTACCGCCATACTTTCGCGTAGTTTCATTACTTGCCTGCGTGAATCCTTCAAATACTGTATCCAACTTATCGGGTGGAATTCCAATTCCTGAATCTATCACCTGAAATTTCAAATCAACAGTGTCTACGGTCTCCTCAATAAGATCCACAGTTACCTTCACTTCACCCATTTCAGTGAATTTAATTGCATTTCCCACCAGGTTCAGAAAGATCTGATTAAGCCTTGTTGGATCACCGATCAGGTTATCAGGGATCCGTTTATCAATCTTTGTCAAAAGTTGAATATTCTTCTCGATGGATTTTGGAAGCATGAGCTCAGTGAATGTTGAGAATAACTGAGAAAGCCTGAAATCGGTTTGTTCGAATACAAATTTGCCTGACTGGATCTTTGAAAAATCAAGAATATCATTAATGATCACCAGTAGATTCTCACCTGAAGTCTTGACTGCATTTATATACTGTTGTTGTTCCGCAGTAAGATCGGTCTTTAACAACAGGCTTGTAAATCCAACGATAGCATTCATGGGAGTGCGGATCTCATGGCTCATGTTGGCAAGAAATTGCTCCTTTACTTTCATGAGTTCTTCAAGCTCTTTTCTGATCTTCATCAACTCTTCAACAGCATCTGTAGCTTCCTTCAACGATTGCTCGGCAACCTTATTCGCCTGGATGAGCTCCTCCTCCATTTCCTTCCGTAAGGTGATATCAGACTCGATAGCAAGGATCCTTTCCACCGCGCCATCCCTGTTAAGCACCGGAGTTAATGTAGTGATCACCCAGTATTCGCGGCCATCTTTTGCAATATTTTTACTTTCGTAAATCACAGGTTTTCTATCTGTAATCACTGAGCGATAAAAGCTTGCTTCCTGTGAAAGTCCCGTATCACTACCTCTTCGCAGAACTTCACCATGAGTGTCTTTCACTTCATCTAAAGTGTATCCCGTAAGCTTAGTGAAACCCTCGTTGATCCAGATTATCTTACCATCATTATCTGCAATAATAACAGAGTTATTGGATTTGGTTGCCGCTACTGCAAGCTTCTCCATCTCTTCTTCATTAACCCGTTCGGAAACATCCTGCATTGTCCCGATCACACGTACAACCTTTCCTCTTTCATCGGCCACCACTTCGCCCTTTGCATCAAGCGTCCTCACCGTTTTATCCGGCCGTACGATCCTGTAATAAAAGTTGAAGGGCTTTTGTTCCTTGATAGATTCTTCCAGCATGTTCCTTAAATATTCCCTATCGGCAACATGAGCAAGCTCTATTAATCTTTCATAGGTAATCTCCTCTGTAGATTTGATCCGGTGAATTCTATACAACTCATCAGACCATGTGAACACATTTGCATTCAGATCCCAGTCCCAGTTTCCTATGTGCGCCAGTTTCTGTGCCTCAGCCAATCTAAGCTTTTCACGGTTCAGCGCCTCCGTTTGTTCTTCAAGCTTCCTTGTTTTTTCAGAAAGCTCATTCAAAAGCCGGTAACGTTCGATACTGTATTTTATAGAACGCTTTAATGTATTCACTTCAAGCCTTCCTTTTACAAGAAAATCCTGAGCTCCCAGTTTCATTGCGTTGATTCCGATCGACTCATCTTCAACCCCTGTCAGAACTATGATCGGAGTTTCCTGCGCCTTTTCATGAATCTTTCTGAATGTTTCCAATCCGTCACTATCCGGTAACGAGAGGTCAAGAATGATGATTGTAAAACTCTGCTTATCTAAGTACTCCAATCCCTTTGATAAATAATCAACATTGATAACCTTATAATTATCGAATGATTCACGCAAATAAATATCGATCAGCCGCGCATCACCAGGGTTATCTTCTACTAATAAAATGTTCACTTTATCTTCCATTGCTAATGTGTTACTTCTATATTTTTACTGTTCCTTAAATTCTGTTTGATTGTAAAATAAAATGTGCTTCCTTTTCCTAACTCTGAATCCATCCAGATCTCGCCTCCGTGACGCTCCACTATCTTCTTGCAAATTGCCAGTCCGATTCCTGTTCCCGGATATTTATCTTTCGTATGAAGCCTCTGAAATATGACAAATATTTTATTTGAATACTCCTTGTCTATACCTATTCCATTGTCCCTTACTGAAAAAAGAAAATCTTCAGCGCGTTTCTCTCCTGAGATGATGATCTCAGGGTTTTTAGGCCCTTTGAATTTTATAGCATTTGAAATAAGGTTCTGAAATAACTGGCCGATAAGAATCGGGTCCCCGGTTATCTCGGGAAGATCATTCACCACAATTGATGCAGCATTCTTATTAACACTGTCTCTTAGATCATGCATCACCACTTCCATCAATTCATTCGTATTGATCTTTTCGAATGGTTTTACACGATTTACGCGTGAGTATTCGAGCAAGCTTTGAATTAAAGTTCTCATTCTATTGCTGCCATCCACTGCAAAAGCTATAAACTCATTCGCATCCTGATCGAGTTTATCTTTATATCGTTTTTCAAGAAGCTGAACGTAACTCGTCACCATTCGCAAAGGCTCCTGTAGATCGTGAGATGCAACATATGCAAACTGTTCAAGCTCTGCATTAGATCTTGCGAGCTCTTCAGATTTTAGTTTTAATTCCGTCTCTGTCTTTTTTCTGTCGGTTATATCATTTGATATACCAAGCAAATAACGCGGTCTTCCGGTTTCATCATAGATCGGGATCTTCTTTGTTTCTAAGGTTCGCAGACCCTTTGTCTTGGTACTCACCAGTTCTTCACTGATATCTTCCTGTGCACCGCTTTCTAGCACCTTTCTATCTTTAGCGATGAAAAATTCCGCTTGGTTTTCAGGGAAAAAATCATAATCACTTTTACCGATAAGATCATTTCTTGAGTAACCAAGAAGCTCTTCCCCAGCCTTGTTAAACTTGACAAACTTCAAGGTTTTCGCATCTTTTACAAAAAGCATATTCGGAAGATTCTCCACCACTGAATCAAGGAAATTCTCAGAAGACTTCAACATCGCTTCTGCCATCTTTCGTTCGGTAATGTCTTTCATAAAACCTATGAAGATATATTGTCCGTTCACAGTTATCGGAGATGAGATACTGAGTGATACGCTGAATTCTTTACCGCTTTTATTCAATGCTTCAATCTCAATTGTCTTGTTAAGGGCCGGACTTTCTCCTGCCTCCAGGAAATGCGTTAAGCCCTTTGGGTGCTCTTTTCTATGTTTTTCAGGAATTATAAATTCATGTAAGGGTTGTCCTACAATTTCTTCTGCACTCCATCCGAATATCATTTCTGCTTTCGGATTCCATTCGATGATCCTGCTCTCTGAATCCATAACGATTACCGCGTCAGGCGCATGCTTGATGATCGATTGCAATTGTGCTTCGCTTTGCTTCAGTCGTTCTTCATTCTTCTTCCTTTCGGTAATATCCCTTGTCACTTTAACAAAGCCGATAACATTCTTATTGCTATCGTACATTGTGGTTAAAACCACGTCAGCCCAAAACTCGGTTCCGTCTTTTCTAACGCGCCAACCTTCAGTCTCGAACCGCCCCAGCTTGCGAGCCATACTCAGATTATATTCCGGCTCCCCCCTTTCAAGTTCTTCTGCATTGTAAAAGATAGAAATATGTTTACCCAAAACTTCTTCAGCCGTATAACCCTTAATGTGTTCCGCCCCTTTGTTCCATCCGGCAATGTAACCGTCTTTGTCAACACGAAAAATTGCATAATCCTTCACGCTTTCAACCAGCATTCTGAATCGCTCTTCACTCTGCTGAAGCTTCTGGATCCTCACCTTAAGCTCCTCGCTCAAAGTGTTGAGCCCCGCTGCTATTGCATCGATCTCATCACCCTTGTCACTAACCGGTACGGTTTGCGAAAAATCAAGTAATGTATATTTAAGAATCGCAGAGAATATACTTTCAATTCTCTTCTGATAGTCATCAAGTTTTTCCGTTCGTTTATTAACAAGCCCTGCAAGCTCATTGTGTGCAATCTGCAATGCTTTTTCTGATTGTTCCCTTTCACAGATTGCTGCCTTCATCGCAAGAATGGTAACTGCAATGATCGACACGTACATCTGTGATGAGAGCAGAGATTCAGTTAAATTATTTCCGGCAAAAGGACCGCTCCTGTGCATCGTTTGCCAGATGGAAAAGCCTGCTGTAAGAGTAATTGCCAATACCGTTTCTAGTTGTCCGAAACGAAAAGCCGCCCATAACAATGGCGGGAGGATAAGATATGGCTTTATGAAAGTAGGATCAAAGTTCAGCCATCCGCCAAAAATAGTTCCGTTCATAAATATGATAAGCATAAAGAGTATCGCGACCTCCAGCTTCCTCTTAAAGTTAAGATTGGCGCGGAAGTATTTAAATATGATCAGAATAAGGGGAGTGGCAACAAAGATCCCGGATACATTACCGAGCCACCATGCAAACCATACCGCAAGGAAATCATGCCATGAGACAAAACTCGTGATCCCTGAAACCACTGCGCCTATTGTCGCATCCAGAATACACATCAGCAGCACTGAAAAAGTGAACGCGAATACATATTTGATCTTATCGAATGGGATAATACGCTCAGGCACTCGTTTTAACAATGAAGAACCTATCAGCAGCACTGACACAAATCCGACAGAAACGAGAACAGACACCCAGATCGAAGTGTATACGTCAAACAGGTTATAAGTCTGGTAAACGATTATGTTTGTGATAATATTTCCAAGAAAGAGACCCGGAATCACTCTGAATCCTATCAGTAAAACTGCCGCGAACGCAATCCCATAGATAGGCCATACCGGTAGAACTGATGCAGGCAGGGACGTTAATAGCAATCCACCGCGAACCAGAATGTAATACACAAGCATTACAACGACTGTTAAACCGATATTGCTTAAACGAAAATAGGAGCTTGCCTTTTTTAACATAATTTCCGAGGGAAAAACAACACTTTTTCCTATATATTTAAAATTACATGCCAATGCTCATTCCCATTGAGAAAACAGGCATTCCAGGCATAATCTTTAAGAAGTTTTTAAGGATGAATTAATGTTCTATTGATATTGTTTCAGCCAGGCTCTCGCCTCTGATTCATTGGTGAACATTTTTGTCGGGTATGGCTGCTGTTTGATATTGAAGAACAGATTTGCAAGCATCTTACCCAGCTCAGAAGAGGATATCATAGCAATCGCTTTAATGAATTTCGGGAATTCCTCTGCAGCATAATTTCTTGACTCCCTGGATGACTCGTTGGAGTTAGTAACATCAATCAGCAGGCAAACTTTTCCTTCCGGAAGATTAGAGCGAAGCAAGGCCATCGCAGCTTTTACCTCTTCAAGGGTTTGAGGGGGGCCCTTTTTAGAAACAGCGCAAAGAATACCCTCTGAATCAATCCAGAAAGTAGACGTTGCAGTTTCAGTTATAATTGAATCTTTAGGAGCTTCCATACAATTATATTCTCAATGTCCGACTATCAGGTTAGTATTCGTTCTTAGGCAGCTTCACGATCGTCAGCCAGAAATTTTCAATTGACCTGATGACATTGATAAACTGATTAAAATCAACAGGCTTTGTAATGTAACAATTAGCATGATGTTCATACATGTTACGAATATCATTTTCAGCGTTGGAAGTGGTAAGAACGATGACCGGAATGAGCTTTAAATTGGGATCACCTTTAATTTGTGCAAGAACTTCACGGCCATCTTTTTTTGGAAGATTCAGATCCAGCAAAATTATATCCGGAGTAAAAGCATCTTTATACTCCCCCTTTCTTTTAAGGAAAGAAATAGCCTCCTCTCCATCCATTGCAACACTTAAATTATTGCGGATCTTTCCTTCCTTTAATACTTCTTTTGTCAGCCGGATATCACCGAGATTATCCTCTACCAGCAATATATTGATCCCGGGAACATTTAACTTAACACTCATGTTGTCAGGTTTTAAATTAAACTTGTTGATTTGACCCCGGGAGAAAAGATCAAATTAAATTCAGCTTGCGCAATAACTCTTTTTTATATTGTTCTCCTATCGACAAAGGATGTTTCCCGATATAGGCGGTATTCTCCTCTACATTATCGATATGATCAAGGGAAACCAGGTAAGAACGATGCAGACGGAAGAATTTGTTGTTATGAAGCTTCTCTTCCATACCTTTTAACGTAATATGCACAGTATGTCTTTTACCATCGGAAGTAAAAATATTTACATAGTCACCTAAGGCTTGTATATAAATTATATCGTTGATACGGATCTTTGTTAATACAGAATTAGATCTAACAAATATGTACTCTTTATCTTTTTCCCCGCTAACCTCAACCTTATTATCCTTCTTTTCAAACAACTCTTTCGCCCTGTCGACAGCTACCATGAAACGCGCCATACTAACGGGTTTTATCAGATAATCTGCAACGTTAAGCTCGAAAGCTTCAACTGCATACTCCTGCTTGGTTGTGATCAGAATAATGATAGGAGGGTTCTGAAGATTTTTGATCAGCTCAATACCTGTCATCTCGGGCATTTCCACGTCCAGAAAGATCAGATCGATAGATTCTTTCTTTAGGATGTTAAAAGCCTCAATAGGATTTTCACACTCCGTTTTAAAATTCAGAAAATCCACCTGAGAGATCATCTGTTTGATGGCAGCTCTTGCCAGTTTGTTATCATCTACTACAATGCAATTCATGTCTGATCGTTTAGGTTATACTTAAAACATCAAGTATAAGCACCATTAAAAAAAACATGCCGACAGATAACAGGTAGAAAGAAGTGGTAAAATATTCCCCGTAACAACAAAAAATCCCGCTAAAAGCAGGATTTTAATATTTGAACTAGTCGTTAACAGCGAACTTAAATGGGAGTTTGGTGATCTTCATATAATCTTCCCCCGTTTTCTTGATATCATCATCATCCTCATCATAATTCCACACCACAATCACGTTACATCCCATGGCCTGATACTCTTGTAATTTTAAAAGGATCTGTTTTACCGAAATTATAGAAGATGAGCTTAAATAGAAGAGATTAAACTTTAGCTGAAAAGTTGAGGGAAGCTCCGCTTTGTACCCTTCGAGCCATTCGATCAGAACCCGATAAAACTCTTTACTATCTTCAGGAAACGATTTTCCCTCTATGATAAATAAAGATGATGCAGGGTCAAAAACTATATGAGGGGTGTTTCCACCTTCTGGTATCTCTAAACGGTTCATATCAGCCTTGTACTTTTGAATGTAATGAAAATAATGAGTATTCTTTATTCAGCATTTGAAACTCAAAGTCCATATTATTGTTTGATTTCAGCGCTATGGTAAGAAAACCAAGGCCGGCACCACCTTTAGCTGATAATTCCCCATTTGATAATACATCCATATATTGCTTCTTAAGTTCGCTGTCATTAAGCGATTTAATGGAATTTAATCGTCTGTTTAATCTTTCAGCCTGTAAACTTGTAATAATATTACCTGAATGGATATTGAATTCGTTTTTATTCCTTCCTATTATGAAATAGGTCATCTGATAACCGTTGTTATCTTTTTCCCCGTGTAAGCAAATATTCTGAAGAGTTTCAATAACTATATTGAATATCTTTTTTACAGCGCTTTTGCTGACACCGAAATTTTCCATCTGAGTTTCAACAAGATTGGAAATTGAGTTAACCTTGTCGTGATCAAGCTCCCCGACATGTACCACCACAGCCTTCTTTTCCTCTCCGTTATATGAGGCTCTGATACTATTTACTTTAGAAGTAAAAATAGTTTCTTCAACAGAACCACTCTTATTTAAATCCATATAATAGTTAAAGTAGGGCTTTTTACAGACGGCAATATCTGAAAAATTTACCCAATTATAAGAAATTTAATCTAATTATTGCCAAAAACTTACCCTTTTGAGCAATCAACTGATTGGTTTTCTAAAAAAATACGCCTGTTAATGAATCAGCCAAAGTCGATTTACTTTCTTAAATTTGGAACACTCAACATAATCTAAATGCGCTATTCACTATATTTCTTTGCGACTTTTGTATTTTGCTCTTTCAGCACCGACAAAAAAGCTTATCAGCTGTTCGATAATACCGGAAAAGCCAGCAGTTACGATAAACTGTTGAATGATGCTAAAAAAGCCGACATTATCCTTTTCGGTGAGCTTCACAACAATTCCGTTTGCCATTGGCTTGAAGCCGAATTGACAAAAGACCTTTATGCAGAAAAAAAATCCGGTCTTATTTTATCTGCTGAAATGTTTGAGGCAGATGATCAGATAGTAATCAATGAATTTCTAGCAGGGAAGCTTTCGGATAAAACGTTTAAAGATGAAGCGAAACTCTGGTCCAATTACACCAATGACTACAAACCACTTTTGGAGTTTGCAAAACAAAATCATTTAAAATTTATTGCAGCCAATATCCCAAGACGCTATGCAAATCTTGTTTACAATAAAGGCATCGAACAGCTGGATAGCCTTGAACCGGAAGCAAAAAAGTGGATCTGCCCGCTTCCTATGAAATATGATGCATCATTGAAATGCTACAGGGATATTTATGAATCAGCAGGCGGACATGGTGGTGAAAACCTCCCCAAATCACAGGCGGTAAAGGATGCCACTATGGCCTATTTTATTCTGAAAAATTATGAGAAAGGAAAATCAATTCTCCATTTTAACGGTTCTTATCACAGTAATTTTCATCAGGGAATCGAATGGTATCTTAAGCAGGAACATCCCCAACTTAAGATCCTCACGATAGGATCAGTTGAACAGGAAAACATTGACACACTTGCTAAGGCCTCGAATAACCTTGCAGATTTTATCATCTGCAATCCGGCATCGATGAACAAATCATACTAAGACAGCTTACCCTGAAGGTCTTCCCAGGTTTTCATTTCTGACTCCAGCTGCTTCTTCATCTTTTCATAATTATCGAAAGCGGCCTTATCATTCATTACAGTCTGGTATTGTGTGGGGTCAGCCAGTTTGGAATCGAAGATCTTAATTTCATTTTCCAAACGCTCGATCTCTTTCTCGCATTTAGTGAGTTGCGATTTCCACTGCTTTAATTCTTTTTCACGTTCCTCGTTTTTAGGATCTTCTTTCGGTTTCTCTTTTACAACGTCAGGTTTTGCTTTCTGAAACGGATTCTTTGATGAATTCATTTCACTCAGCCTGTTCATTTTCAGTTTCTCCATGAAACCATTGATATCACAAAGATGCTCATTCACATGTCCATCCTTGAACTCATACAGTTTATGAACAAGTCCATCAAGAAAATCACGATCATGTGACACAAGGATAACAGTTCCTTCGTAATCCATTATCGCTTTCTTAAGGATCTCCTTGCTTCTGATGTCAAGGTGATTTGTCGGCTCATCCAGTACCAGAAAATTATAAGGCTCAAGCAAAAGCTTGCATAAGGCAAGCCTTCCACGTTCTCCACCGCTTAGCACAGACACTTTTTTATCTATATCATCACCTCCGAAAAGGAAGGATCCAAGTAATGTTCTTACTTGTTTTCTGATATCCCCTACGGCAAGCTCATCGATAGTTTCAAAAACTGTTTTATTCTTATCCAGCTTCTCAGCCTGATCCTGTGCAAAATATCCCATCATGACGCTATGCCCGTGCTGAACCAAACCGTCATAGGTGATCTGCTTTGCGATCATTTTGATCATCGTACTCTTTCCTTCACCGTTTCTTCCTACTAATGCGATCTTCTCCCCTTTCGTCAGGATAAAATTAGCACCGCTAAAAATTCTCTTTCCATCATATTCCTTCCCTGCATTCTCCACAGTAAGAACGATCTTTCCGGAATGTGCCGGTGGCGGAAATTTAAAGAACATCGTTGCATTGTCGCTTTCATCCACTTCCACTCTTTCCATACGATCGAGCTTCTTGATAAGCGATTGAGCAAACGAAGCTTTACTTGCCTTCGCACGGTATTTATCGATGAGGACTTCCGTCTGATCAATTATTTTCTGCTGATTCTTCGCAGCATTCTCCTGCTGCTCTCTGCGTTCCTTGCGAAGTATCAGATAGCGGGAGTAATTCGTTTTATAATCATAGATCTTATTATTCGAGATCTCAATGGTTCTTGTAGTGACAGTATCCAAAAACTGTCTATCGTGACTGATCAGCATCACCGATCCTGCAAATGTTTGAAGAGACTCTTCCAGCCATTGTATCGACTCGATATCGAGGTGATTGGTGGGCTCATCCAGTAACAGGATATCAGGCTTACGCAGAAGGATCTTCCCAAGCTCTATACGCATCCTCCAGCCACCGCTGAATTCAGATGTTGAACGATGAAAATCACTTGCAGAGAATCCGAGGCCTTTGAGAATCTTCTCAATCTCCTCTTCTTTGTTTGCTACACCCAGGATCTCAAGCCTGTTATTGATATCAGTAAGCTCGTTTATTAAGTTCATGTACGCATCACTTTCGTAATCTGTACGTGTTTCCAGTTCGTGTGTGACAGTAACCAGTCGTTTTTCCAGCTCCTGCATTTCTTCATACGCTGTTTCCGTTTCCTCAAATACAGTTCTTCCCTGCTGATGGATCATATCCTGTGGAAGATATCCGATCTTAAAATCATTCGGTTTCGATATCTCACCTTTGCTTGGATTTTGAAGACCTGCCAATAGCTTTAGCATCGTTGATTTACCTGCACCATTTTTACCTGCAAGACCGATCCTATCTTTCGGATTTACCAAAAAACTGACATTGTCAAACAAATCGTACCCGCCAAAAGATACCGTAACCGAATTAACTGAGATCATTCACAAAAATTTAGGGCGCAAATTTAGTGAAAAAAGCGTTATAAATTGCCTATTTTAGGGGCTGAAATAGCCAATATGTCTAAAAAAGAATCCTCAGTTCTTAATCTGAACTCTTTTAATAAAAAAAAAGATCAGCGCCCCGATTTCTATATAAAAACTTTTCAGAAACACAAAGCTGAACATCCATTTGTCATGCTTCCTCACTCTCATGATTTTTATCTCATCATGATCTTTACAAAAGGGAGCGGGACTCATCGCATCGACTTTAATACCTTCAAAATAAAACCCGGGAGCATATTTTTTATGAGCCCCGGTCAGATGCATTCCTGGCAACTAGGTGATGATGCGGATGGCCACGTTTTATTTTTTAATTCGTCTTTTTATTCGATGGCGCGTGAAGAAAGGCGGATCACTGCCTTTCCTTTTTATAACACTACTCAACTAAATGCAGCTGAACTTTCGTCATCCCAGGTAAAAGCTTTGCAGCCATTCATATCCTTGATCGAGACAGAAAGTATTAGCGCTTCTGAATTCCAGCATTTTATTTTAAGAGGCGCGCTTGATTCACTTTTATACAAATTGTTTTCTTTTTTCCCTTCCAATAAAATTCCTTCTCATGACATTTCATTGATCACAAAAGTTGAACTTACTGATCGAACAATTTTATAAAGAACATTTGCCTGCTTCATTTTATGCTGAGAAGCTGAAGGTTTCCACACAGAAGATGAATCAGCATACTCGCCAGTTTCTTAACAAAACGGTAACAGAACTTATAAATGAAAAATTACTGATCGAAGCGAAACGGCTGCTCGCATATTCAGATAAATCAGTGAGTGAGATTGCTTATGAGATGAATTTCAATGACAATTCATATTTCAATAAGTTCTTTAAAAGAATAGAAAAAGAAACCCCTGAACAGTTTAGAAAACGTTTTAAGTAATAATACCACATAATCATAAAAAAGCACCATGGAATAGCTTTTTATGTATGTAACTTTGAGTATAAATTATAAAAAATGAGTTACAAAGAAACCAAGCTTTACAGCATATTAAATAATAAATGCCCGCATTGTCACGAAGGGAACTTTTGGGAAACAAGCAATCCCTATAATCTTAAACGCTTTGCCAAAATGAATAACAGCTGTCCTGTCTGCAATGAAGATTTTAAACGCGAGCCGGGATATTATTTTGGTGCCACCTACGTGAGTTATGGGTTGACGGTAGCATTCGGAATCGCAATGTATGTGGTTTTATCCGGAATTTTCAAAATGGAAACGCTCCCTTTTCTGATCACATTCAGTATTGCATTGATAATACTGATGCCGGTTTTTTACCGTTCAGCAAGATTGATATGGATTAATATGTTTGTACCTTATCGGAAAGCCTGACTATTTACCTAAGTCCTGAAGCCTGTCCGATTCGAACACGGCAACCTCATCAAGACTTGTTTTCGACAAAGCGACCATAGCTTTTGCAACTGTTAATGCTTCAATTGCTTTATATTTTTTGAGCTTACCGACAAACAAAAAGCCCAGGCCTTTCATCAACATCTTACCGATCAATTCCCCTAAACGAAATTCAGAACGTTTTCCGAGAAGCATCGAAGGCCGTACAATAATAAGGGAAGGAAATCTTAGCCTCTTTAACGCGTTCTCCACATCTCGTTTCACAGTAAGGTAAAAGTTTCCACCTGAATCAGAAACTCCAAGCGATGACACGATCACAAACCGTGAGACATTGTTTTGTTTAGCGAGTTCAGCAAAATTAACTACGTAAGTATAATCCACGTTAACAAACGCCTCCTGTGAACCTGCAGCTTTAATAGTAGTTCCCATGGTGCAGAAAACTACTTCACCTTTTATTTTTTCCTTAACAGTATTTAAATTATCAAAATCTGTAATGACTTGTTCGAACTTAGGATGAATCAGATTTATTTTTTTCCGTACAAATACTTTTACGTTTATGTACTCTGCATCCGACTCAAGTATTCTGAGGAGTTGAGTCCCGACCAATCCCGAAGCGCCAATTATTAAAGCTGTTTTGCCCATTCTAAACTCCTTTTATACGTGTAATAAGTGATGAGATCGCTTCAGAAAAAGTTTTCTTAAACCTGTTGCGGTCGAGTGCCTTAGAATTGTCAGCGTTTTTATCCAGCTTAAAAGTGAAAACAAAAGCAGAGTCCGGGCCGTCCCATCCTCCCATCTGTCCAAACCTTATATCATTAAAGAAAACAGCTGAATCGCTTTTCGACATGATATAATGGCCCTGAGAGAAACGCTTTAACAGCTGAACCGATTCATCATTTTCATAAGGAATTATAAGGGAGTCCTTTTTATTCACATGATAAAATTCCATGTTCTTACTTTTATCAAACACCGAATGATATCCAAACCAATAACCAGTCGCATCCTTTGAATAGGTCATCCAGAGAAAATTATTCAAAGCAGTCGGTGTCGTAACAACTTCTTCCACCGCGATATTCTTTTCAGCCAGTTGTGATTCTGTTAAATTTTGAATATGAATCTTGTTAAGAATTGTGAATAACAGATAAAGGCTGCTGATCCATAAACCCGCCTTGGTCCATCTTCTTCTTTTATCTGATCCGTTTTTCGCGATAAGCGCGATAACAATACAAATAAGAAATGGTATAGTATAAAAAATGTCCGCAACAAAAATCGTATTGAAAGAAACACGATAATTACTGAAAGGCTCAAACCATCCTGTGCCATAAGCTGTGAGTGAATCTAAAAGCACGTGACTGAACATACCGCAAAAGAATAACCATGTCCAGGCTTTCCAGTCAACGTCTTGCTTTTTGAACAATCTGCTGAACAGCCATCCTAAAAAAGGAGACATGATCGCGATAAATAAAAATGAATGCGTGAAGCCGCGATGTACTAGTAACTGTTGGGCGTCAGAGAAACATGGTGAGGCAAACACATCAAAATCAGGAATCGTATCTGCGAGAGCTCCCCACAACATTGCTTTACGTCCGATCTTTTTACCAAGAATCGCCTCTCCTATAGCAGCACCTAAAATTACATGTGTGAGTGAATCCATATCATAGAATTTGCTCAAAGGTAGTGAAAACTATACTTTTAATTTAATATCTTTGCAGTGCCTGACGCCAAGCCAGAAGGCCCTAAAACAGTACCATTCATCATGATCCAAAAATCCACATTTGACTTTTTAAGCAAATTAAAAAAGAACAATAGCAAAGAATGGTTCGACAAGAACAGGGCTGAATATGAAATAGCAAAAACAAATCATAAGGAGTTTATTAACGAGCTGATACAATCGATTGGAAAGTTTGATCCGTCTGTTAAAAGCCTCGAACCAAAGAACTGTATCTTCAGAATAAACCGTGATATCAGATTTTCGAATGACAAAACTCCCTACAAGGTAAACATGGGTGCAAGCATTGCTCCCGGTGGAAAGAAATCGATCACGGCAGGTTATTATTTACATTTGCAACCGGGCGCATCCTTTATTGCCGGAGGAATGTGGCAACCACCTGCCCCGGAACTAAATGCGATTCGTCAGGAGATCGATTATAATCCTGATGAATTTAAAAAGCTCATTAACAACAAGGACTTTAAGAAATTCTTCGGCAAACTCTCCGAGGAAGATAAAGTAAAAACCACTCCGAAGGGTTATGATAAAACACATCCTGAGATAGAATTCCTGAAATTAAAAAGCTTTTTGATGGTGCATGACCTATCCGACAAAATTGTTCTATCAAAGGATTTCCTGACGCAATGCACCGAAATCTGCAAAGCAATGTTTCCTATGATGCAATTTCTGAGAAAGGCTTGTGATTAATTCAGTACTGCCACAGATTGCTTTCGTATTTAAAAACATCTTCCTTTATCTCTTCTGATTCAAGTAAGGCATCTACACCGCGTTTATACTCCGCGATGGATCTGTCGTACACATTCGATTCCTTATAAATGTAGCTTGCAAACATTCGTTTCTGAAAGAGTTCATCGTAATTAAGCCGTTCATGATCATTCCAGCGGTTGAAAACGGCAGCCCTTACAAGGTATGGTCTCGCCTCAGGGAAGTAGATCCAGAACAAAGGCTTAGATCCAACCACTTCTCCATCTGCAGTTTTCTTAAGAGTCAATGGACAAATCCCTACGATCCTCGATTCCATGACCGAGCGTTGCTTATCAAAAAACCAGTCCTCCTTGATCCAGTACTGAGTGATCTCCTCCGAGGTGATTTCGGTCTTCAAAGGATTTGCTATCATGCTCCCGGGGTTATTAATATCTTCAGAGAGATGAGTTGAATCCCAGCTTACCAGAAGATCAAACACTTCCTTTTTCGTCAGGGGCAACGTAAATTCATCATCGAAAACCGGATTGGCGAAAGCCTGTAAGTCGCCTTCGAGGACAGCACATTTTAAAACATCGAAGAGGCTCATCAGGCACACCTTCGGTTGTACGGGATAATACATAGGCATATTAAGCTTTTCCTTCAGATCGATCACTCGCCAGATTCGTTTACTCCACATAACATCCGCTTCTCTGAGCGATGAATATGCAACAGGAAAAGGCCGTTGAATCCTGTCGGCCCGACAGGGATCCGGTGATAAGGGATTGATGATTGAACTGGAAGGATGACATTGAGAACAAACCTGCAAGGTGTGCATGGTTAGCATCAGGCTTATGATCGTTTTCATAATTAGCCTCCTGAATCTAAATTATACCGGGAAGTTCCGGAACAAGACAATTAACGGGAGAGTAGCCTTCTTTTCATGTAGGGTTAAGAACGGCAACATGCTGCAGGTTATTGCATTGAATAATTCTCAAAAAAAAATCCCGTCATACATTTCTGCAGACGGGATTCTATTAGGTTTCATTACTTAGAAATGGAACAGATCGTGCTCATATTTGAAGATGTCTTCTTTAACGCGGTCAGACTCCAGTAAAGCATCAATTCCAAGTTTGTATTCGCTGATATAACGATCATAAACGTTAGTTTCTTTACGGACATAGCTTGAGAACATACGCTTCCAGAATATATCTTCCAGAGTTCTGCGTTCAGCATCATTATGACGCATGTAAACTTCCTGATTTGCAAATACCGGACGTGCTTCAGGGAAATAGATCCAGAACTGAGGACTATCGCCACCTGTACCCACACCGCCTGAAACTTTTTCAATTACAGGACAGATCCCGATGATACGAACATCAAGAACGGAACGCTGCTTATCAAAGAACCAATCTTCTTTGATCCAGTATTTCCAAATCTTTTCTGCGGTCACATCAACGTCCTTTATTGGAGCCGCGATCATAAGATCCGGATTGTTTGGATCCGGAGCCTGGTTTGTTGAATCCCAGTGAACAAGTTGTTTTTCAATCTCACTTTTCGTTAATTCCATTTTGAACTCATCGTCCAAAGCAGGATTACCAAAGCAAGTGATTGTTCCGTCTTTTAATGCAGCGTCTTTGATCACATCAAACAAGCTTTTTCTGTCCAGAATAGGCTGTGCGGGGTAATACAAAGGATGATTCATTTTTTCACGAAGATCGATCACACGCCACACACGCTTGCTCCACATAACATCTGCTTCGCGCAGGTGTGTATACGGGATAGCTCTTCTTGTGCGGGTATTTTCTTTTGTATAAACTCCGTCAGGATATTTAGGAGCCGGGGCTACAACCTCCTGAGCATAGCTGTTTGCTGCTGCAATCACAACTGCAAATACTACTAAGAAATACTTTAATGTTTTCATGATCTTCGTTATTATAATATTATTTGATCTTTAATACACAACCAGGGATTACACGAACTCCATCAGGAGCTTGTACTTTCACCTGCTCGATGATAACCTTACCGCCTGTTTTAGCACGCTGTAAAAGTTCTTTCATCTGAGGAGTTGTAGCCGGTCCGTTCGCAGGCATATCCACGAAGGCACCATTTACGTTCATTGACATTACCCATGAAACAACAGGGAATTTTAAGTCGAACACGAAATCCTCAAGCTTAGGAATAACTCCTGTAGCAGCCTGTAATTCTCCTTTGCTCACTTTGCTATCTCCTGTAACACCTGCGTAAGAAGCCAAAGGACTAGGAACTTTCTTTACACGGAATTTCATAGAACCCATTGATTTGCTTCCTGTTTTAGTTTTAACAGAAACGTTTATGGTACACTCACCCGGCTGTTTCACCATGATTTCATAATGACCTTGTCCTTTGTTGATGATCTGACCACCACCACCGGCAATGGAAGGAACAACATCAGTTGGAGCAGCACCTGCAACAGAAATATCAACAGGATTCGCAACACCGATATAGAACACGTTCATTTTTGTTGGTGAGATCGCCATAGATGGTTTTGCAACCATGTAGCTAGATTTGAATGGATAAGGAATTACTTTACCATCCTGCATCTTAACATTAATAACACCACTGAAATCCTGTTCACCTTCAGCACCTGTTCTCACAGAATACTTACCTAAACCATTGTCGAATGTCTCAAGCTTTGTACTTGCTCCACGCATTTGTCCGGTTGCTGTGTCAACATCACCGATAAGGATCTCGGGATTTGTCGAAGAGTTATAAGCTGCGATAAAGATATCCGCTTTGTATTCCTCACCTGAAATAATATAATTTGACTCGGAAACTACTTTCGCAACAACTTTATCAAATTTAATGGTAGCCTCATCAACATTACGTAAAAGGGTACTCACCACATCACTCTCAGCATTTTTAACATCATTCTTCAATTTTGCTAATACGCTAAAAACCGCAGCAGCAGGTTGGTGAGCAAATAAATTACTCTCCCATTTTACCATTTTCTCATCTCCGATAGAATACATATCATCTGTACTCAATCCAAGTTTCAAAGCAGCACGGTCTTTTTGAGGAACCTGCTCTGTAATGAACTTTTTGTAAGCTTCGATCTTTTCTTTCAGATCCTTTGCTTTACCTGTTGCATTTTCAGCATCAGCACCAGCACCTATCATTAACTCGGTAGGAATATTATTCTCATCCTTGCTTTCAAGGTTTTTTAACTGAAAGGTATCAGCAACCTCTTTTGGAAGCTTCTGGATCTTCTGATACATTTCACTTTTGATCTCATCAATAAAACCACACAATTCCTTCGATTTAGCCTGAACCTTCAAAGCTTTTTCCTGCCAAGGCTTGGCTCTGTCCGGATTTTCAGCAACAGCTTTTGCAAACTTTGCATAAAATAACCCGTTTTTTCCATCGAAGTTATCATTGGTTACATTAAGACCTTCTTCAATAATTACGAAAGCATTCAGAATCTCTTTCGATACGTTAAGCGCCAAAAGTGCTGTTAACACCAGGTACATCATACCGATCATCTTCTGCCTCGGGGTTTCTTTACCACCTGACATAGTTTATATTTCGTTTGTGTAGATTAATACTTTTTTATAACTCGAAAATGAAGAATGATCTTCATTTTAAAGAAAAAATAATTCCGTTTGAACGGAATTATTTTCTCATTGCAGTAAGCATGTTACCGTAAATTGTGTTCAGTGATTCTAAGTTAGAAGATAACTGACCGATCTGCTCTTTGTAACGTCTTGTATCATCTACAGAGTCGTTCAGGTTCTTCATCAGGTCATTTAATCCTTCATAGAATTTAGAAGTTGCTTTTAAGTGATCGTTAGATCCCTGTAATTGCAATTCGTAAGAAGCATTTAAAGCAGCTAAGTTCTTAGATACTTTAACGATCTGATCACCGAAAGAAGCGCTTTCGTCATTGTTAACAGTAAGTCCCATCAAAGACTCAGCTGCTTTCGAATAAGAATCAGAAAGAGTGCTTACATTCTTTGCTGCCGACTGTACGCTTGATACGTAATCATTAGTAGCAACAGAAGCATCAGTGATATTGCTTAATTTGTTTGCCTGATCGCTCAGGTTTCTCATACCTTCACCTAAACTTGCGATCAGCTCAGGTCCGATCTTGGCCTCTTCAAGCATGTTATCTAACTGCTCAGTGATAGTACCTTTATCTTCTTCTTCAATTTTAGCGTGTTCTTTATCTCCGTCTTCACCGTGCATTCCTGCTAATTCAGGATAAACAAGGCTCCAATCGATCTCTTCATGAGGTGGCTCAAATGCCGAGAAAAAGAAGATCACCGCCTCTGTGGATAATCCGACAACAAGCATCGGACCAGCACCAGGCCAGTGCATGATTTTAAACATCGCTCCAACGATTACAATTGCTGCACCAAATCCGTATAATTTGGCCATGAAACTTTTCCATTTTTTACCACCCATAATTTTTAAAAGTTTAGAAAGTTAATAATTGATTATTTAGTTTAGATTAGAGATTACAAATTGAGATTAAAAGCCATTTCCAGGAGCATCGCCTCTGTTACGTCCTAAGTAAGTCTGAACGCAACGGAAACCAACATAACATTTTGCCGTATCCTGATATTCATATGTTCTTGAGCTTGTTTGAAGGTAGTATCCTACATCTTTCCATGAACCACCTCTGATCACTTTTCGTTTTAAAACGTTTGCCTCATTATCCTGAGCTTCATAAACGTAATCAGGGTTAAGATCGTGGTTAAAATCATAAGCAGACTCATCAAAAGCATTGCTTGTCCACTCCGCAGCATTTCCTGCCATACAATATAAACCGTAATCATTTGGATTGTATGACATGATCTTCACAGTATGGAATCCACCGTCATCAATGTAAGAACCGCGCATCGGCTTGAAGTTACCCAGGAAACATCCGAGGGCGTTTCTGATGTAAGGACCACCCCAAGGATATGGACTCAATGCATTACCTCCGCGGGCAGCATATTCCCACTCAGATTCTGTCGGTAGACGGAAATCATTTACATATGTCTGTCCGTTCGCATTCAACCATCCGTTGAATAATTGTGTTCTCCAGATACAAAAAGCTCTTGCCTGTTTCCAGGTAACGCCAACAACAGGATAATCATCGTAAGCAACGTGCCAGAAATACATATTTGTCATTGGCTCGTTGAATGAATATGTGAAATCATGCACCCATGCAAGAGTATCAGGATAAACATTAATAATATCCTTCACGATAAAGATACTTCTGTCTTTGTCTTTGCTCTCACGTGTGCTATAGTTACCGCTACCATCAGAGATACCGTCTTTCACATCATAGTGACCAAGCGTCTTGTTATCGCCAACACTTGTAGACTGATATCCGTTGATGAAATCACGACCTTTATCATCCGGAGATTTAGAAGGCTTGAATCGGTTGGACTTTTGTGCAGCTAAACGTAAATTGATCCAGTAATATTCGAAATTAAGCTTACGGGTATCGACCTCTCTTCTTCTGTAATAACGCTCTTCAGGCGGAAGGTACATAAATTCAAGAACCTCTCTTACATCCTGTTCATCATATGCGATCTCTTCTTCCCAATTTACAAATGGAGGTTCAACCGGTTGATCATAATCATCTGTTTCAATTCCATGCTCTGCTCTTCCGTCTTCAAATAACGCTTTGTGAGCAATTGAATCTCGTACCCAATATACAAACTGGCGATATTCATTATTTGAAATCTCTGTCTGGTCAATGTAAAAAGCCTGAACGGAAACCGTTTTAGATTTAGTGGTATGAGAATAAGGGGTATCCTCATCACTAGGTCCCATATTATAGCTACCCATTGGGATGTACAACATACCAAAAGGATCAATATCGAACCACTCTTCACGGGGGTGAACACCTACAAGCTCTCCACTGCTTTTAGTACAACTGGCTAAAGCAATTACAGAACTTAACAAGAGCAACTTTTTCATGTTTTTTGTTTTAATTTATATTAAACCCCTTTTTATCAGAAATCATCATACTGCATTTTTAGAGTATGATGATTCAAGAGAAAATAGGGTAGTTTAAACGATACTAAGTGTATAAGGTTACAAAAATCTTATTTTTACAGGAACCTTACGTTCTGGTGACTTTGTCTCTTCACAGGTTTTACAAACTTCTGGCAGAACCCTAACATAACCTCATGTGTTCCGCTGTTGTAGCTTTTTATAGCTGATAACGTAACATCGTAAGAGTAACCAAATTTAACAGTTGACTTTCCACTCTTTAAAGGCCACTCAATACCTGCCATAATAGGAATCGCATCAGTTAAACGATAAGACGCTCCAACGAAAACCATATTGCGCCATTTAGCAAATAAATTAATATCCACCTGAGTTGAAGAAGCATCCGATTTAGCAAGAACTCCGGGAGTTAAAGTAAAATCAGGGCTTAAGTTAAATTTATAACCCGCCATTATAAAGTAGTGACGCGCCATCTGGTATTCGAAAGAATAAGCTGAGTTAGCAGCTCCACCGCTGTTAGATAAAGTCTGTGCAGGCAAGTGAAGTGATGATACGCCAACATATAATCTGTCATTAGTAAAATATAATCCCAATCCAACATCATACGTCACAGCAGATGTTCCGCCCCAAGGAATAGACTGATCGCTTCCACCAGTCAGAGTTGTTGATCCATCAGGAGCAACAAAATTTCCAGTGATTGATTTCTGAATCATACCTGCATCAAGTCCGATACCTAAAGTACCTAAACCATTTAACGACATATGATATGAATAAGCAAGCTTTGCTTTTAATGTTTTATCAAAGCCTAACTGATCCTGATCAACTGTTAAACCTAAACCACCATGAAGAATTCTTCCGTAGTCAAGGCTGAACAACCCTGTTTTAGGAGCTCCCGGGAATTTATCCCACTGATCACGATATAATAATGTTCCGCAAAGGGCCTGGCTTGTTCCGGCATATGCAGGATTAACCGACAGTTTGTTAAACATGTTCATGCTGAATTGAGCGTCCTGCTGTGCAAAACCTACCAGTCCGGCAATGGATAAAGCAATAGTAGTAAGGGTTTTTTTCATGTTTTACTTTCTTAAAAGTGAACAGTTTTTTGTTGCTTCTGGGTTGTAGTTAGGTCGCTAAATTAAATATAATGTTTATAAAAACAAATTTTTTAAACATTTTATTGTTCATACACCGGAATTAAAGTCCTTTTCATCCTAATTTTTGAAAGGTTAGCCACCATTTGTCGGGCATTTCGTCCCTGCAGGCTGTCTCATAATCACTGTAAGAGCAAGGAACCATGTGGTGTCTCTCAAACTTGATCTGATGATTTACCGGATAAGGCACATCCATCCACCACCGGTCGCTCTTATTGCTTTTATAAAACACGATCTCGTGTTCATTATTGGTTATCGAAACACGGTACTTCGTATATTCGGACTTATCCACAATCGGATAATCCTGTTTACGATTGTAGTACCCGTCAATAAAATACCATACCATCTGAGCAGCCAGATGAGCGGTTTGCTTGTTATTATCAAATGCAGGGTTGATCTCATATAGTCCGAACGAAGACAGCTTATCGCTCATTCCCGCGTAGCGGCAGATCTGACAAGCTTCCTCCCCGTAAAACCCGTTTGGTGAAGCATTTCCATTTCCCGGAGCATCGCTTTGACGGATAGCGGAGACATCAAAGCTCAGCACATCAGCATTTCTCACAATAGGTTCAACATCTTCCATATGTTTTCTCACCTGTCCCAAACGATGCGCATCAAAATATAACTTTCCCATCAGCTCTATTGCGTTTTGCTCCACAAAATAAGTCTGGTATCCCACATTACTGTAGTTGAAAAGAATATTCGGCTTGTGCAAAATGATCTTGCTCAGATAGCTTTGTGAATTTAACTCTTTATCACCATCTCCGATATCAAATGCCGCATCAACAGAAACGATATTGATGGTTTGTTCCATTTTCTGGTATGAGAGATAATTGCAATAAGTAAGATCCTGTCCACCACCGACAACAATCGGAATAATATTTTTTTTCAGCAGTTGCGAAAGAACATCAGTCAGGGCGAAATAAGAATCATCGATAGTGTTTCCCTTTTTTATATTTCCAAGGTCCGCAATCTTTGCTGAGTAATTACCCTGAAATAATCTGTAAAGATTTTCTCGTACGTAATCTGCGGCCAGTCCGCAACCTTCATTGTTTACAGCTCTTCTGTCCTCTTCCACTCCAACAATTGCAAGGTGAACCCCATCCAAATCCGGAAAATCACTCCCAGCCTCATAGAGATTAATCAGTTTCCCGTAGGAGGACTCTGTGTAATTACGATAACCTGTAAATCCGGAAGGATCAATGGGTGTAAAATATTCCTGCATGTTCTGATAACAAATTAAAAACGAATCTACGATTCGGTGTGTCTACTCTATGCTTTGAATATAACTCAGAAGCAGGTGTTAAGATACACTTCAAATCCTATTTTTTTGTAACAGTTTTTTTAACAGCTTTCTTAGCAGCTTTTTTAGGAGCTGTTTTTTTCACTGCTGTTTTCTTTACTGCCGCCTTTTTTGCGGCCTTTTTAGGAGCAGCTTGCTTGAAAGGTTTCTTCTCTACAGTTTTTTTCTTGAAACGATTTCCTTTGCTTGCATTTTTTGGATCTGCTGCAATGTCAAGACAATCCTGCAACGACAATGATTTTGGATCAATGCCTTTCGGAAGCTTAAAATTGTTTTGTCCTATCACAAGGTAAGGCCCCCAACGCCCGTTCAACAACTGAACTTCCGGATTTTCAGGGAATGTCTTAATGTATTTGTCTATTTCTGCCTGACGCTTCGCCTGTATCAGTTCAATACATCTGTCAGCACTGACAGTCATTGGATCATCTTCTTTTTTCAAAGAAACAAAGATGCTGTTGTGACGGATGTATGGGCCGAACCGTCCTATTGCAACCACCATCTCTTTGTCTTCGAATTCGCCAACTACGCGTGGTAGTTTGTATAAGTCAAGTGCCTCTTCGAAAGTAATTGTTTCGAGTCGCTGATCTTTTCTCAGACTTGCAAATTTCGGCTTGTTATTTTCGTCATTACCTTCTCCGAGCTGCGCCATCGGACCGAAACGACCGATCCGCACATAAAGGTTTTTTCCTGTTGCAGGATCAACTCCAAGTAATCGTTCCCCGGATGCACGCTCAGAATTCTCGGAAGTATTCTCAACATTTTTATGAAACGGCTTGTAAAAATCCGAAAGCATTGTAGTCCAGTTGATCTTCCCTTCCGCGATCTCATCAAACTCCTCTTCCACTTTCGCAGTGAAATTATAATCCATGATCTGCGGAAATTCTTTCAAAAGAAAATCATTCACAACCATTCCGATATCAGTCGGGAAAAGTTTAGATTTTTCTGCACCGGTTCCTTCTGTTCTCACTTCATCAGTGATCTTTTTATCCTTCAGTGTAAGAACATTAAAATTTCTTTGAATGCCTTCTCTATCTTCTTTTACAACATATTCACGTTTTTGAACAGTTGAGATTGTCGGTGCGTAAGTTGAAGGACGACCAATACCAAGCTCTTCTAATTTCTTTACCAGACTCGCCTCCGTATATCTTGCCGGATGGTGCGTGAAGCGCTCAACTGCGGTGATCTCGTTTGGTTTTAATTTTTCACCAACTTTCATCGGAGGCAACATTCCCGCCTGATTCTCTTCATCTTCGTCATCAGTTCCTTCAAGATAAACCTTTAAGAAACCATCAAACTTCAAGACTTCACCCTGAATTATAAATCGTTCTGTTGTTCCGGAAGGTGTAATAACAACAGTAGTTTTCTCCAATTCCGCATCGCTCATCTGAGAAGAAATTGTGCGCTTCCAGATCAGATCATATAAGCGTTTGTCGGCTGAATCGCCTTCAATATTCTGGTTCTGAATATAGGTCGGACGGATAGCCTCGTGAGCCTCCTGAGCACCTTTTGATTTGGTTTTATACTGACGGATATTTAAATATTTTTCACCGTAATTTCCTGTGATGGTTTCCTTGGCTTGATCAATCGCAGTTCCGGAAAGGTTCACGGAATCCGTTCTCATGTAAGTGATCTTTCCGCTTTCGTATAATCGCTGTGCAACAACCATTGTTTGTGCAACTGAGAAGCCAAGCTTACGGCTTGCTTCCTGCTGCAATGTTGAGGTTGTAAATGGCGCAGAAGGAGATTTTTTTGTTGGTTTGGTTTCGAGACTGTCGATTGTAAACTCAGCATTCTCACACTTTTTTAAGAATTCGCGTGCCTCTTCCTGTGTTTTGAATTTGGTGGAAAGCTCAGCTTTAACAACAGCGTTACCGGCCATGAAATTTGCTGTAACTTTATAGGAAGATGTGCTTTTAAAGTTCATGATCTCGCGCTCACGCTCAACGATCAGGCGAACGGTAACAGATTGTACGCGTCCCGCGGATAAGCTTGGCCGAACCTTTTTCCAGAGTACCGGAGAAAGCTCAAATCCTACCAGACGATCAAGGATCCTTCTGGCCTGCTGAGCATCCACCAAATGCTTGTCGATAGTACGCGGATTTTCAATTGCTTTTTTAATTGCAGGCTTGGTGATCTCGTGGAAAACGATTCGTTTTGTTTTCTTTTCCGTAAGATCGAGGGACTCAAATAAGTGCCAGGAAATAGCTTCTCCTTCACGGTCCTCATCGGTTGCGAGCCAAACCATGTCGGCTGATTTTGCTAGTTTTTTCAGTTCGGCAACTACTTTTGCTTTATCCGGAGAGATCTCGTAATTAGGAGTAAACTTGTTTTCGAGATCAACGCCTAAACCTTTTTTTGCAAGGTCCCTTACGTGACCGAAACTCGATTTGACAGTATATCCCTCGCCTAAAAATCCTTCAATGGTCTTCGCCTTCGCAGGGGACTCAACAATCACTAAATTTTTGCTCATTTATTTCCTTTTCCTTTAGAGTAATTTGAAAAACGCGGATTTTCCGAAGTAGAATTTTTTCGGGAAACCGGTGCAAAGAAAACAAATCAAAATCGATTTTTCCAAATTTGATTTGGAATTGTCAGGAACTATATATATAAATATATATATAAAATTTTCAAATTTTTTTTGAAACTATTCAAATTGCGCCATTTTGTCACCCGTTTATTTTTTTTACCTTTGCACTCCTCCAATTACCGATAACGAATCAAAAACGAATTTACGAATCTGTGTTTTGAGCTGTGGAAAGGAAAGATAATTAATTTGAAAATGAGCGAGAATAAAGTTATAGATGAGAGTAAACAGGGAGAAGCCCTGATGCTGGAAGAGCCAAAAGCGGCCAATGGAAAAAAACTTTTCCTGGAGAGCTATGGTTGTGCGATGAATTTTTCAGATAGTGAGATAGTTGCCTCTATCCTGAAAGATCAGGGTTATACCACCACAAAAGATTTTTTTGAAGCCGATGTGATCTTTGTCAATACCTGTGCTATCCGCGAAGGTGCTGAACAAAGAGTTCGTCAGCGTTTAACTGAATATAAAAAAGCGAAAAAAGGAAATCCGGAATTGATCGTTGGAGTGCTTGGCTGCATGGCTGAGCGATTAAAATCCAAATTTTTAGAAGAAGAGAAGCTGGTTGATATTGTTGTCGGGCCGGATGCTTACCGTGACCTGCCTAATCTGATCGCTTCCGCGGAAGACGGCAACAAGGCTGTGAATGTCATCCTTTCAAAAGAAGAAACATACGCGGATATTACACCGGTGAGACTTGGTGGAAACGGGATCAATGCATTCATCAGCATTACACGCGGATGTGATAACATGTGCGCGTTCTGTGTTGTTCCGTTCACACGCGGACGTGAACGCAGCCGTGATCCTGAAACAATTGTTAAGGAAGCAGCTGATCTGTTTGAACAAGGTTACAGAGAAGTTACCCTGCTTGGACAGAATGTAGATTCATATCTGTGGACAGGTGGTGGATTGAAGAAAGAAAATCCTTCGAAAGAAGAATTGCAGAATGCAACCACATTTGCACAGCTTCTTGAAAAAGTTGCATTGGTAAATCCTAATCTGCGCGTGCGTTTCAGCACATCGCATCCCAAAGACATGAACGATGATGTTCTTTACACCATTGCTAAATACGATAATATCTGTAGCTATATTCACTTGCCTGTTCAGTCAGGAAATTCCAGGATCCTGGAAATGATGAACCGCGGATATACGCGTGAATGGTATCTGAACCGTATTGCAGCAATCAGAAGAATTATTCCGGATGCAGGAATTTCAATGGACATCATCACAGGATTTTGTTCGGAAACAGAGGAAGAGCATCAGGATACATTATCGTTGATGGAAGAAGTGAAATATGATTTCGGGTATATGTTCGCATACAGTGAGCGTCCGAAAACCCTTGCGGAACGTAAGTACAAGGATGATGTTCCGGCCGAAGTGAAAAGCAGAAGGCTTGCAGAAATTGTGGATCTTCAGTTAAAACATTCTGCTTTCAGAACCAAGCAAGGGGTTGGTAAAATCCATAAAGTACTTGTTGAAGGTGTGTCAAAAAAATCTGCAGACAAACTTTTCGGAAGAAATTCTCAAAGCACGGTAATTGTATTCCCGAAGGAGAACTTCAAGCCGGGAGATTATGTGAATGTGCTTGCGGATGATTGCACGGGCGGAACACTGATCGGCAAAGCCGTTTAATTTCAACACAGAGTAACAGAGGGAACAGAGTTCCACAGAGAAAAATTAAAGTATGACGATTCAAGAGATAAAAAATCGTTTCGGTATTATCGGTAGTGCACAGTCACTCGACCGTGCGATAGATATAGCAAAACAGGTTGCGCCTACAGATCTTACTGTGCTTATCACGGGAGAAAGCGGAACAGGTAAAGAAGTTTTTCCGCAGATCATTCATAGCCTGAGTGCGCGAAAGCACGGACAATATATTGCGGTAAACTGTGGAGCTATCCCTGAAGGAACAATAGATTCGGAATTATTCGGACATGAGAAAGGTTCATTCACCGGAGCTCATGAGGCGCGTAAAGGATATTTCGAAGTTGCAAATGGCGGAACTATTTTTCTGGATGAGGTAGCTGAAATGCCAATGGCAACTCAGGCAAGATTGCTTCGTGTACTTGAAAGCGGAGAATTTATTAAAGTAGGTTCATCAAAGGTTTTAAAAACAGACGTGCGTGTTGTTGCCGCGACAAATGTGAATATTCAGCTTGCTATCGAAAAAGGAAAATTCAGGGAAGATCTTTTCTATCGTTTAAATACGGTTCCTATTATTGTTCCACCGCTTCGTGAGCGTAAACAGGATATTTATCTGCTTTTCAGAAAATTCGCTGCGGATTTTTCAGCCAAATACAGAATGCCAACGATCAAGCTTGATCCAAATGCTGAGCAGATCCTTGCAAATTATTACTGGCAGGGGAATGTAAGGCAGCTAAAAAATATTACCGAACAGATCTCCGTTATTGAACGTCAACGCGATATCTCTTCAGAAACTCTTATCAAATACCTTCCGATACATCAAACTCCGCAATTACCTGTTCTGGCAAGCAATTCCACTGCAGGAAATGATTTCAGCGAACGCGATCTCCTTTACAAGGTTTTGTTCGACATGAAAAAAGATTTGATGGATCTCAAGAAAATTGTAGTCGATCTAATTGAGAACGACAATCAGCTTAACCAGGATTTTCAACCGGAAAATGCACAACTGATAAAAAAATTATTTCAGGATGTAGGGACTCCGGAAACGACTATACAATTAGGATATAATACAACAAACAACCCTGCTTTATTGAAATCAAAAGATGAATCTTCGTCTCACGTTATTGAAGTGGAAGAAACATTATCCCTTCAGGATATCGAAGAGGATATGATCAAAAAGGCGTTGATCAAACATAAGGGAAAACGTAAAAATGCCGCAAAAGAATTAGGGATCTCCGAAAGGACACTTTACAGGAAGATCAATGAATATGGGATCAAATAGTTAAGAGTTAAAAGTTAAAAGTTAAAAATTTGTCGTTTGTTGTTCCTCGTAAACAAAATTGAAAAAAATAAACAAATATTACATTGACCACTCGCTCCTCCACGTTCTTGTGGCTTTCAGCGTTTTGACGATAATATTATTATCTGGCTGCAAAGTGCATTACGGCTTTAATGGTGCAACTATCCCGCCCGAAGCAAAAACGGTGCAGGTAAAATATTTTCAAACGACTGCAACACTTGCTCCACCAACACTTAGCCAAACCTTTACAGAAGCGTTGAAAGACCGCATGAGTACTCAAACCAGGCTTGCTCTCGTTAACAAAACCGCGGATCTTAATTTTGAAGGTAGTATCATCGGATATTCAACCAGTCCGATCGCGATCCAAAGCTCCGACCAGGCTGCATTGAACCGACTTACAATCAGTGTGAATGTAAAATATACCTGTTCTTTTGATGAGAAAAAGAATTTTGAACAGACCTTTACCCGTTTTGCGGATTATAACAGCTCCCAAAGTCTGAGTGCTGTCGAAGAAAATCTGATGAGAGACATTAACGAGCAGCTTACGCTTGACATTTTTAACCGAGCTTTGAACGACTGGTAAGAAATAAATACTTGAACAGAGATCAATTTATATCATACATGGAAGCTCCTGATAAATTATCGGGAGAAGATAGTGCTGTGCTTTCTGCTCTGATAAAGGATTTTCCATTTTTTCAAACAGCACATTTACTCTACGCAAAAAGCCTTCATAACCAGAACAGCATTCATTATAATAATCAGCTGAAGGTTACTGCAGCTTACGCGACCGACAGAAAAGTCCTGCACAAACTGATCACCAAAAAACAGATTGCGCCAGAAATAATAACAGGGTCAAATACAAGCTTTTCAGCTATTTCAGAAGCTGTTAAGGAAACGATCACAGAAGAAAGAACAGAAACTATAAAGGTTTCAGAAAACGATATTGCTGAACCTGTTTCGATTATCAAAACTGAAGCTGAACAAGATAATAATTTCGAAAAAGCTGTTCATGAAATAGTTAAGCAGGAAGTCAGGGAACTTAACATCGAGCCGATAGTTGTCCAAGCTGAACAGGAAATCACGGAGAGTGAAGTTCTTGACCATAAGGAACTAATGGAGCTAACTGACGACCTTGTTACTCCGAAAGTTGAGGAACAGGTTTCGGTTGATGAAAAACCGGAGATTATACCAGAGCTGGAGGCAGACTTTAGATCAAATGCTGCAGATGCTTACATTGAGATTGAATTAAATCAGCCGGAACCGTTCAGTGAAGAAGATCATCTGATTAATGAAGCTGAATCAAATGAATCAGAGGCTCATACATCCGCGGAGATAATTTCAGAACCACAACCGGAAATTGTGGAGACAGATTTTGTCCTGAATAAAAAGGATGAAAAAGATAAAGAAGAATTAAAATCCGTTGATGAGCAGCGTTTCGACAAGAATGCACCACATTCATTCAGCGATTGGCTCAAACATGCTCACGCTGCGAAGGAAACCGATCTTCCGGCACATGATAAGAAAGAAGCTGACAGGCTTCCTAAGCCACTAACAGATTTCGACCTTATTGATAAATTTATCCGGGAGGAACCAAAAATTTCCCGTCCTAAAACAGAATTTTACAATCCCGTAAATAAGGCCAAGCAAAGTGTAGCCGATGATATCACTTTTGTGAGTGAAACACTGGCAAAAATCTATGTTTTACAGGGGAATTATGTCAAAGCCCTGGATGCTTATGAAAATTTACGCTTGAAATATCCAGAAAAAAGACTTTACTTTGCAGCCCAAATAAAAAACATACGAAAACTCATTAATCAACAAAAATAATTTTTTAGCATGTCAACAGTAATTTCCATAGCGATCATCCTTGTTTGTATCCTTTTAATCCTTATCGTTCTAGTTCAGAATTCCAAAGGTGGTGGATTAGCATCTTCTTTCTCTTCTTCAAACCAGGTGATGGGAGTAAGAAAGACTGCAGACTTTTTAGAAAAAGCTACATGGTCACTCGCTACAGCACTTCTTGTATTAAGTCTTCTTTCTGCAGCGTACAACAAGCCTGCTGATGGAACTAATGCTGCTAAAACAGAATCAGCAACACGTAAGGTTGGTGAGAATGCAGGAAACAATGCCGCTCCGATCGATAACACAACATTACCGGATACAACGAAGTAATACTACTTTATTAAACATATATAAATGTCAGAGTGTCACAAATACATTCTGACATTTTTTATTTGGGCCAACTAAAACGGAAAAATTGACGCTTATAGGTTGCATTCAATCAATTGGTACAACTTATGACAGGGGCAAGCAACAAATATTAAACAAACAAATTAAAATTCATATAACATGGCAAAAGCAAACAACAAAGTAAGCATTCAACCATTGGCAGACCGCGTGATCGTTGAAGCAGCTGCTGCTGAAGAAAAAACAGCAGGTGGAATCATTATCCCTGATACGGTTAAGGAAAAACCACAAAAAGGAATTGTAATAGCTGTAGGTACCGGCAAGAAGGACGAGCCTATGACTGTTAAAGTTGGCGATACTGTTCTGTATGGTAAATACGCAGGAACGGAGATTCAGGTAGAAGGAAAAGATCTTTTGATCATGAGAGAGAGCGACATCTTCGCAATTGTATAGTACAGATAACGAATTGATACGAATTTACGAATCTGTGTTTTCTAAAATGGATTTTGTAAGACCAATAACTAATTAACCAATAAACTAATCAACTAATTAAGATGGCTAAAGAAATATTTTTTAATGTAGATGCGCGCGACCAGTTAAAAAGAGGTGTTGACGCTTTGGCAAATGCAGTTAAAGTAACATTAGGGCCTAAAGGGCGTAATGTGATCATTGATAAAAAATTCGGAGCACCAAGCATAACAAAAGATGGTGTTTCAGTTGCGAAAGAAATTGAACTTAAAGATCCTGTTGAAAATATGGGAGCTCAAATGCTGAAAGAAGTTGCGTCAAAAACTGCAGATGCTGCAGGTGATGGAACTACCACAGCAACTGTACTTGCACAAGCAATTGTAACTGCAGGAATAAAAAATGTTGCTGC
This sequence comes from Bacteroidota bacterium, assembly GCA_029237775.1. Taxonomy (GTDB): domain Bacteria; phylum Bacteroidota; class Bacteroidia; order 2-12-FULL-35-15; family 2-12-FULL-35-15; genus 2-12-FULL-35-15. Next base: position 131,941 of record JAQZBR010000004.1, read on the forward strand.
AGGAGCAAATCCAATGGACCTGAAGCGCGGTATCGATAAGGCTGTAGCAGCAGTTGTTGAGAATCTGCACAAACAGTCTGTTGAAGTTGGTAACGACAATAAAAAAATCGAGCAGGTTGCGACTATCTCTGCTAATAACGACAGTACTATCGGAAAGCTTATCGCTGAAGCGATGAAGCGTGTGAAAAAAGAAGGCGTTATTACTGTTGAAGAAGCAAAAGGTACCGAAACAACTGTTGAAGTTGTTGAGGGGATGCAATTCGACAGAGGTTATATCTCTCCTTATTTCATTACAGATGTAGAAAAAATGCAGGCTGTGCTTGAAAACCCGTTGATCCTTATTTATGAGAAGAAAATTTCTTCCATGAAAGAATTGTTACCTGTACTTGAAAAAGCTGTTCAAACAGGTAAACCAATTTTAATTATTGCTGAAGATGTTGATGGAGAAGCACTACAAACACTTGTAGTGAACCGTTTACGCAGCTCATTGAAGATCGCTGCTATCAAAGCTCCGGGATTTGGTGACAGAAGAAAAGCAATGCTAGAGGATATCGCTATCCTTACAGGCGGAGTTTTCATCAGCGAAGAGCGCGGATTCAAATTAGAGAACGCTGAGCTGAACTATTTAGGGAAAGCTGAGAAAGTGGAGATCGATAAAGACAATACGACTATCATCGGTGGATCAGGTAAAAAAGCTGATATCGCTGCACGCGTTAACCAGATCAAATCTCAGATCGAAAGCACAACATCTGATTACGATAAAGAAAAGCTACAGGAGCGTCTTGCTAAATTAGCGGGTGGTGTTGCTGTGCTTTATGTTGGTGCTGCAACTGAAGTTGAAATGAAAGAGAAGAAAGACCGCGTTGACGATGCATTAGCTGCAACACGCGCTGCAGTTGAAGAAGGAATTGTACCGGGAGGCGGAGTGGCTTACATCAGAGCAACTGAAGCACTTGATAAATTAAAAGGATCGAACGAAGATGAGAACACAGGTATCGCGATCATCAGACGCGCTATCGAAGAGCCTTTGCGCCAGATTGTTGCAAATGCAGGACTTGAGGGTGCTGTGATCGTTCAAAAAGTTCGTGAAGGAAAAGGAGATTTCGGTTACAATGCACGTACCGATAAATACGAAAACTTACTTGCCGCAGGTGTGATCGACCCTACGAAAGTAACCCGTATCGCTCTTGAAAATGCTGCTTCAATCGCTGCAATGCTATTGACCACTGAATGTGTTCTGGCTGAGGCAAAAGAAGACGCTCCTGCGATGCCAATGGGTAACCCTGGCATGGGTGGAATGGGTGGCATGATGTAATTTCATTAAGCTTATATTTTAGTCCTCTATTTAGTAACCACGTATTGAGCGCGTGGCTATTAAATAGGGGGCTTTTTATTTTTTCCATGTAGCTCCAAATACCACTCAAAAATACGTACTTTTACGGATGCATGCCAGAACACATGCAATTATAAAATGAGATCGTATTTTTTAGTTTTTGCAGTCATGCTGCAATTATTTGCGCATGCACAGGAAGCCGCACCTGTAAAAAAAGAAAAAGGCAGTTTTTATTTTTCCTGGGGTTATAACCGCGACTGGTTTTCCAAAAGCACACTTCATTTCAAGAATACATCCGGAAATTACAATCCTGTTACAGGTAGGTACGACTCATACGATTTCACGATCTATGATGCCACCGCGAAGGACAGACCCGGCTTCAAGAATTTGCTGCGCTCAGATCTGACTATTCCCCAATACAATTACCGGATCGGTTACTTTTTCAAAAAAAGAAAATCCATTGGAATCGAGATCAATTTTGATCACGTGAAGTATATCATGAATGATAACCAGACATTGCGCGTGAAAGGCTATATCATGGATCAGCAGATCGATCAGGACACATTGATCAATCCGAATAACTTTTTACATTTTGAGCATTCAGACGGTGCCAATTTTTTGATGCTTAATATCATAAAGAAACAAAAATTCTTAGGGACCAAAAACGGAAATCAATTACTGGCAGGAGTCATCAAAATCGGTGCTGGAGCGGTGATACCGAGAACGGATGTCACTTTATTCGGACAAAGGCTAAATAACAAATTTCACGTGGCGGGTTATTGTGCCGGTGTTGAAGCTGGCTTGCGTTACGAAGCGTTTAAACATATTTACCTAGAGTATACAGCGAAAGGTTCATTCGCAAATTATACTAATGTCCTTGTAATTGGCAATGGAAAAGCGCATCATTATTTCTGGTGTTTTGAAAATATATTGGTCCTCGGATTACAATTTCCTTTATAATCAATTGAAATAAAAAATGCCACCGAAGTGGCATTCTTCTTTTCAATCATGCTAATTATTTTGAGAGCAATTCTTTCACCATTCCAGAAACAACTTTTCCGTCCGCTTTTCCGGCTAATTGTTTAGTTGCAACTCCCATTACTTTTCCCATATCTGCAGGTGAAGCTGCCCCGACAGAAGTTATTATCTTAGCCACTTCAGCTCTGATCTCATCCTCCGACATTTGCTTTGGTAAATATGCTTCGATGATTGATGCCTGAGACAACTCAACTTCAGCAAGCTCAGGCCTGTTTTGTGTTTTATAAACTTCAGCAGTTTCTTTACGCTGTTTCACCATTTTCTGCAAAGCCTTTAACTCCGTATCATCGTTATAACCTTCCGGTGATGTTTTTAATAACAGTATTGCGGATTTAACTGCACGAAGAGCTTCCAGCTTCGCTGCTTCCTTTGCAAGCATTGCTGATTTAATATCAGCATTTATTTTTTCTTCTAAGGCCATAGTTTTAAGTTAAGGGTGAATGGTTATTTGTTATTTGTTATTAGTTGGTATTTGTTTCAAATGATAAATAAAGTTACATAATTAAGTTATCAGAGATGAATGTAAAACAAAAAATCCTGCAATAATGCAGGATTCATTGTTTGTTATTTGTTCAAGCTAATTAATCAACGTTATCGTGTAAAAAAGAGTTATTCGGCTTGATCTCTACTTTCTTATCATCACCTTCAGATAAAGTATAACGGGATACCTGAGATTCAGAAGAATGCGGTGTTGAATCAAGATTTACATTTCTGCGTTTGTATGCAGGCTCATTCTCCATTTCTGACAACCCATTTGGAGATTTCAATTTGAAGCTCAGCTCTTTTAATTTAGCGATACGGTCCTGAGACTTTTTGAACTGTTCTGTTTCTTCAACCTTAGCGATGATCATGTTCTCAGATTCCTCAACAACATTCTCATTCTGCATCACAGGAGATTCAAATTCTTCGCGCATCTCGGTCGCCTCGTCAATAGAAACATTATCATTGTTTGCTATCTCGAATTCAAATGTAACCTGCTTTTCAAAATTGATCTCGGAAACAGAGTCTTCTTTTGCTTCTTCACGAATGAACATGAACGGTTCATTACCAGAAACAGTGTTTTCGCTTTCACTCAGAACAGGAGTTTCATCAACTATTGGCGCTATCTCATCAGAAACCACAGTCGTTTCTTCACCTTTAATATAAGAAGTGATCTCGTTAACAACAGGAGTTTCATTTACAATTGGTGCAGCTTCTTCTTTCTTAACTTCATCAGTCAAAATGTGGACTTTCTTTTCAGGAGCTTTCTCAAAGCTCATTCCAAGATCAGCAGTTGAATTAAATCCCGTAGCGATGATAGTTACATTGACCTTATCTCCCAATGAAGGATCTACACCATAACCTTTGATGACCTCTGCAGTCATACCTGCAGCATCCTGAATGTAATCAGTAATCTCACCAAGCTCATCCATCGTGATCTCATCTTCACCGCAGGTAACATTTACCAATACATAACGGGCACCTTTAATGTTGCTATCATTCAATAACGGAGAAGCCATCGCCTGCTCAACAGCGCGTAAAGAACGGTGTTCACCACTAGCCTGCGCAGAACCCATGATAGCAACACCACTGTTTTTCATTACAGTTTTAACATCATTTATATCTGTGTTGATCTGTAATGTTGTTGTGATGATATCCGCAATGCCTTTTGCAGCAGTTGTTAAAATATCATCTGCGTGTCCGAATGCTTCAGTCACTTTTAAGTTACCGTAGATCTCACGTAATTTATCGTTGCTGATCACAAGTAATGTATCAACATTTGCTTTTAATGCTTCAAGTCCAGTGTCTGCCTGAGCTTTACGTTTCTTACCTTCAAATCCGAAAGGGATAGTTACAATACCAACTGTAAGAATTCCCATTTCCTTCGCAGCCTGAGCTATAACCGGAGCAGCACCTGTTCCTGTTCCACCGCCAAGACCGGCAGTAATGAATACCATTTCGGTGTTGTTCGATAACAAAGCTTTTACTTCTTCGATATTTTCGATCGCTGCATTTCTACCAACTTCAGGTAAAGATCCGGCACCACGGCCTTTAGTTAAGCTTGAACCGAGGACAATTTTCAAAGGCACCGGACTAATGTCAAGTGATTGCTGATCTGTATTACATACAATAAAATCAACACCTTTGATACCTTGTTTATACATATGATTCACAGCGTTGCTTCCGCCTCCGCCCACTCCAATTACTTTGATAATTGAAGAGTTGTCGTGTGGTAAATCGAATTTCATCATTTTGTTGTTTATTTAAAACGGTTGATATTATTAGTCTTTCAGAACCCTATATCTTTTCAGTTTATAAAATTCCTTTATTTTTTTGTATAGAAATCACTCGCACTCTTATAGTTACTAACTATGCAATGTTAATTTCATTGCATATTAAACGTTAATTCTGTGTTGCATCCTCATCAAAGAACTTCTTCAGCTTATCAAAGAATCCTGTTGAACGATCCTTTGAATGACCTTTGATCGTTGATGCTGCAGCTGTAGTGTTTGTAACAGCATTGCTTAGATTCTGCTTATCGATCCTTTGCAATTCTTTCATCACCAAACCAACAGAAGTCGCAAACATTGGAAGAGTAACATCTTCAGTTCCTTTTGCAAGATGTTCATTCGGATATCCTATGCGTGTATCCATCCCTGTGATATACTCCACAAGCTGCGTAACGTGCTTCAGCTGTGCTCCGCCACCTGTTACGACAATTCCTGCAATTAATTTTTTCTCGTAACCAGAGTTCTTTATTTCATAATAAACATGCTCAATGATCTCTTCCATACGAGCCTGGATGATTGCCGAAAGATTGCGAACCGATATTTCCTTGTGTGGACGTCCACGCAGTCCCGGAATTGAAACGATCTCATTTTCCTGATTCTCACTCGCCAGTGCCGAACCGAATTTGATTTTCAGTAATTCAGCCTGGCTTTTAATAATAGTGCAACCTTCTTTTATATCTTCCGTAATCACATTACCGCCAAAAGGTATAACTGCTGTATGACGAATGATTCCATCCTGGAAAATAGCAACATCGGTTGTTCCACCTCCGATATCAACCAAGACTACGCCTGCTTCTTTTTCTTCGTTACTTAAAACTGCATCAGCGCTGGCAAGAGGCTCCAGTGTTAATCCCGAAGCTTCGAGATTTGCCTTGTGAACGCATTTATAAATATTACGTGCAGCAGCTATCTGCCCAGTTATTATATGAAAATTGGCTTCAAGACGAATTCCTGACATCCCTATTGGGTTCTTTATTCCTTGCTCGTTGTCGATGATGTACTCCTGCGGAAGAACATGAATGATCTCTTCGCCCGGCTGCATTACCAGTTTGAACATATCATCGATCAAGGCATCAATATCCTTCTGAGAGATTTCCTCTTCTACACTGGAACGCGTTTTGATTCCCCGGTGCTGCATGCTCTTGATATGCTGGCCTGCAATACCAACATTCACAACCTTTATGTCCACCCCTGACTTGTTCTCAGCATCGGCAACAGCGGCACGGATCGCCTGCACCGTCTGATCGATGTTCTGAACTACACCACGTGCAACACCGTAAGATTCAGATTTGCCCATACCAAGGATCTCGATTTTTCCGAACTCATTTCTACGGCCTACTATTGCCACAATTTTGGTTGTTCCGATGTCTAAGCCAACAACAATTTCTGATGGTTCCATTTTTTGATTCTTTATTTTTTAGTACAAACGATTTGATTCTTAAATTTCAGATTGATCACCGAATACCGATTCCACCATCCTGTTGTATTCAAGCCTTGCTGATAAAACGTTAGCAGCTTTTTGAATTTTTCTTCCATTGATGTCGTATCTCCGAAAATAATTTTCTGATCTCCGACCATAGGAACGATTTCTATTTCATTATCCTGATTATAGAAGATCTGAGGTATTTGTGCCTTCCAGAAAGGGTCCGCATTGATGAATGTTGCCATCGCATACAATTCATCAAGCTTGCTTGTTGCTTTAAACAAACTATCTTTTGAAATATCCTTTATCGAATGCTGATAACGTTTGGAATATGGCTCGAAAATATTACCGTTTGCCACCAGCACTTTCATTGTGTATTTATCCGACAATGGCATCAGTCGGCCTTCATCATCGATATAGTAGCTGTCGCCATCAGCGTTTATAACCCGTATCAAAGGATTTCTTTGTTTTACATCAACCTTAACAACTCCATCAATACTGACTGAAACCTCAGCATTCGAAACCGCAGCATGAGAATTCAATGACTCTTCAATTTTGGTAACATTAACTGATGCTTTCGGCTGACCCATAATGGAATCACCTCGGTCTTTCATGAGTTGTGCAACATCTATCTTATCGATAAAATATAAATCATTGTCCTGGTTCACATGGATATCCAATGCACTGCATTTCAATTGTTCCTGTTCCGCATTTACGAAACCAAGACTCACAAGAAGTCCCGCAATCAATAAGACCCAGATAGATATAAACGCTATTTTTTTAAACTTCTTCAAAACTATTTACTTAACTGATTTTTTATTTTCTCTACAAACGTATCTATATCGCCTGCACCCATTGTAAGGAGAACATCAACCTTTTTTTTCGCAAGCGTGTTTAGCAATTCATTTTTATCGCAGATCATTTTCGAACTACTTTTCATTTTATCAAGCAACATTTGAGAATCAACACCATCAATTGGAAGTTCGCGGGCGGGGTAGATCTCCATTAAAATACATTCATCAAGCAGATCCAGGCTTTGTGCAAATTCGTCAGCGAAATCGCGCGTGCGGGAAAATAGATGTGGTTGAAAAATCCCTGTGATCTTCTTCCCGGGATACATTTCTCTCGCGGAATTTATTGTCGCTTTTAATTCCTCCGGGTGATGGGCATAATCGTCAATATATACAAGTGACTCTGTCTTGATCTGATAATCAAATCTTCTTTTAACACCGCCAAAAGTCCGCATTGCATCTTTAATGAAAACATCCGCTATATGAAGTTCGCATGCAATAGCGGCAGCAGCGACAGAATTTTCAACATTGTGCTTACCGGGCAATCCCAGGGTAACATTTTTTAAAATTCCTTTCGGAGTTTTTATAGAGTAATGGTAAAAACCGTTTTCGATCCTGATATCCATTGCGTGATAATCTGCATAGACATCGTCCACCGAATAAGTAATTGCGGGAAGTGCAGAACGAACTTTTCCTGCAATATTTTTTTTAACGATCAGCTTCTTACGAACAAGATCAGCAAACATGGAGAATGATTCTTCCACATGTGTTTTGTCTCCGTAAATATCAAGGTGATCTGCATCAACAGAAGTAATAACAGCAATTTCCGGATGCAAGGTTAAAAATGAACGATCATATTCATCTGCTTCCACAACCACATATCCTGCATCAGCATGAGCTTCCTTTAACTTGCTGCTCAACAACAAATTCGTTTTATAATTCTGTGTGATACCGCCCAGAAAAGCAGAAGGATCCAATCCTGCAGTTTTAAGAATATGTGCTACAAGTGATGATGTTGTTGTTTTACCATGCGTCCCGGCCACAGCGATCGTACGTGCAGATTCAGTAATTAACCCTAATACCTCAGCCCTTTTTTTAATGTTAAACCCATTACTATTAAAAAAAACATATTCGCTGTGGCTTTTCGGAACAGCAGGTGTATAAACAACAAGTATTTTTGATTTGTCGGGTGAATTCAACGATCTGAATTCCGGCTGAACAAGTTCTAAATTATCCTCAAAATGTATACTGATTCCTTCAGCAATCAATTCACCCGTCAGCTTGGTTGAGGTCTTATCATAACCACTCACGTTTTTCCCCATAGCGTTGAAATAGCGCGCAAGTGCGCTCATTCCGATGCCACCTATTCCGAGGAAATATATGTGAGTTATATCTTTCATTTTTTTATTACAACCTATTTTCTATTATTGATTAAGCTTATAACTTCATTTGCAATTACCTTCGCTGAATCAGGCAAAGCTAGTCGTGCAATATTTTCTGATAATTTAGAACATGCAGCTTCATCTTTGATAAGCTTCACCGCATGTTCTTTTAACCTCTCTCTTGCCTCGCTGTCTTTAATTATAATAGCAGCATTATAGGTCACCAATGCCATCGCATTTTTAGTCTGATGATCTTCCGCCACATTCGGTGAAGGAATCAGAATTGTGGGCTTATGAACAAGGCACAATTCTGAAACGGAGCTTGCACCGGCTCGTGAAATTACTATATCAGACACCGCATAAGCCAGATCCATCTTCTGAATGAAATCAAAAGCTTTTATCCCTCTATCCTCATACTTTGCTGCGTTTTGTTTGGCCGTTTCAAAATATCCTTTACCTGTTTGCCAAACCAGTTGAATGTTGTTATTTACGAATTCCTCAAGGCATAAAGCAATACTTTCATTTATCGTTCTGGCCCCGAGACTACCCCCTATCACTAGAATTATTTTTTTGTTTGGGTCAAGTCCGAAAAGCTCAAGGCCTCTTTCGCGTTTTCCTTCAAGACTCAGGATATCCTGACGAACAGGATTACCGGTCATAATGATCTTTTCTTTTGGAAAAAACTTCTCCATTCCACTATAAGCGACACAGATCCTGTCAACTTTTTTAGCTAATATTTTATTCGTGATACCTGCATAAGAATTTTGCTCCTGGATCAGGGTTGGCACTCCTTGCCTTGCCGCAACGCTGAGCATTGGACCACTTGCGAACCCCCCTGTGCCTATTACTGCATCCGGTTTAAAATCATCAAGAAGCTTTCTTGCTTTATGCAGGCTACTCATAACTTTAAATGGAAAAGCAAGATTAGACAAAGTGAATTTCCTTTGGAATCCGGAGATCCACAACCCTTCAATCTTATAACCCGCAGCAGGAACTTTTTCCATTTCCATTTTACCTTCAGCGCCAACAAAAAGAAATTCTGTATCAGGCCGTAAAACTTTAATTGCATTTGCAATAGAGATTGCGGGAAAAATATGTCCTCCTGTTCCTCCACCACTAACTATGATCTTAAGCGGCCGCAAGTGAACCTCCTTCCTCTTTAATTTCTGATTCCCTGCTAACACTCAAAATAATTCCGATAGCAATACTTGTGAACCAGATCGATGTACCACCCATGCTTACCAAAGGTAAAGGCTGTCCGGTAACCGGGAATAAATTAACCGCGACAGCCATATTGATCATAGCCTGAAATACAAGGCTGAACGTTAGTCCGATTGCGAGCAGGCTACCGAATGTTTTTTCGCTCTTGTTGGCGATCCTGATCCCACGAAATAATAAAACCACATATAAAAAAACTATAATAATGGCTGTTATCAGTCCCCACTCTTCAATTACAATTGCATAAATAAAATCCGAAGAGGCCTGCGGAAGAAAATTTCGCTGAATGCTATTACCAGGACCTTTACCCATCACGCCACCCGTAGCTATAGCGATCTTAGCCTGCTCAGCCTGGAAATTACTTTCGCTGTCACCGTTTTTAAAATTTTCAATTCTGGCTTTCCAGGTTTCACCACGTTTGATCACGTTTGGGAAATTGAATATCATGACTATCAGCAATGCTGCGAAGACAATCCCTGAGCCTATCAGCATGAGAAGATGCTTTGAATTCATTCTTCCAACGAACATCAACACCAGACATGTTAAGAACAATAATGCAGCCGTTGAAAAATTCGCAGGTAGGATCAGTGCACATATAACCGCGACAGGCCCCACAATTGGAATGAATGCCTGTTTAAAATCTTTGATGACATCTTGTTTAATGGAAAGCATTCGCGCAACATAAGTTATCAATGCGAGCTTGGCGAAGTCTGAAGTCTGAAATGTGAGTGAAGTTCCCGGAATTGCTAACCACCGGCTCGCATCCCCCGCGCTAACACCTTTGAGTAAAGTATATAAAAGTAGTGGGGCAGCCAGTATTATCGCAATTTGCGAAATGCGTGAAAAATAGGTGTATTTCACTTTATGGATCAGGTACATTAAAAAGATCCCTGAACCAACAATAAAAATATGCTTGATAAGATAAGATGCAGTATCTCCATTCTTATACCTGTAAGCCAGAGCAACAACCGAACTGTAAACCACGAGTATAGACAATAGGGAAAGCAACAGGACTACTGTCCAGATGACCTTATCACCTTTTATGTATTTTAATAGATTCATTATGCACTTAACCCTTTTACAATCTCTTTGAATTCTCTTCCCCGCTGTCTGTAGGTATCTTTCCCTTTCTGATCCTGACAGGCCGGGGCAAAAAGAACTGCATCACCCGATTTCGAATACGCTTTTGCAATCAACACCGCCTCTTTAATATTATCAGCCATTACAAACAACATTGAATGTCCTTTATAATGTTTAAGAATATTGTTACTGCAACTCCCTAAATATATTACAGCAACAACCTTCATTTCTATCTGTTCTTTAAGCAAAGAATAATCATTTGAGGAGTCATCACCACCTGTTATCAGGATAACAGATGTTTCAATTGCGGAAAGAGATCTTAAGACTGCATTAACAGTCATCGATTGAGAATCGTTAATATAGGCGGTGCCGTCAACCTGATCAACGAATTCCATTTGATGCTCGTCCATAGAAGAAACAACAAAAGTTCTTGACAATTTTGTTTCTCTGCTTTTGATTTTATTCAGATCCATGTTTGATTGATTATTAAATTTATAATGCTCTAACTGCTTGTTTAAACTGAGTTCCGCGATCCTCATAGTTTTCAAACATATCAAAGCTGGCGCATGCAGGTGATAACAACACAGTATCGCCCTTCTTACCTATTTTGTATGATTGTGCAACAGCCTCTTTTGCTGATTTAGCTTCAAGAATTGTTTCCACCATACCACCAAAAGCTTTGATGATCTTCTTATTGTCTGTCCCCAGGCAAATAATAGCTTTAACTTTTGCTTTCACAAGATCATTAAGCATTGAGTAATCATTTCCCTTATCAACACCTCCAAGGATAAGGATCACAGGATTATTCATACTTTCAAGAGCATACCATGTTGAATTAACATTAGTTGCTTTTGAATCATTGATGAATTCAATTCCATGTACATTTCCAACCACCTCAAGGCGGTGATCGATGTTATGGAAATCGGAAAGACTCTCGCGAATGGTCTCTTTCCTCATTTCAACTAATTTACCTGTAACCCCTGCGGCCATGGAGTTATAGATATTGTGTTTTCCTTGTAATGCTAGTTCCTGAATTGTCATAAATAAGGGATTTGTGTTGTTTGTGTTGATTATTAGTTGATTGTTGTCTTTTAAGTATGCTCCTGTTTCTAATTCTTGTTTAATTGAGATCGGATATTGTTGGGCTTTGATCTCCTTACTCTGCATTGTTTTCATTGTCACATCATCATCTATACAGTAAATGAATGCGTCCTTCTCTGTCTGGTTCTGTATGATCCTGAACTTTGACTCAGCATAGTTCTCCAGCTTATAATCATATCTGTCGAGATGATCCGGAGTGATATTCAGCAGCACCGCTATATCTGCTTTAAAATCATACATTCCGTCTAACTGAAAACTGCTTAACTCCAGCACGTAATAATCAAAATCATTCTCCGCCACCTGCATCGCGAAGCTCTTCCCTACATTACCGCCAAGCCCTACATTCAAACCGCCCTTCTTCATCATGTGATAGGTCAGAAGCGTAGTTGTTGTTTTTCCGTTACTTCCCGTTATGCAAATCATTTTTGCATTCGTATACCGGCCTGCAAATTCAATTTCCGAAATCACCTTTATTCCTTTTGCGTGGAGTGCTTTAATCAGCTCTGCCTTATCAGGTATTCCAGGGCTCTTTACCACTTCATCTGCGTTAAGAATAAGAGATTCGGTATGTTTCTCCTCTTCCCACTCAATTCCATTTTTTGAAAGAACGTTCTTGTATTTATCTTTTAATTTTCCTTTATCAGAAAGAAAGACCTCAAACCCTTTTTTCTTCGCAAGCACCGCGGTGCCCACTCCACTTTCTCCACCCCCAAGTATTACCAGGCGTTTCATCTTATCTTAGTTTCAAAGTCACAATAGTTAATACTGCTAACATGATCCCGATGATCCAGAACCGAGAAACAATTTTAGATTCGTGCATTCCTAACTTTTGATAATGATGATGGAGAGGAGCCATTTTAAACAGGCGGTTCTCACGTGCATATTCAATTCCGAATTTTTTCTTCATGCGTTTGAAATACGCAACCTGCATCATCACCGATAAATTTTCAACCAGGAATATTCCGCAAAGGATCGGGATCAATAATTCTTTACGTATTGCAATCGCGAACACTGCTATGATTCCGCCAAGCGCGAGACTTCCTGTATCACCCATGAACACTTGTGCAGGAAAGGAGTTATACCAAAGAAAGCCTACACATGCTCCAACGAAGGCCGCAATGAAAATTACCAGCTCTCCTGAATTTGGTATGTACATTATATTCAGATAATCTGCGAAGACATTGTTACCGGATACATAAGCGAGAATCCCTAACACAACTCCAATGATCGCGGAAGTTCCCGTAGCCAGGCCGTCTATACCGTCTGTTATATTCGCACCATTCGAAACCGCGGTGACAATCAGGATCACAAATGGAATGAAGATCAGCCACGCCCATTGCCTGTAATTATCTCCCAGGAACGACAGCAATGAGGAATAATCAAATTCGTTATTTTTCACAAAAGGAATAGTTGTCTTCATTGATTTCGTCTCAACCGTTGAATACAAAGGCAAATGAGGTGTCTGCTCGGAACCATTCACGACTTCAACAGGAAAGGTGATCTGGCCGCTTGAAATTTTTTCTTTAACAACTACACCATCATGGAAATAAAGAGTAGTACCTACAATGAGGCCGATGCCTATCTGACCTGCCACTTTAAATAATCCGTGAAGGCCTTTTTTATCTTTCTTAAATACTTTAATGTAATCATCGATGAAACCAATCGCACCGAGCCATATTGTTGAAACAAGCATCAGAATGATGTAAACGTTATGAAGCTTTGCAAATAAAATTGTCGGGATAAAAATCGCGGAAAGTATGATCAAACCACCCATTGTCGGAGTTCCTTTTTTCTCCATCTGGCCTTGCAAACCAAGATCACGAACTGTTTCACCCACTTGTTTCCTGTGCAGTAAACCGATGATACGCTTACCGAAAAGAAGAGAGATGATCAGGGAAACAATAAGAGCCATTGCAGCACGAAAAGAAATGTACTGGAATACACCTGCACCCGGAAAATCAAATTGCTTGTCTAAAAAGTCGAATAGGTAGTAGAACATTATTTAATATTTTATTTATCAAACAGTTTTAAATTTTCCTGAAGAACAAGCATGTCATCAAAGTCATGCTTCACTCCTTTTATCTCCTGGTACTTCTCATGTCCTTTTCCTGCGATCAGAATAATATCACCCGGTTCAGCATAGGAGCAAGCTGTTTTAATTGCTTCAGCTCGATCAGTCATCGAGATCGTTTTCTTTTTATTTACCGCATCAACACCCACCTGCATCTCTTTTATGATCATTTCCGGCTCTTCGCTTCTTGGATTATCCGAGGTCAGGATCACCTTATTACTCAGGTCACATGCTATCTTCGCCATTACCGGTCGCTTTGCTGCATCACGATCACCACCGCATCCTACAACCGTGATCACTTTCTCATTTCCCGTTCTGATATCATTGATCGTTTTTAAAACATTTACCAGTGCGTCCGGTGTATGCGCATAGTCAACGATTCCTATTACCCCGCTATCAGTTCTGATGTATTGAAATCTTCCTTCGACTGAACTTAATGTGCTTAGTGTTGTCAGTACGTTTGTTTTATCTTCTTTCAGAAGAATTGCAACCGCATAAACTGCCAACAGATTATATGCATTAAAACTTCCAATCAGCTTTGTCCAAACTTCCTGGTTATCAATATTTAAAAGCAAACCGCTGAATTGATTCTCAACAACCTTGCATTTGAAATCAGCCATTGATCGCAGCGAATATGTTTTCCTGGAAGCTTTCGTATTCTGCAGCATCACCTGTCCGTTCACATCATCTCTGTTCGTTAATGCAAAAGCATCACTGCCCAACCGATCAAAGAATCCTTTCTTCGCTTTTATATATTCATCAAACGTTTTGTGATAATCGAGATGATCATGAGTGATGTTGGTAAAAACAGCTCCTGTAAAATGGATCCCGGCAATTCTGTTCTGAACAACCGCATGTGAACTCACTTCCATGAAGCAATGAGTACATCCTTTATCGAGCATCTGACGAAGCAGAGCATTCAATTGAATTGCATCCGGAGTAGTGTGTGTTGCCGGAATAACATCGTTATTGATCTGATTCTTTACAGTTGACAACAACCCTACTTTATATCCCAGCTTCCTAAACAGGTTAAATAACAAAGTAACTGTCGTGGTCTTGCCATTCGTTCCCGTAACTCCGACAAGTTTTATCTTTTCAGAAGGATTATCATAAAAATTCGCTGCAACGATTCCCATTGCCGCTGTTGAATCTTTAACTTTTATATAAGTGATCTTTTCATTTATCTCTTCCGGAAACTCTTCGCAAAGAATCGCCAATGCACCTTTTAAAATAGTATCATTAATGTATTTATGCCCGTCACTCAACGTTCCTTTAACAGCAATGAAAAGACTGTCCTTCTCTATCTTACGTGAGTCAAAACTTAAGGCAGTGATCGCCACATTAGTGGAACCCGACACTTCAAGAATGCCTGCTTTATAAAGTATGTCCTTTAGTAATTTCACTTAGCTTAATTGTAAAATGATCTGTGTTCCTTTAACGAAAGCTTTACCGGCTTCAATCGATTGTGAAGTCACGGCTCCATTGCCAATGATCTTTACACGTATTCCGTGATTCTCTAATAAGTAAAGTGCGTCCTGTGCTGTCATGCCTGTCATATCCGGAACAATTCCGGCTTTCAGTTTTTCTTCAGTTGTTCTTGTGCTTAGTCTTACCGACAAAGAATCACTGTTGCTGGCAGTAACCCATTCAGCTCTTTCATCCTGGATATTCATCCTCACATGCAAACCATTTAACACTGTTTCCAGAGCTTCCTTATTTCCTTGTTTTACCTGCGGAGCTTTTAATGCATACTTCGGCTGAACGGCATTTATCTCTTTATGAATTTCAAGGCTTGTAGAATATACTTTATCTGCAACATCCTTAAACACCGGACCGGCTACAGCTCCTCCATAGTAAGCATCTCCGCTGGGAGCGCTGATAACAACAATACATGCGTACTTTGGATTTTCTGCAGGGAAATAACCAACGAAAGAGGCCTGGTAAGTCATTTTACCATTGACCATTCCGATCTGTGCAGTCCCTGTTTTTCCTGCGATCTGATAGTTGGAAGCCTTTAAGCTTTTCGCTGTCCCGTTAAGCACAACACCTTCCATCATTTTTCTCGCTTTGTCTACAGTCTTTTTGGAGCAAACCGCTTCATTAATAATTTCGGGTTTATACTCTTTAATTGTCTTCCCTCTTTTCTTAACCTCTTTCACAAAATATGGCCTCATCATTTTACCATCATTTGCAATCGCTGCATAAAAATTCAGGATCTGAAGCGGAGTAATTCTTGATTCATATCCGTAGCTGATCCATGGCAAAGAAATTTTCGACCAACTCTTGTCATCTACATTTTTCAAATATGGTTTAGCTTCTCCCGGAATACTTATGTTCATTGGAACACCAAGACCCATTTTATACAAGCGATCAATGAATTTCTTCGGATCCTTTGAGTAATATCTTGTGATGATTTTGGTAACACCAACATTTGAGGACTGCTCAAAGATCTCCTGAACGGTTACTTTACTTTTTTCAGGATGATGAGAATCCCTAACAGGAACATTGCTGTAATAACAAATTCCTTCTCCGATATCAACCACCTCATTTAAGCTCAGATCATAATCTTCCATAGCAGCAACCAATGAAGGAAGCTTGAAAGTTGAGCCCGGTACTGTTCCACCACCTACAGCATAATTAAAATTTTCTAGGTATTCCGAAGTGTCTTTGTTATTCCTTGTAAGGTTTGCGATAGCTTTTACTTCACCGGTTTTCACCTCCATGAGCACGAGACAACCATGTCCGGCTCCGTGCTTTCTTAAACAGTTTTTCAAAGAATTTTCTGCAACATCCTGAACATTAATATCAATGGTGGTTACGATATCGGAACCATCCTTCGGCTCTATTTCATTGTCAGAATTGATTGGTCGCCACACGCCACCTGCGATCTTTTGCATCGTGCGCTCACCGGTAGTTCCCACAAGAATGCTGTCAAATGCAGCTTCTAAACCATAAGATTTTCCTGTTCCGTTTTCATTAAGTTTCCCAATAGTACGTGCAGCAAGAAACTGAAAGGGGCGTTCGCGTTTGTTTGTCTGCAGGTAAACAAAACCACCACGATTTTTTCCTCTTCTCAGAATGGGAAATTTCTTCATTTTCTGCAGATCCGTGTATGAAACATTTCTTTGAAGAACGATCCAGCGGTCACCATTCCTGCGCGCCTTCACTAATTCTTTACGATACTGTTTCCAGGATTTATCTTTGAAAAGATCCGCAAGGCAGATTGAAAGTGAATCTACATTACTGTTGAAAATTTCTTTTGTGATGGCTTCGGTATTGACATCCATTCCGACTTCAAAATATGGCAAGGAGGTAGCGAGTAGACTTCCATTCACATCATAGATATTTCCACGGACTGCTTCAATCTCGAAAACCTTACTGGAAAAGCGTTCTGCTTGGGCCCGCCATTTGTCGCCTTCTGAGAACTGGATGATAAAAACTTTGGAAATAATAGCGACACCGAAGAGGCATATAAGGAAATATATGAGATATACGCGCCAGAGTATGTCTTTTCTTTCTTCCAATTTCTTAATCTTGCTGAGGAATGGTGCTAACTGTTCTTACTACGATCTTTTTCGGAGGCACAACGCTCTCCTTAATACCGGTTTGCTGTAAAGCAAGGGCCTTCGCCACTTCTGTCTGTTTACTCTTTACAACCAATGAATCTTTCACTACTATGTATTGTGTTCTTAATTCTTTAATATCATTTGTAAGCTTGTTCACTTTCCGCACCTGATCATCTGCGTAGTATCCATTTGCGATGTAACATATAGCGAGGAACGACAGAAAAAAAATGAAGGGCAAATTCTGAAGCGTAGTTTCCTTGGAAAGAAAATTTCCACTGACAACACTCGCAACGCCCCTTACAACCTTATTTTCCTTTACAGGCTTTTTCGGTGCAACAGTCTCTTCCGGCTTTTGTTGTTCTTTAAACTTGTTTCCCATTTATTCAGTTGGCAATTGATCAGTCTGCAGCTTGCAAACATTCTCGCCATCATTATCATTTCAAAATTTTCATTATCCCAAATCACCTTCTTACACTCCAACTATTGTCAACTGCCTATTGCCAATTGCTTCTTATTTCTTCTCTGCAATCCTCAACTTTGCACTCCTCGCTCTACTGTTACTCTCAACCTCTTTTTCATTCGGCACAATCGGCTTTCTGGTGATCTGCGTAAATGGTGTTATCTGATTTCCAAAAAAATCTTTCTCCACTTCGCCTTCTATTTTTCCTGTTCGTGTAAAATTTTTAACCAACCTGTCTTCAAGAGAATGATAAGACATCACCACTAATCGTCCTCCAGGCTTTAAAACCTCAAGACTCTGTTTTAACAACTCTTCAAGCACTTCCAACTCTTTATTCACTTCAATTCTGAGCGCCTGAAAAACCTGCGCATAGTACTGATTTTCCTTTCCGCGCTTCACACACTTAGTAATCATCACCTTCAGATCATTTACAGTTTCGATTGCCTTATCTTTTCTATTGTGATAAATTATCGAAGCGAGATATCCTGCATTATCAACTTCACCATACAACCTGAAAATTCTTTTCAGATCCTCCTCACTATATGTATTCAGAATCTCAGCGGCAGTCACTTTTGAATTCTGATCCATCCTCATATCAAGCTTTGCTTCAAACCTTGTCGAGAAACCTCTTTCAGCCTCATCGAACTGATGCGATGAAACACCAAGATCAGCAAGCAAACCATCTATCGGTAAAGCATTGTACATCTTCAGAAAATTTTTCAGATACCTGAAATTCTGCTTGATCAATACAAAGCGCGGATCATCAATTTTATTCTTGATCGCATCCTCATCCTGATCAAAAGCATAAAGCTTTCCGGTTGTCAAATGCCGTAGAATTTCCCGGGAATGCCCACCACCACCAAATGTCACATCCACATAAACTCCTTCAGGATTGATATTCAAACCTTCAATACACTCTTTTAAAAGAACAGGATTATGATATTCCATTTATTTCTCAGGATCAGGTGTAGGTGTTATTCCGCCCATCACATCCTCAGCAAGCTTCTCAAAATCAGAAGTACTGTCATTAATAAACTTCTCGTACGCTTTCTTATCCCAGATCTCAATACGATCTCCGGCAGCAGCCATTACAACATTCTTGGTGATGCCGGCAAACGAGCTCAAATCTTTAGGGATTAACAGACGACCAGTACTATCCAACTCAACAGGAACAACTCCATAGTTGAACATCCTTATAAACTCAACATTCTTCTTAACGAACTTATTCAGCTTATTCACCTCTTTCACCATTTCATTCCATGTCGCCATCGGATAAAGCTCCAGTGACTTGCTAAAAATCGAACGCTTCATCACAAAACCTCCATCCAACACGGTCGTCAGCTGCTTCTTGAACGCAACAGGAAGCATGACGCGGCCTTTAGCGTCTGCACTGCATTCATATACTCCAAACAAGCTGTTCATGTTGATTTTCGGCTTAGTGGTGTAAAAATAAAGAATAATTTCCCACTTTTTACCACATTCTACCACTTTGTTGAAAACTTTCAGTTTTAAACATCCTTTTCGATCTATTTAAAAACTCTAATCCCACTTTTAATTCCTTTTAAACAAAGGGATATAGCGGTTTATGAATCAGTTTAATTTGAAAGTGGGAGAAAAAACCAATCTGATAAGTCCGCACTTGTTGTATTTCTGCTGATAGGAAAAAAAATATGTACGTTTGTATGTGCTTCGATCAGTCATTCATAAAAACACACAAGCCTCCAAAACCATTAATCTTACAGGATTATCGGAGGCTTACAACCAGGTTTGTCTGTTGAACTCGCACATTGACACGAACACTACTTCAGATTACACTTACTCTGCACTCCTTGCTGTCGGCTCAACTCAGGAAATTATAATTAACGATCCGAAAAATGGGATTGAACAACTGCAAAACTTTTTGAATGAGCACAAGGACTGGACATTCGGATATTTAAGTTATGACATGAAGGAAGAAACCGAAAACATTCTCTCCAAAAACCCTGACTTCATTAAGTTTCCATTGATTCACTTTTTTGTGCCTGAACTTGTAATTGAAATTTATAATAACAATCACGTCCTGCATTTTGATGAAAATATTTTATCGTCAGACAAAGCAAATGCAATCTATCATCTTGCCTTTTCTCCGGCCAACTTAGCGCCAATAACCCCTCCGGCACCAAAAATTCAAAACCGAATAAGCAAACAGGAATACTGCGAAGCATTCAATCATTTAAAAAATCATATTGCCAGAGGGGATATTTACGAAGTGAATTTTTGCCAGGAATTTTTTGCTGAGAACGCAATGATCGATCCTGTTCACACATTTGAAAAGCTTGACAGTATTTCAAATGCACCCTTTGCCGCCTTTTGTAAATTTGATGGTAATTTTATTTTATCATCCAGCCCTGAACGCTTCATCAAGAGGGAAGGATCAAAGCTTTATTCTCAACCTATTAAAGGAACAATAAAACGCTCGGCAAATAAAAAGGAGGATGAGATTCTAAAGAACATTCTCAGGAATGATCTAAAAGAACAGACCGAAAATGTTATGATCGTTGACCTTGTAAGAAATGATCTTTCAAAAGTAGCGAAAAAGGGAAGCGTTTGTGTTGATGAACTTTTTGGCGTTCACACATTTCAACAGGTTCATCATCTTATTTCCACAGTCAGCTGTGAAATAAAGCAGAAGGAGAACTTTTCTGATATTCTCAAGGCTACTTTTCCCATGGGATCCATGACCGGTGCACCAAAAGTTAGCGCGTTGAATCTTATCGAAAAATACGAAACAGTAAAACGTGGGCCTTATTCAGGAGCGATCGGTTATATAAAGCCTGATGGAGATTTCGATTTCAGTGTAATCATCAGAGCTATATTTTATAATTCGAAGGAACACTATCTTTCTTTCAGCACCGGGAGCGCTATCACTTCCGCAGCAGAAGCTGACAAAGAATATGATGAATGCCTGCTTAAAGCGAAGGCGATGTTTAATGTCCTGAAATAATGCGCCTCTACTCTTCAATATCCTCAAGCCTTTCAAGCCCTACCCTGTTAATTTGTCACTCAAGATCCTAACGGAACAATTGTTGACTGGAAAAGGCCCGTCTGCCTAATATTTTTCAGCCTAAAACGGTAAAAAAATGCTATTTTTGCAGTCCTTATTATTTTAATAACACATCCGTTTCATTACAGGATAGATCAGGTTCAATTTCTTAGGCATTCCTAATTGATTAGCATGATTAAAAACAGAGATCATCAGATGTTAGATTTTTTCACAAAAAGCGTTTCCAAATTATTTGGAACAAAATCAGACCGGGATTTAAAAGAGATACAACCTATTGTTGACAAGGTCCTGGCTGAATATCCTAAACTGTCTTCTTTAAGCAACGACCAGCTGAGAGCAAAAACAGCAGAATTCAAAAAGAGAATTTCTGATAATATTTCCGCGGAAGAAAAAGAGATCGACACTCTTCGTAAAAAAATGGAAACCGACCTTACCATTGAAGTTGATGAGAAGGAACGTATGTACGAAGAGATCGATGAGATCGAGAAGACCATCCTGAAAAAAAACAATGAGATGCTCGATTCTATCCTTCCGGAAGCATTTGCAGTTATCAAGGAAACGGCCAGACGTTTAAAAGAATTAAAAACAATCGAAGTTACTGCCACTCAAATGGACCGTGATATCGCTGCAAAGCGTAAATCGGTTGAGATAAAAGGCGACAAAGCTTTATGGCACAACATATGGGAAGCTGCGGGAATCACAGTAACCTGGGATATGGTTCATTATGATGTTCAGCTGATCGGTGGTATTGTATTACATCAGGGGAAGATCGCGGAGATGGCAACAGGTGAAGGAAAGACACTTGTGGGTACTTTACCGATGTACCTGAATGCACTTACCGGACGCGGAGTCCACGTTGTAACCGTGAACAACTATCTTGCGAAACGTGACTGTGAGTGGAATGGCCCTTTGTTTGAATTTCACGGCCTAACAGTTGATTGTATCGATAAACATGAGCCGAATTCAGAGGCTCGCAGAAAAGCATATTTAGCCGACATTACTTACGGAACCAATAACGAATTCGGTTTCGATTACCTGCGTGATAACATGGCGCGTGTACCGGAAGATCTTGTGCAGCGTAAACATAATTATGCGATCGTGGATGAGGTTGATAGCGTTTTGATCGATGATGCACGTACTCCACTCATCATTTCAGGACCTACCCCGAAAGGTGATAACCAGGAATTTGCTCCGTTGAAACCACGTATTGAAAAAATTGTAAATGCACAGAAAGCATTTGTAAACACAGCGCTTACTGAAGCAAAACGTTTAATTGCTGAAGGGAAAACGAGCGAGAAAGAAGGCGAAGGCGGAATGGCTTTACTTCGTGCTTACCGTGGATTACCTAAGAACAAAGCGCTTATCAAATTCCTGAGTGAACCGGGAATGCGTGCTTTACTGCAAAAAACGGAGAATCATTATATTCAGGATCAGTCGCGCGAAATGCACAAAGTGGATGCGCAGCTTTTCTTTGTGATCGATGAAAAACATAACTCCATTGAGCTTACTGAAAAAGGCCTTGAGCTGATCTCGACATCCTCCGAAGATACAAGCTTCTTTGTATTACCCGATATCGGAACTGAGATCGCTAATCTAGAAAAGAGCAATAAAACCATTGAAGAAAAAGCAGCGAAAAAAGAAGAGCTGATCCGTGATTATTCAATCAAATCAGAACGCGTTCATACCATTAATCAGCTATTAAAAGCATACACTCTTTTTGAAAAGGATGTTGAGTATGTGATCATGGACGGCAAAGTGAAGATCGTTGATGAGCAGACTGGCCGTATCATGGAAGGAAGAAGATATTCTGACGGCTTACACCAGGCGATCGAAGCGAAGGAAAATGTGAAGGTTGAAGCTGCGACACAAACGTATGCTACTGTTACATTACAGAACTATTTCCGTATGTATAAGAAGCTTGCCGGTATGACCGGTACTGCAGAAACAGAAGCGGGTGAGTTCTGGGATATTTACAAATTAGATGTTGTAGTAATTCCTACAAACCGTCCTATCTCACGTAAAGATCAGGAAGATCTTGTTTACAAAACAAAGCGTGAAAAATACAATGCAGTAATTGAAGAAGTTGAAAAATGTGTGAAAGCCGGACGGCCGGTGCTTGTTGGTACAACCTCTGTTGAGATCTCCGAGTTATTAAGCCGCATGCTGAAGCTTCGCGGGATCAAGCACAATGTACTTAACGCGAAATTACACCAGAAAGAAGCTGAGATTGTTCAGGAGGCCGGTATGGCCGGAACAGTTACCATTGCTACCAATATGGCCGGCCGTGGTACCGATATTAAGCTTGGGCCCGGAGTTAAAGATGCGGGTGGTTTAGCGATCATTGGAACCGAGCGTCATGAGAGCAGGCGTGTCGACAGGCAGCTTCGTGGGCGTGCAGGACGTCAGGGAGATCCGGGATCATCACAATTCTTTGCCTCTCTTGAAGATGACCTGATGCGTTTATTCGGATCAGAAAGAATTGCAAAGATGATGGACCGCATGGGAATTGAAGAGGGAGAAGTTATTCAGCATTCGATGATCACAAAATCAATTGAGCGTGCACAGAAGAAAGTTGAAGAGAACCACTTCGGAACTCGTAAGCGTTTGATCGAATATGACGATGTCATGAACTCTCAGCGTGAAGTGATCTACAGAAAACGTCACCATGCATTATTCGGTGAGCGCTTGGCTGTTGACATTGCAAACTCTATTTATGACACTTGTGATACCATCGTTCATGAATTCCATGATGTAAAAGATTTCGAGAATTTCAATATGGAGGTGATGCGCGTTCTTGCAACCGAATCACCTGTAACTGAACAGGAATTCGCAAAGATGAATGCACAGGAACTAACTGAACGTTTGTACGAAAAGGCGGAAGCGAATTACACTCATAAGAATGAGTTCATCGCGAAGAAAGCATTCCCGATCATAAAAGAGGTATACGAGAATCAGTCCCAAAAATTTGAGAACATCGTCACTCCCATTACTGACGGACTAAATACTTTACAAGTGGTTATTAACCTTAAGCGTGCTTACGAAACTCAGGGCAGAGAGCTTATCCTCGGTGTTGAAAAGGGAACTGCATTAGCGATGATAGATGATGCATGGAAAGAACATTTGCGTGAAATGGATGAGTTAAAGACTTCCGTTCAAAATGCCGTTTATGAGCAGAAAGACCCATTGATCGTTTACAAATTCGAATCATTTGAATTATTCAAAACAATGATGAACAGCGTTAACAAAGAAATGATCTCTTTCCTGATGCGCGCGAATCTGCCTAATGAGAATATTAACACAATGCAGCAGGCGAAAGTTCAGGCGCAGCGCCAGGAACAAACGCAAACAAGCAGGACTGAGGTTTCTTCATCAAATCAGAATCAGCAGAATACAAATCAACAACAATATGATCAGAACGAACAGCCGGTACAGCAAAAGCTACAACCTACTGTTCGAACAGAACAAAAGATCGGACGTAATGATCCTTGTCCTTGCGGAAGCGGCAAGAAATATAAGAACTGCCATGGGCAGTAATTAAGTGAAACAAGTTTGAAGTTTCAGGTTCAGGAAGTTCTGACTCAAACCAAAACGCCTTGCAGAAATGCAGGGCGTTTTTTTATTAGCGCTTATGATAAGCAAACCAATACTTGGCTGTCTAATCAAAGAACAACTTCTCAGGTGAAAAGGAAAAATTTCTCCATGCAGTCAAGCTCGCGTGTCTTTTAACTGCGATAAGCAAGTGAATAGACATTGCGATAAAAATAAATAGCACAGGAATAATTCTGGTAATACGAATCAGTGATAAAGCCATTGGACTTTGGAAATCTCCATCGTGTACAAGAAAGTACAGTGAAGGTAAAGACACTAAAACACCTGTTATGAACATAGGCTTAATGTAACGAGCGTAAAAAACATTCTTTTCTTTTAGGATTGGAAGCAAGGCGAGTACAGGAAGGAAGGAAGTGAACTGATATTCCCAGATAGTGTTATAACTCAAAAAGAAAGTGAGTGAAATTGACATTACTAAAAGTAAAGCGCTTTCTAATTTGATTCTTTTATTGTCGATACAGGCAACTCCGACAGAAAGAGCTAAACAAAAATATATCGGGAGCTTATAGATCTTTGCACTTGTCTCATGTCCTAAAAATGTATCCATAAAAACCGGCAGTGAAAACACATCGATATGCATAAACTTATAATCTGATTGCGCGATGAGATTCAGCCAGTGAATACTGTTATCCTTCATGTATTCGTTCAATACAAACCCATTCTTGTAAATATTCATGTGCTCTTTAATAAATGCAGGCTCGAGTAAAAGGCTTGTAAGTTTTGTCCAGCCAATTCCCTGCGGATTTAATACGGGCACTATAATAAAAAGCAAGGAAACAAAACCGTAGATCAGCAGAGCTTTGATTGTAGTAAAACGTGTTTCCTTCAGAAGCAGAAAAAGCGGAAGCATCAACAGCACAATCGGTTTACTGAAAAACGAAATGAGAAGGCCCGCAAAAAGCAGATGACTTGCGCGTTTGTTGTTCTCATTTGAAAACTCAACAAAGGCAATGAGTATAAGCGTTAAAGCAAGTACTAGCGGAGCATGCATGTTCCCGACATACAATAGCCAGAAGGTTGGAAAGCTGCATAAAAGAATCAGAAATGCGATCTGTTTGTTCAATTTGTTCGAACTTAGTCTTGAGATAAAGTAAGCACTCAAACCCATTAAGCATAAGGTAAATAAAGCAAAAACCCAGTAACCTGTCCATGGTTCAAAAAAAGAAAACCAGGAAGCGACAAAAACACTGAATGCAGGATGCGCAAGATACCATGTTGAATAGGGACCATAAGGAACACCACCCCAGGTATCAAATACACTTCTGCCTTCAAGCAGGTTAAGATATGATTTCGGCACAGCGAAGTAATCTATCCCCTGAACATGCGAATTTTCAGCACCGTAGAAAAACGAGTTCAACCAGCCAAAATGCAGGGAGGCGAACATAAAGAGTGCAAGTGCAACAATAAAATAAGGAAGAACCTTTGTAATGTTCCTGTTCATGAATTCAAATGTAGGAAATTTTAGAACGTGACGATTGTTAGTACGTCATTGCGAAAGAGCTTTTCGCGATTGAATAATCTGACTGTTGGGTAAATAGAAAATGAGATTGCCATGGGCAAAACCCTCGCAATGACGCTCCGAAAGAAATCCAGATCAAATAAAATTTGTATAATCCGTGTTATCCGCGGTTCAATCCTTTTGCTTTATTAAACCACATATTCTGCTAACTTTGCAGCTTCAAAAATGGCACTTTTCGGACTCTACAAACGATCAACAGACCCTAACGCATTGTCGTTCTGGGGGCATATTGATGCATTGCGCGGACACCTCTTCCGTTCAGCACTGGTAGTGGTTGTAATCGCTGTAATACTTTTTTGTTATCCTGAATTCCTGTTCGATACGGTTATTTTAGGCCCAATGAAAAGTGACTTCCTCACTTACCGTGCCTTTTGCCACCTCGGGCACTGGCTGGAGCTAAAAGGACTTTTTTCAGATGGAAATGCGTTATGCTTTGGACAAACGTTCAAGCTTCAGAGTTTAGGATTAGCCGACCAGTTCACCTCATTAATGTGGGTCGCGATCATCGGTGGCTTGATCGTAGGCTCACCATACGTGCTTTGGGAAGTGTGGCGCTTCATCAAACCTGCCCTTAAACATAAAGAGAAGAAAGCCTCTGTCGGCTTTATCATCTCCTCCAGCTTTCTTTTCATTGCAGGGGTTCTTTTCAGCTATTACGTGATCGTGCCTTTGATGGTAAACTTCCTCGGCAATTACAGGGTCAGCAGCATGGTGGAAAATAATTTCACACTAGATTCCTATATCTCAACGGTAACAACCCTTTCACTTGCGACAGGACTAATATTTGAGCTCCCTGTGCTGGTATATTTCCTCACAAAATTCGGGCTGATGTCGCCTGAATTCATGCGCAAATACCGTAAACATGCGGTTGTGGTGATTCTTGTAGTGGCAGCGGTCATCACTCCTTCCCCCGATGTAACCTCGCAGCTGCTGGTCGCTTTCCCCTTGTATTTCTTATACGAAGCGAGTATATTTGTTTCATACTTCGTCATCAAAAAGAAGGAAAAAGTTAATAGTTAAACGTTAAAGGGAAGAAAAAAAACCGTCCTTCATCGAAATCTACATTTAACTTTTAACACTTAACATTTAACTCTTCAACCAT
The DNA here is from genome assembly GCA_029237775.1 of Bacteroidota bacterium. Lineage (GTDB taxonomy): Bacteria > Bacteroidota > Bacteroidia > 2-12-FULL-35-15 > 2-12-FULL-35-15 > 2-12-FULL-35-15. The sequence goes on from JAQZBR010000004.1 coordinate 158,947, forward strand.
GAGTCAAATAAAAGAATTCAATGAGTACCGCGCGAAAATGAATGAGAAGATCCTCTCTGCGGACAATGTGGTGCTGAAACGTCTCTTTAATCTCGATACAAATACGTACGCTGAAGGTGCCTTACCGGTAAAAACAAAAGAAATGCTGGGCTTGGTAGCTTCAATGGTTTTGCGGTGCGATGATTGCATTAAATACCACCTCGAAAAATGTAAGGATAACGGGGTGAACACGGCTGAAGTATTTGAAGTTTTCGCTGTGGCCAACATCGTGGGTGGCACAATTGTTATTCCTCATACCCGGAGGGCAGTGGAGTTCTGGGAAGAGTTGCAAAATGAATAAAACATAAACTTGTTTAAAACAACTAAATATAAATACCGGCTCATCGCATTTTTCTCCGCGATGCTGCTCATCTTTTCTTTTGCTGAAGCTCAGACCACCGTGCGCGGTAAAGTGGCTGATGCCATAACACGCGAACCACTACCCTTTGTCAATGTCATTTTCAAAGGTACCAGCACGGGTGCTACAACCGATATCGAGGGAAATTACCTGATGACAACCAGCGCAGATGTAGATTCCATTGTGGTTTCTTATGTCGGCTACAATAAAGTGACGAGGGCGATCAAAAAGAATGCAAGCCAGGAAATAAATATTGGCCTTAGTCAGGGGGTTACACTTGCCGCTGTGGAAATTCGTCCGGGCGAAAATCCTGCTCACCGCATCTTAAGAAAGATCATTGCCAACAAAGATAAGAACGACAGAGAAAAACTGGATGCGTATGAATATGAAGTTTACAACAAAGTTGAGTTCGATCTTAATAACATCAGCGAGGATTTTAAAAACAGAAAATTATTAAAACCTTTCTCCTTCATCTTTGATAATATCGATAGTTCAAACGCAAAGGAAAAGCCTTACCTGCCATTATTCATGACGGAATCGCTTTCGGATTTTTATTACAGAAGAAATCCGAAAACAAGAAATGAAAAAATTAAAGCAAGTAAGGTCGCAGGAGTGCAGAATGAAAGTGTTTCCCAGTTCATGGGAGACATGTATCAAAATGTAAATATTTATGAGAATACTATTCTTGTCTTCGGAAAGAACTTTATAAGTCCGATCTCCGACAATGCATTACTGTTCTACAAATTCTATCTGATCGACAGTATGGTGATCGATGGACACAAATGTTATCAGCTTCAGTTCAAACCGCGCAGAAAACAAGAGCTCACCTTCACCGGAAATCTTTGGGCTGCGGATACCGCCTTCGCGATCAAGCAGCTTGAAATGAGCATCGCTGATGATGCCAACATCAATTTCATTAACGCGACTTCTGTAGTTCAAACGTACACTCAGGTTGACAGTGCCTGGATGATGAAGAAAGAGCGCCTTGTAATTGACTTTAACCCGTTTCCTATCGAACAGAAGAAAAATATGATGGGAGTTTACGGGAGAAAAACAGCTTCCTATGGCAACTTTGTGATCAACAAACCTAAGGAATCTAAATTCTATTCATTAACTGAAAACTTAACCGTTGCGGAGGACGCATTTCTTAAGACAGAAGATTACTGGAAACAACATCGGCTTGATTCTCTATCTAAAAATGAAAAGCAAATCTACCACATGGTAGACACTTTGCAAACTTTACCAATTTATAAAACCTGGGTCGATGTGCTGCAGATCTTTGTTACAGGGTACAAGGTGGCCGGCAATTTCGAGATCGGGCCGTATTATAATCTTGTCAGCTATAATAATATTGAAGGTACCCGTTTTCGCTTTGGGGGAAGAACAAGCAACAAATTCAGTAAATGGTATGAGCTGAACGGCTATGTAGCTTACGGAACCAGGGATGAACGTTATAAATACAAGCTGGGCATCCGTGCATTCATTGATAAAAAGCCACGGACAATGGTTGGAATGTCGCATAAGAATGATAATGAAATTTTAGGACAAAGTCAGAACGGATTCACCACCGATAATATTCTCGCATCACTTTTCCGCGTGGCTCCACTGCGCAACCTGACAAGCACAAAAGAAACCCAGGCATATATTGAAAGGGACTGGTTCAGCGGATTCAGTTCCAGGCTAAGTTTTGTGAACAGGCAGATGATGCCACTGGAAGATTTTCATTATGAATACCGAAAGACTTCTAACTCCACCGCATATCTGGATAAGATCGTCACTTCCGAAGTGCGATTGATGACAAGGCTTGCATACGATGAAAAATTTGTTGCAGGCGCATTTGACCGCGTGAGCCTGGGAACACATTATCCGATCCTGCAGGTGCAATATACACTTGGGCTTAGAAATCTTTTCAAGAGCAGTTATGACTATCAAAAGTTCACCGTGAATGTTGACGACAGGATCAGGATCAATCCGATCGGCTACTTTGATTATGTGCTTGAGTATGGAAAGATCTACGGACAGCTCCCGTATCCTCTGCTTGAATTGCATGGAGGAAATGAAACGTACATTTATGATATCTACGCATACAATACAATGAACTACTATGAGTTTGTAAGTGACGAATATGCATCTGCCACTTTATCGCATCACTTCGATGGATTTTTCCTTAACAGAATTCCATTGATGCGTAAATTAAAATGGAGAGAAGTTGTTGGCGGAAAGGTATTATTCGGAAGAGTGAATGAAAACAACCGTGATGTGCTGATTTTCCCCGAGCACCTGAACGACTTGTCACGAGGGCCTTTCATGGAAGCTTCCGCAGGAATTGAAAACATATTTAAAGTCTTCAGAATTGATGGCGTCTGGCGTTTGTCATATCTGGATAACCCTCGAGCAATACCATTCACGATAAAAGGAACTCTGCAATTTAACTTTTAGAAATATGATTTTACGCACAGATAATTTAGTGAAGAGATACAAAAGCAGAACAGTTGCAAAACAGGTTACTGTAAATGTAAGCCAGGGAGAGATCGTGGGACTGCTTGGCCCGAATGGTGCGGGAAAAACCACTTCTTTTTACATGATTGTGGGCATGATCAAACCTAATGAAGGAAAAATTTATCTGGATGATGTTGACATTACATCTGAGCCAATGTACAGAAGGGCGCAGTTAGGTATAGGATATCTTGCGCAGGAGGCTTCAGTGTTCCGCAAACTAAGCGTAGAAGATAATATCAGGGCGATCCTTGAAATGACGAAGCTGACGAAAGAACAGCAATCAGCAAAGCTGGAAGAATTATTAAATGAGTTTCATTTGCAGCACATCCGCAAAAATCTTGGTGATCGTTTATCAGGTGGTGAAAGAAGAAGAACTGAGATCGCGCGTTGCCTGGCAGCTAATCCGAATTTCATCTTACTTGACGAGCCGTTTGCAGGTGTAGATCCTATTGCGGTTGAAGACATTCAAAGTATTGTCGCAAAATTAAAGGAGAAGAACATTGGAATTCTGATAACAGATCACAATGTTCAGGAAACACTGCAGATCACCGACCGTGCTTATCTCTTGTTTGAAGGAAGTATTCTGAAAGCAGGCACTGCAGAAGAGCTTGCGAACGATGAACAGGTAAGAAGAGTTTATTTAGGAAAGAACTTTGAGTTGAGAAGAACCAAGGAACAAAAGGAGCAGGCTGCTGCAAAGAACACTCCGGAATAGCTCGTATTTAAGCCCTTCCCGCTTCTTTCCTGATGGCATTATGCACGCTGGATATCAGGTCACCTTCTATTTGCTTGTCCAAAAAAACCATGGTGATGATCTCCCTTAACCGCGCAAAAGAGATATCTCCTTTGATTATAAACTCAGTTGCATTATGCTTCATGCATTTTTCTGCAATATCCTCTCTTTCTTCAGTTGACAACATAACAACCGGTACTGTGTTGTTTATCTCCCTGATCTTTTTCAAAGCGTGCAAGCCATCCATTGCATTCTCTTCCACACTGTTCAGATAATAATCGAGGATTATCAGATCAGGCTTTAAAGACAAGGCTTCAATGCAGAGTTCTGCTGTTGCAAAGGTCTTAATATTGTAATAAGGTTTTGAATTGAAAGTTAATTCAAGATTTTTTAAGTACAGCGCGTTATCATCAGCAAAAAAAATGGTGATCGTTTTAGACATCTTCGTTTATTTAATAGCCTTACCGGAAGATCTCCTCGCCTTGCCGAAATAGGGATTTTATTTATATAAGGTAAACTTACAGATTAAAAACGAGCTTGTTAGCTTTACTTATACAGTATTGGATTTTATGATCATTGCGCTTCCCTGCCAATCGGGGATTTCCACTATGCCCTCCGGAATGGTTAACGAGAATTCATCAATGGCTTTCCTGGCTCCATCCCAATTATGATTATAGTCGTGAATGATTATTACTCCGCCCGGAGATAAGCGTGGATAGAAAAATTTCAGAGATTCAATAGTTGGCAGATAAAGATCTGCATCAATATTTACAAAAGAGAAAGTTTCGTTTTCTAACCCTTTTGTTGACTCAGGAAAATATCCCTTGTGAAATATAATGTTTTCTCCACCATTGATATATTCACGAACAGCTTCTACACTGGTATCAGAAAAATTCTTCGGGTTGAATTTACTTTCCTTCTGCTCTTCCTTAAAGAGGTCTCTTTCATCAAACCCTTCAAAGGTGTCGAACAGATGAAGCTTGCGGCTCCTGTCCATCTCATAAAACATATTGGCCGTAATGCCCTTATAAACTCCTAATTCCGCAAAGCTTCCGGGAATATTATTCTTTTTCAACCTTTCGATCTGAAACCAGAAGAAATAGAAGCGTACTTTGTCCCTTGTCTGACGCTCCAGCGAAATCAACTCCTTTGAGATAAGTCCTTTTTTTACAGACTGTTCCCATAGGAAAGGCTTGCTGATCTTGTAAGACCAGAATGTTTCAGCGTATTTGAAAACGATGAATAAAAAAATAACTATAAGGATGATGTTGCCTGCGGTTACCAGATTCATTTGCATAAAGGAAATAAAAAAACCCCACATTTCTGTGAGGTTTTCGTGGGAACTACTGGGTTCGAACCAGTGACCCTCTGCTTGTAAGGCAGATGCTCTGAACCAGCTGAGCTAAGCTCCCAATCTGCCGCTATTAATTTTAACGGGTTGCAAATATAGACACTTTTTATAAAGCGCAAAAATATTTTATGTTTTTTTTATTAAATTCTGTTTTACAGGAACAAAAAAGCCGGCCATCAACAAAGAGACCGGCTTTCCATAGGATTGCTTTACCTATTGGGCAATCGTTACATGTCCTATATACTGATGTTTCCTTCCGGAAAAGTCTTTAAAAGAAACCTTGTAAACATACACATCCTGCTGCAGTACCGGACCTGAATTATTCAATGCACCGTTCCAGCCTTCTTCATACTTATTGCTCTTATATACACATTCTCCCCAACGGTTGTAGATCTGCATCTCAAAAGTGCTTCTTTCTATTCCATCACCATAAACCCTGAACACATCGTTATTGCCGTTCTCGTTTGGTGTAAAGGCATTTGGCGCATAAAACACCAGAATAGGATCAATCACTGCATAATGTGAGATCGAATCTATACAACCGTATGTATTGGTTACGATAAGCTGAACCGGATAGCTTCCTGTGTCCGCATACATATAAACCGGATTCTGCAATAAAGAAGAATCATTCAGCACCCCGAAGGTCCAGTGCCAGTTACTGATCTGCCCGGTTGAATTATCGAGGAACTGGATCTCAGGACTTACAATGGATGTAGGTTGCGGTGTAATGTTGAACGCGGCAACGGGCTGAGAATGGATGGTAATGTTCCCCGGTTTATAAACACTGTCGCTGCACCCGAATGTATTCGTATAGATAAACAATACATCATATGTTCCTGCTGTAGTATACACGTGTGATGGCGCCAGCGCAGTGCTTGTGTCATTTATCCCGCTGTTTGGATCACCAAAGCTCCAATAGGCGAAACCTCCCGGAGGATTTGCCGTTGCAAGGAAATTCACATTTGTAGGTTCACAACCGGAAGTCGTATCCGAGGAAAAGGAGATCGTTGGCGAAGGAATAATATTTATCGTTTCGGTATCTGACACCCCGCATAAACCTGGAATTGTATAGGTTACAGTATGATTTCCCGGGCCGGCATCCCCAGGGTTAAATACTCCGGACGGACTAACACCCGGCCCGCTCCAGGTACCTCCCGGGTCAACCGCTGAAAGTGCGAGTGCAGGTGCCGAAGCACAGAGTGGCCCAACAGGCGTAATAGTGGCATCCAACTGATTAGTTACATTGATCACTACGGTATCCTGCGCGTAGCAAGGTGTTGTGATTGTATAAGTGATTGTATCAAAACCTATTGCCGCAATTCCCGGATCAAATGTTCCTGTATTAGGATTAGTGATTCCATTACCTGTCCAGATTCCACCCGGACTTGCAGATGTTAAGGTTATCGGTGCTGCCGAAGAACAAATATTCCCGATAGGAGTGATCGTTGCATTCAAGGTATTAGTTACAGCAATATAAACGGTGTCTGCAGCATTACCGCAGTTTCCGCTTACAGTATAAATTACCTCATGCGTGCCAAAACCGGCCGACAAAGGATTAAATACGCCAAGCACAGGATCAGTGATCCCGGGTCCCGACCAAACGCCTGTTCCAACAGGCACAGAGGACGTTAACGTATCCATTGGCCCGTTCACACAATACGGACCGGCAGGATCAACCGTGAGCGAACTAAGATTGATCACATCAACATGAACTGTATCAACATCTGTACATCCTCCTGCATTATTAGTAACAGTTACCACATAATCAATTGTTCCAGGAGGTACAGCTGTCGTATTCTGCGCATTTGGGTTAACAACTCCTGTTGCAGGTGACCAGTTAAAAGTAAAGTTAGCAGGATTAGGAGTTAGTGAACAGGCGTGGAATTGTACGTTTGGCCTGTTTGTAGAAGTGGTTATAAAGTTCGTTGTGTTTGGGCACATGTCATACGAATCGGTGATCGAGTATAAACATGACGTAAACGCAGTGGTCGTGTAAGGTGATGAAGAATTACCATTAGGCTGATAGTTACCATAACCGGTGCTGCCCGGACCTTCCGTGCTGCACACTTCAATAACTATATTAGAGATTCCATCCCATTCAAATGAATTATCAAATGCCATATTGTTCCAACCAACAACAATATTAACAGTCTTGGGATTAAACACCTGAACCAAACCTGTAACCCACGTTGTTCCCAAAGTGTTAAGATTGGTGCAACCCATCTTTATCGTAAACTGGTGATAAGCTGTAATTCCGCTTATAACATTCACCATAAAATCGATCTGATCTATCTTTCCTCCATTTATACCTGCTGCGTTGAGCTCTGAAGCCTTGAACAATAACTGATGCTTCTCAGAGGTCCAGTAATTACCAAAGATCGCAGGATAACCTGTTGAAGTATTAGTTGTGGTTCCTGTTCCAACGATTCCGGCAGTAGAGCTTCCACCGCAACTTCCTGATGAACTTAGTCCGCAGGTGGCAGGCACAGAACTACCAGAGAAATTTGCATTAAGGGTTACAGTTCCGCCTCCGCAGAAAGCAGTATCATTTGATGCTGTGATCACCGGTGCGAATGAAGGAGTTGCCACCACCGAAAGTGTATTGGTTTGTGTACATCCTGCAGCGCTCACTACTGTTAAAGTATAAGTGTATGTTCCAGGGGAAACATAAGTTGCCAGGGGATTAGCAATTGTTGGGTCATTCAGTCCTGTGGCAGGTGACCAGTCAAAAGTGTAGCTCCCTACAGGATTGATCCCTGTAACATTCAGCTGGACCGGATCGAGCAGACAAGAGCTCGTTGAACTCTGTGTGACTGTATAAGTAAAGTTGGGAACCACAAATACAGTAACCGTATCGGTGATCACACATCCAGAACCACCGTTACAGGTAAGCAGATAAGTTGTTGTAGCGTTTGGAGAAGCAATAGGATTTTGACATGGGTTGCATGAGAAATTGGTACCTACTACCATGGCCGGCCCTGACAAAACAGACCAGTTAAAGGTTGTCCCCGGCCCGTTACCGTTTAACTGAACAGACTGTGTGCCGCATTTGGTCTGATCCGGGCCTGCGTTGGCTGCCGACAAAACATCAATAATGTAATTGACTGTTTGCTGTCCAGTCACAGGACAAGAGTTATCTTTTACAGTAAGCGCAAATGTAGTATTGGTGTTGGCTGTCCCAGGAGGAGCTGTCCACGATACTGAAATATTAATAGGATTGGTTCCTGAGCTTGTAATTACAGCCCCCGGTAATACTTGTGAAATATTAGAAACGAAAGTCAGTACGTCTGAAGCATCAGGATCCGTAAATGACAGATTAAAGCTGAAAGGAATATTCTCACAAATCTGCATTGAATTCGGACCAGTGGCCGTTGCCCCAAAGCCCGTAAGATTGCTGATAGCTCCTGCATTACATGCAACTACCTGATTTGTACAGTTCACAACAACCATCTGAATATCACGGATAACACTTCCGATTATCACGCCACTGGAGTTTGTTTCCACCACCAGAAAGCTAACCACGTAGTTTCCCACTGCACTTGGAGTGAATGAGATCAATCCGTTATTAGGATCAATTGTAATCCCGGGCATCGGTGAAGCCCCGGAATAACCGGCATTGTAGGTGACTGATGTTGTTGAATTTATGCTCATCGCATTCACAAAAGAAAACGTGAGTGTATTACCATCCGTTTCAACAACCCCCGGACTATAGCACACAGGTTGATTGATACACATGTAAGGTAAAGGCTGCGATGTAAAATAAGGTGAGTTATTGTTAGGCGCGGCTACACTGTTCAATGTTGCATAAAATGTATAACTGTCCTGAGTAGGTGCATTAGCAGTGATATTCCTGCAGCAGCTCTCATGCTCAAAGGTCCATTGCGCACACGCTCCGGGAAGAGTTACAATCGCAGAATAAACATTTTTTTTATTTCCCGGCAAGGTTCCACCACTACAGGTTGTTGAAGACATACTAGAAGTGCACACCTGGGAAACTTCATACGTAGTGTCAAGATTAACAGTAAAATTCAAATCAGGAAGACCGCAGGAATTTGTCGTGTACATTGATGCGGAAATACCAGGGTCGAAAGAAGCGCAGTCCCAATAAAGTATTAACTGAACCTTATATTGATTCCCGCCTAATGAGGTATATGACACTTCTCCTCCCGAAACGTGGGATGCTTTTAAAACATTCGAAAAAATAAAGAGGGAGAAAAATAAGTTTAAAAAAATGAAGAATTTTTTATTTATCATTTTTGGGGAGTGATTTAGAATTAAGTAAATTGCTTAAAATCAATTAGAAAGAAATCCACTTCACATATTTAAAAGACTACAAATTTGACCTTTTAGTTGCATTATTCCAAAAAAATCGACTTCATAATTAGGTTTTGAACTAACTTTGACCAATGGACAAACTCCATTCTGTCATCAACTACCTCAATTACAGAAGATTAAGAACAAATGAACATGGCATTCATTCTCCTTTTGTATTTGATTTGTACAGATATGTTTTTCGTAATGAAAACCCCTATTACGGATACGAGAAGATCGAAGCATTGCGTGACTCCCTTTCACGGAATAACACAAAAATAGAAGTAAATGACCTTGGCGCAGGCAGCGGTTCCGGATCTACAAATTTAAGAACTGTTAACAGTATTTTATCCACCGCTTCCAAGCCTTTAAAATATTCGCGCTTACTATTCCGGTTAGCTGATTATTTCAGCGCAAACACTATTCTGGAGCTTGGAACTAATTTGGGGATAAGTTCAGCATCATTAGCAATTGCAAGACCTAAATCAAGGATAATCACGATTGAAGGAAGCACTGAAATCCATCATTTGGCAATTTCTAACTTCAAATCGCTTGGTCTGGCGAATATTCAAGCAATTTGTGGGAATTTTGACACAGAATTACCGAAGATCCTGGCTGTGGAAAACCAACTAGACTTTGTGTTCTTTGACGGGAATCACAGAAAGGAGCCGACCTTGTCATACTTTCATCAATGTCTTCAAAAAGTGCATAACGAAAGTGTGTTTATTTTCGATGACATTTACTGGTCGAGAGAAATGACCGAAGCATGGACCGCAATTAAAAATCATCCTAAAGTAACCGTAACCATTGATATTTTTCAAATGGGAATAGTATTTTTCCGCAAAGAACAAGTGAAACAACACTTTATACTTTCTTATTGAATCACCTTTGTTCAGCCCTAAACTAATTGTACATTTGCCATAACGCAATTAAATTCTATGCAGTCAATTATCAGGTTATCCCAAATAGCTAAATCATACAAGATTGGAACTGAGGTTATACACGCATTGCGATCGGTGAGCCTGGAGATATACAAAAATGAATATGTTGCATTAATGGGCCCTTCCGGTTCAGGAAAATCAACGCTGATGAATGTTCTGGGTTGTCTCGATAGTCCATCATCCGGTGAGTATGTTCTGAATAACAAATCGGTTGCTAAAATGCCGGATAACGAACTGGCGGAGGTCAGAAATAAAGAGATTGGATTTGTATTTCAATCTTTTAACCTTCTTCCCCGCTCTACCGCGCTGGATAATGTAATGCTTCCTCTGGTATATGCTGGATTCACAAAAGAACAGAGGCTGGCACGCGCAAAGGAAGTTCTTGAGCAGGTAGGATTAGGAGAAAGGATGATGCATAAACCAAATGAATTATCGGGTGGACAGCGGCAGCGTGTCGCAATCGCAAGGGCTTTGGTAAACAAGCCGGCTATCATTCTTGCCGATGAGCCTACGGGAAATCTTGATTCAAAAACTTCTGTAGAGATCATGGGCTTGCTCGAAGAGATCCATCAACAGGGCAATACAATCGTCCTTGTAACACACGAAGAAGATATCGCTCAGCACGCACACAGAATTGTGAGACTTAAGGACGGTGTTGTAGAGCGCGATTATAAAAACGAATCTGTCACAACCGTTTCCTCAAGGATAACATCCCATTAGAACATGAAAGTTTACACAAAAACAGGAGATAAAGGACAAACCTCATTGATTGGAGGCACGCGTGTACCTAAACATCACATCAGAATTGAATCTTATGGAACGGTGGATGAACTAAACTCCTATATTGGCCTCATCCGCGATCAGCAAATAGACGATCAGAGTAAAAAAATTCTTGTGGAAATCCAGGACCGTCTCTTCACTATTGGCTCATCACTGGCATCGGATCCCGAAAAATCAAAAATGAAAATCCCTGATCTTAAAGAGGAGGATGTTATTTTCCTTGAAACTCAGATAGATAGAATGAATGAAACATTGCCGGAAATGAGATCATTCATTCTTCCCGGAGGTCATACTACCGTCTCTTATTGTCATATTGCACGCTGTGTGTGCCGCAGAGCTGAACGGCTCACGATCCATTTATCTGAAGACAGCTTTGTTGCAGAGTTGGTGATTAAATATTTGAACCGCCTCAGCGATTATCTGTTTGTCCTCGCCCGTAAACTAAGCCATGATCTGAATGCTGAAGAAATTCCCTGGAAAGCAAGAATGTAACTACGGCAATAATTAAATTTCTGTCAAACAGGATTGATGTTTCTGTACCGTTGAAAAGCCTGTTTTTACTGGCATTTCAAAAAAAAATTAAAAAACAGTCGGAAGTAGTTTGATAAGTGAAATTAATTTTTACTTTTGCACGAAAATCAAAGTTTTAAATAATCGTTTTGGAATGTAACATGACTGGTTTTTTTACGTTCTATTTATAAAATATAAGAATTATGTACTGGACACTTGAATTAGCAAAGCACTTAGAAGATGCACCTTGGCCTGCAACCAAAGATGAGTTGATAGATTTCGGGATCCGTTCCGGTGCACCGATGGAAGTGATTGAAAATCTCCAGGAAATTGAGGATGAGGGTGAGATCTATGAATCAATTGAAGAGATCTGGCCGGATTATCCTACAAAAGAAGATTTCTTCTTCAATGAGGATGAATATTAATAATTGAGTGTATGACATTAAAGCCTTCGCAATTGCGGGGGCTTTTTTATTTTAACTTTGTAGAATGCTTACTGACCTGAAGTCATTTATTTCCAAAGAAAAGCTCTTCCTTCCACAGGATAAAATATTACTTGCAGTAAGCGGAGGTATCGATTCAATTGCGATGTGTGACATCTTTCATAGAGCGGGAATTAATTTTGGCATCGCACACTGTAATTTCAAATTGAGGACAAACGAAAGTGATCTTGATGAATCCTTTGTGGAAGAAGTGGCGGAAAAATACAATGCCCCCTTTCATTCCATTTCATTCAGCACCAAAACTTACGCTAAAAAGAATAAGCTCTCCATTCAGGAAGCAGCGAGAAATATACGTTATGAATGGTTCGAAGAGATCCGAAAGCAAAATAAATATGCTTTCGTTGCTACAGCACATCATAAAGACGATTCGATCGAGACATTTTTTATAAACCTGATCCGCGGTACAGGCATTGCCGGCATGCACGGGATTCTTCCTAAGCAAGGGAACATTATTCGGCCGCTAATGTTTACTGACAAAGAAGCTATCAGGAAATATGTTAAAACCAACAAATTGAAATTCAGAGAAGATACCAGTAATGCTTCAGATAAATATCTGCGGAACAAGATCCGACTTTCAATAATTCCTTCACTTAAAAAATTAAATCCCGCTGTTGAAAGTTCATTATACACGGCTATTGATAACATAAGAAATGCAGAACTGATCTATAGAAAAGAAATTGAAAGAACCAGGAAGTCAGTTGCTCAAACCAACGGAGATATTATCAATTTCTCGATAGATAAGCTAAAGCAATTGGAACCTCTTCCATCTTACCTGCATGAATTTTTATCGCCTTATAATTTTAATGGTTCCACTGTTACCCGGATAATTGATTCTCTTGACAGAAGTTCCGGAAAGATCTTTTTGTCGGGCACTCACCGAATTGTAAAAGATCGGGATTCGCTTATACTTCAGCCAAAAACAAAACAAAGACAACCTTCCTTTACACTAAAAAAAGATCAGGAGCACATTTCTCTTGGTGATAAAAACATTTCAATAAAAATGCTTCCTGCTGGCACAAAATTTTCGCTGTCACTAAGCGCTGCTTCTTTAGATTTTGACCGGCTAAAATTCCCTCTAAAGATCCGAAAATGGAAAGAAGGAGATGCTTTTCAGCCCTTGGGCATGTCGGGCAAAAAAAAGCTGAGTGATTTCTTTATTGATAAGAAATTCTCACTGGCTGAAAAAGAAAATACCTGGCTGATGCTTTCAGGCGATCAAATCGTTTGGGTGATCGGGCATCGCATTGATGATCGTTTTAAGGTAAACGACAAAACCAGGCGGATTTATTTTGCGGAATTGTCTGAGTAGATTAACTTTGAACAATATGCAGGAAGAAATCCTTTATGAAGAGAAGCAATACATCGGCTATAATAAATGGTCAATACTCTGGCGTACCGTTCTTGCACTTTTTTGTTTTGTCCTTTACTATTGGAGTGAAAACCCAAAACCCGTAGAAGTGACAATGATCAACATTCCGTCTTCCCCGGTGGACGAAGACTCCGGACAGCTGTTCTTTTTAATGGGCTTGATCCTCATGCTGTTGTCACTGATTATGATCTTTGTATTACATATTCACACGAAGGTTGTAGGGAAAAATCTCATACTTGATGGCTTATGGACATCAAGAAAAGTAAAGATCGATCTTAGTAATATTGTGGATGTAAAACAGGTTAAATACAGCAAATATTTATTGAACCGCCCGGTGTATAATTTACATTTTAAAAATAAGATCCGTTTTTTTACGCAGGGAAATGATGCTGTGGAGATCACTGACAAAGAAGGATTGAAATACCGTATCGGAAGCCAGAAAGCAGGCGATTTGTATAAAGTGCTGAAAGACCTGACCGCTTAATTCAAAAAATTGTTCATTTTTTTGTAACGCAATTTTATTTCCTGCGTACAATATATTTGTCACCCGTTTTCTCTTTTAATAACTACTAAAATACTATCCTATGACAAACACTACTAACCTTCAAAAGCCCACTCTTATAGAGAAAGAGAATATAAGCGGCTTAAAATTTCCCGAAGAGGATGTTCTCAAATCCAAAGATGAAATGAAAATAAGGGCGGCAGGCCTTGAAAAGGCTTTAAAGCTTGGTAATCTTGAGCATGGTAAGATCAAGATCATTTTCGAAGATTCGGAAGGCCTCAAACAGGTAGACACTACCGTGTGGGGAGTAACCGATAAAAGGGTAATTCTAAAAAAAGGTGCAGTGGTGCCGATACACCGTATTCATGAAGTGATAGTGTAAGTTAAATTTTCATAAATAGGGATCAATTCCTAATAATATTTCAAAATAGCCCCGGCAATCCGGGGCTATTTTTTTTACCTTTACCATCATCCCAAATGGTCATACACAAATTTTAACTATGAAAAATTTACTTCGCGGACTAATTCTCATTATCGCTGTATTATTTTCTCATTCAATTTCTGCTCAGGTTGAAAATCCGGTTAAATGGAAACTCAGCTCCGTAAAAGTGAACGATTGTGAATATGACCTGGTGTTTTCAGCAACCATTGACGAACATTGGCATGTGTATTCACTAAATTTAAAAGGGGAAGATGGTCCCGTTCCATCAAGTATTACAGTTGACAAAAACTCGGATTACGAAACAGTTGGGAAACCGACTGAAGGAAAACCCATCAAGATCTTTGATAAGGTATTTGATATGGAGGTGACGTATTTTGAAAAGTCCGTTACTTTCAAACAACGGATCAAACTGAAAACGAACAAAGAAACTACCGTCAAAGGTATGTACGAATACGAAGCCTGCACGGATGAAAAATGCACTTTCCCACCCGCTACCCCATTCGAATTCAAATTAAAAGGAACAGATGAGTGCCTTAAATCGGTTTCGCAAAGCGGCACTGATAACTCTAAGAGTGCTCCCTGCATTATTGACTCAGGAGCTATTGCCAAAGATTATTTGCTAAAGCATGATAAAACTGAAAATAAGTCTGAAGAAAAGAAAGACACATCACTTGTTCAAAACGCTTCTTCCAAAACTTCAACTGCTAACAACATAGAAGAAGGTACGAATGGAAACCCTGTCGCTGATAAAGATCCATGGTGGCTGATCTTTTTGATCGGCTTTGGCTGGGGCTTTGCGGCTTTGCTTACACCCTGTGTATTTCCTCTGATCCCAATGAACGTAAGCTTCTTTTTAAAGAGAAGCACTTCCCGTGCAAAAGGAAGATTTAATGCGCTTATTTATGCAGCGTCCATCATCGTAATATTTGTCGCGCTGGGGCTCAGCATTTCACTGATCTTCGGTGCCGGTGCGCTGAACACTCTCTCAACAAGTGCTGTGTTTAATCTTATTCTTTTTGCGATGCTGCTTATTTTTGCTGCATCCTTCCTCGGTGCATTCGAAATAGTTTTGCCATCCAAGTTTGTGAATAAGATCGATGCGCAGGGCGACCGTGGTGGTTTTGCAGGGATCTTCTTTATGGCACTTGCACTGGTAGTTGTTTCATTCTCCTGCACCGGTGTAATGATTGGAAACGCCCTTGTTTCCGCAGCTAACACCGGACAGATCTCAGGGCCTTTCTGGGCGATGTTTGGTTTTTCAACCGGACTCGCTATCCCTTTCGGTTTTTTCGCATTCTTCCCTGCAATGCTTAATTCAATGCCTAAAAGTGGCGGATGGTTAAACACAGTTAAAGTTACACTTGGATTTCTTGAGCTGGCCCTTGCTTTAAAATTTGCTTCAAACGTTGATCTTGTTTATCAGCTTGGTATTCTGACCCGTGAAGTATTTCTTGTATTGTGGATCGTTATTTTTGGATTGCTTACTATCTACCTGATCGGTGGATTTAAGACGGCTCACGATAGTGATGTAAAACACATTACCGTTTCAAGGTTATGGTTCATCATTCTCGCTTTTTCGATGACCATCTATCTGATGCCCGGTTTATGGGGCGCGCCATTAAAACTGTTCAGCGGGATCTTACCTCCACAGGAATATTCTGAATCTCCACATGGCTTCGGTGGAGGAACAGCATCTGCAATCGCGAGCGCTTGTCCCGACAATGAATTTGAGGCATATATTGAAGTGAATAAAAACGGTATCGTACATTTTAAAAATGATTATGAACACGCGCTCGCTTATGCGAAAAAGACAGGGAAGCCTTTGATGGTAGACTTCACCGGACATGCATGTGCAAATTGTCGTAAAACAGAGGACTATATTTGGCCGGATCCTGAGGTAATGAAACGACTTAATAATGACGTTGTTCTCGTTTCATTATATGTGGATGATAAACGCAAGCTCGATCCGAAGGAATATCAGAAAGTTTTCTGGTACGGTCAGGAACGTGAGATCACCACCATAGGCGATAAATTTAAATACATGGAAGAAGTGCTCTACAAACAAAGCAGTCAGCCATTATACGTTTTAATAGATCATTCAGAAAAACTACTTAACTCTCCGCGCGGTTATAAATCAGGTATTCCAGAATATGTGAGCTGGTTAGATGAAGGAATCAATGAGTTTAAGAAAAGAAAATAGACGCTAAGAATATCTAAACAACTTCCGCCACTGTGAAGGTGCTTCCTCCGACAAAGACCAGATCTTCGGGGGAAGCATTTTTTTTTGCCTCATCCAGTGCGGCCAATACCGAATTAAAGACATTTCCTTTTAGCCCGAAGTCAGCAGCTTGAGAAGCCAGCTCATCCGCAGTCATAGCCCTCGGAATATTTGCTTTGCAGAAATAATACACTGCGTCTTTGGGAAGCATACTCAGTACCTTAGAAATATCTTTGTCGCTTACCATTCCAAGTACGAAGTGAAGGGTATTGAACTTCACAAGATCCAGTTGCTTTAAAACTTCATTTATTCCGGCTTCATTGTGTGCCGTATCTGCAATCACTAAAGGATTCTTTGACAAAACCTGCCAGCGGCCAAGCAAACCGGTATTAGTGATCACCCGTCCGATTCCTTTCCTGATATATTCTTCAGTTAGCTTTAGATCTGAGGTGGTATTTAAAACTTCAATGGCTGCTAATACAGTCCGGATATTCTTCTGCTGATATAGTCCCGGTAATTCTGATTCTAATCCGCGATAAACAGTTTGCTCCTTTTTTAAAATATCAAGGGAAAGCAAAAGCTTATCGCGACTGATCTGAACCGGATTCTCGATTTGAAACAATTCTTCAGCAAATGTTATATCAGACTTTGCTTCTATACTTTTATTGAGGAAGATTTCTTTTGTCTCTCTGAGAACTTCTCCTATCACCGCAGGAACATTAGATTTTATAATTCCGGCCTTTTCTGAAGCAATCTTCTCGAGTGAATTTCCAAGTAATGCGGTGTGATCGAAGCTTATATTTGTTATCACTGAGATCAATGGAGTGATCACATTGGTTGAGTCCAGTCGCCCTCCCAAACCAACTTCTATCACAGCTATATCAACATTTTCGTTTGCGAAATAATCGAAGGCCAATCCGACAGTCATCTCGAAAAAAGAGGGTTGAATTTTTTCAAAATCTGATTTATACTTTTCCACGAAATCAACCACATATTTCTCTGAGATCATTTCTCCGTTGATCTTTATCCGTTCGCGAAAATCTTTTAAATGCGGTGAAGTGTACAATCCTACTTTCAAACCTGCTTCCTGCAACACGGATGCAAGCATGTGCGATGTTGAACCTTTACCGTTTGTTCCGGCAACATGGATCGATCTGAATTTATGTTCAGGATTATCAAGCAGCTTGCAAATGGCGATGGTGTTATTCAGATCTGCCTTATATGCAGCAGCTCCCACACGTTGAAACATGGGGAGCTGACTGAAAAGATAATCTAAAGTTTGCCGATAATTCATTTTGTGATCTTGCTTCGCTGGTAAAGCAACACAAAAGTAAAATTTTATTCGAGTGTGAAAACGAATGTATAAGTTCCACGTTGCTCACCTGAGCCTTCACTCCTTGGCGTAAACTTGGCAGTCAATGCAGCTTGTCTCGCTTTTGCATAAAGATTAGAGCTCATTGTTGTTGAGCCGCGCTGGCCCGGAGTTGCTTTTATAACTCTTCCATTTTGATCAACGATGATCTCCACAACAACAATTCCTTCTTCAGTGGCATCTGTCAGTCGATCCGGTTTATTCACCAATCCTCTACCCTTCAGATCATATCCGCCTTTACCCTGGCCTATTCCAGGTCGGTTTCCTAAACCATCATCATCACCGTTTCCAACCCCTTTTCCAGTACCCTCTCCCGAGCCTCCGGTATTTCCATCACCTTCACCTTTACCACCCTTCTTATTTTTTAATTTGGCAAGAGCATTTAAAAGCTGAGCACTGGCTTGTTCTTCTTGTGGCGTTTTAGGCGCATCGGTCGTTTCTTTCACATCCTTTTTATTTTCCGGATTTGATTTGATAACAACATCGGTTTCCGTAGGATCCGTAACTATATTAGGAGCGTCCGATTGAACAGGGGTAGTAGCTGCAGCTGCGTCCATGCTGGTTTGCAGATCCTTTGAATTATCCCCGCTTCCTCCGGGATCAGAACCCATACCTTCCATTCCAAGCCCGATCTCAATTTCAGGGACAGGCTTCACTTCAAAAGGCGGTATTGGTGTTATGAACACCATAAAGATAAAAAGCAAGAATAGGAGGACATGAAAAAGAACAGTAAGTCCTAAAGCGATGTACTTATTCTTATTATCGGTGGAATCAAATGAAGTTTCCATGGTATTATTTATTTGTTGGTTTTGTCGCCAGTACCATCTTCGCACCCAGGTTATATCCAATCTGCATCACGTCCGCAAGATCCTGAATCGATAATGTATTATCAAACTTCAACACAACTGTTGGGATTTGAACCTTTGACATTTCAATCCTTAACGCGTTCTCAAGATCAGTAAACGGAATAGGTGTCTTGTTTATTACATATTGATGATTTGCATCAACCTCAACAGTGATTTGCTGCTTTTGCACCTGCTCTCCGGGCTTTGAGCTTGGCAGTGTAAGCTTTAAAACACTTGGGTTGGCAAGGGTGGATATGATAAGAAAGAAAAGTAAAAGAAAGAACATGATGTCATTCAATGACTCGGTACTTACTTCGGCTCCCTCTTTATGTCTGCGTTTTATTTTCATGATTACATTTTCTAAGTGTCAAAAAAATTTACCTATTCCAACCTATTTACCCGGACCATGCAACAAATCAATAAACTGAACAGATACGGTCTCCATTTTATTAATAGTTCTGTCCAGCATTGCATTCAAAATATAATAGGAAATAAAGGCGAGCAAACCGATGGTTAATCCCGAAGCAGAAGTGATCATCTTCTGATAAAGCCCCGAAGAGATAGCACCGATACTGATAT
This sequence comes from Bacteroidota bacterium, assembly GCA_029237775.1. GTDB lineage: Bacteria > Bacteroidota > Bacteroidia > 2-12-FULL-35-15 > 2-12-FULL-35-15 > 2-12-FULL-35-15. The sequence continues at coordinate 178,299 of JAQZBR010000004.1, forward strand.
TATCAGTGAGGGATATATCATAGAAGATCTTGATAACTCCGGCAATAGTTCCAATAAAACCGAAGATCGGAGCAATTCTACCGATAAGACTTAATACACTCAGATTTTTTTCAAGCCTGTTCACTTCCAGTTTGCCAACAGCCTCCATTGATTCTTCGATTTCTTTGATCGGCTTACCAATACGCGAAATTCCTTTTTCCACCATCCGGGCAGCAGGTGAAGCTGTTGTTCTGCACAAAGCTTTAGCCGCATCCATATTTCCGTTATGGATATAATCCTTGATATGGTTCATAAAATTGGCATCCAGCTTAGAAGCTTTGTTGATTGTCATGAAACGCTCAAATAAAAAATAAATGGTCAATACAGATAAAATGGCCATAGGTATCATTATATACCCTCCCATCATAACAAGATCCAACAATGACAAACTCGCTTGTTTCGGAACTTCGGCAGCAGGCAATTGAGTTGCCGGAACAGCAGCACTATTCATCGTATCAGTAACCTGCGCTGCAACAGCAGCACCATTATTTACAATTTGCAAAAGAATGGAATTGAACATATCTGTTTGTTTTATAGTTTTAAAATAAAAAAGCAACCGAGAGTGTATTAACTCACGATTGCTAAATTAATTATATGCCAGCGTGGAATTTTCAAACTAGCTTTAACTTATAAACAGAGAATTGTTTATTGAAGCCTGAACTTTACAGGCAAATTAAAGATCACGCGTACCGGCTGACCATGGTTTTTTCCGGGCTTCCATTTTGGCATCATCTTCACAACCCTTATAGCTTCTTCCGTACAACCGTCAGCAACCCTCCCTAAAACTTTTACTTCCCCTATTGATCCGTCTTTTTCGATTATGAAGGACAAACCAACCGTACCTTGTGTTCCATTTTCCACAGCCATTTGAGGATATCGCATATTATCTTTTATGAACTGATATACATTCCCTTGAAATTTTGCCTCTTCATCCGGGAAGCCTGTAGGTTCGTTTGAAACAGCCGGTTCTAAAACCGTTGGCTCCATGAATTCAGCGCTATCGTATGCTGGACCCTCATCTATATTTTTTTTACCTATGTTCAGATCATCATTTGTCTTTTCGATTGTTTTATCATGATCGTCCGAGGCTGTGAAAGCACCTGTGTTAGTGACAGGCGGTTTTGGATCTCTGGGCTTTTCTGGAATCACCTTTGGATCAGTCTTCGGTATCACCATCTCCACCACCGTCTGAACAGGAATTGGAGGAATAATGTTAGGATCGTAATCAATGACCGGTTTGCTGTTTGTCCTTGTGAGAAAAAAGAAGGTGATAAATAGCAAGCTCATTACAGATGCCGTGATCATAAGGCTTTTGGACACAGTATCACTTTGAGAGGCTCTTAGTGCATAAGCACCGTACTCTTTATTTTTGTTCTCAAAAATAAGTTCATTAAAATTTTCTTCGGAGTTAAACAGCGATTTCATGGTTATATAGTTTTAGGGTTAGCGATTCCTTTTCCGAAATTTCGGACAACTATATAAGCGGGGATGAAAAGCAGTAATGCCTTGAGCTTATATCAAAATGTGGGGATGTACGGGGATGTTTGAAGAGAACGGCATGCTTTCTAATTTATTGCATGGGCATAAAAAAAACGGAAATCATTCCGCTTTATAAAAATCACATGACTACTTTTTCATGATCAGTGTTCTTGTTGGATAGGCGAAAGAAGCTTCATTAGCCTCTACAATTTCCATGATGATATAATTTATCTCCTCACGTACTTTAATATAAACATCATACTCAAGGGTATCCACAAAATATAGCACCGTGATGTTCATGGAGCTTGCATCGAATTCAAAAAGAGTTACGCGGGTTTCATTGGGCAATACATGCGGATGATTTTCAATTGCAGTCTGAAGTTGTGAAACAATTTTTTTCAGTTGAGATGCTTTTGTATCGTAGGTTAAACCAATTTTAAAATTGGCTCTGCGCTGAATGCGGAGTGATAGATTATCCAATTCGGTATCCACCAGTTTTTTATTTGGAACTGTAACATAGCTTTTTTCGGGGGTTCTTAGTCTTGTGCTGCGAAATCCTATTTTCTCCACTGTGCCTTCAATTCCGTTGATCCTTATCAGATCGCCAATCACAAAAGGTTTATCGAGAAAGATTGTGAACGAACCCAGAAGATTCTCCAACGACTCTTTTGCTGCAAGCGCAATGGCAAGCCCTCCGATACCTAAACCCGCTATAAGAGATGCGATATTCAGCTTAAAAACAGCCCCAAGCATAAAGAAGATTGAAAAAATAACCAGGATCACTTTTATGGATTCTTTAACAAAAGGGACCAGTTGATCGTCTGATTTTGATTCGGTCATTGAAGCCCTGTGCATTAACACCAACCCGAGAAAATCTGTCAATCGTAATAAGATCCAGGTGAGTGCACCAACAATTGCGATCTGATATGATCTGTATATCACCAACCGGATCCCGAATTTTTCGCTCGAAGCAATATTCCATTCGACAGGAAAATCAAGGTGCTGGATTGCAAAATAAAATGTAACGAGTAAAATAAAAATATTCAAAGGCTTTTTAAGAAGCACTAAGAGTTGATCATAACCGACACCAGTAGAATAATTCTTAAGAAAACGAAAGATGAAGAATGTGAGGAGCTTTGAAAGCAGCCGCAAAAAAATAATTCCAATCAGTATGATCCCTGCGAACCAGCAGTAATTTTCTATTGTGTTTCCGAGAAATGTATGCTGCATAGTTTGATATAACATTTTCTGCCGATTAGTAAATATTTATAGTAAAAATAAGGCACGCAAAGGTAACTATACCTTAAAGATTTTTTGAATTATTTTTTTGTTTCAAAAATATTTTTTTACGAGATTTGTATAAGAGTAAGGTCATTGAGAAATTTTAAAAACAAAACCATTTTTTAAAACGAATTTTCATTACAAATGAAAAAAGCAAGCACACCAAAAAAGAGTCCTGCTAAGAAGGCCGACAAGTCCAAGGATTCAGGGGAATTACGGAAGCCGACTAAATTAAAGCCTTTAAAAGAGAAGGAGAAAAAAAACTGGAAAAATAATTTAGAAGGTGAGGAAGATGAGGATTTTAATTTGGAGGAAGATGATCTGAAACTGGATGAAGGTTTTGATGACGATGACGATGAATTCTTTGATGATGAGAATTTCTAAACAATAATAAAAAAGAACCGCGCTTCAAAAGAAGGGCGGTTCTTTTTTTATTTCATTTTCTAAGAGAAATAGACCGCCCCGCCACAGTTATTTTCTCTTGCGCCAGTAACACTTCTAAGACAATTCACTTCGTTACGCATCCTCAGAACACCCAGAAAACCAAAGATCAAGGCCTCCTTGAATTCGATCACTTTGGGATCAGGAATAATAACATCCATTGTAATCGCGGCTTTTATTCTTTCTATAAGAAATTCATTATAAGCGCCTCCACCCGTGATAAGAACTTTTCCTTTTGGCAGATTTTCGAGGGCACGTGCAAGCTGTACGGCAACATGTTCACACAAGGTTGCTAAAACATCATTGTCCTCCACTTCATACTCATTTAATAACGGATCTAAATTTTCAATGACCCATTCTTTCCCCAACGATTTAGGTGTCCCTGCAGCCTGTCTGAAATAAGGCAATCCGTTCAACTCATTCAGAAGGTATTTACTGACCATTCCTGATCGTGCAATACTTCCTTTATCATCATATGCTTTTCCGAATTTTTCCGCAACCCTGTTCATTACAATATTCACCGGACAAACATCATAAGCCAGCCTTCTTCCTTTATTTTCATACGAGATGTTTGCAAAGCCCCCCAGGTTGATGCAGTAATCGTATTCAGAGAACAACAGCCTGTCACCTATCGGTACAAGTGGAGCACCTTGTCCTCCAAGTGCAACATCCAGAGTTCTGAAATCGCAGACCACAGGCATCTGACAAGCTGCCGCAATTGAACTGCCTGCACCTACCTGAACAGTGAGCCTGTTGAGAGGCTGATGAAAAATTGTATGTCCGTGTGAAGAAACGAAATCCGCATTAATACGGTGTTTCACAATAAAATCGGAAACCGCCCTGCCGATGTACAACCCGTATTCAGCATTGGTTTGTTGGAATTCCAGACCTGAAGCAGTTTCCAGCGCCAATAAACGTTCCTTCCATTCTGTGGAGTACGCCTTGGTTTCACCCTGAAGTATCTCAAACGACCACTTGTTATTATCAACAGTGAATCGACAAAATGCCATATCAAGCCCATCAAGGGAAGTGCCTGACATAAGGCCGATTACATGGTAGGTTTGAGGGCTTAAAATTGTCATAAACAATTAGCGAATTTTGAATATAAAATTTACATTTGTCATCCGCGTCCGAATTGATTCAGCGCACAGAGACGATTTCAAAAATAAAGTAATTATTTAATATAAAATTATCAAACATGTTTTTTGATTTGACAGAAGAGCACTTAATGATCCAGAAAGCAGCTCGTGATTTTGCAAATGATGTATTAAAGCCGGGAGTAATCGAGCGTGACGAGCACCAGAAATTTCCTGCAGAAGAAATTAAGCAAATGGGTGAGCTTGGATTTATGGGAATGATGGTGGATCCGAAATATGGCGGAGGCGGAATGGATTGTATCTCTTATGTTTTAGCAATGGAAGAGATTTCCAAAGTGGATGCATCATGTTCTGTGGTAATGAGTGTTAACAATTCACTTGTTTGCTGGGGACTTGAAAAATTCGGTACTGAAGAACAGAAACAAAAGTATTTAGTCCCTCTTGCAAAAGGCGAAATCATTGGTGCATTTTGCTTGTCAGAACCGGAAGCGGGCTCAGATGCAACTTCTCAAAGAACAACTGCAATAGATAAAGGGGATCATTATCTTCTTAATGGAACAAAGAACTGGATCACTAACGGAAGCACTGCTTCAGTTTATCTTGTGATCGCTCAAACAGATGTTGCAAAAGGTCATAAAGGGATCAATGCTGTGATCGTTGAAAAAGGAATGGATGGATTTGTTGTCGGGCCGAAAGAAAATAAATTAGGGATCCGTGGCTCTGACACACACTCATTAATGTTCACTGATGTAAAAGTTCCAAAAGCAAACCGCATCGGTGAAGATGGTTTTGGATTTAAATTCGCAATGCAGGTATTATCCGGAGGGAGAATCGGAATTGCTTCTCAGGCATTAGGAATTGCTTCAGGAGCTTATGAATTAGCTCTTGCTTATTCAAAAGAGCGTAAAGCATTTGGAAAGCCTATCAACCAGCACCAGGCAATTCAGTTCAAACTTGCTGATATGGCAACTCAGATCGAAGCTGCACGTTTATTATGCCTAAAAGCTGCATGGATGAAAGATCAGCATGTGAATTTCGACAGAGCAAGCGCGATGGCAAAAGTGTTTGCTTCAAAGGTCGCTATGGACACTACTATTGAAGCTGTGCAGGTTCATGGAGGCTACGGTTTCGTAAAAGAATACCATGTTGAGCGATTAATGCGCGATGCAAAGATCACACAGATCTACGAAGGAACAACTGAAGTGCAGAAGATCGTTATTTCAAGATCATTGTTAGCATAACACCACACTGAAGTGGGGAGTTATAAAACTTCCACCACTTTCTCAAGTTTTATTCCGCGCGATCCTTTGATAAGGATCGCGCTGTTTTTTACAGGATGTTCTTTCAAATAATTTAACGCATCATCGCTGGAAGCAAATGTTTTTGCATTAATACTTTTTCCCGCTTCAATAAATAGAGGCCCTACCAATAATGCATTTTCAATCTTTTTTTGTTGCAGGAGCTGAACAATAGCCTCATGCTCTTTTGCACCCTCCTGTCCTAATTCAAGCATATCCCCAAGGATGACCATTTTGTTGGTGTGCTGAAGGGAAGCAAAGTTTTCCAACGCAAGGCTCATACTCGAAGGGTTAGCATTATAATAATCGAGGATCAGTGTATTTGTCTCTGTTTTTTGAAGTTGCGATCTGTTGTTGGAAGGCACATATTCGCTTAGCGCTTTATTTATAAGTGCATCTTCCACCTTGAAATAATTTCCCACACAGGCAGCGCATAACAGGTTGTAATAATTGTAAACTCCAACAAGCTTCGTGTTCACCATCTCGCTCTTCTTTACATTCGCTGCGTTATACCGGGTGGCCCATTGAAAAGAAATAAATTCTTTTTGTTCGGAAGTGCTCATGCTGCCGACAATATCATAAAGCTTTTTTGTACCGTACGTAACCTTGTCGGTCAAGCCGGCAAGCTCTATCAGCACATCGTCATCCGCATGGACAAATAATCTTCCTTTATGTTCCTGAATATATCTGTACAGCTCGCTCTTCCCTTTCTTCACTCCTTCTATTCCACCAAATCCTTCCAGGTGAGCCTTTCCAATGTTTGTGATGATTCCAAAATCAGGTTCAGCAATTTTACTTAACATTTCAATCTCACCTTGATGATTCGCACCCATTTCAACGATCGCCATTTCATGTTCAGGTGTAATTGACAGAAGCGTTAACGGCACGCCTATATGATTATTCAGATTCCCTTTAGTTGCAAGCACCTTGTATTTTTGACTCAAGACTGCATTTATAAGCTCTTTGGAAGTTGTTTTCCCGTTTGAGCCTGTTATCCCAATCACCGGAATTTTCATTTGTTTACGATGGTGGTTTGCAAGTTCCTGCAAAGTGGAGAGTACATCCTTTACAAGAACGCAGCGTTCATCCTTTGCATATTCCGCTTCATCTCCTACCACCATAGAACAACCATTTTCCAACGCCTGCATAGCGAAGCGATTACCGTTGAAGTTTTCTCCCTTCAAAGCAAAGAAAATAGAATCCTTTTTTATTTCGCGGGTGTCGGTGCAGACAGCAGGATGTTTCACAAACTGCGCATATATCTTTTCAATCATTTTATTTATTGTCTTTTAGTTCATCGGGGATAACGCAAACAGGAATCGGATTCATCTTATGCTGGTTTGCTTTATTCATGCGGGTATAAATATCAAGTACGATCTTCTGTCTGTCATTCAGCAAACTGAAATCATGCGGATTGGCGATAAATTTCATAGCCCATTCCAGCTCATCATAACTTGCGCCTATCTGATCCTCATCGCTCCGTGAATCGTGAAACAGGCCATCCGTTGGTTTTGCTTTTTGAATTGATTGAGGCACTTCGAGCTCCTGAGCAAGTTTATAAACATCCGATTTCATAAGATCAGCGATCGGACTAAGATCCACGCCACCATCCCCGTACTTCGTGAAGAATCCGATCCCGAAATCTTCCACTTTATTGCCTGTTCCGGCCACAAGCATTTTGTGGTGACCGGCAAATGCATATAACGTCATCATTCTTAAACGTGAGCGTGAGTTCGCCATAGTCAGCCAATCCTGCACATCTGTTGGCAGCGCTTCACCAAAGGATTGGAAAGTTTTAGTCAATTCGACTTCGTGAGATGTAACTTTTGGAAATTTTTTTTTGAGCCAGTCAATGTGCTCATGTCCTCGATCATATTCTGCCTTGTGCTGGTGTATAGGCATATTTAGGCAGATCAGCTCTTTTCCGGTCATCGCGCATAGTGTGGATGTAACGGCTGAATCTATTCCACCGGAAATTCCGATGACAAACCCCTTTGTGTTGCTTTGCTCGCTGTAATGTTTCAACCATGCGACTATATGTTCAATTACTTCTTTATTTTTCATCTGCTGTAATTTGCTTTACCAAAAATAAAAATCCCGGCTTCAGCAAAGTGAAACCGGGATTAATTTTACTAACCATTGAGTGTTAGAATAGAACACCCACAGTTAAGCCAATACTGTTTGCTTTCAGGCTTTGCTTTAATTTTGCACCGTATCCAGGTCCGCCCTGAGTAAATTTAGTCAGGTATTCAGATTCGCCTTTTACTGCATTTGTGAACCCCAGAAGGTAGTTTGCACCAATCACAAGCGATGTACTTCCCGACAAATTCCACTCAACCCCTAAACCCATATTCAAAGCCTCATTGAATAGATTAACATCTTTTTTTATGTCTGCTTTTGTGATTGTTTCAGGAGTACCCCAGCCATTCACCGAAGTAGCTGCCGGCTTTTGAACTTCGTCAGTAGCTTTTGCAGCAACTCTGAATGAAGAATTGATCCCGAACATACCAAAGTATGTTAACGCACCGATTTCTTTAGTGCGCAGTTTAAGTGTCAAAGGAAGAGTAACATAGGTAACACTATATTTTCTCTCATTTACCAGACAAGGTGTATAACGGTTATATCCTGCGAGTGATGCTGTGTCTGTATAAGCATCGTAAGCCGGTTGAAACTCTGCGATCTCTTCATTTTCCTTATCATAGAAATAAGCTACATAGCTTGAAGAAGGATTTCCGGAAAGATCATTCTTATATTTTACTTTACCTCCACTGGTATTGATCATAAGCCCTGTAGCAAACACAGCTACGTTTGTGAGCCTGAACTCTATTGCAAGTCCACCGCCAAACTTAATGGAAGCTCCATTCTTTTCAGTGATCTTCTCACCTGATTTATACCAGTTTACGGAAGGTGAAACCATTAATCCAAATCTAACATTTTTTGAAAGTGCGTCATCCTGTGCAAAAGCAGATGAAGCGGCAATTACCATAGCTGTTAATGTAAGTATCTTCTTCATTTTTTTTATATATTTTTGTGGTTCAACAATTATATAATCACTCCTCAATTGTTTACAATATTAAGTAATTATTTGATATGAAAAACTTTAATTTCTGCGTGTTAATAGGGATAATCACAGGATTTTTATCCTCATGCGGAAGCAATCCTTTGGACGTGGATGTGAGTGAAGTGGATATCCCGAAGGTTTCCATTAAAAGGCTTGAGAAAGATCTTTTCACGATGGACACATCAAAAATTTCGGTTGTTACAGACGATCTCCAATCAAAATACGGTAGTTTCTATCCTGTTTTTTTCAGCAGGATCATCAACAATGGTGAAGTTCGCGATTCAGGTTATGCGGTGAGGCTGAAACAATTCATTTATGACCGCGACATGCGCGAAACATTTGAAAGTGTTATGAAAGCATATCCCAATACAGACACACTGGAAAATGATCTGACGGACATGTTCCGTCATTTTAAATATTATTTTCCGGAGAAAAAGGCACCTGTTATTTCCACAATGATCTCAGGCTACAACCAATGGGTGGTACCTGTGGATACCACCATCGGTATTGGGCTGGAGATGTATCTTGGCAGCAAAAATAAATTTTATCAGATGCTTGCATTACCACGTTACAAAACCATGTTCATGAATAAAGAGAACATTGTACCGGATGTGACCAGGGAATTTTTAATCAGCCAATTCCCTTATAACATGGACAAGAGCGATTTCCTGAGCGAGATCGTTTATGTTGGAAAGATCATGTATCTGATGGATGCAATGCTACCCAATGTTGAGGACACTATCAAGATCCATTATTCAGATTCACAAATGCAATATTGTAAACAGAATGAATTTAACATCTGGAGCTATTTTGCCGCACAAAAATTACTTTACACCACCGATCAGGCCGAGATAATGAAATTTACTGCTGACGGGCCTTTCACCTCAGCACTAAGTAAAGAGTCGGCTCCGAGGATCGGCTACTGGACAGGCTGGCAGATCATCAGACAATACATGAAGAATAATCCGGATATGACTGTGCAACAGCTCATAAACGAAACAGACGCTCAGAAGATCCTTATAAAATCAAAGTATAAACCGAAGTGATGGTTTGCTGATTGGGAGATTTGGGATTTGGGATTTAGGATTAACAATTTTACAATTTGAAATAAAAAAACATGAAACAATCAGAAATTAAATTTACAGTTACGCTTGACGAAAATAATTTACCGGAAAAGATCGACTGGATGGCTTCGGACGGAGAGGAACAGAGCGCCAGCAAAGCAGTGATGATCGCATTATGGGATGCAAACGAAAATAACACATTACGCATTGACCTTTGGACAAAAGACATGATGGTGGATGAGATGAAACAATTTTATCATCAATGCCTTCTGTCAATGGCAGACACCTTTGAAAGAGCTACAGGAGAGACTGAATCTGCCAAAGAGATGAGAACTTACGCTCAGCACTTTGCAGAGAAATTAAAGTTGATAGAAAAGAAAAATTAGATTCAGAGTGGCTTGAAGAGCTGATTGGTTTCGCTTATAAAATCAAGAAGCTCTTTACGCCCTTCTTTCATTTCCGCGGAAGTGTAAAAACATGGTGGCAGCTCATCCCAGCTTTTCCCCATCTCCTCTTTATAGTTACGAATATTTGTGGCTGTCTTTAATTTGGATAGCTTATCCATTTTTGTGAATACCATCACAAATGGGATATTGTTCTCGCCCAGCCAATCCATGAATTCCAGATCCACCCGCTGCGGGCTCAAACGAGAATCCACAAGAACAAACAAGCACATCAGGTTTTCTCTTTCAAGAATATATTTACGGATAAACTTTTCCCATTGCTCTCTTTTATCCTTCGACACCTGCGCGTAACCGTAACCCGGCAAATCCACCAGATACCAGTTCTCATTGATCAGGAAATGATTTATCAGTTGCGTTTTCCCCGGCTTTCCGGAGGTTTTGGCCATGTCCCTGCGTTCTACAAGCATGTTGATCAGAGAAGATTTCCCAACGTTCGAACGGCCTATAAAAGCATATTCCGGCAATTTAGGCGCAGGACATTTTGCAATATCCGTATTACTGATCACAAAGTTTGCGGAACGTATTTCCATCTTCCAAAGGTAATGTTCTTTATACAAACATCACTTATTAAAAAAACGAAAGCGCAGAAACCGAAAGTTCCTGCGCCTTAATATTATACTTGTGACTTTTAATTTACGACTATTATCTTGTTATCTGTTCCTCTTTTAGTAGTAGCGACCATCATATACACGCCTGGAGAAAGTTGGCCGGAGAGGCTTATCAGATAAACATTTTCGCCACTTTCCATTGAATGTGCATTTGAATATTCTTCCCTTCCCAGGGCGTCATATATTACCACTGATACTTCTTCTTCTGCAAGCATCCCGGTTAATGAGATCGAAATTTTATCGCCCTGTGAAGGATTAGGAAATACATTCATAGAAAACGGCTTATCTGAGAGAATGGGAGTGATCACGTTTACTTGTTTATACGAATCATCCAGATCATGTGCGGAGTTTACGTAGGTTGTCGAGTCAATGTTTATATGCTGAGAGATTAAATGAGTCGGAGGGTTGTAATAACAGCGGGTAAAGGTATTCTCGCCCGAATATAAATCAAAATAAACGTCAACAGCCTGGAATTCTGCGCCAAACGAAAGAAAATTGATTGGTTGCTGAACTGTAAAACCGGCTGTATCCGCAACTGCAAATATTGACAAAGCAGAACATGAAGTATGACCAAGGGGAGAAGTTCTTGCCAGATATAGATCCTGTGAGCCTGAACCAAAGCTAAAAGTGTAACCTGTTAAAACTAAATCACCATTAATACATGAAGTTACATCCGTTATCACATCATTATTTTGACCCCCTACAGACGAATACCATTTAATATTTCCTGTGCTGTCTATACATACGAGTGAACCATTAATCTGATCTCCTGTAACTTCAGATTCTCCGCCTATAATATATTCGTTGGCGGTTATACTCATTATAGAATACCCAATATCACGTCCTCCCCCATCAAATACATAGGAAAATTGAATATTACCTTGACTATTAACGTTCAATATAAACATGTTTTCGTTCCCCTGATCGAAGGCCCCACCAGTTATTACAATTCCCCCGGTTGCAGTCATGCTGCTGGCTGTTGCATATTCACTTTCAGTCCCGCCATATTCTTTCACCCAAAGAGGACCCCCTAAACTATCTGTTCTGATAACAGAGATATTTGTACTTTGTGTTATTGACTCCTTTTCAGGAATTGTGCCTACCAGAAAGAAGCCTCCATCTTGTGTTACTTTAGCTCCACTCATGTAATCATCTCCGGATCCACCATACGTTCGTGACCAAACAATATCACCTGAAGATGTTAAACATAGTAAATACATATCTTCTCCTCCGGCACCAAAGCTTTTGGTAATACCAGACACAATATATCCAGAGGCTGTTAATTCAATTGAAACACCTTCATCCAGGTCATACCCGCCATAAGTCCTGCTCCACATTGTATTTCCTGCCTGGTCAGTTTTGATTACATATATATCCTTATCTCCATTAGCTGAAAAACTATTTGATGATCCTACAATTACAAAGCCGTTATCGTTCGTTTCTCTAACAGAAGCCGCAAGATCAATTCCTTCGGCACCATAAAACTTACACCACACCGTATCTCCATTAAGAGTAGTTTTTATCAAGCTTATATCATTATTTGTGAATCCGTACATAATGTTTCCGGCTACGACAATTTGGCTATCAGTTGTTCTGATAACTGACGATCCTGATGCATTACCGTTTTTATTAAAAGACTTTTCAAATAAATTTTGGGATTCCGCGTGATGTAAGCTCACACTCATTAGAATTAATAGTAAAAAAGTTCTCATATCATGTTTTTTGATTACATGACAAAGGAATAGAGAATTGAACGTTCTAGTTAACCAATCCGTGGTTTAACTTCTCAGATGTAAGAATTAACGCTTTTTTGTTTGGGAGTATTCTCTCGCTACTTTTTATAAGTAGCAACATGCCTCTCCTTTTTGGTATCGTAGATGTCTGCAATGGTCACAAGGATCCCGGTTTCCTCCACTTCTCCGAAATGAGAATTAAGCGAGGTTCCGAAAGTTCTCATTGTTGCAGAAAGATTCATATATGCATTTACAAGCGGAGGAATATGTTCACCGAGTTCACGAACCTGCTGCCCAAGGATGCGGTGAGCTTCTTTATAAGAAAGTCCCTTTATTGAATTCAGGAATTCTGAAACATCAGTCTTCAGCTGAAGTGGTTCAATAGGTGTTACAAGATGATCAGGATCAGGGAAGAAATAATTCATGAATGCAAGGATCATATCACGCGCATGAACATTAAAATCGGTGTACATCGTGACTTTTCCAAAGAAATGTTTCATGTCCGGATTGTCAATCACAATAGCACCGAGGCCGTCCCATAAATTATCGAGAGAAAACAAACCTTTACGGTTATCAACCGAAGGCTGAAATTTTGGTTGGACAAACGACCGTCCTAACTCGATTGTAGAAGGGACATACTCATTCATAAATTTCTCAGAGAAATGGAAAAGCTCTGTAGTGGCAACATGGACAATTCCGTTAACAAGTGGAGCATCCTTCAGTTTAATAAAACGATAACCACCTACAATTTCTTTTTCAAGGGGATTCCAGACAATCAATTGTTTGTAAGGAGCGTCTGCAGTATCGAATTCATCAATATCTATCTCATGTCCGGTTCCTCCACCCGCAGTCCGGAACGTAAGCTCACGCAATCTTCCCACCTCACGCATCACATTCGGGGAATCATGATGTGTGATAATGTAAATCATATTATCGCCATTATTAGTTTCACGAACAAAGCGTTCGGAAGTAAGTTCCGCTTCTAATATATTTCTGTCAACCGGTTCTATAATGGTTTGCATAATGCAATTTTGTACTTAGTTATTTTTGGAAGACACAGTTGGCAGCATTTTGCTTTTATCTCCCGATTTCAGCGCGTAAACATGCTGCTTTACTTTTTCTGACCAGTATTCAGCAGGCATATCTTTGGTAAATGTTTCCCAGGAAATTGGCTCACCAAAAATAAAGGTAATTGTTTTTCCCTTCTGTTTATACATTTCGTCAACAAGGTAGAACATTTCGAGATTTGCTTTTATTCCCAGTTTTTTTCTCCAATACGCCAGGTTATAAAAAAAAGAGGAATTGTTTCCATCAATATATACAGGAACAACATTCTTTTTATACTGAATTGATTTGGCTATAAAACTCTTTCTCCACATCAGGTCCTGGATGCCTATACCGTCTTGTCTGCGCGATACAAGTCCGGCCGGAAATATCAGTAAACAATTTGAGGATGCATACACCTCTTCAAAGCGCTGAGTATAATCAGAAGAATTTCTGCCATGTTTATTAACGGGAACGAAAATAGGATCAAAATTTTTAAGCGCCATTAAGAGATCGTTAACAAAAAAACGAATATCCTTTCTGAAATGGCCAACCACCTTCATAAACGCAATTCCGTCAAGTCCGCCTAAAGGGTGATTTGCCGCCATGATCACTCCGCCTTCTTTTGGAATATTCTCCTCTCCTATCACCTTTGTATTCGCACCAAACTCCTCCATAGCAGCCTTCACTATTTCGTAATCATGCTTATCTTTATACCTGAATACGGCATCGTTAAGATCATCCTCATGAATTGTTTTTTTGATATACCGAAGGAGGAATCCTGGAAGGAATTTAAGAAGTTTTGGATTTTTGGAAGCTATCGCTTTCTCAATATCGATGAACTTTGCTTCCGGTTTTGAACTATTTTTCTGATCGTGAATCGTCATATCAAGGCATTGTCGAACTACAATGGCTGCAAAGTTATAAGTTTTATGGTGCGTTTCAATTTTTTATAAAAGGCAAAACTGCTTTCTGATATTTATCTTTTTTTATCCATTGAATCAGATTCAGGGAAGTTTCAAACGGCCCGTCCACTACAGCTAAATTTATCAGCCATGCCGGAATGCTCCCACCTGGGTTAACCAATAGCTGGTATACCACCTCCACAGTTCCGTCCTTCTGTGGCGTTAAGGTCCAAGACGCACGAAATTCCGTTATTCGTACGTGGTCTTTCACCTTTGGGATATAATTCGGGATACAGCTCGAAACCAGACTTACAGCTCCGGATAAAGGGTCCTGGCTAAGTTTTATATTCACCACGAAGTCGCGGCTGTCGACAGGCCAAGGAGCAACTATGTTCTGATAATGAATGGTTTCTAGTTCCGAGATTCGTTTAATAGTCGTTGATACCCCGCAGCGATATACCCATTTCGGGTAACTTTCGTAGTCTGACAGCAAAGCAACCAGGCTGCTTAAAGAAGTTTTTAGATACAGGATCGACTTCAACTCTTTGTAAGAAGAATTTTCTGCATCACGGGCATAAACGGAGATTCCAGACTCTGACTTTTTAAGTGTCCAGGTATCCGCGTTTTGGGCATATGTATTCCATGAAAAGAAACAGAGCACCGCGATAGGCAGCGCTGTTTTAGCATATCGATTAATAGAAATTGAAAACATTATGCTTGCCATTAATAAGGTCAAACTATTCGTAAATAATTCATTTATTGAAAATTAATCTCGACAATTTAAGAAAATAAGCAGTATAAAACTTGCTTATTAGATACTTGATGTGTATTTTAGCTAATAATTTTCAAATAATCAGATATCACTTCCTTATTTATTTTACAGAAATGAATAAACTTTCAGATAAAATCAGAGCCCTTTTAACAGTATTATGTATCTGCTTCTTCGGTAGTCTCCATGCTCAAAACGGAATCACAATAACTCCTCTTAAGAGTGTGGTATCGGACACTTTATCCTCCCCAGTCCCGAACTCTAACCATTCGGTTGTTCGTGGAGGTCCTGATCAAAGTCCGCTAACTCCAGAGGAACAAGGATATACCAGATATTTAATTGGTGAAACTGTTATCTACAGGAAAACTGTAGGGAATTTAACTTTAGAATATACTCCAAAAAACTAATTCGATGTTGAAAAGAACTTTACTCCTTGTTTTGGTGTCTATATTTGCCCTTCGTGTTAATTCACAGTGTACAACGAGTATTAGTGCGGGCACACCAACCAGCACTTCAACTTGCTATGATTTTGACGCAGCAAGTCAGGTGAGCGCTTCATCACCGTGCACCGGCAGCGGATTTGGTGGTGCCGGCCAGCGGAGGGTTATCAGCTTTTGCACCAATGCTTCCAACACGTGTGTTACATTTGCTCTAACGGGCCTTAATTCTGGGGGAGGAACCTCAATAGCGCTTTATACGGGATGTTCCGGAACAACACTTTCCGGGTATGTTACTGGTTCTGCTAACTGCTATTCGAGTGCCACTACGGCAAATTGGTCAACCGCAGGTTTGGGCCTGACAGCAAGTACGTGTTATTATCTGAGTGTTTGGACTGCTAATGCACCGGCTTCAACCTCAACTCTTTGTACACAAACTCTGTTAGCTCCAAATGATTATTGTACAGGAGCTTCAGCAATCAGTACTGTCTCCCAGAGCTTTAATAATTATTGCATGACTGCAGGGAGTAACGGCTCCTATACGGAGCCCCCGGCAAGCCAGTTCGATGCCGGGTCGTTAGAAAATAATGCATGGTACACCTTTACAACACTTTCAACATGCACTTATCCGTGTACTGTTACTATTAGCATTACCGGAATTAGTTGTTCCGGGGGAGGAAGTGGTTTCCAAATAGGATTCTGGTCTGGATCATGTACTTCATTAACCAACTTAGGCAATACTTCCGGATCAGGTGGTACTGTGACCGCTACTATTACTAATTTAAGTCCGAACCAGTCCGTTTACGTTGGTATCGATGGCAATGCCGGGGCGTTTTGTTCGTTTAGCTTAAGCGCCACAAATGTCATCCCTCTTCCTATTGAATTAATCAAGTTTGACGCTTTATCAAAAGATGATATCGCTGAAATTTTCTGGATTACCGCTTCTGAAACAAATAACGATTATTTCACAGTTGATAAATCTCACGATGCGGTGAACTGGGAGACTGTGGGAATTTATAAATCCAAATCACCTTCAGGCAATAGTACTTCTTCTTTGAATTATTCTGTATCAGACGATAAACCTTATCCAGGAACCAGTTATTACAGACTTAAACAAACTGATTTTAACGGGGATTACGAATACTCTGATTTAGTTACCTTAATTAGATCTGAAGATAACGACATTATCAATGTAAGGCCTAACCCAACACAGAATTCAGCAGAAATATCTTATAAGTGTGCCGTTGATGGAACCGCGTTTGTTAATGTATACGATTATAACGGGAAACTTATTATTTCAAAAAACATTGAATGTGTTAAAGGTACTAACTTGTCTGAGATCCAATTTAATGATCAGCCTAACGGGATGTATTTTGTTACTATCTCTACTAATAACAAATTATATAAAACTAAAATTCTGAAAACCTCTTTATAAGAGCTTAATAGTATTATTTGTCAGGACAAAATGATCCTTAAAAATAACAGTTATTTTTAACCGTTACTGTACCCCTTTGAGCACCATCTTTTTCAACGCCTCTATCCACACATCAGAATCATTCAGACTTTCGACCAACTGAACCTTCTCGCCACCATTTTCGTGAAAGATCTCCTGATACTCTGTTCCTATTTCGTAAATTGTTTCGAGGCAGTCAGCGACAAATGCAGGTGAAAAAACAAGTATCTTTTTTATTCCTTGTTTTGCTTTATCCGCCACAACCTTATCGCTGTAAGGCTTGATCCACTTATCGTTCAAGCGTGACTGGAATGTTGTCTCGTATTTCCCTTCCGGAAGATTCAGTCTTTTTACAAGCTGACGTGTTGTTTCAAAACAATTTGCACGGTAACAATATTGATTTTTTTCGGTGATCATATCACAGCAGGACCCAAGCTTACAGGTATTGTCCCCATAATGAGCAGAACCTTTCATTATGTGTCTTTCAGGCAAACCGTGATAACTGAATATAAAATAATCGTAAGCATTCAGATCATATTTCTTAGCACGGTCAACACAAGCGTCAATAAAATCCGGATTATCATAGAACTTAGAGATCACCTCAACAGACGGTGTAACTTCCCACCCTTTTAAGATCCGCATTGCTTCCTCTACTGACGAGCCGGTACTTGAAGATGCATACTGAGGATAAAGAGGGATGATAATAATCTTACTTACCTGTTTCTTTCTTAACTGATCCAAAGCACTTTCCAAAGAAGGACTCTGATAGCGCATTCCGAGCTCCACCACATAATCATTTCCTAAGGCCTGTTGCAGCTTGTTCTGTACTTTAACGCTGTTGGTTAAAAGCGGAGAGCCTTCCGGTGTCCAGATCTTTTCATAAAGCTTTGCAGATTTTGAAGAACGAAAGGGAACAATTATCCCGTTAACAAGAATAAATCTTCCAACCGGGCTGATATCTATCACCCGCGGATCGTTAAGGAATTGTGTAAGGTATTTACGGACATCCGATGTTTTTGGACTATCCGGTGTTCCGAGGTTAATTAATAGTATTCCAGTTTTCATTTATGAAGTAGAAATGGAGAATTAAAGAAATGGAGAATTAAATTCTCTAAATCTCTATTTCAACAATTTTTAATTATATATGCAATGCACGCTTTCCTGTTGCATCCAAACAGGCCTCTTTCATCGATTCAGTGAATGTAGGATGAGCGTGGCTCATGCGTGAAATATCTTCTGCGCTTGCACGGTATTCCATTGCAACCACTGCTTCCGCGATCATGTCTGCTGCGCGTGGCCCAATCATGTGAACACCTAAGATCTCATCAGTTGCATCATCAGTCAGAACTTTTACAAAACCATCTGTGTCCATTGATGCTCTTGCCCTTCCACTTGCTTTAAATGGAAAGCTTCCTGACTTATATTTTTTCCCCTGCTCTTTTAATTGCTCTTCTGTAAAACCAACGGCAGCTACTTCAGGCCATGTATATACAACTCCGGGGATCAGATTATAATTGATGTGCGGTTTCTGTCCTGCCATTGACTCGGCAACAAATACTCCTTCTTCTTCCGCCTTGTGTGCAAGCATTGCCCCTTTCACCACATCCCCGATCGCATAGATCCCAGCCACGTTTGTTTGCAGATGATCATCTGTCTCCACCTTTCCTCGATTGTCAACTTTAACGCCTGCTTTATCCAGGCCTAAATTTTCTGTATAAGGTTTTCTGCCAACGGATACCAAGCAATAATCTCCCTTCAATTCGATTTTTTCACCTTTTGAATTATCAGCAGTAACGATCACTTCTTTTCCTTTTGTAACAGCGCCTGTTACTTTATGATTAAAGTAAAATTCGAAGCCTTGCTTCTTTAATACTTTTTGCAATTCCTTTCCAAGCGCTCCATCCATGGTGCTGATGATGCCACCGGTAAATTCCACCACAGAGATCTTTGCACCCAAGCGTGCATATACTGAACCTAATTCAAGCCCTATCACTCCTCCACCGATGATCACCATGTGCTTAGGCACTTCGGTAAGCTCCAGCGCTTCAGTTGAAGTGATAACACGCTTTTTATCTATTTCGATGCCCGGTAATGAGGAAGGTTTCGAGCCGGTAGCTATGATCGTTTTCGCAGATTCTATCTGAATTTTCTTCCCATCTGCTGAAGCTATCTCGATCGTATTTTTATTTACAAAAGATCCATGTCCCGTAAAGACCGTGATCTTATTTTTTTTCATTAAAAAGGTAATTCCGTCACATGTTTGTTTCACCACATCACCCTTACGCTTGATCATCTGCTTAAGGTTAACCTTAATATCTTTCACATCAATACCGTGTTCAGCAAAAGTATGTGTTGCATTATGGAAATGCTCCGAAGAATCAAGCAATGCTTTTGATGGGATACATCCTACATTCAGACAAGTGCCTCCTAAAGTATTGTAACGCTCAATGATCGCTGTTTTCATACCTAATTGTGCGCAGCGGATCGCTGCAACATATCCTCCGGGTCCGGAACCGATAACTGTAACATCAAATTTTTCCATAATTGTTAGATTTAACCGAGTTGTGAGAATAACTCAATAGCGCACAAAATTACTATTTTTTGGCAATTCAGGAATTAAGATTCCTTTTATAATAAAGCAATCGAAATGCAAGATTGTTTAAAAGTTAATAACGAACTTTTCTGAGACGAAGTATGGTTGCGTATAGCAGCATAGCAATGCTTAGGCACAATGCTGCCCTGGCGATATAATCACCAAAACGGGTGTAAAATGTCCACTCGTTATTCAACTGAATCTCTTGTGAAATAACTGCAGGTTCCCAATATGCAGTTGGTTGGTGAATTTCACCAGAAGGGCTTATAAAACACGAAACACCGGTATTTGCGGAACGAGCGATCCACCGTCTCGTTTCAATAGCACGCAACCTTCCGTATTTCAAATGCTGCTTATACCCCGGAGTATCACCCCACCAGCCGTCATTGGTAATAATTGAAATAAAGTTGGCCCCGTTTCTTACATACTCACTTACGTATTCACCATAAACACTTTCATAACATACCACGGGAGCCGTCTTCATCAACTGATCGTCAGAAACGAACACACTGCGTTCTTCCTGAATTCCAAGTCCGCCCGTTGTTCCGCCCAGATCAATTGCTACACTCTCCAGATGTTTAAAGATGAAGGGAAATGGCATTTGCTCAACCCCAGGAACAAGCTTTGATTTATGATACACCTGGATGGGCCTTTTATTATCGACCTGCAATGCGGTATTATATGAATCGTAATAGCCTTCCTCCTGCGTGAACTTTCTCGCGGTAACGGAAAGCTCTTCACCCGGCTCATAAACCTTTCCGGTAGAAGCACCGATCACAATCTTTAACTTAGGATAATCCTTCAGAAACATTCTCAACATCTGAATACTTCCGCTTTGCTCAAGCTGGCTTTCCCAGATATTTTCCGTGAGGGCTGTCTCAGGAAATAAAACATAATCTGTATTCTGATCCACTTTGCTAGCCGCAAGTTCAAGCATCTTCTGCAGCTGCTCTTCGAAAGGCGCATCGAATTTTTCATTGTAAGGATCTATATTCGGCTGAACCGCGACAACCGATATTCCGCCTTTGGAATATTTATCTGCAAATTTTCCGACAGCAAATGATAAAAGAACAGGGATAACTATAAAAGCAGAAATGATCAAAGCGTTCCTTACACGAGCCGATCTTGTTCTGTTTTTGTAAGCTTTGATCGCTTCATAGATCAACACATTCACAATCAATATCCATAAGCTTCCGCCAAACACTCCTGTATATTCGTACCACTGAATGATCGATGGTGCATCGGCAAAAGCGTTACCTAAAGTCAGCCATGACCAACTCAGCTCCCAGTTAGAATGGATGAATTCAAAAGAAAGCCAGAAACAAATAAATAAAACATAACCCCAGTTAGCCCCAATCCTGTTTTTTATGCGGTGAAAAAGGATAAAGGGAATGCTCATCAGTAAAGCGTTACAGAAGATGGCCAGAGCAGCTCCTCCGAATGAAGCATTTTTAACCCACCATGTAGTGAGTATATTCCAGAGAAAAAATGCGAGGTAAGCGCACACAAATAAAAAGCGTGGTTTTAACTTTTCGTTCAGGTAGAATTCGTTCTCTACTGCAAGAAGTGGTATAAAAGCGACAAACAAAAAAGGAAATACACCATTCGGAAACCAGCCTACAGCCAATAACAGGCCACTAAGTAAGGAGAGTAAAACGAGCTGATGTTTTTTCATTCAGGGTATAAAGATAAAAATTTAGTTCTGATCTGAACTTATAAGACATTTGGGAATATTCCACTTTCCTCCCCATACGTTTGTGTCGATAAAAGTGCCATCACAGTATAAATAATTTCCTCCTTTATCTTTTTTTATAATGGAAAGCTTCCCTGTCTTCAGTGATTCCAAAACAATGTTTTGAATATCTTTCTTTTCTCCAAAGCGTTTTTTTTCACCCACTAGATCAGCTCCCACTTTATTATTCATCAGATCCATTTCGCAACTTACTGAATCCGGAAGAATAGAATCTTCAAGCTTATGCTTTTTGAAAGTCCGGTAATTTCCTTTTTCATGAGCCTTTCCAAGCTTTAATGACTTATGTTTACCGATTGAATTTGTCAGAGTCGCCATCCAGTACGCATGCCTGAACGCATCCAGCTTCCCGCCATTCATATCTGTTCCGATTGTACCCGTGTTTTTTACTGAGTCCACATCCGAAAGGACCATGCTTGTTTTTTTCATCGCTTTTTTCGCGACAAAAGGATGAAATATTACCCAACATTTTTCAGAAAAAGAAACTGATTTGAATTTTTGAAGGGAAGATTGGGAATAGGAAAATGTAGAATAAAAAAAAGCAATGATCATAAATGAAACGGTCCTTATCATCTCATTAAATACATTTTACCCCAACCTTTTTTGAAATACTGGTCGGCAGCAGTTTCTCTCTTTTCAATCAGGCTACCATTAATTTTTGTTACCACATGATAAAGGTAAACTCCATTTGCGAGCTGGTCTCCAAATTCATCTTTGCCATCCCACGAGAATTCCGATATGTTCCTTCCGATATGAATTGAACCGATTTCACTCTCGTAGATCTCACGCACGATCTTTCCTGTGATTGTCATGATCTGAATCTTAAATCCGGTTGGGACTTCAGAACCCGTAAGTGTAAACACAAATCGCGTAGATGTGGAAAAAGGATTGGGATAATTCATTACCTCGGTAATGGTTGACCGGTTTATCACTTCAAAATTTATTTTATAATCAATCGCGCCCGACTGGTTATCTGATTTATCTTTTGCCTGAACGAGCAACTGATAAGTCCCATCCTCAAAAAGTACAGGAGAATAATTAATGCGACAGCTGTTATCAGGTAAAATCGCAGGAATAAAACTCATAGTTTCTCCGAAATAAACCCGTTGTGCAAGAGATGAAGAGGGCGCTTTAATGAAAACTTTAAAATCATTCGTATCATTCAAGGCCAGGAAGCGATTCTCATCTTTTAACTGGATGACAATATTGGGCTTTGCAGAAACGATATCGTTATTCAGAATATGAACCCCGTCAAAGGTTACGTCCAGCAAGGGATTTACATGATCCGTATTAATTGAAAAGGGGACGCGTAATATATTATTGAAATGATACTGTTCAAGTTGCGAGCGTGATTGTCCTACCGGGTTGACCTCCATCCAAAGTGCATTCATTCCCTGAAATCCGGTAGTATTAACTGATATCGTATCAATAATAACTTCCGAAGGCAAAAAAGGTTTTTTCTTCAGCTTTGAAGGCAACGGATGCTGAACCCGGGCATCATCCTCTATCCAGTATGTAACTAATAAACTGTCCTGTGTAAATGCATATTCACTTATGTTCTGGATCGGAACACGAATAATAAGATTATCACCTTCCTGTATTGTTTCATTGCTGAAATTGAAACCTGCTACTGGATTGATTGCCGCTTCAGGAACGGGTGCAAAGAATACCTGCCACTTATCCAATTGCGGTGCTGTATGAAGCACATCATCACGCATGAAAGCCATCAGCTTTATTTTAGGGAACAATGTAGCATTCACGTAAGAACCTAAATTCGCTATATTAAGCTGCGTTTCATTGAAGCTTGCAAGCACTGAATCCTGTCCGTTTAATTGTATCCCGATCAGTTTGATTTCGATACTGTCAGCATGTCCGGGACCGTCTGTTGAATGCCAGTTCCAGGAAAGCGAATCCCAGCTGAATGCAGGCCCTATCTCCGGTGAAGCGATGTAACCTTCATTCCAGTTGGTTGTAATAGTTGTGTCCAAAACAATTACGGAATCAGGAGAAGATGCGAGAATTTCTTTCGCAGTTCCTGGATTCGGGGATACTCCTTTTTTCCCCCACAAAATATATGGACGACCGGCAGGTAAAGTATTAAGATCGGAAGCGCCAAGTGTTTCAAATGCATTTATTAAACCTGCAGGATAGGTTCCGAATTTTGGACCCATCTGCGAATATGCAAGCACATAATAACCTGCAGGAATGTTATTATTAATAAAATTTTCCATCCGCGTTAAACCTGCAGTAGTGTCATCAGGAAATTCAAATGCAAGCTCTGGTGAGTGACCGACCGGATATCCGGTAGTGCTTCCATAAGTTCCACCAGGATAAACTCCCGTTGGATAATTATTTACAGGTTCCCCGCTCACGGGATCAATGATCGCGAAAGTGAATCCTGAATGATTCGGAACCAGCCAGCTGGAAAGATATTTGGTATCTCCATTGATCTTATACACCACATCATAATAATTAATGGCTGTCGGAGGAATTCCATCTTTGCAGAAAATATTCTTTACATCATTAATGAAATCAAACTTCCTTGCCGGCCGGTTATATTTCACGTATTGATAACCATCGTTCTTAAACTGAAAAAAGTGTGCTTGCTCCCAGCCTCTCTTCGACTGAATATATTGGAAAGAACTTTCCTTCCAGGTGAAACCGTTTGAAGGACTTGTAGAATCGGGACTCACCCGCCAGTAATAAACTTTTGAATGTGTCAGATTTATTGGAGGATGCCATTTAACAACCCCACCTCCGGAATTTACTATTGTAGTGAGTATAGGACTGCTAAACGAATCAGATGTATCAAGCTGAAAGACATAATTGGTTGTTGGTGCCAACGGATTGGCAGTTGATGCCTTGAGTGTAACTGTATCTTTCGGAATAATAGCGAATTCATAAGGATAAACAGGAATAATGGATCCTCCGTTTATGAGCAGGTCCACAAGCGTAGTAGAGTTATTATTCTCGTTAAGCTCATCTACTTCCAGGTTTCTGTCCACCGTAACCTTTATCTTGTTAAGGCCAACAGCGTTAACATAGTCAAATGGAATTTTTATTGTAATCGTATCGCGAAATTTTGGTGCCGGACTTCTGTTTAGGTATACGACCGTGTCTCCATCAGGATAAATCCTTGTTACTTCTGTAAATATCGATTGGTTTGTTGCCATTCCGAGGTTTCTACGGACGATGTTAACTGTTATAGAATCTCCTTCTACAAAATAAACATCGTTATTGGTGATCTCGTAATCAGGTTTGTCAAACGAATGGATCTTTAAACCCGGATCACCCTGCAGGTTCATTTCGTAGCAGGTGTTACGCGCTATCGAATCGCCTTGGCTTAAAGCCAGTGGCTGTATTGCAAGTATGGTTTGCTGGATCTGTTTCCCAACAGGCTTATTGTAATTCTTTCTGGCAAGCTGTGCATAGAACTCGGCTGAAAAATAATTCAAGGCATACGGAACACCCAAACCAACTGAACCGAGGTAACCAATCACACCATTTCCATCAAGAAAAATATATTCTTCGCTTGAGCTGATCCCCGCTGAATGAAAATCACCTGCATAACATGAGTTAGCGAGAAGGAAAGGATATCGTCCCGGCTTAGGGTGATAGGTGCTCCAATCATCGATGCTCTGATCAAACCCTGTTCCTGATGCATGTCCGAAAAAGGTCATTAAGGATACGCCATTATCAATAAGGTTTCTTAATGTATCTGAAGAATTTATAGTGATAGGCGCAGATGAATTCTTGAAAAACTCTTTGATTACATTCCCACCGAATTTCACATCTTCAATGGTATCCTTATATGCGTTCAAATAATTTCTGAAAGTACTTTGTTCTCCTGTGTTTGAACCTCCTCCGAAATGCAATACATACTTCATCCATTCTTCAGGTGTAGTTAATCCTTCGTATTCGACCATTTTGTCCAGATACATTTTAACTTGTGCATCTGTCCGTGCGGATAAACGGCCTGTAGGAATTGCAGGGCTTAAATTTGTTCCGTTCAGCCCTGAAGTAAGCAGATTATCGCTTGAAGGATAACCATAAGACGGAACGAAACATGAAATATAGCCTACAGCATTCTGCCTGATCGAATTCAGATGAATTGATTTACCCAGTAAAAACAAATCCCGGGGTGGAGCAAGCGGATGCTGATCCAGCATAAAATCAGCAAAGCCACGGATAGCAAGCGGACTTTTAACAATTCCGTATGCAAACTGATCATACAGCTCATCAATATCTGCGAGTACAACATTATGAGAGCCACCAGGTAAGGATGAACGATAAGTTTTATAATCTGTTGCTGACGATATCAATGCTTTGTTGCTAATAATGATATAAGCTGAATCAGCCGGAATAGCTGTGTAATCCGTGAACTGAGCGCTTGGGCTAACCGGGATTATTGAAGTTATATTTGTGATATTCCCCTCCGAAGTGATAAAGCATTTTTTTTCCGACCCGTCCGGACTATCTGTCACGAGTGCTTTGTATGTTGCACCGGAAACAACTTTTACTCTCTTACCATTTGTGAGATCATATAACCGAACTACACCCGAAGGATTGAAATTGCTCAGATTTAAATACGATTTAGCACTAAGTGTGTTGTCCTGCAGATAGAACAAAAACGAGCTTTGATTTTCAAGATTCGGAAGATGAGGGTACTTCAGATAAATATAAGCAACAGCAGTTCGGTTCGAATTAAAAGTCGGATCTGCAACACTTGTAAAAACAAAAGGGGTTGTGGTGCTACCCAGAAGTGCGGGTGAAATACCTTTCGCAAACATTGCAGGAGCGTAGCCCCAGAAATTGGTATCCGCCAATTGATTGTTTGTTCCAAACTGTATTTTTAAATGGTGGTCTGTTGGAAGTGAAACATCTTTGGAAGCGCCCACTGCCACAGTTCTGATGATCGCATTCGGACCGGCAGTATATGCAAAAGAAGTATTGACCATATTGTAGGTCTTGCTTTGCCCGAGATTGATCACACCATCAAACCAGCCTTCTGCTTTTGTGTAACGAGAATCTGTTCCACCAGAATTATTAGTCTCACCGATATAATATTCACTGTGAAAATCATGAATTTCTTCTTTAAAGAAATAATTTACCGGTGTACCATAAGCTGCGAACAGCGTATCATTCTCCGAATCCATCCTGCTGCCATTGGTGGAATTGTCCCAGGTGAGGTAATAAACAGCCGTATCATTAACAAGACTATAATAAGGATTGGGAAGAAATGCCGTGTTTCTGTAAAGAAGAGAATCCAGCGCTCCATCATTTTTCTCTGCATAGAACTCGATGAAGTCTCCTGCACCAAAAACATTATCGCTTTCCCCTTCCACATAAATATTTTGCTGCTTTCCTTTATTGAAGATCTGAAAATGATGAGGATCAACAGTGCTCAGATCAATTCCGGCAGCAGCGAGCGTGGCAGGACCAATGCGATAAATTCCGTTTTGAGCGATCTTGATTTTATAATAAGACTGAGAATAGGAGATCCATTCGTTACCATAAGGCTGTGACCTTACACTAACAAAAACAAGCAATAAAGTACATATCGCGAGTAAGCGTCTAATCATTAATGGTAAATAATCTGTTCTCTATGATTTTGGTTTTTTCTTATTGATATCAATTTTCAATGAAAAAACATTTGAGTATAATGCTACAGACTGATCGCCAATATCTGTCAGAGCATAGTCAATGTAAACCGATTTTATACGAACTCCCACCCCTATATTAGGTTGCATTGTTTTAATTCTTTTTCCTTCAGGATCTGTGTATGACTGGATATTCCCAAGCCCGGCACGCAGGTAGATCATATCCATATATCCTGCTTCGAGACCGATATGCGGATCCATGCTGATCGCTTTGCTTTTTATCAGAACGTTTCTTTTTCCATCAAAAGTATTATCGAGATCAAGCTCGGCC
The DNA here is from genome assembly GCA_029237775.1 of Bacteroidota bacterium. Lineage (GTDB taxonomy): Bacteria > Bacteroidota > Bacteroidia > 2-12-FULL-35-15 > 2-12-FULL-35-15 > 2-12-FULL-35-15. The sequence goes on from JAQZBR010000004.1 coordinate 205,746, forward strand.
ATCAGTGAAACTTTCTTTCCAAACTCGAATCGCCTTGCTGCCCCCAGAAGAAGCTTAGGCAAAGTAATTTCAACCCCGTTTTCAGGGATCTCATTTCCTGTTTGAATAAATACTGCTTTTGTTTCGTCCGACAGATTGTAACTCCATGCATTGAAAGTGGAAGTTACATCGCGCGCCATTGCTGCGAATTTCCACTTCTTATAGTCATACTGAGCACCTGCGTCAAGTCCAAAACCCCAGGCACCGGCAAAATCTCCTACTTTTCTTCGGATGATCTTTGCGCTCCCCCCAACATGAAGTCCGGAGATTTTTAAGTCTTTAGCATAAGAAACGAGAAAGCCCCAATCGACAGCCGAAAAGGTTGTGATCCGGTCATAATCCACGTTTCCATTAGCATCAATAAGTTCAGTAGTATTAGGAATATCATCCACGCCAAAGCGGATCAGGCTGACACCAAGCACACTTGCGCTGTCAAGGCGGGTTGCGAAAGCACCGTAGTCATATTTAGCGATCCCTGCAAAGTATTCACTGTGCATTAAAGCGATCTGCCGTTGGTTACCAATACCATGCAATCCGGCAGGATTCCAATAGCCTGCGGTAACATCATTTACAGAAGTGATATAAGCATTGGACATCCCTAAAGCCCGGGCGCCTACACCAATATTTAGAAATTCATTACTGTATTTCGGAGCCTGAGCATTTGCTGCTGCGATTATGGCGGATCCTAAAAAAGCGAACAGGTGTCTTTTCTTCATAATAAGATATAAAAATACAGATTTAAATTTTCATATACAAGCCCGGTAATAACGGTGTTTACCCTGCATTATTGCCTTCTTTCGCTATATTTGTAAAAACCCCCTCAGATGGCCCAGTCAGGTTTTATTTATAAGAATATACAGATCTACCGTCTGTGTATGAACCTGCTTTACAAGGGTAGATATCAGGAAAGGTTCGAAGTTATTTCCAGGCTGATAAAAGGTACGAAGGTAACTGAGTTGTGCTTTGGAGATACTATCATCGCCAGGTACTGCAGGAAAAATAACATTTCCTGGAAAGGGTATGATACAAATGATGCATTTGTCAATGAAGCCAAAGCTCAAAATTATAATGCGGAGATGTCAGACATCAATGATATCGAAAGTTTTGAAAAAGCTGATACTTGTATCATGAGCGGCTCACTTTATCATTTCCACAATAGCCTTGAAGAAATTATAAAAAAGATGCTTGATTGTGCGCCACACGTAATCATCTCAGAGCCAATTCTCAATTTATCTGCATCCAGGGGAATAATTGGTAAATTAGCCAAAGGAGCTGCAAATGTAAATGGAGGGGAACATGGTTTCAGGTTCACAGAAGAATCCTTCTTAAGGGAAGTGATCAAAGCGAGTAAAAAACTTAATTTCACGTTTAAGGTCAGCGAGTACCACAGTAAAGATATTATTATTGAGATCAGTAAATGAATCCGGAAATAAGCATAGTAATTCCAGTGTACAACAGTGAGAACATTTTGTTCCCTCTGACAGATGCTATTTCAGAAGCGTTAAAGCACAAGGTTAATTATGAAGTCATTTTAGTGAATGACGGAAGTAAAGACAACAGCTGGCAAAAAATAAAAGAGCTGACTCAGAACCACAAGAACATTACCGGAGTTAAGCTGATGAAGAACAGTGGCCAGGACAACGCTTTGCTGGCAGGCCTCAGACTTTCAAAAGGAAATTATACAGTAATAATGGATGATGACTTTCAACATCAGCCCTCAGATATTATTACCCTTTATAATGAATGCATGAAAGGATATGATGTATGTTATGCTCACTTCAGTGAAAAGAAACAGAGCCTCCTTAAAAATACCGGAAGTGATATTAATGGCCGCATGGCTCAGGTACTGATAAAAAAGCCGAAAGAGATCTACCTTTCACCGTTCAAAATAATTAACAAGCCTACAATAAATGAGATCATGAAATTCGCAGGGCCGTATCCTTATATTGATGGCATCATATTGAGCATCACTTCTAACATCACTCAAATCGACATTCAACACATGTCGCGGCACAATGGAAAAAGCAACTATACTATGTCCAGGTCATTTTCCGTTTTCATGAAGCATTTTACGGGCTTTTCATTGCTTCCACTCCGAATTGCAACCATTGCCGGCTGCATTGCTACATTTATCGGAGTATGCCTGCTCATTAAATATTTATACGATTATTTCGTAACAAAAAACTTTGTGGAAGGCTGGACCACCGTTGTGGTTCTTATCATTCTTTTCAGCGGACTCATTCTCATCACGCTTGGCATTGTCGGTGAATATATAGGACGTATGTATCTCGCAGTAAACAACAAACCACAATACAGCATTTCGGAAATTGTTAAGCAGGATGAGAACGCAAAATAAAATCCTTCTTCTTGTTTCACTTATCTATCTTGCGCTCACTTTCATCAGCATAAACGTCCCTTTTTTCTGGGATGGAACATTCTTCTCCTTCGTTGCAGTTCAATTTTATGAGAAAGGCTTCAATGGCTTTATCGCCCATATTGACGGAGACACCGGTGGGTTCCCATTATACTCAACATATCTGGCACTGACATGGAAATTGCTGGGTAAATCCCTTTTAGTTTCACATATCGCCATGCTACCTTTTATGATCGGGATCGCAAAAGAGTATCTGAAACTTGCTTCCAAATATCTTTCAGGTAATACGCTTCTTTTTTCCTCGCTACTACTCCTGCTCGAGCCGGTGCTGCTCACCCAAAGTATTCTAATGGGATACGACCTTATAATGGTTTACTTTTTCCTTTTATCACTGAATCATCTCCAGCAAAAAAAAGATTATCAATTTGCGATCGCGCTTACTTTATTGAGCATGTGCAGCGTGCGCGGAATAATTTTATCCTGTTCCCTTCTGACAATAGACTTAGCGCTAAGCCAATTTAACATTAAACTTTTAAGAAAGTACTTACCTGCTATCAGCATCCTCCTTATCTGGAGCGGTTATCACTTTTCTTCCACCGGATGGTTACTCTTCTCCCCTTTGCGGGATAGCAACCACGAAGCTTTACTCCCGCCCGGAATGATGATCAGACAATTGTTATTCATAATATGGAAGCTGAATGATTTGGGCCATGTATTTCTCTGGCTCTTTCTGATCATCATGATTATATCATTCAGAAAGCATTTTACTGTTCAAATGAAGGAGTTATTGATCATTTGTTTCACGCCCCTGATTGCAAGCATTCTCTTCATGGCTCCATTGGCTAACCCTGTCGGACACAAGTATTTTATCGTAATTTTTCTTTTATTAAACATTCCCGTTTGTTATTTGCTTCAACGGCTAAGATCGTCCGTACGGAATTTTTTCTGCCTGCTATTTACTATTGCAATGCTCAGTGGAAACTTTTGGCTTTACCCTGAGCGCTTCGGCAACGGTTGGGACTCATCTCTCAAGGTCTTCCCATATTTCAAACTTAAAGCTGAAATTGATCAATACGTTACCGAACACAAAATAGCTCCTCATACCGTAGGAACTCAATTTCCTTTAATAAGTGATGACAAATATTCAAAGCTTAGCGGATCTTCCTTTGCATATACCAATGTCTGGGCCGGCCCCTTGGATCATTACGAATATTTCCTTCAAAGCAACGTGATTAACACCGATATTCCAGAGCAGATAGAAAAGGTTAAACAAGAATGGATCCCGGTTAAGAAATTAAAAAAAGGCCAGGTGTGTCTTACGTTGTATAAGAATCCTCAGTTTTCTCCGGCCCCATAATTCTCTTTTTTAATTTATTGAAATCGATCATCAGAACGACTGCAGTCACAAAGAACAGCAAGCCGGGAGTCCTGTAGCGCAGCAAGCTTCCAATTGCAGGAGTAGTCAGTCCGACAATCACAAGCACAAAAAAGGAAAAGCCGAGGCAAAATAAAACAACTTCCATCTTTGCAAGCACGGCTTTATCAAAGAAGAAAATGGAGAGCAGAATAATCAAAATGATCCACAGATTTTCCACCGCAGCAAGCAAATGAAACCACGACTTAACCTCAAAGAGTGTCGGGTGAATGACAGAACTGAAAAATGCCATGGGAATATTTTTTAAAAACGCCAGCGAGTACGGATCAATCTTTTTCATTTGAATCACCGAATGTGCAGGAGTTACATAATAGAGCATTCTAAAAACAGTCGTTTCATCAGAATTCGTCACAAAAGTCGTATCCGACATATTTTCCAGGGGCCATGATATAAAAGAGCTTCCTGATTTTATGACAAAAAGGCTATCCCCCAAAGGAGTCAGTATGCTGTTTCTTTGATCAAAAGCCACACAAATAAATCGTTTATCATCCTGAAGAAACACACCGCCTTTTGCTTCACTGATCGCCTTGGTACGCTTGTCACTTAGTCTTTGGAGAATATCATAATCAGGATTAATCGTGCCTGCTAGTGATATCACTCCAATAAACAAAATGACTCCTGTAAGGTAAATGAGAACAATATTCCTTCCTGCCATCTTTAAAATAAAAATATTCATAAGAAGAAAGGGAGCTAATGCCAGCAAAACATATAAACCAATAAAAGCCACTGCAATTAAAAGTATCACAATAGACAGGATCTCCTTTTTACTAAAATCTTTCCTCAAACCAAAATCTGTGGTGTATAACATCAGCCCTGTCAGACCAATCAGAATTGACTCCTTCAATGGCGCAGATCCCCAGAATATAACATCAGGTATAAAGAAAATTGCAACCATAAGAACAAATCTCTTTTCAGGAAAGTGCTTCAAGAAGGCCTTGAGCAAAGCCACGAGTCCTATAAAGGAGAAGAAGACAAAGAAAACAGCATGAACATAAAAATTTCCAAAGGAAAAAACATGTAAAAATGCATTACAGATAATAATTGCTTTAGAACCCGGAATGATTGAATTATCGAAGCTTCCATGCCAGGCACCCGAAAAGTTAAGGTTGCCTTTGCCGAACATCTTATTGATCAAAACACTGCTGTCAGAAAAATAAGTGAAGAAATCTCCAGCACCCGAATAATGGTATGAGTAGATGAGCCAGACAGCTGCAGCCGCTATTAATTTGATTGCGAATAAGCCTGCCAGAAGTGTTCTTGAAACCGAAGCTATATTAAAGAACTTCAGCTTTAAGATCATAAAAATAAAAACGATGAGATAGCCTAAAGGCAGCAGAAATTGCATGAGTTAAAGATAAGGTTTTGTTTGGAGTTCAATTGTAAGCTGAATTCTATTGGTGAACGCCAATTCAGCAAAAAAGATGTAATTTCGTCCAGATGAAAAAACATATTCCAAATGCAATCACCTGCGGCAATTTATTTTGTGGTTGTCTTGCCATAGTCAGCGCTTTTGAAGGGAATCTGATATGGAGTGCTTATCTGGTTGGAATTGCAGCCGTACTTGATTTCTTTGATGGTTTTGTTGCCCGGCTTTTACATGTTGGAGGCGAATTGGGTAAACAACTTGATTCACTCGCGGACATGGTAACTTTTGGTGTTGTGCCGGGGGTAGTCATGTTCCAATTGCTGAGATTGTCAGAGTTATTCAATAACATTCATGATGTGAAGGAAGAAGACTACCTTTCCTTCGCAGCTTTTATTATTACCATCTTTTCAGCATTGCGGCTTGCTAAATTCAATATCGATACACGACAAACAAATTCTTTTATCGGGGTTCCAACACCAGCAAACGCTATATTGATTTGTTCGCTACCGCTGATATTGTATCATAATTTTGATTTTAAAGCTGTTGGAGGAAACTTTACTTTTCTTGATTCTGAAATGCTCATTATGGATTCCTTCAGCGAAAATAAGACGGTCTCTTTTATTCTCAACAAAGGCTTTTTACTGGGGCTTACAGGCGTTATGTCATATCTGCTGATCGCTGAGCTTCCTCTCTTTGCACTAAAGTTTAAAAATTTCGGCTGGCCGGATAACAAGCTTCGCTACACCTTTTTAATAATTTCGGTTATTTTGTTAATACTATTTCAGTTCATTGCAATCCCTTTTATTATATTTTTGTACATCATTTTATCTGTGGTAAATAATACAATGGATAAACGCAACCAGATCACTAAAAATTAAAAAATGAAATTCAGAGCAGAAATTGATGTGATGCCATTAAAAGCATTACTTGACCCACAAGGGAAAGCAGTAACAGGAAGCATGAAAAACCTTGGTTTACCGGAGATACAAAATGTACGTATCGGTAAACACATCACTCTTGAAATTGAAGCAGATTCAAAAGATTCGGCAAAAACTAAAGTAGATGAAGCCTGCAAAAAGCTGCTTGCAAATCAGATCATGGAATCCTACGAATTTGAGTTGTTCGAAAACTAAGTACAATAAATAAAAAAGAAATGCCCGTTCTTTCAGAAGAACGGGCATTTTCATTATATATATACGGAAATTAATCATCCGTAGGTTCAGGCGCCTTTTCAAATCCGGCCTTTTTCGCCCTGATCTTTTTAATGAACAAAACATTTATAAGCTCATCTTCCTTAGTTACAATGGTGCTTGACATACCATTAGTAATTGTGGACGGGATCTTGTCGTATTTAGATTTCTTTTTCACCATTTCATAAGACCCATCTTCCATTTTAAGAAACATGGAGATCACTTTGCCCTCTTTTACCTCGCATTTACCGTTATAACATTCTGCGTCACCACCATTACGAAAAGTGATGATTACATCCGTATAAATTCCATCAGCAACGTCATCGGCTCCCCTGGACTCAAATTTCTGAGCCCATTTTAAATAACAGTTACTTTCATCCTCTGCCTTTTTGCTTGTCTGTGCATTAACTGCTGAAATACCTATAATAAAGCTTAATAAAGTAAAAATTCTTTTCATGTTCCATCGATTATTTGAATGCAAATTAAGAAATTTCCACCTAATATTTAAATATTTACAGCCTTTTTTATCAGCACTGGTGCTTAAAAGCACAGCTCATGCTTGCAAACGGGCTTAGGTTTATTGATTATTCACGCTTGCTGAATATTTTTTTTTAATTCGTACATTCGCTTCAATGAAAAAACTGATCACACAAAACTTTAAAGAAGCGCAGGATCTACTTTCCACCTTCGTTAACAATGATAAAAATTTTGAGTCTATCGAAAGTGCAGCTTTATTGATGATCGCGGCTATTAAAAACGGAGGGAAAATCATCTCCTGCGGTAACGGAGGCTCAATGTGTGATGCCATGCATTTCGCAGAAGAGCTGAGCGGAAGATTCCGTGAGGATCGTAAAGCGTTGCCGGCCTTGTCGATTTCAGACCCTTCCCATATTTCATGTGTGGCAAATGATTACGGTTTCGATAAAATATTTTCACGTTACATTGAAGGATTAGGCAATAAAGAAGATGTTCTGCTTGCTATCAGCACGAGCGGCAACTCGGCAAATGTCCTGAATGCGGTGGCCGCTGCAAAGTCTAAAGGGATGAAGGTTGTAGGACTCACCGGAAGGGACGGAGGAAAAATGGCTTCTTTATGTGATGTAGAAATACGGGTACCTTATTCCAACTACGCTGATCGTGTGCAGGAGATCCACATAAAAGTGATACACTCACTTATTGCCGCCATTGAAAGCGCAGTATAAAAGAAGGCTTCCCAATCCGGGAAGCCTTCTTTTTATGAATATGGGATTATTTTATTCTTTGATCAGCTTAAGAATAGTCGGTTGATTATTCACGTTCACTTTTACAAAGTAGATACCTTTTGCAAACTCCTGAGTATCGACAGGCAGGTTATAAGCACCGCTCATTTTACCATATGATTTGGATGCAACCAGCTGCCCGTTTGCTGAATAAACTTCCATACTTACTTCTGAGTCATTCTGCAAGCTCAAAGAAACATTTGTAAAGCTATTAGCAGGATTCGGCATTAAGCGGATCATATCCGGAGCTGAAGCAATTGTGTTTACATCAACTGACAATCCAGGCAACCAACCGTTCGCTACAGCTTCACTGATTGTCGCTGTTCCTGCGTTATTGATCTTTCCTGATGGCTCGATCATCATTCCTACGATATGGATCTGAGAAGCATCCCAGGCCGCAGGTAGTGTATAGGAGAAATTATGCGTAAAGGTCTGACCAACCAATGCACTAGCACCGAATGCATAAGGCATACCTGCGAAGCTTGGGCTTAAAGCACGTGCAACATGGCTGTAGTTCATTTGTGCAGCAGGAACAGGATTTGGAAGGGATTCGAAACCACCCATAACTCCTGAGCCACCACCCGAATAAGCATTCACCTGATTGTAAGCGCTTGTAGTTCCGGTTACGCTGTCCTCAGTGATCACACAAGCAACTTTATAATTTCCTGTAATATTTGCAGCCATCGTTGTTGTGATAGACACTTTTAACTGGCGTGTAGTGGAGTTATAAGTTGCTCCGTTAACTATAGTTCCTTCCGGTGCAAGAACAATTCTGTCAAGGAAATCCTCTTCAATTTGACTAGGATCAATTTCCAATCCTCTGTCAACCAAAGCCGAAGGATAACCACCGATCAATTGTCCCATTGCTGCATCATAAGCAGTTACAACCATCGGATCGGAATTATGCACAGCAATACCTGCATAATAATCGCCATATTTTTCTGTCATAAGGTCCATATAAACAGCACCACGCGGACACCACTGGCACCATGTGCCGGTACCTTCTTCAGCCACAACAACCTTTCCGGCAGCTGCCTGCACGGGAGTAATTGTAGTTGTTATTGTATTGTCAGTTCCGTCACCGTCAGCTCCACCATTGTTAACATTACTGATCGTAGCCGTGAATACATTCGGCCCAGCGACCAATGTGAAAGGGGCAGGAAAATTAACAGTATATGTTCCAAGAGAAGGGATACTAACACCGGTAACATTTTGGACAACAGGAGTACCGCCATTCTGATCAAGTGTCATGTCAAATGAAGTGATAGTGGTTGTTCCGAGGTTACGCATTTTGACAGACGCCATACGTTGCTGCCCAACCAATCCGTTTGTTACAGAAATAAGATTATTTGCACCGTTAACAGAAGGTAATGTGTAAGGCCCTACATTATAAGATACGTCATCCACCCAGAAGCTCGCAGCATTATCTGCCGGGAAAATATCAATCGCAAATACCTGGTTATTGGCATTTGACCACGTTCCTGCAGAAGTTCCATTAATAGAGAGACCCCACGTGTTGGTATTCAAATTTGCATCAATCTTTAATTCGAACCAGCTCCCGACCGGATAAGTTGAGGCAAGGACAGTTGTTCCACTGTTCTGAATAATTATATTACCTGCATTATCCATCCAGCAATCCAGAACATACATTCCCCCCATTGTTGTGGTTCCCTGAAAATTGAAATAAGCTGTTTTCCCCGAAGGAACCTTAAACCAGGAAGTAAAATTAAATTGACCTGTTGTTAATGGAGATGTACCGAAAGGAAGGATCACATCATCCGGCCCACCGGTTGTTGCGGTTGAAACAAAATAAATTGATTTTGAACCTCCGGTAGTGTGGTTATCTGACGAAACCACAGGGACATCTTCTGTGCCGCCACCTGTAGTGGATGACCATGTCCTCCAGTTTGGTGACTGCATCCCCAGCAAAGGAGTTGTCAGTGTATAACTTTCAAAGTTATCGGTAAAGGTTTGAGCATTTGTTGCAAGAACAGAACAAACACATGCAATTAAAAGTGTAGCTTTTTTCATTTGTATGGGTATAAATTAATTTAAAGGAAAGCTAATGTACCGAAAAAAGCCTGAAAAGAGAAGTACAAAAGGAGATTATTCTTATTGAGAAAATATCCTTAATAAGTTAGAATAAAATAAAAACATCTTGTTTAATCCGACAATCGCCAGATGTCTAAACGAGAAACTTAAGAACTAAACTCATTTAAAGGGTTAAATAAAAAAGCCCCCCGCAATAAACGGAGGGCCGAAAACTATATTCTGTATTATTATTGTGTAACCACTATCTTCTGGTTGATCACCTTTTGATTACTCACTCCTGTGATGAAATAAATTCCATTGGTTAAACCATCGATATTGATGCTGAAGTTATTGTCGGCATTCAACTCCATTGTTCTTACATTTTGTCCTAATTCATTTGCGATCCGGTAAGTTCCTTTGAAACTAGCTTTGATTGTAAACACTCCGCTGTTAGGATTAGGAGAGATGCTGATCGGGCTATTGTTAACGGATGTAGCGATCCCGTTTCCAACGATTGCAACGCAGGCAGAAGTATCAGAGCAGACTCCGTCTGTAATTACCACAGCGTAGCTCCCGTCAATTAAAGCAGTAAAGCTTTGGTTAATTTCATTGGCAATTGCTGTGTTTGTATTGCAGTCGATCCATTGATAGGTAACGGCTCCTGTATTGTTTGCAGTGATTGTTAATACGTTAACAGAAGTTGTAACGTCTATCGCGTTCGGCTCAGAAATAGTTACAGAACCGGTAGCCTCACAACCTGCAGCATCAGCTACAGTATAACTGTATACACCTGCAATAAGTAAATTTAAATCTTCAGTGGTTGCGTTATTGTCCCACAGGTAAGTATAAGAGCCTGCACCGCCCGTTACTGAAATATCTATTGACCCGTCAGTCGCTCCGTTACATGTTGCATTCAGAGAAGAAGAAGTTACAGTAGGGGCACCTGTATCGGACACATTAGCAATAGCGGTTGAAGAACAACTGTTGGCATCTGTTACTGTAACAGTGTATGAACCTGCGGATAGTCCCGTCTCTGTTGCAGCGGTACCGTTGGTTGACCAAAGGTAAGCTAATGCACCTGTTCCTCCAGATGCAAATACAGTAGCAGTTCCTGTAGTATTGCCACAATTAGAATTGGTAGTAGTTGTAGATGCTGTGACAGCAGATGGCTCTGTAACCACAACTGTTGTTGTTGAAGCACAACCATTATCATCTGTAACAGTATAGTTGTAAGTCCCCGCATTAACTGTAAATGTTCCGATTCCTGAATAAGGAGCAGTTCCATCCATTGCATTGACTGTTACATCTGCAGTAGCACCATTACAAAGAATTGTTGTAGCTGAAGACATCGCCATCAAAGCACTCGGTTCTGTTACGGTAATACTAGTTGAAGTGGAACAACCGTTAGCATCGCTTACAGGATATGTGTATGTCCCCGCAGATACGCTGAATGTGTTTGTACCTGTATAGGCGCCAGTTCCTCCTGTTGCAGTCACTGTAATATCAGCTATACCACCGTTACAAAGAATAGTCGTAGAGGTTGATGAGGCAATCAATACTAAAGGCTCGATAATAGTAATACTAGTAGGAGATGTACATCCGTTTGCATCAGTAACAGTATAATTATAGGTTCCTGCAGGCATAGTAAAAGTTCCGGTTCCTGAATAAGCAAGAGTTCCACCTGTTGCACTTACAGTGATGTCAGCAGTTCCTCCGTTACATAGAATTGTTGTAGCAGAAGATGAAGCAGATAATGCAGAAGGCTCAGTAACAGTAATGCTTGTTGAAGCAGTACATCCGTTTGCATCTGTAACGGTATAGCTATGTGTTCCAGCTGTTACCGAAAACGATCCTGCCCCAGTATAAGGTATAGTTCCACCTGTTCCTGTTGCAGTTACGATTGTAGTTCCACCATTACATAGAATTCCAGGCGCACTTGATCCGGCAGTTAATACAGCTGGTTCTGTGATAGTAAATGATCGGGTGGTAGAACAGCCGTTCAGATCAGTTATAGTCACAGTATAGTTCCCTGCGGCCAGCCCTGTTGCAGTTGCAGCAGTTCCACCAGCAGGTGCCCATGAATAAGTGAATCCACCGGCTCCACCTGTTGCATTTACTGTTGCTGTTCCGTTTGCTCCTCCATTACATGAAATATTTATTTGTGAAGTTGTAGCTGTAATGACTGAGTTTTGAGTTATGCTAAATGATTGAGTATCGAGACACCCGTTTGCATCCGTAACAGTTACAGTCCAGGTACCTGCAGTTAAGCCTGTCACGGAATTGCTTCCATCGCCCGCAGGAGTTCCAGGAGTCCAGTTATATGTTAAGGCATTTGTCCCACCACTAGCAGAAACAGAAGCCGATCCAGTAGAACCACCGTTACAAGCAACATCTGTTTGAGATAAAGGCGTTACAACAATCGCAGGTGCTTCAGTTACAGAAGCTGTAACAGTTCCTGTACAACCTTTGTTATCAGTTATGACAACGGTGTAAGTTCCTGCAGTCAAACCTGTACGGTCTTCGGTGGTCGGTCCTGAAGGCAACCAGTTAAAAGTATATGGGCCGGTTCCACCAGAAGGAGTTAAGTTAATAGCACCGTTAGATCCTCCGAAGCAAGTCACGTTGGTTACTACAGTTGTTCCTGAAACAGGACTTGTTGGTTGAGTTACAGAAGCTGTTGCTGTTGCTGTGCAGGCGTTGTTATCTGTAATGACCACGGTGTAGGTTCCTGCAGTCAAACCTGTACGGTCTTCTGTGGTCGGGCCTGAAGGCAACCAGTTAAAAGTATATGGGCCGGTTCCACCATTTGGCGTTAAGTTGACAGCGCCATTAGAGCCTCCAAAACAAGCTACATTTGTTACAACGGTAGTTCCTGAAACCGGAGATGTTGGTTGAGTAACTGACCTGGTAACAGTTCCGGTACATCCGTTTGCATCTGTAATAACAACTGTGTAAGTTCCTGCAACAAGTCCGGTACGGTCTTCTGTAGTAGGGCCGGATGGCAACCAGCTAAAAGTGTATGGCCCTGTCCCTCCATTTGGTGTTAAATTGATAGCACCGTTCGATCCACCGAAACAAGCAACATTCGTTACAACAGTTGTTCCTGATACAGGCCCTGTAGGCTGAGTAACAGAAACTGTTACTGTTGCTGTGCAGCCGTTGTTATCAGTAATGACAACGGTGTAAGTTCCTGCAACAAGGCCTGTACGGTCTTCTGTGGTAGGGCCTGAAGGTAACCAGTTAAAAGTATATGGCCCGGTTCCTCCTGAAGGTGTTAAGTTAATAGCACCGTTAGATCCTCCGAAGCAAGTGACGTTTGTTACTACAGTGGTGCCTGCAACAGGTGCTGTTGGCTGAGTTACAGACGCTGTAACAGTTCCTGTACAAGCGTTGTTATCAATTATGACAACAGAATAAGTTGCTGCAACAAGTCCTGTACGGTCTTCTGTGGTCGGGCCTGAAGGCAACCAGTTAAAAGTATATGGGCCGGTTCCTCCTGAAGGTGTTAAGTTGATAGCACCGTTCGTTCCACCGAAACAAGCAACATTCGTTACAACAGTAGTTCCAGAAACAGGATCAGGCTGAGCTACAACGGCAGTAACCGTATCGTTACAACCATTAACATCCGTGATCAAAACGCTAAACGTTCCCGCAGTTAGACTAGTCAGATCCTCTGTTGTTGGGCCTGAAGGTAGCCAGCTGTATGTATATGGAGCTACTCCGCCACTTGGAGTTAAGTCGATAGCTCCATCAGAACCACCGAAGCAAACTACATCGGTAATCACGGTAGTTCCCAAAACAGGAGATGTTCCGGAACCTGCAGTATTCATAGTCATGGTAACAGTCGCAAGCGAACCGGAATTGTTGCAAGAATATTGTGAAAGCAGAATTCTGACATAACCGCAGGAAGACGCTGTAAAGGAAAGATTACTTTGTAGGCCGCAAGCATCATCATTATAAGCATAATAAGTTCCTGTCGCATCATCGTATACTGTTAATTGAGTATCGTAAGCACTGCTGCCGCAAGTGGAAACGTTGTAATTCGCACCTGCAGAAACAAATGCCAGCATATACTGCCCTGCCCCATACGTTTGAGAAGTTGAGGATCCAACAGAAGGAGGCGTCAGCAAACCCGCTACCAGGCTGCCATTATTCGGACATTGAGAAAATAGATTATTTCCAATAAATAAATGAACTGCAAGCAGAGCTGCAAGAATCGTGTGTTTCATAAAAAGGTTTTGATTTCTGAGGGGCCAAAAGTAGTTATATTTTTATGATACGCTATTAATACGGAGGTTATTAATCGGAGGACTTTGAGAAGAATTTCATTATATGTCCAACTTTTGTACATTTGCCGCTCTACTCCAAAACGTTTAATTATGATCTATGCTAATAAAAACTTTTGGAAGTGCTGTTTTCGGCATCAACGCAACAACTGTTACTGTTGAAACGAATATAAATCCCGGTGTTAATTTCCTCCTTGTCGGTTTACCCGATAGCGCTGTAAAGGAAAGCCAGCAACGCATTGATGCGGCTTTAAAAAACAACGGCTATAAAATTCCGGGCAAAAGTATTGTTATCAATATGGCACCTGCCGATATCCGGAAAGAAGGCTCTGCATATGATCTTACCCTAGCAATTGGCATCCTGGCTGCTTCTGAACAAATCAATTCAAATAAGGTAGCTGATTACGTGATCATGGGAGAGCTTTCCCTGGACGGAGGACTTCAACCAATAAAAGGAGTCCTGCCAATTGCAATTAAGGCACGCGAGGAAAAATTTAAAGGAATAATTCTTCCGAAACAAAATGTAAGGGAGGCTGCAATTGTAAGCGGACTGGACGTTTACGGAGTTGAAAACATAAAAGAGGTCATCGACTTTTTCAACGATAAATCAACTCTTGAGCCAACTGTCATTAATACTGACGATGATTTTTTCTCAAAGCTAAATGAGACAGAATTTGATTTTGGAGATGTGCGCGGGCAGGAAAACATCAAACGTGCTTTAGAAATAGCTGCAGCAGGCGGACATAACGTGATTCTTATCGGGCCTCCGGGTGCCGGCAAAACGATGCTTGCAAAGCGACTGCCTACAATACTTCCGCCAATGAGCTTGCACGAAGCATTGGAAACCACGAAGATTCACAGCGTTGCCGGTAAAATGGGAAAGAACACCGGACTAGTTTCTATACGTCCTTTCAGAAGCCCTCATCATTCAATAAGTGACATTGCTCTCGTGGGAGGCGGCAGCGTGCCTCAGCCGGGAGAGATCTCTCTTTCACATAATGGCGTTTTATTTCTTGATGAATTACCTGAATTTAAAAGAACAGTGCTTGAAGTAATGCGTCAGCCTCTTGAAGATCGTATCGTGACAATTTCACGCGCACGATTCTCAGTTGAATACCCTGCGAGCTTTATGCTTGTAGCTTCTATGAACCCTTGCCCTTGCGGCTTTTACAACCATCCTGAAAAGGATTGCGTTTGTCCTCCGGGTGTAGTTCAAAAGTATCTTAACAAAATTTCAGGGCCTTTACTGGATCGAATCGATATACATGTTGAAGTCACACCTGTTTCCTATAGCGAGCTCGCGGCAGAAAGGACTTCTGAAAAAAGTAATTCTGTCAGAGAACGTGTGATCAAAGCAAGAGAGATCCAGAGTAAACGATATGAAAATACGGAAGGGGTTCATTGCAATGCACAGATTGGTTCAAAGCAGCTTCGCGAAGTTTGCAAAATAGATGAAGCAGGCAATCAATTACTAAAAACTGCGATGGAACGGTTGGGTTTGTCAGCACGAGCATACGATAGAATTTTAAAAGTTGCGCGAACTGTTGCCGATCTTGATAACAGCAAGAACATTGAAACAAATCACCTGGCTGAAGCAATTCAATACAGGAGCCTCGACAGAGACGGTTGGGCAGGATAAAACATGAGCAATAAAAAATCAGATTTATTTTATTAAATTTGAAGGAACCCTTCAAGATTTTTAAAATGAAAAGATCTTCGCTTATACTTTTAATTTTCCTCGTACTACTTCCTTTTGTTAGTTATTCTCAAAACCCTAAAGAGAAACTAAGTCCCGGAGAATATTTTAACATTAACGATTACAACCGGGCACTGGCAGGCTATCTTGAACTCTGGCCAAAAGACCAGAGCAACCTCACGATTAACAGGAATATTGCGATCTGCTATCTGAACGTTAATGAGGATAAATCAAAAGCTCTTCCCTATCTTCATTATCTTCTCCGCCAAGGACAAAATGATGAGGAAATTATTTTTATGTTGGGCCAGGGCTACATGTATGCTTACAAGTTTGATGAAGCCTTAAAATATTTTAAACAGTTCCGGAGTAAAACCGCGGCCAAGAATTATGAAATGGCTGACCTGTATATTTCTTATTGCAACAATGGAAAAGTATTGGTTGAAAAGCCATTGAATGTTACGTTTGAAAATCTTGGAAGAGATGTGAATTCAAAGTATCCCGATTATTATCCATATGTGATTAGCAATGAAGGAGTCCTGTATTATACATCCAGAAGAGAAACCAATACCGGAAACATCAGCAGCTGGGAAGGATATTATACTTCGGATATTTATTGTTCTAAAGTGGTAAATGGCGCATTTACAAAATCGCGCAATTTGGGAACAATGGTTAACACTCCCGAGGATGAACAATGCGTGTATGTTACGCCTGACGGAAAGAGCATGATAATCTATCAGGACAACGCTAAAAACGGGATTTCCGGAGATCTATTTTTGTCTTCGCTCGGAAAAAGCAAAACGTTTCCGAAACCGACAAGCTTTAATTCTCCTTTGAACACAGCTGATCTGGAACTTGAAGGATGCATCACGACTGATCTGAAAACTATGATTATTTCTTCCGACAGAAAAGGGGGTTTGGGACAGACGGACCTATATATGTTGAAGAAGCTTCCAAATGGTGAATGGGCAACACCTGTTAACCTCGGCTCAAATATAAATACAAAATACAGGGAAGCGTTTCCAGTTTATGACGAGATAAGCCATACACTTTATTATGCATCAGAAGGTCCACAGAGTATGGGTGGCTTTGATATTTTCAAATCCGTTTACGACTCATTGAGTAAAAGCTTTGGAGCAGCCGTGAATATGGGTTATCCTATCAACACTCCGGAAGACAATATGGAATTCACACTTGCCGGTAATCATCGTGACGGATATATTTCAGGCGTGAGGCCGGAAGGTTATGGGGACCTGGATATTTACAAAGTGACTTTCAATGAAGTTGAAGTTAAACAAACGGTGTTAAAAGGAACAATCATGACTGAAGATTCTGTTAGGAATCTTACAGCCACAGTCACGCTCTATGACGCTGCAACAAACAATGAAGTTGGCTCAAAAGATATTGATGGACAAGCAAAATACCTTTTTCTCTTAAAGCCTGGCAAGTACGTGATTAAAGTGACTGCCGACAATCTACAGGATTATCATGAGACGATCACAATTTTCGATAAATCGGATTATGTGTTTGAAAAAGAAAAAAACATAATTATGCTAAGGCCCGGCTCCACGGTAAATAAAATGGATCCTAAAAAGAACAAGCCAAAAACCGTTAAAGCATCTGCTAAATAGCTGTTAACTTTTGTTAACAGAAAGGTTCAATCCATTTCGGTTTGTTTTACGAATATCTATCAAAGGAATCTTAATTTATCATGAAAAATATATTCTTACTTATTATTAGTTTCGGCCTGATCTCCTGCAATGGGATCAGCCAGGATAATTCAACAACCATAAAAAAACCTGAGACCACAATGATAGATAAAATTGAAAAATCGGATGATGAATGGAAAAAAGTTTTGAGCCCTGAACAATACGAGGTATTACGTGAAAAGGGAACAGAAATGCCTTATAGCGGAAAGTACTACCTGCACAAGGAAAAAGGCATCTATGTTTGTGCGGCCTGCGGTTCGGAATTATTCCGGTCTGATACAAAGTTTGATGCAGGATGCGGCTGGCCAAGTTTCTCTGATGTTGTAGATTCAACAAAAGTAGTTTATACAAAAGATAAGAGTCATGGAATGATCCGTACAGAGATCACCTGCGCTAAATGCGGTGGACACCTCGGACACGTATTTGATGATGGCCCAGCTCTCAGCGGCTTGCGATATTGCATTAATTCGGTGTCGCTTGAATTTAAAAAATAGAATTCTTCATCGGGTTGCTCCCCACTTTTCATATTTAATTGAATCATTACAAAATTAAGGCCTTGATTTTCAGGGCTTTTTTATTGTAATCGTAAAATAAATCCAAGAACTGTTGGTACATTATATGTATATACATATATTTGCATTGTAAATTAAAACTTAAATCAATTATGGTAAAAAAAATCACTATGAGCTTTATTGCAGCAGCTGCAGTAACAGCTTTAGCCTTCACACCTGTTAAGAAAGGCAGCACAACTTATAATGTTGATACAAAAGCTACAAATGCGACATGGCTTGCAAAGAAAGTAACCGGCCAGCACGATGGCGCGATCAATGTTTCCAAAGGAAATATCCTATCGGATGGTAAAAATATAACCGGAGGAACAGTTGAGTTTGATATGAATTCAATCACTGTAAAGGATTTAACGGATCCGGAATGGAATTCAAAACTTGTAGGGCATTTAAAAAATGACGATTTCTTTTCAGTGACAAAAAACCCCACTGCAACTTTTGAACTTACAAAGGCGGTTCAGAAAGATGGAAACAATTATGATGTTACGGGAAAGCTTACAATTAAAGGTATCACTAACGAGATCACTTTTCCTGCAATGATAAAAATGGATAACAAAACATTGGTAACGGTTGCAAAGATCATGGTTAACCGCACCAAATATGATATCAAATATGGCTCAGCTTCCTTTTTTGAAGGAATTGGAGATAAGGCGATCAATGATGAATTTGAACTGAACGTAAATCTTGTTGCAACCGCAAAATAATATTTGTTGCAATGTTTGTTTGTGAGGCGCCATTGGAAATCCCGATGGCGCTTTTTTTTTATATAATTTATAAATTTGGGTTATAATGAATGTACCTGTATTTTTCAAGAAAGGATCTGATTTCAGAAAATGGCTTGACAAAAACCATTTAAAGAAAACAGAATTGCTTGTTGGATTTTATAAAATAGGCTCCGGTAAACCCAGCATGACATGGTCGGAGTCGGTTGATGAAGCACTTTGTTATGGCTGGATAGATGGGATCAGAAGATCCATTGATAAAGAAAGTTATTGTATTCGTTTTACTCCAAGAAAACCTAAAAGTATATGGAGCGCTGTTAATATTAATAAAATGGCGATACTTGAAAAAGCAGGTTTACTTAAACCTGCGGGCATCGCGGCCTTTGAAAAACGAGAAGAGAGCCGTTCTAAGGTTTACGCATATGAAAAAGCCCCTGCCGTTCTTGATCCTGAATTTGAAAAGCAATTCCGTAAAAATAAAAAGGCTTTTGCTTATTTTAATAGCCTTTCCCCTTCGATACAAAGGGTTTCCGTTCATTGGGTAATGAGCGCAAAACAGGAAAAAACGAGGAAATCGAGGATGGAAGCCCTCATTCGCGACAGTGAAGCAGGAAGAAAGATCAAGCCGCTGAGCTATAATTAATATCCATTCAACTTACCCTTTCGTCTGAACAGCCTTAAAAATAGCCAGAGACAAGGATTATAGGCATACGTGGCATATCTTTTTTCACAGTATGAAAAACGGTTTAAAGAAAGTCATGAAACCCACGATCAAAATGCTCATCCTGCTTATTGCAGCCAGTGTAGTTTACAGTTTGGAAAGCTTTACAAGCGATCCGATCCTGGCGAAGCAGGATTCTTCCATGTTCAAAACGCGGGAAGGAGAAACAGCGTATCTCGAGTCATATAACAGAGCGTTGAGTTTATGGCAGGTGAAATTTGAAGAGGTTGATCTGAAAACCGAATTTGGAAAAGCACATGTTATCATCAGCGGGCCGGAAAGAGGCAGCCCGCTGGTGTTATTGCATGGCATGAATGCAAGTTCTACAATGTGGTATCCTAATATTCAGGCATTGTCAAAAACTCACCGGGTTTACGCAATTGACTTTATAAAAGAGCCGGGAAAATCAGTGTTACAAAAAGACATTAAAAACAAGGAAGAACTTATTAAGTGGTATTCACAGGTATTTGATAAACTGAATCTAAAGCACTTCAGTATCATTGGTGTGTCCCGGGGCGGATGGATAGCAACGCAATTAGCTTTACATTCAGATAAAATTGATAAACTGATCCTGATCAGCCCTGCTCAAACCCTTACGCAGGTAAAACCCAAAAAGAGAGTGCTGAAAAATTTTTTCTATACGCTGGCTCCGCAAAAGAAACAGTTACGAAGTAATTTACAAACACTTACAGCAGACGTGGATGCAATAGCACCCGAGTGGATCAATCAGTATTATACATGCATTAGCGAAATGAAGCCGGATCTTGAAATGTTGAAAATGGATGTATACTCTGATACAGAGTTAAGCTCACTTTCAATGCCTGTACTAGTGATCATTGGCGATGATGATATTATCAATCCGCCAAAAAGCGTTGAAAGAGCTAAAAAGATGATTCCCAAGGTGAAAACGGAAATACTGAAAGACTGCGGCCATTTTGTAACAATGGATCAAAAAGAGAAATCGAATACTCTGATAACAGAGTTCCTGAAATAGTCTTATTGTTTTTTTAGTTTGGCGCTCTCTGCCATTGCCCAGGCAAGGTTATTCTTCGATAGCTGATCTTCCGGAGCATATTCTACCGCCTTCTTAAAAACAGCCACTGCATCGTCCACCTGGTTTTTCATCATAAAAGCAGTTCCAATATTGTTTAAAGCCACTATGCTCTTAGGATCATATTTAAAGATCTGATTCCAGGCTTCAATGCTTTTATCGTAATCACCGAGTTTCAAATACGCAAGCCCGTAGTTTGTATAGAACTGTGCGTCACGGGACGCTTCAGGGGTTTCGGATTGCTTTTCCAAAAAAGCTATAACGTTCTTTTTTTCACTGTTGGCCCAGTTAAGATTATTCTTTGCCAACTGAAAACTAGAGTCGATTTCCAAAGCTCTGGTACAGGCTTCAATGCCTTTGTTGTATTGTTGAAGCATGGTGTATGCCACCCCGAGATTATTATAAGCAATAGCGCTCTTAGGATTAAGCTCGATCGCTTTCATTAAAGGATCAACACTTTTTCCCGGCATATTACTGTTTACATATGCATTTGAAAGTCCGATATAATTATCAAATGTCGGATTGGATTTAACAGCATTTTCAAAGGCTGCAATATCGATTGGTGGCGCTGCCGCATTCTGTGTTTTTTGATCCACTGCCCCGTCCGGTGATTTTGAAAACTTAACTAAAAGAAAAACTATCGGAAGCAATAATAAAATACTTATAACGGCAATTTTTATATTCCGGCTCTTGTTCATTTGTTCAGGTTGCGACTGATCATTATCCATAGTCTTTCTTGTTGATATAAATTAATATTGATTAGCTGAAATGATTACGTGTATTGTCTGTGCAGCTGTTTCAAATATAAAACGAAATTTCCATCCTATCCTATTTTTTTTGCTATTTTTACATGAACGACACACAAATATGCTCAAGCAATTATTCGATGGGGTACCTAAAAGGAAGTCTTTGTTTTTCCTTATTTTCCTTATTGTTTGTGTCACATTCACCTACTCCAACCATTTCAACAATGCCTTTCATTTCGATGATTCGCATACCATTGTAAATAATATTTTCATTCAGGACATTAAGAACATTCCCTTATTTTTTAAAGACGGGTCCACTTTTAGCTCGCTTCCTTCCAACCAGTCATACAGGCCTGTTGTTAGCACATCCCTGGCACTTGATTACCATTTGGGGAATGGATATGATCTTTTTTATTTCCACCTGTCGTCATTTATTCTGTTCCTATTGCAGGGCATTCTTATGTTCTTTCTGATTTTCAAAATATTTGATCTTTCGTACAGGAACGACTGGAACTTTTACATTGCAGCTGCCGCCACGTCCTGGTATATGTTACATCCTGCTAACGCAGAGACCATCAATTACATTATTGCACGATCTGATCTGCAATCAACCTTTTTTGTAGTGCTTGCATTTGTTTTATATATTTTCTCGCCCTTCTGCAGGCGGACATTTCTCTATCTCATTCCGGTAGGAATCGGTGCTTTAGCTAAGCCAACCGCAGTAATGTTCGCACCCATGCTGTTTTTTTATATCCTTCTGTTCGAAGAGAAGATCAGTCTGTATGACTTCTTTAAGCGAACGTATTTCAAGAGGATTATTTCGGTGATTAAATCCTCGATACCCTCCTTTCTCTTTTGTGCGTTCATGTACCTCCTGGTAGACCATTTCACTCCCGAAAACTGGCAATCGGGTGGATCATCGGTTTTCAACTATCTGATCTCGCAACCTTTTGTGATCTTTCATTATTTCAGCACTTTTTTCCTGCCTTTTGGTCTAAGCGCAGATACTGATTGGGAAGTCCTTACCACTATCTGGAACATCCGTTTTTTTATTGGAATGGCTTTTATCGCGATAATGATTTTGATCGCTTTCATGTTTTCAAAAGACGTAAGATTACGTCCTGTTTCTTTTGGCATCGTATGGTTTTTCCTTGCACTCGTGCCTTCATCGAGCGTTATTCCCTTTGCAGAAATCCTGAATGATCACCGTATCTTTTTTCCTTATGTAGGGTTGGTAATCAGCGTAAGCTGGGTGATTGGCTTACTCTTATTAAAATACAGCAAACATTACTCAAACCAGCTCCGTAATTATAATTTCTGGGTAGTTACTTCCATGTTAATTTTATTATCAGCTTATGCTTATGGGGTGCATGAGCGAAATAAAGTCTGGAGAACTGAAGAAACACTCTGGCAAGATGTAACTGTAAAAAGTCCGAAAAATGGCCGTGGACTTATGAATTATGGCCTTTCCCTGATGGGTCGTGGTGATTATGTAAATGCAGAAAAATATTTTGCGGAAGCGTTACACATGTGGCCTTATTACTATTCGCTGCATATCAACATGGGTGTATTAAAAAATGCAACCGGTGATAAAGCCACTGCCGAAAATTATTTCAAAAGCGCGGTGCAGAATGGCCCTAATTATCCTGACTCCTGGTTCTTCTATGGAAACTTCCTCTGCAACCAGCTAAGATATTCCGATGCGATTCCGATGCTTGAAAAAGCCATAATGCTTTCACCTGCGCATATAGGTGCACACTCATCTCTTATGAAGGCATACAATGAAACTGCAGATTGGGATAAGCTGAATACGCTGGCACAGGAAACACTTCAGATAACTCCCGGTAACCAGGAAGCGCTTAATTATCTGAATGCATCTGTGACAAGAAAAGACCGGATCCAGGTAATGGAAGAAGACGCACGCAATACTCCATCAGCTGAAAGGTACCTTAACCTTAGTTTGACTTATTATCAGAAAGGCGAATACCGAAAGTGTATCGAAGCCTGTGAAAACGCTATCAGATTAAACCCTGAATATGCTGATGCTTACAGTAATATGTGCGCATCTTACAATCAGTTAAAGGAATGGGATAAAGCAATTGAGTGCTGTAGCAAAGCTTTAAAGATCGCACCTGATCATTCACTGGCAAAAGGCAATTTGAATTGGGCGCAAAAACAACATAAGGATTAAGCTGAATCAATTTTAGTATACTTAAAAATGATCGTCATCACAGGAATTACAGGTGGAATAGGGAATTATCTTTTCAATGCGCTCCTTGAGAAAGGTGAAACAGTCATCGGGACTTACCATCTGGCTAAGCCGTCAGGGGAGCAATATAAGGACTGTCATTCTCTCGACATTTCAGATAACGCGCAGGTTGAAGCATTTGTCAAGAAGATCGGCAACAGTTTAAAAGACATTACGCTAATCAACTGTGCAGGCATTACCTATAATACATTTGCACATAAATCAGATCCCGATGAATGGGCGAAAGTTATAAATGTAAATCTGACAGGAACATTTTTTCTTATAAGGGCGGTGCTTCCTTTGATGCGTGAACAAAACTTCGGAAGGATCATTAATCTGTCTTCGATTGTTGCGTCAACCGGTGTGATCGGAACCAGCGCATATGCGGCTTCAAAGGCCGGACTCAACGGGATGGTGAAAAGCATTGCTCTCGAAAACGCAAAGCGGTCCATAACCATCAACAATATAAATCTCGGTTATTTTAAGGTGGGAATGATCGATTCCGTGCCTAAAGAGCAGCAGGAAAAGATAAAAGAAAAAATTGCGGTCAACGAATTCGGTGATCCCGATAATCTTTTGAAAACGATTCAATACATCAGGGAAACACCATATTTAACAGGCAGCTCAATTGATCTCAATGGTGGATTTAATTGAAGATTTATTTTAATTGAAGCAGAATATCTACATGGATAAAGAAAAACCTTGTTTAATTAATTTCAAGTCAATTGGTCAGTGGGAAATTGGTTACATTTCTGTTGCAGATGAAGGAAGCATGCCCTTCCCGGTGAAAAGGGTTTTCTGGAGCTATTATACTCCGCATCATATAACCAGAGGGCGTCATGCGCATTATAAGCTTGAACAGGTACTTGTGGCGGTTAGCGGAATCATTAAAGTGAAGACCGAATCACGAACAGGAACTAAAGAAGAATTTATTCTCGATTCACCTAGCAAAGGCTTGTATTTACCGCCACCATACTGGCATGTAATGGAATTTTCACATAACGCGGTTCTGATGTGCCTCGCATCCACACCATACAATGAAAGTGATTATATCAGAGATTACAACGATTTTATAACGAATAAATAAGCAAAAATTTCAATGAATAATATTCCTTTTCTTGACCTCAGTCTAATGAACATGCCGCTGAAAGAACAGCTGCGCGAAGCATTCGACCGGGTCTTAGATTCGAATTGGTTCATACTGGGAGAGAATATTAAAAAATTCGAGCAAGAGTACGCTGCATATTGTCAGACGCAGCTTTGTTTAACTGTGGCAAACGGCCTGGACGCCCTTATTTTGAGTCTTAAGGCTTTAAACGTAGGTCCCGGAGATGAAGTGATCGTTCCTTCTAATACATATATCGCAAGCTGGCTCGCAGTTTCCTATGTTGGCGCTGTTCCTGTTCCGGTTGAACCTGATATTAAAACGTACAACATTGATCCGGAACTGATCGAAGGAAAAATCAGCTCCAAAACCAAAGCGATCATGCCCGTTCACTTATACGGACAAGCATGTGAGATGAACAGCATCATGATGATCGCGCAAAAACATGGTTTATTTGTTGTTGAAGACAACGCGCAGTCGCAAGGTGCTTATTACAAAGGGAAAATAACGGGGAGCTTCGGCCATGCAAATGCCACAAGCTTTTACCCGGGAAAAAACATTGGTGCTTTAGGGGATGCCGGAGCAATTACGACCAATGATCCGGATATTGCTAGAAGAATAACTTCGCTTCGTAATTATGGCTCTCAAAAAAAATATTACAATGAAGTGATGGGAGTTAATTCCCGTATGGATGAATTACAAGCTGCATTTCTCTCAGTAAAACTTAAATACATTGATGATTGGAATAAAAAAAGAAATGTTATTGCAAATCAATACTTAAATGGCTTACAAAATATTCCGGGCCTTATACTTCCGTTCATTCACAATGAAGCAACATCATCATATCACTTATTTGTTGTGCGTACGCAAAAAAGAAATGAACTTCAGAATTATCTGACCGAAAACGGGATCGGAACAGTGATTCATTATCCCGTTCCCCCGCACTTGCAGGAAGCATACGCGGAGCTGGGATATAAAAAAGGAGATTTCCCCTTGGCTGAAGAAATTGCAAATACCTGCATCAGCTTACCCATATATCCCGGATTAAAAGAAGAGCATGTACAGTTTATTATAAATAAAATTCAACGATTTTACCATGCCTAAGATCTCTTTTATTATCCCCTGTTACTTCAACGAGCAAAACATTCCCGTTACATCAGCTGAGCTCATCGACAATGAAAAGAACTTTGCTGCAGATGTTACATTCGAATATATTTTTGTTGATGATGGATCGAAAGACAATACCTACAATGAGCTGGTGAAATTTCATAGTGCGTATCCACATAAAGTAAAGATCATCAAACTAGCCGGGAATGTTGGTTCTTACAATGCAATTTTAGCGGGAATGAATTATTCAACCGGAGACTGCAATGTTATAATAGCTGCGGATCTTCAGGACCCTCTTGACCTTGTGCCTAAGATGTATGACTACTGGAGCAAAGGTGTTAAGTTCGTTATTGCCAACAGAAAAGACAGGGAAGAATCATTCGGACAAAAAATATTTTCAAACACCTATCATTATTTAATGAGAAAGTTTGCGCTGGACAATATTCCTCCCGGAGGATTTGATTTTGTTCTCTTCGATAAGCAATTATGCAAACAGGTTGTAGATATAAATGAAAGTAATACAAACACCATCTATCTTCTTTCATGGCTCAATTATGACTTTGTGAGCATTCCTTACATCAGGAAGAAAAGAGAGATCGGAAAATCACGCTGGACATTAAAAAAGAAGGTAAAGCTCTTCGTTGATTCCTTTGTTTCATTTTCTTATGCACCCATTCGCCTGATATCACTGATCGGAATTCTTCTTGGACTCTCTGCGTTCGCTTATGGTATAGCGATAATCATAGCAAAATTCACAGGTAACATTCCGGTTTCAGGCTGGTCAAGTATGATGGTTGTTGTTCTCTTCGTTTCTGCCTTCCAGATGACTGCTTTGGGAATCATAGGTGAGTATGTCTGGCGTACAAACGACTCAGCCAGAAAACGCCCAAATTTTATTATCGACAAAACCGTACTTTAATTCAACCTGTAATTCATGCAAAACACAGAAAAGCCCGCAGTATTTATTCATCCTTTATCGGATGTGCAAAGCAAAAACATCGGGAATGAAACGCGTATCTGGCAATTTGCGATAGTTTTGGGCGGAGCTGTGATCGGAAAAAATTGCAATATCAACAGCCATACTTTTATTGAAAATGATGTGATTATCGGGGACAGCGTTACCATCAAATGCGGAGTTTATCTTTGGGACGGGATAAGGGTAGAAGATAATGTCTTCATCGGACCGAACGCAACCTTTACGAATGATAAGTTTCCCAGATCAAAAAAATATCCTGAGAAATTTCAAAACATAACGATCAAAAAAGGTGCATCCATAGGTGCTAACGCGACCATACTCGGGAATGTAATAATAGGCGAAGATTCTATGATCGGGGCAGGAAGCCTTGTTACTAAAGACATCCCTTCAGGAGAATTATGGATGGGAAGTCCGGCACGGTTTATACGTAAGCTTTGATACCAAATAGATACAGCGTGGGAATTATTAAGCAAAAACACAGACTGATACTTGTTCTGATATTAATACTCCTCTTAATTAAGGGGTACTATTCTGAAAAGATTCCGGTTAATGATGGATTGGGATGGGATGGATTTGGTTATGGAAATTTAATCAGAAATGCAGAGACATTTTTAAGTGACCGTTCCATCGATAAATATCTTTTTCAAAGAATTGGAATTCCATTATTTCTTCATTACGTCTTCAATCTTTTAAACATCGGTTTTCTTAACTCAAATTTCATAGCGGCATTTGAAATATTAAATCTGGTATGCATCCTCACAGCAATCCTGTATTTTTTTAAGATCTCCAATAAACTTAAATTATCTGTTAACACCGAGATAATTGGTTTCTCTTCTCTTTTCTTCTGTTTTCCTGTTATAAAACTCTGCGGCTTTTATCCGGTTTTGTTAGACATTCCAGCGTTCACAATTGGATTAATGCTTGTTTACTATTATTTACAAAACAATGTTGTACTGTATTTTCTGTTAATTTTTATTGGCTCTTTCATTTTCCCGACTTTCATAGTTATGAGCCTTTTGTTCTTATTTAAGAAGGCCCCCGTTGAACATCAGAATTCGGTAACACCTGGGGCTCCTTCACAAAGGAACTGGACTTCAGGATCAGAAAATATTATTCATCCGGTATTATATTTCTTTTTCCCTCTCTTATTTCTGATCATGTTCTATTTTCTCTACTACAAAGGATCATGGGATATAATAGTAGAGAATATAAAAACTGAAGCGATAGGTACTGTAGTTATCTGGTATTCGCTCTTTATTGCACTTGGGTATATTCTCTATCTTACCTATTTTAAGAAATCGTACTTTAATCTAAAAACGATTCTTACTGCATTAAATCCTTTGGGAATTACAATTGCATTTTTGGTCTATGTGAACATTCAATTGCTAAGTTCTTACTACACATCAGATGCAGCGAGTCCACTCACATTGAAAATGTATCTGACGAACGTTGTCAGCCAGGCCGTACAAAATCCCGCTGCATTCCTTGTTGCCCACGTCTTCTATTTTGGCCTCGTTTTTTTACTATTATTCTTTTTGCTCCGCGATCTTAAAAAAGAGATAATGACCTATGGGTTTGGAATGATCGCGTTTTTCACCGCTGTGATTTTTTTCAGTGTTGGCAGTGAATCCAGACAATTAATAAATTATTATCCATTTCTGGTGGTATTGATTTTAGGAGCTCTAAATAAGCAATGGGATATTTCCCTTCCCTTTTCAATTATCTATTCTGCGGTATGTGTTTGCCTATCTCATTTCTGGTACACGATCAATTTGCCGGAAGATC
The DNA here is from genome assembly GCA_029237775.1 of Bacteroidota bacterium. Classification (GTDB taxonomy): domain Bacteria; phylum Bacteroidota; class Bacteroidia; order 2-12-FULL-35-15; family 2-12-FULL-35-15; genus 2-12-FULL-35-15. The sequence continues at coordinate 234,155 of JAQZBR010000004.1, forward strand.
CTTCTGCGTATGAATCCTTTAATCCATTCCTATCGCCAATGCAGCGGTACTTTATGTTCCAGGGCCCTTGGGTTAATGATACAATCTACCTAATTCACCTCGGCATCTGTCTGGTATTGCTGGCATTGCTCCTCTTTTCCTTTAAAACAGCTAAACTGATAAGCAGAAAATGAACCGCTTTTCAAAATTGAATCAGGAAATATTAGTTTCCTTTAGCTTTTTCCGACCTCCATATCTGTAAATGGTAAACAAGACAATCAAACAAACAATCATTGCTATTCCATTTATATAATATGCTTTTTCACTCATCCATGGGCCGATATTCATATAAAATCTCTGATTAGGAAAATCGATACTTCCATTTGCATCTACAATCATTCCGAGATCATAATTCATTTCATAGTCGATCAGCAGCCAGATCTTTGATGCCAGGACGCACAAGAGGGCCGCAACAGCATAAAATCCTTTTGAAAGCACTTTGTTATTCAATGAATAAATTAACAACACGACTGCCCATGGAAACAAGTTAATGAGCATTCTGCTTTCAGGCATAACACCAAATAAATACAGGTTCAGCGCGAAGGCCCCTGTTAAACCCCAACCACACTGAGTGACGGTTTCCATAAACCGTTTCCAGAATATGATCAAAAGACAAAAAAAGACTCCAAAAAAAGAAAAATGAGAAACGATTGTCAGAAACGGACGCACTAAAGAATGAACGATTGGATTTTCGAGCATTGCAGAAGTCTTGTAGATCCCGGTCGCAGGAGGATCAATAATGTAAATAACTCCCTGGACCAATATAAATACTCCAACTCCGGTTACAAGTCTTTTTACATTCAATGGATTTAAGAACGACTTTACATTGAATAGCTCAGCATTGAAGAACAATTTCGCAAAACTCAGGTAAATGAGCAGTACACAGAAAGCGCTTATATATAAAAGGTTCCTGTTAATCTTCGGTACAAGATCGAGATGAGTATCAGATCCATTTAATATTATAACGTATACAAATGCGGAAATAAAAAAAGCCGCAGATAAAATGTAAAATATGATTTTACCTTTTAACTGAAGAGGAACTAATTCCATTTTCGTATAAGGAAAAGCAAGGAGTATCAAACCCTGATAATATGCCATCGGCCATGTAAATGCAAGTAAAATAGTTGCTACGATCAGACCCGGAATACTTCCTGTCAAATAATAGTACAAAAGAATAATACTTAAAGATAAAGCAACGGTATCGGTCATTACAGGGAAATAGAAAGCCCATTTCAGCACCGGAAAGCTCACAAACAAAATCACGAATCCTAACAGTTGATTTTTAAACCGAATATGCAGAAGCCGAAATATCTTCTTTAAATAAAAAGCTGAAACAACTATGCAGATGAGATTCAGAATTTCAAACCCATAAAAAATATTTACAGGTGATAAATCCAGAGTAAGGAGCTTTAAACCATAACGAATCAGTAAGGAAGGAAAGATCCTGTGGATATAATATGAATCAAAAAAATAACACTGATTGAATTCAGTCACTAGTTTTTGAAAAACAAAACCGTCTGTTCCGAAACCATCATTTGCCGGATAGGTTTCACCAAATAAAATATAAAAGAATCCGTAATTAAATAATATTACCGGGAAGAACCAGGTGTTATCAATAAGTTGCCGTAGCTGCTGCTTCATGTGATAGTAACAAATATAGCACTATTTCCATTTTTCAACAGTGAAAAAAGCCTCAACAAATTATATGTTCTATATTTACATTCAGAACTTATGCAGCGCTTATCAGTCATAAATGGTCTCCGCGGTTACGCTATTTTAGGTGTGATCTACTTTCACCTGATCGGGGTTATGTTTAATCAACCAGGGTGGTTAAACATTCAGGTTGGAGACTTCGTGATTATGCCACTCACTTATTTAAGTAACGGCTGGGTGGGTGTAAATCTATTCTTTATCCTTTCAGGTTTTGTCCTTTATCTTCCCTATGCAACTGGCTCCCGGGACTTCAAAACGAGGTCCGACATTTTCACTTTCTTTAAACACCGGGCAGCGAGGCTTTTTCCTTTATATTTTATAGCCCTGATCATTTCCATAATTTTTATTCTTCATCAAACTAATATCAATGATTGGGAATTCTGGAAGCAGACGCTGCTGATGTTTACATTTACATTTAACTTTAGTAAAGAAACTTTTATTCCTCCACACAATTATGTTTTATGGTCGCTGGGGATAGAAGTTCTGTTTTCCCTGGTCTTTCCTTTTCTGGTCTTCTTTATAAAAAGTAAAGGCATGAAAAACTTTGCAATTGTTGTTTTTCTGTTAAGCTTTCTTGTCAGAGTGATCTCCCATTTTTTCCCGGAGTACCAGGTTGCCCCTCATCTAAGCATGATCAAAGATAGCATAGCCGGGCGACTGGACGACTTTGCTGCCGGAATGATCATTGGTCACCTTTGGACCATTAAATGGAAACAAAGCTGGTTCGAAACAAACTCTGAATTTTTATTCTTTTCCTCCTTGCTCATCATTACAGTCGGATTTTATTTTTCCGACTATGTGTTTTTAAAATACGTTCCTCTCTGGACAGAACCTTTTATTAACACTGTATTTCAAATTGGTTTTGGCGCAATGACATTCGCTCTGCTTTACATGAGAGCAAACTTTTTACGAAACCTCTTTACCAATAAATTTGTACAGCTGAGTGGAATGATGTGCTATAGCCTTTACCTGTGGCATGGAAATATGCGGTGGTTCTTTATAATGGATTATTCAATGCTGAGGATCTGCACTTATCTCTTCTTTTTGTTCCTTATGTCATTCCTAACCTATCGTTATATTGAATTCGGGAATAAGAAGTTGGGTGATATCCTGCCAGATTGATTGTGTGTTATTTATTTTCTAGCTTTTCTTTCATAAGTGCAATTTCCTGCGCCAGCTGTTTATTTTGCGAATGAAGTTTTGAAACCACCACCGATAGATGAAGCAAATAGATAAAGACAGCGAAAATAGCCCCTGTAAAAACCAGATTTGGCGCTTCATATACACCAACAATTCGGGCCATGATCTCAAGTCCGTTTCTCCAAAAAGAAAACACGATCAATACGATCGTACATGCGATCCAGATAATTGAATACTCTTCACGCAACTTCCCCTTTACTATCAGCCGTACAATATAAAGCAGGAATAACAAGCTTATCGCTATTGCTATGATTTGAATTTTTGCCATTAGTGATTTATCGTTTAAATTTTATTCTGATGAATGTATATAAAATAGCAAGTGTCACTTTAAACATATAATAAACAGAAGAAGTTCTCCCGATTGATGAAACCCCACCTTGTCGCTCTTTCATAACAACCGGAACTTCAATGATCTTAAATTTTTTTAATGAAAATAAAATGATTGCTTCGGGTTCCGGATATTCATCGGGATAATATTCACTAACTGTTTCCAGCACTTGTTTGTTGATCAGTCTGAATCCGGATGTGCTATCGTAAATAGTGAGTCCTGTCAGCACCCTTATTAATCCTTTAAAATAATTGATCCCCGTCCTTCGCAAGAATGATGACTGAAAACCTTCATTCGTTATAAAACGAGAGCCGATCACCACATCAGCATTTTGATTCAGAGCTGTTTTTATAAGTTTTGGAATTTCAACCGCAGGATGCTGGCCGTCACCATCAGCCTGAATGGCAAAGTCGTAACCGTTTTCAAAAGCATATTTAAATCCGGTTTGTACCGCTCCTCCGATTCCCAGATTAACCGGGAGATTTAACGCGATGCATTTTGATCCTGAAATAATTTCCGCGGTTGAATCTTTTGAACAATCATTTACAACGATCACATCAAGATGCAAGGAACTTTGTGCTGCAACAGCATTTATCTCACTTATCACGTTCGCTATAGCCTTCTCTTCATTATATGCAGGAACTATGATCGCTGTTTTCATTGTATTTTCACTGCAAAAGCGCAAAGAGCTAAGAGTTTTTCACGTATTCGTTATCAGTACTATATTATTCCTTCCTTCAACAGGTCATGTAAGTGTACGAAACCATGGTATTTTCCCTGATCGGTTACAATCAGTTGAGTGATATTATATTTTTCCAGAAGCTCCATCGCAGACACTGCTAATTCAGCTGCATCAATCTGCTTAGGGGTTTTGTTCATTATATCGGCAGCTTTAAGCTCAGCGATTGATTCCGTTTTTTCGAGCATTCTTCTGAGATCACCGTCAGTAATAACTCCAACCAGCTCATTATCTTTAACAACTGCGGCAGCCCCGAGCCTTTTAGAAGAGATCTCAAGTATCACTGATTTAATGGGATCTTCAGGTTTAACCTGAGGCTTTTGATTCTGTCCGGAAATATCACCGACTTTCAGATACAGTTTTTTCCCAAGTGCTCCACCGGGATGATATTTAGCAAAGTCTTTGCTTGAAAACCCCTTGTAGTCGAGAAGACAAACAGCGAGAGCATCACCTAGTGCCATCTGAGCAGTTGTGCTGGATGTTGGTGCAAGATTATTCGGACAAGCTTCTTTTTCAACACTGCAGTTCAGAATATGGTCCGCTTCTTTTGCCAGGTATGATTCGACATTTCCAACAAGAGCAATAAGCTTATTTCCCCCATGCTTTAATAAAGGAACAAGAACTTTTATCTCCGGTGTATTTCCGCTTTTTGAAATACATATAACAACATCATCCAACTGTATAGTTCCGAGGTCTCCATGAATCGCATCCGCAGCATGCATAAAAATTGCCGGGGTGCCTGTTGAGTTCATTGTTGCAACTATCTTTTGAGCGATGATCGCGCTCTTCCCGATGCCGGTTATCACAACACGCCCCTTCGAATTTCCGATCAGCTCTACACATGCTGAAAAGTCTGAATCAATGAAATTCTGCAGGTTTCGGACGGCATCAGCCTCGATATTCAGGGTTGTTTTTGCCAGCTGAATTATTTTATCGATGGAATTATTCACTTCGTAGATTATTTGATTTAAAGTGGAGAAATGTTTGACTTTGTAACATATTTTTATTATATATTTACACTACATATCAAGAACTCCTTTTGTATTTAACGGTATAAATTTAGTTTTTTTTACACGCAAACCCACAAACGAATTACTAATTTAAAAACATACAGAACCAATTGAAAACAATGCTCGAGGTAGAAACATCGCTTCACGAATGCTTACAAAAATTTTTCGGATTCGATAGCTTTAAGGGACAACAGGAAGCGATCATTACAAGTTTATTAGATGGGAAGGACACATTTGTTATTATGCCTACCGGTGGCGGCAAATCTTTATGCTACCAATTACCTGCCTTAGTCAGTGAAGGAACAGCGATCATTATTTCTCCATTGATCGCATTGATGAAGAACCAGGTAGATGCATTACGCAATTTCGGAAACGAGGATGGTATAGCACACTTTTTAAATTCATCATTAACGAAAGCGGAAATCGCAACAGTTAAACAGGATATCAAAGCAGGTAAAACAAAATTATTATATGTTGCACCTGAAAGCTTAACGAAGGAAGATAACATTGCTTTCTTCAATGAGATCAAAATTTCCTTTTTCGCAATAGATGAAGCGCATTGCATTTCTGAATGGGGCCACGATTTCAGACCCGAGTACAGAAGGCTTCGTCCCATTATTGAACAAATAGGCAAAGTACCTATCATCGCACTTACCGCAACAGCAACTCCCAAAGTGCAGCAGGACATCCAGAAAAATCTTGGTATGACTGCAGCCGATCTCTATAAATCTTCTTTCAACCGTTCCAATCTTTATTATGAGATCCGTCCAAAACAAAATGTCGTTAAGGAAGTGATCAAATATATTAAGGGACAACAGGGAAAATCAGGTATCATTTATTGCTTATCAAGAAAGAAGGTTGAAGAACTTGCTGAAACGCTTCGTGTAAATGGTGTAAAAGCTTTGCCTTATCATGCAGGACTTGAAGCGAAAGAGCGTGCAAAAACACAGGATGCATTCCTGATGGAAGATATCGATGTGATTGTTGCTACAATTGCTTTCGGAATGGGAATCGACAAGCCGGATGTTCGTTTCGTGATTCACCACGATATTCCAAAGTCGCTGGAAGGATACTATCAGGAAACTGGCCGTGCAGGAAGAGATGGCGGAGAAGGAAACTGCATTACTTTTTATTCTTACGATGATATCGTAAAGCTTGAAAAATTCATGAAAGGCAAACCTGTTGCAGAACAGGAAATAGGAAAGCAACTTTTACTTGAAACAGTTTCCTACGCTGAAACATCAAGCTGCCGCAGAAAATTCTTGCTTCATTATTTTGGTGAAGAGTATGATGAATCAGGATGCGGAGGAATGTGTGACAACTGCCGTAATCCGAAACAAAAATTTGAAGGAATGGATGATATCGCTCTTGCGATAGAAGCTATTCTTGATGTGAAAGAAAAATTCAAAACAAAAGATGTGATCAATGTATTGCTTGGAAATGTTACATCAACTACCAAGTCTTACAAGCATAATGAGCTTGAGTGTTTCGGCAAAGGTGCAGAGAACGACAAAACAGAGAAATACTGGAATGCTGTTATCCGACAGGCCTTAGTTACGGGCTTATTATCAAAAGATATTGAAAATTACGGTTTGCTGAAAGTTACTTCTGAAGGAAAGAAATTTCTGGAAGACCCTTACAGTGTAATGGTAACAAAAGATCATGATTATGAAGGAACGGAAAGTGAAGACGATGAGGACGGCCCTTCAGGTAGCGGAAACAAAGGAGGTTCAGGAGCTGATGAGATCTTATTCTCTGCTCTGAAAGATCTCTTGAAACAAACTGCAAATAAATTGAAGCTTCCTCCATACGTTATTTTCCAGGAAGTGTCTCTTGAGGAGATGGCAATCCAGTATCCGATAAAAATGGAAGAGCTGGTTAATATCACCGGAGTCGGACAGGGGAAAGCGCAGAAGTTCGGAAAACCTTTCCTTGATCTCATTTCTAAATATGTTGAAGAGAATGAGATCGAAAGGCCACTTGACATGGTTGTTAAATCGATCATCAACAAATCCGGATTAAAGGTTTATGTGATCCAGAACATTGATCGTAAATTGCCTTTGGAAGATATTGCAAGCTCAAAAGGTTTAAGCCTCACGGATCTGATCACAGAGATCGAAAGCATTGTTCATTCCGGAACAAAAGTAAATATCACTTATTATATTAATGATATACTGGATGAAGATAAGCAGGAAGAAGCAATGGAATACTTTAAAGAATCTGATTCCGACTCGGTGGCAGTTGCTCTTAAAGAGTTAGGGGAAGATGAGTATACGGAAGAAGAAATTCGCCTGATGAGAATAAAATTTATGAGCGAGTTTGGTAACTAAAACAACTTTGGTAATTTATTAAAGCCTTTCAGAAATGAAAGGCTTTTTTGTTGCCTTTCTCACTGATTATCATATATTTGATATACTAAACTCACAGTCATGAAAAAATCATACATCCTGCTTTTTACTTTCCTGATAACAATCTCGTTAACGAAAGCTCAGAATACTTGTTCTACTCCGTTTCCAATCAGCAGTGATGCATCTTACACATTTACACTATCAACCAACACAGTCAATAATGATAGTAGTAATTATTATGGATGCATGCCGACTCACAACAATGTAACATGGATTTATTTCCAGGTTTGTCAGGCAGGCTCAGTTAACCTTATCGCTGGTGGGTCTTCGAGTTCAATTGATGTTGATTATATTATATATGGTCCTCTGTCCTCTTCCACACAATGTGGTTTAGACTCAACCCTTGTAGCTGATTGTGGTATTATGAACAACTCGGGGAATATCATGTTCAACGTTTCCTCTGTAGGGTCATACTACAAAATGATGATCGCGAACTTTGCGAACACTCCGGGTGGTATTACTATTTATCATTCCGCTTCTGTAACTGCAGCCATCTTTGACACTACGTGCGCCTGCACCCTACCTCCGGCAGCCCAACCGATTTGCCAAGTGACAACCGATCCTGCAATTAACCGCAATATTGTAAGCTGGGAAAAGGACCCTGCATATCTTTACGATTACACAATCCAAAAGGAGACTACGACAATGGGTATTTATTCCACCCTGGCTACGGTAGCAAACGGGGATTCTTCCGTCTACGAAGATGTTCTTTCAAATCCAATGATCCAGTCCTTCAAATACAGGATTCTTACAACAGATAGTTGTGCCCAGTTTACTTCGGGACCGCCACATACTACAATACATCTTTTAACATCTTTATCTCCGGGCGCAGGTTATCCACAGTTAATATGGAACCCATATGCCGGATTCAGTTATGGAACGTATTTTATTTACCGCGGAGCTACGCCTACCACCTTAAGTTTATATGATTCGATATCTTCTTCTTTTACAAGTTATACTGATGTAAACCCGGCTTCAGGGCTCATGTATTATTCGGTGGGCGTGTTTCCACCAAGTCCCTGCCAACCATCGCGAACATCATCAATGATTGCACTTTCAAATACGGCAAGTGTAATAGCAATTGGAATTGCAGAGTCTGAACCCATGGGCTTTACATTATCACCTAATCCCGCTAGGGATGTTATAACCCTAAACTTTGCAATCATGCAAAAAGAGGCACTGGTTGAAATTATTGATATCAGCGGAAGAAGTGTTTTACAGGAAAAACACTTCAATTCAACTTCAGTTATTCTTAACATTAATAATATTTCTAATGGATATTATTTATTAAAAATGACTAACAAGGATGGTGTTTCCCAAAACAGAATTATTGTCAATAAATAGATAATCTTAATTTTTTGAGGGCCGCGGGTCATGAAAATGACCAGCGGCCTTTGTTTCACAGAAATCTCTCCGGATGGAAAAAAGTATGCTTCTTGAATAAGAATGCTTATTTTTAAACCAAATCAATGAACCGTATTTATGGCTGAAAAGAAAAAGTCGACCGCAAGCAGAAAAATGAAACCCGAAAGCTTAATGATGAGCTTTGGGTATAAACCAGAATTATCAGAAGGTGCGGTTAAATGTCCGATATTTCAAACATCTACGTTTGTTTTTAAAACAGCAGAAGAGGGTAAATCTTTTTTTGAAGTCGCTTACGGGAAACGTGCCTTACGCCCGAAAGAAGTAACAGGCCTTATATACAGCCGGATCAATAACCCGGATCTCGAAATTCTGGAGAACCGTTTATGCCTTTGGGATGAAGCTGAAGACGGAGCTGTGTTTGAAAGCGGAATGGCAGCAATCAGCACTACCGTGCTTGAGCTTTTGAAACCGGGGGATCTGCTTTTGCACAGTGAGCCTATTTATGGCGGAACAGATCATTTTTTCAAACACATCCTTTTAAAATTCGGAATACACAGCATTGGCTTTTTGCCAACAGATACGAAAGAGGATGTAATTAAAAGATTAAAGAATACAGGCAAATCAGACCGACTAGCTATGATCTTCATTGAAAGTCCGGCTAATCCTACCAACGATCTGATCGATATGAAAATGTGCGTTGAGATCGCAAAACAATTTTCTACAAAAGATAAAAAGGTACTTACTGCGATTGATAACACATTCCTTGGACCAGTTTTTTCTCATCCCATCAAACTTGGGTTTGATCTTGTTTTATACTCTGCAACAAAATATATTGGAGGACACAGTGATGTGATCGCAGGGGCTTGCGTTGGTTCCAAAGAACTGATGAAAAGGATAAAATCGTTTCGCAGCATAATGGGTACAATGGCAGGGCCCTGGACCGGATGGTTGTTGCTTCGCAGTCTTGAAACCTTAAAGATGCGAATGACCCTTCAGGCTCAGAATGCAGAAAAAATTGCTGTTTGGCTGAACAAGCATCCAAAAGTTGAAAAGGTCTATTACCCGGGCTTGATAAAAAAGACTGACAGACAATATGCAATCTACAAACGGCAGTGCTTATCTCCCGGAGCAATGATCAGCTTTGATGTTAAAGGTGGAGAAAAGCAGGCTTTCAAAGTATTAAATTCATTAAAGCTGATCAAGCTTGCCGTAAGCCTTGGCAGCACTGAATCACTGGCCGAGCATCCGTATTCTATGACCCATGCCCCTGTTAATGATGAACTGAAAGTTAAGATGAACCTTACTGAAAAAATGGTTCGTTTATCGGTTGGAGTTGAAAATTATGAAGATATCATTTTCGATATCGATCAGGCATTATCAAAGATCTAGTCAGCAAGTGGCGAAGCGTTTTTCTTTACTGATCTGCATTATTATAAGCGGCTTACTTTTAACGTACACTGTTACAAGAGCTATTCACCTTTCATTCACACACGATGAAAGTTACAGCTATTTATACGCTTCACTCGATTCCTTCATGCAGATCATCTCAAACAGAACCACAGAGATCTCTGCCAACAATCATATTCTGAATACGCTTTTCATGAAGTTGTTCGACAACGTGTTCGGAAGTTCTGAAATTTCATTGCGCCTCCAAAGTGTCATGGCACATATTGTTTATCTCATTTTCACTTTCCTTATAACACGGCAATTCCGGTCAAACCTCGTACAAATTTCAGGTTTTATCATCCTTAATATTAATCCTTACCTGCTCGACTTTTTCTCCCTTGCACGCGGATATGCTTTGTCAATAGCATTTATGATGGTGAGCCTGTATTATTTTATTGAGTACATAAAAGAGGAGAAGAATAAACGACTCACAATTTCGTTTATCGCGGCTGTTCTTGCAACACTCTCCAATTTTTCGCTACTTAACTATTTTGCTTCATTAATTTTAATTCACCAGGCTGTTCTGTATTTCAAATACCGGGACATGCGGACAAACCTGAAAAAAAGTAAGGCAGTAATAGCAATCGTCTTGTTGATGGTGCTGATCTGTTATGAACCATTGAGGAAGCTTATTAAATATGGCCGTTTTGACTTTGGCGGCACAACCGGAATCTGGTCCGATACAGTTACTTCTGAGATCAATATGTTTCTGTATCAAAGAGTAAACTCCCCCGTAATATTTAAAATCATTGCCGCGATAGTGATCATTACGGTGATCAGTACCGGAATAATTTTAATTAGAAAACTTTCAAAAAAAACATTAGTTTTTCCGGACAAAACAGGCTTGTTGATTTTTTCCTTGTTAATGCTAATACTTCTCTCAAATACTGTTCAGCATTATCTTCTCGGGAGTCCATACATTGCTGAAAGATTTGCTTTGTTCATTACGCCTTTGTTCTTTTTACTTTTCGCTTATTTTTTTGATGCACTCGCTTCAGGCGGAAAGGCATTGAGACTTATCTCCATCAGTTCTCTTCCGGTTGTAACTCTTGCGATGTGCTACCATCTGCTTTCCTGTTTAAATACCAGTTATGCACTTAACTGGAATTATGATGCATCTACCAAGCAAATGATTTCTGATTTGAAAAAAGAAAAAGAGTTAATAGGAATAAAAAAGATAGATCTTGGAATTACATGGTGGTTCGAACCCAGCATTAATTTCTATCGTGTTACAAACCACCTTGATTGGCTGAACAAAGTGAAACGCGAAGGTCCAAAGGGAGAACATGATTATTATTACATCTCGATTGAAGAACAATCTCTTGTTCCCAAAGAAAGAGTAATTATTAAAACATATCAGGGCTCCGCAAGCCGTTTACTGAAATAATTCCTTTAGAAAAGTTGCGCAAGACTGATGTCATCAGCATAAAGCGGCAAACGCGATTCATCCAAAAGCTTAATGGAGATAATTTCCTTTTTATTGCTGTTATAGAAAACCTCTACATAATAGGAATCTTCTACCAGATATAATAAAAGGCAGTAGTTTTTAACCTTAATACTGCTAACAAATTCGCCTTTCCAGGTAATATCTACCTGTTCGTCCATAGTAAGAACCTCGAACTTTTCTTGTTTTTTCATTGCAATGAGATTTGGAGTCTGCAGTGATTCTCTGTGTAAAATCAGCTGCTAAATGCTTTGTGTATTAACAAATATAACAGCAAATAAGTTTAATTAAAAATCGACTTATTCACCAGTTTTCAACACCAAAACCAAATGATATGCCAGCAATAGCAGGCTTTTAACAGCTTTCCTTAAAAACGCCCTGAATGGCACAATCGTGCAGACTGACATCAATTTTAATTCGACACAAACTTGAAACTTCAATGAAGAAAGTAATTAGAAGCCTGATTAACGATTAAGCTCGTTTATGGTTATCCAGGCCAGGAGGCCTGCACCGATTTCAAGTGATTTTTCATCAATATCAAATGTTGATGTATGCACTCCGCTGGTTATTCCTTTAGCTTTATTTGCAGTTCCGAGACGGTAAAAGCATGCAGGAACCTTTTGTGAAAAGAATGCGAAATCTTCCGCTGTCATTCTCATGGGCAGCTCCTCCACATTCTCAGCTCCTAAATATTTAACAGCTGCATCCTTGGCGGTATTTGTAGTTTGTTCGTGATTCACTAAAAAAGGATATCCATGTTCGACCTTAAGTTCACACGATCCGCCCATTGCAACAGCGATTTCTGCCGCGATTTTCTTCATTTTTGAATGAGCTTCAGCCCTCCATTCCTCGTTCATAGTCCGGAAGGTCCCTTCTATTTTCACCTCATCAGGAATCACGTTAGTGGCGCCATTGCCTGTGATCTTTCCAAATGCAAGCACTGTCGGGGCTTTTTGAGTGCCCTTCATGAACACACCGTCTAGTTCTGTTAGTATTGCTGATGCGATCAGAAGCGGATTGACATAATCATTTACCATTGCAGCGTGTCCGCCTTTACCTTTGACTGTCATGTACAACTCATCGGTGCTGGCCATATACATGCCCGGCCGGAACCCAACTTTTCCTGTTTCCATGCTCGGAAAAACATGCTGTCCGAAGATCGTCTGCGGTGCAGGATTTTCGAGAACACCTTCTTTGATCATTAGTGAAGCGCCTCCGGGTAGTTTTTCTTCTCCGGGCTGAAAGATCAACTTAACTGTCCCTTCGAATTTACCTTTCAGTTCGTTTAGAATTTTAGCAGCTCCCAAAAGTGAAGCACAGTGTGCGTCATGGCCGCAGGCATGCATTAGTCCCACATTCCTGGATATATATTCACAGGAATTGGTTTCTGTGATCGGCAATGCATCCATATCTGCACGCAACGCGATTACTTTGCGTGAAGGTTTTTTACCTTCGATAAGAGCTACGATCCCGGTTTTTACAACCCCTTGCTTAAAAGGAATATCATACTCCCTTAAACGCGCTGCAATGAAGTCGGATGTTTTATACTCTTCAAATGAAATTTCAGGATTTTCGTGCAAATGTCTTCTGATGGAAATTATTTCCGGAAGGTAGGAGGCAGACAGTTGTTTGATCTCGGATATCAGATTCTCCATTATTTGCCCAGGATCATTTTAAAAGCAATTAACAAAAGGAAAACACCAAAGATCTTTTTAATAGTGTTCTGATCCAGAGAAATAGCAACCTTTGAGCCTATGAAACCACCGATGATAAACGTGCTTGCTATAAGAAGTGTTGATTTGAGGTCTACATATCCGGCCTTATAATAATTAAGTACCGCAAATATCCCGACAGGCAACAGCAATACTGCAAGAGAAGTCCCCTGAGCCTCATGTTGACTTACGCCCATAAAAAAGATAAGTGCAGGAACTATTATTATTCCGCCACCTACACCTACAAGGCCGCTAAGTATACCAGCCGCAAGCCCGACACAAAGTAAGATCAATACTGTTGTCATATTTAAAGTTTTCTTTTCCAAAAAAATATTGATTAAAAATCAAGACTTAACGACAAATGCCAGATCGGTTTCATAACAATTCCATCCTGTACTCCCCATGCCCTGTCGAGGCGGATAAAGTACCCGAACAGCCTGCTTCTGATCCCCCATCCATATCCTGCAACGAGCGGATCATGCTGAGTCTTTAATGTGATCACCAATGGATCCTGATAGATCACTTCCGAGTTCAGTGAATTTTTATCCGAGTAGGGATTTGGCCCGGTCCACGCAGTTCCTACATCACCAAAAGCAATGATCTGAAAATTCTGAATGAAGTCGGCACGGATAGGACGCTTGTATAAATAACGGAAGATCGGAAAACGGATCTCACTGTTCCATACAGCAAAGCTGTTTCCATTACGCACATTCTGATAAAACCCGCGCATATTGGTCGCAAGGGTCTGATAAGCATAGTTCTGGTCGGTGGCGATATTTGTGGTGTTGTCAAATTTGGCTCCGAACCAATTATCCACTCCGCCCATGTAATAGATCAGCTTTTGTTTCCCGAAAGAAGTGCTGGTGGCAATTCTGTTTGCCCAGATAAGATCACGGTGGATCTTTTTATAATATCTCCAATCCATTCCTAATACAAAAAAGTCTGTGTCTTCTTTATCGATCTGACGATAGTACTCTGCAAACAATTTCCCTCTTAAGCCATTATAAAGATTCAATCCGCGTTTGATCGTGTTGTCATAAACGTACTCAAGCTTTGCAGAACCCCAGTTTTCATACTGATTGCGCTGCTGCAGATTTACGCTGTCAGTTGCAAGGAAGACCGTACGGTCATTCCTGTATGCGATCGAACCTCTAAGACTTGCCACTTCACTGAAGGGATATTTAAGAATATACCTTGCATCGTGAGAATGAACTTTTACCAGGGAACCTCCACCACTGGAATTCAATAACCCCTGACGGTGAATAACGATCTGCCTGTCAAGATTTCTCATCCTGTCTTCATAACTCAGAAAAAATTCATTGCTGTTAAAATCGCCAGAGAATCTCATTCCACCTGTGATGCGATAATCTTCAAAAAGATCACTCATTCCAATTTTAAAGAATGCATTTAAGCCGGGATTCAGATAGATCGGGCTGCCACCACCGGTGAATTTCTGATATGAATTGTTCAGGAAAGAATTGTCAAGCTGGGAAACAACATAATCAACGGAATAGTTTGTATTGTAATTTCTTTGTTTACCGAGAACAAACTCATCGGTTTTAATTACGCTTGTTGAATCCATGTTAGCAACTTTAACTTCCTTTTGCGGTTGCTCTTTAGGAGTTTTAGGCTTCTCGTTCTGGAAGCTGTAATTATTTATGTCTACTTCATTGGAATCTTTTTTCTCTGCAATATTAATGATCACTTTTACATCATCAGCTTGCGGAGAATTATTGATCGCGTTATTTTTTGTTTCCTGTTCAACCTGTTCTTTTTTCTCGATCCTGTCGCGATAATCACGGTATGAAGTATTCTTCAGATCAAGAGATGTTAATGATGCCGCGGGCACGATTGGCTCTACATACATTTTGTACTTACCGTTCTCAAAAATGATCTGGGTTAATTTGTTAGCCTTAACATTCACATCCTGTTGAAGAATGCTTCGCTGGTAATTCGTTACCGGAAAAGAAGTTGCGACCGTTCTGTAATGCGCTGCTGTGTCAACAAACGAGATCACACTGTCGAAACGTGTAATGTAACGATTACGGATTCCGTTAAGATCGCTCAGATAAGAAATATGCGTACTGTCATAATCCGCAGGATACATCTCATCAATACCAGGAGTATTTGTGATCCTTTTTAACACCGGTGATTTACTCACATTATCAAAGACAAAAAGATCTTTATGAGGATTTCCATCCGGGCGTTTCTTTTTTGTATCGAAAAATAAAGTATCCTGCGGCCGGTTGGAAGCAAAAACGATCTCTTTTGAACCGTGAACGAAACGCGGGTGAAGATCGTCATATATATCTTTGGTTATCTGATCGTATCCATTTGACGCTGCAGTGAAAATGAAAAGATCCGTCTGGCCTTTCTGAACGGCAGACATGACAAACTTTTTACCGTCATCATTATATGAGTAATCCAGGATCTTTTCGAAACCGATAATATTCCGTTTCGTTTTATCCTTTGATTCCATATCATAAGTGGTAAGAACAATAAGTCCTTTTCGCTCCTCCATGTATGTAAAGATCTTTCCACTCGGATGCCAGGCCAACAAAGGGAATGAGTAATCATTGATACGGTCAATCTTCACACCCGATTTAACTATACGCTTTGCTTTTCCTTTTTGCACATCATAAAGCCATATCTTATACTGCCCCATTTCATTTGTAGTGTAAAGAACATAATTCCCGTCAGGACTGATCTTCATATTGGAATATACCCGGGAAGCTTTCGGTTTTAAAAGCAAAGGCTTTTGTGAAGGAACTGTTTTTGAAACATCAGTCTCCGCATATTTTTTCTTATATGTTGAATTACATTCGTTCCATAAATTCTTTACAGAAATGCCTAGCACAAACAAAGCTGAATTATCTATGTTCCGGCTCACTTTCGTCATATAAAGCAAGTTGGAAATTACAGCTTCACCATAATTATCCGCAATGTGTTTCCAAAGAGCATGTCCGCCATAAACGGCATCAACACCTTCAAGACGGTTGATGTTCTTATATCTACCGCTGAGGATTCCGTCTTTTACGCGGTTATCAATATCCGAATTCCAATCGTTGGCAACATAATCAATAAGTCCCTTAGTGTACCATTCAGGCAATGCCAGCAATGTATTATTTTTTAGCATCTCGCGCATGTTGCCGCCATACATCATTTGATCGATGAGCACTTCTGCCAGACCGGCACGGATCTGAGCATCCAGCTTTGCATGATCGCCTTCAAAATACAAGATGATCTTAGAGCCGGCTATCCTTGTAACACCACCCGTATTATATTGCTCTTCGGTGGAAAGGCCGATATTACTTTGCTTGAAATCAGATTGCTTGTTGTAGCAGATAAACTGAACACGGCCATCGAAAGAATAGTCAAACATTCTTTCAACTGCTTCCATTTGTTTCTTTGCAGACCTGGAAACATAATTTGCTAAATCTTTTCCTTCTTCATAGAAGTAAACATCATAACGATCGTAGATGTAATAAGTCCAGAAAAAGTTTTCATGTTTAATGCGGTTCTTTCCAAAATCCATTTGGGAACCTGTATAGAATTGCGCCTGAGTTTTAAACGCAAGGAGACATAACAATAAAATGAGGAGCGGGGATCTCTTATATAGTTGAATACTTTTTTTTCGCACGTCACAAATATTAGAATGCTAAGTTACTAAATTATGACCCTAATTACAAGCATCGGGAAGCGCTTATTTTCGCTAATTTGGCAACGTTTTTTAGAAGCCGATAATATGATCAGAATCAAATCTTTTACCTTCAGTCCAATACAGGAAAACACCTATATCCTTTATGATGACATCGGAGAGTGTGTAATAATTGACCCGGGTTGTTATGACGACAGTGAACGTCAGGCGCTGGCATCTTTTATTGAAGAGAACAAATTAAAGCCGGTCAGGCTTTTAAACACCCATTGTCACCTCGACCACATTTTCGGAAACGGTTTCGTTTCTGAGAAATACAATCTGAAACCGGAATTCAACAAACATGATCTTCCCGTATTTCATGCATTCGCGGCCACCTGCAATCTCTATGGTTTGAGTTGTGATCCGTCACCGGAAGCAGAAAGCTATCTTGATGAAGGTGATGTGGTAAAGTTTGGCGAATCAAGCCTTGAGATCGTTTTCACTCCCGGGCATTCACCGGGCAGCATAACATTTTATAATAAGGACGACAAATTCATGATCTCCGGTGATGTATTGTTTTACGGTAGTGTAGGACGAACAGACCTCCCGGGAGGAAGCATGGAAACGCTTGTAAATAGCATCAAGACAAAGTTATTTCCCTTGGGAGATGATTTCAAAGTATATAGCGGGCATGGGCCTTCGACAACAATTGGGTTTGAGAAGAAGAATAATCCGTTTTTACAGTAAGAACTATATACGGAGCGTGAACCTGTATGAATTGGAACGCAGATCAATTAAGATCTTTATGAACAGGTTAAGATAGCTTTGCTATTTATGATAAAAATTATGATTTGATTTGAGTACGGCTTTGCCGGTAAGTATAAGGTCTTACGGAGCGTCATTGCGATGAGCTTTTCGCGAAGAAGCAATCTCACACCAGTATGTTATAAAATCAATTATCTAATCAACTTTGCGCTTTGCGCCTTCGTGGTAAAGAAAATGGTAGCACCCGGCAAATACAAACATTACAAAGGCAAGCTTTACGAAGTTATCGGAACAGCTCGCCATAGCGAAACGTTGGAAGATCTTGTGGTTTACAAAGCATTATATCAGCCTGAAGGGGAAAACCTTTGGGTGAGACCTGCCAAAATGTTTTCTGAAGAAATTGAAATTGATGGAATAAAAAAACCCAGGTTTGAATTACTGGGTTGATTAATTTTTTATGCCAACGCGCAGATCCTGAAACAAGTTCAGGATGACCAATGCGCACAATCATCTTGCGTCTTAGCCTCCTTGTAGCAAAAAACTAATTGATCAAATCAAATCCGCAATACGGAACCAGCACTTTAGGAACTTTGATTCCTTCCGGGGTCTGATTGTTCTCAAGTATTGTCGCAACGATGCGCGGTAATGCAAGTGCGCTGCCATTAAGTGTATGTGCTAAAACAGGTTTTCCTTCGGCACCTTTGAAACGTAATTTCAAACGGTTACTTTGAAATGTTTCGAAATTAGAAACCGAGCTTACTTCCAGCCATTTTTGCTGAGCTGCAGAGTATGTTTCGAAATCGTAAGTGAGTGCAGATGCGAAGCTCATATCACCACCGCATAATTTTAAAATACGGAATGGTAATTCAAGTTCTCGCAATAATGTTGCAACGTATTCCCGCATCTCCTCTAATGTCTCGTACGATTTATCAGGATGAGCGATCTGAACGATCTCCACTTTATCAAACTGATGTAAACGGTTCAATCCACGCACATGCGCTCCGTAGCTTCCTGCCTCTCTTCTGAAACATGGTGTGTATCCGCAATTTTTAATCGGTAATTGCTCTGCTTTCACGATGACATCGCGGTAAATATTCGTTATTGGAACTTCAGCAGTCGGGATCAGGTATAGGTTATCAATCGTTGAATGATACATCTGCCCTTCCTTATCAGGTAACTGTCCGGTCGCATAACCTGAAGCCTCATTCACCATGATTGGAGGCTGGATTTCGAGATAACCTGCTTTAGTCGCTTTGTCTAAAAAGTAGTTGATGAGTGCACGCTGTAATCTTGCAACCTTCCCTTTGTAAACCGGGAATCCTGCACCTGTAAGTTTCACTCCAAGTTCGAAATCTATAAGATCGTACTTTGAAGCAAGCTCCCAGTGAGGCTTTGCGCCTTCATGCAATTTCGGGATATCGCCTTCCTGGTAAACATTTTCATTATCCTCTGGAGTTTTTCCCTTCGGGACCTTGGAACTTGGCGCATTTGGAACCTGCACCAACAGCTTATGTTGCTCGGCTTCCAAAGAAGCCAGTTTATCTTCTAATTGCTTTGAATTCTCCTTTAGGGAAGTACTTTTATTTTTCAACTCGTCTCCTTCCGCTTTCTTTCCCGTTTTGTAAAGCTCACCAACCTGCTTCGCTAAATTGTTTGCTTCAGCAAGGACCGCGTCAAGCTCGTTCTGTGTTTTTCTGCGCACATTATCAAGCTCAAGCACTTCATCAAGAATCGGCTTTGCATCAAAGTTCTTGATCTTTAAACGTTCGATAGCTTCGTCTTTCTTTTCGCGGATATAGTTAAGTTGTAACATTCGGTTGGTTAACGGTTAATGGTTAAAAGTAAATGAATGGCGAAATTAAATAATTTAATTCAGCTATCGAATTTTAGATGACCTGAAAAGAATGGCCGTGTAAATTAACTGTGAGTGATCAGCGAATAAATCAGCCTAAATCTCCTGCCAGCTGAAATCACATCTTGTGAATAACAAAAAAATCTCCTGACTTCAATTAAGAAGCCGGGAGATTTTTAAAATATTGCAGAATCAGCTTATGCTTCAGCAAATGGAACTACAGAAACATACGATTTGTTATCGCGTTTTTTTCTGAATTCCACTGTACCGTCAACTAAAGCAAATAATGTATGGTCCTTACCAATTCCAACGTTTGCACCTGGATTGTGTTTAGTACCTCTCTGGCGAACGATGATGTTTCCGGAGATAGCTAATTGACCACCATAAATTTTAACGCCAAGGCGTTTGCTGTGTGACTCGCGGCCGTTATCGGAACTACCCGCACCTTTTTTATGTGCCATTTCTTATGAGAATTAAATATTATAAATTATAGATTATAAATTGGGGCTGCCAATTATTATTCTTCAGATTTTTTTGCTGCTTTCTTAGGTGCTGCTGCTTTTTTAGGAGCTGCTGCCTTTTTAGGAGCTGCTTCTTTTTTTGCTGCCGCTTTCTTAGGAGCTGCTTTTTTTGTTTCTTTTACTTCAGCAACTTCAGCTTTTTCAGCCTTAGGAGCAGGAGCTTTTTTCTCAAATTTGATCTCGTCTTTCAACGTTTCACCTTTTCCTAAGATTCCCTGAATAAGAACCTGAGTTAATTGCTGGCGATGACCATTTGATTTTTGGTAACCTTTTCTGCGTTTTTTCTTAAAAACGATTACTTTGTCACCTTTTAGATGAGAAAGGACTGTTGCAGCCACTTTCATACCATCAACTGAAGGAGTTCCAACTTGAACTTTTCCGCCATTGTCAACCAGCAATACATTGCCGAATTCAACTTTAGCCCCTTCGCTAGCATCTAGGCGGTGAACATAGACTTTATTGCCTCGTTCTACCTTAAATTGTTGCCCGGCTATTTCTACGATTGCGTACATTTTATAGGGTTTTATTTGTTTATAATTACCAAGCAGTTTTTTACTTGGGGGCACGAAATTAAGCAATTATTTAGAATTGACAAAGATTTCAACATAAAAATGTTGATTAAACCTCCTCTTCTTTAAGATTTTCAACCTGAGGGAGCTTTTTATTCACCAGCCAGACACCCAAAAGAATAAGTACAATCCACAGAAAATGAAGGAATTGCACGTTTTCTCCATCAAAAACACCCCAAAACATGGCAACAACCGGAATCAGGTAGGTTACCGAGGAGGCAAAAAGGGCATTGGTGTTCCTTATGAGGATATTAAATACTATTACGGACAATGCCGTTCCGAATATCGCCAGAACGCAAACATAGCTCAGGCTTATCAAGGCCTCAGGATTTGTTCTCAACTTGACAACCACATCGGTAAAACCAAACAAGTATGCGCCTGCGAGCGGACCGATGAACATTAGAGCCCAAACCGTGGCTGTAACAGAATTAACTTCATTCAGGTCTTTTTTAATGATGTTCACACTTAAAGCATAACAAACAGTTGCCAGGACCACATAAAAACCGAAAAGCAGGTTGTTATTCATGTCTTCAGCTTTCCCCACAGTCAGCAAGCCGATCGCTCCTATAAATCCGATCAATATACCTGCTACATTCACCATCCGCGTTTTTGTCTTAAACATCATGACTCCCAGCAATAAAGTAAACAACGGTGTTAATGAATTTAGCATCCCGGTCAGCGAACTGCTGATCCCTGTTTCAGCTTTTGTAAATAAAAAGGCAGGAATAAAATTACCAAGCACTCCCATTCCGACAAAACCCTTCCAGTGTTTCAGCAAGGGTTTTTTAACATGAATAAAGATCAAGGGTGAGAGAAACAGAAAGGCGATAAAAATACGGAGCGCGGCAACTTCATCACTGCTGAACACATCCATACCGCGTTTCATTAAGATAAATGAACTTCCCCAGGTCAGCGCGAGTGAGATTAATATGATCCAGTTGATTGCCTTTTTATTCACC
The DNA here is from genome assembly GCA_029237775.1 of Bacteroidota bacterium. Classification (GTDB taxonomy): domain Bacteria; phylum Bacteroidota; class Bacteroidia; order 2-12-FULL-35-15; family 2-12-FULL-35-15; genus 2-12-FULL-35-15. Next base: position 255,862 of record JAQZBR010000004.1, read on the forward strand.
AAAAAAATTTTTGCTCGCAAAGATACTAGAATTGTATTGATGTACCTGAAATTAAGAAGGCTCATCGGTCGCGGTTCTCAGAACAAATAATTCAATTATATTTGCGCATAATTATTATTTATGGAAGATCTGAAGAATTTTATCCAGGAGGAGATCGTGAACGTAGCGTTTAAAAAAGTAAGCTTCGATGAATCACTCATTCATTCTAAACTTCTCGATTCAATTACCATGATAGATCTGATAGTTTCGATAGAAGAAAAGATCGGTAAACAGATTCCCCAGCACCTTATCAATGATGACAATTTTGACAGTATTGATAAAATCATAAATACGATCAATTCCATCTGATAATGAAGCAGGTAATCATTGCTTATCTTCTGCCTGCTCTTATCTCCGTTTTTGCAATCTACCATTTAGCTTCCCTATCTTCGGTCAACACCTCACTTTTCCCTCAGGAGAAAACCTCTAAACTTTCTAAACCCTGTGTTTTTATTGAAACATTCAGCGATTTCCCTGAATGCGAAGACTCTTTTTTGCAGGATGATTCTGCCGGAAAGATCTTTTTGTTGGGCTCATCCGAACTTACCGGAGCAACGGAAGCTAGTCCGTATCGTTTTATTCCGGAGCATTTTAACACCAAACTCCAGGCCGTGGGACATGGCGGGAACCAATGTTTTTCCATCTATTCACAGCTTCTTGCAAACGAAGACCGGCTTAAAGGTGCGAAAATTGCAATCATCATCTCTCCAATGTGGTTCTTTGCCAAAGAAGCTGCCGGAACCTCTTCAAAGATCTTCCTTGAATTCAATTCGGAGAATTTTCTAAACCGTATCAGTGGAAATGATTCCCTTAGCGATTTTAAGCGTTATGAAAACGAAAGGATCTCTCACATGTTCAGCGATTTCTCCTCACCAAATTTCGCTATCAGACAGATGCATTTCGAACATCAAGCCGGTAAAAGCCCGATTCATTATTTACTTTATAAACCGGTGATTGAAACTGATAAATTACTTCTGAAAACTAAATTTCATATTACCGGTTATCACACAGATTATAGTCCGGTTAAAAGAATGCCACTTGCAGCAGACAGTGTTACAATAAACTGGGATAGTCTTTTCACCTTCAGTAAATCTGAAGTGCTAAAAACTATGACCAATAATACCTGGGGGATTGGTAATGATTATTTTTCAGGCCACATTAATGGAGTAAGCAGTAAGATCAAGGTGTGTCCTGACAAAGAGAATTACGAACTGGAAGATTTTAGAATGCTTATTAAGCTCTTGAAAAATAAAGGTGCACACGCGTCATTTATAATCATTCCAATGAATCCCTTTTATTATACTAATCTGAATGAAGCAGCACCTATAATTTCAAACATTGAAGCCGAAATACAGAATGCGGATTTTCCGTATTATAATTATTGGGTAACTGACACTTCGAAATTTGAAAAGGGCATTTTAAAGGATGTTATGCATCTAAGTACATACGGATGGTACAAAGCCAATAAATTTATAATTGATACTTATCATTTAGCAAAATGAAACCATACCTCATTCGATCTATAAAAAATTTAATTATTTACACTTCGATAGCTTTCGCATTGTATTACTTGTATTCGCCATATAATACACATCCGAACAACAAGACTAGTTCTTCTGCAACCTTTGTTTATCAGCAGTTTTAAGTTATGCTACCATTCAGCTCATTTGAATTTTTTATCATCATGGCCATGTTCATCGGAATCATGGCAGGTGCTAAATTCTTTCTGAGCAACAAATATTATAAGCTCGTTCAGGCTGTACTTAATCTTATCTTTCTTACTGTTGTTTATCCGCATCCATATCATTTCTTACTCCTGATCCTTTATGCATACTTCGGAACATATCTTGTCTCAGACGTATTGAAGATCAAGAAAAAATTTGTCGGGATCGTCATTCTCTTATTACCGATGCTGCTTGTAAAATTCGATATCCGATTTCACTTCTATCCCTACGAGCTGAATAAGATCATTTCATTTGCAGGCTTGTCATACGCAAGCTTCAGGATAATAGGTTATTACATGGATAAGGCTCCGGGTGAAAAAATGACCGACTTCATAACCTATTTTAATTTCCTCGCTTTTACTCCAACATTGCTTATTGGTCCAATCGACAGACATGCCCGATTTAAAGTTTCTCAGGATAACGGATTCAACAATATAAATTCGGAGAACGTGATCATCGGGATCAATGCGTTTGTGAAAGGCCTTGCGTTTAAATACATTTTTGCGGAAGCAATAGACCGTTACTGGATGGGCCATTATCCTGCACAAAGCAAAGATCTTGTTGACATGGCGCACAACATGTATTCATATTATTTTTATCTCTTTTTTGATTTCGCAGGATATTCATTCATGGCGCTAGGAATCGGAAAATTAATGGGGATGAATGTGCCGCTCAATTTTAACAATCCTTTTGTTGCTGTCAACCCGCAAGACTTCTGGAGAAGATTTCACATCAGTCTGGGCGATTGGCTTAAAGATTATTTCTTTACACCATTGTATATGTTCTTCAGCCGCAAAAAAAGTCTGAAAAAATATCCCTTGACCCGACAAAACATTGCATTGCTTTTAACCTTTATGTTAATGGGCTGCTGGAATGGGTTTAAGTTCTATTATTTGCTGAGTGGTTTTTTATTCGGACTTTATTCTGTAGTGCACAACACGTATGTAGTGGAGTGTAAAAAGAAAGGAAGAGATATTATGTTTGGAAACATGGATCCACGTGCGATTAAAGTCGTAAGTATTTTTATAATGTTTAATTTAGTCGCAGTCGCGTTGTACATATTCAGCGGTAAATGCCCGCTGTAAACAGAATTAAAAATGAAATACGATTTCCATAAACAACAGTTTACAGATTTATCAACTTTACCCGGAAAGATTGCCATCGCGGGAAGTGACGAGGATCTTAGCTGGTCAGAGCTAAAAGAAGAGGTAGAAGTTTTATCCGCTGAATTTAAAAATCTGAATATTCCGCAGGGGCATCCGGTGATCATATATGGCCATAAAGAATATTTATTCCCTGTTGCTATCCTGGCCTGCATTCATTCGGGCACCACCTACATTCCTATAGACAAGATCTATCCGGTTGATCGCGTAAAAAAGATCATTGAGAAAACAGGAGCGCAGATCATGATCAATTGTACAGACACTGATCCGGAATTTGAAATGCCTGTAGTCATAAGCAATGAGTTAAAGTCTTCCATTCATTCTACACCCGATTATCAGGATCGAATTTACAATAATGCAGAAGATCCTCTTCAATACATTATGTTCACTTCAGGTTCTACCGGTGAACCAAAGGGAGTCCAGATCACACGTAATTCTATTTTAACATTTATCGACTGGGCTTCAAAAGACTTTGGTTTTGACCAGGATGATGTTTTTATGAATCAGGCACCATTTACATTTGATGTTTCATTATGTGATGTTCTTAATTCTTTTGTTCATGGAGGAACACTTGTCCTTAATTCTACTGAAACAGTAAAAGATCAGCAGGCATTCTTAACAAGGATTCTCAATTATAAATGCACTGTCTGGACATCCACCCCATCATTTGCATTTTTGTTTCTACGTCATCCTGAGTTCAAAAAAGAAAAAAATTCATTTCTCAAAACATTTCTGTTCATGGGTGAAGAGCTACCTAACCGTACTTGCTCAATCCTCCGAACAAATTTTTATTCATCAAGGATCCTGAACGCTTACGGTCCAACAGAGGCGACAATTGTAACAACGCTCGTTGAAATAACGGATGAAGTAATTAAGCAATATCCATCGCTTCCGATAGGATATCCAATGCCAACAAGCGAATTGCTCATAGAAAAAACTGATCCTTCAGTGAAAGAAGGAGAACTGGTGATAGTTGGAGACCATGTGTCGATAGGGTATTTCAAACATGAAGAATATAACAGACAAAAGTTTTTCATGCACAATGGAAAACGCGCCTTTAAAACCGGTGATCTTGCTTACTATGAAAATGGAATGGTCTTCTATCTGGGAAGAAATGATGATCAGGTGAAGATGCACGGATTCCGGATCGAGTTGAATGAGATCAGCAATGTGATCTGCAGACAAAACAACATCGCTGATGCAGTAACTGTTCCATTAAAAAGAAATAATGAAGTAAAAAAGATCATCAGTTTTGTTACTGTGAAAGACTCCATTCCACAGGACAAACTGAAATCTGAACTGATCCCTTTTCTTGAAAAAGCGTTACCCTATTATATGATTCCGGGTGATATCATAATCGTTGATGAATTCCCGCATAGTGTCAGCCATAAGATCGATAAGAATAGGCTTATTGATAATTACATAAAGGCGCAGACGGGAACAGTTTAGATTTCCGAAACCTTAGTTCTGAAAGTTTTTTGTGAATAGTAATTGAGCCTGATTTCACTACATTTGCCGCATTCACAATAATCATGGAACAGTACAAAATTTATCTCGGAGGAGAATTCATTGAAACTTCCCAGCAGCTCAATGTCACCAATCCTTTCACCGGCCTTCAGTTCGCACAGACTTATTTAGCAACCCAAGCTGACCTCGAAACAGCCATTAGAAAAGCGGAGGCAGCAAAAGAGGAGGTAAAAAATCTTCCTTCGTATAAGCGGTATGAGATCCTGATGCAGATTGCGAATGAAATAAAAAAAAACCGTGATCATCTCGCTAAAGTATTGTGTATGGAATCCGGGAAACCTATCCGTTATGCCTTACCTGAAATTGAGCGCGCCATGCAGACTTTTATAGTCGCGGCAGAAGAATCAAAACGATTACCAAAAGATTATATCTCGCTCGACTGGACACCGTCAGGAGAAAACAAAGAAGGGATAATTAAGCATTTCCCGATCGGAATAGTCGCAGGAATTGCACCGTTTAACTTCCCGATGAATCTTGCAGTGCATAAGATAGCACCTGCTATTGCAGCGGGTTGTCCAATTGTTTTAAAACCTGCATCCTCCACTCCACTTTCAACACTTGAACTTGCAAAGATCATCGACAAAACAGAATTACCAAAAGGAGCTGTTTCAATTTTGCCGATGGACAGAAAAACAGGGAACCAACTTGTGACAGATGAACGCTTCAAACTTTTATCATTCACAGGCTCACCCGTTGTTGGATGGGAAATGAAAAAAAGTGCAGGAAAGAAAAAAACAGTGCTCGAACTTGGCGGAAATGCTGCTGTCATTATCACCGAAAGCGCAGATCTAAAAACGGCAGTTGCTAAAAGTATCGTAGCAGGTTTTGCATACAGCGGACAGATCTGCATTCACGCTCAACGTTTTTTTATACATGAAAATGTTTTTGATGCTTTCGTAGACCAATTTATAGGAATCACCAAAAATCTAAAGCAGGGTGACCCATTAAACAAAGAGACAGAGATCTCACACATGATCGATAAGAAAAATGCAGAGCGTGTGGAAGGCTGGATCAGCGAAGCTGTTCAAGCTGGTGCTAAAATATTGACCGGAGGAAGACGCAACGGTTCTTATGTTGAGCCGTCTGTACTAACAAATACATCATCTAAAATGAAAGTGTGTTCTGAAGAGATCTTCGGACCCGTTGTTATTCTCGAGAAGTACAACACATTTTCCGAGGCCGTTGAAATGGTGAATGATTCCGCCTTTGGATTACAGGCAGGAGTGTTCACAAATAATGCTAAAGAAATTGAACTGGCATTTAATAATATCGAAGCGGGTGGCGTCATCATAAATGATACTCCGACATTCAGGATGGATCACATGCCTTATGGAGGAGTTAAAGATTCAGGCCAGGGAAGGGAAGGAATCAAATATGCGATCCTGGATATGTTGGAACCACGAATCTTAGTTAAATAAATAACACCTCTGTAACTTACAACACTCAGTTTCGTTATACACGCGATCTATGGCAAAAATAAAACTTCTTCTTTTCATTCTTTTGTTTGCACAGAAGATGTTTTCTTACACAATCAACGGGAAGATCACAGACAATCGTAATGAGCCTGTCCCATTCGTAAATATTTATATTAAAGGGACAACACGCGGGACAACGAGCAACATTCAGGGCGCGTATGCACTTGAATTACCACCGGGCAAGTATGAAATTGTATACAAACTGATTGGCTATAAGCTTCATGTCGAGCAAGTAACCATTTCATCAGAATCACAAACCATTGATGTAAAATTGATTCCTGAAAGCTTTGAGTTAAAAGAGGCGGTGATCCAGGCTGACGGTGAAGATCCGGCTTACGCGGTGATACGCCAGGCGCAGAAGAAAAGAAAATTTTATAACGAACAGGTTAATTCTTACAGCTGTGATGTTTATATCAAAGGCGAGCAACGGATCCTGAAAACACCTAAAAAAATAATGGGAATGGAGGTTGACCCGGAGGGAGAAATTGATACACAAACCGGAATTGCCTATCTGTCAGAATCTGTTTCCAAATTTAATTTCAAACAATCTGATAAGATCAGGGAAGAAATGATCTCTTCTAAAGTTAGCGGAGATAACAAGGCATTCAGCTACAACCAGGCTTCTGATATGTTGTTTAATTTTTACGATAATATTTTAGAAGTGCCTAGCCTGAGCGAACGCGGTTTCATTTCACCGATTGCCAATACCGCAATGTTCAGTTACAAGTATAAATTACTTGGAACTTTTTTCGAAGACGGACAAATGATCAATAAGATCCAGGTCATCCCAAAACGAAAGAACGATCCGGTTTTCAGCGGCATCATCAATATCATGGAAAATTCCTGGCGCATACATAGTATAGCACTAGTCCTGACAAAAGATGCGCAGATCGATTTTGTTGATACGTTAAAGATCAACCTGATGTACATACCCGTAGAGAAAGAGATCTGGCTGCCCTTTACAACAAAATTTGTATTCAATTTCGGGGTTCTTGGTATAGAAGGAGATGGAATGTACATGAGTGTAAATTCAAATTACATTATCGATCCTGATTTCCCAAAGAACTTTTTCACCAATGAAGTGATGAAAGTCAATGATGATGCAAATAAAAAAGACAGTACCTATTGGGAAACCAACAGGCCTGTTCCGCTTACTGACGAAGAAGCCAACGATTACAGGAAGAGGGACAGCCTGGCGAAAATAAGGAATACAAAGCCATACATGGATTCAACCGACAGAAAAAGCAATAAGTTCAAATTAATGAATTTGATTTCCGGGTACACACATATAAACACTTATAAAAAACGGGAATGGCGGATCAGCGCTCCATTAGCGGGAATGGAATTCAATACGGTACAGGGATTCAACGCAAACATGAAATTCGATTTCTCCAAAAGGTACGAGAATAATAAATTTTACAATGTCGGCTGCAATCTCGGGTACGGCTTCTCGGATGAAGATGTTTTCGGAGGAATTCATGGAAGATATCTGTACAAGCCAAAAAAGTTTGCCTCTGTTTTCGCCAGCGGAGGAAGGGAATACACCCAATTCAGTAATAACAATCCGATTTTGCCAATCATCAACTCATTGTATTCTCTTCTGAACGAACAGAACTTCATGAAACTGTATTTGAAATATTATGGACGTGCGGGACATTCATCTGAGCTTACCAACGGCTTGTATTTCACTCCTTCAGTAGAATACGCCCAACGAGTGCCATTGGTAAACACAACCGGTCTGACATGGGTAAAATCAAATTACAATTACACGTCCAATGACCCGCAAAATCCTGATTCCAGCGGATACTCTTTCAGCACGAACAATGCATTAAGTCTTGATATCCGCATCAGATATGTATTCAAGCAAAAATATTACACCTCACCTAATTACAAAACAGTGACAGGCTCTAAATTCCCGGCCTTGCTCATCAACTACAAAAAAGGGATCAATGCCCTGGGCAGCAATGTTGATTATGACTTTCTGAGTGCAGGCATTGAAGGCAACCTTAACTTAAAGCGTTTCGGAAATTCAAGCTATTCGTTTACCGCGGGTGCGTTCCTCAATAACCGGAAAATGTATTTTATGGACTGGTATCATTTTAACGGGAATCAGACTTTATTTTCTACCTTTCTTCCTAATAGCTTCGAGCTTCTTGATTATTATTCAGCAAGCACGAATAAACAATTTCTTGAAGGCCATTTTGAACATAATTTCGAAGGACTGTTCCTGAATAAAATTCCTTTACTGAAATTATTAATGCTGCAGGAAGTAGGCAGGATAAGTGTTCTCACTTCAGATGGAAAAAACACCTATGCTGAAATATCTGTCGGTGTTAAAAGGTTAGGATTTCAACTATGCTTTGCTACAGGATACTCAAACCAAAAACAGGTCAATTCAGGAATACGGTTCGGAATTGATTTTTAAATAAATAAAAAACAAAATGAAACTTAAACAAATTCTTTTTATTGCATTGTCGGGCCTGATCTCACTTGCAAAAGCGGATGAAGGCAATGCAAAATCAATCGTCCTAAAGAATGGCCTGAAGGTTATTGTATCAGAAAAACAAGACAATGACTTTGTCGAATTTGAAGTTTGGTACCGAACAGGCAGCAAAGATGAAAAACCGGGCATCCGGGGCATGGCACACCTCTTTGAGCACATGATGTTCCGAGGCACAGCCAAATATCCGGGCAAATCCGTTTTTGATAATGTTGAAAAAGTTGGTGGGCGTGTTAACGCATATACATCTTTCGACCGGACGGTTTATCATGAATATGTTCCTGTTTCTGCTTTAGAGAAAATGATGGACATAGAATCGGACCGGATGACAAACCTGGTTGTGACTCAGGAAATCCTCAACACAGAAAGAGAAGTTGTGGGTGAAGAACTTCGCAATGGAACCAACAGCTGGTATCAGAAAATGAACTCCGATCGTTATCCCTTTCTCTATCCAAAAGGCCATCCGTACGAAGTGGATGTAATTGGTTTCCTTGATGAGATAACGAAGTTCACTGCGCCACAATGCATGGAATTCTACAACAATTACTACAGTCCAAACAATGCTTATATTGTAGTTGCTGGCAATGTAAAGGCTGAAGATGTATTTGCTATGGCAGAAAGATATTTTGGTCCGATAACAAAACAACTTGACATTAAAAAGGCACAGAACCTTCCTGCGCTTGACACAGCCCATCTGCGCACCAACGAAATGAATATTAACTTTCCGGTTCAGATCTACACGTACACATTCGCACGCCCTGCAGTCAGTGATCCCGACTTTTTCGGCTTTCAAATGCTCACCGACATACTTTTTACCGGAGAGAATTCTATACTGAACAACAGACTCGTAAAAAAAGAATTTCTTTCATACGGTTTTAGCGTTGCTCATGACCCCTGGAGCTATTATCCAAACCTTGCCATAATTGATGTGATCATGAATGCATCACCGGGAAATGTTAAAGTGAAAAAGGCAATAAAGGAAGAGATCAATAAGGTTGTCGATGAAGGAATTTCAAAAGAACTGCTCGACAACTATGTGCAGGCGTACGAGAACAGCTACGTCCTTAATGGATATTCATGTGCCAGCATCTGCAATGATCTTGGAATGGCTGAATACTATTTTAACGATTACAGGAAAGCATATACCCTTAGCACAGAATTCAAAAAAATAACAAGCGATGACATGAAGCGTCTTGCGGCCAAATATCTTGCAGAGGATAAGATACAATTGGTAAACATTAAACCTGAATAATTAAAAGACATTACTTTATGAAAAAGATCATATTCAGCATATTAATTGTGCTTTCAGTAAAAGGTTTCTCGCAAAACAGACCTCTCGCTATAGAAGAATTTAAATTAAAGAACGGAATGCAGGTAAAAATGATCGACTTTGGCTCCATTCCAGCAGTAAGCCTTTCCTGCTTTATCAATGTTGGAAAAAAGACGGAGACTCCTGGTCAGCAATACCTTGCAAATATCACTTCGTCTTCACTGTCGCTCGGAAATGAAAAATACAGCCGTGTCGCTCAAGACAATGTAATCGCAAAATTAGGAGCTGCCTTGGGCTCAATGACCAATAATAATTACACGGAAATAAGTATGAGATTTCTTAATAAAGATGCAGCAGCAGCCATGGACCTCTTTTCATCCATGCTTTTAAAACCTTTATTTCCGCCCACAGATATTAAACAACAGGTGGAGCAAACACTCAATTACAACAATCCATATAAAATGGATATAAGCGCAATTGCAGGAATGTTCTCCGATTATGTTTTGTTCGGAACAGCACATCCTGTCGGCCGCCACTTTTACGCAACACAGCTGAACAAGATCACTTCAAAAGAAGTAACTGAATTTTACAAATTCAATTACACACCTAAAAACACTGTTCTTGTTCTTGCAGGTAATTTCGACCATGCAGCAATGAAGGCAATGATCGAATCCATGTTTGGATCCTGGACAGCTGCATACGGGGAAAACAACCGAGCAGCGTATGATGTTCAGCCGGTAAGTAAAAAAGAATATTTCTTTATCAATAAGAACAGAGCAACGCAAGCTTTTCTGCGCTGGAATAAAAAATCACCGGAGGCTGGATCAAAAGACGTTATTCCGTTCGACATGGCAAATACAGCGTTTAACACTTTGCTATTTGAAGAGATCAGAGCGAAAGAAGGAAAAACATACGGAATCAACAGCATCTATAATGAAAGCGGCACGAGCGGATTTTATTCAATCACAACGCAGGTAAGAAATGATGTTGCTTACGAGACAACTGTTTCATTCGACAGAGTCCTGAAGCAATTTTATGATAAAGGTATAACTCAGGCTGAACTGGATAAGGCAAAGGCAGCGCTGAAAAACGACAGACTTGCAATTGAAAGTCCATCGGAGATCATTGAATTTTACAATCCAATGATCTATAAGGATCCCGCTAAAAGAAACGAATATATTACAGCAGTTGATGCAATGAATCTTGAACAGGTAAACAAGATCATTAAAAAATACTTTGCTCCCGAATCGTATAAGCTTGTAATGGTTGGAGACCAGACAATCCTTGAACCGCAACTTCAGAAAATCAAAGACCTTGTAAGACTTCCGGTAACAAGTATTGAAAAAGACAATTGATCAAAGTCCTTTATATCTCTCAGAGGCTCGTTTAGAATAGAATCCTTTCTCCTGAATGATCTTTGAAAACACAGACCTGGCTTCTTCTCTGTTTCCGAGCTTAAGGTTTATCAGAGCGGAAAGCCATTCTGCTTCCTGATAAAATGAAGTGTTTGAATTTTCCATCACCCTCTCAAAGCTCTCCAGAGCTTGCTGAGGCTGCGACAAATTGTAGTAGGTTAGAGCTGAGTAGAATTGAGCATTCACGTCATCCGGGTTTAGTCCTAATAAAGTTTCAAAACCTGATTGTGCAGCAATAAACTTTTGTTTACTATAATCTTTTAATGCTTGTTTTAACATGCGGTCAGCAGTGGTAACGCTTTGATCATCTTCAAACAATTCTCCAAGTGACTTCTTATTTTCCTTATAAACAGGAGTGTGGGTCTTAAACAAGTCAGCCTCCGCATTTGTATGGCGAAAATATAAATTGTAATAATCGCTGATCTTCAGATCATACAAATAAATAATATTCTTTTCCGCACGAAGAGTAATTAGATCTGATCCTGTAAAGTCTTCGCCAACACCCCCGATGCCATTGGGCTTTATAAGATCCAGTCTTTCAATAGCGCTAAGATCGCGTTCAACTCTTTGGGGCGCTTTCATGGTTAAGTCCTCTTTAACCGCTTTTGTAACTGAAAATATCTCTTCTTTAGGTTTTTCTTTCGTTTCATTTTTGGTTATTGCTTGAGATTGAGATTTATGATCAATAGAAATCTTATTTACAATTTTCTCACTGCGAGTGTCACATAAAAAGTTAACTGCAATCAGCGACATTAAAGATGCTGTAACGATGAGAACCCGTGAGATAGCCAACGAATTTACTGCGGTAGCATTCACTCTCACATCAATTTCACGATGTATGGCAACAAGGTCGTCTGATGCAAAAGGAAGAGCAGTAAATCCGTTGACTGCACAGGCGCACAGTTCGCAGGAAGAAATGTGCTTATAAAGCTGCATGTGTTCAGCGTTATGGGGCAACGTTGAGTAAGTCTGCAGTTGTTCGTATGTTAAACAGTTGGTTATCATTGGGGACGATTTATTTAAATTCAGTTAGTATCAATTTCAAATTTCTTTTTCCATTCTGGATATAACTCTTCACTTCGTTAACTGAATAGCCGGTAATTTCAACGATCTGAGCATAACTCATATTCTTATAATAAAACAGCTCAATACATTTCTTTTGAAAGGGATTCAATCCTTTCAGGGCAACTTCAAGCTTTGCGATCTGCTCTTCAGAATTCTTTTCTGAGCATTCTTCAGGGATTAGTACAGCTTCAAGATCCTTCTCATAATCAGCTTCACGGCTTCTTTGCGTTTGTATTTTTCTAAGCTCAGAAATACAATGATTACGCACAACAAATGTCAGCCAGGCCTTAAAGCATTCTACTTCTCTTTTTCTAAGCTCATCAAACAATTTCTCGAAGATCTGGATCACAACATCCTTGGCGGCATCCCTGTCTTTAAAATAGCTGATACACATTCCAAGAACCAGGTGAGAGTATCTTTTATACAGTTCTCCCACGAAAACTTTATTCTGAGAGCTTTTATACTGATCGATCAATTCCTTATCGCTCATGTGACGGATAATATCGTTTGGAGAGTAGCGCATAAGTTCTTAAAATTTGTGATCCGGAACCGGTTCTTGACATTAGACGCGAAGTATGTCAGATTCCACATATTTTAACTTCACAAAGATTTTATTGTTTGCCGGAATGATTAAACGGTTGAGTTTGGAGGGTGGGTGGCAGAAAATGAGTGATTGTAAAATGGTTGTTGGTTAATTAGGCCTGAGCAAATTGTACTTGTGTGGAATTAATAAAAACCACACGTCTTATGTCCATATGCAACATTTCAGAAAACATTAAAAAATCTAAAACCATGAAAACTCTCAAACAACTATGCACAGCTGCACTGCTTTTAACTTCCGGTTATCTAAGCGCACAATCAACAGGTACAATAAAAGGAACAATCAAAGGAGATGATGGAGCTCCTCTTTTCGGGGCACTCATAAGGTTATATGAAGATGCAACTATGGTCACCGGGACCACTACCGACTTTGATGGCAATTATAGCATCAAGGATATAACCCCCGGTGATTATGATATGGAAATATCGTATATGAATATGGGTACAAAAAGAATCAATAAAGTCAATGTAGATCCTGTACAGATAGCTTATATCAACACTAAGCTTGCACCTAACCTTTTAGGGACAGTTGAAGTCACAGCCGAGAAATTCGAAAAAAGTATAATCAACCCGATATTCTCAACCATGACACCTATTAATATTGAACAGATCGAACACATGGCTGTTGGGAAAGGTGACATCATCGGGATGATCGTTAATGTAACACCGGGAGTACAGGCCACTGATGATGGAAAGGATCTCTATGTCAGAGGATCAAGACGCGGAACCACGCAATACATTATTGATGGAAATAAAATAATGGGAAGTCCGGACGTACCGGGAATGGGTATTGCAGGAATGGAAGTGCTCACAGGTGGTGTTCCTGCAGAATATGGAGATTGTACCGGTGGAATAGTTGTTATCACCACGAAAGAATACAAATGGGAGATGAGAAAAAAAGAAATGCAACGCAGAGATCGTGAAGAGCGGGAAAAAGCAAAAACAAACGATTAAAGGAAAAGGGCCTGTTCACACAGGCCTTTTCTTTTCTTTCATTACAAACATATTAAATCCTAAACCAAACGTAATTCTTAACTCATTAAGAAAAATCGGAGAGGGTGCCTGCGAAAGATGCCGGCCATGAACATATCTGCCTTCCACAAACAAATGAGCGAAACGTTGAAAATAATAGTTAGCCCCAAAGCCGAAGCTGGACAGCGGACTTAGAGAGCCTTTATAATTCCGCGTGTTGAGATCCTTGTCCGATGATGGCGCAAGTGAAATACTACTGTAACTGGAAACGTAAGCTACACCGGGCTGAAAGATAAAATAAGGATCGAGGTGGTTATTAGTTTTAAAATGGTAGGCGAGTCCTAACATAACAGAAATATTATCCTTCAAGTGCATAAGATCTTCGGTCGTACCACTGCTGCCTAATAAATAATTGGCATCTCCTCTGATCGAGATCGTATTATCCAAATAATATTCAAGGTTACCATTCAAATACACATTTGAAAGGTTATGCATGTACATGGTGCCCGCGACAACAGATGCGTCCGCGCGCATGAGATGTTTGTGAATGAACTGAGATGATTCTTGAGCGGAAAGTCCAAGAGTGATTATAAGCAGCAGAGGGATGAGTTTATACTTTGTCATAATGAGAAGAATTAGTTTTTACTTTGACTTCTGACTTAATACGCTTTCGACTTAACTAGTCTTCCTAACCCTGTGCTGATCCCACATATCAAACAAACGTACATTCATGCTAAGACTGATCAGCAAGTGGCCTTCCAGACCTCTTATCGACTGTTTCTCAATTTCAATTTCTTTTTCACCTTCATAATTCAAATGAACATCGGCATGAACATCATAGCCTAAATGCATCATGTATTGTGTTGTGAGCGAAACATCAATCCTGTCGGTAATGTTATAATGTGCACCAATTCCCGCCTGCACAGCACTGCTGAATTTATCTTTTGAAATATTGCTGTTGTTCAATGACACTCTTGTGTAGTCAAAACAATGTCCCGCGAGTATGTATGGTGTTAATTTCCCTTTCGTAGTTTCATAATTTAGTGGATAGGCAAGAACAGACCAGCCAATATGCAGATCCTCGCGCTTTGCCATTCCGGAAATATCCGTTGTAATGTAATCAGCAAACCAGTCGGTGTTTAACCGGCTTAGAACACGGATCCTGAACTGGCCGCCATACCCAAAACCATTTGCATTATCATCACTGAATGCACTTATCGTGTTTCTGACTCCTAATTGGAAATATCCACTTTCTTTATCGAGGTGTTCTCTTTCTTGGGCTGTGCTCATAAGAGGAAGGAGCAGAAACAGCAAAACTGGTTTTTGCATGGCTCAGGGGATTAGGGGTTTTGTGTATTAAAACCACGAACTGCAATTTTTTATTGCACACCTTAAATTTTTCTTTTTTCTTAACTGATATTTATCATAAGTCAAAAGCAAACATTTAGTAATTTTGAAAGCAAATCAGAATGATGGATTCACAGCCGATTCAACGCTTTATACGTTTAGCACAGCTTACTTTAATTTTTGTTTACCTGGTGATCATTGCAGGTTCTGTGGTTCGCGCAACAGGCTCAGGAATGGGATGTCCCGACTGGCCGAAATGTTTTGGCAGCTGGGTGCCTCCGACTGATGTTTCACAACTGCCTTCAAATTATAAGGAGTTGTATGCGGGAGAACATCATGCCGTGGCGGAATTCAATGCATTGAATACCTGGGTTGAATATGTGAACCGTTTATGCGGGGCAATTCTTGGAGTTCTTATTTTTGTTCAGTTTATTTTGTCATTCAAATTCCGGAAAACCGACAAGCTCATTTTCACTTTATCTTTTCTTGAGTTAATTCTTATCGGCTTCCAGGGATGGCTGGGAGCAAAGGTTGTAAGCAGTAACCTTGCCCCTGTTAAAATAACGATTCATATGATCTTCGCATTGATCATTCTCGCCATTGCAATAACAATTATTCAAAGAGCTAAAACGTTGAATGCCGAAATACAGGAAACAAATTCAGATAGATCTACACGTAATCTGGGGTTGGTCGTTTTAGCGTTGACTGTCATTCAAATCATGATCGGCACTCAGGTAAGAGAGGAAGTGGATATTTTAGTAAAAAATTTCGATGCTGTATTCCGTGATCAGATCATTGACAAACTGGGCATTTCATTTAAGATCCACCGGACATTCTCATTAATAGTGATGGCACTTAACGGATGGTTGGTTTATAAGCTACTAAAAAGCAATGCTACTCAAATTCTTAAATCAAAGGCACAGCTTCTTATAGGTTCCTTAATTTGTGCTTTTGCCGCAGGAGTGATCCTCGCTTATTTTGCATTGCCTCCCGTTTTCCAGCCGATCCATTTTCTGTTGGCCTGCATAGCTTTCGGATTACAGTACGTGATCATTTTACGGCTTTGGAAGAAGGCATAGGACTTTCGCCTTTCCATTCAAAACTCTCGATCATTTTATAGATATCCTCGCGGACAAACTCTAGAGCCGGCTTTATAGAGTCGGTATTAGGAACAGAATTAAAATACAAAGCGCCACGAAGAAAATGTTTTGTGCTATCGGTCAGGAAGAACTGGATCGATGAAGCGGCATTCCCTCCTATTTCATATAACAAACCATAAACCTTCGTAGAATCTTTACTCACAAGCTGCTCTTCAATGCCGGAAGCCTTGATCTGATGCTTGGAAGCCAGCGTGTAAGTATCTTCCATCAATGAATTCAGATTGTTCGTCACTTCCTTATAGCTTAAATGCAATGTCGCATTCAACTTTGGAAATTCAAGATTCAACCAGCAAGGCTCAGAACTTGAATGCTCATCGCGTGTGATCTTTGCATAAACAGGAATCTGAAACTTAAATGGGCAGGTTGAATCGTACTCGACATATTTTTTCTCGGGAAAGCTGATACGATAGTATGCGCGCGGCTTGGGAGCGATCGTGCTGTCATCGTCATCAACGCAGGAAGAAAAAAGAAATAAACAATAGACGATAGGCAAAAAAGACAACCCTCTGCTTAATTTGAAATTTGAAATTCGAAATTTGAAATCATTAATCTTCATCTTCCTCCTCTCTTCTTTCGATAGTGATCTTGACGCGCTTAATTTTTCTGTTATCTGCAGCTTCAATTGTAAAGAGTAAATTTTCGAAACGGATCTTCTCACCTTTTTTAGGAATACGTTCCTCCAGTTCTAGGATCAGTCCGCCTAATGTATCTGCTTCACCTTTTGCATCTTCAAATACTTCACCATCAATTTCCAGAATGCGGTAAACATCTGTCAAATGAGCTTTTCCCTCAAAAACGTAATTATTATCATCCAGCTTCGAGTACACAATATCATCATCATCAAACTCATCGTTGATCTCACCAACAATTTCTTCAATTACGTCTTCAAGGGTAACAATACCTGATGTTCCCCCATACTCATCGACCACTACTGCAAGGTGAATTTTTTTATACTGGAATTCACGAAGAAGATCATCGATCTTTTTGTTTTCAGGAACAAAGAATGGCGGCCTGATAATTCCCTGCCAGTTAAAGTCATCCGCTTCGTCTAAATATTGCAAAAGATCCTTCGTATATAAAACCCCGATCACATGATCGATCGTTTCTTTATAGATCGGAACGCGTGAAAAACCGTAATGAGTAATATTATCAAGCAGTTTTTTGTAATTCAGATTATTTTCAAAAGCGGTAACATCCATTCTCGATTTCATGATCTGCTTCACATCCGTATTACCAAACTTCACAATTCCTTTAAGAATTTTATGATCACCTTCTGTTATATCTTCATCAGATGTTAGATCAAGCGCCTGGGATAATTCGTCCACAGAAATATTATGGCTTTTAGGCTTCACCCATTTATCCATCATGGATGTAGAAAACACCAACAAAGAGCTTATCGGATAAAAGATCTTTTGAAGGGTAGTAACGAAATATAACAGCGTGCGCGAAGTGCTTAACGGATTTTGCGTTGCGTAAATCTTCGGGATGACCTCACCTATAAGGAGGATCAAAAAAGTAACCACGACTACCTGAATAACGAAACCTACAACCGGATTTGCTGAAAAATCAAAAAGCTCTTCAAACACGAAAGTGGAAAGAATAACGATCGCGATATTAATGAAGTTAATGCTGATCAGAAGCGTTGCCAACAATCGCTTTGGAGTATTAATCAAGAGTAAGATCTTGTCGTCCCTAGTTTCACTTGACTCCCTGAGAGCTTCCATATCCACCGGTGACAGAGAAAAGAAGGCAGATTCAGCTGCGGAAACCAAGGCAACCAAAACAAGGAGAAGAATCATCGACAAAATTGCAATGGCGATGCTTACAGAAAATGGGTTAACAATAATACCCAATACGGGCTGGATAGGAATTTGAAAAAGTAAAGTAACCCAGGGGTCCAATGAAAAAAATTTTAGTTAAACAAAATTGAGACAGTAAAGATATTCTTTTCTCCCTTTTTATTGATATTTAAAATGGAAGGTCATCCCCGGTTTTTGGTAACGACATTCCATGATCATCATTTCCGGAAGAATGATTGTTTTCCTTTTTACTTAAGATCGTGAATGTGTCGCCCACAATTTCTGTAGTATACCTCTTGATCCCTTCTTTATCGTCCCATGAACGGCTGCGGATCTTTCCTTCTATATAGATCGTCATTCCTTTTTTGAGATATTTTTCAGCCACATCGGCCAAACCTCGCCAGACGACTATGTTATGCCATTCTGTTTGCTCAACTTTCTGTCCCTGCTTATCCTTATAATATTCGCTTGTAGCGAGAGTAAAGTTCGCCACTGTTGCTCCACCTTCAAGGTGACGAACTTCAGGATCCTTACCGAGATTGCCTACCAGAATTACTTTATTGATACCTGCCATACGTTTTCTTTAATTAGAAACAAATATAATGATTGCATAATGGAATGAGGTTAAAAGTTATCAGTTATTGGTTATTACGTTAAAGGATGTTTGTTATTGGTTAAACGTCAGACGTAAATCACCCGCTTAACATTTAACCTTTAACTTTTTTCCCTTTTTCTGAGTTAAGATAATTCTCTATCAGCCGCGGTACAGCATACTTATGAATATCCTTTTGTTTGATGATGATCGAAGAATCGGGAGCGATCTTTTTCAGATCAGCTGAAAGATCAATTTCCCAGAAGCGAGCATAGATCTTTTGATGACTGAGGATATGTTTATAAGGGGCAGATACCGAGCGCACAATGTGCTTATTTTTACCAATGAGTTTTTTCCATTCCTTAGAAACAAGAAAATCGGACTCGTTCACTTCAGCATTCGTTTCAATAAGTGGGAAATCGTAAAGGTTGGTCCAGATATCTTTATCAATCCGTTTATTAATAACAGTAGAATCCTCGCTTTTCAGCACCACATAATTAAAGTATCTATTCCGCACTTTAATTTTCTTTTCCTTGACAGGCAGAACGTTCACTCTCTTCTTAGCGAAAGCATAACAATGACTATTCATCGGACATACGCTGCAATCAGGATTAACCGGCTTACACTGCAGCGCACCGAATTCCATGATCGCCTGGTTATGTGCTGCAGGGTTTTTCTTATCAAGCAGCTCATTGGCAAGCTTTGAAAATTCCTTTTTTCCGGTAGTTGAATCGATCGCACTTTCAACGCCAAATACACGTGAAAGCACACGATATACATTTCCATCAACTACAGCGTGAGGCTTATTAAATGCAAATGATGCGATCGCGGAAGCCGTATATTCACCTATGCCTTTAAGTGAAAGTATATCGTTGTATTCAGAAGGAAACACACCATTAAAATCGGTACACACTATTTTCGCAGTCGCATGGAGGTTCCTGGCTCTTGAATAATAACCCAGTCCCTGCCAAAGCTTCATCACCTTGTCATTATCCGCTTTCGCGAGATGCTTTACAGTAGGGAAAGCGCCTGCAAACTTAAGATAATACGCCATCCCCTGATCAACACGGGTTTGCTGAAGAATAATTTCTGAAAGCCATATCAGATATGCGTCATTTGTATTACGCCATGGCAAATCGCGCTTGTTTTGCGAGTACCAGGAGGTGATGATGCCTGAAAAGTGCTTCATTGAACGAAAGGAAAGGTTTATTTATCTAAAGAACCCTCCAAAATTACGATTTTAATTTTTGTATATAGATTTTAATCATATCTTTGCAACCCTAAATTTAATTTTTTTGAATTAATTGTTTGATTATAAATAGTTTATAGACGCATGACAAAGGCAGACATCATTAACGAGATCGCAAAGAAATTCGATGGTAGCGGGAGAGAATGTATATTTAAGAGGATTTGGCAGCTTCATCGTAAAGAAGCGCGCTGAAAAAACCGGCCGTAACATTTCAAAGAACACAACTATTATTATTCCTGCTCATTATGTACCGGCTTTTAAACCGGCTAAAACCTTTACTGAGAAAGTAAAGAAGAATGTTAAGAAGGAAGTGGCAGCTTAAAAAGGTTTAAGGTTTAAGGGTTTAAAAATTTTTTTTAACGTTCTGAACTGATTAAACCACAAACTGCAAACAACAAACAATGAAATCTGTAAATAAAGCCCAAATAGCAGTACTTTCAGGTTCATTAATATTGATCGTTCTTTTATTATTTGCAAATACAAAGCTTCCGAAAAATGCGGATACTCCACCTGTATCTGATCATGCAAGTCACAGCAGCTCTGAACTGAGTACCCTTGTAAAAACAGCACAGGGTAAGCTTGACAAGGAACATAAGCAAACGTTTGATAAAATGGAGAACGCCATTAAAAGCTCTCCTGATAAAAAAACGGCCTATGAGAACATGATCAACCTTTGGGACAGTTTGCGTCAGCCGGTGATTGCTGCATATTATATGGAGCAGGCCGCGACAGCATCGCCCATTGAAAAGAACTGGATGGAAGCGGGAAACAGGTATTATACCTCAACCCGCTTTGCAGCTGAAGCTGAAAGGCCTTTGTTATACGGAAAAGCAATTCAATGTTTTGAAAAGACACTGGCGCTGAACCCGAAGAACACGGAAGCAAAAATTAGTCTGGGAGCATGTTATGTTGAAGGGTCAGCAGAACCGATGAAAGGGATCGGAATGTTGAAAGAAGTTGAAAAAACGGATTCCAACAATGTGAACCTTCAGTTGAACTTCGCTTTCTTTTCAGAGAAATCGGGACAATGGGACAAGGCGATAGCAAGGTTTGAAAAAGTGCTGAAGATCCAGCCTGATTTTATTGAAGCATATCTGCATCTTGCAGATGCATATCAACAAAAGGGCGATAAGGCAAATACCATTAAAAGCCTTGAGCAATACAAAAGCAAGGTGGATGATGTGACGATCAAAACAGAAGTTCAGGATTACATTAATAAATTGTCCGCAGAGGGCATACCAACAGAGAACTCAAATAAATAAAATATTTAAACTTAAAATCACTTAGTTATGCCAAGCGGTAAAAAAAGAAAGAGACATAAAATGGCTACTCACAAACGTAAAAAGCGTTTGAGAAAAAACAGACATAAGAAAAAATAATCCTTAACAGGTTTTATTTTTTGAAGGCATTATTAAATGCAGCGTGACTCATGCTGTCTTTAATAATGTTCTTTAGTATCTGTATCTTTTCACTCTGAACTTCAGAGGATCGGAACCATTTACGGGAATTAAATCACGACACAGCCTTTGCCATGAGCGAGGTGCTGTGTTATTGTATTTACTAAAATATTAGATAAGTGAATAACGAACTGATCATTGATGTTACACCATCAGAGGTTGTTATTGCACTTTTAAACGATAAACGTTTAGTTGAACTTAATCGCGAAAAAAGCAATAATAATTTCTCTGTAGGCGACATATACCTTGGACGTGTAAAAAAAGTAATGCCAGGTTTAAATGCCGCTTTCGTAGATGTTGGCTATGAAAAAGACGCCTTTCTACACTACCTCGACCTAGGGCCGCAGGCAGCATCATTCAACAAATACACCAAGCTTGTTCAAACGGGCAAGCAGACAACCTCCAACTTAATGTACTTTAAGTTTGAGCCTGAGATCCAGAAGGATGGCAAGATCGGAAATGTTCTGAACGCAAATCAGCAGATCCTGATCCAGATCGCGAAGGAACCTATTTCCACAAAAGGTCCAAGGATCACTACCGAAATTTCTTTAGCAGGACGTTATCTCGTTCTAATTCCATTTTCAGATAAGATCTCCGTTTCTCAAAAGATAAAAACAACGGAAGAGAAAACGCGTCTAAAAAGACTGATCCAAAGCATTAAGCCGAAAAATTTTGGTGTTATCATCCGCACGGTTGCTGAGGGAAAAAGTGTTGCAGACCTGGATGCCGATCTGAACGATCTTGTTAAGAAATGGGAAAAGGCTTATGAGAATTTAAAAACTGCTCAGCCACCGTTCAAAGTTCTTGGAGAGATCGACAGAACATCCGCGATCCTACGCGATCTTTTGAATGCAAGCTTTAACAGCATTCATATAAATGATGCTGCACTCTTTGAAGAGATCCGTTCTTATCTCCGCACGATTGCTCCTGATAAAGAAAAGATCCTGAAACATTATTCAGGCCCTGCTCCTATTTTTGATCATTTCGGTGTAGACCGCCAGATCAAAGGATTGTTTGGAAAGACAGTCACTATGCGCAGCGGTGGTTATCTTATTGTTGAACACACAGAAGCGCTTCACGTAATTGATGTGAACAGCGGTAACCGTGCTAAGTCCGACAATAACCAGGAAACGAACGCACTTGAAGTAAACCTTGAAGCAGCTGTTGAAGTTGCACGCCAATTGCGTCTTCGCGATATGGGCGGGATCATTGTTGTCGACTTTATCGATCTTCATTCAGCAGAAAACAGGAAGTTACTTTTCGACAAGATCAAAGATGAGATGTCGAAAGACAGGGCGAAGCACAACATTCTCCCTCCTAGTAAATTTGGTTTGATCCAGATCACCCGTCAGCGTGTGCGTCCGGAAATGAATATCGTTACTGTTGAGAAATGCCCTACATGTGGCGGCAGCGGTGAGATCCAAGCGAGTATCCTTTTAATGGACAACATCGAAAACAATCTTCGTTATTTATTGAAAGAACAAAACCAGTCTGACATAACACTTTGCGTTCATCCATACCTTGAAGCGTACATCACCAAAGGCTGGTGGTGGAATTCACTGAAAGCGCAATGGGCGAAAAAATACGGCAGTAAGTTCAAAGTGCGTCCGGTAAATTCCTACAACTTTATGGAGTATCGGTTCTTGAATAAGAATGAAGACGAGATAAAAATCTAGTACAGATAACGAATAAACACGAATCTACGAATCTGTGTGAATACGAACGCTTCGGTAATCCGGAGCGTTTTTTATTTTATTAATATTAGCGGGTTGGGGCATCCTAAGTTGTTTCAGGATCTGTGCGTGGATACCACGATTAAAGACAAGTTGTATTTACCTTTTCAAAATATTGTATTTTTAATCTCATGAAAAAGTTCAAAGCAGAAATAAAGATCATCGGGATCAACCCGTATGTTTCGCTTTCTAGAAAAATGCTTGACGAACTATTTAAGGATGCAGGAAAAGATAAAGGTCCGATCCCAATTAAAGGCGCGATCAATGATAAGCCATACAAACAAACATTGATGAAATTCAAAGGTGAATGGCGGCTTTATATTAATACCATTATGCTTAAGGATTCACCGAAAAGAATTGGAGAAACTATAGAAATGACAGTGCAATATGATCCAGCAAAAAGAACCATTACGCCACACCCCTCTTTTATAAAGGCTCTCAGCGATAATAAAAGTGCAAAGGATGTATTCGATAATTTGTCCCCCAGCCGGAAAAATGAAATTGTACGGTATATCTCCAATCTCAAAACAGAAGAAAGCATTAACCGAAATGTGGCAAAAGCAATCGGTTTTCTTAAGGGAAAATCAAGGTTTGTTGGGCGCGATAAACCATAACTTACATTTCCGTTTCCGCGTCCGATTGCTTATCTTTGGATTGAACGCAGAAATCAATGAAAGTCTTACTCTCCACCCTTAACGCAAAATATATTCACATCAACCTGGCGGTTCGTTTACTTTACGAGCTCAACCACGAGCGGGAAGGTTTATCGTGGAAAGAGTTCACTATAAAAGAGGACAGAGATGGAATCGCAGGAATTTGTAAGGAGTACGATGTGGTAGCTTTCAGCTGCTATATATGGAATATCACACAAACACTTGAAGTCTGCAGGAAGGTAAAAGCGTTAAATCCGAATACAAAAATATTACTTGGCGGTCCTGAAGTCAGTTACGACTGGAAAAATATAATTGAGCGTGAAGAAGTCGATTATATCATCACGGGTGAAGGCGAGATCCCCTTCAAAGAGTTCCTCGATAATTTTCCTTCGGTAGAAAAAGTTCCTAACCTTGTGTATAAAAGTGAGACCGGTATAAAGCATAGTCCGGAAGCACCAATGTTCGACCTGAAGAATTTCACAGACCTCAGGCCATATAGGCATGATGCTCCTTCAGAATTGTACAATAAAGTTTGCTATATAGAAACATCTCGCGGCTGTCCTTACAAATGTGAGTTCTGTCTGGCGAGCCTCGATAATAAAGTGCGCTACTTACCTATTGACGATATAAAAGCGAACCTCTTGTATCTCATGCAGCATGGACGCGTGATTAAATTCCTTGACCGCACATTCAACATCAAAAAGGATTTCACTATCGATATGTTCAAATTCATACTTGAGCATCATCGGCCTGAAAATGTATTTCAGTTTGAGATCACTGCTGATATCGTACATCCGGATATCATCAAATTCATACAGGAGCATGTACCGGAAGGATTGTTCCGATTTGAGATAGGAATTCAAACAGTCAATCAAAAGGCCAACTTAGAAGTCAGCAGAAAACAGAATTTTGAGAAGACAAAGGGTATCATTCAGCAATTGCAAAACAAGATCGAGATGCATCTGGATCTTATTGTCGGATTGCCTCTTGATGAATGGTCGGATATTAAATTCAGTTTCGAAGAAGTGTTTAAACTATTTGCACCTGAACTGCAGTTAGGATTTTTAAAGTTTTTAAAGGGAACGCCTGTCCGCGATAAATATCAGCAGCATGGTTATGTGTTCGATCCGGAGCCTCCTTACCAGATCATTGAAAGCAACTACCTTTCAAAGGACCAGCTGGCACAGGTAGTAAAGCTTGAAGAAGCGCTCGAGATCTACTGGAATAAAAAGCGTGCAATTCATACCTTGAAATATGTGACCGCGAATTACAGCATTTTTGATTTCATGCTTGGGCTCGGCAAGCACTTTGAAGAAAGAAAAGATTTTCATAAACATTCGATAATAGATGTGTATGAGATCCTTTATGATTTTACGGAGAAGAATTTCGTGGAGGATACTGTCTTAAAACAGCTGATCGCAATTGATTATTATCTTCAGGCGAAAGTAAAACCAAAACCATTGTTCCTGGAAGAAACGGAGCGCCCAGAAAAAAGTAAACTGATAGAAACATTAAAATTGAATCACCATAAATTCCGATTTGTAGTGCTTCCTATTAATTTTAATTTTCATTTATTTGCAGAACAAAACCTTGTTGAGAAAGGTAATCATCAGCTCATCATCCAATACAACGGAACTGATAAGGCAGAAATAATTAACGGATCACAAAAAGAATTAATAACCAATTAATATTAAAAAACATGAAGACAAAACTTTTCTTTCTTTTAATCTTAAGCGCATTTACAACCTCAGCTTGCTTTTCACAGGCACAGCCTCAGGGAGAATATCACAAATACATCGTTAAGAAAACTGACGATGAAAGAAAAAAAACAAAATCAAAAGAATGGTGGGGAGCCGGAGTGATCATGTTTTCTAAACAGGACATTCCAAGAACGGGAACGATTAAAGAAACGGAAGCGATGTTATCGACCTCTTTTAAAGCAGATGATAAATTTGTCGGGAGGGTTTATCTGCCAAAATCCGTTGATCAGATGGATGCTACACCACCGGAGGCACTTTCATACCGTGTGTATATCGACAAAGCAAGCAGGCCATATTTAGTGGGTGTTGCAAAAGACGTAATGCCTGATGGTACATGGTCTTCCTGGTTGCTTGACTTCCCGGATAATTTTCAGACAGCTATGAATTCCATTTCGGAAGGAACACACACTGTAAGAGTTGAAGTATGGTCGAGCAAGGAAGTTGAAACAACCACTGTTTACCTTGATGAAAATGACAAAGCTGTTGCTTACTCTAAAGACACTGACAATAAAGGAAAATTCTGGGCGGCAGGTGAATTCACCATCACCAAATAATGATGAATGTTTTAAGTCAGCTCGCGTCTGCTCTTGGAAGGAGAGATGAAGTTCCTAACCAGGAGCTGGCAGCAGATCTCGTTAAACGGGACGATGAACGCTCCGTTAAAGAGCTGATCGATAACCTTCAGAATAAAAATAAAGATATCAGAAGCGATTGTATTAAAGTCTTGTACGAGATCGCAGAACAAAAGCCTTCGCTTATCTCCGGATATGCGAAGGAATTTCTTGCTTTATTAAGCGATAGGAACAACAGGCTTCAGTGGGGTGCGATGACAGCCCTGGATCACATCAGTGCAGAGAACCCAAAATTCATTTATGAGAATTTGCCTGTGATCCTTGATGTTGCTGACAAAGGCTCTGTAATTACAAAGGACCATGCAGTGAGTATCCTGATCAAACTTTGCGGAAATAAAGAATACGCTGATGATGCTTTCCCTCTTCTCATAGAACAGCTGATTACAGCACCTGCTAACCAATTACCAAAATACGCTGAAGATGCAAGTCATTTAGCACGTCCGGAGAATTCTTCGCTTTTCGTGAAAGCATTAAGTGGACGGCTGAAGGATATGGAAAAAGACACTAAAAGAAAACGTGTTGAGAAAGTGATCAGTAAACTAAGTAAATAGCAATAATCAAACTTAATTAATACATAAAAAAATGAAAAAAATTCTACTTCTCAGTTTACTTGCTTTCTCATCTGTTGCTTTGAAAGCACAGACATTAAATTGCAATAACTTTTGCGTTCTGGGTATGACGCTGGACGCGGTTGCCCACAGACTTAATGTTACCATTGCAAATAATGACACTAATTTTGTGAACTACCCAACAGTTGTTGTAACCAACGCAGCGGGCGATACGGTAGGAAATATCGAAAACACTTTTTATCTGTTCGGACAGCCCGCAAACGACACTACGGTTCATAACATATCTACTACTCTCACTACCCTTCCCTCTTCTTTCACCGGATTCGTTTATCTGACTGATCAGGTTTGGGATCTCACCTGCATGTTTGGTTTTCCGATGAGCTGTAGTGTCGGAATTACTGAAAACAATCCAACAGCAAACATTTCGATCTATCCTAATCCTGCAACTGATAAGATCACATTAGAACTTAACAACAGTAACAACAAAACTATGGCGATAAATATTTTTGATGTTGCAGGAAAAACTGTGAAGGCATACAACACAAATGCAGAGAAACTTGTAATTGATCGCGATGGCTTAGAGAGCGGGCTATATTTTGTTTCAATAGCTGTTGAAGGGAAAAGAGTGACGAGGAAGTTGGTGATCAAGTAAAACAATTACTTTGAGAAGATCCCGTGTCCCCGGATCAGTTACGGGGCAGGCGGAGTACGGGATGACGTTCTAAGAGAAATATTGGTAACTATGGGGAGATCCGTAGTCGGAGCACAGACTAAACAGAACATACGATGTCGGGCAATAGAATCAAGGATTCAAATGAAAATTTTCGGGCGACTCGTCTACGAACTCTTACCTACCCACTCCCGACTACTAAGGGAATTTCACGCCATCACACTCAGCGCAATTTATGGTAGGAATTACTGAATTGAATTTATTGTTGATCGCTTTTACAAATTCATTCGCGATGAGAGCATAACCCTTTTGATTTGGGTGAAATCCGTCAAGGCTGAAAAAGCCTCCGGTAACAAATGTTGTATTATAATCAACCCCATTCCATTTTATACCTGCTTTAACTGAATTGAAGTAATTATTCACATCGACAAGCGCGAAATTATACTGCGCAGCCTTTTGTGCGATCACGCTGTTGTATGAATAAATAGCCTGGTCGATCTCATACACTTCAGAGCTATCAAGTACATAACGATCATGGATGGTATTTACAAGAAGTCCGTATTGTTCACACTTCATGGAATCAAGAGGAACAGATAAAGTAATGTATTCCCCTGTATGAAGCTGCCTGAATCCGGTCGGATGTAAAAGATCATCGATGACAAACCCGTTTCGTCCTTCATGGAAATTAATATGCTCCAGGCCGGAAGGTGTATATACATCGTTCAGATCATCTGCCTGCTCCTGCGTTATTACTGCATTGTCCCAGGCCACAAGAGTGTAGTACGGAAAAACCCTGAAATCAGGGATATTGGCAATAACGCCTTTTGCACCATTAGCAGTCAATCCGCGAAGGAGTGAATCCAGGTAATTTGAGAATACAGAGGCTGTGGGAATATTTCCGGAAGCTCCTCCACTCGAAGCGAAATTATATATCTCTTCCATCCCAACCCATGCTGTTATGAAAGAAGCATTCTGATCCTTTGCATCGGTGTACATAGTTGATACTCCCGGGTTGCCTGCTATTCTGTTGTAATATGGATTTTTGTTTCCTGTTGGAGAGAAAGGCTCACCGAATGCAGGATTAAAATAATCAGCAATAGTTGCGTACGGAACTGTAAAGCTTTGAGTTGTATTGCCTGCAGTACCTGTCAAATAAGGCGCTGCGGCTGATAATGAGATCTGTGATTTTAACGGAGATAAAGAAGTCACACCTTTGCAATCCGTTTTATTTCCTAAATGACTGGCACCAATGAACCAGCTTTCCCAAGGTTTGCTGTTTAGTCCGAGCCCTGTATTATCAGGCATCATCACCTGACGAAACGCTGTTCCCCCGACAAGCTTAAATTGTTCGGCAAGCAAAGCAGGAATGGAATATTGTTGTCCCTTCATGTAAAGAGCGCCATCCTGATACCCTGCCATATAGTTTCCGCCAACAGCGACAGTCTTTGAAAAATCTGCATCACCAGGTTTTGGTTCCGGTCCTTCGAGGTTTGGACTGCAGCATATTATTGAGAAAACTACTGAGAGAAAAAAAGAAATTTTCAGGGTAATAACTTTTTTCATAGCGGATGTTTTAAAATGCCGGAGTTAAATTTACTGCTTCAACGCCTGTAATTTCAGGGACAGATCTTTTGATCGTTTCTTCGATTCCTGCCTTCATTGTCATCATGCTCATGGAACACGATTTACAGGCACCAAGCAATTCAAGCCTAGCAACTTTCTCATCTGTTATTTCCACAAGCGATACATCGCCCCCATCTGCCTTTAAGTATGGGCGGATCTGATCTAATGCGTCTTCTACTCTTTTTGTTAATTCTATCATTATTCTATCTACTAATTACGTCTACGAATTACGAATAAATACGAATCTGTGGTACGGATAACGAATCTGTACGAACTTACTAATCTGTGTGTTAAAAAAACTATTCCCTCCTAATCATCACCTCTAAAACACCCTAACCCCTCGCTAAAGGGGAAAGGATTCCGGTCTCCTAAATTTTAGTATTGAACTATAATCTCCGTTATAACCGTCTACGAACTTCCAACTACAAACTGTTCAACCGTCTACGAACTACCTACTAACTAACAACCTCCGCTCTTCCCACTCCGTTCTCCGCTCTTCTCGCGTTCACCATCGAAACCTGTTGCGCCACTTTGCTTGCCATTTCCATGAAAGCAATTGATTGCGGAGTACCATCCTGCATTACTGCCGGGCGGCCTGCATCTCCTGCTTCACAAATACTCTGTACGAGCGGGATCTCACCAAGCAACGGCACATCCAGCTTTTCAGCAAGCATCTTTGCTCCGTCCTTACCAAAGATATAATATTTATTGTTCGGAAGCTCAGCCGGAGTGAAATACGACATATTCTCAACGATCCCTAAAACAGGAACGTTGATCTGCGGTAGCTGAAACATTCCAACACCTTTTTGTGCGTCAGCTAAAGCTACATTTTGCGGGGTGCTTACGATCACAACTCCGTTCAACGGAATTGCGCCTACAAGCGATAAATGAATATCACCTGTCCCCGGAGGAAGATCAATGATCATATAATCAAGCTCACCCCAATCCGCATCCGCAAACATTTGGGTCAGCGCTTTTGCAGCCATTGGCCCGCGCCATACAATGGCCTGTGATGTATCTGCAAAGAAACCAATCGATAGTAATTTTACTCCATAGCTTTCAACAGGAATGATCTTATTCACTCCGTCAATTACTTTGATCATCGGTTTTTCATGCACCACATCAAACATGATGGTTTGTGACGGGCCGTAAATATCGGCATCAACCAAACC
Source organism: Bacteroidota bacterium (assembly GCA_029237775.1). Taxonomy (GTDB): domain Bacteria; phylum Bacteroidota; class Bacteroidia; order 2-12-FULL-35-15; family 2-12-FULL-35-15; genus 2-12-FULL-35-15. The sequence continues at coordinate 286,028 of JAQZBR010000004.1, forward strand.
AACCGAAGCACCCTGTTTAGTTAAGGCCACTGCAAGGTTTGAAGCAACGGTAGATTTTCCCACACCCCCTTTTCCGGAAGCTACGGCAATAATATTTTTAACTTTTGGTAATAAAGGTCCTGTCTTTTTGTTTCCAGTAACATCAGCGGTCATGTGAACTTTCACAATTGCTTCTTTGTCTACGAAGTGTAATACCGCGTTAACACAAGCTTTGTGGATCATATCCTTCATCGGACATGCAGGTGTGGTAAGTACAACAGTGAAGTTTACATTCTTTCCGTTTACTTCCAGATCTTTTATCATTCCAAGGGTGACAAGATCTTTTTTCAGATCCGGATCATCCACATTTTTTAATGCTTCTAAAACTTGTTCTTTTGTAATGCTCATGGGTAATTGAGGGGATTTTTTGTGGTACAAAGATACGGAAAAATTTACCACGGAAGAGCGGAGAAAATGGTGTATTAAATAACAGGTGATTTCTGTTTAGTCTGTCTCAGGGTCGGAAGGTTTGATCCACGAAAAATGAATACGAGAGCTCTGTATATTTTATGCAACAGGCTTGACCACGAGATTCAAAAGAATTCTGGCAAAGGATCTCTCCAGTTTAAACAGTTGAAGCAATCGGTATTAACATTCATGGTAATTTATACCCCAAACAAATAAATGCTCGCTGGAGCTTTTACAGTACAGACCGCAGATTTGAATAAAACTTACCGGCAGGGGTGCTGTAGTTCCGCTGGAACAAATTTTGTCCGTACTTATACGAAGTGCGAATCGCTAAAATAGTAAGGGAGAAAAAACACCTCTCACTTTTTTCATCAGCGAAAATTGCTATCAGTCTTTTCAATATTCATCATTTCTTTACCCATGGTCAAAGCTAAAAAATCAAAAACTCCCGATGCGAAATTTCCAAAAGCAATAACCGGTATTGCCGGACTGGACGTACTTACAAACGGTGGGCTTCCGAAGAACCGGCCCACTCTAATTGTAGGGAATGCCGGATGCGGAAAAACAATCATGGCAATGGAGTTTCTCATAAGAGGCATCGAATTATTTGATGAGCCGGCTGTATTTATGGCCTTCGAAGAAAAGACAGATGAGCTCATATTGAATGTTAAGTCTCTGGGATTTGATATCAGGAAACACCGCGAGAATGGTAAAATATATCTTGAATATGTAAAAGTTAATCCGGATGAACGAAAGGCCGGCCAGTACGATATTGAAGGTTTATTCGTGAGGCTTGGACTAGCAATAGATAAGGTCAAGGCTAAACGAGTGGTACTTGATTCATTGGATACATTATTTAACGGATTTGACCCTGCAATCCTTCGGGTAGAATTCAAAAGGCTTCTTACTTGGCTAAAAGACAAAAATGTGACTGCAATTATTACAGGCGAGTCGGGATCTGAGTTTTATACACGTAATGGAATAGAAGAATATGTGGCGGATTGCGTGATGGTATTGGACAATCGGGTTATCAACCAGGTTACCACCAGGCGTCTGCGAATCGTTAAATACCGAGGTTCTATTCATGGCAATAACGAATATCCATTTCTCATTGATGAAAAAGGCATCACGGTTTTACCTGTAATTAGTGAAGGTTTAAGTCAGAAATCAAGCAGCGACAGGATCTCATGCGGTGTTGAGTCGCTTGATGAGATGCTGGATGGAAAAGGATATTTTGTGGGCAGCAGTGTTCTTGTATCAGGAACTGCTGGCACTGGGAAAACCAGTGTGGCTGCGGCATTTGCAGAAAGTGTGTGTAACAATAAACAACGCTGTCTTTTCTGTGCTTTTGAAGAAGCACCCAACCAGGTGATACGAAATATGAAATCCATTGGATTGCACCTGAATTCAAGGGTAAAATCAGGGCAACTAAGTTTTTATTATGCAAGGCCAACTTTGCAAAATCTTGAGTTGCATTTTATTGCAATTAAGAAAATTATTAAAGAATTCGACCCTTCCGTTGTTATCCTTGATCCCATTACGAATTTAATGACGGAAGGTCCAAACAGTGATGTCAGAGGCATGCTCACAAGATTTGTGGATTATTTAAAGGTCGAACAAATTACCGTGTTATTCACGGCCGCAATAACAGTAGGTTCAATTGAACGAAACCCGAGTGATGAAGGGATTTCATCTATGGTGGACACCTGGATGATGGTGCAGGACATAGAGGTGGATGGCGAACGGACACGAAGCCTTTGTGTCATGAAATCAAGGGGCATGAAACACTCGAATCAGGTTAAAAGATTTGAAATCTCATCTAGCGGAATTACCATCAGCAAAATCGTTGACAACATAGATGACACTAAAAAACGTAAACTCAAAGAACATAAGAACCTGTCCACTACAAAAGCATAGAATCGCTGACCGTAAATATTTTACCAGGATAAATCAATTATTGATGAAAAAAACAACTAAAACCGCAGCCAAAACCCCAAAGAAAATGACTGCGAAGTCAAAGTCTAAGGATTTCCCGGATGAAAAATATATTCTTCAATTATTTATAGCCGGAATCTTACCGAACTCCCTGCGTGCGGTTGAAAATATAAATTCTATTTGCGAGAAATATTTGAAGGGAAGATATGAATTAGAAATAATTGATATACATCAGCAACCGGATCTTGCTCTTGATTCAGAAATAATCGCCATACCGGCATTGATAAAAAAATCCCCATTACCTGAAGAAAGAATGATAGGAGATTTATCTGATACAAAAAGTGTTTTAATTGGCCTTAGGATCAAAAATTAATATTTAAGATACCAAATGAAAAGTATTAATAAGCTTTTAGAAGAAATAGAGCAGCTGAATAAAGCTCATGAAAAGTTGAAGCAGGAATTGCTGGAAAGCAACAAATCCACTGATGCGATCAAAACAGGGACTATCGATGCCCTCGTGCTCGAAGATAAAAATGAGCTTAAGGTTTATACTGATGCGGCTTCCGATAAAACTTACAGAATATTAATAGAAAGAATGAATGAAGGTGCCGTTACTCTTAGCAAAACGGGAATCATTTTATATTGTAATCAAAGTTTTTCAAACATGGTTAATCTTCCTTTGCAAAAAGTGATAGGGAGTGAATTTAAAAATTTTATTGAAGCTCCTTCCAGAGAGAGTTTTGATATGCTTTTAAAATTAGCTGATGAGGAAAATACAAAAGAGCAGCTTAATCTAAATTCACATGAAGGCAAGCTTATCCCTGTGCTGATGTCTGTAAATGCTTTGACAGTGGATAATAAGCTCCTTCTAAATCTTATTATTACAGACCTCACTATCCCGAACAGAAACCAGAAGAAATTAAAACTGAGTACAGCCCGATTAGTAAAAAAAACAGACGAACTTGAAATCGCCAATATCGATCTGGAATCCTTCAATTATATATCGAGCCACGACCTGCAGGAGCCGCTTCGCAAAATTCAAATCTTTGTTTCCATTATAATTGAGGAAGAAAAAAATAATTTATCCAGTATAGGAAAAAAATATTTTCACAGAATGCAGGACACTGTAAAGCGTATGCAAATGCTGATAGATGATTTACATAAGTATTCGAGGGCCAAAAACACATCCTACAAATTTGAAAAAGTTGATCTTAATTCAATAATCAGAGAGGTAAAAGAGGATTATGAAATTTCAATAAAGAAACACCATGCGGCTGTTATTTCAAAAGACCTTTGCAAGGTGAACGGCATCCGTTTCCAATTGTTCCAACTCTTTCATAATCTTTTAGGCAACTCGTTGAAATTTGCAAAACCTCAGCAACCCCTTCGCGTGACAATAAAAAGCAAAACAGGAAAAGGGAAGACATTTAAGAATGAACAATTACTCCCTGATATAAATTATTGCCATATTTCATTTTCTGATAATGGAATAGGCTTCGACCCGAAGTATAAAAATAGAATTTTTGAAGTATTTCAAAGACTCAGCAATACAGTAGATCCCAGCGGAACAGGCATTGGCCTTTCAATATGTAAAAGGATCGTTGATAATCACAAAGGGGTGATTACAGCCACTGGAAAAACAAATAAAGGTGTTACGTTTGATATATACCTTACTTCCTAAAGAACTCTTGACTGCGTCATTTTCTTACGAATTTAAGCAATTTATAAGGCTGTTTTAGCGTTATATTAATATAAGAAAGATGTTAAAACAGAAACGAGGAAACAACAGATACAAAAGTTTATCAAATTGAAATTTTAAAGAGTCGAAAGATGCAATGAAAATTCAAGGAAAATAAACAGCAACGAAAGTTGAATTTAATAAAAACACAGGATTAACAGAATATCGTTAATTCTGTGTTTCTTTTTTAGCGCTTTAGAACAATGAATCCGCTGTGCATTTCACCGTTAATTTCGAGAACGTAATAATAGGTATCGGGTGAAAGCGGCCCCCCGTCCTTGTTAGTTCCGTCCCAGTCATTCATATAGTCTGCAGCCGTAAATATTTCGGCACCCCAGGAGTTGAAGACTTTCAAATTATTTGATCTTGCATGCTCCAGATTTCTGATGACAAATTTGTCATTGATATTATCTCCATTGGGTGTGAAGCTGTTTGGGATCTCCAGTTCATGAACGAGCAATTTTACTTCGTCTTCTGTGGCCGGACAAACTCCATTTACAACTGTTAATTTGAAAACGTTTTCACCGCTTCCGAGTTCATGGACAAAACTATTCAGATCGTTTGGAGAAGCTATTATTCCATTTCCACTCAGCAACGACCATGTTTTATTTCCGGGCATTTCAATACCACTCAGCTGCGCAGTATTTGTAAAATAAACATCCTGATCGTCTCCGGCATTTGCGGTTACCTGATCATAGAAAATGATCTTAACATCATCCATTGAAATACAGCCGTTATTATTTTCTTTCCAGGTGAAAATATATTCACCACCGACAGGAACAGTAACGTCAGCAGCAGCGTTATTTATATCGTGGTATGTTACTCCGCTTTGCGATACCCACGCTCCTATTCCCAATGAGGGCAACGCGCTAAGATCGAAGGTGAGGCCGCAGATCTCGGCATCCGGCCCTGCATTGGCTGTCGGAATCGCGCTTACAATAACGTTTGCAGTTCCTGAAATTGACGAGGCATAACAACCGTTATTATCAACGAGTGATACAGGTATAAAATTACTGCTTTGTGCCGGCTGTACGTTGAGAGTCGCCTGGGATGTGCTGATACCCGATGCTGCATAATTATTTAAGCCGTCTGTGTAAGTGATTGTATATGGAGCAGCTCCACTGAGCATTAAGCTAATATTAAAATTATCACCGTTGCATATTGAATCAGAGCCGCTCATAATAAGTGTCGGCAGCGGATTCACAAAAACGCTCGTTGATGATGACGTGTCAGCGCAGGTATTGGAGCTTACGATTCTTCTGTAATATGTTGTTGAGCTCAATGCAGAAGGAACATAATCCTGAGTAGTATTTATTCCCGATGCACCTAACCATACAAAACCATCTATACTTTCCTCCCATTGATAATTGAATGAATTGTTTCCTCCTACAGGTATTTGTCCGTTGATTGTTAAAGGTGTTTGTCCGGAACAGATCGTTTGTTGACTGCTTAGCGAATTGTTTGAGATGACCGGAAGCACTGTTATTACAACAGAATCGCTTAAACTTGAACATGCCTGTGAGCTGACCGTTCTTCTGTAATATGTTGTGTCTGCTAAGACCGGAGGAGTATAACCTTGCTGATTGCTAATTCCGGAAGCAGTGCCCCATACTGTATTATCCGGACTTTCTTCCCATAAATATGAATATGTATTATTGCCTCCTGAAGGAGATGAGCCTGTTAATGTGGTGGCTTGTTGCGCAGAACAAATGATCTGATGCCCGCTGACAGTGTTATTCGAAATCGATGGCAAAACTGTTATCACCACTATACTGCTTGTATCTGATGCGCACATTGCTGAAATAACTGTTCTTCTGTAATAAACGGTATCAATAAGCGCTGCGGGATTGTAGTTTTGAGCATTATTTATTCCGTTTGCATTTATCCATACATTTCCATCAGTACTTTGTTCCCATGAATATGAATACGTATTATTTCCGCCCTGAGGAGCTGAGCCTGTAAGTGCAGCGGGAGTTTGTCCGTTGCAGATCGTCTGCGCTGAACTGATCGAATTATTAGAAACCGGAGGTAGTACAGTTATCGTAACCGCTTGGCTTGTATTTGAAAAACAGGTAAATGAATTTACTGTTCTTCTGAAATACATTGTAGATGTTAACGCGGAAGGTGTATAGCCGGATAGATTATTCACTCCTGCTGCCTGAGACCATGATGTGCTATCAGAACTTTCTTCCCATAGATATGTAAATGAGTTATCCCCTCCTGCCGGAACTGAGCCGTTCAACATAATCGGTACTTGTCCGTAACATATTGTCTGATCAGCGCTGACCGTATTGTTTGTGATTGCAGGCACAACTGTGATCAAAACCTGACTGCTTGTATCTGAAATGCAGGTGGAAGAAGTTATAACTCTGGTAAAATAGATGCTTCCTGTTAACACTGCGGGCGAATAGTTTTGAGCATTGTTCGTTCCTGAAGCCAAGACCCAATTAATGCTATCTGCACTCTGTAGCCATGTATATGAATAACTATTATTTCCTCCGGAAGGCACGGAGCCATTGAGCATTGTAGGGATTCCGCCTGCACAGATCGTTTGCGGAGATGAGATAAAATTATTCGAAACTGCAGGCAACACTGTAATAAAAACAGACAAGCTTGTATCTGCATAACACATTGCCGAGTTAACGATCCTTCGGTAGTATATGCTGCTGCTTAATGATGCCGGAGAATAGTTAGAAGAAGTGTTTGTTCCGAATGCCGCTGACCAGGAAATGTTATCATTGCTTTGTTGCCATAAATAAGTAAAAGACCCATTTCCTCCTGAAGGTAATGTTCCGGTTAACGGAGCGGGAACATTGCCTGAACAGATCGTCTGCACTGCGCTGACCGTATTGTTGCTAACTACCGGTAATACAGTAATTGTCACCACATTGCTTTGTGACGTACACGCTACGGAGTTGATAGTTCTTCTGAAATAGATATCAGCGCTTTGATTCAGCGGAGAATAATTTTGACCATTATCTATTCCTGTTGCTGATGACCAGGATGCGCCATCATTACTTTGCTCCCACAAGTATGAATAATTATTATCACCTCCTGAACCTAAAGTACCTGTTAACTGTGCCGGAACCTGTCCTGAACAAAGAGTTTGATCAGCGCTGATTATATTATTCGTGACAGAAGGCAACACTGTAATTTTCACCACCGAAGCCGTATCAGACGAACATACCCCGGAGGAAACAATTCTTCTTAAATAAAGGGTGTCTGTTAAGGCCGGGGTGCCATAATTCTGACTGTTATTTATACCCAAACCATTCGTCCATAACAGGCTGTCAGAAGATTGCTGCCATAAGAATGAGTAAATATTATTACCTCCCGCGGGAATTGACCCGTTCAGAACCGAAGGCACCGAGCCTGAACAAATGATCTGATCAGCAGTGATAGTATTATTGCTGATAACCGGCATTACGTTAATTGTTATTGCGTTGCTCATCACAGATGAACAACTTGCTGAACTTACTTTTCTTCTATAATAAATTGTATCGGATAAAACAGGCGGGCTGTAATTCTGTGATGTATCATTCCCTGAAGCAGGAGTCCAGATCACATTATCACTGCTCTGCTCCCAAAGATATGTGTATGCGTTATCCCCGCCACTCGGTAATGATCCCGAAAGCGCTGCAGGAGCCTGTCCCGAACAAATAGTCTGCATTGCAGTTATTGTGTTATTACCAACAAGCGGCAGAACTGTGATTTGAACTGAATTGCTCTGAGAGGAACATGCACCGGAGTTAATGTTTCTACGGAAGTATATTGTTTGAGTGAGCGATCCTGCAGAATAATCAGATAAATTATTTAGTCCGCTTGCAGCGCTCCAGTTTAAATTATCTGCACTTTCTTCCCAATAATAAATGTATGTATTGTTTCCTCCTGCAGGAATTGCCCCTATTATATTTGCAGGCACCTGTCCTGAACAAATAGTCTGATCAGAACTTATTGAATTGTTGCTGATCATTGGAAGAACTATTATTTCAACGGTCATGCTGGTATCAGATGAACACATGGCAGAACCGGTAATTCTTCTGTAATACATTGTATCTGATAAAGCACCCGGAGAGTAATTCTGAAGATAATTTGTTCCCCAGGCTGCAGACCAGACGGACTCGTCAGAACTCTGTTCCCATAAATAATTGTATGCGTTATCTCCTCCGGAAGGACTAGATCCATTCAATGCCAAAGGTGTTTGTCCGTTACAAACAGCCTGATCAGAACTTATAATATTATTTGATATAACAGGCAGCACTGTTATATTAACCGCATTGCTGGTGTTGGAAGAACACATGGCGGAACTCACTGTTCTCCGGAAGTATATATCGGTGCTTAATGCTGCTGCAGAATAATCATTCAGATTGTTTGTCCCCGCAGCGGCCGACCATACGAGGTTATCCGCACTCTGCTCCCACATGAATGTAAAAGAATTGTCACCTCCGGAGGGCATTGTTCCTGTCAACATCTGCGGTGTTTGGCCTGAACATATTGTTTGTGCAGAACTGATGTTGTTGTTTGTGATCACCGGAAGAACAGTCACTCTAATTGATAAACTGGTATCAGATGAGCACATTGCAGAACTTACAATTCTTCTGAAATACATCGTGTTTATCAACGATGAAGGCGAATATGAAATGAGGTTATTGGTGCCTGCTGCTGCCGACCAACTCATGCTATCAGAACTTTGTTCCCATAAATAAATATATGCATTGTCTCCACCGGAAGGAGTTGTTCCATTAAGTGAGATAGGTGTTTGTCCGGAACAAATCGTTTGAGACGAGCTGATGGTATTGTTTGTAATAAGAGGTAACACTGTAATAGCTATTGACAAACTCGAATTGGAAGAACACATTGCTGAACTCACTGTTCTTCTGTAGTACGTTGTAGTGGCTAGCGTTGAAGGGGAATACGAATTCATATTATTTACGCCCTGAGCTGAAGTCCATATAAAATTGTCCGAACTTTCTTCCCACAAAAAGGTATATGAATTGTCACCGCCAGAAGCTGAAGTTCCGTTCAACGCAAGAGGGGTTTGTCCGACACATATTGTTTGCGAAGAACTAACCGAATTGTTGGATATCACCGGGAGTACTGTTATTATTATGGGAGCGCTTGTATTTGAAGAACACATTGCCGAACTGACTTTTCTTCTGTAATACATTGTATCTGTTAATACAGAAGGAGAATAGGAATTCAGGTTGTTTGTTCCCGATGCGGCAGTCCATGCTGTATTATCGGAACTTTCCTCCCATAGGAATGTGAAAGTATTATCCCCTCCTGAAGGTGGAGTTCCACTAAGAGTGAGCGGTGACTCTCCTGCACAGATAGTTTGAGCTGAGCTGATGCTGTTGCTTGTTATAACGGAAAGAATAGTTATTGCTATTGCAGGGCTAATATTAGACGAACACATCGCTGAACTTACTTTTCTTCTGTAATACATTGTGTTTGTCAATGCAGAAGGCGAATACGAATTCAGGTTGTTAGCCCCTGGCACGGCCGACCAGTTTATATTGTCAGCGCTCTCTTCCCATAAATAATTATATGTATTATCTCCCCCTGAGGGAACCGTACCGTTCAAAGCAAGAGGAGTTTGTCCGGAACAGATCGTTTGCGCAGAACTGATTGTATTGTTTGCAAGCACCGGCAGAACAGTAACTATAACTGAAGAACTAATATCAGCAGAACACATCGCAGAAGTTGCTGTTCTTCTGTAATACATCGTGCTTGTTAATGCAGCAGGAGAATATGAAATCGTATTATTTGTTCCGGCTGCATTTGACCAGGAGGTGTTATCAGTACTTTGCTCCCACAAATAAGTGAATGTATTATCTCCACCGGACGGAGTCGATCCATTAAGAATAAGAGGTGTCTGGCCTGAACAGATGGTCTGTGATGAATTGATCGTATTATTTGAAACAGCAGGAAGAACCGTAATTGCTACTGACGCACTTGTGTTTGACGAACACATCGCAGAGCTTACTGTTCTCCGGTAATAGACACTACTGCTTAAAGCAGAGGCTGAATAAGAACTCAAATTATTCGTACCCGATGCGGATGACCAAATTATATTGTCTGAACTTTGTTCCCATGAATAAGTATAAGAATTGTTTCCACCCGAAGGAGCTGTTCCATTTAGCATCAAAGGTGTTTGACCTGAACAGAGCGTTTGAGCAGAGCTGATCACATTGTTTGTAATAACTGGAAGGACTGTTATCAATAAAGAAGCGCTTGCCTGAGAAGAACACATCGCAGAACTTACAGTTCTTCTGTAGTAGGTTGAGCTCGTTAAAGCTGCAGGTGAATAAGAATCTGAATTATTTGTTCCAACGGCAGCAAACCACACGACATTGTCTGAACTCTGCTCCCACAAATACGTGTACGTATTATCGCCACCCGATGGCGCTGACCCGTTTAGTGTTAAAGGCGTTTGGCCTGAGCAGATCGTTTGCGGAGAACTGATCGTATTATTTGTGATGACAGGAAGCACCGTTATAGCTACCGAAGAACTTGAGCTTGAAGCACACATTGCTGAGCTTACAGTTCTTCTGAAATACGCGGTACTTGTTAATGCACCCGGTGAGTATGAAGCCAGACTGTTAGTTCCTGTTGCCGCCATCCAGGTTGCGGTATCAGAACTTTGTTCCCACACATAAGTAAATGTATTATTACCACCTAAAGGGGCTGTACCATTAAGCGTAAACGGTGTCTGACCGGAACAGAGTGTCTGCGGAGAACTGATATTATTATTAGCTATTAGCGGAAGGACAGTGATTGTTATTGAAGAACTGAAATTTGATGAACACATTGCAGAGCTTACTTTTCTCCGGTAATACATTGTGTCCGTTAGTGCAGGAGGTGAATATGTATTTTGGCTATTAGTGCCGCTAGCTACAGACCAGATAGCATTATCAGAACTTTGTTCCCACAGATATGTGTACGAATTATTTCCGCCTGTTGGATTAGTACCATTCAGAGTTAATGGTGTTTGACCTGAACAGATCGTTTGTGATGAGCTGATGTTATTATTCGAGACAACCGGAAGTACAGTTATTGTTACTGAAGGGCTTGTATTTGATGAGCACATTGCAGAGCTAACTGCTCTTCTGTAATACGTTGTACTTGTTAATGCAGCAGGAGAATATGAATCGTTATTATTTGTTCCGAACGCGTTGGACCAGGAAGTATTATCTGAACTCTGTTCCCAGAGATAAGTGTATGTGTTATCACCGCCCGATGGACCGGATCCATTGATCATTCCGGGCGTCTGGCCAGAGCAGATCGTTTGCGATGAACTTATTGTATTGTTTGCAATAACCGGCAGAACAGTTACTGCAATAGAATTACTTAGATGAGATGCACACATTGCAGAGTTCACTGACCTTCTATAATACATTGTACTTGTCAATGATGTCGGAGAATAGGTTGACTGACTATTTGTTCCTGTGGCTGTCGACCAGCTTGTATTATCAGCGCTTTGCTCCCACAGATAGACATAACCGCCATTACCACCGGAAGGAGCAGTACCGGTTAATGTAAGAGGAGTTTGTCCGGCACAGATAGTTTGTGCTGAAGAAATCGCGTTATTGCTTGTTACAGGCAAAACTGTTATGGTTATTACAGGACTGATGTTCGGTGAACATACTCCGGAGCTTACTGTTCTGCGATAATATCTTGTAGCTGATAAAGCCGGGGCAGAATAATTCATCTGATTATTTGCACCTGCAGCAGCAGACCAGACGCTATTATCAGAGCTTTCCTCCCATAGATAATTGTACGAGTTATTTCCACCTGCGGGTGTATTCACACTAAATGCGGAAGGTGTTTGCCCCGAACAGATTGTTTGATTCCCGCTGATTGTGTTATTTGATATCACCGGCAGAACATTTATGTAAATGTTATTGCCTAACGAATTGCAACTTCCTGAACTGACAGTTCTTCTAAAAAACAATGACGAATTTAATGCAGGAGAAGTGTAATTCTGCAGATTGTTCGAACCACTTGCTGCCGTCCACACAGCACTGTCAATACTCTGCTCCCATAAATACGAATATGATCCATTACCTCCAGCTGGTACTGTGCCGTTGAGGGTTGAAGGGATCTGTCCGTTACAAATTGTTGTTTGAGTTACAGAAACAATATTATTCATGATTATTGGTAATACAGTAACAGTTATCGTATTACTTGTACTTGGAGTACAAGGACCAGAAGTGACCTGTCGCCTGAAATACATAGTAGCCGAGAGCACCCCCGGATCATAATCGATGTTATTGCTTATGCCAGGGGCAGTTGTCCAGGTTAAATTATCACTGCTTTGCTGCCATAAAAAATTGAAAGAACTGTTTCCGCCTGTTGGAGTTGAGCCAATGATTAAATTGGCCGGCTGGCCAAAACATATCGCGTGATTTGCAGCGATCGTATTATTCGCAATTGCGTCAGGAATAGTGATTACAACAACATTACTTGTATTTGTGCCGCACGTGGAATTAACCTTCCTGCGATAATAAGTTACGGCAGAAACAGAACCGGGACTGTAATTTTGCTGGTTGTTTGTACCTGTTGCCGGGAGCCAGATGAAATTGTCCAGACTCTGTTCCCAGTTGTACGTGAAAGAGCCTGTCAGCCCAGGTAATGATCCGGTCAAAGGATTTGCGCTCTGACCAACGCATAGCGATTGTGTTCCTGTTATATTGTTGACACCGGAGTTAAGAATAGTTATAACAACTACATTGCTGTATCCATTAAAACCACCCGAAACCACAAACCTCCGGAAAAATGTTTTCACAGATAATAAACCCGGACTATAATTTTGCAGATTGTTTACGCCTGAGGCAGGAGTCCAGCTAATGCTGTCGGTACTTTGCTCCCAGGTGTATGCATAAACACCATTACCACCTAGAGGAGTTGTCCCGGTTAAAGAGGATGGAACCTGTCCCTGACATACAAGTTGGCTCGCTGCAATTGAATTATTAGTGATCACCTGAGTCACGGTAACAACAGCGCTTCCACTAAGATTATCCTGCAGTACGTCACAGGTACTTCCTGTTGTCAATGAAATTAGTGTATACGTTTTGGTAGATGAAGGGCTCACACTGACGATGGCGGATGATGAGCTTGTGCTTCCACTGTAAGTTACTGTTCCATCCGAAACAATATAATCATACGGTGGGGTGCCGGTAAAATTTAAAGCTAGATTTGCGCTCTGACCTGAAAAAATTGTAGTCGAACCGCTGATGGACCCGCTTCCCGTGTTGCAAGCGAGCTTTCCAACCCCGATATTCTGACCGTTGGATGCGTTCAGTGTTGTTGCATCAAAAACGGCTCCTCCTGAGATCAAACCAGAAACATACACGGTTCCATTTTGATATACGTCCAGACCTAATCCTTTTTCTGATCCTGATGATCCTGCTTTCTTAACGTATCGTAACGTTCCATCGGTTTTGTATGACGCCACGAATATATCATCCGAGCCTGTTGAGTTTATTGACGTGCCGCTGAAGTTGGTAGTTAAATAAAATTCACCTGTAACCCAGATCTTATCACTCCTGGTTTTTATATCATTGCAATGCCCCGCAGTAGAAGAGCCACCATCGGGTTCCACCTTTGCCCAAATGTTTTGGCCATTTGTTTTTGATACTTTAGAAACAAATATACATTCGCCTGCATTCACGGTTATTGTACCAACACCCGGAAAATCGGGATTAGGGCCTACCCCACCTGCCAGGTACAAATAATTCGCATCCTGCGTAATCGCTTTACCTTCATCATCGAAGCTGCCGGAACTACCTATCCTTCTTGCCCACTGGAGGTTTCCTGTGCTAATGCTATAAGCTGCATAAAAAACATCATAGTCTCCCGAATTTAAATTTGTGATAGTCGTGTCGGTTACAGTATTGGTCCGATAAAAGCCCACACTTGCACCTCTGAAACTACCGATAACATAATAATTAGATTCATCGGCTGTAATATCATAACCATAATCTTCGGATCCGCTTCCGACCTTTTTAAGAGACAAACAATTTCCTGAAAGATCATGCACTGAAAAAAATGCATCAACATTCCCTTGGCTCGAAATAGTTGTGCTACCGGGAAAAGCGAAACTGCCTCCACCATCAAAATATCCCGAAACAAAAAGCTTAGAAGAGTTCTTTGTTATTTTATAACCGAAGGCTTTGCCGCTATTGCTTCCCTGCTTCACCCACTGTAGCTCACCTGCTGCATTATACTTCGCAATAAAAGCATCCTCACCACCAGCGGATGAAAGAGATAAGCTTTGCGAGGTAGATGTCCCCTTGAACTGGGCCGTGTTCTGAAAGTAACCGGTAATGTAAAGATTGCCTGCATTATCTGAAACAATACCGTTAACCATATCCGTTCCGCTGCCACCAAGTTTAAACGCCCACAAAACAACCCCCGATGGGCTGTATTTTGCGACAAAGCCATCCTGGCTGCCGTACGTGTTAGCGAAGCTTGGCCCGTATGCAGCACTGATATCATCGCGAAAGTACCCCGCTACATAAGCATTTCCGAGAGAATCAACCGCCACATCATTTCCTTGTTCGAGGGAACCGGAAACAGCATCTTTCGCCCACAGCCAGGTTTGAGCCTGAGTGACAAAATTAATACACAGAAAAAGAAGGGCTAGTTCGTATCTTTTCCTCATTGTTAACGGGTTAGGTAGGAAATTATGATAAGAAATTATGCCTGTAACTGGCATACATGCCCACCCCTGAAATCAGGGGGACCAAGATGTGTCACGAAAGAGGTGTAGATTCATTTCCACAAAAAGTTATGAGCGGAAATCTGGAGTCGACAAGAGGGACAAATTATAGCCCGAGTCAAAAAATGAACTTCAGTATTAATACTTGCGATGAATCACGAACAATAGCATCTGAAACACTATTACATATTTGTGATTCGAATCCTGATCGCTTTAATATTTTTTGTCAGCTTCTTAATTTGAGCTTCAGTTAATTCACCTTCTGATTCATCATAAATTTCTTTTATACTCTTCAGTTCGGGAAGAACATTCGAGAAATCATTGTCATAAGCAGTTGTCAGTAAAGCAACGAGATTATTCAAAGAGCCTCTGAAATCACTGATCCTCGAATATATAGCATCTTTATTCTTTACATCTTCAGCTACCTGCGTAGCGATGTACATTGCCTCAACAAAACTTCCTACTACAACAAGCGCAGAAATATGACTCTGATCATTTTCTTTCAGTGATGCATTTGACTTGCGGTAAACATCAGACACAATACGCAGTAATGAGTCTTTATTACTTCCGCTCTTTTCAAGCCTTAGCATCATTTCTTTGTTAAAGTCACCTTTAATATTCAGCTCTGTAGCTAATCTCTGACAAGAATTAAGATACAGGCCGACATCCTGTGGCTGATTAAACACTGCCGCATAACTCAGGTCTGCACCGTATACTCCCAGATTAAGCGCCTTACTATTGGTTTGTATGTATTTACTTATGTTCTCTGTTGGATTTAAAAGCTCCTGCTCATAAGAAGCGCCCGCCTGCTGCAATAGCTGAACCTGTTGTATGGGCGAAGGTATATCATAAAAACCCTGATCAGTTCCTGAAGTCTGCAGGGTTGAAGCAGTATCCGATACGGGAGCAACAGGAGGATTTGAATTATCCGTTCCGCAGGCAGCTGAAAATAAAACTGCTACTACAAAACTGCTTTTATAAAGTATATGCTTTCTCATGACGGTCGGTTTATATCCACATTAAATGTAAGCGATTTTTTCAGATAATACGATTAACGCTGGATTAGTTTAAAATTAATAGCAGAAGCAATTCAGATCTTACTATTTAGATTCAGGTATCTCATCCTTATGTTCCTCTTTCAAATCCATTCTGATCCTGTAAGCGACCCCAAAATTAAAAACAGGATAACTCTTTAACGGAGTGTATACAGGTTGACTATAATCTATATTTGTAGTGCCTAAATTATATGCCAATGGGTTTTTACCGATCGAATATCCTGCATCGGCAAACACCAGAATTTTTTTATACACAAAACATTCAAGGAATAACTTCACTTGCTGTTCATCATACCTTACATAATCATAATTTGCTTTTGCAGACATACTGAAAGACCTCGTGGCAGCCTTGTAACACAGTCCTGAGTAAAGCTTGTTTTTTATGATATTAATTTCAAATCTGTAGTTGGACGGAATGATTCCATACAAATTCATTCGTTCGTTTATTTTCCAGTCGAGACCAACAAGCGGCATAAAAAAGTTACCAAATGCTTCCCGGTTATAATATAATCCAAGCTTAAATTTCACGCGCTCGTTTTTAACAAACTGTTCAAGAAATATCCCGCCCATCTGAAAATCATGAGCATCTGTTTTATCTTTAAAATCAGAAGCAAGCTTGGGCACCGCAATGATAATTGTTTCCCATTTTTTGTTTTTAGAAACCAGCTTCATGCCTATTGGCAATGAGACGGAGGAAAGTCTTGAGGAATATGATGAATCGGGGGAAATAGTGGAACTCATGGTTTCACTATTGAGCCTGATCAATAAAGTATTACCGTTCTTAAAAACTTTCGGCAAGAAGAAATTCAGAAAGTAATCATCCGTATGATTTTTTTGTCCGGCTGCGCTATCGGTATAAATTGATGAGAACGTCTGGTAATTCGCGCTGAGAATGTCAGCGAAGGGCTGAGACAAGGAATTGTCAGCCAAAAGAAAAATAAAGCAAACAACAGAAAGTGTTTTTTTTATTTTTTTATTCAGACCAGGTATTATTATCATAAATCACGTAGTGACATTTATTCTTAAAAAAGAATTTTCCCTTTGATACTCTGCTTCTCCATGTGAAAAGTTTCTCCCCTTCTTTTACCTCAGCACCTCAATCGAAAAACCCATTCCCTTTGTGTGATTGCTTCGTTCCCCTCTCGCAATGACGTTCTACCAATAATTTTAGAGAACCCATAGAATATCCTTTTGCGCAGTAACCTTGAGCTTAGTTCAGAATTCCTCTGTGTGAAACTATGTTCCCTCTGCTTCTCTGTGTTGAAAAACTCCTGACCGTAGTGTCTTAAGTGTCTTAGTGGTAAAATTTCTTTGTCTGATTGGTAAAAATTACTTTATTTTCTCCCGGCTTTTACCTTCAGGTGTCTTATGAAATTTTATTCCAAGCATCAGCTCGTGTGTTCCGGTGCTGTATTTACCAATATTAGTCATAGTGAAATCATAAGCGTAAGCAACGGTCAGGTTTTCCTGTAAAGTAAACCCTACCATGGCTGAAACTGCATCCAGATAGCGAAATGCACCACCGATCCAGATCTTTTCTTTATAAATTCCGCGAAGTCCGAGATCAAATTGTAATGGTGCAGGTTCAACGTATTTCAAACAACCCGATGGCTCGATTTTAAAATCATCACCGATATCAAATTTATATCCTGCTGTAACGTAATAATGAGTAGCAAGTCTGCTTAATCCCGTATAAGTATAGTCTTTGAATTTAATTTGGCTCTGCATTATTTGAGGAACGCTGGCTCCAACATACCATTTTTTATCAGTTGAATACACATAAATTCCCGCACCGAAATCAGGTGTAATAACTTGTTCTACACCTCCGCTGATCACATTATCTTTTGGATCATGTAATGTGATTTTTGACCCGTCCACCATAAACTGAAGTAATCCGGCCGAAATGCCTAATGATACTCTTACCTTTTCTGCCACTTTTAAATGATAAGCATAAGAAAGATAAAAACCGGTTCTTCTCGTTGGCCCGACAATATCAGTGAACAATGATCCACCTACACCCATTTTCAGATTTTTTGTAGGCCCCTGAACAGTAAGCATGTATGTTCGCGGAGCATCCGTTATGCCAATCCACTGATAACGGTTGTTGGAGATTCCTTCAAAATAAGGACTGCTTCCGCCAACTGCAGGATTCATCGCATACTGATTCAACATGTAATTACTGTAATGCGGCAGTTGCTGAGCTTTCATGCTAACTGAAGCAATCATCAAAACGAAAACGAAGACTATCTTTTTCAACTTTTTATTTTTTATCCCCTACCACTCTCCTTCGGAGAGGGGCCAGAGCTGAGGTTTCTATTACTTATCCTTACCCCTCCGTTATATAGAGGACCAGGCGAGGTTTTATCTTAATATCGTTATCGGTCCGGTGTATACATCTGGGAATTTTTCATCCTTCAGATCTATCACATAATAATATGATCCTACGGGAAGATCTTTTCCTTTGTATGTTCCTTTCCAGCGTTCCTTATACCCCACCGACTGGAATAATAATTCACCCCATCTGTTATACACCTCAACCACACAATTAGGAAACAGTTCAATTCCATCAATGATCCATTCATCATTGTCTCCATCTGCATTCGGAGAAATTCCATCAGGAATAATGATCGTTGGTAATACCGTTACAACTACCGAATCGCTCGCAGTACATCCTTCTAAAGTTGTTACGGTGACTACATAGGTTGTAGTTACAGGTGGAGTTGCAACAGGGTTTGCGACAGTTGCGTTATCCAGTCCCGGAAGCGGGTTCCACAGAATGCTATTTCCTGAGGCGGTAGTTGGATTTCCACCAATGGTTGTGCTTGCGCCAACCACAATGGTTACATCAGTTCCTGCATTAACCTGAGGCAACACATTCGATGTAAGAATGATCGTATCATTTGCTGTACATCCTGTTCCGTTATCAGCTATCACATAATAAGTGCTTGACCCGGCCGGAGGTGTTACAGAAACACTTGATGTATTTCCTGCACTGTTTCCTGCAAGGTCAAACCACTGATAGGAAGTTGCAGTCGTGCTTGTTGCACTTAACGTTATCGAACCGTTCTGACAGAAAGTTGTATCGTTTCCTGCAGAGACGAAAACTGATTGCAAGGGAACAAGGATACTTGTGTCAGCGATCGTACAACCATTGCCATCTGTAACATCTATGATATACGTACCTGCTGCAATGTTACTGAGATCCTCCGTTGTTGCAGCAGAACCGACACTCCATTGATATGTATAAGTTGTTGTACCACCGCTCACCGTAACATCAATCGAACCGTCAGATAAACTTGAGCAGCTAGGGTTTGTTATCACGCTTCCGATCGTTAAAGCATTCGTCTGAGTAAGCGTTGTTGATTGTGTTGCCGTGCAACCCAATGCATCAGTCACAGTCACTGTGTATGAGCCCGCTGAAAGGTTCGAAGCTGTTGAAGATGATCCACCTGAAGGAGTCCATGCATAACTGTATGATAACGTTCCGCCTGAAGGCACAACTGTTATCGATCCGGTAGTATCTCCGTTACAAAAAGGATTTACTGCATTTGCAATACTGAAACCAATTACAGGAGGTTCAGTGATCGTCACTGTGCCAACCGATGAGCAACCATTACTGCCGGTCACAACAACCGCATAATCTCCCGGACAAAGTCCTGTTGCAACTGCAGTTGTCTGAGCAGAAACATCATTCCATAAATAGGAAGTTAAACCTCCCGGAGTTACTGTTGCTGTTCCATTACATGCTGCATTACAGCTAACGTTTGTTGAAGACATTGTTATTGCAGGCCCATTGAAATTATTCACCGGGATCACGACATTCTTCACACATCCCGTTACAACATCTGTGATCTGCACTGAATAAACTCCTGCAGAAAGATTAGAGATCGTTGGTGTTACTGGGCCCGTGTTCCACAGATAGGTATAGGTTCCGCTACCACCAGAAGCTGACACGGTGATCGATCCATCGCTCATACCACATGTTGCAGCATTCACAACCTGGTTGGCAATGATTGGTGAGGCTTCAGTTATCAATACCGAATCCGTTATTGAACATCCATTCGCATCAGTCACCTCAACATAATAGGGACCTGCACTTAAACCATTCAGTGTCGGAGTTGTCTGTCCGCCTTGGATCCATAAGTATGTATATGGAGCTGTTCCACCGGTTGGTGTTACTCCGGTTACAGCACCTGTGTTCTGATTGTTACAAGCAATGTTTGTTGATGTAATTGCAAGACTGGTTGGTCCATTTGTATTGCTTACCGGAACTCCGAAGCTGGAAACACAACCTGCACTGTCAGTAACATTCACTGTATATAAACCGGCACACAGATCAGTCGCATTTAATCCGCTTTGTCCGTTACTCCATAACAATGTATATGGCGCGGTTCCTCCCGTTGGCGCTGCAATAGCGGCTCCATCACACACTCCGCAATTCGCACTTGTTACCGTTGCATTGATCGCAACTGCAGGAGTTGATAGAATGGTTACACTTGCAGTAGTTATACAACCATTAAAATCGGTGATAGTTGCTGTATAAACTCCGGCACAAAGAGAGACAGCGGTATCATTTGTTTGTCCTGAAGGATCATTCCACTGAATATTGAATGGAGGTGTCCCTGAACTGATTGTAACATAAGCCATTCCGCTGCAGGTATTCGAACATGAAATATTTGTGGCAGATGCAGCGACAGTTAAAGGAGTTGACTGATTCACTACAAAAGAATCAACCTTTGTACAACCGTTAAAGTCGGTGATCGTTACGGTATACGTTCCTGAACATAATCCTGAAACTACAGATGTATTGCCTGCAATTGGTCCTGCGGGCCCGGTCCATGCATACGAATAGCCTGATGTTCCACCACTCACTGCAAGAGAAATAACCCCGTTACAAACGTTACTGCAAATTGCGCTCGTTACAGTTGCATTGGATAAAATAGGCGCTGGCTCACCGATAGTTACAGGAGCAAAATGAATACACGTATTTGAATCGGTGATCTCAACAAAATAATTTCCTGCACATAGGTTTAATGCTGTATCGTTAAAAGTTGGTGGTGTAGTAGCTGGCAACCATTCAAACAAATAAGGTGCAACGCCACCTACCGGCACTACCGATCCTGAGCCGTTGCAAACACCTGGACAAGTTGCATCATTTGCGGTTACCACTTCACCGGTTGGCCCGCCTGAATTATTTAAAGCCAGGGCGAACGTAGAATCGCAACCATTTGCATCTGTGACTGTCACATTATATAGATCGGCACACAATCCGGTCTGACTGGAAGTTGCAGGAAATACTGTACCCGGAGAAGATGTGGAACTCCAGGCATACGTATAAGATGGTGTACCTGTTATTGGATTAATTGTCATTGTTCCATCACAAACACCACAGGCAGCTGGCGTACTTGATACTGCAATGTTTATTGCTGAAGGATTTGTAATTGCAACATTAACTGTGTCTTTACAATTGTTTGTATCAGTAACAACCAACACATAAGTAATAGGACACAAGTTTATAGCTGTGGCAGTAGTGGCTCCGCCCGGTGACCATAAATAAGTGTAACCCGGAGTTCCGCCTGAAGGTAAAGCGGTAGCCGTACCATTACAGCTATTCTGACAAGTAGGATCAACCGTTGTAAATGCCGTATTCAATGCAGGTGGATTTGCAAGTGTGAAGTTTTGAGTCCTCGAACAACCCATTGCATCAGAAATAATAACCGAATAATTTCCTGCACATAGGCCGGAAACTGAAGAGGTGCCATCCCCAATAATAGGATTAGGAGACCAATCATATGTGTAAGGCCCTGTTCCTCCTGACGCTGCTGAAGTTGCTGTACCATCACATGCACCGTTACATAATGGATTTGTTGAAGTTATGTTAGCAACGATCAGAGTAGGTTCTGAAATAATAATAGAAGGAGGTGTAGATGTACAACCGTTAGCATCTGAAACAGTAACATTATAAACGCCCGCACAAAGCCCTGATGCTGTGTCATTATTAACTAATACACCGGGTGACCATGCATAATTGTATCCGGGAGTTCCTCCGCTTGCATTCACTACCCCGATACCATCGCAGGTTGCGTTACAAGATGCATCCACAAATGACGTGGACGTGATCAAAGGTGTTGGTTCTGTTATATCAACCGTATCTTTTGCAATACAGCCATTTACATCAACAACTGTAACAATGTATTGATTCGGACAAAGGCCAACAATATTAGGCAGGATGATAGAAGGTGGCTGATTTGTCCAGATGATAGTATCCACACCGGCACCACCGGTTATAGTTGCAGTTGCGGTCCCATTGCATGCCCCGAAACATAAAACATTTGTTGAAGCAAGAGAAACCATCAGGGTTGGAGGTGCCGTGATATTTATTGTTAGTGAAGTATCACATCCATTTACATCCAATATCGTTACACTGTATGTTCCTGCGCATAACCCGTTCTGACTTGAATTTGGAGGCA
Organism: Bacteroidota bacterium; assembly: GCA_029237775.1. Classification (GTDB taxonomy): domain Bacteria; phylum Bacteroidota; class Bacteroidia; order 2-12-FULL-35-15; family 2-12-FULL-35-15; genus 2-12-FULL-35-15. Next base: position 308,396 of record JAQZBR010000004.1, read on the forward strand.
ATACCAATCCCGGTATAGATGATGACCAGGAATAATTATACGTTCCCGAGCCCCCTGTAGGAGCAAGAACGATGGATCCATCGCACAAAGTTCCGCAGCTCTCATTTGTAACAACTTCATTTGGTGATATCGGATCCGGATTGATCACTGTCGCTGTATCTATACTGATGCAACCTGCGGCATCCGTAACTTGAACAGAATAAGTTTGTGTTCCGCATAATGCGGTGATACCCGCGGATAGGTCACCCAAAGGAGTTGCTGCTCCATTCCAGTCATAAGTATAACCTGGCGCCCCGCCACTTGCGACCACTGATGCTGTTCCATCACACACTCCGTTACAGGATGCATTGGCATGTGACATTACGAGTGTCGGCCCATTGATGTTGTTCACGAGGTAACTAAAATTAAATACACATCCACCGGAAGTGATATCGAGTGTGTATGTGCCTGCAAGCAATCCGGTAACGGTTGGAGTTCCTTGCCCGGTGATGACACCCGGGCCCCAGTTGTAAGCGTATGTATTATTTCCTCCTGTTGGAGCAACGATAATTGTTCCGTTAGCAGTTAAACAATTGGCATCGGTAAAAACTGGATTATCTATAACAGGAGTCGGTTCCGTTATTATAACTGAAGAGGTATCAGTACAGCCATTTCCGTCAGTGACAGTTAACGTGTACGTTCCTGCGCAAAGGCCGCTTGCATTGGCAGTCGGCTGAGCGGGAGAAGTATTCCATGAATAAGTCAATGCTCCTGTACCTCCACTACCCACTCCTGTTGCTGTTCCATTACAAACACCACCGCAGGTAGCGTTGGTACTTGAAGTATTAAGAAGAATCGCAGGTGGTTCAGTAAATGTTACAGAATCACGGTTAAGACAACCATTGGCATCCACAACAGTAACCGTGTATGAGCCGGCACAAAGACTAAAGGCTGTTCCTCCGGCAACTGTTGTCACCGTTCCGTTTGGACCTACCCACAGATAATTGTAAGGCATTTGTCCTCCTGACGGATTTGCAGTTGCAACGCCATCGCATGAATCTGCACAGCTTAAAGTAGTATTAGATGTAGTGATTTGAATCGTGATTGTTTGAGCGATAGTAACTGTACTTGCGGCAACACAGCCGTTCGCATCTATAACTGTAACGCTGTATACTGTATTCGGGCATAAACCGGTTGCTGTTGCTGTTGTTTGGTCTGCAGGATCATTCCATAAAAAAGTATAAGGAGGCGTTCCCCCTGTAGGAGTAACGGTGGCAGAACCATTACAAACATTACAGCTTGAAGTCTGCCCCGTGATAGGCGCACCTAAAGGTGTTGGTTGAGTAACAGTAACTGATTCATTGGAAGTACAACCGTTTGCATCCGTAAGAAGAAGCGAATAACTTCCGGCACATAAACCAACTGCAGTATCGTTTCCATCAATAACCGGGTTAGGGAACCAATTATAGTTATATGGAGGTATACCCCCTGTAGCATTTGAATAGATTGAACCATTACACTGTCCGGAACACAGTACATCGTTAATCACTGTTGGATCTCCTACTAATTGTGGTGGTGAGGTCACAGTTGCGGTACCGGTAGAAGTACAGTTATTCTGATCTTTTACTGTCACAGTATAGGTTCCGGCACATAAACTATTAATGTTGTTTCCAATTTGCCCCCCTGACCAGGAATACGTATACCCCGGAGTTCCTCCACTGCCGAGCGCTGAAGCGGTACCGTTACACACACCGAAACAATTTATGTTAGTCGAGCTTGGAGTTACAACCAGTAGGGTTGGCTGTATAATCGTTGTATTGATCACTCTGACGCAACCTTCGTCATCTGTCACAGTAAGGCTGTACGGACCTGCGCATTGGTTGGACACAGACGGGCCGTTTGTCGGCCCACTGGTTACGCCTGTCCAGGAGAAAGTGTAAGGAGGAGTTCCTCCCGAAACGTTGGATCCTATTGTTGCAGTGCAATCTCCATTACAGGCAAGGACGGCTCCGGTCAGAATGAAACTTGCATTCAAAACGTTTGGTTGAGTAATAGTTGTACTTATGGTCCTCACACAACCATTTGCATCTGTAACGGTAACGGTAAAACTACCGGGACATAAATTGGTAATTGCATTTGTACCTTGCCCCACATATGGCTGAGGAGTTGGAAGAGTCCCTGCCCAAGAATAATTATATGGCGGAGTTCCACCTGCTGCGGTAACCGTTGCTGTTCCATCACAAGCACCTGTACAATTAACATTTGTTCTGACTATCGTTAATGTTAATGCAGGTGGTTGAGTAATTATAATACATTGAGTGGTGTCACAACCATTCTGGTCCGTGATGGCCACGCAATAATTACCTGCAGCAAGGTTTGTAATGTTTGGCGTGCCGTCTCCTGTCGGGTTTAAAGGCGTCCAGTTATACGTATAAGGCTGCGTGCCACCCTGAGCTACAACCGAGGCAGTCCCTGTCGATGTTCCCGCACAAAGCACATTTGTGCTTGAGAGTGTCCCGAAAAGCAAAGCAGGTTCTGTGATCATAGCAAGTGCCGTATCACTGCAACCGTTAATATCAGAAACAGTAACTGTATAGGAGCCCGGACATAAGCCTGAAGCATTGGGAGTCAGATCTCCTGTAGGTGATCCGTTCCAATTATAATTATAAGCCGGAGAACCACCGGTAACCGTCACTGAAGCTGTCCCATCACATACTCCATTACATGAAGTGGCCCCGCTTACTCCCACCGCAATAAGCGTATCAGGTTCAGTAACAATTATGGAATCTGTTTTTGTACAACCATTCGCATCTGTCAACAGGACAATATATTTACCGGCACATAAAGATGAGATTGTATTTGATGTTAAAGCAGTTGTTGTTGTTCCACCGCTTGGAGACCAGGCATAGGTATACTGTGAGGTCCCTCCGGTAACTGTTGCAGTCACACTTGCATCACAGGTTCCTCCGCAGCTTGCATTAACTTTGGACAAAGCAAGTGTAAGAACTGGAGGTTGAGTGATAGTTGCATTAAAAACGGAAGTACATCCATTATCATCGGTAACAGTCACTGAATAATTTCCTGCGCAAAGATTCGTAATTGCATTTGTTCCATCACCGGTTGGCGTACCTACCCCCCAGTCAAACAAATACGGAGTCGTTCCTCCTGAAGGATTTACAGTTGCTGTTCCATTACACAAGGAGTTACATGTTATGTTTGTTGAAATCCCGGGTGTTAATAATTGAGTCGGCTGGTTAAGAGTGACCGGTATCGATGCTGTACAACCGTTGACATCAGTTACGGTTGCCGTATAAGTGCCTGCACCAGCAGCAAATACAGTATCATTCGTACCTAATCCTCCGCTCCAGCTGTAAGTATAAGGAAATGTCCCCCCTGTTGCATCCACCGCAAAGCTCCCATTGTTCTGACCAAAACATAGCGGCTCGATCTGATAAAGCTCGTAGTCAAAAAGTAAACTAGGCTCAAGAACATTTATATTACAAAAGCAAAACGTTCCGGCAGTAAGGTCATCGATCCTTACGTTATAATTTCCATTTGATAAATTGAAAATACTATCAGTTCCTTCGCCTGCAGGATTTGCGGCACCATTCCAGTTGTAAGTAAAATTGCCGGAACCTCCGGTTATATTTGCAACTACATTTCCATTTGCCAAACCAAAACAAGTCACGTTCGTAGCTGTCAAGGTAATTGTAAATCCGGCACAAGGCTGGCCGGAAGGTGAACATGCAGCCGCCATCGCTGAAACCGAACCGTAAGATAAACCTCCACTTCTAAAATTATTCGAATTGGTTGAACGATCAAAAATGATCCGTGACCCGGAAGAGTTGAAGGTCAGATTAGTTGCCGAACTAAAGTCCCAGATATTTTTAATGTAAACCTCTGAAAGGCCAAGATTTAATATTCTGGAAGTGCTTGAATTACCTTTGAAATCGTAACAAGTTACTTTTTGGTCATTTGTATTTAAACTACCTTTTAGATGATTAATGGTGAGCAAATCTCCATTGATCTCATCATCAAGCAACCATGAGCCGGTTCCGTCAAAAACCCATTCGCCAAGCAATTTAACACCGGATGATTTAATTGTGTTATTTAAGCCGGATGTATTAAAAATAATTTTTCCCTTAAAGCCATATAACAAGTGCTGGCTCAACAAACAGGACCCATTTACCCTTAATTCCCGGGATGCTCCTCCGGAAAAAATGACCTGCTTGTCAATCCTGCTCCAATCTAAATTATGGCAAATTCCATTCTGCGGAAGCATAACTGTTTGCTTTGCCATTGAGAAGGAATTCTCATCGAAGAATACATCATCGCTGATGCCCGGAATTGATGCTCCGCTTTGCCCTCCGCTTGTAGCAGACCAATGCGCAGGATCATTCCATGATCCGGTTCCGCCTACCCAGTACCTGTTTGCGGCAGTGAGTGACAAATGGCTTATCAATAGTAAACAAATGCTTACGAGTAAATTCTTTTTCAAAGCTGTAGAGTGTTTGGACGGTTTTTAACCGATTTGTTCAATTATTACAAATATGCTGAAAATAGTCGATATATAAAAACCTGCAAATAAGGTTTTTAAACAGTGTCGTGTTAGTTATAGAAAGATGCACTGAAAGTGCTGAAGGTTGCTTTTAGATCAGTTTTGAAGCAAACGATATCTAAAACGGACAAATTCATAAAAAAAACAGTTTCAGTGTAACTTTAATCTTTTCCCGGACGTCACATTCAAAAAACACGCAAATTCTAAAACTATGTATACTAAATCCACAACAACAAAATTTTTCGGAATGGTCCTGCTGGCAAGCATGTCGGCACTTCCTGCGACAGCCCAGCAAACCCGCGACACAGGTGATTTCACAGGAATCAAAGCCGGAGATTCTTTTAATATCAACATTAGCCAGTCGGAGACCAACAGTGTGAAAGTTGATGCTCCTGAAAATGTTCTCAGCCAGATCAAAACTGAAGTTAAAGACGGAATCCTGGTGATCTCAAGTGAAGGAAACCTTAAAACCGATAAAGACATCACTATTTCGGTAGGTATAAAAACGTTGAGCAGCCTTGATGTGTCAGGTGCAGCGGACGTAAAATCAGAAAATCAGCTTAAAACAGATAAATTAAAAATTGAGTCAAGCGGAGCGGGTGATATTAACCTTGACCTGAAAGCCGGGGAAGTAAAAGGTTCAGTAAGCGGGGCCGGTGACCTTACTCTTAAAGGTTCTGCACAGCTCTTTGAAATAAATGTTTCGGGTGCAGGAGATCTGAAAGCTTCAGACCTGGAAGCTGAAAAAGTTAAAGCAAAAGTCTCGGGTGCCGGTAGCGCCAAAGTGAACGTAAAGCAAAGCCTTGATGCCGATGTTTCCGGAGCCGGTGACATTATTTACAAAGGAAACCCTGTTGATAGAAACGTTAACATCAGTGGTGCAGGATCAGTTCGCGAAAGCAAAAGCGGAACCGGTGAAGAAACGGCAAGCGACACAACAAAGATCAAGCTTGGAGGAAGAAACTACATGATCATCGGTGATGATAAAGATGACAAAGAAGAAGCACATAACTCAAAAGACTCCATTCACGATTACAATTCTGATTTTAAACACTGGAATGGAATAGAACTTGGTGCAAACGGACTTATGGACTTCAAGAACAGCCTGAACCTTTCGACCACGGCTCCATTCATGGAACTTGATTATGCAAAATCATATCAGTTCGGATTGAACCTTTTCGAAAAAGATTTTCATATCTATAAAAATTATATCAACCTTGTAACCGGACTGGGGTTCAATTTCAATCACTACTCTTTTGCAAACAACATTACTTTGCATACCGATACCACTTACATCTGGGCGAGTAGCGACTCAGTGAAATACAGAAGAAACAAATTAAATGTATCTTATGTAAGAGCCCCACTGTTGCTGGAGTTCAACACAAGCAAAAACCCTAACAAGAACTTTCATATCGCTGTCGGAGCTGAATTCGCCTATCGCATACATGCTGTAACAAAACAACGTTTTGATCTTAACGATAAACACTACCGTATCAAACAACGTGATGATTTTAACCTTGAGCCATTCAATACAAGCCTGGTAGCAAGAGTTGGTTACAACAAAGTGACCGTATACGCATCTTATGGCCTTAACAGATTATTTAAAAAAGATGAAGGCCCGCAGGTGTATCCTGTTGGTTTAGGAATCTGCTGGACACTATAGACTTTTGGTTTAGTTCTGTGATTGAAGAGTCCTCTGATTAATTTCAGGGGGTTTTTTTGTGGATGGTTTTTTATGTGCAACCTTTTTATCTGTGTGTAATGGGAACACAGATCTTTTATTATTGTTATGATTTAAAAGGATCGCTGGGTGAAATCAAAGAAGGGCTGTTATGTACGCGGATTATTATGGTTAAAAGATAGCTTCGCTATTTATGATGAAACATGATCTGATTATCTTAAGACTTTGCCGAAAGAGAATTTTCACATTTCCAGGATCACTTCCCCTCCTGCCAGGAGGGGTTAGGGGTGGTGAAAGGATTTTTTACAACGCCAGATTCAACTGATACAACACCGGCTTACTCGGTGAGGCATCATTCTCAAAACTCGCGATCTGAAGATTCAGTAAATATCCTCCATCAAAAATAGTGTTTGGAACATAGATCATTTCGGTGATCGTCCGTTGAGTTTTAGTATTCTCCGGATAATTCCAGAAAATATGATGCGATAATAATTTTCCTCCGTCTACTTCCTTATCAACCGAAGGAAGATCTATCAGCAAATGATCGATGCCAAGCGAATCGATTAACTCCATTGCTTCGTGATGAATGTATGGAGGGTTGCTGTTTGAGTAATGTTTGTTGATCTTTGATATATGATTGTCAAGTGTTCTTATAACCAGGGCTTCAGGGCGCTTATCGCCAAGGCAATTCACAATGTGCTCCTTTGTGATGATCTTATCTCCATTCTCCAGTTCGTCAGGCAGGATAGTAACAAGCTCAGCCATAAAAAAAAAGGTCTTCAGGCACTGATTGACAGAATAATTTTCCTTGCTGATATGGCCGACACACTCGGTATGCGTTCCATTGCCATGCGGATTGAATGTGATATTTCTGAAATTAACGGAGCCTCCTTCGTTCACATCACCTACCCAATCGCCCATTCTTACAGCCTCTATCTTTACGGGTGAAACATACCATGCATTCACGTTCTCTTCTCCCGCTCTCAAAGGAATTGAAATATCAATTGGTTTTGAAAGATCGGTATTATAACTTTTTCCTTTGAATGTGATTTTTGATACCATAAATTATATTGTTATTAAGCCACATTATACAATCATATAAACAGATCACCAGCGATCCTGTCTGCGATCAACTTTCCTTTATCAGTTAAAAATAATTTATTTTCCCTGCAAAAAAGTTCCTCTGCATTAATATATTTTGAAGCTTCGTTCTTGCAATTAGAGAGATACTTTTCACCAAAGGATCTTGATATATACTGCAGATCAGTTCCCCATATCGTCCTTAAAGAAGTTAGCACATATTCATTGTATTTTTGATCAGTGTTCAGAACTTCCTTTTCATAGTTCAACTGATTGCTTTCAACACCTTTAATGTACAAAGCGTTATTGGAAACATTCCATTGCCTCGAATTACCATCAAATGAATGTGCAGAAGGACCCAAGCCAAGATACTTTTCCTTTAACCAGTAATTACTGTTATGCATCGAATAGAATCCTTCCTTGCAGAAATTAGAGATCTCATATTGGATGAAACCATTTGTCTTCATTCCTTCCAGCATTATCTCAAAGTGCTTTACACTTTCAGCGTCATTTACATTTTTAATTGAACCTGTTTTTACCGCGTGTGCAAGAGCTGTTTTTGGCTCGACTGTCAGACAGTAAGCAGAGATATGTTTTACCCCAATGGCAAAAGCAATCTGCAGATTATTTCTCCATTTATGTTCAGTCAGTCCGGGAATTCCGTAGATCAGATCAATCGTGATATTCTCAAAGCCGTTATCCTGTGCATATTTCACAGCATCCAAAGCTTCATTTGCATTATGCGCTCTGTTCATGAGCTTCAGGTCTTCGTCATAAAAACTTTGTATACCGATACTAAAACGATTGACCGGTGAACCTTTCAGCTCGGTGATCTTTTTCAGAGTGAGATCATCAGGGTTCGCTTCGAGTGTAATCTCCGATCCTTGCTCAATTCTAAAATTCTTGTGTAAAGCTTCAAAGATCTCCATAAGCTCATGTTGCGCCAGCATGGAAGGTGTTCCACCTCCAAAGTATATAGTGGAAATACTTTCTCCGCTCAGATATTCTGTTTGCAATTCTATTTCCTTTTTCAGCGCAGCCAGGAATGCCTCCTTATTTTTCAAAGAAGTGGAGAAGTGAAAGTCGCAATAATTGCAGGCTTGTTTGCAGAAAGGAATATGAATATAAATGCCGGCCATTTTATTTGTTCAGCACTATCCTGAATGTGGTTCCTTTATCAATTTCAGAGCTTTTTACAAAGATCTTTCCTGAATGATAATTTTCTATTATTCTTTTTGTCAGTGACAATCCTAAACCCCAACCTCTCTGTTTGGTGGTAAATCCGGGTTCAAAAACTGTTTTATATTTCGATTTAGGAATTCCTTTTCCTGTGTCAGTAATATCAATGTAAACGAACTGAGTCTGATCGGATACAGCGATCTTAATAGAACCATTTCCATTCATGGCATCAACAGCATTACGGATCAGGTTTTCGATCACCCATTCAAAAAGCGGCACATTCAGCTTTGCATTAAATCCGCTAGCATTTTGCGAATCAAGCGTGAAAGAAACATTTCGCGAAGTGCGCAGCTTCATGTAATTCACCGCATCACTCAACACCTTTACAACATCCACTTCATCAAGCTTTGGAACCGATCCGATTTTGGAGAAACGCTCCGTGATAGTTTCTAGTCGCTTTACATCCTTTTCAATTTCAATTGCAGTTTCAGGATCAAGTCCCTTTGAACGAAGATATTCTAGCCAAGCTATCAGTGATGACAATGGTGTACCCAGCTGATGAGCAGTTTCTTTAGCCATTCCTACCCAGACCTGATTTTGCTCAACTCTTCTGGCTGTGCTGAAAAGAAGGTATGCTATCAAAAGAAATACTCCGATGATCGTAAACATCACATAAGGATAATATTTCAACTGAGTGAGAAGTGTAGACTCCTGATAAAAAATATAGCTCTTCGTTCCATCTCCGAATTCAACCTCGATTGGCTGGTTTTGAGCGGCCATTTCTGCAAGCTGGCTCTGAAGAAAAACAGGATCGCTGATGCGCGAGGAGTCGATATTTCCATATTCGATCACACGCTTCATAGTGGAATCGGTATAAATTACAGGAACGGAAGCGGAGTTAACAGCAACTTCAGAAATGAAAGATTTAATAAGATCATCGAGAACGATCTTTAATTCAGTGAATAATTTGGAATCTTTATAGTAGAGGAAGTTTTTTTGCCCTTTGTAAATATTGATCTCGATGGGCTCCTGCACCTGACGCATAGCCTGCATCTGCAATTTCAGATAGGTTTTATCACCTTCTTTTGTTGAATCAAGATTTCGTGATGTTATGGGCGTACCATGTTCATCTGCCAGAATCACCGGAACAGTCGTATTGTCTGCAACCACTTTTAAAACAAAACCATAATCACTGAGATCCTGTGAAAGCTGCTTGGTAGCTTCAGCCCAGAGCTCTACCTTTTTTCGTTCATCAGTGGCTATCTTCTTAAAAAGCTCATTGGTGTATTTTACCAGATTCACCTTCTTCTCGATCGCTTCCGCCCAAAGCTTAACTTTTTTCCGTTCTTCCGTAGCGATCTTATTCACCAGGGTATTGGTGTACCACAGAGATACGCCAACGATTATTACAGCTGCCATGAACAGCCATAATTTCCAGGTTTGCTTTTTTGAATAAATGCTCAAGAGGTAGCGTCTTTATTAAGGTAGACGAATTTACGGATTTTTTCTTAGGGAAAAAGGGTTGTTTCAGCCCCTGACTCACAGATTAAAGGTTGATTGTTAACGATTGAAATGTGTTAGCCACAGATTCACAGATTAAAGACTACTATGTGGGCAGTTTAAGTAACATCTGCTCGTCTTAGATTTAAAGATCAAAAACTTGATTTGGGAAGATTGGAAAGGATTTTAAGCGCCCTAAATTCACGGGCAGTTTGCTTGCCAACTGCATACTGCTTAATTGCCTGCTTGTTAAAAATCCTCTTCCTCTTTTTTCTTTGGTGGCTTCAGTTCCTTTTTTGTGTCCTTCTTATCCGCTTCTTCCCAGTTGATCCTGAACTTCGTCTGATCCTCTTTTTTTATTTTTTCTTTACTCTGAAGGGAGCTGTCCTTTTTAAATAATCCGAACTCTTCATTCAGAATACTCTTAAGATTTTGCTTTTCAACTTTGAGATCTTCTTTAACATTCTGGACGGCCCCCTTTGAATCATATTTAATAACCGGATTGCTAATGTTCCCCGTCATCAGGAGAAAGATATTCGTTCGCCCTAATCCGTCATCTGCAACCTCACCAAACTCGTCATTCGCTTTTTTAGCAGCCTTGGCCTTTTTAGATAGCAGCTCGTTCAGTGAAAGTTTGATCCTGTAATTTATATCGTTATCAAACGTATGAGTTCCCGAAAAAATAACATTCAGAGCGTTCGATTTAATCTCCATTTTAGGAACCGTGATCACTTTATTTTTTATCTCGATCTGATTTTTCATAGAGGCAAACCGTATATTTTCAAGTTCCTTCAGCTCGATAAAACGCGAAAGGCTTTTCATAGACTCTACATTATTCAGCTCTCCATTATCAATAGTCATATCGACACCCGCATACAGCTTATCCTGATCCATCTGCAACTCGGGGGACAAAACGGCAGCGAACTGGATTTTTGCGGTTGCAAGTCCTTTTATATTTTTATCAGTGATATTCGTCTGACCGAAATTCTCAAACTCTACAAACATTTTGCTCACACTGATCCTGCTGACTTCAGAAAAACATGTGACCAGGATATTTGTTGAATCGCTTCCATCCACCAGTCCGCTCGCGCTGATAGTCCCATTCATCGTGGAAAGCACAATGGGGTCAAGGATCAGCTTTTTATCCTTTAGCTTTACAATTCCTTTTATGTCTGATGCTTCAAACTTCCGGAATTGCAGATGCTTGATTCTGGCATTAAGATCAACATTGATATGTTCGGAAAATTTCAATTTGTATTTACTGTTTTTCGAATCCTCTTCTTTGTTCGCAAGCAATTCATTCAGGTCAACCTTTGTACAATTTAATTCCGCTTCTACATTAATATCCTGATTTTCTTTCAGAATAAAACCGATAATATTTTTGAAAGAACCTTTGATATTAAAATCGGTTCCGGAGACCATTCCCTCCAGGACGTTCACTCCCAAATCATTATTATTGAACTCAAATGATCCGTTAATATCTTTGAAGAGCAATGAGTTATTTTTCAGTTTAATGTTTACACCGGACATGCTCAGATCTCCGGAGGTTATTATTTTTTCATACACGGAAGACTTCTTCTCTTTGTTATCACAGCTAAATACAGCATTGATTTTTACAGTACCGCTTACACTTTCAATTGTATCTATTCTTATCAGTTTCTGGATCTCTTCAAGTGTGGTGGTACCCACCAGCTTTCCGCTAAGGGACGGATTATCCAGATTGTTAATTTTTAACTCACCTGAAATATGGCCTTGATTGATATCGGCCGAAAATGCATTAAGCTCAAACATGGAAGAAGCTCTTTTCCCTTCTGTGCCATTTGAATATCTCCCTTTCAGATTCACATTCTTCAATGTTATATTATTATCCACCCTCGAAATATCTGCGGAACGTATTCCAAAATCTGCGGAGATATTCGGGATTTTGTTTTTGCCGGCATTTCCCTGAATAAGCGCGCTGAAATAAAATTCACCATCACTCTCGTAGTCGTTAATTTTAGCTTTGAATTTATTCGGGATTAACGAGAGCACTGATTTTATATTCATATCCTTTCCTTTGATACCGACATTCACGAGTGGTTCTCCGTTTGCATACAGCACATTACCATACACCTCAAATAACAAATTCTCGACCTTGAGTTTTCCGTCAGTGATCTTGCATGCTTTAAGCTTGTTGTCAATATTCATTTCAAATTCTGCAAACACATTTTTCTTTCGTAAATAGCTTACGCTATCACTTGTGAGCTGGCCGATAACGATCTCCGAGTTGCAATCCATGGTGTACGCGTCATTAGAGAAATTCCCTGCAAATTTTCCTCTGACAACAGTGGCATTAATAGACTGTTTTTCTTTTGAATTCTTATAGTCGAGGCTGATGTTTTTTAGAAGGATCTCTTCAAGTGCAAAAGCGAAAGCAGTCTGCGAGGTGTCCTGACTTTCCTTCCAGAAATGATAATTGTCCTTTCCATTCCTGTCAACTCTTACCCTTAATTTTATATCAGTAAGCTCGATTTTTTTTACGTGATATTTTTTATTAATAATATCGAGAAGATTAAACTGAATGGAGATCTCTCCGGCACGGAACAAGGTATCTTTCTTTTCCTTTTCAATGGCGTCAAGCGCTTTAACATTTTTGAAATTTACTGAGCCGTAAGGAAAACTCTTAAGAACTGTAAAGTCGATATCCTTTCCATCCACAATTACCTGGGTATTGAGATGCTTATTCAATTCACCAACTACATATTCCTTTACATCATCCTGATAATAATATCCAATGATGAAAGCGCTACCTGTAAGTAAAATCAGAAGGATTGAAAAGATCACAACAATGCGCAAAAAAAAGCGAAGTAACCACGGAGTTTTTTTACCTACGGGATCTGTAGGTGAAACAATAGAATTATTTCCTGAAGGTTCCTGATTCATTGCGTTTGATCGACACACAAAGTTTATTAAAAAAGAGAAATGATCCCTCTGCGTCCGAAGATGTTATCAATAACGGGTGGTGCATAAGTTTATTTTAAATGAACATGCCCGCCTCGGATATGTAAAATAAAAATGGCCGCTGTATTTAAACACCGGCCATCATTTAAGAGACAATATAATCTTAATCACTGCTGATCATCTTCAGCATTCCCACTTCAGCTTCAGTTAACATTCTCCAGCGTCCGCGGGGCATGTCCTTTTTCGAAAGAGGCCCGAAAATAACACGGTCAAGCTTGCGTACGTTATATCCGAAATGTTCAAAGATCCTGCGCACAATGCGGTTCTTGCCGGAGTGGATCTCCACGCCTACACTTGCTTTATCTTTTCCGTCTCCTACATACGAGATCTCATCAACTTTTATCGGGCCGTCTTCCAGCTCAATGCCTTCAGTGATCTTATCCATATCAGCGCGCTTTAACGGCTTATCAAGCTCCACGTGATATACTTTACGTACACCATATCGGGGATGCGTTAATTTCTTCGTCAGTTCACCATCATTCGTGAACATCAACAATCCGGTGGTAGCTCGGTCGAGACGACCTACAGGATAGATCCTTTCGCGGCAAGCTCCCTGGATCAGCTCAAGGACAGTTCTGCGTTGCTGAGGATCATCAACAGTTGTAATATAATCTTTAGGTTTATTCAGGATCAGGTAAACAAGCTTCTCTTTCTTAAGAGTTTGTCCGCCATATTTGATCACGTCTGTCGGCTTCACTTTGAATCCCATTTCTGTGATCACCTTCCCGTTAACCTGCACAACACCGGATTCAATAAGCTCATCAGCCTCTCTGCGTGAACAGATGCCTGCATTCGCAATGTATTTATTCAAACGCATCGACCCATCCGGGTTCGGCTTGTCGATCTTAGACTCGCTGGTTTTCGAATAGGATTTCTTCTGGAAAGCTTTCTTTTTGTATGGACGGGAAAAATCGCCTTCAGTCTTTTTAAATGAAGGTTTGTCCTCGCTATCATCATCACGCTTCTTGAATGTGCTTCCTTTCTTTTTCGCCTGGTAGTCCCTTTCGTAATCAAGTTCAGTTTTATCACTTTCTCTTACAAAGGAAGGTTTTGACTCATAAAAATCATCGTCATGTTTCTTAAAGGAAGGGCGTTCATCATCTTTTGCAAAGCTTCTCTTTTTATTAAAAGATGGCTTATCCCCATAGTCTTTATGCTTTTTATCTCCGAAGGAAGATGGCCTTTCTTTACGGAATGAGGGTTTTTCATCGCTATCATCTCTTCTTTTGAAAGGTGCTTTCTTTTCAGGAGCATCTTCTTTTGATCTTGATTTCTTTTCGAAAGAAGGCTTTTCAGAATCCTCATCACGTTCTTTCCGGAAAGCAGGCTTTTCACCAAATGGCTTACGCTTTCTGTCTTCAGAGCCTGATGAACTTCTTCTCGGTGAAGAAGTTCCGAAATCGGAGGGACGGGATTCATCGCGGTAACGCTCAAAAGAAGGCTTTTTCCCCTTTTTAGCATCTTTTCCTTTTCCTGATGCAGGCCTCTTTTCCTTGGAGTCCTTAGTGCTGCGTTTAAATTCCTTTGCCATTGATATGCTTATTTTTTTTGCAAAGATAGGCTTAAATTACCCGAATAACGAATTTATCCCTTGCTATGATTAGAAAGGAGATCAACAGACGACAGCATTAAGCTTAAACGAGAGGGTAAAAGGCCGCTTCAATGTGATTGACCTTATTACCGCTGCTATTGATGATCACAGAGATGATGTCGAAACGCACCTCGAGATCGAGCTCTTTCCTTTGAATATATTCATGAGCAGCTTTTATCAGATTCCTCTGTTTCTGTTTATTGACAAAAGTTTCAGGCTCACCAAAAAAATTAGTCTTGCGGGTTTTTACTTCGGCAACGATCATTGTATCACCAATACTGGCTATAATATCAGCTTCCAGATTTTTAAAGCGCCAGTTGGTTTCAAGAACTGTGTATCCTTTGCTTTTCAAATAGTTTGCGGCAAGCGCTTCGCCAATTTGCCCGGTTTCATTGTGTTCTGCCATTCTTCTTCAAGTTAAAAGTTATAAGTAATAAGTTAAAAGTGGGGGCACAAAAAACTATAACTAAAAAATATTTGGAGCAGGCTGCAAATATGATAGATTTTATTGGAAAAGCCGAAAATGATTTTTTGGTACGGCTTTTGAAATGGGAGGTCCCGTTCACAAAATTTTAGTATTTTAGCACAAGCAGATTCAGAAAACAAACAAATCAAACAAATATACCCGATGAAAAAATCCCTATTAAAATTAGCATCTGTGCTTACAATTATTGTTGCCGGTGCTTTTTCAAGTTCTGCACAGTCTTTTGAAGGTGTGATTGAATTTAAAAAACAGTCAGCAACCGACACAACTAATTACATCTATTATGTAAAAGACAACCAGGTGAAGATCGATGAGATCGGTTCTAAATCTCATAAAGTAGAGGGTACTTTTTTAGTGGATATGGATTCAAAGACGATGATGTCCTTAAATCATGAGCGTAAGCTTTACATGACGAACAACAATCCTGCTGCTCCAACTTCAAAAGGAACGTTCGCAGTTAAAAAAGGCCAGAACGTAAAAAATCTTCAGGGGTATAAATGCAGTGAATACACTGTAACTAACCAGGAAGAAGGAACAATTATCACTTATTGGCTTGCGGATGGAAAATTCACGTTCTTCGAAAAAATGCTTCGTCAGCTGAACCGTAAGGATAAATCTTCTGTTTACTTTTTACAGATCCAGGATGCAAAAAACATGTTTCCTATGTTATCTGTTCAAACAGATCTTACAGGGAAAGAAGTTACCAAGCTTGAAGTAACCAAGATCACTAAAAAGCCTCTTGAGCCTTCTATGTTTGAAATACCAAAGGGATACAACAAATTCGAAAAATAAAAATATCCGTATGTTAAAAAAGCCCCGGTATCACCGGGGCTTTTTTGGCTTCCATAGCTACTTTTTACTTCTCAATTTCACTAACTTTACTCCCAGCACTTTCCTTTTCTATTGCGGTTAATTTTTGAAGATCGTTCATTCTTGAGTCAATATACGCTCTATCAAAAGTTATTTCACCAATTGCTTCGTTAAAAGAGAATTTAGCCACAGGATCATTAAGAATAGAATATGCTTCTGCACACGCGATTGAATCCGCAGGCAATTCAAAAATAGAAGCTTCGATATACATAGCTCCCAGTCCTGCGCGGATCTTTTCAAACGGCACCGACCTTAAATCAATGGCAAACTTCTTCACTATGAAACCGGGCTTACTGATTATGAGCATATATTCATTATCAAAAGGAATTTCAAACTTAAATTTCCCGTTTGACTTAGTAATTATTTTTTTGATTAAAGTGGTATCTCTATATACCTTTATAACAGCACCTGTCAATTTGAGTCTTTTAGACACTACCGCGCCTTGCACTTCAAACTCATTTTGCGATGGATTTAAAAAATCGGTTGGAAAATACAATAATAAGTATACACTGAAATACACCGGAAAGAAAAACTTTGATAGAGTTGTGACCATTTGTTAAAAAAAATGTTTCTTCAAATATCGCGATTATGGCTGCAGCGGCTACAGATTCGGCAATATTTATTTATCTTTGGTGTGCTAGATTTCCTTTTAAAAACGAGTCCTACACCACAAATAAAACTATAAATGAGAACAAGAATTTTAACATCTTTCATTTTTTTTCTGCTAACCACTACTTCATTCGCACAAATATTACCTTTCGGCTTTGTAAAGAACTGCATGTCTTTCAGTCGCACAACTGTTACGGATGAGCTGAATAAAAAACAGATCAAACTCATAGACCGAAATTATCAGAAGGCTAACAATCCTTTATTGCAGGGATCTACTTATTATTCAAACGAGGCAGATAGAACTCCCGGCTTAGGTGAAGTTGCTGTCCTTTCCAAGATCGATGGATCAAAGCAAATCACAGAAATTTCCTTCATTAACGGAACAAAAAACAATTCAACTGCTAATTTTGATGACGTTTATAAGCAGATGGTGAACTTCTTCAAAGATGAGCGCACATTTAAAAGTCCGAAGTATAATGATGTGAACTACTTCACGCGCGATAAAGTTTATTATTATGTTTTTAAAGTAAAGGATGTTCCGACAATTCTAGTATCAAATTATAAGCTGGAAGAAGATTATTTTGGGAAAAAGTAAGCACAATTTAAACATGAAAAAATCAGCTGCTTTACTTTTATTCCTTTTTCTGCGTTTTGCTCCCTTTGCTCAAACCTCATCGATATCCCTGCCTGTTGTAGGAGACACAATTGACTATCAGGAAAAAATCAAATATCTGTTATTTGAAGATATTCCATCTGCCGAATATCAATTCTCTGTATTATCGAAACGCAATTACGACACGGTGGTGGTACATTACTTAAAAAATGACACAATTATAAAAAAGGCTGATGAGAAATACATAGCCTTAGCGAAAATCCACATCATTAAACTGAACAACTACTACACTACAATAAATCAAAAAGCCCACTCTGACCCCATCCCCAAAAACAGTCTTGTGGTGAATCCAAGTGTACAAAAGGATTATCCTTTTCAGGAAAGGAGACTCGATTCTTTGCTAACAACAAATCCTAAAGATTATAAAGCAATAAGGAGAGAAGAAAAAAAAGAGAGGAAAAAATCTTCGAAGAATTATGTTGGTGAAATCGATCGGAGAACAGACAAGGAAAAAACACTTCAGCAGGTCGGGATAGAAAAGGGTCGGATGCCGATGGGGCATTAGTATTTGAAATCTATCGATGCTGTTCCTTCGATCACTTTCATTTCTATTTCCCTGCCCATAATCAAAGTAAGATTCCTATCTATATGCCCTGCAGGAAAATTAAAGCAGACTGGATAATCATATTCTTTCACTGCATCAATAATGATCTCTTCCGCAGTCTTTCCAAAGGGCACTAGATTATCTTTCATATCAGACATTCCGCCAACTATAAGTCCTGCGAGTTTATCAAGCTTCGCGGACCTTTTCAGATTTATCATCATTCTGTCGACATGATATAAATATTCATCCAGATCTTCAATGAACAAGATCTTTCCGGCTGTGTCGATATCTGAAATACTGCCATTTAAAGCATACAGTAAAGAAAGATTGCCTCCAACAAGTTCACCACGGGCATCCCCTTTTCTATTCAAAGGATGTGATTCCACTCCGTAGCTCAATTTCTCTCCAAATAAAGCTTTGCGCAAAGTATCTGTCGCCTCAGCATTTTTAGTAAAATTGATCGGCATGGTTGCGTGAAGCGTTTCTATACCCAAATTATGAATGTGAGAATGAAGAACTGTAATGTCACTGTACCCGATGATCCATTTCGGATATTTCCTGAACTCTGTAAAATCTATCTTATCAATAATTCTTACTGTACCATACCCACCGCGGGCGCTGATCACGGCTTTAATCGATTTATCATCCAGCATCCGCTGCAGATCTGCGGCACGCTCTTCGTCAGTTCCCGAAAACTGGTGCTCTGATTTAAACAGATTATTTCCGAAAACAACCTCGAGTCCCCATGTTTTTAGTATCGCTACCGCCTCCTGTAATTCCTCCTCTGAGATCTTTCTTGCAGAAGCTACAATTCCAATTCTATCGCCCTTTTTTAAATATGCCGGTGTGGTCATTTTATCTTTGAAATCAGTTCAATTTCTTATCTTAGTGCGCAATTTAGCAATAAGTTGATTAAGGCAAAAGTTAAACGGTTAATTCGGCTTGAAAGTAAAATAAGCACTGAAAATCCAGCCTGCATCAACTCCTAACTCATTTAACTTATTTAACTTGACTTTCAAAAGACATACTATAACTGCCGCTTTACCTTACGCTAACGGACCTGTTCACATCGGACATTTAGCGGGGTGCTACCTTCCTGCCGATATTTATGTGCGTTACCTGCGCTCAAAAGGCAAGGATGTTAAATTTATCTGCGGCTCCGATGAGCATGGCGTTCCAATTACCATCAAAGCCAAAAAAGAAGGAATCACGCCTCAGCAGGTGGTTGATAAGTACAACAAAATAATGGGAGATTCTTTCAAAGAATTCGGGATCTCCTTTGATATCTACTCGCGCACATCTTCTAAGACACATCATGAAACTGCTTCTGAATTTTTCAAAACTCTTTATGATAAAGGCATTTTTAAAGAGGAGATCACTGAACAGTATTTTGATGAAAAGGCAAATCAGTTTTTAGCCGACCGTTACATTATCGGTACGTGTCCGAAATGTGGCAATGAAAATGCTTATGGCGACCAATGCGAAAAATGCGGAACTTCTTTAAGCCCGACAGAGCTTATTAACCCGCGCTCAACTCTCTCGGGAGAAAAGCCTGTTCTTAAAAAAACAAAGAATTGGTTTTTACCGCTGGATAAGATGCAGCCGCAGATTGAACAATACATAGATTCACACAAAGAGTGGAAATCCAATGTTTATGGCCAATGCAAAAGCTGGCTGAATTCGGGGTTACAACCACGTGCTATGACACGCGATCTTGACTGGGGTGTTAAAGTTCCGATAGCTGACGCTGAAGGGAAAGTACTGTACGTTTGGTTTGATGCACCTATCGGCTACATCTCGGCCACCAAAGATCTTACAACTGATTGGGAAAAATACTGGAAAGATAAAGAGACTAAGCTTGTTCACTTTATTGGCAAAGACAATATTGTTTTCCATTGCATCATTTTCCCTGCAATGCTGATGGCTGAAGGATCTTATATACTTCCTGAAAATGTTCCTGCAAATGAATTTTTGAACCTTGAAGGTGATAAGATCTCTACCTCACGCAACTGGGCTGTCTGGTTACATGAGTATCTGCTTGAGTTCAAAGACAAGCAGGATGTGCTACGCTATACTCTTTGCGCAAATGCTCCGGAAACGAAAGACAATGATTTTACCTGGAAAGACTTTCAGGCAAAGAATAACAATGAGCTTGTTGCGATACTCGGTAACTTTATTAACCGCACATTGGTTTTAACTCATAAATATTATGAAGGAAAAGTGCCTGATGCAGTTGAATACACAAAATCAGACATTCTGCTTCTCGAAGAGATCAGCAAATTTCCTGCAAAGATCGCTGCAAGTATTGAGCAATATCGTTTCCGTGAAGCTCTCGGTGAATTGATGAACCTTGCACGATTAGGAAATAAATATCTTGCCGATAATGAGCCGTGGAACCTGATCAAGACAGATGCTAAACGGGTTCAGGCTATCATGAATTTATCGCTTCAGATCTCTGCGAACTTAGCAGTGTTGATGGAACCCTTCCTTCCGTTCACATCAAAAAAATTAAGCACGATGCTCAACCTGAATGAAGGTTTGAAATGGGACGATGCAACACGAACTGATCTCCTTCTTAAAGGTCATCAGATCGGAACAGCCAGCCTGTTGTTTGATAAAGTGGAGGATGAAACGATCGCTTCACAAATCCAAAAGCTGGAAGATTCCAAAAAGCAAAACGCTTTGGAAAATGTTGCCGCTACTGAGCCTGCAAAAGCAGAAACCTCTTTTGATGATTTCTCAAAAATGGATATTCGTGTCGGAACTATTTTAGAAGCCGAACGTGTGCCTAAAACTGATAAGCTTTTAAAATTGATTATTGATACCGGAATCGACAAACGTACCGTAGTTTCGGG
The DNA here is from genome assembly GCA_029237775.1 of Bacteroidota bacterium. Taxonomy (GTDB): domain Bacteria; phylum Bacteroidota; class Bacteroidia; order 2-12-FULL-35-15; family 2-12-FULL-35-15; genus 2-12-FULL-35-15. Next base: position 328,999 of record JAQZBR010000004.1, read on the forward strand.
AATAGCAGGCTCGTATAAACCTGAAAACATCATTGGACAGCAGGTAAGCATCCTCGTAAATCTTGCTCCGAGAAAGATAAAAGGAATAGAAAGTCAGGGAATGATCCTGATGGCTGAAAACAACAAAGGCGAGCTTAGCTTTGTTGCACCTACCCGCCCTGACTTTAACAATGGCGGTGCTATAAAATAATTTACGAGCCGGTAGAAATTGCTTTTTACCGCTGAACCTATTTAATGATTTCATTATTGTAAAAATTGTATTTTTAAGGTGCATTCACAGATTGCACCTTTTTTATTTGAACTACCATGAAAAAAAACTTACTCATTGCCTCTGCAATCTTCTTCACTTTTGATTTCAGTAACGCTCAGGAAAAGCTGCTCACAATGGAAGAAGCAGTTGTCAAACAAAGGACTACTCTCGCTCCAGCTAAATTGAAACAATTGAGCTGGATCAAGAATTCCAACTCCTATTCTTACATTAACACCAATAAATCGGAAGAAATTCTCCTGATCAGCTCAGCATCTTCGGAAGCACCAATAGGCGAAGTTCCATTATCTAAACTTAACAACGCTATCGCGGCAGTTTCCGGGAAGCAGGTAAAAGCATTTCCACAGATCCAATGGAAGAATGACAATCAATTCACTTTTGAGTCGGAAAAGAAAATACTAATGTATGATCTTAAAACAGGGAAGATCACCACCGATTCCAATCGCGATTTTCCTGAAGGATTTGAAAACATTGATGTTTCTGATAAATCCGGGAATGTTGCTTTTACCGTAAAGAATAATCTTTTTGTACATGACGGAAAAAACCAGCTGATCGTTACCAACGACAAAGATGAGAACATTGTTAATGGCCGATCGGTTCACCGTGAGGAATTCGGAATTATAAAAGGAACATTCTGGTCGCCAAAAGGAACACAGCTTGCATTTTACAGAATGGACCAGACAATGGTCACTGATTATCCGGTTATCGATTGGACAACGCGCCCTGCGACAAATGTAAATATCAAGTATCCGATGGCGGGAGACAAAAGTCACGAAGTAACAGTTGGAGTTTACAATGTTGCTTCCGGCAATACTGTATTTATAAAAACCGGTGAGCCGAAAGAGCAGTACCTGACAAACATTGCCTGGAGTCCTGACGAACAACATTTATACATTGCGATTCTGAATAGAGAGCAGAATCATCTCTGGCTGAATTCATACAACACTACAACAGGTCTCTTTGAAAAAACCTTGTTCGAAGAGAAGAATGACAAATATGTTCACCCGATGCATTCCATGGCATTTGTCCCCGGGCACCCTGAACAATTTATCTGGCAAAGCGAAAGAGATGGGTACAATCATCTATACCTTTACGATACTTCAGGAAAGCTTCTTAAGCAATTAACAAAAGGCAAATGGATCGTAACCGACCTTACCGGGTTTGATCCTAAAGGTTCAACTGCTTATTATTCTTCAACAACAGAAAGCGGAATCACACGAAATTTTTACAGTCTTGATCTTTCAAAAGGAACAAGTACAAAGCTTACATCCCATGAAGGAACTCATACTATAACTTTGAATAGTAATGCAACTTATTTCTTTGATAATTATCAAAGTACTGAAACACCAAGAACGATCTATTTAAAAAGCACGAATGGTAAATCTTCGAAAACGCTTTTTGATGCACCAAATCCATTGAAAGAATACAAGCTTGGGAACATGAAGATCTTCAAGCTTAAAAGCGAAAGCGGGGATGACTTATTTTGCCGCTTATTTAAACCGGTTGATTTCGATTCAACAAAAAAATATCCCGTTATCGTTTATCTGTATAACGGCCCTGGAGTTCAGATGATCAATAATACCTGGAATGGTGGTGGCGACTTATGGTTCCAATACATGGCAGAACGTGGGTTTGTTGTATTCACTCTCGATGGCCGGGGAAGCTCTAACCGCGGATTAGCTTTTGAACAGGCGATCTTCAGACATGCCGGAGTTAATGAAATGAAGGATCAGCTTGTCGGGATCAATTATCTTAAAGCACAACCATATGTTGATGCGTCACGCATGGGCCTTTTTGGATGGAGTTACGGAGGTTTCATGACAACAAGCATCATGACACGTTATCCGGATATTTTTAAAGCAGCTGTGGCCGGAGGACCTGTTATCGACTGGAGCTATTATGAAGTGATGTACACTGAAAGATATATGGATACGCCTAAAGAAAATCCGGAAGGCTACAAGGAAGCAAGAACGATTGAGTACATCGACAATCTGAAAGGGAAATTATTACTGATCCATGGGGCACAGGACCCTGTGGTTGTTTGGCAGCACAGCCTGATGTTTTTAAAAAACTGCGTGGATAAGAAGAAGCAGGTTGATTATTTTGTTTATCCCGGCCATGAACACAATGTACTTGGCAAGGACCGCGAACACTTATATCAGAAGGTCACCGATTACTTTATGGAGAACCTTTAACAGTATAAGCCGCAAATATTCATTTGCGGCTTTTTTTATATTCTGTTAATTTTCTCATGCTGATTTTTCTGTCTAATTTCGCATCGCATCCCTGTTCGCTCATGATCGACAAATACAAAAAACATATTCCTCTTTTTTATTTTCTTTTACTTGCACTGATCCTTTTTGCGAATAACGGAAATGTCAGTCTTTGGGACCAGGATGAAGCAGCATACGCAGGTTTTGCAAATGAAATGATCAAGTCAGGCAACTGGCTGATCCCTGATTTTATGTGGTCAGAAATACACCGCAAGCCGCCATTGCACTTCTGGAATATTTGCCTGAGCTATAAAGTTTTCGGGATCAATGAATTCAGTGTAAGATTTCCTTCAGCGGTATTTCTTTTCTCAACTTATTTATTGACCTATCTGGCGGGAACGCCTTTGTTCGGAAGGAAAAATGCTTTTCTGGCGACTGTTGTGCTGAGTACATCCTTATTCATTCCCAGCCTTGCAAAAATTTCCGTTACAGATGCCACCTTACTTTTCTTTTCAACGGTTTGTGCGTATGCTCTTTTGAACATCATTCAAAAGAAATCAATCAAATGGACCTTAGCATTCTGGTTTGCATTTGCAATGGGAGTTCTCACGAAAGGGCCACCAATAATATTGTTTACCGGAGTGTTTGTAATATTGCTGTTTATTTTTCATCCTAACAGAAAAAATCTTTTCAGCACACATCCATGGTTCTTCTTGCCGCTTGCATGTCTGCCGCTTTTTTTATGGGGGTATTTCGTTTCCAAAAAAGATGGAGGTGTTTTTATCAGTTGGATGATCGACTGGTATATTCTTAAAAGGGTGAACAGCAGCGTGCTCGGGCAAACAGGCCCGCCCGGTACTCACCTGCTGAGCATCTTTGTTTTTTTTATTCCGTACCTCATGTTTCTTCCAAAAGCATTCTGGAATGCGGTCCGCGGAATATTTTTAAAAGACAAAGGGATCAATTTTTTATTAAGCACCTGGTTCATTTCAGGCTGGTTTTTATATGAATGGTCACCAAGCAAGCTTCCAGCTTATGTTATAGCAGCGCATGTCCCTTTTGCTATTCTCATCGCGAAAGAAATTTTGAATGCAATTGAAAAGAAATTCCTTCCGAATAAAGGATTGATAATTGCAAACTTCCTTTTAATTGCAATTGTATTTGCAGCTTTGATTGTAGCTCCTCATTTTCTAAAGGTTTCGTCATCAGTTACTATCGCATTCACTATAGCGGGTGTGATTTTACTTTTAAGTCTGTCAAGCATCATATATTTTAAACGGAGAATCCACTTTTTAAAATTGCTGCTCGGTTGCAATATCCTGTTTCAGGTGTTGGTCTGGGTTTTTCTTTTACCCAAGGCAGATTCACTTAAAGATGGTTCAAAACGGGTTGCAAATTATGCTATACAAAGTGCCATTCCTGAAAGCACTGTTCTTATTGGAAATACTGTCGGCCATCCGCCTAGCCTTCCTTTTTATCTGAAGTTAAATTTTGGGAACGTGAAAGAAGAAACGAATGTGGAAACGCTTATATCAAAATACCAAAGCAACTCACCCAATGTTTTAATTTTAAACAGTGAACAAAAAGAAGAATCAGAGAAAAGAATACCGGGTATCGTTTTTAAAGAAGTGAAATCTATGTTAACCGACCGTGACGCAAAAGCAAGCTATTATGTTGCCGTTAATCCATCAGCGAAAATAATAAGAGATTAGATCAACTTAAATCTTTGGGATGGATGCAATCAGTCCAGAAGTCAACGATCTTATTTAAACTTTTAATAGTTCCTTCCAGCTTCATAGATTTAGCAAAGTAACCCTGTATATTTAATGAATAAGCTGTTTTTATCTCCTCCGGATTTCCTGTACTGCTGTGAAATATAAAAGGAATTGCTTTTGATTTCAGAATATTATCATTTTCAATTGCCCTTTTGAGCTCGAGGCCGTCCATTACAGGCATGTTGAGATCGGAAAGGACAACAAACACCTCTTCGTTGGTGGTTCGCAGAAAGTCAAGCGCTTCCTGGCCATTACTACAGAAAACACAATGATTCGTGTACCCGGATCTTTTTACTGCAATTTGCAGCAGCTCATGCTCGTCCGGGTCATCATCCACAAAAAGAAATACGCCTGTTGGTTTCATTAATTTTACTTGACTAAAAGTTTGTACCATCCATTCATGTGGAACGAATTTTTATCTCTCCCTTGGGTCAATAATAAATGAACAAAAGCAACTTAAAGCAGATTAAAACGTAAAGCCAGAAAAATTTGAGCGCATTAAAATTATTCTTTAAGTTACCTCAAAATTTGATACTTTCGTAAACCTTATGTATATGAAGATCTTTACTAAAGTTGTAATTCTTTTTCTGTGTCTGGCAGCGAGTCGAACCATTGCACAATCAGTGGGTGGAACCACTTCCGGAGCCAACACATATTGCTCTTTTACAAATGCCGGTTTTATTTCCCTTTCCGGATTTACCGGAACTTCTTATTTCTGGGAGTCTTCAACTGATGGGATCACGTGGACACCCACAGGAACTTCATGGTCCGGAACTACAACTCCATTTGTTAATCCTCCGGCCCTCGGACAAAGCTATAACAATGTTTCCCTGACAACTTGCTATCGCGCAATTGTAACAAATGGAGCATTTCCACCCGACACCTCAACAGTTTCCTGTATCACCGTTTTTGCTCCAACAGTTGCAGGCACAATCTCAGGCGGTGGTAATTTCTGTGGTAATTCAGGAAACGGCAATATTACTTTAGCCGGTAACACCGGAAATCCTACTTCATGGGAGTATTCAACCGATAATGGCCTTACCTGGACAACGATTTCGAGCACAAGTACAAGCCTTGCATATTCGGGAATAACGCAGGCGACAATCTATCAGGCTATTGTTCAGAATGGCCCAACCTGTCCTAGCGATACAACCAACACAGTTTTATTTACCATTGATTCACTTTCAAACGCAGGAACGATCACGGGAAATGATACGGTGTGTTACGGCAACAATGCAGGAGCTTTAAACATCAGCGGAATTACAGGAACAGTGCTTGGATGGATCAGCTCAACGGATAGTGGTTTATCCTGGAATCCAATTTCCAACACTACCGCCTCTCATACTTATGCTAATTTAACGCAATCCACACTATTTGGTGCCATTGTCAAAAACAATTCCTGTCCTGCAGATACCAGTTCATTTTCTTTGATCAATGTCCGGAATCCTGTTTTAGTGAATGCAGGGACTGACACATCAATTCAGGCAGGAGAATCGGTCGTTTTAAACGGCACTTCCGGAGGAGCGAGTATCTGGAGTCCTTCTACAGGATTAAGCAGCGTGTATATACTAAATCCTGATGCACAACCAACCGTGACCACAGTCTACACATTAACAGTAACAGATTCTATTGGCTGTACCGGAACAGATAATGTGGTCATAACAATAATACCTGAAGAGTTCAATGGAATGGTATCGAACCTCTTTACTCCAAACGGGGATGGAATAAATGACTCATGGTATATTCAGGATATTCAAAATTTTCCCGGAAGTTCGGTTACTGTTTATAACATATACGGGATGAAAGTATATGAAAAGACTGATTATATGAATGATTGGAAAGGTACTTACAACGGCTCTGAACTTCCTGACGGCACTTACTATTACATTCTGAAATTTGATGATAAACAAAAAACGATTAAAGGTTCGGTAGATATTCTGAAGAATAAATAGCATGAGGAAAATAGGTCTTGGTATATTATTGATTTTTGTTGGCTTATCTGCGAAATCACAGCAGGTAGGAATGGCTTCTCATGCGTTTTACAAGCCAATGATCTACAACCCTGCTTTTGCGGGAAAGAATGAAAATGTAAATGCAATGCTCATCAGCCGTTCACAGTGGAGTGGCTTCAGAGGCTCACCGCAGTTAAATCTGTTGACTGTAGATGGGAGCCTGATGGAAAATAAAGCAGGTGTTGGGTTAACTCTTCTCGGCGACAAAAAAGGCCTGAATAAACGGGCAGGCGGATATCTGAATTATGCATACAGGGTTCGTATAAATGATAACAGCAGCATACGATTTGGAATTGCCTTAGGGGTGCTTGATCAAACGATTGATTATACTGATGCTCTCGTTGAAAATTCTTCTGACCCCTTTCTCTTTGGAAATACTGAACATAAAACTTCATTGGATGGTAATGCCGGTCTGGCCCTAATTCTCAAAGAATTTGAGCTTGGCATTTCAGCGCCTCAATTATTCGGAAACAAAATAAACTATGTCGATAATAAGGAAATAAGATCAACATACTTACAAACGCGGCATTATATAGGAACTTTGAAGTATCGTTTCTTAATTGCTAAAGAAAAAAAGATCTTCATTGTGCCTCAGGCTCTTGTGCGAATTGTTCCGAATGCCCCTTTTCAATATGAGGGTACTCTAAACCTTGACTGGCAGGACAAATTCTGGATCGGTGCAAGCTATAAAAGCAACTATGCTTTGGTGGCTCACGCTGGAGTATGCCTTCATAAGCAGCTTTCGATCGGTTATGCATATGATATCATCATGGGGGATCTCGCCAACTATTCCGGTATCAGCCATGAAATTATGTTGAACTTTAAATTTGGCAAAAGTAAATCCACAGAGCCAGAAACACCTGTCGTTGCAGAGCGCAAAAATGAAGCTTATGAGAGACGTCTCGACAGTTTACAGGAAGTCCTGAGCGCGAATCAAAACAGGCTCGCAGAAGATCAAAGAAAAATTACCGAGCTGAATGAAAAGCTTGAACAACAGGGCAAGCTAATTACTTCACAGGCGCAAAATATAAATCAACCGACAAATTCAAATCAACCTGCTGTTACGCAGCAGCAATCATCTTCAGCGAATCAAACTAACAATACAGAAAACAATTCTGATCCTGTAGAAAATAAACAATCTCCTCAGAGCAATAACACCGGCACCGCAAATAACAACACTCCACAAAACAATAGCAATCAGAATGCTGCTGCGGTGGAAACAAATGCCAACAAGACCATGAACAATGGCATCTGGTTCGTGACTAACAGCAGCAAGGATTTTAAAGACCAGAACGACCGGATGCCACAGAAAGGCTTTTATGTGATTGCCGGAACTTTCACTTACCGTGATTTTGCGGAAGCTGAAGTAAAACGCTTATCGGGTGGCGGTTATAAAGCTAACTGGATGTACTTCTCTCCAAAACAATTTAACTATGTTTATATTTCGAAACCTGCAACCAGGGAAGAAGCTCTTACAAAGGCACAGGCGGCCAGAAATTCGGGTATTAAAGATGCCTGGGTTCTTCAAATAACTGAATAACGATTTGGTTTTGTGAAACTTACCCTCGGTAAATATTTTTTTCCCCGATAAAATCCTTAATTATCTTTATGATAGCCGGACTCCTGTTTGGTCATGGGTAATTAAATTTTCATCTAAAAAGAAAAGATTATGGCAACTTAAAGCTATCTTTAGCGTAAAGCAGATTAAATATCCCCGGCATGAGGTTAACATTACTCCTTATACTTTCTTTATTTACATTAAATTTCAGCACTTTCGGACAATGTGATCCTACAGTTCCTGTATTTAATGTGAATCTTACAGGAAATCCTTCGGGATCATGGACAAGTCCGTATGTACAACGAAATGGTAATTGTTGTGGAACTGTTGCTCCTGATAAATGCCTGAACTTTATAATCACACTTGATCCCGCAGCCGTTGGGATCAGCTTTAATATAATTGCCGGAGCTATTCCCGGTGGGGCATTATTTTATCAGATCAACTGCGGTCCACCAACCGCATTAGGCTCCCCTATTTGTTTGTCAGGCCCTGGTCCACACTTACTCACATTCTGCAAGCCCGGAAACAATCAAAATATTTACCAAATCACTTCTATACCGGGCGCAACCGGAGGAACTAATATTGTTGTGAATGATGGTTGTATAGATACACTGCATGCTACAGGATTTAACGAATCCTCTGTTGTTTGGAATTCAATTGCACCAGGCGCTCCAGGGGCCTATAATTCTTTGCTTTCATGTTCGGACAGTTGTCTCAATCCAATTGTGACAGGTTCCGGGACACTACCTGCATACATTGATTATACTGTATGTGGCCGACCTGCTGCTCAATGTAATTTTGCTACTGTATGTGATACCGTAAGAGTGGTTTTCAATCCAACACTCGGGGTTACTATCGCGCCTATAAATCCGACTATTTGTTTCGGACAAACCTCTACCACCATTACCGCAACGGGAAGCGGAGGAACGCCCCCCTATAGTTATTTATGGAATAGCGTCAACCCTTCAGCAAGCATAAATGTCGGTACGGGAAATTACACGGTGCAGCTCTCCGATGCATCCGGGTGTCCGCCTACTTACGCCTCGGTCACAGTAACATCGTTTTCGGTAACAATTACAGCCAATGCAGGCCCTGATCAAACCTTATGTTCTCAAACCACTCCGCATCCCATTCTTGCAGGTTCTGTAACCGGTGCCAGTGGAGGGATCTGGTCTGGGGGTGGCGGAACCTACAGCCCTAACAACGCTACTTTAAATGCTGTGTATACACCCACAGCGGCAGAGATCGCCAATGGTTTCGTGGATCTTACACTTACAACAACAGGAAACGGAACATGTCCGTCAGCATCCGATATTGTAAGAATTAACTTTACGGGCTTCACAGGAACGGCTGCTGTTACTACAACGAATGTAAGCTGCTCAGGAGGGAGCAATGGTTCTGCAACTGTAACGATGACCGGAGGAACTCCTCCTTTCACGTACTCATGGAATACTGTGCCTGCGCAAACAAGTTCGACAGCCACAAATCTTGTTGCCGGTACTTATTCGGTCACCATTACGAATGGGATCGGATGTACTTCTCAGACAACTGCAACTATTACTCAGCCTTTACCACTAGCGGTAAGTGGTGTGGTTACAAATGTGAGCTGTGCTGCAGGAAACAACGGATCTATCACTGTAACTTCTTCAGGAGGAACTTCTCCTTATCAGTATTTGTGGAGCCCCGGAAGTGCAACTACACCTACATTAAGTGGTCAGGTAGCGGGTACATATACTGTTTCCATCACCGACTCTAAAGGTTGTGTGATCACTTCCAACTACACAATTACTCAACCTTTACCACTCTTGGTTGCAGTTACAAGAACGAACGTTAATTGTTTTGGTGGATCAAACGGAACGGCAACTTCAACAGTTACGGGAGGAACCGGTCCTTATACTTATAACTGGACGCCTTCAGGAGGAACAGCTTCAACAGCCTCCGGACTGATCGCAGGAACTTACACTGTGACTGTCACCGATGCAAAAGGTTGTGTTGCAACGAACAGCGTTATCATCACTCAGCCGACACAGCTTGTTGGAAGTACAACAGTAAATAATGAAACATGTAATTATCTGAACAACGGTTCAGCGACAGCAGTTGTATCAGGAGGTACACCTGCATATACCTATTTATGGCAACCCGGGGGAGCAACAACTGCGACTGCATCCGGATTAAGCAGCGGCACATACACGCTCACCGTGACTGATTCCAAAGGTTGCGTTGTTACTGCATTTGCGACAATCACGGAACCGGTTGTTTTGTCAGTAAGCCTGATCAACCAGGTGAATGTAAGTTGTTTTGCCGGAACTAACGGTTCTGTAACAGCGAGCCCTGCTGGCGGTACATCGGGGTACAGTTATTCTTGGACTCCGGGAGGCTCTACTTCACAAACATTATCAGGAGTTGCTGCAGGAACTTATACTGTGACAGTGACAGATGCCAACGGTTGTGTGATCCAGAATCAAACTACTATCACTCAACCTGCCTTACCTCTTTCTGTTACAAACACTGTTACTAACGTGAGTTGTGCGGCAGGTACTAACGGTTCTATAACAGTAACGCCCGCAGGAGGCACAGCACCATATAGTTATTTATGGTCTCCGGGTGGACAAAATACAGGAACTGTTTCCGGCCTGGCAGCAGGAACTTATTCTGTTACGGTGACTGACGCTAAAGGATGTGTATTAAATGCATCATACACAATTACTCAACCTTTACCTCTCGCAATTACTTTTTCCCAAACAAATGTTAGTTGCTTTAATGGCGTTAACGGTTCAGCTACAGCCACTGTGACTGGCGGGACCGCGGGCTATTCTTACAACTGGGCACCAATGGGTGGTAACGCAGCCACAGCGACAGGATTACCTGCAGGAACATATACTGTAACAGTCACAGATGCACAGGGATGTGTAGTAACAAACAGCGTTACGATCACACAACCACCGGCACTCATAGCAGCAACAACCGTGGTAAATGAGAGCTGTAACTATCTGAACAATGGGTCTGCAACTGCGACTCCTTCAGGCGGAACAGCTCCTTACACGTATTTATGGCAGCCCGGAAATTTAACTTCGATCACGATCAGTGGACTCGCAAGTGGCACGTATAGCTTAACGGTGACTGACTCAAAGAGCTGTGTTGCTACAACAACTGCTGTTATAACAGAACCACCTGCATTAGTTATCACCTTCAACTCACAGGTCAATGTGAGTTGTTTTAGCGGAAGCAATGGTGCTGTTGCTGCAACACCAAGCGGAGGAACCCCGGGATACACATATTCATGGATGCCGGGAGGAGCGACTACCAGTGCAGTTTCCGGTTTAATTGCAGGCACATATACTCTAACAATTACTGATGCAAACGGATGTACAGTTCAAAATCAGGTAACGATCACACAACCGCCTGTTCTAACGGTAACCTCTGCAATTACAAATGTTTCATGCAATTCGGGTAATAATGGTTCTATAACTGCTATTCCCGCAGGTGGAACTCCTCCATACAGCTACCTATGGCTTACAGGCGGACAAACTACAGCGACTATCAGCGGACAAACAGCAGGAACATATTCTGTTCAAGTCACAGATGCATTAGGTTGTCAGCTTACAACAGGCTTCACAATTACTCAACCGCTTCCTTTAGCCATAACATTTACACCAACTAATGTTTCTTGCTTCAATGGAACCAATGGTGCTGCCACGAGCACTGTAACAGGTGGAACACCGCCATATTCGTATATGTGGAGCACAGGAGCTGTGACTCCAAATGTAACCGGTCTTACTGCCGGCACATACACATTGACAGTTACAGATAACCTTGGATGTGTACTTAGCAATACGGTTGTGATAACACAGCCAACGGCCCTCGTTGTAAATGTTAGTGTTACGAACGAAACCTGTAATTATCTGAATAATGGTTCTGCTACAGCATCCGGCTCCGGAGGAACTCCCGGGTATACCTACTCATGGCAGCCGGGTAATTTAGCTGCAGGAACGATTTCAAATCTTTCTTCAGGAACTTACACTGTAACCGCAACAGACGCTTTAGGTTGCACAACCACCAATACGGCAATAATTACGGAACCCACTCCCCTGGCTATTGCCTTTAACGGACAGGCCGATGTAAGCTGTTTTGGAGGTAATGACGGATCTGTATCAGCAATCCCCTCCGGTGGAACACCTAATTACAGTTATTTGTGGATGCCGGGTGGAGCAACGACCAACTCTGTGTCGAATTTAGCCGCAGGAACTTACACACTCACAATTACCGATGCTAACGGTTGTACAGTGCAAAATACTATAACCATTACTCAGCCGCTTAGCCCCCTTTCTGTTTCAGGTACATCAACCCCTACAAATTGTTTTGATGGAGCGGATGGGACAGCAACAGTAAATGCTGCAGGTGGAACCGGTCCGTATACATATTATTGGATGCCAATGAATATTTCCGGGCAGACGATCACGAATCTTCTTGCAGGAACTTACACTGTGGAAGCTACCGATTCGAAAGGTTGCATTGCTACGAATACAGTCGTTGTTAATCAGCCACCACAGTTAATCCTTATTACCTCAACCGTAAATTCGAATTGTGGTTTCCCGACTGGTCAGGCATCGGTAACCGTAACAGGAGGGTTTACGCCCTATACATATTCCTGGTCATCCGGCTCTAACACTGCCTCCGCTACGGGTTTGATTGCGGGACCATACACAGTGACCGTTACTGACCAGAATGGTTGTGTTGAAACACAATTTGCAAACGTAAATGATAATTCAGGTCCTTCAGCAACAATCTTTAACGTGATCAATGTTACCTGTTATGGTGGCAACAATGGTTCTGCCTCTGTAGGTGTAGCAGGAGGAACCGGTCCTTTCACCTACAACTGGACTCCTTATGGAGGTACTGGTGTAACTGCGACAGGCCTTGTCGCAGGCTCTTACACTGTAACAGTCCTTGACGCGAATGGATGCCAGTCGAATGCTACAACAAGCCCTGATATTTTGCAGCCACCACCGATCTATGTGAATGTTAGCACCAATCCGGTAAGCTGTTTCGGTGGCAGCGATGGGACGGCATCAGCGGTTGCTTCGGGCGGTTATCCGGGCACAACAGGTTATACTTACAACTGGCTTCCCGGTGGAACCAGCGGGCCATCCGTGACGGGCCTTACAGCAACTACGTTTACAGTACAGGTTACCGATTCAAATAGTTGTGTACATAATGAACCTTTTACGATCACAGAGCCGTCAGCGGCATTATCGGTAGCTGTTTCATTTACGGCAGCGAATTGCAGCGGAAGCTCTGACGGTACATTATCTGCAGTTGCTGCGGGAGGTACAGGCCCTTACAATTATAACTGGATGCCGGGTAATCTGGCGGGTGCAAATCTTTCATCAATGCCTGCAGGAACTTACACAGTCACTGTGCAGGATTCCAAAGGTTGCTCGGTAACAAACTCAATTACGATCATACAACCGACACCAATTCTGCTGAGCAGTTCGAGTGTAAATTCTAATTGCAGTTTGCCGAATGGGCAAGCGACTGTTTCAGCATCCGGGGGAACACCGGGCTATAGCTATCTATGGTCAACCGGTGGAACTAACGCAACGGAAACAGGACTTCTATTTGGAACTTATACAGTTACTGTTACAGATGCCAATGGTTGTATATCAACGACAAGTGTTACCGTAAGCGACAATGCAGGTCCTGTAGTGTCTGTATCATCGGTAACGAACGTAAGCTGTTACGGTGGAACGAACGGGACGGCTACTGCAACTGTTACCGGAGGGGCCTTCCCTTTCACTTACTCATGGACTCCATTAGGAGGAGTTAATGCTACCGCGACAGGATTATCTGCAGGAACCTATACGGTGATTGCCACTGATGCAAACGGTTGTGCATCTCAACCGGCTGTCAGTGGAATGATCACTCAACCTTCAATTGTTATAATCAATACAACAACAAACAATGTTACATGTCTCGGAGCAAATAACGGATCAGTAACTGCATCCGCTTCAGGAGGAACGCCCGGATACACTTATTTATGGCTGCCTTCAACTAATGCGGCAACCATGACGAACCTCGCACCGGGAACTTATACCGTTCAGGTAACCGATGCGAACAGTTGTGTTCAAACTGCAACGGCATCGATAACTCAACCTTCTGCAGCGCTTTCGGTAAGCACCGCTGCTATACCGGTCTCATGTTTCGGAGGAAGCAATGGAGGTGGAACTGCAATAGCTTCTGGAGGTACAGCGCCTTACGGTTATACCTGGATGCCGGGTGCAGTATCAGGGCCTGCGATAGGCGGAGTCGCGATCGGAACATATACAGTGACTGCCACAGATCTTAATGGTTGTACTGCAACCAACACTATTATTGTAACTCAACCTACTGTAATAACTATAAGCACAGGAAGTGATAATGCCAGCTGCGGAACAGCGAGCGGTGTCGCATACGCGTCTGCTTCGGGTGGTACTCCGACATATTCATACTTATGGAATCCGGGAGCAATAGCCAATGACTCCGCAGCCTTTGCACCTCCGGGAAATTATACTGTAACAGTTACCGACAATAACGGATGTGTATCCACTGCAAGTGTCGCAGTGAATAATAATCCGGGGCCTGTTGCATCTGTTACCTCATCAACGAATGTTAGCTGTTTTGGCGGCTCTGATGGAACTGCTACATCAGGACTTACAAGCGGATCACCTCCTTTCACATATTCATGGTTACCTTTGGGGGGAAATAACCCGGTTGCGACAGGCTTGATCGCAGGAACATATACCGTAACTATAACAGATAACAATGGTTGTATCTCAACTGCTGTAAGCCCACTCATTACACAACCAACACAGCTGAATGTAAACGTTACAACTACCAATGTAAGCTGTAATGGGGGAAATAACGGAACAGCAATGGCCGCTGCAGGTGGAGGAACTCCCGGATACACTTATCAATGGTTACCATCAGGCAGCGCAGGCAGCAGCATCTCTTCACTGATCGCAGGTACCTATACTGTTCAGGCTACCGACAACAAATCATGTACACAAACAGCAACATTTGTGATAACGGAACCAGCTGTTCTCACAGCAAGCATTTCCGGTTCATCTAACGTTAGCTGCTTCGGAGGCAGCAACGGATCCGCCACAGCTACAGGCAACGGAGGAACCCCATTTTACACATATAACTGGATGCCTTATGGAGGCACGAACGCAACGGCAAACGGATTAATAGCAGGAACCTATACGGTTACAGTAAAAGACTCTAACAATTGCTCGACAACTGCAAGTATTATCATTACACAACCGGTTCAGGCTCTTTCGGCTACTGCTTCCGGAACATCGACTTTATGCTTTGGTTCATCCGATGGCACCGCAACCGTAACTGCAGCCGGGGGAACCTCAGGTTACACTTACCTATGGAGCCCTCTTGGAGGAACAGGCGCAACTGCTACAGGGCTTCCTGCAAATGCTTACACCGTTCTCGTTACCGATGCTAACGGATGTCAGACGAATGCTTCAGTTAATATCGGACAACCTACTATTATTACTGCTTCATTAAGCAGCGTTAGTCCTTCATGTGGTTTTGCAAATGGCTCAATCACATCTCTTATTTCCGGAGGAACAGGTCCTTACACTTATTTCTGGACACCGGGAGGAGCAACCACAGCTGATATCTCGAATGTTGGGCCCGGCAATTACACTTTGCAGATAACCGATGTACAAAATTGTATTCAAAGTGTTTCCACTACACTTTCAAACATTGCAGGTCCGGATGTTGTCATCTCATCTATAACTAATGTATCCTGCTTTGGTGGTAATAATGGTACAGCTACTGCTTTTATTTCTGCAGGCTCTCCTCCATACACCATGTCGTGGGGGCCTTTCGGAGGCAATGGGATCACCGGGACCGGATTGTCGGCAGGCACATATACAATAACAGTAACCGATTCACTTGGTTGCAATAATACTGCGACAGCTACTATTACAGAACCTACTCAACTCGGGATTTCCATTAGTTCACTGACAGATGTTTCCTGTTTTAACGGAAGCAATGGTACAGTTACAGTTACCGGAACCGGTGGAACTTCTCCGTATACTTATGTATGGTCTACGGGAGAAACTGCTGCAACAATTGACTCTCTTTCAGCTGCAACGTACACTGTAACAAGTACGGACTTTAACAATTGCATCACCTCAATCTCAATCAACATTGACCAGCCGGATTCACTGCTTATGACTATTGGTACCGTGACCGGTCCAAGCTGTTTTAATAGCACTAATGGTAGTGCTGTAATTATTGCTACCGGTGGTACTATCCCTTATACCTATTTGTGGTCGAATGGACAAACGGGAAGTATCGGACAAAATCTGGCAGCAGGAACTTATTCAGTTGTAATCACAGACGCGAATAATTGTATTGCCATAGACAGTCTTACCCTCACGCAGCCACCGCAGGTTATTACGACAGCAAGTGATAACGATACTATCTGTCTTGGCTCGTCAGGCAGCGTTTCTGCTACAGCTACCGGTGGTGTAGGTAACTATTATTACGTTTGGAATCCGGGGCCGTCAATTAATTCAGGAACCTTAAATGCAACTCCAACAGCAAACACAGAATATATTGTTGTTGCATACGATCAGGATGGTTGCGCTGGAACGCCTGACTCTGTTTCAATGATCGTGTATTATTTAACAGGTGCAAATGTTGACGCAATAGCTTACTCACCGATTTGTCCCGGACAGGTATCAACTGTATACGTTCAGCTTTCAGGAATTACCGGACCTGTTACATACGCCTGGAACAATGGACTAGGAAACGGCCCGGGCGCATACCTTGTCACACCCAACGTACCGACTACATATATTGTAACGGTAACAAATTCCTGTGGAGCAAGTATTACCGATTCAGCAACTGTTACATTCAATCCTCCTCCGGTTATTGCTTTATCTTCCGACACTAATTCTGTTTGTGTACCAGATGTAGTTCAGTTCAACGACAGTTCAATCACCGGTAATGTGAATGACCCGATAATATCATGGTATTGGAACTTTGGTGACGGTACATCTTCTACGTTGCAGAATCCGACACATACTTATCCTTCTGCAGGAACATTCCCTGTAACTGTTACGGTAACCACTTCAGGCGGTTGTACTAACAATAACGGATCTGCACCATATATAATAAATGCTCATCCTTATCCTGTAGCTGCCTTTACCTTGAACGCCACTTATTTCAATTTACCGTACGACCAACTGATCGCGACCAATCAATCTGTGGGAGCAACTACATACGTATGGAACTTTGGCGATGGCGGAACATCAACAGCAATGAATCCAACCTACCTGTATTCAGAAGTTGGGATCTATCCTGTTATGATGATCGCGAGCAACAATTTTGGTTGTTCAGACACCGCATACTCTCAGGTTGAAACCAATGCCGATGTTATTTTCCCTAACGTATTTACTCCGAATCCTGAAGGTCCTTCAGGAGGTTTCTATGATATTACAAGTTTAACGAATGATATCTTCTTCCCTTACACTTCGGGTGTTACAGAATTTAAACTGCAGATCTTTAATCGTTGGGGTGAACTTATTTTTGAAACCTTTGATGTTAAACAAGGTTGGGACGGATACTATCGCGGCCAACTTTGTCAGCAGGATGTATACATCTGGAAAGCATACTTAAAATTAAACAACGGAAGAACATTTAATAAAACTGGGGATGTTACGCTGCTTCGATAAAAAATATCTAACTGTGCTGATCTTAACACTGATCTTCAGCAATTGCTTTTCCCAGCTTACGCCAAGGGAGAACAGAAAGCTGTTTATGAAAGCTGATAAGGCATTTGATTATGGGGATTATTTAAATGCACTCAGCATTTACAATAAGATCTACCCTTCAGACAGTACCAATGATGAGCTTAATTATAAAATAGGTGTTTGCAATTTCGAGATCAAAAGGCCAAGAACACAATCTAAAAAGTATTTTGAAAAAGTTTCAGCATCCGACTTTCCTGAAACAAATTATTACCTCGGAAGAATATATCATCTCGAAAGAGCATATGATAAAGCTATCGGATATTACACGCAATATAAATATCTGGCTCAGGGTGTTGATCATACCCGGAAAGAAATTGATGACCTCATTCAGAAGTCGCAAACTGCAATGCTTATGGAGTCAAGAGCAGATAACTCGCTTCAGATCAAAAATCTTGGAGAAGGTATCAACTCTGAATATGCCGAATATGCTCCTCTGATTCCCGCTGATGGAAGTTTTCTCATGTTCACATCCAGGAGAAAAAACAATGTGTGGACAAACACAGATCCTCATGGAAACTTCTTTGAAGATATTTATGTTTCGGACAGAAGCGGAGAAGAATGGCAGAAACCAAGAATGCTTGATACCAACATCAACACATTGGTTCATGACGCCTGCACTGGATTATCTGCAGACGGTGAAAAGTTAATGCTTTACCGCACGAGCAAGGATCTTAAAAGCGGGGATATTTACGAAAGTCAGTTGACTGATAAGAAATGGTCCGACCCTAAACTTCTTGGATCTGTTGTTAACTCACCTGAGTTTCTTGAAACTAGCGCCTGCTATTCAACGAATGGTGATATCCTGTTTTTTTCCAGCAACAGACCTGGCGGACTCGGAGGTAAGGATCTTTATTTGTCGAGAAAATTACCGAATGGAAATTGGGGAGAGCCATTTAACCTGGGCCCGAATATCAACACTGAATATGACGAGGACGCACCTTTCATCCATCCTGCGGTTAACACTCTTTATTTCAGTTCTGAAGGGCATAAGAATATGGGAGGGTATGATATTTTCAAATCCAACTTTGATGAAACGGGGTTATTCACGAGTCCGGAAAATTTAGGCGCACCAATAAATACAGCTGACGATGACATATTTTTTGTTCTTAGCACCGATGCATCAACAGGTTATCTGTCATCCGAAAGGCCTGGCGGATTTGGCTCCCAGGATATCTACAGTGTCTTCTTCCCTGTCAACAACATTCCATTGAACGTTTATAATATTTATGTTTTTGATGACTCAGATAAAATAATCAAGAGTGTTGACATTCTGATCACCGATATGGAGAAAAAGGCTGTACACGGCATGTATAAGTCGAATGAGAATACAGGAAAAGCAATTGTCATCTCTACTCCCGGTAAGGAGTATAGAATTGCGATACAGTCACCAGGTTATGAACCATACATTTCAAATGTTAAGTTAACACCTGATAAGGAAAATATTTTCCGGCTTGTTAAACAGAAATAATGATAAAGCCAATTAAAATATTATTTGTTGTTTTAGCATTGTACTCAGTTACTGCTAAAGGACAGGATATGCACTTCACGCAATTCTATTCATCATCTCTTTATCTGAACCCTGCATTTACCGGGGCTGATGTCTGCTCAAGGTTTTCTCTCACATACCGGAATCAATGGCCCGGTATTTCAAAAGCTTACAAAAGCTATCTCGCATCATTTGATCATTATCTGACAACCTATAATCTCGGCCTAGGTTTACTCATTGGAAATGATGTTGCGGGGACGGGACAACTTAGAACTACCGTAATTAATCCGCTTGTTGCATACGAGGCTGTGCTTACCAAAAAACTAAGTATGCGTTTAGGAGTTCAACCGGGCCTAGGTATTCGCAGCATAAACTATAATAATCTTGTTTTCGGAGATCAGATTGCACGTGGTGGAAATGTTGCTAGTGTTGAAACCCCTACGCAAAACAAAGTCTATTTTGATATCGGAGCAGGAATGCTTGCATTTACGAGAAGAGCATGGTTTGGAGTCTCATTTTATCATCTTAACAAACCAAACGAATCACTATTAGGTGAAAATGGAGAAAGTATCTTGCCATTAAAATATTCATTTCACGGAGGCTATAAGCATGCTCTTAATCCGGATGAAAAAGAAGAAACCCAAAGACGTTCTGTTTCATTTGCAATGAACTACAGAGGACAGGCGGAATTCGATCAGCTGGATATTGGTGGCTACTATACTCAATATGTTTTTAATGTCGGGCTTTGGTACAGAGGACTTCCCGGACTTAAAGCATATAAGCCGGGCTATAGCAACAATGACGCTTTTGCAATTGTCATTGGAGTTAAAACCGACAAAATGAATATTGGCTACAGCTACGATACTACTATTTCAAAACTGACAGCAAAGTCAGGGGGCGCACATGAAATCTCTGCTTCATATCAATTATGCAAGCTTAATAAGAAAAAGAAAAAACGTTTACTTGTTCCCTGTCCGAAGTTTTAATCAATCAAGAAAAAAAACCGCTTAAAGCGGTTTTTTTATTTCATTTTTTATCCGGCTGACCCATGTCACTTCGCTGAAGCGATTTCACGTATAATACAAGTGAATTCAATTCCTTCTTAGAGATCTCGTGCTTGTCGAACTCAGGCATCCTCCCTGTATATAAAAGAAAGGCACGCGATCTGACACGCGCTTTAATAAATATTTTTGGAACACGCACATTATTAATTTCCGGTCCAACCCCCGATTCTCCGTTTGGATGGCAGGACTGACACTTCTCTTTAAATACCAGACGCCCTTCTTTCAATATTGGACTTTCTCCTTCTGTACCTGCCATTTCTTTTTTCAATCTTCGCGAAGTACACGAAGAACAGTAAATTCCGATAATTAAGAATAGTGCTAAAAAGCTATATATATTGGTTCTCATAATTCTTTATTGTTTAGTTATTTTCCAAATGACACCGGTTCTTTGCTTTGGAGCCGGACCTTTTTCCGGCATTTCGAGCACACCGAAATCCACAACATATAATGCTTTTCCTGTATTGTCGAACTTAGCAGCGATCGGACGCTCCAGCCCACCGGTTTTTAAAGTTGACGCAGGTCCGTTCTTATGTCCTTTATTAACAGCAAAATCAACCACATCTCCATTTTTCATATTAACACGAACGATCTTGAAACCGACAGGACCGTACACAGTTCCTACATTCGGAGCCATATCGCCAAAAAGCGCGACAAAGGCATCACCTTCATATCCAAACGAATTGCTTGAGGAAAAATCAAAACCATCAGCCGAGGAATGCACATCAAATACCGCTTTAGGTTTTGGAGGTTGCTGTGGATGTTTTAACAATACTGATTTGGGGCGGATCTCCCTTGCTTTAAAATTTTCGTCTGCCAGAGAATCACCTCCTGCATAATCCGGCCAGCCATACCATGCATTATTTTTTATTTCATACAGGTAATCGCCACCACCAAAAACCGGCCGGCTTCCGCGCGTATCCAGTCCATTTTCGGTTACATATAGTTTACCATCCGGAGCGAATGCAAGTCCGAACGGATTTCTCAATCCTGAGGCAACCAATTCAATCGGACCGCCATTCAAGGGAATCCGCATGACTGCACCGGTACACGGCAGACTGCCTTTTATAACCTGTCCTTTAACTGTAGCTGTACCGTAAGGTACATACGCACCTGTTTTAACTTTTTCTTTATCAGGAGAGAGAACATTTTCTGTTTCATAATTTTCTCCAGCCAAAGTCACATCTATACAGGGGATATCATGGAAATCTTTTTTTCTGGCCAGCCACCCGAAGTCAAAATTATCTTTCCCGACTACAGCGGAATTAGTGGCAGTACCCTGACCAAAATAAATATATCCGTCCTTACCAATAACTACGGCATCTGTGTGATGGTCTCCGTATGAGGGAAGCCCTTCAACAAGGTTGGTGATCTCACCTTTGGCATTTACTTTCAGAATACGGCCGCCCTCCATAGCTCCACCTTCGGAAATATAAAAATTGCCTTCATAAAAATCCACGGCAGTCCATGGTCCGTTCTTTCCACCATGAGCGATTTCGGTGTATTTTCCATCTCCTTCGATCTTCAATAATTTCGGAGTAGTAAAGATCTCTCCATACGAATAACCCGCTTCCAGAACATATGCCTGGCCTTGATCATCGAATGTCATGGCGGAAGGAAAATTTAAACCGGAAGCGATCATTTCAATTTTATAACCTTCCGGCAAAAGAATATCACTTGGGCTTACCGGCCTGTTAACCGGCTCATAACTTTTTGTTCCATAATGTCCTCTCAGCTTAGTGCAGCTTTGAAATAGCACAGCAGATAAAGCAATAGAAACGCTTATAAGAGTAAATGTTTTTCTCATAAAAATATTTTTTCCATTTTATTAAAAATTTACATGCCACACATATCATTGCTTTCAGACAGAAAATTCAAAAAAAATGTGTGGCGGATAATACCCAAATACATTTGGAACAATTCTGGACAAGTTAAAATCCAATATATCCGGAATGAAAAAAACTTTACTGACTTTCATTTTAATTAGTCTGATATCTGTGCTCCTTGCAGAGGATACGCAACTTATTCGCGGCAGAATAACAGCAGCGTCAAGCGGAAAACCTATTGCAGAAGCAATAGTGACCATCTACAATTCAGAAACCTTTTCGACTTCAACAGATTCCTCGGGATACTTTGAAAAGCAGATCTCAATCGGAACCTATTCCGTAATGGTTACAGCTGCGGGATATAAAGCTCAGCAAAGAAATAATATTGTTGTACTTGCAGGCAAACAGCAGCTGCAGGATTTTGAACTGGACGAATATAAAATTGAACTTGACTCTGTTCAGGTCACAAGCAATACGGTTAGAGAAAATGTGAGTCTTGACCTGTGGAATATCCAACGATTTGCGGCAGTATTTTATGATCCTGCACGCGTTACAAATACGCACGCAGCAATTGTCAACAATGACGATCAGGCGAACAATATCTGCGTTCGCGGTACGTCACCGAACTATGTCCAATGGAAACTTGAGGGAGTTGAGGTTGTTAATCCAAACCACCTGGAGAATGCAGGAACCATTAATGACAGGCCCACGCTTAATGGCGGAGGCGTAAGTCTTTTCAGCGCACAACTATTACAGAATTCCGGATTTCTGATGTCTCCTTTCGATGCAACACAGGGCAACTCCTTATCAGGAATCTTTGATATGAAGCTGAGAAATGGAAATAATCAAAAATTCGAAAGGATCATTCAGGCAAGCTTACTTGGCCTCGATGTAAGTGTTGAAGGTCCGCTTTCAAAAAAAGGTAAGTCCTCCTTTCTGGTTAATTACAGGTATTCTACCATTGGGCTATTAAGTAAGATGGGAATTGACTTCGGAGGAGAAAAAACAAATTTTCAGGATCTTTCCTTTGTATTTAATTTACCATTTAATAATGGTTCACTCCGGATTTTCAGCATGACGGGAAAAAGTGAAACTATCTTCAGAGGTGTGAAAGACAGTGCATCCGCATTGATCCAGAAAGATCTTGAAAATATTGATTACCATTCGTTCACTACCATTAATGGTTTGAACTACATCCATACCTTCAGTAATACTTTGTTTATGCGGACTATCATCGCATATTCGGCAAAGAATGTCGACCGCACATCAGTGCCAACTGAAATTTCATGGCTTAACCAACCTGTAAACAAGGACCAATACAAACAATCCAGGCTTTCGGGAGTAACATACTTTTCAAAAAGACTAAATAACCAATACCGATTTAAAAGCGGAATTTATTATAATTATTTTATCAACGAACAGCGGTTGGTGCTTAACGATATCAGTAATGCGAACGGACGCTTAACGGAACCACTATTTCAACCATTTATAGCATTTGAAGGAACTTTCTTCAACAAGCTTGAAATGAAGGCAGGATTGCATGGAGTATATCAGGCGAGAACAAATGATTTTTCATTACAACCGCGTTTGCTTTTACAGTACACACTTTCAGCACGGCAGGATATTTCATTTAACTACGGACAATCTTCACAGCTTCAGCCGTTTTTCTTAAATCTCGGCAATGTAGAAAACTATAATCTCAGGTCCACGAAAAGTGACGCGTTTAGTTTCATACACCACATCAAAGCTCTCAGCCTGGATCTCAGAAGTGAACTGTACTATCATCTATATCATCGTATCCCTGTAAGCATTGAACATAACTTCTCTGCCTTCAATTATTTTAATGAACAGGTTCTTTTTCCATTAGACGAAACCGGAGAAGCAACTGTTTATGGATATGACCTCACGGTAGAAAAAAATATGAATAAATATTATATTATTCTCTCAGCCAGTATTTATAATAGTTCTTACACAATTGCTGAGAAGACATTCGAAGGAAGATTCAACACCAATTACAATTGCGCCCTTACCACCGGACGCGAATTTCACTTTTCAAAAAACAGGACACTTGGCACAGATCTGAGAGGATTTGTCCGGAATGGATTTAAAGAACAGTCGGTGCTGGGCTCAGATCAATATCTTTACGACAGAGAACTACCTGCCTATTCACGTGTAGATCTCCGCATCAGCTATAGGAAAGACAAAACCAAAAGTTCTGTAATATGGGCGCTCGACATTCAAAATTTGCTTAATGAAAAGAATATAGCTTACCATTATTATGACAAGGTCACCCAAAAAGTGGAACCCCGCTATCAGTTAGGATTAATACCGGTAATCAGCTATAAAATTTTCTTTTAACAGCCCCTTTCCTCATCACCTGAGGATTCTTTTTCTAATCATTCCAACCCACTTCGCTCATAATTATCTGTTAATCATTTCTATCTGATATTTTCAGGCAGCTGCTCCTTCAAAACGGCTACCTGGCATATTATTAAAGGAAAACACGTATTGATTAATCTATTTTAATAACCTAAAAACCAAACAAAAAAATGAAAAAAAGACCATTTACAAAACTATTTCTTGCCGTAGCAGTGATCCTAACAACAGCAACAGCCTGCGACCGTTACAGTGCAAATACAGATGACACCTCAGGATCTACAGGGTCTACAACTTCCGAGTCTACTACCTCTTCAACTGATAACATGAGTACTTCAGGAAGCACTGATTATAATGAAACGACAGGTACAACCGGAAGCACTTCCAGAACGGATGAAACAACCGGAACCACAAGCACAACCATGGGTACAACGGGAACTACCAACACCACAATGGGAACGACCGGAACAACTAACACAACAATGGGAACCACAGGATCAACCAGCACAACCATGACAACCGGATCAACTAATACCACTATGGGCACAACCGGCACTACAAACTCAACAAGTACAACAAACACGACTACCGGCACTACGAACACGACAGGTTCGACCGGAACAACTAATACAACCGGCACAACGATGAGCACTGGCAGTACTGGAACCAGCAGCACTACCTACAAAAAATAACTTAAAGATTAAAGACAATGAAAACGCATTTTTTACCGCTGATTTTGATTGGAGGGGCATTGACACTGTTTACTGCAACCGGTTGTGAAGATGACGATGATGACCATCACCATTCCGGCTATGATGACTCAGGTCATCACAGCACTTCCAGCTCTAGTTCGTCTTCAAGTTCTTCAAGTTCTTCCGGCACAACCAGCTCAAGCAGTTCAACGGATGATGACTCACATGGAAGTACATCCGGTGGAACAACCGGCACGACCAGCACAACGAATTCCACCAGTAACACAAACGATGGAACTAATAGTGGAATCAAAAAAACAGACAACTCCAAATGATGATGATATTCATTTATCGTCAATAATCATTAACTGAATTTATGTCCCTCAAAAAAATAATTGCAGCAGGAACCTTAAGCACGAGTGCAATGACAGCTTATAGCTATTTCATTTCCAAGAGAAAAGGAATCCAGGTGAGAGAGCCGCAGCTATTAAAAAAGGTTATAAAAAGAACCGTCTTGAGAAAAGAAGTTGGAATGGCGCCAGCATGGTTACTGCATTATGGAGTGGGCTATTTGTTTGTAACCGGCTATGAAAAGATCTGGAAGCGGGCACACAAGCCGCCCACTTTACTCAATGGATCTATATTAGGGGCATTGAGCGGCATCTTGGCCATTTATGTGTGGAAAACGGTGCTGAAAGCCACACTTTCAATAAGGCCGGTATTCCGGAAATCATTCTTTTTGCAGTTGTTCATAGCACATGTTATTTTCGGTGCAACCGCGGCAATTGGTTATCGTCAGAATTTAAAGATCAGTTCAATAAAAGAAAAAGATCCGCACTAAGCGGATCTTTCTCTTTTAAATTTCAACCAATTATTAGTCATGGCCTTCAAGTTTTACCAACTTGTTATATAAACCCATAATTAATAGTGGCGATGCCCATTGGCCTATAAAGAGCCCAAGGTGATCTTTACCTATTATCTTTGATGACAAGGCCAACACCATTGCACCAATTGCTGTCCACAAAAATAAATCTGAAGGTAACTTTGCTGTCTGCTCTTCGATCGCTTTCGCTACTTTTCCTTCCTTATGTTCTTTCTTTACGAAATTCTTTTCTACTACAGTTTCCATTTTGATATATATTTAAATGTTTATATATCTAAAGGGTCAAACATTGTACCCCGAAGGGCCTTTACCCTAAATGATTTCAGCCAAACAAGAAAACTTTCCAACCGGCATCAATTGGCTTCCGCTTAACGAAAACAAAAAAGGTCTACATTACATTCAACCCAGTAAGGTGTAGAACGGCATACACATTTTGTAGACATTACATCTACCGAAAAATACTGTTAATTAATTACCGTTATGATTTCTTTTTACTCCCTTTTTTTGGACCCGGTTTCTTCCCTGCTCTTTTGGAAGTCTTTTTAGCTGCTTTTTTAGGGGCTTTTTTAGCTGATTTTTTATTTGCTTTCTTAGCTGTCTTTTTAGAACCTTTTTTAGAAGGTACTTTTCCCCCTGCTTTTCTGGCCTCAGATAATCCGATAGCGACTGCTTGCTTTTTACTGGTTACTTTTTTTCCTGAACCGGATCTTAGTTTACCTTCTTTCATTTCATGCATTGTCTCTTCAACTTTTTCCTGAGCCTTTTTGCCGTATTTTGCCATTGATGTTTGTATTGATTTAAATCCCGCATTAAAAGTGTATACCATTTAATTTGATACCGCAAGCGATTTAACACCGAACATTTCAAATTCATTCTTACTCATCTGGTGGCAAGCCATACATGAAAACTCCGAGTTGATAAAGATCTGACGTGTGCCACTCAGATGGAGCAGCTCCGGTTTCTTATCAAATTCAACTTTATTTTCTTCAAGTTGCTTTAGTCGTTGCTCCAATACATTTTTATATACCCACTCATTATAGGTTGGAGCTAACCTGGCGGCTGAGTAAATGATCTCCGCTTCTTTGAGCTCACCATTCTTAACCAGCATATCACCGAAATTAAGAAGAAAGCCTTCAAGATTGTGCGGTGCGATCCATGAGTTCCAGCATGCGCGCCTTACATTTACATCGCGTGTGACTGTCAATTCATGGATGAGATCAGTGAAAACTTTCTCGGGTTGATTTAAAATTGTTTGTCTATCAAGTGAACGACAAGAGCAGTCATCAATAAGTTCCCATTGATATTTTAAGGAAAGTTTATAGAGAGGTGATTCTTTTTTTAGCTGGCTGCTTACCAGGCTTATTGCAAACTTATTGAATTGTGGCCACTTTTTAATGGAGCCGAATGCGTTCGCATAACCTTTCATGATCAGCTTGTAGTTTTTAGATAACGCCCCTTCGCAGATATCTGTTGCCGATTGAAAGCCATATAAACGCGGATCATCGGGATTCAAACGAATTGCATCTTTAAAATAATGATTGCTCAGAAATACGTTTTTATACTGAGATGGATCGGGATCTTTTCTGGCACGTTCGGCAAACGACCATAAATAAACGAAACCCAGATGAGCAGTAATTTCCGCATTCTCAGGGTATTTCTCTTTTACCTCTGTTAACTTATTTATAATTTCCGGAATACTGTCGTAATTTCCCTGATGAAGATTATCCCACATGTACTGATTTGCACATGACGCGAGATCCTCTTCTTCACCCCCGGGATAGAGCTGCACAACGGAAACAACCAATAAGCAAAACGATAATATAACTACAGTAGATATTTTCATAGATCCTCCTTTTAACGAAGGTCAAATTCATTGCCAGCCGGCAATGAGGGTAATTGGCAAGTTTTTTTATTGCAACACCCTTTCAGCGGTCAAGCCGAAAACTAAAACTTAACCAAAACAAAAAAAATGAAAAGAAAAAACATTCTCTTAAACATGTTAGCAGGAGCTTTTTGCTTAGTGCTGGCAACATCCTGCAATGAAAATGGCAACAATGCGAATGACCACGGGACCGACAATGGAACCGAAAACCACTCTACCAGCAATGGAACGGGAACAGGTACAACGGATGGGACTACAAGCAACATTGGAACTAACGAAACGAACTCAACCGGCTCGACAGGAAAAGCAATTGAGAACAATTCTACTTCCGGGTCGGGTGTAAGTGATAGTGCACACACAGGTGGCTCTACAGCTGGAGCAGGCCACACTACTCACTAAACAGATTTATTCTAAAAGAAGGAAAGGCAACTTTCCTTCTTTTTTTATGCGCTCATTCTGATAAAATTCATTCTCAGAATTTCGTTGATGGTTTTTACAGTCCCCTGAAAATCTATAGCCTTCAGCATTACACAATATGCTCCAAGTTTCAGCGCTTCACTCTCGTCAAACACACTAAGGCCATCCGTATAAACTATAACCGGAATATCTTTTAAGACCTTGTCTTTTTTAATTGTTTTCAGAAACGCAACTCCATTCATACCCGGCATGTTCAGATCAAGCAGTATAACATCTGGATTAACAAATTGCAATTTCTCGAGAGCATCCTGTCCATCAATTGCAGTGCGTAACTCTACACCCGAATCAGCTTCACCTAATGCTTTCGCGAAGAAGTATTTATCATCCTGATCGTCATCGACCAATAGAATTGATTTAATTGAGTAGTTCATAAATATTGTTTTTTTATTAATTCAAAAATACGTGGAGTAACTCGTAAGGTTTCCTTCTTTCGTTGAACATACTTTTTTAATAGCCATTAACGATTTGAGGTAAGTTGATTTCAGAGCTTTAAACATTAATTTTTTATATTTACCGGATAAATACAATTTATGATCCACCCACATACTGAATTACGTTTTATAAATGAAACCATCGGATATGGTGTTGTAGCAAAAGAATTTATCCCTGCCGGCACGATCACCTGGGTCCTTGATGAGCTCGACAGAGAGTTCTCTCCCAAAGAAATTCAATCGATGGATCAGGTGTATCAGAATATTCTTGATACATACTCATACCGCAACAATAAAGGAAAATTTGTGCTCTGCTGGGACAATGCAAGGTTTGTTAACCATAGCTTTCGCTCCAGCTGCGTGTCAACTGCTTACGATTTTGAAATAGCCGTTAGAGATATACATCCGGGTGAGCAGTTAACAGATGACTATGGATATCTCAACATTACTGAGCCTTTTGAAGCGGATGATGAAGGCACCAAAAGAAAGATTGTATATCCGGATGATTTGTTAAGATATGCTGAAGTGTGGGACAAACAGGTAGCAAAAAACTTCAAGAAGATCCCAAAGCTGGATCAGCCTTTAAAAAATATGCTAAGTAAAAATACCTGGAAGAAGATCATGAATGTGGTTGAAGGTAAAGAAGCAATGTTATCGATCGCGACCTGCTATTATAAAGGAAAAAAATAACCCCTGCAGATGCAGGGGTTAAAGGCTTAATGAACAATAAGTTTTTTTGAAACCTTTTCCTTCTCAGAAAATATATTTACAAAGTATAATCCAGGACTTAGGTTAGTATTCGGAATAGTTACTTCCCTTGAGCCTTTTGTTTTTATAAAGTGTATCATCCTTCCTTGAACATCAAAAATTTCCACATTCTTGATCTCAGTTTTAGATTTGATTGTAAGGCTCGATAAAGAGACCATCGGATTGGGGTAAATAACTTCTTCTCCCGCGTGATTATCCATCACAGAGGTAATAAGAGAAACATTGCCAATGGTCAGAAATCCATTCGGTAACTGAGCTTGCTGAGAAGTTAAGTTTCCACTGTTACATGCGCCATTTAAGCCAGCAGGAACATTATTCCAGGCAGAGCCATCCCATTTTGCAATTGTTAAGTCATTACATGATTCTATAGAAAATGCTGAATCATTCCAGAACAGACCAACTGTAACACTGTCTAAACCTGAAGTTTGTTGCAGCTTCCAATATTCATGGTTACTTACATTACTTAAAGGCGCATTCATTGAAAGCGTATCAGAGAACCCGTCATTAAAGTATTCAGCTACAAACTCAGCATTGACATTGAATGGCGCACCTATAGCTATCTCCGAAAGTTTGTTAACTTTTCCGACAGGAAACACGAAAGCATCATTCCCTTTTTTTACCATTGGCCCGTTTACGAAGCTGCTGTCCGAAAATGTGCTTACAATTGCGTTGTCCGCGATAATGACGTGATTCACCACATCGGTATTTATTAAGCCGCGATTTAATTCCAGCTCATGATTTACAACTGTCGATTTAGCTAACGAAATGCCTGTTGAAGAATTATTTATTCTAACATCGTAAAAATTGATGGTATTCGCTCCGGAAACAGTTTGAAGAATACCTCCATTCAATTCAATCAAACCTGTGTTTGTATTGATGGTTCCGTTGTTGGTTATATCACCGCTTACTTTAATATCAGGAATAACTTGAGATAAGAATTTACCATTAACAATCAGCAGGGAATTAAATTGATAAGCTCCTGTCCCTGACAAAATGGTATTTCCATTAAAAGTGATCAGTGAATTATCTCCGTACCATACTCCTGCATTTGAGAATGTATTTGAATTATTTATAGTTAGTGTGGACGCATCACGATGAACAACACTATCGGTTGCATTTACCAAAGCGATTGAAGGCCCGTTGAAAGTAACATTTGCTGTATCACTGACTTTTGCATATAGATTAACTGTACTTCCGGTTTCATTTAAAAGACTTCCATTTATTACAGCGGTTCCGCCCTGCAAGATTAACCGCGGTGTTCCTTGTCCGGGCAATACTCCTAACCAGCTAACATTTCCATTCACCGTGAGACTTCCACTTGCCATTTTAAAAGTTGGCTCATAAACACCGAATTCATTTTCAAATCCAAGACCTCCTGTTACAATGGAACCTCCCTTCATCAGAAATAAGCTGCTACCCGAAAGGTCACCATCGCCTACTGCAATTTCTTCAATCACGTTTACATTTCCACCATTCATGATTATCGAAGCGCCAAGCTCAACAATAAGGCGCTGCTGACAGAAGATATTTCCGCCATTCAAATTTACCTGAGCGCCTTCACTGACAATAAATCGCCCGCTGCTTCCGGAGCCCGAAGCCTGCACTGTACCGGCATTCTGAATTATCTTCGTTCCTTCACCAATAAGTTCAATGCGTCCTGACGCGTTCAGATTATTATTGATGCTCACAACAGCCCCGTTTTGGATCACCACCTCGGCCGGAGAAAAAACAGAAGCGCTGGAAATTATCGGACTAGCCTTTGCCCCCGTGTAATTTAGCGTATCGATTAAAAGATCCTCTCCTGAAAGTGGCCATGAAGACCAGTTTCCCTGATTATTCCAATCAGAGTTAATATTGCCCGTCCAGTTTTGCGACAAGGCGCACATAGATGTTAAAGCGAAAACGATCGCCAGTTTAAATTTTAAAATTTTCATTATAGAATATGTATATAGATCCAAACTGCAGGATAACCGCGGTCAGTAATCGTAGAATTAATAAAGGACTTTAATTATAGAAGATAAAATCAGAAAATTCTTGGCGGCTGCCAGATAGATGCCAGGTAAGCAGACTCTATTAACTTCTCTTCAGGAAAAAACATTTCATTATGACTTTGCTCAAGAGGTAATATTCGGGTCGAATAAAGCTGTGCTGTTGTGATTAAGCTGAATGATGAACTTTCATATGTTTTAAATGGGAGCTTCATATCTGTGTGGTTGTCACTTTCATCCCCATCATCTGAAATATAATGCTCCTTAATAAATTCGAAAAAAGTGAGACACTTCACCTTCTGTGTTTCCTGAAAATGATCGACCATTACCGAGATTTTCATTAACTGGCTTAATTCGGTGCAGGAAAACAGATAACAGCTGAGAAGTAATATAGATAAGGCTTTTTTCACTATTACAAAGATAAGAATAGTGAAATAAGTTACAAGGGGGAAGTTAAATCTGTTTGAAAAGATCGTGAATACTCTTCGGGGCTACGAAAGTTTCATTTCGTACCCCTGAATATACAGTTCGACCACATGATGTACACACTTTATCGTTCGAGGCGAGCGCTTTTTTTAATAACGGATGACCGCAAGGCTTTTCTCCCCAGGCCTTTTTCAGTTCTTCAATTCTTTCAATAGTCATTTTGGTAAAATTTTCGATCCTAAAGTTAAAATAGCTAACAAGAAGAAATTTCGTTTTTAGTTGAAATGGCAAAAATTAAAGTCAAAAAGGAATTTTGAATAGCTGTTACATATAATTAATAAGCCACTCCCGTGCTTCCTGTTCATTCTTAAATATTTTCATAGGAAAAGACGGGCTTTTAAGATTAAAGAAAAGATTTGCTAAAAGCCTTCCTAATGCAGAAGTTGAAATTATGGCCATTGCCTTAATGACATTTTCTAGTTCATCCATAAGTATCTCACGCTCCCGGTTAACTTCTTTGTCAGGACGTGCATAACTGATATCAAATAAAATGCAGATCTTTTTGTCTTCGTTCGCTTTTTTAAAAAGCGTGAACTGAGAAATCATTCCCTCCCTTGTGTTGTCAATGCCGTTGCTTTTACTCACAGAACACACCATACCCTCTTTATCGATCCACCACGTAGATGTGTGATCTTCGTTGACTTTAACGCCTTCAGGAGGTTTCATGATTCTTTTTTAATTATTGTTGAAACAAATATGCCATCGCTATTTATTATTTACAGATATTTGAAAAAAACTCGTAGATGCCCGTCACAAAAGAATTCAGTGTAATAAATGATATCGATACCGACTACGAAAAAGTACTTGCGAGTGTTTATTACACCCATTTCTGGTTAAGTGATAAATACACTGCAATGTTTCTGGAGTATGATCTGAGTCCGCAGCAATCGAATGTATTAGGTTCAGTTCTTTTTTCTCATCCCAAGCCATTAACCCTCACTGAGCTTAAATCCCTGATGCTCGAGAAAAATTCTGATGTATCGCGTATTGTTTCCCGCCTGATCACAAAGGGCTATCTTGAAAAAAAATCTAATAAGGAAAATAAACGAAAGATCGAAATTACAATCACTCAAAAAGGAATTGACCTAATGGAGAAGATCCGCTCTCAGCAGCTTTTCAAAAAATTTACTGCAGGGCTTACTACACAAGAAGCACAGCAATTAGTGAA
Source organism: Bacteroidota bacterium (assembly GCA_029237775.1). Classification (GTDB taxonomy): domain Bacteria; phylum Bacteroidota; class Bacteroidia; order 2-12-FULL-35-15; family 2-12-FULL-35-15; genus 2-12-FULL-35-15. The sequence goes on from JAQZBR010000004.1 coordinate 362,167, forward strand.
TCTTCTCGCAAAATTACGTGTAGATTAAAGCTCTTCTAGTTTTATAATTACTTTTTTCAGATCGATCCCTTTTCCAAGCACCGGCTTAAAAATATCGCCTTCAAATTTCACGCGATCTAAGGAATTATGTATTGTGAAATCTGTCATTTTCAACCCTTTCTTCACCTCATCCCAATGCAATGGCATTGAAACGGTAGCTCCGGGTTTTGGGCGAACTGAATAAGGCGCAGAAACAGTCGCCTGAGCCCGGTTCTGCAAAAAGTCGATGTACATTTTTCCTTTTCTTTGTTTCACAACACGTTCGATGCTTGTATACTCAGGAAGCTGCTCATGCACGAGTCTCGCTATAATCCGCGCAAATTCTTTTGATTGCTCGTATGTATATTTCGCTCCAAGCGGAATATAAATATGAATCCCTGTAGAACCGCTGGTTTTCGGATATGAAGGAACACCTATAGCATCAAGTACATCTTTTGTAACCCTTGCGCATTCAATTACCTGCTCAAACGTATTCTTTGCGGGATCAAGATCTATGATACACCAATCGGGATAATCTTCAGAGCCGACCCTGCTATGCCATGGGTTCATTTCAATACAACCAAGGGAGGCCATGTATAATAAGCTTGCATCATCTTTCGCCACCAGATAATTTCTGACGCGGTCATCAGCGTCACTATGATACTCATATGTTTCAATCCAGTCAGGTGCCTTTCCTGTTACATCTTTAAAATAAAAGCTGTGGCCATTGATGCCATTCGGATGCCTGTTCATCGACTGAGGTCTGTCTTTCAAATAGGGCATTATGTAAGGAGCAACCTGATAATAATAATTGAGAAGATCACGCTTCGCGATTTTTTCTTTAGGCCAGTATAGTTTATCCAGATTATTGAATTTCAGCTCATGGCCATTTACTTTTTTAACCTGTGATTTTTCAGTAGGATTTAATAAAGTCTTCCTTTCTTTTTTACCTCTTGAAACGATCATCTTTTTACTGCTGATGATATTCTCTTCTTTAACTGCTTTTTTTACATCCACTTCTTTCTCTCTTACAACATCATTAGCATTCTTATCAGTGCGCATTCCCTGAAAAGAAGGATGGCGCATAATACCATCTGTTGTCATCTCAGTGAAACTTACTTCGCAAACTAACTGCGGCTTTAACCATGTGACACTCGCATGAGGAGGATTCGGCCTGAACCTTGAAGGCTTATTCACATCGGGCAATTCATCGAAAGGAGGCTTCTTTACAACAAGCGGCTTGAAGAGCTTCATCATTTCTTTCTGAGTCTTATCATTGAAACCTGTCCCGATCTTTCCGGTGTAGATCAGCTTACCGTTTTCATAAAAGCCAACCAGGAGTGCGCTAAACAATTTGCTGGTGTCATCATTGATTGTGTAACCGCCAATAACCATTTCCTGACGCTTATTCGCTTTTATCTTTAACCAGGACTTGCTGCGGTTACCGACACTGTATGTGCTATCTGCTTTCTTTGCGATAATCCCTTCCAATCCCATTTTCTTTGCTGCCTCATAAAATTCAATCCCTGATTCATTGAAGCTATCGCTCAATTTTATGATTCCACCATCAGGAACAATTTTTTTCAAAACTTCTTTTCTTTCAGTTAAGGGAAGTTCTGTAAGATCTTTTCCTTCATACCATAGCACATCAAAAACATAAAACAGAAGATCACCATCAGCTTCGCTTCTCCAATTTTGCAATGCACCAAAATCTGAAATCCCGTTCTCCCCTACCACTACAATTTCTCCATCAACAATAGCATTAACATTCCATTTTTTAAGTGCATCAACTACAGTATAAAATTTTAAGGCGAACGATTTATCATTTCTTGATTTCAGTTCGATCTTGCCTTTATTAGAGAGTGCAAGTGCACGGTAACCGTCCCACTTCACTTCATAGATCCAGCCTTCTTCATCAAAGGGCTTATCTACAAGTGTTGCAAGCATCGGCTTAAATGAAGCTGGAAATTTTAATGACGGAGCACTTTTCAGAATTGCTTCAACGGGAGATCCACTTTTCTTATCATTCTTTGCTTTATTTTCTTTTCCCTTCTTTACAGTATTCTTTAATGCCTTCTTATTTTTTTCTGAAGCAGCTCTCACATCACTTCTTTTATTCAAAGCAATTTCCTTTTTACTTTTTGAGACGCTCTCTTTCACTCTGTTGGACCCATAAAAATTATCTGTCGTTTTCTCAACCTGCTCGAGTGTTTTTTTCGAGATCACCGACTTGTTTTTTAATGTGATATCATCCTTCGAAGCATACTTATCATTTACTTTAAAAAGTAACCATCCATTCTCTCCTCTGCCATGTGCTTTCACAAGTGCGTATTCCCCTTTTAGTTTTTTGCCCTTCATTATAAAATGAAGCTTTCCCGCCTTTAATCCCGCTCTGAAATATTTATCCTCTTCCTTCTTGTTTTTAAAATCACCTTTTGCCGGCTCATAAAATCCTTCATCCCAGATGATCACAGTCCCCGCTCCATATCCACTGGGAATTATCCCCTCAAAGTTCCGATAATCATACGGATGATCTTCAACCATCATTGCAAGCCTTTTCACAGAAGGATCTGTTGACGGCCCTTTCGGCACAGCCCAGCTCTTAAGTACGCCTTCCATCTCCAGGCGAAAGTCATAATGCAAATGAGAAGCAGCATGCTTCTGAATGACAAAACGTAAGCGGTCGCTATCTGCTTTACCTCCGGTTGGTTCCGGGCTTTCCTTGAAATTCCTTTTTTCTTTATATTTCGTTAATCCCATATCCACAACTTTTATTTTGAACAATAAAAATCGATGCCGTTAGCATATTTAAGTACCTTCAGCATCTCAGACTGGCACGTAACTAATAGTATAATATTACATTCTAAAACAAATATCAATGGATAAACATGGCCCCATAATTATCATAGAAGACAATGCAGCAGATCAGCGTATTTTAACTGAGATCTTTAAAAATCTTGAATTTGAAAATGAGTTATGTTTTTTTAATGATGGCCTTGTAGCTTTAGATTTCCTGAATACTACAACCAAAGTTCCTTTTCTGATCATCTCCGATATAAATATGCCGAGGATGACAGGATTTGAGTTGCGCCAGAAAATTCACGAGAATGCCGAGCTTAGCCTAAAGTGTGTTCCGTTCCTGTTCTTCAGTACCGGTTCAGACAAAAATTCTGTTGAAGATGCTTACGCTATGTCTGTACAGGGTTTTTTTAGAAAACCTGAAGGGATTGACAAGCTGGAAGCCACCCTGAGAAAGATAGTCGAGTATTGGAAGGAATGTGTAGCTCCCAGTGATTTCAATAATCAATAATTTACCGGTAGTTCTTTATAAAAAAAAGGAAGCGATCGCTTCCTTTTTTTTTATGCTTTTGTATATGTAGAATCTTTATAAAAGACCTCCGTTTTTGATCTTCGTAAACCATCGATCACTTTTGTATGAGTTGAACAGATATGCTGCATCGAAGTGTGGGGATCTTGGGTAAAGCCGCTTTTAGGATATGCACAAAAAAGGCAGAACTCTTCTTTTTCACTGAATTTATTCCAGAGATTTTCTAATTGCACCGTAGCTCCGCTGTATCCCTGTTCCCATAAAATAGCAACCATTTCACCGAATGCCCTTATCTTTCTCGCTTTATCTCCTCTTGCTTTTAAAATCACTTCAGTCACAGTTTTCATAAAGAGCTTTTCGTCAGGCCAGCCCACGCGCATAAATTTAGAGAGGGTGTCTATTGCGTTTAAGGGTACGTACTGACTATCATTTATTAATTGTTCCAAATTATAGCCTTGTACCTTCAATCGGACATGCAAAGCCTGCAGGTGTTCATCTGTGGCAATTATTACTACACTGTCACCGCTGTCGAAACCGCTTGTGACAAAACCTTCCAAGCTGTCGATCATTACTGCATCATTTTCATAGATCTGCACAAGGTGCTCCGCAGGTGCAATTTCGCCCCAGAAAACTTTTGTACTGCTTTGTTCCCATTGTTTAATTGCTGACATCTTTTACCTTTCCGTTAGCGGGTGTGATAATCCCGCAGTAAGTGATACAAACTTCGTGCTAAGTCAAGAAAAGAATTGATTTATATCAAGTCCATGCTTTGTGTGGTACAAAGATACGTTGATTCAAGCCTATTCAGGTGTGTCTTCGACAGTAGCCGTTTATATGTAGCCGTTACGCGGTAACCAATAGCCATCATTTAAGCAGACTGTTGTCCAATACTAGATAATCGCGGCTTCCATCACCACCACTGATATGCTCAAGTTCCATATGAGTCTTCGTTTCTGAAATGATTTGCCAATCATCATTTAACTCACTAAGAGGCTCTGAAGGGAAATTAATCACAAAATTATTTTCGCTCTTACGCCATGTACCTTTTGTAACTCCAGTGCTGTTAAAGGCGTTTGCGCTCCCGTCAGTATTAAACCTGAGCAGATATCCATTGAAGTGATTAGTTTCATCTTTTTCATCTTCTTTAAAAACAGTTACTTTCCATTTGGGTTCGTGGCTAACATTCTCTGTACCATCATCACTTCCGTTTCCGCCCGAGCCATTATCATCCACTAAAGCAGCTGGCCCGTTTGATGAGTTATCGTCTTTTTCACAACTTGTTGTTACCATAGTGAGTGCTATGGCTGCTACCAACATTCCTATCTGAGCTTTCATAATTTATTTTGTTTTTGTTTTTGGTACGGTAAAATTATGATTGAAAACCCACGACTGGATCCTTTATTCGGCACCTGGATATTTTCACTTGTTAAAAGAAGAATATAGGAGACTGGAAATAGACCTGCAGTTCTTTTTGTTTTTATTATCTTTGTCGCCCTGGCATCGTAGTTCAATGGATAGAATAGAAGTTTCCTAAACTTTTGATCTCAGTTCGATTCTGAGCGAAGCCACTGAGCCCCTTAAATTTTTTAAGGGGCTTTTCATTTTGGGGAGGTCTCTGTGCCTGCAGCAGGCAGTTGAATTTGAAAAGTTGTTCCTTCTGAAAGTGTTGATTGCACCCCCATAGTTCCCGAAAGCTTCTCAACAATTTCTTTCACAATATATAGGCCCAGTCCTGAACCTGTACTGTTCTCACTTCCCCGATAAAACATGTTGAATATTTTATTGAGAGAAGCAGGTGCAATTCCGTTGCCATTGTCCTTTATCTCAATAACAGCATTTCTATTCGAAAGTGTTATTGTAAACTGAATGTATGGGTGGGCCTGACGGATGTTGTGGTACTTGATCGCATTTGACAGGAGGTTATTAATTATAACCCTGATACGTTTCTTATCACTCCGGAATTCAGACTGACCATTTATCTTTGTTCGGATATCAATACTGCTTGCCGCCTCCATATAATGAAGCTGTTCTACGCTTTCATCGATCAACTCTTTAAAATCGATCCTTTCAACCGATAGCTCCAGCCTCGCATTCCTTGAATAATCGATAATGTCCCTGACAAAGCTGTCAAGCTTGGTTACACTCATATAAACCATCTTGTTAATGCCTTTTAGCTGCTCAACTTGATTTTCAATTTTCGCAACATCCAATAGTCCCAGAATAGATGCCAGGGGAGCACGTAGATCGTGAGAGGCACTATACACAAAACGATCAAGCTCCTCGTTTGCTTTTCTAAGTTCTTTATTTTGTTTTTCAAGTAGATCTTCCGCCTGCTTCCTTTCTGTTATATCATCCATCGCGATAAGGACGCCCAGAATTGTATTGTCAGAGCTGGATACAGGATAAAGCTTAAGGCTGTAATAGCTCGTTTGTTCATCATTTTTAAAAGAAACAGTGCTGCTGAGCGTTTCCCCCTGTAAAACCTTTCCATATATCTTATCAATATCGCCTACCCTCTCCACAGGCGCATACTCTTTTATATGACGGCCCATCTCCAATTTCTTACCCTGTTCTTTAAGTGTGCCATTATAGGCAGACTGGTTAAACAAAACAATTTTTAGATCTTTATCCAGCAGTGTATAAGCTACATTAGTACTATCAATAATACTGTTTAAGTTTGCTTCCGATTTCTTAAGCTTATCTTCTGCAAGCTTCCTGATAGTAACATCGGACACCATAGCCATGGTACCGAAAAACTTTCCTGATTCATGTATGGCTGAGCCTGCGACATGTGCCCAGATCACGCCTCCGCTTTTTGTTCTATACTTTAATTCGCACCTTTTTTTAGCGCCTTTTGCAACTTCGGCAAAATACCTTGATGCAAACTGATGTTCACTACGGTTCATAAACCTTGTGTAATGCTTACCTATTATTTCTTGTTCACTATATTCCAGCAGCTCACATAACTTTTTATTACAGAAGGTTACAATTCCCGCGTGATTCCAGGTCCATATACCTTCCTGGGCCGTCTCCACGATTTGCTTATAGCGCTCCTCATTCTCCTTAATCTTCCTTCGGGTCAAAACTTTTTCGGTAACATCGATACCAAAAAAGAACACACCTTCGATATTTTTGTGAGCGTCTTCGTACGGCTGATATATAAAATCTAGATAAAACTCACGCGAACTATCACCATTTTTTATATGTACGGGAGCTTCACGCGCTTCATACGGCATACCTGAATTATATACATGATCAAGCAGCGAAATGAAACCTTGTGACTCAACTTCCGGAAATGCTTCTTTGACCGTTAAGCCCACGAGTGACGTCTTACCTGAAAGTTTCATATACAAAGGATTAGCCATTACAAATGAATGATCTTCTCCCCTTAACATTGCGATTACGGCAGGTGCCTTGTTAAATATAGTGCGGTAGCGTAATCGTTCATGCTCCAGTGCAAACTCCAACTGCTTTTTTCTGCTGGCATCCTTAGCGGTACAATACATTAAATTATCTTCAACATCCCATTTTGCTGACCAAATAATAAAAACCAGTGACCCGTCTTTGCGTATATAACGATTCTCAAAACTTCTAACGGATAAACCTTCAGTTATCTGCTCTGCAATCTTATTGGTCTTTTCTCTGTCTTCCGCAAAAACCAGATCGATATATTTCCTACCAATCAATTCCTGCGGAGTGTATCCCCAGACATCTTCGGAGGCCTTGCTCACCATCACGAATTTCCCCTCCGAATCAATCGAACATATAACATCAAGCGAAGCGTTCAATACCTTGTTCTTTTCGCTCAAAGCCAACTTCGTGCGCTCCTCATTCTTTTTCCGCTCATTTATATCCCTGATGAAAACAAGAATTCTTTTTTTACCCCCAATATCAGTGGGGAATAAGCTCACCTCCAGCCAGCAATGCGAACCATCACTTCTCAATGCTTCCCAGTCAAATGATTGTTTTCCGTTTACAGCATTTTTTTTCTGCTCCTTTATAGCATCAGAAAATCTGTATCCCTTTTTGTGGTGCCCAAAAATATCTACAGAACCTGATAGTACGGCTTGTTTTGTGGTCTTAATAATATTACATGCGTTTTGATTAATATCCAGAATGCTTCCCGTTGCTTCATCGTGGATGATGATTCCTTCATTGGACTTCTCAAAAAGATCGCGATAATTTCTTTCGGCTTCAAGGAGCTCTTCCTGTCGTCTTATCATTCCCTTCAGTGAATTCTCTTCGCTTGTTATCTCTTCTGCTATAAAAGTTATTGAAGTAATATTTCCATCCAGATTTTTCACTGGCAGATATTTCATTTTAAAGGTTCTCTGTAGTCCCTGGTCGGCTACTTCAAACTTCAAAATTTTCTTGTTTCCAGCGAGCACTTCATTATACACAAGCCTTATGTCATGTAGCCGTGCTTCTGACACATGATCCAGTATAAAATCGCCTATCCGGAAAGTTCGCCCGAAAAACATTTGATAATACTGCTGAGCATTCTTATTCAGATTAATTATTCGTAAGTCAGTATCCAATTCGATAAAACAGTCTGAAGAATTATCCATTACCATTTGAATCCGGTGATAGGAGTTCTTAAGCTCTTCGACAAAACGCCTCAAATCCTTTATATTTCTGTCTAATATTGAGTCAGTGTGGGTCAAAAGCTCTTCCAGGGAGCGATAATTGACATCGCTCTTTTTTAAATCAATAAGTGGGACTTCTGATGCCAAAGAAGACGCCATTTGCCGCAGCTGTCTATTCAATGCGCGTTTAGCTAAACTATACTCAACACTCTTTACTATTAGATATGGAGTTAACTCGGAAAATTGAAGTATATCATCAATTGTCCCCTCACTCTTTAACGTTTCAGGCAAGGAATTGTCGCGTGAAAAAAGAAAGATCAGAGCAGTTTCGGGATATTGAGCGGCAAGATTCAGGATTATCTGGCTGTTAATTAGGGTATCACCGGCTAAAAAAATAACATCCGGAGCTTGCTTTACGTTTTGGATAAACGAACTCAGTTCGAAAATAATTGAATCAGGAAACGATAGATTTAATAATTGGAGAAATTTACTGAAATGTTCATTATTCTGTATTTCAATGCCAATGTTAATCTGATTCATAATTTTATTTTAGCTTACTTTCTTTTCACTGATAAAATAAAAAAGTAAGATAACCTATATATCCAAATCGTTTATTTGACCAGCTGCGCTCATAGCGGTACGCAGCTCGTAACCTTACGTATTATATGCAGCATAGTTTCCATTTATGAGACCAGAATCCGCAAGTTCCTAAGCCTCACTGATATAAATTTTGAAAATATTTCCATTCTGTTTTCATACAGGGGTTAAGTTTTGAATGGGGCATAAAAAAGGCCTCTCGAAAGAGGCCTTTTCTTTTTTTCCTTTCCTCCCGTGTACCTGGGATCGGGAAAAATTAATTAAAATCACGTCTAAACAAATTCAATTGAACATCTGAAATGTTCTGTGAAATTTACTAAATAACCGTGCCTGCATTATTAACTTTTGTTCGTAGAAGCATTTTAAAAGTTTGTAATAAATTATTTGTCATAATCCTTGAAGATTGACAATCCGCTGCCGTTGGTTAAAACACTTAAATAATTGTGGCTGATATGAATTATGGCATTTTATTTGACATGGCATTTTTGGGGAATTCCCTCCCCAAAAACTCTTATTTATCAACAGCCATAGGCTTTACGGAATTTCTCACTTAGCTTTACATTTGCTAAAAAACTATCGCAAATGAAGACGGGTGCTAAAAAATCCAAATTTTCTGATGATTCATCAGCTGCAGAAGTGCTTGAAAAGCCATCAGCAGCGGTGAAGAAAAAAGCCAAAGCTGTGAAGGTGAATAAACTCACCAAAGAAAAGCTGGCAAAAAATGTAAAAGCTAATCCCGAGGCCGGAAATGGCCGCATCGTGATAAGCGAGCCTGTTGATTCTCTTGATGCAGCAGAGCTGCTTTTTATTCTCACTGAGGTGAAGAAAGGAAACTTTGATGTGAAAATGCCGATCAACAAAATTGGTATCAGCGGAAAGGTTTGCGACACTCTCAACGACATCATTTTCAATAATAAAAAACTCATCAAAGAGTTCACAAAAGCTCAGGTGACTATTGGTAAGGAAGGTAAGCTGAACCAGCGGATCGCGATCCCCGATGCGCAGGGTGAATGGAAAGCCGGTGTAGACGCATTAAATAATCTGATCTCCGATCTTGCATATCCGATCCGTGAGATTGACCGTGTAATCTCGGCTGTTGCGAAAGGAAATCTTTCACAACACATTCCTATCGAACAAAGTAATCACCTTCTTCAGGGTGAATTCGCCCGTATCGCGAAAGAGGTGAACGACATGGTGAAGCAGCTGAACTTATTTACCATGGAGGTGACACGTGTTGCCCGTGAGGTAGGTTCGGAAGGTAAACTTGGTGGACAAGCGAAAGTAAAAGGTGTGGGTGGTGTATGGAAGGATCTTACCGACTCGGTAAACCTTATGGCGGGTAACCTTACAGGCCAGGTACGTAACATCGCGGATGTAACAACAGCCGTAGCAAAAGGCGATTTATCAAAGAAAATTACAGTGGAGGTAAAAGGAGAGATCCTTGAGCTCAAAAATACGATCAACACCATGGTGGATCAGCTGAACTCATTCTCATCCGAGGTAACTCGTGTGGCACTTGAGGTTGGTACTGAAGGTAAACTGGGTGGACAGGCACAGGTAAAAGGTGTTGCAGGAACATGGAAAGATTTGACTGACTCAGTGAACCAGATGGCTGGTAACTTAACAGGTCAGGTACGTAATATCGCTGAAGTAACTACTGCGGTGGCGAACGGGGATTTGAGCCGTAAGATCACGGTGGATGTGAAAGGTGAGATCCTTGAGTTAAAGAACACGATCAATACGATGGTGGATCAGCTGAACTCCTTCTCTTCCGAGGTAACGCGTGTTGCGCGTGAGGTAGGTTCTGAAGGTAAACTGGGCGGACAAGCAAAAGTAAAAGGTGTTGCGGGTGTATGGAAAGATCTGACTGACTCTGTAAATCAGATGGGATCAAACTTAACAGCACAGGTACGTAACATTGCCGAAGTAACAACTGCGGTTGCGAAAGGCGATTTGTCGCGTAAGATCACCGTGGATGTTAAAGGTGAAATCCTTGAATTAAAGAAAACAATCAACACGATGGTGGATCAGCTGAACTCATTCGGTTCAGAGGTTACACGTGTTGCGCGTGAGGTTGGTAGCGAAGGGAAATTAGGCGGACAAGCAACGGTTGAAGGTGTTGATGGTGTATGGAAAGACTTAACAGATTCTGTTAACCAGATGGGATCTAACTTAACAGCACAGGTACGTAACATTGCTGAGGTAACAACTGCAGTTGCCAAAGGTGATTTGTCACGTAAGATCACTGTGGATGTTAAAGGTGAAATATTGGAATTAAAGAAAACTATCAACACGATGGTGGATCAGCTGAACTCTTTCGGTTCAGAGGTAACACGTGTTGCGCGTGAGGTTGGTAGTGAAGGTAAGCTTGGAGGACAAGCAACTGTTGAGGGTGTTGATGGTATCTGGAAAGACTTAACAGATTCAGTGAACCAGATGGGATCGAACTTAACAGCTCAGGTACGTAACATTGCTGAGGTAACAACAGCGGTTGCGAACGGAGATTTATCACGTAAGATCACCGTGGATGTTAAAGGTGAGATCCTTGAATTAAAGATCACAATCAATACTATGGTGGATCAGTTAAACTCTTTCGCATCAGAGGTAACTCGTGTAGCGCTAGAGGTTGGTACTGAAGGAAAACTTGGCGGACAAGCTACAGTAACCGGTGTTGGTGGTACATGGAAGAACTTAACTGATTCGGTGAATCAGATGGCAGGTAATCTTACCGATCAGGTTCGTAACATCGCGGAGGTAACAACTGCGGTTGCGAAAGGAGATTTGTCCCGTAAGATCACCGTGGATGTAAAAGGTGAGATCCTTGAGTTAAAAAATACGATCAATACAATGGTGGATCAGCTGAACTCATTTGGTTCAGAGGTAACACGTGTTGCGCGTGAGGTAGGTAGCGAAGGAAAATTGGGTGGACAGGCAACTGTTGAAGGTGTTGATGGTATCTGGAAAGACTTGACGGATTCTGTTAACCAGATGGGATCGAACTTAACAGCTCAGGTACGTAACATCGCTGAGGTAACAACTGCGGTTGCGAAAGGGGATTTATCACGTAAGATCACAGTGGATGTAAAAGGTGAGATCCTTGAGTTAAAGAATACAATTAATACAATGGTGGATCAGCTGAACTCATTCGGTTCAGAGGTAACCCGTGTTGCACGTGAGGTGGGTTCGGAAGGACAGCTTGGTGGACAAGCCTATGTACCGGGTGTTGGTGGAACATGGAAAGATTTGACTGATTCAGTAAATAAAATGGCATCCAACTTAACATCTCAGGTACGTAACATCGCTGAGGTAACGACAGCGGTTGCGAACGGAGATTTGAGCCGTAAGATCGGTGTGGATGTTAAAGGTGAGATCCTTGAATTAAAGAATACGATCAATACGATGGTGGATCAGCTTCGCGGATTCGCATCTGAGGTAACGCGTGTTGCACGTGAGGTGGGTACAGAAGGTAAATTGGGCGGACAAGCTCACGTACCGGGTGTTGCAGGAACATGGAAAGATTTAACTGACTCTGTGAACCAGATGGCAGGTAACCTTACAGCTCAGGTACGTAACATCGCTGATGTTGCGATCGCGGTTGCTAACGGGGATTTATCGAAGAAGATCACGGTGGATGTACGCGGTGAGATCTTACAGTTAAAGGAAACATTAAATACAATGGTGGATCAGCTCCGCGGATTCGCATCTGAGGTAACTCGTGTTGCGCGTGAGGTTGGTACAGATGGTAAGCTGGGCGGACAAGCTTTCGTACCGGGTGTTGCAGGAACATGGAAGGATTTAACTGACTCTGTGAATCAGATGACAGGTAACTTAACTTCACAGGTTCGTAACATCGCTGAGGTAACAAAAGCGGTTGCTAGTGGTGACTTATCAAAAACAATTACTGTTGACGTAAAAGGAGAAATATTCGACTTAAAGAACACCATCAATAAAATGGTGGATCAGTTAAGAGCCTTCGCATCAGAGGTAACTCGTGTTGCGCGTGAGGTAGGTACGGAAGGTAAGCTTGGTGGACAGGCTTATGTTGCGGGTGTTGCAGGTACGTGGAAGGATTTGACTGACTCGGTGAACATGATGGCTACCAACTTAACATCCCAGGTACGTGGTATCGCGAAAGTTGTAACATCGGTTGCTACGGGTAACTTACGTCAGAAATTATCCATCAATGCTAAAGGTGAGGTTGCTCAGTTAACTGATACGATCAACGAGATGATCGAGACACTTGCAGTATTCGCTGATCAGGTAACGAACGTTGCACGTGAGGTAGGAGTTGAAGGAAGACTGGGCGGACAGGCAAACGTACCGGGTGCGTCAGGAATCTGGAAGAACTTAACTGAGAACGTAAATCAGCTCGCTGAGAACTTAACAACTCAGGTACGTTCTATCTCTGAGGTGGCTTCTGCGGTTACGAAAGGAGATTTAACACGTAACATTCGTGTGGATGCTAAAGGTGAGGTGGAAGAATTAAAAGATACCATCAACCAGATGATCACGAATCTCCGTGAAACAACTTTACTGAACCAGGAGCAGGATTGGTTAAAATCAAATCTTGCAAAGTTCACACAGATGTTACAGGGTCAGAAAGATCTGAAGACAGTAACAAAGCGTATTCTTTCAGAGTTGGCTACCGTTGTAACTGCGCATTATGGTGCATTCTACATCTTCTCTTCTGACGAGGAAAAGCCAATGTTAAGATTATCCGCTGCATACGCTTATAAATCAGACAAACATATTCCTCAGGAATTTGCGATCGGTGAAGGACTTGTTGGTCAGTGTGCATTTGAAAAAGAAAAAATCATTATCTCAAATGTTCCTAAAGATTATATTAAGATCTCTTCCAGCTTAGGAAAAGCGAAGCCAACAAATCTTGTTGTGCTTCCTGTATTGTTCGAGAATAATGTGAAAGCGGTTATTGAACTTGCATCGCTTGATGCGTTCACTCAAACTCACTTAGACTTCCTTTCTCAGTTAACTGAGTCGATCGGTATCGTATTAAATACGATCGAGACGAACTCAAGAACAGAAGAACTTTTAACTCAATCGCAGTCACTTGCAGGTGAGCTTAAGATCCAGCAGGAAGAGTTAAGAAGAACAAATGATGAGCTTCAGGATAAAGCGCTGTTACTTGTTAAACAGAAGAATGAGGTTGAAGCTAAGAATAAAGAGGTTGAGGAAGCTAGACGTTCACTTGAGGAAAAAGCAGAACAGCTTACACTTACTTCGAAATACAAATCAGAGTTCCTTGCAAATATGTCGCATGAGTTACGTACACCACTTAACTCTTTATTGATCCTTGCACAGCAGCTTTATGAAAATGCTGAAGGAAACTTAAATGATAAGCAAACACGTTATGCTAAAACTATCCACTCTTGTGGAGACGATTTACTTCAGCTGATCAACGACATCCTGGATCTTTCGAAGATCGAGTCCGGATTTATTTCCGCGAACATTTCGAAAGTTCATTTCTCAGAGATCTCTGCATTTGCTGAAACTACATTTAAACCAATTGCTGAGGCTAGAAATCTTAAGTTCAAAATCGAGACGGATTTCAACCTTCCGGATTCAATGGAGACCGATTCTCAGCGTCTGAACCAGATCTTAAAAAATCTATTGTCGAACTCCTTCAAGTTCACTGAAAAAGGTGAAGTCAGACTTGAGATCTTCGATGCAGACAAGAGCTGGAAACCGGGCAACAATGCAACCCTTGATGCTGCGAAGCGTGTGGTGGCATTCCGTATCTCCGATACAGGAATTGGAATCCCGCAGGATAAGCAGGCCATTATCTTTGAAGCATTCCAGCAGGCAGAAGGTTCTACAAGCCGTAAGTACGGTGGAACAGGACTTGGATTATCGATCAGCCGTGGTCTTGCCGAATTACTTGGCGGAACTATCGAGCTTGATTCTGAAGTTGGAAAAGGAAGTACGTTCACATTATACATTCCTCTGGAAATGGGCGATGGAACATCACTTGAAAGTTTCAACAAAAAGATCCAGGATACACCAAATGCAGAACTTGATGTGCTGTTGAACTCTTTAAAAATGACTGAAGAAGGGATCGAGAACAAAAAGTTTGAAGGTGTTGATGAAATGCTGAATGAGGCCGGTGATGACAGACATAACATTGTTCCGAACGATAAAGTTTTACTTGTGATTGAAGATGATCTCCGTTTCGGAAAGATCATGATCGACAAGGCACATGCAAATGATATGAAAGTTGTGATCGCGACAACATATGTTGAAATCTTCAATTTCGTAGCACGCTACTCTCCTATCGCAATTACTCTGGATGTAAAGCTACCGGACACCAGCGGTTGGAAAGTGCTTGACCTGTTGAAGAACGATCTTAACTACCGTCATATTCCTATTCACCTGATCTCCGGTGAAGAAAATAAAGTGCTTGCGTTGCGCAGAGGAGCAAGAAGCTTCCTGCTGAAGCCTCTGAATAATGATCAGCTGGATGTTCTGTTTGATGATATCCTGAAGTTCAACAAAAAAGAAGTGAAAGAGCTTCTGATCGTTGAGGATAATGAGATCGAATCATCACAGGTTGTGAAGCTTCTTCAGGAAGAAAAGATCAATATCACTATTGCTGAAACGGGACAAAAAGCCCTGGACCTATTAAAGGACAAGCAATACGATACGATCATCCTTGATTACACGTTACCGGATTACAGCGGAATGGATCTGTTAAAGAAGATCAATCAGGATACGCAGACGCTTACTCCCATCATTATCTACTCCGCTAAAGATTTCTCTAAGAAGGAATTGGTTGAGATCCAGAAAATGTCGACAAGCATCGTTCTTAAAGAGGCTGCCTCACTTGACCGCTTACTGGAAGAAACAATGCTGAACCTTCACGTGAACTACACAACTCTTCCTGTTGAAAAACGGAGAATGATGGAGAATATCAGAATGAAGAATGATATCCTTTCGAGGAAGAAAGTTCTGGTAGTGGATGATGACGTTCGTAATCTCTTCGCAATTACCACTGTGTTTGAGCGTTATAACATCAATTGTATCACCGCGGAATCCGGCAAGGAAGCAATTCACCTGATGAATGAGCAGGACGATATTGAGATGATCCTGATGGACATCATGATGCCGGAAATGGATGGTTATGAAACCATGCAGAAGATCCGCAGGGAGCATAAGAATAATAACCTTCCGATCATTGCCGTAACAGCGAAAGCGATGAAGGGCGATCGTCAGAAGTGTATTGAAGCCGGAGCATCCGATTATATTACGAAGCCATTAAAAATGGATCAGTTGTTATCGATGATGAGAATCTGGTTCTATAAATAAAATTAAAAAAAACATTAATTTTATAACCTGCTCTTCACCTTATAAGTGAAGGGCAGGTTTTATTACATTAATAAGGTTATGCCAAAAGCGTTCAAGGTTAAGGTACTTCTTGTGGATGATAATGAGAATAATCTCATGTCCATGAAAAGTATTTTTTCAGAAGATAATTATGACATCCAGACCGCCAATTCAGGCAAGCAAGCATTAAAGATCCTCCTGAGAGAGTTTGACTTTGCCATCATCCTGATGGATGTGGAGATGCCTAACCTTAACGGGTTTGAAACAGCTTCATTGATCTATGAGCGTGAGAAATTAAAGCACATCCCGATTATTTTTATTACAGCCCACGGCCACGGTGATGAGAACATTTTCAGAGGTTACCGAGCAGGTGCTGTTGATTATATCTACAAACCTATCCGGCCGGAACTATTGAAAGCGAAAGTCCAGGTTTTTGTAGAGCTGTATAAAAAGAATTATCTGCTTGTTCAGCAGGAAATGAAGCTTCTGGCGACAAACCGCAATCTCGAGATTGAAATAAAAGAGAGGATCGCTTCAGAAGAAAAAATACGGGAGCTGAACAAAAAGCTTCTTGAGAATATTGATGAGCTGGAGGCTAAGAATAAAGAGCTGGATTGTTTCGCATACATGGCATCGCACGACTTGCAGGAACCGCTCCGTAAGATCAGGATCTTTAGTGACCGTGTCAGTTCAAAATACGCCCAGGATCTTGACTCTGAAAGCAAAGTTTATATCGACAAGATCCAGGCAGCGTGTGCGAGGATGCAGAATCTCATCAGCGATATTTTTACATTGAGTAAGATCTCGACTACCAAAGAAGATCTCAGGGAAACTAACATGAATACATTGCTTGAAGAAGTGATCGCAGAATCAGATCTGCAGATCCATGAAAGCAATGCAGAGATTATCATTGATAAGCTCCCTTCCTTACAGGTTAACAAAAGCCTTATCAAACGTCTTTTCCAGAACCTGCTGGCAAATTCAATCAAGTATTCGAAGAAAGATGAACGTCCACAGATCAGGATCAGCAGTAAAATTGAAACCATGCAATTGGGGAATACAATACCCACAAAATTTTGCAGGATCTATTTCAAGGATAACGGGATTGGCTTTGAGCAGCAGTATGCCGAGCAGATCTTCACCATGTTCAAACGACTTCATGCAAATACAGAATATGAAGGCACTGGCATCGGACTTGCTATCTGCAAGAAGATTGTGGAAGAGCACCAGGGCTTCATCAGTGCAAAAAGTGAAGTGGGTGCAGGCACCACATTTACAATAAGTCTTCCGGTTGATGTAAAGGTTCGAATGACGATGGACCAGGTTACAGAAGACCAAGAAACGCCATAAACAAAGTCGCGGAACATCCGCAGCAGTAAAAGTAATAGTAGTAATATGACAGTAAAAAGAAACGCACCCGGTAAAACAACAAAAGAAAAAATGTTTGTTGTGGGAATAGGGGCTTCTGCAGGTGGTTTAGAGGCCATCCACGAGTTATTCGACAACATGCCTGATGATACAGGTTATTGTTTTGTAATCGTTCAACACCTTTCTCCGGATTATAAAAGCCTGATGCCCGAACTTCTGGCCAAGCATTCCCAGATGAAAATTTTTGAAGCGGAAGATGGAATGCAACTGAAGCGGAATTGTATCTATGTTATCCCTAGTAAATTCTTGCTTTCCCTTGAAGGTGAAACCATAAAGCTCACTGATAAAGACAGAAAAGGGGCACCCAACACAGCGATTGATTATTTCCTCACCTCTCTTGCAAAAGAAAAAGGGAAAGACGCAATTGCAATTATACTTTCCGGGACAGGCAGCGATGGAACCAATGGAATTGAAGCGATCAAAGCAAACGGAGGGATTGTTATCGTACAAGATCCGATCTCAGCGAAATTTGACGGCATGCCTAACAGCGCTATCAATACCGGATTTGCGGATCTGATCCTTTCTCCTGACATGATTGCGGGAGAGCTCATTGAGTTCCTAATGGAGAATCAGAGCCCATTACAAAAAACATTTCAGGACATGTCGCAGAAGGATGAATATTTGCTTCGTGAGATTCTTGAAAATATTTACAAAGCGACCGGTCACGACTTTAGCCATTATAAGCGTCCAACGATACACAGGCGTTTATCGAAGCGAATGGCGATGAAAAACATCAAATCGCTGAACGATTACATCCAGTACATGAATCGTCACCAGGATGAAGCGAAGCTCCTTGCAAAGGAATTCATGATCGGGGTGACGAAATTTTTCAGGGATACGGAAGCTTTTGATGAGCTGTACAATATTGTTTTCCCTCAACTCTTCGCAGACAAAAAGAATGGTGAAGCGGTTAAAGTCTGGACCATCGCGTGCAGCACCGGTGAAGAAGCGTATTCGCTGGCTATATTATTTCAGGAGTATCTGAACAAACACAAACTTACGAACGTAATAAAGATCTTTGCAACGGATATAGATGAAGCTGCGCTGGAAACGGCATCAAAAGGCATTTATCCGGATACCATTACCGCAGACATTTCTAAAGACCGCCTTGAAAAATACTTCATCAAGGAAGGTAACACTTACCGAATTGCCCCTACGATCAGGAAAATGATCGTATTTGCAAACCATAATGTTCTGAAAGATCCTCCATTCAGTAAGGTTGATCTCCTTACATGCAGGAACATGCTTATTTATCTCGGGAATGAACTGCAAAAAAACATTTTGCGAACCATTCATTTTGCCATGTGCCCAAATGGATATCTGTTCATGGGGCCGAGCGAAAACATAGGAAGTTTAAAAGATGGCATGAAGGAGCTGAGTAAAAAATGGAAGCTCTTCAAAAACATTTCCAAGCCGCTTATGGTAACCCATGAGCATTACCAGCCAAGTGTTGAAAGTAAATTCAACAATCCTTATGCGACTGCGATCAAAACAAAAAATGCCCTGAACAACCTTCCTGAGATCTTCAAGGAAACTGTGATGGATGAATACAAATACGCAGGTATTCTCATTGACCGCGAGTTTGAGGTAAAGCAGGCGATTGGAAATTTTAAGGAATATTTGAAATTTCCTGATGGCAGCTTTAATCTGAATATCCTAAAACTTGTCTCCCCTGAGCTGTCGATAGCCATCAGCGGTGCGGTGCGAAAAGCTACCAAGGAATCTACAAGAGTTGTTTTGAAAAAGGTAAAGCTTGGTGAAAAAGAAACCAGAAAGACTGTTAACATTATTGTGAAGCCTTACCTTGATCAGAGTGAATATATTCAGCCTTTTATTTTTGTTGTTATCCATGAAGAGGAGGAGAAGCTCTCTGTAAGACAAAAAGGACAGAGTTCAAATATGGATAAAACGTCCATGCTTCTAGAAGTAGAAGAAGAGTTACGGGAAACAAAAGAAAACCTTCAGGCTGCAATTGAAGAGCTTGAGACTGCGAACGAAGAACTGCAGTCGAGCAACGAGGAAATGATCTCAGCAAATGAAGAGCTGCAGAGCACGAACGAAGAGTTGCAGTCATTGAATGAAGAGCTTCATACTGTGAATACTGAGCATCAGATGAAGATCAGGGAGCTTGTTGAGCTGAACGAGGATCTGAATAATTATTTCAGCAGTACTGATATCGGCCAGCTTCTGATCGACAAAAAATTAATAATTAGAAGATTTTCCCCTGCTGTTAAAAAACAGGTGAATCTTATTGAGACTGATATCGGAAGAAGTATCCTTGATATTTCTAATAATTTTCAATCGCTGGACTTTGTCAATGATCTTCGGACAGTAATGAAGAAAGGAAACACCATTGAAAAAGAAATTTCTTTAAAGGACAACCGCGTTCATCTGATGAGAATCAGTCCTTATATCAAGCTGAACAGGACTATTGACGGTGTGGTAGTCACATTCATTGACATATCGGAAACCAAGCAGTTGAGCAGCATTATTGACAGCGTGTTCAACAGTTCCGTGAGCGGTATCACTGTAAAAAAAGCAATTCGTGATAAAAACAATGTGATTGTTGATTTTGAATATATTGCAGTAAATGACGCTGCCGTGAAAATGTTCATGACAACAAAAGAACAGCTGGTCGGCAAACGTGTATTTAAGAACGCACCTTCTTCAGATCAGACCTATTTTGACAGGTATAGGGAAGTTGTGGACCACGATAAAGTTCAGCACTTCGAATTCTTTGATGACAGAAATGAAAGATGGTATGAGATCATTGCTATGAAAATGATGGACGGCCTCGTAACCACCTTCACAGATGTGACCGAGAAGAAAAAGGCTGCGGAAGAGCTGAATAAGCATTATAATGAGTTAAAAAAAGCCACAAAAAAACTTTCTTATTCAAACTCTGCGCTTGAGCAAAGTAATTATGACCTTCTTCAGTTTGCTTCCGTTGTATCGCATGATTTAAAAGAACCACTGAGAAAGATCATGACCTTCGGTAACCTTTTACAGGGAACCAATCAGGAGAATCGATCGGATAAGGAAAAAGGCTATCTGGATAAGATCGTTAAATCAACGGAAAGAATGAAAAATCTTATTGATGACCTTTTATCTTTCAGTAAGCTGTCTAACAAGAATGTAAAATACACCCAAACGGACCTTAATGACATCATTCATGCTATCACAGAGGATCTAGAGGTACAGATCAAAGAACAAAACGCAGAGATCATTGTACAAAACATCCCTCAGATAGAGGCGCTGAGCGGCCAAATGCATCAATTGTTTCAGAATCTGATCAGTAATGCTCTTAAATTCTCAAATGGCTCTAAGCCAAAAATAGTTATTGAGGAACGTGCAATACCTGCAGAAATGTCTGCAACTTTAAAGATCCTTAATCCAAAAGATTACACATGCATTTGTGTTGAAGATAATGGAATTGGATTTGAACCTGAATACAGTGAAAAGATCTTCGGCTTATTTCAGAGATTACCGACCACTGAAAAAACTCCGGGTACAGGTATCGGACTGGCAATTTGTAAAAAGATCACTGAAAATCACAAGGGGTTCATAACTGCCACCAGCGAACCGGGGAAAGGCTCACAATTTTATGTCATTTTGCCTAAACAGCAAAAGCTGCAGAAAAATCCGATCCTGGAAAATTAATTGAAATTTTAACGGGAATGAACAGAACTGGATTCTTTAGAAGAAATAAAGAAATTCTTTCTGTTCATTTCTTTTGCTCTAACACTCCAGTCACAAAATAAGATATCTTTAAGGTTGTTTACCATTCCACACATGCTGTATGGCTTTTCAAGATAAAGAGAACCACCTGCATTGAAGCTTTCTTCAATATCAGCAGGATTGCTGGAAGTAGAATATAACACAACAGGGATTGTTTTGAAGCGATTGTCTGAACGAATAAATCTTAAGGTATCCTTACCGTTTTTTAAAGGCATATTCAGATCAAGAAAAATAACATCCGGAAGTTTCTCAGCAGCCGAAAGGAGATTCAGCAATTTTAACCCATCAGCAGCTTCCACGAGCTTGATAGAAGGATCAATCTCGCTGAGCGCTTCAGAGAAGATCAAACGATCATCTTCATCATCGTCTGCTAAAAATATCAATAAATTACTGTCTGCCATTTCTGTGTGCGGGATAGTAAAGTTAATACATTTTTTAAATAATGTACTATCTTTCTGCCTTACAGTTCCAGCTCTTGGGCTGGATCCCAAAAGATTTTGTCGAAATTCCTGATCTTATCATTCTCCACTTTGATCCCTTCCTTCTCCAACAGCTCTTGCATCAGGAAGGGAGTTGCGAAATGGTGCTTGCCTGTAAGTTCTCCGTTTCTGTTAACAACGCGATGCGCAGGGACTTTCTTCTTTTGGGAATGCGCCCCGTTCATGGCCCAACCCACTACCCTGGCCGAACGAGCCACACCAAGATATTTAGCTATTGCCCCATAATTGGTCACACGCCCTTTTGGTATCAGGCGCACAACCTGGTAGACCAGCTGAAAGAAATCTTCATGTTTTTCTAAATTCATTACTTAATGTTTTTTTCTCACTCCATAGAAGTCCTACGGACTAAGGCACTGAGTCCATTGAGGCGATGTACAAACTTAATTATACTGAACGGCTACAGTAGCCGCGCGCAGATCCTGAAACAAGTTCAGGATGACCTCCCCGCGCTCACTTAACCTTTAGCGCTTGACTCTGTGAAGCTCCTTCCCTCTGTGCCTCCGTGTTGAAATCAGAACCTAAACTTCAAATAACATATCTTAAATCCTTTATCAGAGAAAAGCTTCTCATAATATGTTTTAATGTTTGTGAGAGCTTCATCCCTTTTTGAAGGATCAGCATACAGATCATTCGTAGCATCCAGTTCCCGCAGCTTATTCTCTTTTATCACTTCACGAGTGTACTCATAAAAGAATTCGCTGTCAGTCTTCAGGTTTATGATTCCATCCTCTTTAAGAATTTTCTTATAGCGGTTTAAAAAGATCATATTTGTTAGACGTTGTCTGATAGTAGTTTTTAAAGGCTGTGGATCAGGAAACGTGATCCATATCTCATCCACTTCATTTTCAGCAAAACAACCTTCAATGAAATCGATACGAGTACGAATGAATGCAACATTATTCAGCTTTTCCTCCAATGCGGTTTTAGCACCCGTCCAGATCCTGTTCCCTTTAACATCAACGCCTATGTAATTTTTATCCGGATTCCTTCTTGCGAGCCCAACCGTATACTCTCCTTTACCACAGCCAAGCTCCAGCACAATAGGGTTATCATTTTTAAAATACTCAGATCTCCATTTGCCTTTTACGGGCAAACCGTTTTCTTTAGATTGTTCAAAGGATAAAAAAAAGCAGTTCTCAAATTCTGATACCTGCGCAAACTTCATTAATTTTCTTTTCGCCATTTATTGGTAATTGGTGTATTAGGAGATTGGAATTAGTAGCGGCCATCATCAAAATCGACATATACGTCAATTCGTACACAGTAAACCTTACTTTTACAAAAATAATAATAATGCAGCATCCTAAACGTATATTAATTTGTCCGCTCGACTGGGGCCTGGGACATGCTACGCGCTGTATTCCTATTATTCGTGAATTACTTGAAAATGGTTTGCATGTTGTTATTGCAGGCGAAGGAAGAAGCCTTGAATTGTTAAAAACAGAATTTCCATCTTTAGCATTTATCGAACTTCACGGATACAACATAACATATCCTGAAAAAGGAAGCATGATATTAAAAATGCTGTTTTCAATTCCGAAACTAATCCATGGAATCAAACAAGAACATCAAGCGATACAGAAAATTGTCATAGAGAATAAAATTGATGTTGTAATTTCGGACAATCGTTACGGATGTTATGCATCAGGGGTGAAAAACATTTTCGTCACTCACCAGTTAATGATCAAAGCGCCATTTTTAGAAGGCCTTATTCATAATAAAATCCTTTCATACATAAAATATTTTGATGAATGCTGGATTCCCGATAATGAGACAGCACCATTTCTCTCGGGGGATCTTTCTCATAAATATAAATTGTCAAATCACGCTTATTTCATCGGGCCTTTATCGCGATTCAGCAAGATCAATGAAGTGAAGAAATTTGATATTACTGTAATTATATCAGGTCCCGAACCACAGCGGACTATCTTTGAAAAGCTTATAATTGCTCAGATCAAAAAGACTGATCTAAAAACATTAATTGTTCAGGGAAAGCCTGAAGAGAAAGAAGAATTTCAGCGGAAGAAAAATATTTTTGTGATCCCTCACCTGAATTCCAGGGAGCTTGAAAGTGCGATTCTGGCTTCGGATATAGTAATTTCAAGAAGCGGTTATTCCACGATAATGGATCTTGCCATTCTAAATAAAAAAGCGATCTTCATTCCTACGCCCGGGCAAACAGAACAGGAATATCTTGCAGAATATTTAAAGGAGAAAGGTATTGCCTATTTTCAGGAACAATCTAAATTCGACTTAAACGAGGCCTTAAAACAATCTGAAAAATTCACAGGATTTACCGGCAGCTATAACAGCGGGCTGAAAGCAAAAATAGAATCTATACTTTCTTCAATGTAAAGGAAAACACCGTCCCTACTCCTTCGGTACTCATCACGTTGATTGTTTGGTTATGACCTTCAATGATATGCTTTACAATCGCAAGACCGAGGCCTGTTCCTCCCATTTCACGTGACCTGCTTTTATCAACGCGATAAAAACGCTCAAACAAACGCGGCAGATGTTCTTTAGCTATACCTAAGCCATTATCCGCAACTTCAATAGAGATCTTTTCACCGGCATCATAAAAACGGATCCTTGTTTCACCGTATTCCTTTCCGTATTTCACTGAATTAACAACCAGATTCACAAGCACCTGACGGATGCGGAATCTATCGGCATACACAAACATCTGGCGTGAATCATCCGGCAAAGTGAGGATAATCCCTCTCGCAGTCGCTTTCATTTCCTGTGCTTCACAAACATCTTTAGCAAGTGCAACGATATCGAAGCGCTCGGGTTCTATTTGTAATTCACCTGTTTCCAGTTGAGAGATGGCTTCAAGATCATCTATAATCGTGATCATTCGGTCGATGCTCTTTTCTGCACGTGCAAGATAATCTCTGTTTATTGTTTCATCTTCAAGGCCACCGTCAAGCAATGTTAAAACATAACCCTGAATATTAAATATTGGAGTTTTTAATTCGTGGGAAACGTTGCCTAAGAATTCCTTCCGATAAACTTCTAACTTTTTCAATCGCTCAATTTCGTTCTTACGATCGTCAGCCCAGGCAAGAACTTCATTATTTAATTTTGTGAGCTCATTATTTGTTGTCTCTGCTAAGCTTTGCGGTCTTTCACTTTCAGAGCGGAAATTCTTAACGGTAGCTACCAGGTGGTCGATCTTCTTAAAAACAATAAGGTGTGCAAAGTAAAGAAGGAGTAAAGACGAAATAAACGAGATCAGGAAAACCATTCCGGCAACTCTTAAATTGATACTTGTGGTGCCGTTGCTAAACGACATCACGCAAAAAGAAATAAGCAGCGCGATGCCGGCCGAAATAAGAACAAGTATGGTTTTAAGTGATTGATTCTGCATTAAACAATAATGTAAACAGACTAAAACTCAAATTTATAACCAATGCCTTTCACTGTCCTGATAAAATCTTCACCAAGTTTTTCACGCAATTTTCTAACATGAACATCAATCGTTCTGTCACCCACTACCACTTCTCCACCCCACACTCTATCCAGGATCACTTCACGCGTAAATACATTGCCCGGTTTTGATGCAAGCAATGCAAGTAGTTCAAACTCTTTCTTGGGCAGATTGATCTCTTTTCCATCCTGTACAACAACGTAACGTTCACGATCTATCTTGATCCCACCCATATCCACTTTATCAGTCGCTGATGCACTCGTCCCACGTCCCCTTCTGAGAAGAGCCGTGATTCTACTGATAAGAACACGAGGCTTGATCGGCTTATTGATATAATCATCTGCACCCACTTCAAATCCTGCGATCTGGGAGTAATCTTCACTTCTGGCAGTAAGGAAGGCGATCATGACATCTTTCAACCCGGGTAATTCGCGGATCTCCCTGCATGTTTCAATTCCATCCATATCCGGCATCATCACATCAAGTATAATAAGATCAGGATTTTCTTTTTTTGCAACTACAATGGCTTCTTTACCGTTGTTGGCCGTGAAAACATTGTATCCTTCCTTCTTAAGGTTATAGCTTAAAAATTCAAGGATATCCGGCTCATCATCCACCAGTAATATTTTGTGATCGCTATTCATAATCTGTTCTTTTGATTCAGGGTAAAGTTCTCTTTCATTCTTGAATACTGTGTTAATTCCATATTAACATAAGATTAACAAGAACTAAAAGACATAGGATTTAATTAACAAACAAGTAAGTTTTGTTTAACATGCGTTTTGTGTTTTGAAACGAAATTTGCAATCATTAAAATAACAAAACAATGAAACTAAAATTCTTTTTTACCCTCCTTGCAATTGCCATAGTAAAGGTAGCAATTTCTCAAAATTCAGCTATTAAAGGTAAAGTGATTGATGAAAAGACAGGAGAAACATTACCTGGCGCTACAATTATGATTGATGGCTCAACAACAGGCGGCATTTCGGATCTTGATGGAAATTTCACAATACCGAATGTGTTACCGGGAGTTCACAAACTCGTTTGCAGACTGATCTCCTATAATTCAAAAATTATAGAAGGAGTAACCGTAAAATCGGGTGAACCCACAATAATTGCCATTTCAATAGGAAGTGCATCCACCGAACTTGGAGTTGTAGAGGTTGTAACTACTCTTAGCAGAGAGAGCAATAATTCAATGCTGATCATGCAGAAGAACAGCGCAACTGTTTCTGACGGAATATCGTCCGAGCTGATCAAAAGGACTCCTGACAAAAGCACAAGTGATGTTTTAAAAAGAGTTTCCGGAGCCAGTATTCAGGATAATAAATTTGCGGTGATCAGAGGATTGAACGATCGGTACAATACCGCCTATATAAACGGAGCACCATTGCCAAGTTCTGAATCTGATAAAAAAGCTTTTGCTTTTGACATTTTCCCTGCAAATATGCTCGACAATCTTGTGATAATCAAAAGCGCAACTCCTGATCTTCCGGGAGATTTTGCAGGAGGGATCATTCAGATAAATACGAAAAGTATTCCTGAAAAAAATGAACAGACGATCTCAATATCTGCCGGATATAATACATTGTCAACGTTTGAGACGTTTAAAACATATAAGGGAGGAAAATACGACTTCATTGGTATGGATGATGGAACAAGAGGAATACCGGATGGCTTATCCACTACGGAGCAATACACCAATGGCTTAACTAATTTAGAAAAAGCTGAGAATGCGAAGCTGATGGCTAATTCATGGGCCTTATCAGAAAAAAAAGCTTCACCCAATTTAAGCTTTCAGTACAGCATTGCAAGGACAGGCAAACTATTTAAAAGAGAGATCGGCAACCTGTTTGCCATAACTTATAATAACAGCTATACGATCAATGAAGAAACGAGAAGGGATTACGAAGAACAATCAACAGGGATTGTTAAGCGCATGGAATTGATTGATACAATATATTCTCAGAATGTTCTTTCAAGTGCAATGTGGAACGTCACTTATAAGCTCAATGATAATAATAAGTTCAGCGTAAAAAATATTTATAGCATTAACTCTGAAGATAAAGTAACAATACGTGGAGGAGCCAAGGAATTTGACCAACCTGAGAAATCATGGCAGAAGGCATCACTTAGATGGTTTACGCAAAACAATCTTCTTTCCTCTCAAATTAAAGGAAACCATCTTTTGCCCAAGTCGAAAATAAAGATCAACTGGACAGGAGGCTTCAGTGATATTGAAAGGAGTATTCCAAATATGAGAAGAATGGTTTACGAAAAAGTGGCCTCAAATGAAGAAGATACTGCGCTGCACTACGCAGCGATTGTCCAGACCAGCGGCACTATACCCACAGCTGCAGGTAATATGTTCTTCT
Organism: Bacteroidota bacterium; assembly: GCA_029237775.1. Lineage (GTDB taxonomy): Bacteria > Bacteroidota > Bacteroidia > 2-12-FULL-35-15 > 2-12-FULL-35-15 > 2-12-FULL-35-15. The sequence goes on from JAQZBR010000004.1 coordinate 389,508, forward strand.
CAAAAACCAATGAGAATATTTACAGCTTTGGTTACGATGCAACTTATCCGCTAGCCATTTCTGTCGTAAAATCTGACCTGAAGATAGGTGGTTATCATCAATTCAGGGATCGCTCATTCACTGCAAGGAGCCTGGGTTTTTCGAGATACCGTCAAGGGAGTGCAGTGAAGTTTGACAGCCAGTTGTTATTGTTACCTGAAGATGAGATCTTCAGTCCGGAACACATGGGAGTAATGGATAAGCCCGGGCCGTATAATGGTGGATTCAAATTAGACGAGGCAACTAAAACAAGTGATAGCTACACAGCTTCCTCTCTTCTTCACGCAGGATTTGGGATGATCGACACTAAAGTCTTTGATAAACTGCGGTTGATTGGCGGTGTGCGCATTGAGTCTTATAATCAACAATTGGAAACCACTATTGCAGGTTCCGACACAGCTTTAAGAATTGATTCAACTGTAACCGATATCTTACCATCAGCAAATATCGTTTATTCGTTAACCGAAAAGATAAATATCCGCGCCAGCTATTATAAAACAGTTTCACGGCCCGAATTCAGAGAGCTGGCGCCATTTTTATTTTACGATTTTATCACAGACTTCGCCATAAGCGGAAACCAGTTTCTGAAAAGAAGTATTATTGATAATTATGATCTTCGTTTTGAATGGTATCCGGGAGCGGGACAGTTCATCTCAGTGTCCGGTTTTTATAAAAGCTTTATAAACCCTATTGAACAGGCAAGCAGACCCGATGCAACACGTGAGCTTTATTTTGTAAACGTTCCGAAAGCAACAAACATTGGAGCGGAGCTTGAATATCGCGTTAAATTAAGTTCTTTATTCAGAGCTGATTCATCCGAATTATTAAACGCATTAACATTGTTTGCAAACCTTGCTTATGTTCAATCCAGAGTTGACGTTAGCAATGTCATCGGCTCCGAAGAATCATCACGTCCTTTGCAGGGCCAGTCCCCGGTCATCATAAACGCGGGTTTACAATACATTGGTTCAGCGGGTACCTCAGTAAGCGCTTCATATAATTATGTTGGCAAGAGGATTTTTATCGTAGGAAATCAGAATGAGCCTGATTACTGGGAGAATCCAAGGCATTTAGTCGACATACAGCTTTCACAACGAATCATAAAGAACCTGGAGGCGAAAGTGAATATAAAAGACCTGCTCGCTCAAAAATCATATTTCTATCAGGACGTAAACAAAACCGGAAAGTTCGAAAGCGCATCCGACAATATAATGATCGCAAGAAAATATGGAACTACCATCTCATTTACTCTTTCCTACAAGTTTTAAGAAGAGTCTGCATCATGCAGACTCTTTTTCCTTAATGTTAAGTTAAACCACTAATAAGAAAGCCATAATCCCACAATAATTTTCAGGCAACATCAGTGATTTAATTTTGCCACGAACAAATAAAAAACACAAATGAAAAAAATTTACACGCTTGCAATTGCAGGTTTATTCGCGGGAGCTTCAAATGCTCAAACCGCATTTTTTACACCTACAACATACAGAGGTGCTTTCCCTGTTACCGACCTCACTCCGGCAACAGACTGGACAAACGGCTGGACAAACTGGAATCCTGAAAATACACCTTATGGCAACCCGACTGTTACAGTGAGTTCAAATATCACAACAAATACAACCTGGACCACGGGAACGATCGTATCGCTGCAAAACAAAGTTTATGTTAAGAACGGTGCGGTACTAACCATACAACCCGGTGTAATTATCCGTGGCGATCTTGCAACTCAGGGAACTTTGATCATCACAAGGGGCTCTAAGATAATTGCACAGGGAACATCATCAAACCCAATCATATTTACTTCGGGTGAGGCCGTGGGTGACCGAGCAGAAGGAGATTGGGGAGGAGTAGTAATACTTGGTTCAGGAAGATTAAACCAACCCGGAGGGATTGCAAACATCGAAGGAATTGCTGTTTCATCTGATACAGAATATGGCGGATCAAACGATGCTGATAGCTCAGGTGTGTTTTCATTCGTCAGAATTGAATTCCCGGGTATTCCTTTAGCTCCTAACAAAGAGATCAACGGACTTACAATGGGTGGAGTTGGATCTAAAACAGTGATCAATCACGTGCAGGTATCTTTTTCAGGAGATGATTCATTTGAGTGGTTCGGAGGTAAAGTAGACGCAAAATACCTTATTGCTTTCCGCGGACTTGATGATGATTTCGATACTGATTTTGGTTACAGAGGTCGCGTACAATTTGGCCTTGCTGTTCGCGATGCTGATATGTCAGACGCAGCAGGTGACTCTAACAGCTTCGAGTCAGACAATGATGCAACAGGGACAGGTGCTTTACCACGCACAAGTCCGATCTTTTCAAACATCACTACAATAGGTCCTAAAAGAAACGGGACTGTCACTCTGCCAACAGGTGAAAAATTTGAAAGAGCTTTTTATATCCGCAGAAACTCCGCATTGTCAATCTTTAACTCTATTGCTGCTTCATGGGAAAAAGGAATTTATGTTAAAGATGCAGGGACAACAGACAATTTCTCAACAAATGATTCGGCTGTTTGCGGCAACAACCTGATTGCTTCAGATATCTCTAAAGCAATCACTGTTGATGCAAATTCTTCTCAATCATTTTATAGCAGCATCTTTACAAATGATAATAATGACTCTACTAAGACGGTTTCAGGAATTGCCTGGGTGAATGCTTTCCCTTCATCTTTAAGTGCTGCTGCTGATTACCGCTTGTTGCCTACCTCGGTTGCTGCAACGGGGGCATCATTCTCAGACGCCAAATTCCAGGGAATGGTTACGGGTATCGCTGAATCGATCCCAGCTGTAAATAAAGTAGGTGTGTATCCGAACCCTGCGACAAACTATGTTACTCTGACGTTCGAACTTGCTGAATCTTCTAAAGTGATAGCAAATTTGTATGACATTACAGGAAAACTTGTAAGCAATATCCATAGTTCAACTATGAATTCAGGGGTTAACACAATTGAATTTAATGTAAATGAACTTCCGGCAGGAATTTATTTTGCAAACTTAAACACAGGTTCACTAAACAAGACCATGAAACTTGTAGTTTCTAAATAAAAACAACAACATCCCGAAAAAAGCCCTGCGACTATGATGAGCCGCAGGGCTTTATTTTAACCCTGTTTAGCGACTGAAAATGCCAGCTAACAATTCCTTAATATTCAGCTAATGATTTCTACTTATTCCTATCGTAACTTTATAATAAAAACAATGGAAACGAAAAGAAAAATATTAATTATAGATGACGAACCGGATATCCTGGAATTTTTGTCCTATAATTTCAGAAAGAAGGGTTTTAAGGTAATAATTGCGAACAACGGATTCGAAGGTCTTCAAAAAGCGAGATTAGAGAAACCTGAGATCATAATATCAGATATTTTAATGCCTCAAATGGACGGCATCGAAATGTGTAAATCAATAAGAAAAGATAAAGAGTTGATCGATATCCCTTTCATCTTTTTGACTGCAGTGAATGATGATTACAAAGTTCTTTACGCAATGACTTCAGGAGCTGACCAGTTAGCTTCAAAGCCGATACGTTTTGAATACCTGTTGAATATGGTCAATAATCTGCTCGTAGAAGCAAAGTATTAACATTTAACAAAGATGAAACTGACACCTGCCAATGCAGGTTTTTTTATGTCGAATTCGCTTTCATAAAATTCAGCATTCACCACAACTCTATTTTGAGCTTCAGAACTTAAAAATTAATGAAACACATTCTTTTAGTATTTAGCGACCTGAACGAATCAGAATTCATTTCAACAAATCTGCATGAAAGTGCGTATGAGATCACATGCGTCAGCAATCTGACCCAGGCTACCGAAGCAATCCACAATACTGTTCCCGATTTAATCGTGATCAATGATTCTACTCCGGATAATGAAACCTTGAAGTTTATTATAATGCATGAAAAATTAAATATTAAAAGCCTCCTAATAACGGATCAGAAAAATATAAACCTTTTCTCTACACTTGCAGTGCAGGGCCAAAACTTCGTAACAACTCATTTCCGACCTAAGCTTTTACTAAGTATGATAAGGGCAATAATGAATGAAGAAATCCTCGATTGGGCGGTCTGAACTAAAGTTTAATACCGACAACAAGCATGTCATCAGTCTGCTCAAAATTGTTTTTCCACTCATTTATGATTCGTTCAAGTTCCAGCTTTTGAGTTTGCATGGAAAATCTCGATGTCTTTAAAAGTGTGTCCCGAAAGTTGGCAGTCATGAACTTTTTATTATTTCTCCCCCCAAACTGATCAGCATATCCATCGGTAAACAAATATAATTTGTCTCCCGGTTCATATGTCCTTACGCTCTTTTTATACTCACGATTGTTCTCGAGCTTCAGGCCTCCTATCGGATACCGGGAACCATCTATACGGTCCAGAATATTTCTTGAAACATGATATAATGTCCGGAAAGCGCCTGCAAAGGACACTTCCATAAGCTCAGGATCAATGCAACAGAGACCTATATCCATTCCGTCATTAAGATTTTTACTTTCTTCGAATAGCTCATTTGAATAACCAAAAGCCTTGTTGATCTTATGATCCAATCGCTGAAGAATAGATGAAACATTCGTATTCTTTTCCTCGATCACTATCTGATTGAGCAAGCTTATTCCGAGAACAGACATAAAAGCACCGGGAATACCGTGACCTGTGCAATCCGCAGCCGCCACTATAATTTTTGAATCTATTTTAGTGAACCAATAAAAATCACCGCTGACAATATCCTTAGGTTTAAATAAAATGAACGAGTCGTCAAACAAACGGGCCAGATGTTTTTCTTTTAACATCATTCCTTCCTGGATGCGTTTTGCATAAATTATACTCTCATTCAATTCTTCCGTTTTAGTTGACACTGAACCTTCAAGTAAAATAATTTCTTCTTTTTTAGTTTCAATACTTTTACGCTTTGGTAAGAAAGTTACCTCTTTAATCATATTCATAATAACAAGATTTATTAACGCAAAATTAGTCATCACACATAACCTGTGAATTTTAAGAAAATAAAGAAATTGTTAAGAGTATCAATTGAAAGAAAGTAATGCAGGAGCGTCAAAAGAAATCCCAACGCAGATTATGTGAGCTTATGTTTCAAGGCTGTAACCAATCCCCTTAATGGTCTTAATATATTTATCTCCGATCTTCTCTCTCAGTTTTCGGATATGAACATCAATAGTCCTGTTCTTGGAAAATATCTCATACCCCCAGATAAGCTGTGAGATTTCTTTTCTTGTAAAAACTTTCCTTGGGGATGTGGAAAGTAAAGCCAAAAGTTCAAATTCTTTTCTTGGCAAAACAATCTCTTCTCCATCCCTGAAAATCAAATATCTCTCCCGATCGATGATGAGACCTGCCAGCTGCTTTCTGACAGAGATATCTGAAAATGTGATATGACGTTTGAGTAAAGCTTTTAGTCGGCTAATCAGGACTCTCGGCCTTACGGGTTTTATTATATAATCGTCTGCACCCGCGTTGAAAGCAGCGATCTGCGAATAATCCTCTTCGCGTTCTGTGTAAAAAACAATGATCAGTTCAGAAAGGTCTTCGATCTGTCTTAAGTCCATGCAGACCTCAATCCCATCCATGACAGGCATAAGAACATCAATAAGAATCAGATGCGGAAGTTCAGACTTGGCAATACCAACTACTGACTTAGAATTCGATGAAGAAAAAACAGTGAACCCCTCAGCTCTTAAAGCAGAAGTAAGATTATCTAGGATCTGAATATCATTGTCAACGACAAGAATTTTAAAGCTTGATGGTATCATTAAAAAAAATATGGTCCAAAAGTAACCGTGTGATTTCGCTTTTACATTACGTTAAGATTAACTTTACCTTAGCAATACTTGATACCAGCGGTTCAGGTTGTTGTTTTTTCAGCACACCAAATCGTATAGATTTGTATTGATTAATTAGGCTAAATTTGCAGAAGAGAAAAAATTATGAAAGAAAGCTATAATCGTCTTTTTGAAGGCAATAAGAAATGGGCAGCTGAAAAGCTCAGCAATGATCCCAATTATTTTAAGGGTTTATCGATGGGGCAAAGCCCTGAATACCTCTGGATAGGGTGTTCTGACAGTAGAGTTCCCGCGAACGAGATCACAGGAACAAAGTCGGGAGAAATATTTGTTCATCGTAATATTGCGAATGTGGTAGTGCATACCGACATGAATTTGTTAAGTGTCCTATATTATGCCGTAGAGGTTTTGCATGTTAAGCATGTGATCGTTTGCGGACATTACGGTTGCGGAGGCGTTATTGCATCAATGAACAATAAAGACAATGGTTTTGTAAACAACTGGCTGCGCAACATTAAAGAGGTTTACGAAAAGCACCATGAGGAACTTGAAGCCATTCCCGAAATACGTGATCGTGAAAACAGGCTGGTTGAGCTGAATGTGATCGAACAGGTGCACAATCTAGCCAAAACAAGAATAGTTCAGCAAGCCTGGAAAAAACGCGAACTACAGGTTCATGGCTGGGTCTACGGTTTTGACAATGGATTGATCAAAGACCTGAATGTCATGGTAGATGAAATAAGTGACCTGGAACCCATCTTCCGGTTTGACCTTTAAACTTCAAAAGCCTTCTCCTGAAGGCTTTTTTATTGTCTTTAATTGGCTGTGGCACATAAATTTAGCTATTTCTTATCGCTAATATTTTGAGACTGTATTTTATAAAGTTCACAAACAGTTAACACACTCTTAACATGAAAATTTTCTTAACAAGATACATTTGCTGCAGTTAAATATTTATTAACTCACACTTAAAACAAATGAAACTTACAATCAACCTTATTTTAACATTAATATTAGCTGTATTCCTGTTTCCGGTGAGCACAATCAAGGCTCAGGAAACTGTGGAAGAACCAATAGATACTCTTGCAAGAAGCATTGCGCAAATAAAAGATGATCTTGCCAAATTAAAGAAACTAAAAATTTCAGGTTATGTACAACCGCAATGGCAATATGTGGATTCAGCCGGAGCCCCCTCAGTTGCCGGAGGCGATTTCAGCAATGGCGTAAATAAGATTCAAAACAGATTCATGATGCGAAGGGGAAGGATTAAATTTACATACGAGTCTGGAATAGCTACCTATTTAATGAATATTGATGCAACCGAAAACGGAATATTCATGCGTGAAACATTTGCAAAGATTACTGACCCCTGGACAAAAAGCTTCAGCTTACTTGCGGGATTACATCAGGTTCAATTTGGCTTTGAGCTTAACCAGTCTTCAAGCACAAGAGAAACCCCGGAACGTGCAAGAGTAAATCAGACCCTTTTTCCAACCGAACGTGACCTTGGAGCATTCGCGACTTACCAGGCACCAAAGACATCTTTTCTGAACGGGGTACGCGTTGACCTTGCTGTTATGAACGGTAGCACACGTGTTACAAAAGAATTTGACAGCTACAAAGATGTAAGTGCGAGACTTGCATACGGTAAGACTTCCAAAAGTGAAAAGATGACATATGCTATCGGAGCATCTTATTATAATGGAGGATATCAGCAAGGTGTGAAAACAGAATATAACTTCAAAACCCTTGCGAACGGAGAAACAGGTTTCGAAGCAAAAACAGATACGACTAACTTTAAGAAAAAAGCTATCAGGGAATACATGGGAGTCGATCTTCAATTATCCTTCGACTGGAAGCCGGGTATCACCACCATCAGAGGAGAGTATTTATTTGGTAAGCAGCCTGGAACAGGCTCATCTTCTGCCAGTGCGAGCGCCCAGCTTAAATGGACCGACAAATTATACCACCGAAATTTTGATGCTGCATATTTTTACCTTGTTCAGAACATCGGACATACAAAATTCCAGGTGGTTGCAAAATACGATTGGTATGATCCTAACACAAAGATCTCCGGCCGCAGGATCGGGAAAGCGGGAACAAACACAGGTGTGGGTGATGTACGTTTCGATACTTATGGTTTTGGTTTAACTTGTAAGCTAACTGAAAATCTGAAGATCATGACTTACTATGATCTTGTCCAAAATGAAAAAACAGCATTGGCACAGTATGGAACTGATATTAAAGACAATGTATTAACAATCAGAATGCAGGCTAAATTCTAAACCACCTAATTAATTAACACCAACACAATTTCAACTTAACATACCCTTAACCCTGCTGATGTAATTTTGAAGAAATTATAAAACACTAAAAATGAAAACTCAAACTATATTGCTTGCATTGGCCCTGTACACAGGATCTTGCTTTGCACAAAAATTAAAAGGAAGTGATACTGTATTACCACTTACGCAGAAGGAAGCAGAAAGCTATATGAAAGCGAACAAGGCAAATAAAATAACAGTAACCGGTGGCGGAAGCGGTGTTGGATTGGCTGCTCTTGTGGATAATACTACTGATATTGCAATGTCCTCCAGAAAAATAAAAATGGATGAGAAAATGAAGCTCCAGGATGCGGGTAGAGCTTATAAAGAAACAATAATAGCTTATGATGCCTTATCCGTAATCGTAAATCCTTCGAATAAAGTTTCTCAGCTGACACGTGAACAGCTTGAAGGTATATTTACCGGAAAGATCAAAAACTGGAAAGAAGTTGGCGGTGATGACATGCAAATCGTGGCATACTCCCGCGAAACAAGCTCAGGAACATATGAATTCTTCAAAGAACATGTATTAAACAAAAAAAATTACGCTTCAAATGTGTTGAATATGCCTGCAACAGGTGCTATCGTTCAGTCTGTAAGTCAGACTAAAGGAGCGATCGGTTATGTAGGCCTTGCATATTCTGAAGGAAACGTTAAATCTTTAAAAGTGTCTTACGACAAAGGAAAAACATACATAGCTCCATCGATGGCAACAGCGAAGGATAAAACATATCCTATTGTAAGGCCTTTATATTATTATTACCTCACTTCTTCAGAGAAAATTGTTAAACCTTTTGTAGACTACGTTTTATCTGCAACCGGACAGAAAATCGTGGAGGATATAGGTTATATTCCTTTGAAATAGATATTGGTTGTTCTTCATCTCAAATACCTGCTGAATCCGGCAGGTATTTTTTTTGTATCATAAATCTGATTAACATTAAGTTAACACAAGGATAACCTTCCATAAACCACTATCCTTTCTAACTAAAATACCTTTGCCGCCAACAAACAATGAAAACAATTGAAGCCCTTTTATAAAAAATTCTCCGAAAAGTTCATCGAAGGACTGCTGATGCTGAGCGGTACTGTTACCAGCCTGGCAGTAGTTCTGATCGTATTTTTTCTTTTTAAGGAGGGTGTTAGCGTATTCAATCAAGAGGCTGTAGAAGAAGGCTATGTGGTTGCCGTAAATAAAAAGAACAGCGCTGATCATATAAGTTCAGAAGACCTAAAAAACATCTATGACCAAAAGATCACACACTGGACTCCGATCAATGGGAAACCTGACTCTATTGTGTTGTTCCGTTTGGAAGACATATCGAATTTTTACAGCGATGAGCAAATAGGTGAAAATTTTGAAGGACTACCGACATGTCTTAGCAGTGTCGTTGACAGCCTCCCCGATATCATCGCATTCTTTCCGGAACGTTATCTTGCCAAAAATTTTAAAGGAAAGGTTCTTCAAGTTGACAAGATCAAAATGTCGGAGTTTTTTGGTGGTAAGGAATGGTTTCCCACGGCACAACCCTCTGCTCAGTTAGGTGTTATGCCCTTGATCCTGGGAACTCTGTGGGTCAGTCTCGGTGCGATCCTTCTGGCGCTGCCTTTAGGCCTTGCCGCAGCTGTGTACATGAGTGAGATCGCAAACGAGAAGGTGAGACGCGTTATGAAGCCACTTATAGAGCTTCTTGCAGGAATACCTTCTGTTGTTTATGGGTTCTTCGGCCTTGTTATCATTGTACCCCTTATTCAAAAGACATTTCAATTACCTGTTGGTGAAACCGGGCTGGCAGGAAGCATTATTCTTGGCATTATGGCCTTGCCGACTATTATAACAATTTCCGAAGACGCGATGCGTAACACACCAAGGGCGATGAAAGAAGCCAGTCTCGCCCTGGGCGCAAGCAAATGGCAAACAATATACAAAGTTGTTGTTCCGTACTCTATTTCCGGAATAACTGCCGGAGCAATTCTAGGCATAGGCCGCGCAATCGGTGAAACCATGGCTGTTTTGATGGTGACAGGAAATGCAGCAGTGATCCCCCATTCCATTTTACAACCTGTCAGGACAATTCCCGCGACAATTGCAGCCGAATTAGGTGAAGCACCTGCTGGTGGTTTGCACTATAAAGCATTGTTTGCGTTAGGCTGTATCCTCTTTCTGATCACACTATTCATTAACCTTACTGTTGAGTTTATTACCGGCAGAAATAAACATCAAAAACACTGATGCAGTTACCTGACGAACATAAACTCGCAAGCTCTAAAAAGCGAAAACAGGCAATAGCATTCTGGATCTTCAGGATTTTCAGCTATGCAATTATTGCTATCCTTTTTTCGATCCTGTCCTTCATTACCTATAAAGGATTTTCAGCCATCAGCTGGGGCTTCATCACTCAAATGCCTGAAGAAGGTATGACGAAAGGCGGAATTTTTCCTGCAATTATCGGGACTTTATATCTGGTTTGCGGAAGTATGCTGTTTGCTTTTCCAATTGGCGTATTAGCTGCCATTTACATGAATGAATATGTGAAAGACGGCATTATTAAGAAGATCATCAAACAGATGACTAACAATCTGGCAGGGATTCCTTCTATTGTTTTCGGTCTGTTCGGAATGTCACTGTTTGTGAACAAACTCGGATTTGGTGACTCGATCATTGCAGGCTCATTAACACTTGGATTGCTTGCACTTCCTGTCGTGATCAGAACAACTGAAGAAGCATTAAAAGCAGTGGATGATACTTTCAGGCAAGCAAGTCTTGGACTTGGAGCCAGCAAATGGCAAACAACAAGCAAAGTAGTTATACCAATAGCTTTTCCGAATATTATAACAGGATTGATCCTCTCTATCGGAAGGGTTTCCGGAGAAACAGCGCCCATCCTTTTTACAGTAGCAGCCTACTTTTTACCAAAGCTTCCCACAAGTATCTTTGACCAGGTAATGGCTCTACCATATCACTTGTACGTAATATCAACAAGTGGAACCAACATTGAAGAATCGCGTCCTGTAGCTTATGGAACTGCATTGGTACTCATACTTATAGTTCTCTTCGCTAACCTTCTTGCGAATGCATTAAGGAAGTACTTTGGGAAAAAAGTAAAAATGAATTAGAATCAAAGATCACAAAATGAATAAAATAGAATCGAGGAATGTTGATTTTTTCTATGGCTCTTCACAAGCTTTAAAGAACATCAATATTGCCATTAAGCCGAACACAGTAACTGCCCTCATCGGGCCTTCAGGCTGCGGAAAATCTACCTACCTGCGTTTATTCAACCGCATGAATGACCTCATTGATAATACAAGGATTTCGGGAACCGTGATGATCGATGATCAGGATATTTATGCAAAGGGAGTGAATGTAGACAGTCTCAGAAAAAAGGTGGGTATGGTTTTTCAAAAGCCCAATCCATTTCCTAAAACAATTTTCGAAAATGTTGCGTATGGATTGAGAGTAAATGGGATAACGGATAAGAAATTTATAACGGAACGGGTGGAAACATCCATTAAACAAGTGGCGCTGTGGGACGAGGTAAAAGACAAATTAAAAAAATCGGCATTTGAATTATCCGGTGGGCAACAGCAGCGCTTATGCATTGCGCGTGCATTGGCAATTCAACCTTCAATAATTCTGATGGATGAGCCCACTTCGGCCCTGGATCCTATCTCAACAGCCAAGATCGAAGCGCTGATCTATGAATTAAAAAAGGAATACACGATTGTGATCGTAACACACAACATGCAGCAGGCGGGACGTGTCAGCGATACAACTGCGTTCTTTTATATGGGAGAATTGATTGAGTATGACAATACAAAAACTCTTTTCACGAATCCTAAAATAGAACGGACACAGAATTATATTACTGGCCGATTCGGATAAAATCATTATTCTTAACAAGCACATCACTTCCATATTCAAAATAACAAAATGTCGCATTTAGATAACGAACTACAGCAATTAAAAGCAGAAACAATTAAAATGTGGACGCTTGTTAACCTTCAATTACAAAAGGGGAAAGATTCATTGATCAATCTGGATAAAGATCTCGCAAGAGAAGTTATTCTCAGCGAGAGGCGCGTGAATGCATACGAACTTAAACTCGACCGCGATTGTGAAAATATTTTTGCATTATTCAACCCCGTGGCAGTCGATCTTCGTTGTGTATTGGCTGTTTTAAAGATCAACAATAATCTGGAACGCACAGGTGATATCGTTGAAGGTATTGCAAAGTTCGTGATCAATGTCGACAACACATTTGATAAGCATGTGCTTGAGATCACGCGTGTAGTTGAGATGTATGAGGCAGCCATCAAAATGATGAATGACGTTCTTGATGCATTCGATAAAGAAGATACATCGCTTGCAAGAAAGGTTTTTCAACAGGATGAATTGCTCGATCATATTAATCTCAACGCAAATGCTGCTATTGCAGAATATATAAGGAGCAATCAAAACAATATAGAACCTGCCCTGTATCTTTTATCAATTATCCGGAAACTCGAAAGGGTAGGCGATCAGGCTAAAAATATGGCCGAGGAGATCATTTTTTATATTGAAGCTAAGGTTTTGAAGCACCGATCCAAAATTGAAAAGCAAAAATAGATAAACACCTAATACACAATTAATTACAGCAATTCCTTAACATTCTCTTAACATTGGAATAATGGAATGTTAACATCCGCGAAGAATATTGGTCATTTGTAGTTTTAACTTTGCAGGCAGATAATTTTACTGTTTGAATTTTAAAACCTAACCAAATGAGTCTTAATATTTTTGCATACTTTACCCCAAAGGATAAAAAATTCTTTCCTCTCTTCGAAAAAGCCGCAGCCAATGTAACAGCCACTTCCAAGGTGCTTGTTGAACTGGTTAACACTACCAATTTTGACAAACGAAGAGAACTCTTCCGTGAAATCGAAAGACTGGAGCACGTTGGGGATAATATTACCCATGAAACCTTCAGTGAATTAAGCGCAAACTTTATTACACCTTTCGATCGTGAAGATATTCATAGCCTTGTCGCGTCAATAGATGATATCGTTGATTACATTCATGGAGCATCTAAAAGAATGGAATTATATAAAGTTGAACAAATGACCCCGGCCATCATCAAGATCTCAGAACTCATCCTGAAAGGAGCAGAAGAGTTGGAAATCGCGGTCTCAGAACTTAGAAATCTTAAAAATATTTCAAAGATCAAAGAAGCAACTGTAAGGATCAACAGTATAGAAAATCATGCAGATGATATTTTCGATATTGCAATTGCAAAATTATTTGAAGAGGAAAAAAATGCAGTAGAAGTAATTAAGATGAAGGATGTTCTTTCAATGCTTGAAACTGCAACTGATAAATGTGAGGATGCAGCTAACGTGATCAACACCATTCTGATCAAAAATGCATAATTCTTCAATTCCTTATTTTAAAAATTTGCATAAATGACCAGCTTTCTAATTATTGTTATTATTCTTGCCCTGATCTTCGATTTCATTAATGGATTTCATGACGCGGCAAACTCCATTGCAACCATAGTTTCCACTAAGGTTCTTACACCTTTTCAGGCCGTTCTCTGGGCGGCTTTCTTTAATTGCGTTGCATTCATGATCTTTAAGGATCACGCTGTAGCGAATACGATCGGAAAAACGGTTTATTCTGATTTTATCACCATTCCCGTAATTTTTAGCGGACTCGTTGCCGCTATCATCTGGAATCTTTTAACATGGTGGTATGGTATCCCTTCTTCCTCATCACATACATTAATTGGAGGCTTTGCCGGATCAGCAGTTGCTTATGCATTTTTAAGCAAGGGAATGATGCCGATCAACGAGATCATTGACGGAAGTAAGATCGGAAAAACACTGCTCTTTATTTTAGTCGCACCGGTCCTTGGTATGTTCATTTCAATCATCTTCACCCTGATCTTCATTCAAAGAAACACATGGCTGAAGGTGGGGATCCTGGCCGGATCAGCTGTTGGATTATATTTTCTTTTTATCGGCTTCCAGGAAGATAAAATGAAGGAAAATATGGCGAAGTTCTTCAAGGTCGATAAATATTCAATCGAAGTGAATGTGAAGCATGATTCAACCAAGGTTGCAAAACTTGAAAAAGCAATTGCCAGTGCCGAAGCATGTGACCCTTATCTGTCTGCTTATGAATTACACGGCTCTGATAGAGTTGTAGATAATATCTTCCAAAATGTTGACCTGCGCGATATCACAATTTCCAGACTGGGCGATAAACTGAATACATTTTACAAGATCGATCAGCTAAAGAACCGATCAAAACTTGATCCTTCTGTACGGGATGAATATGAGGCAACCAAAATAATAGTTGACAGCCTGAAACCTATTACAAAGAAATATTTTGAGTTAGGACCGGAAGGCATGGTTGCTGCCATGAATGCAAAATACCCGATCAGTCCTGACAAAGCAAATGAGTTTTCAAAGGCAATGAAGATCGATATTCGCGCTGATCTTAAAAAAGAGATCGTGAAAGCCGATAACATGATCCTGCGCTGCTGTCTTGTAGGCGCACTGCTTATCTTCTGTTTCATGTTCATTTATAACGAAAAGATCAAAGAACCTACAGCCAAACGAGTATCGCACATGTTCAAACGGGCGCAGCTTCTTTCCTCTGCTGCGTTCAGTATCGGACACGGAGGTAATGATGCCCAGAAAGTAATGGGTATCATTGCAGCGGCCCTTGTGGCTAATGGGAACATTGTTGACATTAAGTCGATGCCTGATTGGGTACCTATCTCTTGTTATTTAGCAATCGGGATCGGAACGCTTAGCGGAGGATGGAAAATTGTGAAAACGATGGGTACCAAAATTACGAAAGTTACACCGCTCGAAGGCGTGTGTGCTGAGACTGCCGGAGCAACCACTTTATTTCTCACTGAACAAATGGGAATCCCTGTTTCCACAACGCATACCATTACAGGTGCGATCATTGGTGTAGGAGCTACAAAAAGCTTAAGCGCTGTAAAATGGGGTGTTACCGTAAGCTTGTTATGGGCCTGGATCCTGACTATCCCCATAAGTGCTATCCTGGGTGCTCTCACCTATTTTATCTGCTCACTATTCGGAGGATAAAAAACCGAATTACAAATAAAAAAAGGAAGGCTGTGACGGCCTTCCTTTTTCATTTTTACTCTAATCCGGAAATTATGGTGTGATAACATTTGAAGTAACCACATTGCTGATATGTCCTGCACGGTCACGCAAAGTGATCTCAAATTTAACTGCTGTATGCAATGGGTGAATAATAGGGTGTGAAGTCAATCTTGCTTTTATCTCACCTTCAAGAGCTTTATATTGCCCTGCAGGGGTTATATCCCTAACCCGATAACTATAAAACAAAGTATCCATCACAGCCGTAGAATCAATTGCATCAAAAGGATGAAAATTTCCGTCTGCACCGCGGTATAAATATTTTAACCTGAAATCATCATCACTCGCTGTATCACCTTCCTGTAAACCGATGTCACCATCACCATCTTTAAAAGAGATTACACAGTCGGCCGAATCTGTACCATACTTGGTGTAACGCATAAATTCAATTTCCGGCTCGGGCGGAAAGCTTTTCTCTTTCACGCAGGAGCTGATGAGAACTGCTGCAAAAACAAAGGGAAACGATATATATTTTAAAAGCTTCATGTCGAAATCAATCTAATCATAAAATTAATAATTATTTTTGGGCAAAGCAATAGAAAACGCCTTCAGTATTGAATTTATTGCCTTAAAAAAGCCTTTGAAACCAACTCCTGCCGACATTTTCACTATTCAGGATCCGACATCCTTCAATGAGGTTGCCATGGCTATTTTCCGGTATCAATCGGCTGAAAATCCCGTCTATAAAAAATATATTGAAACACTTGGGCTTAAAAGCACAGAGATAACCTCACTGAAACAGGTCCCATTCTTGCCGGTTGAATTCTTTAAAAATTTTGAGGTCTTGAGCGGTCCTCAATCAACGGATGCAGTAACCTTTACAAGCAGCGGCACTACAGGCATGTCGGTCAGCAAGCATACTGTCAGCGATATTTCGATTTACGAAACCAGCTTCAGGAAAGGATTTGAGCTTTTCTATGGTAAGATAAAGGATTACGCAATATTTGCACTTCTTCCCTCCTATCTTGAACGGGAAGGTTCATCACTGATTTATATGATGAATGATCTCATCCGGTTATCCGAAAATGGACATAGCAAATTTTATCTCGATCATACGGAGGAAATGCTCGGATGGCTTAGTATGCGTGAAGAATTCCTTAAAAAGCCTGAAAACAAAGGAAAAAAAAACCTCCTTATTGGAGTAACCTATGCTTTGCTTGATCTTATCGAACACCAGAATTTAAAACTGGAATCCACCATTGTGATGGAAACCGGAGGTATGAAAGGTAAAAGAAAGGAGATGATCCGCGAAGAGTTGCACGATGTATTATGTAAAGGTTTCGGTGTTGATGTTATTCATAGTGAATACGGGATGACCGAACTTTTATCACAAGCCTATTCTAAGGGCGATGGTATTTTTAATTGTCCACCCTGGATGCAAATTCTGATACGCGATACAAATGATCCATTCTCATATCTTGAATATGGAAGGTCAGGCGGAATAAACATCATTGATCTTGCAAACATCAATTCATGCTCATTTATCTCAACGCATGACCTCGGAAAAAAATTCAGTGATGGATCATTTGAAGTGCTCGGAAGATTTGACAACAGTGACATACGCGGCTGCAACCTATTAGTTCAGTAGGTTGGACATTTCCCTGAAATCATTCATACAATAAAAAAATACTCCTTCCGTTAGACAATTTCAAACGCCACATCCCCATGGTTTAATTTACTTTTTCATTATGTAATGTTGTTTTCAGTCCACTGAAAAAATTGCGAGAAGTAAAATCTAAACCACGGCACATGAACTACAAAAAGATCTACACCCCGGCATTTCTAAGTTGCGCTATCAGTTTTCTTTGCAGCTATGACCAACCAAAACAAAAAAACAAAGAATCTCATAAAGACAAAGCCAATGATGTTTACGATGTGATCATTGTGCCCGGTGCTCCATACCTTGATCCTTCCATGAAATTGGTTCTTAAATCCCGCATTCTGTGGGCAAAATATCTTTATGACCACAAGCTGGCAAAGAATATAATTTTTTCAGGATCCTCAGTTTACAGCCCTTATGTAGAAGGTAAGATAATGCGGATCTATGCTGATTCGTTGAACATACCATCGGAACACACTTTCTCCGAAACGAAGGCACAACACAGCACGGAGAATATCTTTTACTCGGTGGAAATGGCGAGGAAACTTGGTTTTAAAAGGATCGCGGTCGCCACTGATCATTATCAAATGGTGATCCTGAACTATTACATCAAAAAGAACTTTCCTGATGTAACCATTCTTCCGATCGATTATAAAAAAATTGACCTGATCAATGCCGCATGGCCTGAGATAGATGAAACTCCGGCTTATGTAGAAGATTTCGTTTCGCTCATAAAGAGGGAAAGCAGATCAGAGCGTTTCAAAGGCACGTTAGGGAAGAATGTTTCATTTACCCAAAATGATTCCACCTATGAGAACAGCAGATCACCGCTGGTGGGAGGTTTAATAAGAATGGTGAAGCCGATCATGTCAACTTCACCATTTTTAGCTGTGATCTATAAAACTGCTACTAAAGAGCCTTGATAACAAAATAATTTTTCTTGCCTTTCTGTACGAGAATGTATTTGTTATTGATCAGTGAGCTTCCGTCAATCTTCATTTCAGGATCTTCTATCTTGGCTTTGTTCAAAGAAACTCCACCACCCGCAATCATTTTACGCGCTTCACCTTTAGAAGGAAAGATCTGTGTTTTTTCTGCTAGTAGCTCGATCACATTTATTCCATTGTCGGCATCCGAATGTGAAATATCAAACTGAGGAACACCATCAAAAATATCTATGAATAGGCCTTCTTCAAGCCTGGCAAGATCTTCCAGTGAACCTTTGAAAAGTATTTCGGAAGCTTCAACAGCGGAATTATAATCCTGCTCGGAGTGCACGCGAATAGTGATATCTTTTGCAAGCGCCTTTTGAAGCACACGTAAATGTTTGGCTTTTTCATGTTCCGCCTCCAACACTTCAATCTCTTCTTTATTCATAAGCGTAAAAATTCTTATGAACGTCTTGGCATCCTCATCACTCGCATTTAACCAAAACTGATAGAATTTATATGGAGATGTTTTCGATCTATCGAGCCACACATTTCCACTTTCGGTTTTACCGAATTTAGTTCCATCGGCTTTTTTTATCAATGGTGTGGTAATAGCAAAAGCTTCTCCTGCTCCTTTTCTCCTGATGAGCTCAGTGCCCGTTACAATATTCCCCCATTGATCCGAGCCTCCCATCTGAAGCTTGATTCCGCGATTTTTCCATAGGTAATAAAAGTCATAACCCTGAACCAGCTGATAGCTGAATTCTGTGAAGCTCATTCCGTTTTCTAATCTGTTCTTCACCGAGTCTTTAGCCATCATATAATTCACGCTGATGTGCTTCCCAACGTCACGAATGAATTCGAGAAATGAAAATCCTTTGAACCAGTCGTAATTATTCACGATCTCAGCCGAGTTATCTCCGCAATTAAAATCCAGGAATTTCTCAAGCTGTTTTCGCTGACTGTTTAAATTATGATTCAAAGTAGTTTCATCAAGAAGATTTCTTTCTGCGGATTTTCCGGATGGATCACCAACCATTCCGGTTGCTCCACCAACTAAAGCGACAGGTTTGTGACCTGCGCGCTGAAAATGAAGAAGCGTCATGATCTGCACCATATTCCCTACGCCTAACGAATCGGAAGTCGGATCAAAACCGATGTAACCGGTTACCATTTCTTTATTCAGTAATTCCTCGGTACCCGGCATAATATCATGCAGCATACCTCTCCATTTTAATTCTTCAGCAAAATTCGTTTTCATTATCAATTTCTTTGCGGCAAAGATAATTATTTTAACCTAACAGAATTGAGGAAGAGCCACCGGTGAAAGCATATCAAGATCCTGCAAACACCGCTTTTAATCTGACATGATTGACAAATAAATGAGTAAATTCGTTCTCCAAAAATACCGGATGATTTTAGTTACAGGCGGAACAGGTTTAGTCGGAACTCATTTGCTATATGACCTATGCAAATCGGGTGAAAAAGTGCGTGTTCTCAAACGAAATAACAGTAACGTTTCTAACGTAAAAAAGGTTTTCTCTTATTATACTTCCGAACCTGAAAAGCTCCTAAGCAATATAGAATGGTATGATGCAGATCTGCTGGATATCTATTCTTTGCTGGAAGCGATGGAAGGAATTGATAAAATTTATCACTGTGCTGCAATGGTTTCTTTTGAGTCCGCACATCAGACTGAAATGATGCGAACCAATATAGAAGGGACCGCCAACATGGTGAATGCGGCTCTTGAAAAAGGGATAAAGAAGTTCTGTCACGTAAGCTCCATCGCTACACTTGGCAGGGCGGAACACGGAGGCTTAACAGATGAAAGTACTTTATGGAAGTCCTCTCCCGAGAATTCAAATTACTCGATAAGTAAGTATGGAGCAGAACGAGAGGTGTGGCGCGCCTCAGAAGAAGGGCTGAATGTTGTAATTGTTAATCCTTCATTGATTGTCGGCCCCGGAAACTGGCAGCAGAGTAGCTCCAATATGTTCAGCAAGGCATACAAGGGAATTTTGTTTTACAGTTCCGGATTAAACGGCTTTGTTGACGTAAGAGACGTTTCGACTCTGATGATCCGTCTGATGAACAGCAATATTGTTAATCAGCGATTTATAATCAATGCTGAAAATGCTTCTTTTAAACATTTCTTTGAGCTGATCCATTCCGGATTTTCAAAGTCGCATCCTTCTGTTAAAGCAGGCAAGTTCCTTAGTGGTTTCGCATGGAGAATGGAGAAATTAAGAAGCATTCTTAGCGGATCAACTCCACTGATCACGAAAGAAACGGCAAGATCAGCTCACCGGATAAGCAGATTTTCAAATAAAAAGATCGGAACTACTTTTCCTGATTTTAAATTTATCGCACTTGATAAATCAATTAAAGATACCTGTGAACTCTACCTTAAAGATGTTAAGGTGGGAAAGATTTAAACCTTACTTCTCATTCATCACTTTCGCCTGGAGCTTACTGAGGTCATTCAGCACCAACTGGTAAACCTCATTCATCTTTTCAGGGTTTTCAGTGTAAAAACGATAGCTTTCTTCAAACTGCTCTTTGGTAATACCGTGCTTTGCGTAAATATTAATTTGTTGTGCCGACTTATCCGTTTTTGGATCAATGCTCTCAACATGTACGTTCATGCTCGCCTCTAGTATGCTAAGGTCAGTGAAGATCTGAGCCATTTTTTCTTCTTTCAGAATATCTTCAGGAACAACGACCTCTTCCGGATCAGTACAGGAAAAAGTTAAAAAACACGATAATAAAAACAGAAGTTTTTTTTGCATCCTGATTGATTTTGCTTGCTTTTCGGGCTTGGTAAAGTTAACTAAAAATTTAGCTATTTTTGCAGCGATGAATACTTTTAACAATAAAGTAGTATGGATCACCGGAGCTTCTTCAGGCATTGGTGAAGCCCTTGTTAAAGCATTCGCGGCAGAAAACGCTAAGCTTGTACTTTCGGCACGAAATACTGAACAGCTTAACAATTTAAAATCCTCTCTGAAATTAAAAGAAGAACAGGTATTGGTGCTGCCACTCGATCTTGCTGATACAAGCAATATTGCAGCTCATACACAAAGTGTCTTGTCAAAATTTGGCCGGATTGACTTTCTCATCAATAACGGAGGGATAAGCCAGCGTGCGCTTACCAAAGACACATCACTTGAAACCGACAGAAGGATCATGGAGGTGAATTTTTTCGGCACTATTGCTTTGACCAAGAGTGTCCTTCCGATAATGCTTCAGCAAAAGAGCGGTCATATAGTTGCGATGAGCAGTATTGCCGGTAAATTCGGATTTTATTTCCGCTCTGCCTATTCTGCCTCCAAACATGCGCTACACGGTTTCTTTGAATCTTTAAGAATGGAAATTCACAATGACAATGTGAATGTTTTGATTGTTTGTCCGGGAAAAATTAAAACTAATATTTCAGTCAATGCTGTTACCGGTAAAGGACAGAAATTTAACAAGATGGATGAAAGCACTGAAAAAGGATTAAGTGCAGATGAATGTGCGAAACAAATTTTAAGTGCGATCAGAAATAATAAAGAAGAAGTATTTATTGGAGGAAAAGAATTACGGGCGATTTGGGTAAAACGCTTATTCCCTGGTCTCTTTTCTAAGATGATAAGAAAACAAAAGCCGGAGTAAGGGAGGGTTATTGGTTATTGGTTATTGGTTATTTAGGCGAAACCGAATAAAAAGTTTGTAGCTCGAAGTTTGTATTTCGCAGATCAGTCACCTCAGGATTATAATCACGCTTGCAGTTTTAAAGGGAAAAGACAACATTTAAAAATAGTATGGCAAACACACAACACTTTTCGGGAGGGGCTCCCACAATAGCAGGAATACAGCAGGTAGGGATTGGAATACCAAATGTTCATGAAGCATTCAAATGGTATCGTCAGAACTTCGGAATGGACATTCCAATTTTTGAAGAAGCTGCAGAAGCGAATTTAATGCTTCCCTATACGGGTGGTAAGCCGCATATGCGTCATGCAATACTTGCGATCAACATGAAGGGCGGAGGCGGTTTCGAGATCTGGCAATATACCAGCAGAAAACCTGAGCCATGCAGCTTCGAATTACAGCTCGGTGATCTTGGATTTTTTTGTGCAAAAATGAAAAGCAGCAATGTGAAAGGATCGTATGAATTTTTGAAATCAAGGAATGTAAATATCATTTCCTGTCTGGTAAAAGATCCGGCAGGTAACGATACATTTTACCTTCGTGATCCATGGAATAATTTATTTCAGATCGTAAAGGGAGATTCCTGGTTCGGCCACGGGCTGCAAAATACCGGAGGCCCCTCCGGGATGATGGTCGGAGTAAGTGATATCGACAGATCAAAAAAGTTTTATGCTGACATCCTTGGATATGATACCGTTGTTTACGATAAAGAAGGAAGCTTCGATGATCTAAAGAATATTCCTTCAGGAAATAACAAATGCCGCAGGGTATTGCTCCGACACAGTAAACCGCGTGTTGGTGCCTTTTCAAAACTCTTAGGCTCAAGTGAAATTGAATTACTGAAAGTCTACGAGCGCAGCCCACGTAAGATCTTTGAAAACCGCTTCTGGGGTGATCAGGGCTTCATTCATTTATGTTTTGATATCACCAATCAGAAAGCGATGAAGGAACTTTGCGCAGCAAAAGGCCATCCTTTTACTGTGGACAGCGGAGAAAAATTTGACATGGGTGAAGCTGCAGGACATTTCTCATACATTGAAGATCCGGACGGAGCATTAATAGAATTCGTTGAAACCAAAAAAATTCCGATCATGAAAAAATTCGGCTGGTACCTTGACCTAAGAAAACGTGATGCTCTAAAACCTTTGCCCGACTGGATGTTGAAAGCATTGAAGTTTAATAGGGTGAAGGATTAGGAATTAATTTTAAAGCTTCGACTGAATTAGTAATATTCAACTTGGTTATGTTTTGACCACTTTATATGAAAACTCGCGAAAATCGGACTTAATACTGACAGAATAAAATCCTTTTTGCCATGATGATGTATTCAAATACTCTGAATCTTTTGAGTTGATTTTTAAAATTTCCCTACCGAGAAGATCAGTTATTCGTAGTTCAAAGCTTCCATCCATGAAAAAGCTTAATTCGTTCTGAAAAGGATTTGGGGAAATTTCAGGAAACTGTTTATTCTGCGTATCATGCACTCCTACAGGCACAACACATGGCTGAGACCAAAATCCGGGATATATATTAGTTCCGGTAGAATCGCTATAACATTGCAGGTTAAATATTCCTGAAACCATATTACAATAAATCGATTCAAATAAATTACCATACATATTCCCTATTCCCTCAATGATAGGGAAATAACCATCTCCAGCGTTATAACGTTTATGGTATCCATCATTCATTAGCACAGAGTCTGCCGTCACTACAACAAGTGTATCGGTGGAGCATTCCTCATGATCTGGGTAAACAGTATAGAGTGTATCACCCGTATTTACGTTAAAATCAAAAACCAGATTCTCAACAGTTGAGGTGTCAAACCGCAAATAAACCTTCTGACCGCTTTCACGAACGTATAAAGTTGGAGGTCCCAAGTAGTGTCCGTAAAAAGTGTTACATCCAGCTAGTTCACTTACATGAATTTTTTTGTATTGAATACCACTAATCGCTGTATCTCCATTCATATAATATGTTGTAATACATCCGGTAGGATTATGGAAGTCATCATAATACTGATATCGCCAGCTAGCATTATTCTGAATAAAGGGAAGATAGCTTTGTGCCTCTAGTCCAAGCGAGATAACTATTGATATGAATGTCAAATAATATTTTAGCCTCATTATATAAACTTACCATAATTAAATGACTTTATTATACGCAATAGAAGGAAAAATTAAAACACCCTATGATTAATCCCTACCTTTATCCGTAATTTCTGAAGCTTAACAAATGAAACTAGACTTTCTTGATGAAGTAAATGAATACGGGGATCAGCTCATACGCTTATATGAATTCGATAAAGATGAAGCGCAAAAATTCAGGGATGCCGTTCAGGGGAATCTGGTTGACAATAGCATTTCCCTTGATCTCACTACACTTGATTTTATTGAGCCGGTAAATTGCAAGGTCATTCTACACCTTGCTGATGAGGATGAAGGTATTCTAACTCATGATCATAAAGTTTTTTTCTGTGATCTCACAAAAGACGGTTACCGGAACATGCTCCGTTTGATAGAACCTTTCTGCAAAAAAGATACAAGACGCTCTCAGCTGCTTTACGATCTTGATAATCCTATTGATTTTCTCTTTGCTCCCTTTGCAGCGTCAGAATAACTTAGCCTGTTTCTTTAGAGCTTTTTTAGGCGCCTTCACTGCTTTGAATTTAGAGACAGGCAACTCAGGCTTAACAGGGACATGTAGTTTCACTCCAAGCTTTTTGTTCAGCTTTTCAATAAAATATGCAGACAATAAAGGAGATTCAACTTCTACATTCTGATGTACAAAAAAGTATAACTCTTTTAAACCGGCTTTTTTCCATTTGCTGATCCGATCGATCCAGGGGTCGAGACGGTCATAGTCACTCTTATCATTCGCACCTACATATCTTATGAAAGCAACCGGTGAAGTTAAACGCATATGAATAATGTCTCTTCTCCCGGCTGTATCAACTATCACATTAGCAACATTATTCTTTTTAAATAATGCAGCTACTTTATCTGCTATGGTTTTATCCGTGAACCATTCTTCATTGCGCAATTCAACGGCAAGTGGAACATGTTTCGGAAAATTATTGATATAACTTTCAAGCCGGTCATAAAACTTTGGTTTAAAATTATCCGGCAGCTGAAGAAACAACATGCCAAGCTTTTCATCCAACCCTGATACTGCATTTAAAAACTCATCAGTGAATTGCTTTGCATCATTCAGTCGCTTTTTATGACTGACATCCTGAATTACCTTCGGAAAGAATTTAAAATCTTTGGGTGTTTTATCACGCCACTTCTCAAACTGTTCCTTTGGATATCGCGTATAAAAAGACGCATTCAACTCAATACTGTTAAATTGTGTGGCGTAATACTCTAGCTCATCCTTTGTGCCTTTAGGATAAAAATTCTTAAGATCAGTTCTGTTCCATTTTGCACAACCAACGTAAATATTAAGCTTTTTAGCTTCTTTACCTCCGAGATTTTTAATTGTATCTGGATGGTCAGCAGGTAAAGAAAAGTCGATACCCTTAACCGATTCTACACTTCCGAATTGCATATTTAAGATTTTAAATAATTAATATATTCTTCTTTAGCCTGTTTAATATCCTGCATGATCGAAAACCTTTCATTCACCAGTTCTTCAACCAGGTTTCGCTTTTTCTTCACCAAACGTAATAATCGCCAGCGCCCAATGATCTTTTGTTTAACCGGATAAAACCATATGTTAAAAAAACCTGATGCGGGAAGAAAAACAGCTGCATAAATGGCAAGAACTAACCAGCTTTTGAATACAAGACCAATTACCACTAACTGAATACATGCATAAATTGTCCAGAAAACCATTGCGAGATTAGCGTACACGGAAGCATGAAACTCTATACTCTTTATTTTTTTTAGCGTGAATTGCTTTGCCAAAAAGTATGGTGGATAATGAAAGATCAACCCGATAAAATACAGTGGCATTCCAAGCCAGATGATGAGGTAATCTTTAATAAAGGAACCAATGCTTATATTTTCAATGTTCTCAGGTCGCAAAAGATGGTCACGCAATCCGTTTCCGCGCACTTTAAGAATATATGCTTTGGCTTTATCGCGAAGTGAAACAATAAGTCCGGGATTAGCGATGTCAAGATAGTTGATCATCCCTGCAACCTCCCGGCTTCCATAATAGCTATTTTCCAGGTTCCGGTTATCTTTCCCTTTATCTCTTAACCACTGATCCATGTAGATCTCCTCCAGGTGCTCAAGCAGCTCTTCACTCTCCGGATTGTTAATGATCACCATCAGCTCAGTCATCTTCGCCTCAAGCTCTTTGGTGAATTCATTGATCGCTCTTACTTTATCCGTTTTGTAACGCTCTTCGTATTTACAGATGGAAATAGGATCACCGAAATGAATGTAAAGCTTGCTACGGAACTGATATGCCTTTGTATAATTCAGGCCTACCGGCATTACCAACACCTCCTTTTTGAAATCGAAGGCTTCCTCAGTTTGGAACACGATCCGTGAAACACCCTTTTTCAAAGGACGCAACCTTCTTTCCTGCACGCAGATTCCTTCAGGGAACATAAGGAGGGTTTCATTATTCTCAAGCCGCTGCTTGCACTCCTGGAATGTTTTATCATTTTTTCTGATCTCACTGAAGCCTTCCTGTATTCTGTAAACCGGACTAACACTCAGGTCATTTAAAATTATCTGAGCAATACGTTTTTTGAAAACGTCTCCCCGTGCAAAAAAGCGCACCGTTTGACGTGTAAGGATTCCAATTGCTATCGGATCAATAAAGGCATTGACATGGTTGGGAGCAAACACCATAGGTTTACCGTATGGGATCTTTTCCCTTCCGATATAATCGTATTTGTAAAAGATCCGGAAAAATATACTGACGAATGGCCTGAGTAAATGATAAAACAAAACCTAATGCTATTAAATTTATACTTCGATTAACGTTCAAACTTTAGACGTTCGCCCTTCTTATTCTCATCAAACTTTCCATTTGCATATACGAGATGTCCACTGACAAATGTGTGCGATACCACCGAATTAAAACGAGTTCCTTCAAAAGGGCTCCAGCCGCATTTGTAAAGAATATTGCTTTTCTCAACCACGTATGATTGATTAAGGTCAACTAGGACCAGATCAGCATAATATTCCTTTCTGATGTAACCGCGCTTTTCAATCTGGAAACAGTCTGCAACAGCATGCGCCATTTTTTCTGCTATCTTTTCCAGACTTATTTTTCCCCGATCGTAAAACGCCAGCATCGCATTTAAGGAATGTTGTACTAAAGGACCACCTGATGGAGCTTTGAAATAGGACTGAGCTTTCTCCTCCAACGTATGCGGGGCATGATCAGTTGCAATCACATCGATCTTATTATCCAGAATTCCCTGAAGGATAGCATCACGGTCATGGTCCGTTTTAACCGCAGGATTCCATTTTATAAGTGAACCTTTTGTTTTATAATCTTTATCTGAAAACCACAAATGATGCACACAGGCTTCAGCCGTAATACGTTTTTCTTTTAAGGGCTTTGCATTATCAAACAACTCTAGCTCCTTAGCCGTAGATATGTGAAGGATGTGAAGGCGCGTATTATATTTCTTTGCAAGCTCAACAGCAAGAGATGATGACTTATAGCAAGCCTCTTCACTTCTTATCTGAGGGTGACATTCCATTGGCACATCTTCACCGTATTTCTCCTTATAAACCTCCATATTATGCTTAATGGTCGCCTCGTCTTCACAATGCGTTGCAATAAGCATTTTGCATTTTGAAAATAAAGCTTCAAGGGTTTCCTTTTTGTCTACGAGCATATTGCCGGTGGAAGAGCCCATAAACACTTTGATCCCACAAACGTTTAAAGGATCTGTTTTGAGAACCTCTTCAATATTATCGTTGGAGGCACCCATAAAAAAAGAATAATTGGCAAGAGAAACTTCAGAAGCGCGCTTGTACTTTTGCTCAAGCAATTCGTGTGTGAAGGTGTTCGGAACCGTATTCGGCATTTCCATAAAAGAAGTTATTCCACCCGCAACTGCCGCTTTCGCTTCTGTATAGATCTCTCCTTTATGTGTTAATCCGGGTTCCCTGAAATGTACCTGATCATCAATACATCCCGGAAATAAATATTTCCCGTCAGCATCAATTATATTATCAGCTTTAGTACTGATCTCGTTCTCTGAAATTTCTGTTATGAATTTGTCGGTGATAAGAACATTACCTTTTATGATCTTTCCTTCATTGACAATGTTTGCATTTTTTATAAGTGTGATCATATTTCGATTCGGCACTTTAGTCAAACCACCCCGACCCTCCTGGGAGGAGGGAGTCCAACAACTTAGTTACATTTATAATAATCTTATCATTAAACTTTCTTATTCCAGTTTATAAAACCAAGAAAAACATACTACTTCCCCTCCTTCAAGGAGGGGCCAGGGGTGGTCAGTTCTGTTCTAATCCTTTGCAATACTTCTTCAATATCTTCAAAAAGCTCTTCATTCCTAAATCGTAAAACCTTGATGTCATTTAATTTCAAAAATCTGTCTCTTCGTTTATCGTGTTCAATCACTTCAGGATCATCGTGAACATCCCCGTCAAGCTCGATTGCCAAATTAAATTTATATGCGTAAAAGTCAACTATATACGGCCCAATACTATGCTGCCGTCTGAACTTCACACCCTCTAACTGGCTACGTTGCAAAAAGTTCCAAAGGTAACTTCACTCTTCGTTGCATTATTCCTGAGCTTTTTACGAAAGTAATTTAAATGCTTTTGATTGTTTAGGTTCTCAATCATTTCACTTTCATGAATCGCATCTTCAGAACCCCAAGGATCGCTTCTTTGAAAATACCTTTGCTCATCTTGGAAGCACCTTCGATCCTGTCTATAAACGTAATTGGAACTTCAACAACTTTAAATCCGAGCTTGTAAGCGATATATTTCATTTCGATCTGAAATGCATATCCAATAAATTTGATTTCGTCAAAATTTATTTTTTCAAGAACTCTTCTACGATAACATTTAAAACCCGCTGTAGTATCTTTAATTGGTACCCACAGTATCATTCTTACATATACTGAAGCAAAATACGACATCATGACACGCCCGATCGGCCAGTTCTCAACTCTTCCGCCTTTTGTATACCTTGATCCGATTGCAACATCACCACCGTTCACACAAGCCTGCCGCAAGCGAATAAGATCTTCCGGGTTGTGTGAAAAATCGCAATCCATTTCAAAAATAAACTCGTAGTTTCTTACCAAAGCCCATCTGAATCCATGAATATACGCGGTCCCCAAGCCTAACTTGCCTGTCCTCTGTTCAAGAAATAAGCGTCCCTGAAATTCTTTTATAAGTTCTTTGACAATGTCGGCAGTCCCATCGGGTGAGCCATCATCAATGATCAATACATGAAAAGGGAAAGGCAATGAAAATACCTTGCGGATCATTTTTTCCACATTTTCTTTTTCATTGTATGTTGGTATGATTACTAAACTATCGGACACTGCCTGTGTTTTACCCTACGAAGATAGCTTACTAAGCCATAATTACCAAAGTTTTGGGTTTTTTTGGCAACATTTATGCTCGAATCAGAGTATTCACCTTATACACCGTATTTTGAAGGCTAAACAGCTCATATTATTTATCACACTTTATATCTCAAGCATCAATCTGTATTCACAACAGGATTCCGTTGCAGCCGGGAAAGCAAGTTATTATGCACATAAATTTGAGGGTCGGAAAACTGCCAGCGGAGAAAAATTCAGCAACAAAAAATTAACCGCTGCCCATAAAACTTTACCCTTTGGCACCAGGGTGAAAGTGACAAACAAACGAAATGATAAAAGTGTGATCGTTACTATTAACGACCGGTTACCTAAAAAATCGAAACGATTAATCGACCTTAGTCAGGCAGCAGCAAAAGAGCTTGACTTAATACGCGCGGGAATTACAACAGTGCAGTTGTATGTTCTAAACGATTGATCAGGGACGAATTAGCAGTATCGAAAGTTTCTCATTATCTATCAAGGCTCCTTCACGCTCCAAAGCTTTCCAGCCATCAAAACTCAGGATCATCATACTTGAAGAAGGGAACGCCTCCGGCTTAATGTCCTTTCTTGTGATCAGAGCAATTGAATTAGGTGAATAGATCTCGATGTTGGTGATTTCCTCCTTAAATTCAGAATTAGATCCGATAATTCCCGAGTAATCTACTATTACAACTTTCGCATCACTGTTCTTCAGGATCTTCTTTGCATAAAATAAAAGGAAAATATCGCTGATCGTAAAGACGGGGATCATGATCTTATGCAGCTCCGTGAATTCCCTGTCCACGAAAACACCCACAGGAATGGAACTTTGGAAAATAAAGGCCTTTACGCGTTCATCAATTATAGTTTCCGATTCGATCAAAGTATCTTTTCCCGCGAAAGTGTTGATAAGCTTTTCCGGATTCAATGCATTCGCAGTAAGCCCTATCAGTCTTCCTAAAAATGAGCCTTGAAAGAGTGATTGACCGGCACCAACAAGCATCAAATTGTACTCACCATTATTGGCGCTTGAAAGAATCTCTTCACTTACATCATTTGAGGCTTTATAAACCGTTTCAATATCAAGGCCCAGCCGCAGAGCCTCCGATTTCACAGGTTTAAAGCTCTCGCGTTCGTATTCAGCCGCATTAAATTTATTTATATCTGCGCTCGGTGTGATATGAAGAGCCGTTATTCTTGCATTTGAATTTCCTGACAGCAGGCTCGCAATCCGCACCATCTTTTTCCCGCTCTGAGGATTAGCGAAAGAAATCAGAATCCTGAAGCGTTGCTTTAATATCTTTGTCTTCTCACTCTCTTCATTCTTTGAATATCTGTTTAGAAGATCTAGAGCCGGGCCTGTCATGAATGTGGTAACCAGCGCCATTATCACCATCATGGCAAATACTGTTGGCGTTAATACCCCAAGATCATAGCCAATATTAAGAACGATCAGCTCCATCAATCCTCTCGTGTTCATCAAGGCACCGATGGCAATACTGTCTTTCCATGTCTGGCCCACAAACCTTGCTGCCAGCATACTTCCACCAAATTTACCAATCACCGCAATAACAATGATAATACAACATATTATCCAGCTGTGAGAATCATTTAATAAACCTATTTGCGTACGTAAACCGGAGAAAGCAAAAAACAAAGGCAGTAATAATACAAGAGCCACGTACTCCACTTTTTCAATGATGATCCTCCGAAAGCTAAACTTAGGCGGCATGATCACACCTGCGAGGAAAGCCCCGAAAAGTGCATGGATCCCAATGACTTCGGAAGTATAAGAAGATATTAAAAACACACCGAAAATAACTGCAACCACATTCAGGCTTAATGTTTCTTTATTGGAATAAACTTGTCCAAGCTTAACAAGAAACGGCTTGATGATTTTTAGCATCACCAACACATAAACTGCAGCCATCGCTATCGTAAAAAGTGAACTATAAAAGGATCCTGCTTTAACAATTGCAATAACAGCGGCCAGAATACACCATGCTGTAATGTCATCAGCGGCAGCGCAGGTAATGGAAATGGTACCGACTTTCGTTTTTGTCATTCCCCTTTCCTGAATGATCCTGGCCAATACCGGAAAGGCGGTAATGCTCATGGCAATTCCCATAAATAAGCTGAAGGATAAAAAGTTAATATTATCGGGCGCAAACTCTAAATAAAGAAAATAAGATGCAGCCATTCCAAGTGCATAAGGAACTATAATGCTGGCATGGCTGATCACAATTGCATCTTTCGCTTTTGTCTTCAAAACCTTCAGATCGAGTTCCATTCCTATCACGAACATGAAAAGTAGCAGGCCAACCTGACTCAGGAACTGAAGATTAGACAAAGAAGCTTTCGGAAATAAGAAAGAAGAATATTCCGGAAACCACATCCCTAAAATAGAGGGGCCTAAAAATATTCCGGCTACCACTTCGCCAATTACTGTTGGTTGCCCGATCTTATTAAAAAGAAAACCGAATGTACGTGCAGTGATTATAATGGTTATTATTTGCAACAGTAATATAGCAAACGGATGTGTCACATTGTGACCGAACGCATCTTTCAGCATATCAGTAATACTTCCGCTGCCGGCTTCGTTCGCGACTGTATGAACTTTTGTGATCTCCAGGGGTTTGCCCACCTGCACGATCCAATACATGAGAGCTAAAAAGCCGCCAATGACGATAACATAAAAAAGGACGCTTCTGTATTTTGTCATTTCATTTCTGTATTAATTTGTTTCTTCTCTTTGAAAGGAAAATAAAATATAAAGCCTGCCAACGTCCGCAGCCCGCCATTATAAACATTATGAAAATCCTCCATATAGTATGGAGCTACCTCGAAAATCAAACCAGCATTTTGAAAAGGAAAAGGAAACGCCTCCACACCTATCGGCATTACTCCACCATATTTATTTTCTTTTCCACCGAAATTCCATTCTGTTCTGAAACCCAGGCCCAGATGAAAGCGAACCTTCTCAAGCCTGACAACCTTATAGACAGCAGAGACTTCGGTCATAAAGGAGGATTGAGCCTGATTAGAAAAGAAAGCGGCTTTTCCGATCCTCACATCAGCAATCAGACGCGAGTTTTTACTGCTCCTGAATCCCAAACCCGTTTCAGAACCAGTCGGGTAGATCCCAATCCCTATTCCAGTTTCTTGGGAAAAAGTAAATGAGCTTAATAAGAAAAAGAAAAACAGTAAAGTGATCCGGGCCTTCATGGGAGGTTAATTCAGCGCGAAAGTAAAGCGCTTAACACTGCTTTTCAACTCCGTTAAAAGAATATGTAATGAAAACCCGATAAAATGTCACATAACCGGCAAGCGCTCCAGGAAAGCTTTTCGGTAGCCATCACCAAGCACGAGAGTTTTTTGTTTGGACCCGGAATTACTGGTCCTGAGTATCACCTCATTTGCGGAATGAGCCTGAACGAATTTCATAGAAATTATTTCAGCTTTGTTGATCTGCACAAACCCGGTCTGAGGTAAAAGAGAAATAAGTTTTTCAATTGTAATGTTCTTTAGCAGCAGAATGCTCGCGTCTTCGAGATAAACAGACTTATCTCTTTTATCCACGTCAGAAGTGGAAACATACAGTATATCGTCAACATTTATAATGGTTTTGCCGAGGTTCGTATTCCAGCTGAACTGCTTCTTATCATTGTTTTTTTCAATCAGCTTTCTTGCCTTGTCAATCGCTTTAGCCAGTCTGTCCATAACAACCGGTTTTCTTATAAAATCGACCGCATCAAGATCAAAAGCATCCACTGCGTATTCAGGATGGGCTGAAACAAATATCACAAATCGTCTTTTTAACTTTCTGGCAACGTCAAGCCCATTGATTCCCGGCATATTCACATCAAGCAAACAAAGATCGAAATTGAGTTCTGCTGCTTGTGACACAAACTGTTCTGAGGAATCAAAACATTTTACAATCTCAACATCCCCAATCTGCTCACACAACATACGCAAATACGCGAGACCGGGCAGCTCATCATCAAGAATGACGCATCTTATCTTTAACATTACGCAATTTAATTTTTAAATGTGCTGTATGGATCTCCGAATCCACCTCATATTTCAGCTGGCAGGCATCACCATAAAGGATCTCAAGGCGTTTACGCATATTCTCTTTTCCGATTCCTCCTTTGGAGCTAAAAATAGGTGTCTTATTGATCTTGTTAGATACAATTAAATCCAACTCATCATCATTAAGTTCAAATATTATAGAAATAAAAGCATCCTTACTTTGAAGGTCGGCATGCTTGAATGCATTTTCAATAAAATAGGCAGAGATAAGCGGTGCCAGCAATGGCTCTTCATAAAAAGGATTTGCTTCATTAACAATCACTCTTACACGCATATCAAACAATGGACTTAATTTGATCTTATTCAACTCAATGAAATTCGTGGCGAACTGCAATTCTTCTTTAATACTTGTATGAGAGACATTACTGTCGTAAAGTATGTAATCCAATACGCTTCCAAGTTTTTCAAGAACCTGATATGTCCTGAAAGCGTATCCCTGAATTGAATTAAGCGTGTTTTTAAATAAATGAGGATTGAGAGTAAACTTGGAGTTTTCAAGCTCAAGCGCATGAATACGATTCAAAAATTCTTTATTCTCATTCAGCAAGACCTGGTTCTGATGCTCTAAACGTTGCTCTTTATTATAGAGTTTATAGACAAGAAAAACACAGATAAGCAGAATTAATACCAGAACCACGAGAACGAAATAGTTTATATTCATCATGTCCGCTTATAAAGCCCCCGCTTTAATTTCTTCTACCACTGATGGATCAAGCAAAGTGGACGTGTCACCGAGATTATTCGTTTCCCCTTCAGCAATTTTTCTGAGAATTCTTCTCATGATCTTACCGCTTCGTGTTTTTGGAAGGCCGCTCACAATCTGGATCTTGTCGGGCTTAGCGATCGGACCTATAACTTTTGTAACTTCAGCAATGATCTCATTTCGGAGGACCGTAAGATCCTTATTCTTATTTGTTGAAATAACATATGCATAAATTCCTTGACCCTTAATATCATGCGGATAGCCTACTACAGCAGATTCAACAATATCGATGTGCATATTGATCGCGCTTTCCACTTCAGCTGTTCCTATCCGATGACCACTGATATTCATTACATCATCAACTCTTCCGGTGATCCTGTAGTAGCCGTCTTCATCCCTTTTACAACCATCCCCGGTAAAATACAGGCCCGGATAGGTAGCGAAATAATTCTGCTTGCATCTGTCATGATCTCCGTAGGTTGTCCTTATTATTGAAGGCCATGGAAACTTAATACAAAGATTTCCTTCAACACCATTTCCGGTGAGCTCTTTTCCTTTATCATCGACAAGCATAGGTTGCACTCCTGGTAAAGGTAAAGTTGCGAAACCCGGTTTTGTTTTTGTAATT
Organism: Bacteroidota bacterium; assembly: GCA_029237775.1. GTDB lineage: Bacteria > Bacteroidota > Bacteroidia > 2-12-FULL-35-15 > 2-12-FULL-35-15 > 2-12-FULL-35-15. The sequence continues at coordinate 424,027 of JAQZBR010000004.1, forward strand.
CCTGCTAGTGGTGATATCATTATTCCGGCTGTTTCTGTTTGCCACCATGTATCAACGATCGGACATTTTCCTTTACCGATATTTATATTATACCAGTTCCAAGCTTCTTCGTTGATCGGTTCACCTACACTGCCTAATACCTTTAGTGAATCTAATTTACACGCATTCACGAAATCAAGGCCGAAACATTCAAGTGCCCTGATAGCAGTTGGGGCAGTATAAAATATATTCACGTTATATTTATCGATCACCTGCCAGAAACGGCCGGCATCAGGGAAAGTAGGAATCCCTTCAAAAATAACGGATGTTGCTCCTGACAGCAGAGGAGCATAAACGATGTATGAATGCCCAGTGATCCAGCCTATATCGGCAGTACACCAATAAACCTGCTCAGCTGGATGTTCTGAATCAAACTGAAATACATTCTCGAAAGTATAATGGGTGTAAACCATGTAGCCACCGCAAGTATGTACAACACCTTTGGGCTTCCCCGTTGATCCGGATGTGTAAAGAATAAAAAGCATGTCCTCCGCTTTCATCGATTCAGCTTCACATACAGCTGAAGCATTTCTCATCTCTTCCTTCCATAAAACATCTCTGCCTTTTTTTAAAATGACAGAAGATCCTGTACGTTCAAAAACGATTACCTTATTTACTGAAGGGCATATTTCAAGTGCTTCATCAACTACCTCCTTCATGGGGATCACTTTCGAACCGCGGTAAGCCCCATCGCTTGTAATCACCAGCCTACAATCAGAATCTTGAATCCGCCCGGATAGAGCCGAAGCCGAAAATCCACCGAAAACAACTGAATGTACCGCACCAATTCTGGCACAAGCAAGAACAGCAATTGCTAGCTCGGGAACCATTGGCATATAAATGCAGATCCGATCACCCTTTTTAGCCTCATTATTTTTTAATACGTTTGAAAACTTGCAAACCTCCTCATGCAATTCTTTATACGTTAATTGAACGCTATGCTCAGAAGGGTCATTCGGCTCCCAGTAATATGCTACCTGATCGCCACGCTCAGCGAGATGCCTGTCGAGACAGTTTTCGGTAATATTTAATTCCCCGCCATCAAACCATTTGATCTCAGGCTTATTAAAATTCCATTTCAGAACAGAATCCCACTTCTTCCTCCAGATGAAACGCTCAGCCTTCTCTTCCCAGAAAGCTTCCGGATGTTCAACACTTTTTTTATACTCACTTTCGTATTGTTCTATGGATGTAATGCGCGACATGGTTGCCAGATTGTTTGAACTCAAATTTACCGAAATTTTACTACATTTATAAATACCTAACAGGGCTTAACACATATCTTCTAAAATAAACAACAGATGAAAAACTATTCCGGTATCCTATTCGCAATTTTCTTTTCCGTGATGCTCACTTCGCCTTCATGTAAATGCAAAAAGGATAAACCGGAAGAGAATGCTCCAGTTGTTGAAGAACCCGAAACCATTAATCCGTCAACAACTGTAAGGGGTTATGGTATATTGGCTCATTTACCAGGGATCTGGAACGGGCCTGTTGTTTCCTCTACCATGCTGGGAAGCTATCCGGAATGGATCGTGGATTTCCGGCCTGTATCAGCCGCTCAGGTTTCTGCCAAGAACGAGCTTGATTCACTCAACAATATTCTCATGAGTTTCTTCATTGTAAAACATGGAGGTGAATACAAAATGGCATTCAGAAATGGCGGAGGTTTTGCCGGATCGAACAGGATCGCCTATGCTGTGGTGGATAGCGTTTCAGAATCGCCTAACCAATCATTTTACCGGTTTTCTGATTTCAGAGCCGGAAAAAACAGGTTATATACAAATGTGGAATTTAAGACCGACAGCATGATCATCCATGTTTACACCAATGTGTATAATTCGCTGTCAGCGCCTGTCAGCCATATGATGTGGAGGGCAAAACTTCAGGATGCGAGCTCTGCGTCCAACGCCATTGCTCACTTTTCTTTTCCACAAAAGCAAGAGGTGAAGGACTTCTCAACAACATTCGATGCTAAACCGGAAGCGATATATTATGATAACGATCTTGCAAACGATCCATATAATGCAGCTGCACAACCATATCTTGGCAAAACAACTATCAACATCAGCTATGATGCAGCGCATACCCCGGACCCCGCAAAGAAAGTTTTTCTCATGATCACCACCCAGTCGCTTTTCAGCGGATTCAGCTACATTCCTGCCAATTTAAAATACAGATCCCGCTACGTATTCCTTGCAGCAAGTGATACACAGTTCACGTTTGATTATATGCACCCCGGAACTTATTACCTGTATTCTTTTTATGATACGAATGGAGATGGTATGTATTCTTCCGGTGACTGGACCTCATCCAATCTTTCAAATTCATTTACGTTGGGAGATCGTGGAACACAAACAGCTAACACACAAATCAATTTTACTATTCCTTAAGCCATAATATTCTTTCCGGCTTCATTATTTCCGGCTACCCTCTTTCCATTTCAAAAAACTGAATACTTCATCGGCATCCCATTTTTTGCGCTGTCCAAATAGCGTCCATAGCTTTTCGCGGCTGCCGTGAATTATGTAAGCATTTCTTAAAGTTGTATAACACGCCCCGCAACCGTAACACCCATCTTTGTAGCCTAATAAATCTCGAAAACTAAAAGATGAAAAAATTAATACTATTGTCTGCACTATATGTTATAGGTCATGACGCCTTCTCACAAACAGAAGAAAAAAAATGGAACGTTGGTTTCCATGGCGGAATAACCCAATACAATGGCGACAGAGGAATGAACTTTTATAGCACAAATCAAATTGCGACTTATGGGTTTGCATCTGTATCTGTTTCACGTTACCTGAATAATCATTTTGACGCTTCCATATTTTTTACACGTGGGGAAGTGGGCAATACAGAACCGCTTCATTACTGGAGCTCTGACAATGATGCAAATCATTTTCACGTCAGATTGAATACTGTTAACCTTGTGCTTCGGTTCAACCTGTTAGCTCCAAGATGGGCAGTCCGCCCATATTTATATGCAGGGGTAGGAGGCATTATGCACGAAGGGATTTTCGGATTACGCGAGCGATATGACTATGCCTTACCTTCTTTTGGAGGCGGACTTAATTTTCGTTTAAATAAAATTGTTTCCATTCAGCTTGAAGAATCATTTATGTACACTACTGCGGATGGTATGGACCATACTGAAGGAGGCGGAACAAATGACGGGTATCTTTACCATAAGGCCGGACTTACTTTCAATCTTGGAAAAAAACAGGATGCGGATAATGATGGTGTATCGGATAAAAATGACAAATGTTCAAGTACACCTGCAGGTGTAGCCGTTGATAAAACAGGCTGCCCGATTGATCGCGATGGTGACGGCACTCCTGATTACCAGGATAACTGCATTGAAATTGCGGGACTTGCCTCTATGAAAGGTTGTCCGGATAAGGATTTTGATGGCATAACTGATAATGAAGATCGATGCCCTGAATTAGCTGGATCAATGGAATTAAAAGGTTGTCCGGATGCTGACAAGGATGGTGTGGCTGATATCGATGATAAATGTTCCGGAACTTTAACAGGCTACAAAGTTGACGGATCGGGTTGTACGCTTGACAATGATAAGGATGGAATTGTAAATGAAGAAGATGCATGTCCGGAATTACCAGGTATACTTGTCTTTAAAGGTTGTCCTGATACAGATGGCGATGGTGTTTCTGACAACTATGATCGTTGTCCTTCGATAAAAGGAACAATTGATAACAAAGGGTGTCCTGAAGTTGCTAAAGAAGACATTGTTAAGATCACATTGATTGCAAGTAAGATCTATTTTGAAACAGGTAGTGATAAACTTAAATTAATTTCCAATTCACAACTTGATGACCTTGTGGTGATCCTTAATAAATATGAAGGTATAACTTTGACTATCGAAGGCCACACAGATAATGTAGGTGATGACAATTACAACCTGGAACTTTCTCAGAAAAGAACTGTTGCCGTAAAAAGTTACCTGATGTCTAAAGGAATCGCTGAATCACGCTTGAAAGCAATAGGATATGGTGAAACAAAACCGGTTGCAGACAATGCGAAAGCAGCAGGAAAAGCCAAGAACAGAAGAGTTGAACTTAAAACCTCTTATTAATCTTATATATTATTAAAGAGGCGGCCGGACTAATATCCGGCCGCCTTTTTATTTCCATTAGATTCTGCAAATTGTAATGTGATCACTTATTTGGACAACTCCTTTGCTCTGTCGCGGGCATTCACTATTCCTTTTTTCAGTCCTTCTCCTACTCCGTTCTTTTCAAATGTCGAAAGAGCGGCTTCAGTAGTTCCTCCTTTTGAGGCAACTGCCTTTATTAATTCGTCCAATGATTTATTCGCAGTATTCATTAAGTGAAATGAGCCTAACATTGTTTGCTTCACAAGCATTGAAGATGTTGCCTCATTGAAACCCATTTGTTTTCCTGCCTCAATCATCTGTTTCACTAAATAGAAAAAGTAAGCAGGTCCACTACCGCTTAATGCAGTGACCGCATCCAGCAGATCCTCATTTTCAAAAAAGACTGTCCGGCCGGTGGTTGCAAGCAGGTTCTCAGCCTTGCGGATCTGTCCTATGCTCAGTATTTTATTTGCTGTAAATGCTGTCATACCCATTCCCAACTCTGCTGGTGAATTAGGCATTGCGCGAATAATATTATGCTTTAACAATGCAGATGCGATTCGTCCCATTTTCATCCCCGCCATGATCGAAATGATTATGTTTTCATTGGTCAGCACCTGGCGAAGCTCTTTGCTTAATTCATCAAAATCCTGCGGCTTAACTGCAATGATTATAATATCGCTTTGGGATATACGCTTATCATTAATCACACAGACCTCACCCAGATTCAGCTTTAGAAGTTCTGTTTTTCTTACTTCGTTTTTTTCTGCCAGCAAAAGATTTTCTTTTGAGACAATATTATATTTCAAAAAAGCACGGGCATAGATCAAACCCATGTTTCCGCATCCTACTATCGTTATTTTCATAGCTGTTAATTTGGCACAAAATTAAAACATTGCATCTGTTATCAGCCATAATGAGTAATTTTAATCCTGCTAACAAAGACATAAATCTTGAAATCATATAATTACTTTCTCTTCGATCTTGACGGAACACTTACTGATCCACAAAAAGGAATTATCAATTCCATTCAATATGCCCTAAAAAGATTTGGTATAAAAAAAGAAGATCATGAGCTGATCCATTTTATTGGCCCACCTCTCCACCATTCATTTCAAGAGATATTCGGCACTGAAGAAAAAGCATTTGAGGCAGTTGATGTTTACCGCGAGTATTATTCTACGAAAGGAATATTTGAAAATCTTGTCTATCCCGGGATGGAAGAGCTGCTGAACGAATTAACTGCTAATAACAAAACACTTTTTGTCGCCACATCAAAACCTAAATTCTTTGCTGATCAGATCGTAAAACATTTTAAGATTGATCATCATTTTACAGCTGTAGTAGGTAGCAACCTGGATGGCACTCACACAGACAAGAAAGAGATCATTCAAACAATTCTTAATCTGGTTCCAAATGTTGAGAAAAGGGAAATGCTGATGATCGGTGATCGTAAATTCGATATCATTGGTGCTAAATATCATGGGATTGACTGCGCAGCTGTGACCTTTGGGTACGGCAGCATCGAGGAATTACAAAATGAACAACCCACGTATGTTATTAACAGAATAGAGGAACTGAAAAACTTGATCTAAATTCTGCAGAACGTCATTGCGATGGTTTCTCGCAAAAAGGGATCAAGATGAAGAGTGTCAGATAAGATTGCTTCGTTCCGCCCGCAATGGTATCCGATATTAAAGCGGCACTTCATTTCCACGAATCCGTTGGCTATAAATTAACGGTGAAAATGTGAACAGTAAATCCCTCACAAAAATCAATATTAAAACTTCGCGCCTTTGCGACTTCGTGGTAAAACTAAAAAAGGCCGTCCGCAAGGACAGCCTTTCATTGGAAAACGTATTCATCTTATAATCCCAAAACGATCTCATTCGGATCTTTACCACCAAACAACATCTTCGTAGGATTCTCCAGCATCTCTTTCACTTTAACAAGGAAACCAACCGACTCACGGCCATCGATAATTCTGTGATCGTATGATAAAGCAACGTACATCATCGGGCGAATTACCACCTGGCCATTAACTGCTACAGGGCGCTCAACCACATTGTGCATTCCAAGAATAGCACTTTGAGGAGGATTGATAATTGGCGTGCTCATCATCGATCCAAACACTCCACCGTTGGTGATAGTGAATGTTCCACCGCTCATATCTTCCAGAGTGATCTTATTATCTCTTGCTTTCAGGGCCAGATTTTTAATTGCCGTTTCGATTTCTGCAAGGCTCATCTGCTCAGCATTACGAACTACAGGGACAACAAGACCCTTTGGTGCGCTTACCGCGATTCCGATATCTGCATACTTGTGATACACGATCTCTTCTCCGTCAATCATTGCATTCACCGCAGGGAAAAGGTTCAATGCTTCTGTAACTGCTTTAGTAAAGAAGCTCATGAATCCCAAATTGGTTCCGTGTACTTCCTTGAACTTATCTTTATATTTTGCGCGCAAAGCATAAATAGCACTCATGTCCACTTCATTGAAAGTCGTCAGCATTGCTGTTTCGTTTTTCACTGAAACCAAACGCTGCGCTAGCTTCTTACGAAGAGGGCTCATCTTGCTGCGATCCGTATCTCTTGATCCACCCCAACCTGAAGCGGAGGAGCTATCGAAACCGTTTGCAAGAGCAGACAGAACATCGCCCTTAGTAATTCTTCCGTCCTTGCCACTGCCATTTAATTTCGCTGCAGGAACTTTATTTTCATCCATCAGCTTTTTGGCAGCAGGAGAAGGTGTTCCGTTCGCATAACTTTCCGACTTTGCTGTTTCTTTTACAGCTTCTTTTTTAGGCTCCGCTTTTACTTCCGCTTTAACAGCTTCTTTTTTAGGCTCTGCCTTTTTGCTTTCACCTTTCACAGAATTATCAACTGAACAAACAACCTGTCCGACTTTTACTGTATCTCCCTCTGCAGCTAAAATTTTAATTGCTCCCGAATCTTCAGCGTTAATTGTCAATGTCGCCTTGTCAGAATCAACTTCAGCTACCTCTTCATCCTTCTCCACATAATCACCATCCTTTTTAAGCCAGCGCGCTATTACCACTTCTGTGATTGATTCACCCGGACTCGGTACTTTCATTTCAATGATTGCCATAATTTTTTATTTAGGATTTGGGATTACAAGAATCAAGGGATTTAAAATCCTTAATCGTTAATCCTCAATTAATTTTTCACTAACTGTTTTACAAATATTTTATCTAATATTCCCTGTTGTTGTTCTGCATGTGATTTGGAGAAACCGGTAGCCGGACTTGCATTTTCTGCACGGCCAATATATTTCAACTTCACATTTTCTGTCTCACTGTACTTCGTGAACATACGCATCATGTGTGCCCAGGCGCCCATATTTTCAGGCTCTTCCTGTGCCCAGATATGTTCTGAAGCTCCTTTGTATTTATCAAGGATCGTTTTTAATTGCTTTGCAGGGAACGGATACAACTGCTCAATGCGAACGATCGCCACATCATCCGAAGCTGCTTTTTCTTTTGCTTCGATGAGATCGTAATAAACCTTACCTGAACAGAAAACAACTTTTTTCACAGCCTTCGCTGTTGCTGATGAATCATCGATCACTTCCTGAAATCCGCCTGTTGTGAAATCTTTTACGGATGATACACAGCTTGGGTAACGTAATAATTTTTTAGGAGTGAAGCAGATCAATGGTTTTCTGAAATCTCGTTTTATTTGTCTGCGAAGAACATGAAACTGATTTGCAGGTGTTGTACAATTCACCACCTGCATATTATTTCCGGCACACTGCTGTAAGAATCTTTCCATACGCGCACTTGAGTGCTCAGGCCCCATTCCTTCATATCCGTGAGGCAACAGCATTACAAGGCCATTCATTCTTCTCCATTTCGCTTCCGCAGAAGTAATGAACTGATCAATAATGATCTGTGCTCCGTTAAAGAAATCACCGAATTGCGCTTCCCAGATCGTTAATGCACTTGGTGTTGACATTGAGTAACCGAACTCGAAACCAAGAACACCGTATTCAGAAAGCAATGAATTGTATATGCTTAGTTTTCCTTTTGCACCGAAATTATTCAGTGGCGTGTATTCATCTTCCGAATCTTCAACCTTCACGATCGCATGACGATGTGAGAAAGTTCCACGCTCCACATCCTGTCCGCTGAAACGTACGTTATGACCTTCATTCATCAAGGTAGCATAGGCCATCAATTCGCCCATCGCCCAATCGTAATTATCGTTTGTGATCATTGCAGCACGATCATCAAACAGTTTCTGGATCTTGTTAAAGAATTTTTTATCCTTAGGCAACTCAACCGTTTTCTTAGCTATGTCAAGGAAGGATTTTTTGTCAACAGATGTATCCGGTGACTGATCGAACGCATTCGCGTCAGCCATCTTTAGGCCTTTCCACTGACCTTCAAGAAAGGAAGTGATCTTTGCTTTTTCTGTCTGCTTTGCTTCATCAAGCTTTTCCTGAAGGAGGTTTTTGAAGCTAGTTTCCATTTCCTTTGCAAGATCAGCAGCAATTGAGCCTTCAGCCTGTAATTGCTTGATATAGATCTCACGCGGATTCGGGTGAGATGCAATAGCCTTATACAATAACGGTTGCGTAAAACGAGGCTCATCTCCCTCATTGTGCCCGTATTTACGGTAGCATAACACATCAATGAATACATCGCGCTGGAATGTCTGACGGAATTCCATCGCTAATTGAGCAGTATATACCAACGCTTCCACATCATCACCATTCACGTGAAATACCGGTGAAAGCACTGTCTTTGCAACATCCGTACAATAGGTACTGGAACGTGCATCTAAATAATTCGTTGTAAAACCAACCTGGTTATTTATCACAACATGTATCGTTCCGCCTGTTTTGAAACCATCCAACTGGCTCATCTGCAACACTTCATACACAATTCCCTGTCCCGCCAATGCAGCATCTCCGTGAATCAATATCGGACAAACCTTTTTAAAATCACCTTTGTGGAGGGTATCGATCTTTGCGCGTGCAATACCTTCTACCACCGGATCAACCGCTTCCAAGTGTGAAGGGTTTGGTGTAAGGCTCAAGTGGACCTGCTTACCGTTATTTGATTTCTGATCGCTTGAATAGCCCATGTGATACTTCACATCGCCATCAAACACTGAATCTTCAGAAGGGCGCCCTTCAAATTCAGTAAAAATATCTTTGTATGTTTTATTCAGGATGTTGGCAAGTACATTCAGCCTTCCGCGATGCGCCATTCCAATAACGAAATCTTCAATTCCGAGGTCGGCACCTTTCTCGCAAACAGCGTCAAGAGCCGGAATAGTAGCTTCAGCGCCTTCAAGGGAAAAACGCTTTTGTCCGACAAATTTAGTGTGAAGGAAATTCTCGAAAACAACTGCCTGATTAAGCTTGTTAAGAATCACCTTCTTCTCATCAATGGAAAATTTCGGAGTGTTCTTAGAGCTTTCCATTTTTTCCTGAAGCCATTTGATCACTTCAGGTGTACGGATGTACATGTATTCTGCACCTATCGACTGACAATAGGTTTGCTCTAAATGAGCGATGATATCTTTTAATTTTGCAGCACCAATTCCGATCTGTGTTCCTGCCTGGAAAGTAGTTTCCAGATCCGATGAGCTTAAACCGAAATTCTCGATAGCAAGATTTGGAAAATATTGTCTGCGTTCGCGAACCGGATTTGTCTTGGTGAATAAATGTCCGCGCGTACGATACGCATTCACAAGATTTAAAACATCAAACTCTTTCTTTACATTTTGAGGAATTTCCCCCGAATCTTCATAGTTTTTACGCGCAAATTCAAACCCCGCGAAAAAATGACGCCAATCCTGTTCAACTGAATTATTATCCTTCAAATATTGTTGAAATAATTCTTCCATTGCAACAACATCTCCGTTACCTAAAAACGAAAACTTATCCATATCCTTAGTGTAAGGAAACAAATTTAAGATTTTTAGCTGAAAAAGGGAAGAATTTGGAGGTATTTCTCGGCACGCCTCAAACCCTTATCATTACTTGCTTTTATAATGATTTCGGATCACCACCTTTTGCAGTTCACGTTTTATGATAAGATCGGTAATTATTGCCGAAAAAGGCTCAGAGGAATTATTATCGACTGCCTTCTTCACCTGCTCATCATTCAGATCGATCCGATATAGAATTCCCATAAACTTTGAACGGTTGGAATCTATTAACGTTTTAATGTGCGGCTCTATTTGATCGAAGAGCTCCTCGTATGCATTGTAAGCATTCCCTGAAAAATTAATTTCCATTCCGAACATTTCAAAATCCTTGATGATCTGATCGGCTGTAGCCTTGATCAAATCGAGCTGGTTGAAATATCGGGAGAGGTCGGAGAAGTTCATTTTCTATCCTTTTCAGCTCCCGATTTTTCCATACCGTTGATACTCGGAAAAATATAAAACGATTTTTTTACCGTTTTTAATAACCGGATAAAACAGTTCATAATGTCCGTCAATTGAACTAAACCTGACTTCCTCCACCCTATCATAAAAAACTCCAATTAAATATTTTCTTTCTTCTTCGGTAGTTTCTTGAATAAAATCAATTTTCACGGGCCCTATGGAGTCATTGTTATTTCTGTGGTAAGTCCTGAATCCAAGAAAAACTTTTGACTTATCAATGCTATCAGCAACAATTACAGTGACAAAAGGGAAGTGTTTATCTGTCTTAGCAAACAAATCCAGTGTATTATCAGTTTCCATGATCCATTTCTCATTGAAAGAATAGTTGACAAGCTTTTCAGACTTTTCCAAATTACTTTCAACAATAGATTTTGCCGATGCAATTAACATTTTTTCTTTTTTCCGCGAAGTAAGATAATCACCGCCAAACAAAAGCCCGAATATCAAGGGAAAGCTTAACCCAAAAACAATTCCCAATCTTTTGGATCCCTGTTTCGACATCTGAATGTCATCGACATTGTGCCTGTCCGCAATTCGCGTCAAATTAAACATCAGATTAATTATTAAGGCTCCAACCATCAACGCGAGGATTCCAACCACACTTAAATAAAATGTTTCGGTAAGATTCTCCCTAAATACCTTAAGACCAAAAACTGTTATTGAAATAAATATAAACACCCAATACACCAACAGTACTATTGAGGTAATACCTATTACATTACTTAATTTAACCAATGCTTTATTATTCATCTCCACATATCTAAATTAGCGTTCATTATCATTTTAAGTGATGAATTTTCATTTCATTTTTTTATTCTATCCAGCCTCAATCGCGCAACCACTCTATCATTTACGATATGCTCATTGATGATCTCATCCACATCACTTAACTCAACACCCACATAGAAAACTCCTTCGGGGTACACTACAATCGTTTGTCCGTAATCACAAATATCCAGACAACCTGCCTTTTGTGCACGAAGCTTAACGGGCAAATTCTTTTCTTTCAGCTTCTTTTTAAAAGCATCAACTATTTCCATTCCGTGCGATTCCCCGCAGCTTTTTCTGTGAGCTCCCTCAGCACGCTGATTGGTGCAGATAAAAATATGCTTTTCGTATACCATTGTTCTGATTCTAATTTATTACGAATTTACGAATCTAATCCATTAACGATTTATTAAAATATATCTCCTTTCTAGTAACGCAGATTCGTACATTCGTATTGATTCGTATTCGCTGAAGTACAGATTCGTATATTCATGAAGATTAGTTAATCCGTCAATGAAGACAATTCTCATCACCGGTGCATCCGGACTAATAGGTAAGCATTTAACATCATTGCTCATAAGCAAAGGCTACCGGGTGATCCATCTTAGCCGCAAAGCTTCTACCAAAGATGGCATTGAAACTTTCGTCTGGGATGTTAGCCGAAAAACTATTGACCACACAGCAGTGTATCAGGCTGATTATATAATTCATTTGGCCGGTGCAGCTATTGCCGACAGAAAGTGGACTGAAGAAAGAAAAAAAGAGATTATTGACAGTCGCACTGAAAGCACCCGACTTTTATTTGAAAGCATAAAGCGGAACAATAAGAAACTTCTGGCATTCATCTCCGCTTCCGCGATAGGTTATTATGGCGCAGTGACAAGTGATCATACTTTCATTGAAGAAGATCCTGCAGAAAATGATTTCATGGGAACATGTTGCAAACTGTGGGAAGATTCAACAGAAGCAATAAAACTCATGGATATAAGAACCGTTAAGATCCGCGTTGGAGTAGTTTTGGCCGGTGATGGCGGAGCCTTAACCAAGATGCTGCCCGCTGTCAAGGCTGGTCTCGGATCAGCATTAGGCTCAGGAAAACAATTCATTCCCTGGATCCACATAGATGATATTTGTAATATCTTTTTAAAAGCAGTTGAGGATAAAACTATGAGCGGGCCTTATAACGGTGTTGCTCCCGCTCCTGTTACGAGCAATGAACTTAATAAATCAATCGCTAAGGTTTTACACAAACCCTATTTCTTTCCCAATGTCCCAAAGTTTGTACTAAAGTTCCTATTTGGCGACCGATCAATAATTTTCCTCGAAGGTAGCAGGGTGTCGTCAGAGAAGATTGAAAAGGCAGGCTTTACTTTCAGATATAAAAAAGTGGAAGACGCTTTGAAGGATTTGTTGGTGGGGTAGTTTGTCTCTTATAGTTGGAAACTCTACACCGGGATTCACTTGTTTCTGTTCCTCCTAACTCTTAGCTACTCCTTACACACGTTCTCGATAGAATTTCCTGAAAAAGGAAATCACTCGAACTGACAAGACACAGACAGTGCCTTTGTCTAACACCTTAAGTGGCCTTTGTGGTTTAGTCCGTAAGACTCCTATGGAGTGGTAAAAACAGCCACACAGATACATAATTCATAAAATTCACAATTCGCAGCTTATACTTCGCGTACCATTAAGCTATCCGCAAATCCAATCAATGCATTTTTCTTTTCCTCTGAAACTGGGATATCCTTTAAACAACTCATTGCAGCATCATACTGCTTCTTCATTTCAGCACGCGCCAGCTCTTTTACATTGAGGAAATTATAAATATTTGTAACAGCCTCCACTTTTTCTCTTGGTTCAAAATGCGGAGCTGCGATCCATTGCTGCAGCTCTTCCTTCAGATACCTGTTGCTTTCCGACATTTCCATTGCCTTAAGCAACAAATATGTTTTTTTATTTGCAATGATATCACCCCCTTTTTGCTTCCCGAATTTGTCAGCATCTGCATAAACGTCCAAAATGTCATCCTGCAGCTGAAAAGCGATACCAATATGTTTTCCAAAGTTGTAAAGTTTTTGAGCGTCCTCTTCCCTGGCTCCACCGATCAACGCGCCCATCTTTAAAGCTCCGCCAAGCAAGACAGCAGTTTTCAGCTCGATCATTTTAATGTAGTTCGGGATTGAAACCTTAGAAACACTTTCGTAATTCATATCGAGCTGCTGGCCTTCGCACACCTTAGCCGCTGTATCACTGAATATCTCCAATAATACAGGAAGGAGTTTCACATCCGCTTTACACAGTTCCTGATAAGCGCGCACCATCATCGCATCACCGCTAAGGATAGCGATGTTATCATTCCACTTTTCATGCACAGTTTGTTTTCCTCTTCTCAAAGGAGCTTTATCCATAATATCGTCATGCACGAGTGTGAAATTGTGAAACAGCTCGATTGCAATAGATGGATGTAATGCTGCATTCACATCACCGTCAAAAAAGTCACAAGCCATTAACACCAGAACAGGGCGCATTCTCTTACCACCAAGTGACATAATATACTCAATGGGTTCGTATAATTCTTTAGGATTGGCGCCATATTTCCGGCCTTTTAATTCATCCACTATTAACTGCTGATATGTGCTGATCTTGCTCAATTCAATCTGTTTTATAAAACTAATTATCGATCTGTTTCAAAAGATAAGTGCCGTATCCGCTTTTCACCAATGGCTTAGCAAGATCCTGCAGCTGTTCTTTATTTATATATCCCATTCTGTATGCCACTTCTTCAATACAACCAATCCTTAACCCTTGTCGTTCTTCAATTACCTGCACGAACTGGCCCGCCTGCATAAGAGATGCAAAAGTACCAGTATCAAGCCATGCTGTTCCGCGATCAAGGATCCCAACTTTCAATTTTCCTTGCTTCAGATATTCTTTATTTACGTCAGTGATCTCATATTCACCTCTCGCGCTTGGCTTTAATTCCTTAGCGATCTTAATAACAGAATTGTCGTAAAAATATAATCCCGGCACGGCATAGTTGGATTTTGGTGTAGCAGGCTTTTCCTCTATCGACAAAACCTTTCCATCGTTATTGAATTCCACAACACCGTATCTTTCAGGGTCAGATACATGGTAAGCGAATACCACTCCTCCATCGGGATTTTGGTGCTGTTTTAATAATCTGCCTAAACCGGCACCGTAAAATATATTATCACCAAGGACAAGCGCAACGGAATCATTTCCGATGAATTTCTCACCAATTACAAATGCCTGAGCAAGTCCGTTCGGCACCTCCTGAACAGCATAACTGAACTTGCATCCCAGGCTTTCTCCATTGCCTAATAGTCTTTCAAAATGGGGAAGGTCATGAGGAGTTGAAATGATCAATATTTCGGCTATCCCAGCCATCATCAGCACAGAGAGCGGATAATAGATCATTGGTTTGTCGTAAACGGGCATCAGCTGTTTGCTTACTGCGAGCGTGAGCGGGTGCAAGCGCGTTCCGGAGCCTCCGGCTAAAATGATTCCTTTCATAAGTTCTTATTAAAATTTAAATGTAATTATAAATTGAATAAAAAAATCAGCCTTTATCCTGATCGTTCTTGTTTTCAATTTTCAATTCATCAAGATCGATATCTTCCTCTTCATCGTAAACATCGATCAATGGTTCCTGTAAAAAAGCTTTATTTGTAATTCTCTTTTCAAGAGATAATAGGAAACATGGTAAAAGGATAAGGTTCGAACAGTAAGCAATAAGTAATGTTACCGAGATCAAAATTCCAAGAGCGGCTGTCCCGCCAAAGCTCGAAGCCGCAAAGATCCCAAACCCGCAGAATAAAATAATGGCTGTATAAACCATACTGACTCCCGTTTCTTTGATCGTAAGTGAAACCGCTTTTGAAATACTTCCATGAGTTACTTTCAATTCCTGACGGTATTTTGTAAGGAAGTATAATGTACCATCGGATGCAATCCCGAATGCAATACTGAAAACAAGAATTGTGCTGGGCTTAATGTAAATATGGAAATATCCCATGATCCCCGCAGTGATCATCAGTGGAACCAAGCTTGGGATCACAGAAATAAAGATCATGCGTGGCGACATGAACAATGTGTAGAGGACGATAGCAATAAGAATCACGGCCAGCAGAACGCTTTCCAAAAGGTTTTGCACAAGAAATTGATTTCCCTGCAGGAACATTAAACTGTTTCCTGTGATCACTACCTTATAGCTCTTGTCTTCACTTACTCTTTTGTTCGTTTCATAATCCCAGTTAAACACACTGTCAATACGGGGCTTAAGCTCTTCAACAAGCTTCTCCATCTCAATGGAGCCAATGTCCTTCATCTGAATGCTGATCCGGGTATATCGCTTAGTGCTGTCGATAAATGCGGCAAACATGTTTTGCTTACTTTTTGCGTCTTCTTTTGTGTACTCTGAAAGCGCTTGCAGTTCCATCGCTCCCGGGAGCCTGAAGCTTTTCTCTTCTCCGTTATTGTAAGCCTGATTTGCAAACTTGATCCCTTCTACCACTGATATAGCACGTGAGAATTGGGGATATTGA
This sequence comes from Bacteroidota bacterium, assembly GCA_029237775.1. Taxonomy (GTDB): domain Bacteria; phylum Bacteroidota; class Bacteroidia; order 2-12-FULL-35-15; family 2-12-FULL-35-15; genus 2-12-FULL-35-15. The sequence goes on from JAQZBR010000004.1 coordinate 439,941, forward strand.
GCAAACAGCTTTTGAAGCTTGTTTATCTTGTATAATGTCCGTCCACCATCAGCGAACACTCCATTCGGCTTTTTAGTATCGATACTGATCTCAAAAGGCAATACACCGTTATAGTTCTTTTCAAAATATTTTAGATCAAGAAGAATAGGATCCTTTTTAGGAAGGTCATCCACCACATATCCCAGTGGCAAAATTTTAGTCATCCCGTAAGCAGAGATCACTACAATTACAACAACTGTTAAATAAATTGTTTTCCGGTAGTGGTGCACCCAAAAATCTACCTTAACGAGAAGCGATGTGATGATCTTACTTTGTAAATGTTTTGTATGCTTTACTGATGGTGCAGGTAAAAAGCTGAAAACGATGGGCACAAGCATCAGCGAAACCGCATATGTAAGCATCACACTAATCGAGGATATCAATCCAAATTCGAAAAGCACCTGACTATCGGTTGAACAGAAAACGGCAAACCCAATCGATGTTGTGATGTTGGCCATAAAAAGTGAGATCGCCACTTTTTCTATTGCTCTTGCCAAAGCCTTTATCTTATTCCCATGGATCCTGAATTCGGTATGATACTTATTCAGAAGCATAATACAGTTCGGCACACCGATAACAATCAATAAAGGAGGGATCAGACCGGTGAGAACAGAGATATGATAACCAAAGAGAACGAGAATTCCGACCGACCAGATCACACCAACAAACACTACTGCCAATGAAAATATTACCGGCAGGAATGATCTGAAAAAAACCATTAAGATGATCGCTGTTACAATAAGTGCGAGGATCATAAACAGCGTCATTTCATTCTGGATCTTTCTTGCAACAGCGGTTCGGATATATGGCATCCCTGAATAATGCACCTGAATGTGAGTAGCTTTTTCAAATTTATCTACCTGCGCTTTAATTGAATCCACGATCTGCAACCTGTTCTTTGTATTCAAAAGCTTGTTATCAAATGTGATCATCATCACAGTAGAATGAAGGGTATCGTTATAAACAATGCCTTTATAGAAAGGCAAATCTCGGACAACCTTTTCAAGGCTATCCAGTTCCTCTTGGCTTTCCGGCTTTCGTGAAAAAATTGGAACATTTTCGAATTTAATCAGACTGTCATTACGTTTCAGTGTCTGTAACCTAGCGACAGACACTACCGCTTTAACACCCCATACATCCTTTAATGAATTACCGAGGTCGTACCAATAATTGAAAGTCTTTAATTCATACAGATTGCTGTCAGGTATTCCAAGCACCATAACGCTTCCGTCCTGACCAAACATTTTTTTGAAGGCCTTGTATTCTGTTGCAGTTGTATCATGGTCGGGTAAGAGCTTAGGTGCCTCGTAAGAAATTTCAGCTTTGAGGCCATAATAGGCCATTGCAGCAGTTATTGCCCCAAGCACAATGATGATCGCGAACCTGTTACGTAAAATAAATCTTGCAATAGCTGCCCACATAACGCTTCGGAGATTTAATTAATCAGATTTCTGATTAAAATTAACACTTCCCGAAATTAAGCATAATAATAATAACGGACAAAAACGCTTATCGCTGAATCCGGCACTGTTAAAAGGTAATTACAAGTGAGAATTTATAGGCGAGATTAGATTCGACATCGGGTTCCGAATACGGCCCGTAACGCATGAAAACACCACCACCGATTCCGAGGTATGCGATGTTATAATAATTTACACGCAACAAATTATTGACAAGTACTCCACTTTCGTAAAATCCTTTTTCCATTGTTTTAAAACCAAGGTTCAAATGTTGCTTTGGATACGAGAGAGTCCCAAATCCAATGTTTGTGAATAATACAAACTGTGGCTGAAATTTCGGACGCTTAAATAACAGGGAACCAAAATCGTGAGATAAAAAGAGATTTGCGTACCGGTCATTCAGAAATTCATACAAACCCATGGTCTGAAATGTATTGTCAACATACAGGTAATTTCCTTTTGAGTTGCTTCCGTTTCCATTGAATAGATACGAATAAGGAACATTTCCGTTCAGATATCCCGCTTCTGCAAGGACTTTTGTTTTACCAAAATTTTTAATAAGAAAAGTCTTCTCGATCCCAGCTGAGATTTTCCGGTAATCATAATTCCCAAATCGATTCAAGTCTTTTATTCCTTCTGTATAAGCAAAATAAATGATCGGATATTTTGTTCCATCGGAAAGCATTTGTCCGAATGATTGTATAAATCTTTCCTTGTATGCATACCGCCCTTTTATCCTGATCTCCGAAGATCTAAAACCGATAGATGTTGCTGTTGAGTCATTTCTGTCGGGGAGAAATACATAATCAAACCTGGGAATCCGGAAGCTTTCATTATACGCAACATTTAATGTCAGATAATTGAATGCTCTGAAATTAACAGACAGCTCTTTTTGCTCGATGAAGTCCATTCTGTAAGTCATAGAATTCCGGTTGAAATTGTATTTTGTATAAAAATATTGCGTCTTTCCGGGCTCAGCCAGGTCCCGTGAATATAAAGCCTTCACATAAAAATCTTTTGAATTTTTCTTCAAATTGAATTTAACATCAAATCCATATTTCGTGATCGAATCCTTATACCCGTAACCAATGTAACCTCCGGCCGAAAACCATTTACTGAGTCTGTCATTTGTATGCAAACCTATACCGCCTCTTATTACTTCATGATCGTTAAAAGCAACAATTTTATTCAGATCAATACTTATAATTGAAATAGGGATCTGAAGGGTAAATAACGCTTCGAAGATCTTCAAGGTGCGGTCGAAATGTTGCTTCTTACCCAGACTATCAATGACAACATATGTTTTCTTTTCTCTGGCATCCAATGTATCGATTCTGTGCTTCGCCCAATATGACTCATCTTTCTCAGTCGCATCGACAGCCATCACCACAGTTTTTTCATCGAACTCCTTCTTCTTAAGAGGGATGCCAAAGCTCACATTTGTGATATAGCTTTTTCCCGTCAGCTTCATTCCAACATATTTTGTCGGGTATTTTTTATAATGAAGCTCGTAGTTCAATTGTTCAGGAAACCATTGCGTTCCGTTTACTAAAGAGTACTGCTGCTGGATTTTTATGTCGACCAAACCTTTATCATATGGAGCAGCGATGACATTCTGAATTGCATAACCGTTAGAATTGATATACAATACACCTTCAAGTCCATCGAAATTTTTTCCTTTGTAAGGCCTGTAAGAAATCACAAACACGGAATCCTTTCCCTGAAACAATGTATCCTGCAATAAAAAGAAATATTTAGACGTGCTCCCAGACGTGATCGGATTCAGATAATTTTTTCCTAAGACCATAAAATGATCATCATAAAAACTGAAAGGTTGGAGATCAGTGGCAGAGGTTGAGAACGAAGGGTTTTTAAATCCCGATACTTTTGTTCCGGTAACAGTTTCCTTGAGGTTCTCAGGGTAGAGATACTTCCTTTCAGTTACTGACTCCATCATCAGCAAATGCGAATTTTCTGAAAAAGTTCTGAGCTGCGACTTTAATGAATCTACTTTAGCGGAATCACTCTTACTTCGCACCTCATCTCGGTTATAAACCAGATCCCAGTACGTTTTGCTGTATGTATTACAAACGTACGAATCGATTTTATCAGGATTGTTTTTATCGCGGTTAGCACTTGCAAGTTTAATGATACGATGTGCTGGGTTTTCTCCGGGAAGAATTTCAATCTCACCAAGGTCATAAGATCTTTTTTGCAATTCGATAATTACGTTTTTTGAGTTTTTCCAGACAGGATAATTTAAAACCTCATAACCAACATAACTAAAAGTAAGCTCTGAGAATTCCTTAGATGAACTTAGCTTAAATTTACCGTCAATGTCAGTGGATGTACCGGACTGTTCACCGGGAATAGCAATATTCACAAACGCAAGAGGAATTTTTTTATCAGCATCAATAACTCTTCCCTCAACCGAATATTGAGCGATTGAGAATTCTGATAAAAAACATAGCAATAAGAGAAAGGATGATCTGAGCACAAAAATATTTTTACGAATGTAATGCTTTGTGTCAAAAATAAAAAGCGGCAAAAGCTTGTGCTCTTGCCGCATAAAAATTAGCTATTCTTCTGCGAAATAATATCTTTCAGATTGGGCCGCAACCGGCTTTTATAAACTGATAAAGAATCTTCTTTCTTTCTGCCTCTGCGAAGTGCTTTTTGTTCTTCAACACTTAAGGAAGCAATATGCATGCATTCCGGTGTGCAGCAACCGTTCATTTTAGCTGCGCATTCTTTACATTGTATGAATAATAAATGACAATCATCATTCGCGCAATTCACATGCTCATCGCAAGAGGTACCGCATTGATGGCACTCAGCGATGACATCATCAGTAATCCTCTCACCTACACGTTCATCAAATACAAAGTTCTTCCCAATGAATTTTGAAGGCAATCCGGCTGCTTTGATCTGACGCACATAATCAATGATCCCACCATGAAGCTGGTTTACATCTTTAAAACCATGATGTTTTAAATATGCACTCGCTTTTTCGCAGCGTACTCCACCGGTGCAATACATCAGGATCTTCTTATCTTTTTTATCTTTCAGCTCATCGATCACCATGGGCAGTTCTTCCCGGAATGTATCAGCATCCGGACAAAGCGCTCCGACAAATCTTCCCACTTCAGTCTCATAGTGATTGCGCATATCCACGACAATAGTGTCTGGATCCTCCATGGCAGCATTGAATTCCTGTGCATTTAAATGATTCCCCACGTTGGTCACATCAAACTCGTTATCATCGAGGCCGTCAGCAACGATCTTATGACGCACTTTCACTGCAAGCTTATAGAAAGATTTGCCATCGTCCTCAACGGCTATCTTTAAGGGAACATTTTCAAAACGCTTATCTGAATTCAGGTTAAATTTGAATATTTCCCAGTTCTCCTCCGGAACGCTCATCTGAGCATTGATACCCTCGTTCGCAACATAGATCCGCCCCAGGATATTGAGGGAATTCCATTGCTTAAATAAATTATCGCGAAGCTCTGTGGGATTGTCAATTATGACATATCGGTAAAACGAAACAGTGATCCTTTTAATGGTTTCCTCCTGAATACGTTTTTTAAGCTCCTTTTTGTTAACTCTGTTATGCAAGAACATAGTGTCGGGGATTTTAAAATATTCAACAAAGTTAAGCATTCCGGAAGACATTTTAAACAGTTTTAAAATAAAACATATCACTCCTTTTACAGAATTCATAGAAGAGATAACATCATTAGCCCGTTTTTCTTTTGTTTTAAAAATTATTTAATTATTTTAATGGTCTATTTACAGAACATGAACAATAATACCCTTGTACAATCCGGGGCTCTCCTCCTTCGGATTGATGAATTGAACAACCGTGCACTTGAGATCTGCAGGAATGATCCTCATCAGGGGATCCTCCTCGCGGAAGAAGTACTTTCGCTGGCTTCAGATAATGAATACGAAATTCAGGTCCTGCGCGCTTATGCTTGCAGGGGAGCATGCCGCATATGGATAGGTGATTATGATCTTGCATTGAAGGATCTTTTTGAAGCACTTACCGGAATCCAAAAAGATAAAGACCGCAAATTTACCGCGGCTGTTTTTTATCACATTTTTTGCGCTTTCTATTTTCTTGCTGATTATGATAATGCTCTCAAATACGCTTTTGACATGCTGGCCAATGCAGAAAAAGCAAAAGATGTGAATGCAGAGGCGAATGCATTGAACGGTATAGGCACTGTTTACTACACAACAGGACAAAATGAAAAAGCTGTGGAAGTTCTTACTAAAGGTTTAGCTGTAGTAGAAAAGCTTGACGACAAGCATCTTCTTGCACGCATTCAGGATGGATTAGGCACCGCGTACTTTAACTTAAAGAATATTGAACAATCAATCATCTTTAAAAACAAATGCCTCGAAACAGCAAGATCGATAGGCCTTAAACAAGTTGAGTCCTACGCGATAGACGGATTGGGAAAGATCTATTTTTCAATAAACGATAAAAAGAATACAGAAAAATATTTCATGGAAAGCCTCGAGCTCCGTGAAAAGCTAGATTTCAAAGTTGGTATTTCTGAAACAAATCTTCAGCTTGGCGAATTCTATTTAAAAACAAACCAGTCAGAAAAGGCTTTGCCGCACCTAGAAATTGCATTAAGGATCTCTTCTGAGATCAATGCCAAAGAGGTTATCTATAAAACTCATCAAACTCTCGCACAGTATTATGAGAAGATGAATAGCACCACTCAATTTATAGAGCACTTTAAAAAACATTATCAGTACAAAGAAGAATTTTTCAGTGAGAAGAACAAGCAGCAGCTGAGAAGTGCTGAAATGCAATTCCGTATAACGCGTATAGAAGAAGAAAAAGAACTTCTCAGTTCAAAGAATAAAGAACTGGAAACGCTTTCTAACGACCTTTTACTTCTGAGCAATTTAGGGAAGACCATAACCTCACAATTAACTGTTGAAAGCATTAATAAAACCGTTTATGAGATCATCAATAATATGATGGATGCTCCTGGATTCGGTATTGGAGTTGTTAATGCAGAGAAAACATTTTTAGTATTTCCCGGATATATCGAAAAAGGCGAAATCCTGGAATCTTCCGGTTATGACTTAGGTGACGATAACCGCATGGCTTCTCTTTGTTTCAATAAAGAAATGGAAATTGTGGTGAATGATTTCGAACTTGAAGCGGGAAAGTATATTAAGAAAAAGCTTAATCCGGTCGTTGGTGAATCTGTAAACTCTCTCATTTATCTGCCTCTAAAGGTTAATGATAGAAAGATCGGAGTGATCACAGTTCAAAGTTTCAACAAAAATGCATACGGTGAATATCAGCTTAACATTGTAAAAAATCTTGCTGTTTATTGTGGCATCGCGATTGAAAATGCTACAATGTATGAGCGTATGGAAGACCAGGTAGTTGAAAGGACAAAAGAAGTCGTAAGACAAAAGGAAGAGGTCCTGCGCTCTCATGAGCGGACCCATCTATTAAGCATCATCGGTCAGGAAATTATTTCAAGCACCGACTTTGATTCTATTTTCAAGAGCCTTCATAGTAGTGTTGGTAAGCTCATGAATGCTGATTGTTTTGGTGTTCGCATCTTCGACCCGAAACGTCAGGAGATAGAATACCGCTATGAAATGGAAAGGGGTGAACAGCTGCTTCCACTTACCGTTTCAATGAGTAACGAAGATAACTTTTCAGTGTGGTGTGTTAGGCATAAGAAAGAAATCTTCATCAACGATAATCAGAACGAGTATCACAAATACACGAAAAAGATCGTGGTTCCTTCGGGAGACATGCCGCACTCACTTATCTTCTGTCCGATGATGATAGGTGAGCGCATAATCGGTGTTATTACGGTTCAGAGTTTTATAAAAAATGCGTACGAACCATTACATATTGATATTCTGAAAACGCTCGGAACTTACACTGCTATTGCACTAGAAAATGCAAATCTGGTTGAAAATCTGGAAGAAAAAGTAAAAGAAAGAACTTCTGAAGTGGTAAAACAGAAAGAAGTGATTGAAGAGAAGAACAAACATATCACAGACAGCATCAAGTATGCTAAAAGGATTCAGGAAGCTATCATACCTGGTGAAAACATGGTACAGGCTATGCTTAAAAATTCCTTTGTTTTATATAAGCCGAAAGATATTGTCAGCGGAGATTTTTACTGGATCGAGCGAAAAGGAAATAAGATACTTTTCGCGGTGGTAGATTGTACAGGTCATGGCGTGCCGGGTGCTTTTATGAGCATCATCGGATTTAACGGCCTTAATCAGATCGTTAATGAATATAATTATACAAAGCCTTCAGAGATCCTTACTCATCTGAATAAGATAATAAGTCATACGCTTCGCCAGCGCGTTGAAGATTCGGTGATACGTGACGGAATGGACATGGCGATATGCTCCATCGATCTGGAGACAAACAAGCTGGAATTTGCGGGGGCATTCAACCCCTTGTTTATTATCCGCAACAATGAAGTTATGGAAGTGCGGGGGGACAAACAGCCAATTGGAAATTTTTTGGGCCACGAGAATTATGAGTTTACCAATAAGGAGATCACTCTTTTTCCAAACGACAAACTTTATTTGTTTTCAGATGGTTTCGCGGATCAGTTTGGAGGACCTAACGGCAAAAAATTAAAGTACAATCATTTCCGCAAGATGCTTCTTGATAATCATTCAAAACCAATGAAAGAACAGAAACAGTCTATTAACACTTTCTTCGAGGACTGGCGTCAGGGATTTGAGCAGATTGATGACGTTTGTATAATCGGGGTGGGTATTTAAAACCTTTTTTTTGATTTTAAATAAATATGGTGATATTTAGACCTTCAATACAGAGGTATGCTAAGGAGTGAAAAAATATTAGTGATAGGCTCTTCGGGGCAGATCGGAACAGAGCTTGTTCAGAATTTGAGAGAAATTTACGGGATTGACTCAGTGATCGCTTCGGACGTTAAGGTGACAGAACAGGCGAAAGAAGGTCCTTTTGAAGTTATAGATGTGATGGACGCGGCAGGGCTGCTGGCGATTGTAAAACGTCACAAGATCACTCAGGTCTATTTGCTGGCTGCTCTCTTATCTGCAACAGCTGAAAAGATGCCAAAATTCGGTTGGGATCTGAACATGCAGGGACTTTTTAATGTCCTTGACCTGGCAAAAGAAAAAATCATCAAACAAGTATACTGGCCAAGCTCAATCGCTGTTTTCGGGCCAAACACTCCGAAAGTCAATACGCCCCAGTTTACCATTATGGAACCGAGCACTGTCTATGGGATCAGTAAGCAGGCGGGTGAAAGATGGTGTGAATATTATTTTAAAAAATATGCGGTCGATGTACGAAGCCTGAGGTATCCCGGTCTTATCGGATGGAAATCTGCACCGGGTGGCGGCACAACGGATTACGCTGTCCATATTTTTCACGAAGCCTTAAAATCAGCAAGTTACGAATGTTTTTTATCAGAAAACACCATTCTGCCAATGATGTATATGCCGGACGCGATAAAAGCGACCATCGGTATAATGCAGGCGGATCCTTCAACAGTTAAGATCCGTTCGAGCTATAACTTATCCGGATTCAGTTTTTCGCCAAAAGACATTGCATCTGAAATAAGGAAATATATCCCCGAATTCAAGATCAGTTATACGCCTGATTCCCGCCAGCAGATTGCCGACAGCTGGCCGCAAAGCATTGATTCACAGGAAGCTGAAAAAGACTGGGGATGGCGCCCGGAATACGACCTGGCAGGCATGACGGAGGATATGATAAAAAATCTAAAAAAATAATGCCATAAACGTAACTTTGGATAAACGCTGACGTAAAACACGAGTACTTTGGATTAATCGTACCAATACCTGAGTTAGTCTAAAATACTATACTACTTTGTTTAAACTGTTATAACTTAGCTAAGATTCATACAAAAATTACCCTACTCCAATGAGAAAAGTTGTTTTGATACTGTTGTTTATAACGTGCAAGATCTCCCTTGCGCAGTCATTCGAGCTTTCCGGAAAAGATACCATCAACTTTACTGATGCTAACGGAAAAAAACAAGGTAAATGGGTTATCAAAAACATTACCTTACATAAACCTTGTTATGCTGACGATCAGATCGTGGAAGAAGGTAAATACATAGACAGCAAAAAAACAGGTCAATGGAAAGAATACTATTGCAATAAGAATATAAAAAGTGTTATTACTTACGAAAATAACCGCCCGAACGGTTATGCGAAGATGTATCATGACAATGGCAAAATAAAGGAAGAAGGCCTTTGGAAAAATAATCGCTGGGTTGGGGACTACAAATTATATTATGATAACGGACAAGTTCAGCAGGCATTTAAATTCAGTTCGACCGGTAAACGTACAGGTGAGCAGGTTTACTACTACGAGAACGGCCAGGTGATGATCACCGGTACTTTCAATGAAGGAAAAGAAGCCGGTGTTATCAAAGAATTCTATGAGAACGGTGATATCAAATCGGAGAAATCATTTAATGACGGAAATATTGACGTAGCAGCTACAAAAACTTACGAGCCTAAAAAACCTATTGCACCGACCAAACCTGAAGAGAAACTTGAGGCTCCATTGGTAAAGGTTGATCCGAAAGAAAAACCAAACCTTTCGACTCCGTTCAATGGTGAAGGTTATTGGAAGCTTTACAACTCAAACAAGCAGGTTTCTAAAGACGGTACATTTTCAAAGAACCGCTTGATTGAAGGAAAGGTTTATTTCTATGACAATGACGGGATCCTAACTCGTATCGCGGTTTATAAGGGTGGTAAATACGTTGGAGATGCAGTTATGGAAGAATAAGTTTTCTTCTGACATTCCTGAAAAAACTTAATATCTTTGGACTTATGAAAATCTCATAAGTCCTTTTTTTTATTTATACAAGGCGAGGTGCTCCTTCAACAATCAGATAATTAACATCAGCTATATGCAGGAAGAACTTTTTATATACAATACACTTTCCCGCTCAAAAGAGAAATTCACGCCTATTCATAAAGGTATGGTAGGTCTTTATGTTTGCGGCCCTACAGTTTACAGTGATGTGCATTTAGGAAACTGCCGCACCTTTATTTCATTTGATCTTATCTACAGATACCTTTTACATTTAGGCTTTAAAGTGCGCTATGTCCGTAACATCACTGACGCAGGACACCTGGAAGGTGACAGAGATGAGGGCGATGATAAATTTGCGAAAAAAGCCAAGCTTGAACAATTGGAACCGATGGAGATCGTGCAGAAGTATACTGTCGGCTTTCATGATGTGATGCGGGAGTTTAATGCGCTTCCTCCAAGTATCGAACCTACAGCGACCGGACATATATGTGAGCAGATCGAAATGATCAAAAGTATTATTGAAAAAGGATACGCTTATGAGATCAACGGTACAGTTTATTTTGATGTAGAAAAATACAATAAGGAATTTCCATACGGACAACTCACTAACCGGAAACTGGAAGAATTGCTGGAAGGAACGCGCGAGTTAAGCGGTCAGGATGAAAAACGCGGCAGGCTGGATTTTGCGCTTTGGATAAAAGCGAAACCTGAAACATTAATGAAATGGTTGTCGCCATGGGGCTGGGGATTCCCGGGATGGCACATTGAATGTTCAGCGATGAGCAGTAAATATCTTGGAGACACTTTCGATATTCACGGTGGCGGAATGGATCTTCAGGCGACTCATCATACAAATGAAATCGCGCAATCGCAGGCATGCAACCATAAAGCTCCGGTTAATTACTGGATGCACACGAATATGCTGACTGTTAATGGCGTGAGAATGTCAAAGTCAGCAGGGAACGGTTTTCTTCCGGGTGAGCTCTTTACCGGTAGTCATCCTCTTTTAGAAAAAGGATACCAGCCAATGGCCGTACGTTTTTTCATGATGCAAACTCATTATCGCAGCACACTTGATTTTTCAAACGAGGCGTTGCAGGCATCGGAAAAAGGGTATGCACGGTTAATGAATTCAATTAAAACTCTTGAAAATCTTAAAACGTCTTCTTCGTCAACATCTAATATCAAAGAGCTTCAAAAGAAATGTTATGAAGCTATGAATGATGATTTCAATGCTCCGATCCTTGTTGCGAATTTATTTGAAGGAGCAAGAATTATAAATTCGGTAAACGATGGCAAGGAAACCATCAGCGCTGATGATCTGGGTTTATTGAAAAAGCTGATGCATGGTTTTATTTTTGATGTCCTCGGGCTAAAAGACGAGAATTCACTTGCATCTAATGATAAAGTTCTGGAAGGCGTTATGGATATTATTCTTGATCTTCGTAAGGAAGCAAAGGCAAAAAAAGATTTTGCAATGTCTGATAAGCTGCGCGATGAACTTGCGAAGAACAGGATCATGATAAAAGATACAAAGGAAGGTGTTAACTGGTCGATAGAGCAATAGTTTATTTGCTCTTTGATCATTAGCTTTGGCAACATCCGATTGAAAAAATAGCTTGAAAAAGATCCTCATTATACGTTTCAGTTCCATTGGAGATATTGTTTTAACAACTCCTGTGGTCCGCTGCCTGAAACAACAATCACCTGCTACCGAAGTTCATTATCTCACGAAAAAAGGCTTCAGGAACCTTCTTGAAAGCAACCCTTACCTTTCGAAGATCCATGTGATGGATAAGCATGTTAATGAAGTGATGGAAGAGCTTAAAAAAGAAAAGTTCGATCATATTATTGACCTTCATAACAATCTGCGAACAGCAACAGTTAAATTAAAATTACGAAGGTCATCAGTATCGTTTCGTAAAATGAATTTCAAAAAATGGCTGATAGTGAGATTCAAACTTCGGAAGATGGTCCTTCCGCATATTGTGGATCGTTATATGGAAACGGTGAAACAGTTTGGGATCGAAAATGATCATAAAGGACTGGATTATTTTATCCCACCTTCAGATGAGATCTCCACCTCTACTCTTCCATTAAATCATCAGAACGGATTTATTGCTTTTGTTATCGGAGCAAAACATTACACCAAACAATTACCAACTGAAAAGATCATTTCAATTTGTAAAAAACTTTCACAACCAATTGTTCTATTGGGTGGAAAAGAAGATATGGATCGTGCTAAAGAAATTGAAGCTGCAGTTGGGTCAACGATCTTTAATGCTTGCGGGAAATACAATTTGAACCAGTCTGCTTCATTTATCCGCCAGGCTAAAAAGGTGATCAGCCATGATACAGGATTAATGCATGTAGCAGCGGCATTTAAGAAAGAGATCATTTCTGTCTGGGGCAACACTGTACCGGCATTCGGATTCACACCATACTTACCCGGAACAGCATCTAAAATTGTAGAAGTTAAAGATCTTCCATGTCGTCCATGTTCTAAGATTGGCTATCCGAAATGTCCGCAGGGACATTTTAAGTGTATGAGGAATATTGATGAGGGAGAATTTCTCCGCGAATAAGATTCCTCAGCGATCAGGATGAAAGAATAATTAAGCAAACAAAGCCTTCAGCTCCGTAGCATCGGCCGGTTTCATTTTACCGGCAAGGATCAGGCTCAATTGCTTTCTGCGCAAAGCACCTGCATAGCGCTGCTTTTCTTCATCTGTTTCAGGAACCAGTTCAGGTACAGGCAATGGGGAACCGTTCTGATCCACCGCGACAAACGTATAGATAGCTTCATTGCATTTTTTCTTTTCGCCTGACACAGGATCTTCTACCCAGACATCAATGAATACTTCCATGGATGTACTAAAAGCCCGTGAAACCTTTGCTTCAAGCGTCAGCAGACTAGCATGATTGATAGGCATGTTAAAAGAAACATTATTTACCGAAGCGGTTACCACCACTCTTCTGCAATGACGATGAGCTGCGATTGAAGAAACTATATCCATCCACTGAAGGAGCTGTCCGCCAAATAGATTTCCAAGTGTGTTTGTATCGTTAGGCAATACCATCTGAGTTTGGATGGTGAGAGATTCTTTTGCAGTTTTGGCTTTCATTGTCATAATTTGCGCAAAGGTAGTTTTTTAAATATAAAGTATGAAGGTTTCCCGCAAAGACGAAAGAACGCAAAGCGATTATCCCTTTGAATTTTTACTAGCTGCTCTTTTGAATTTACTTTTACTACTTTTGTTTCCAAATAAATTATTATGGACGAATATTACGGTTACTTCAAGGCTTTGCACATCATATTTGTTGTTACCTGGTTTGCGGGATTGTTTTATATAGTTCGTTTATTTATTTATCACACCGAAGCTGAGGCGAAAGCCGAACCCGAAAAAAGCATTCTTCAGAATCAGTTCAAGATCATGGAGAAACGCTTATGGTATGGTATAACCTGGCCATCGATGTTTCTGACGCTTGTTGCAGGAGGATGTTTGTTATGGGTTAACCCGGTATTTTTGTCTCAGGCTTATTTTATTTTAAAATTAGCTTTTGTCGGAGCGCTCATCATCTATCATTTTCAATGTCATGTATTTTTCAAACAGCTTCAGAATGATGAAGTAAAGTCCACTTCTACAAAACTTCGTATCTGGAATGAAGTCGCCACGATCATATTGGTTGCTATTGTTTTCCTTATTGTCTTAAAAAGCAATACAGGCTTTATCTGGGGAATGCTGGGATTAGTTGTGTTTGCAGTAACACTTATGCTAGCCATCAAACTTTATAAAAAGAGCAGGGAGAGGAAAGAGAAAGGAGAAGAGAGTGGGGAGAATGGAGAACGGAGGATGGAGGAGTAAGGGATTGGGGATTTAAGGATTTGGGATTAAGGATTAAGAGATCGATTGACGTTATAATTTTAGTGAGATTCAAGTCAGAGCACGGAATGACAATCGTGTAAGCGAAGAAATTTCCCTCCCATTTAATCGTTAACCAATAACTTATAACTAATTGCGATACAGCCAGGCATTAGGCTGCAATTTTCTCAGGTTGGAAAGCTCGTCATTCGCTTCTCTGCGGGTTGCATAATCACCACAGCTTACTACAAATAATCCTTTGTTATTTTGTCCGATGATTGATGCGTTGATATTTTGCTGCTGTAATGTGGCAACAAATTTCTCTGCATTTTCTTCGATCTGAAAACATCCGGCTACAAGATGGAATTTATATTGTGGATTTAAAGGGGCTGCAACGATTACCCTGGTGGTATCCGCTTTAACCGGCTCGATCAACACTTCAGTAACAGGACGCGCATCAGCCATTGCGGTTGTGTCATCAGACGCAGCTTCCTTCGGCAGTTCAATATTCATTCGTGCTGAAGTATCTGGAGTCACAGGAGTGACTTTAGGAAGAACTATTTCTTTTTTATTAAATGGATTCAGATCAGAATAATTGATACTCTTTAAAAGGTCCGTTTTTAGCGGAATCCAGATCAGTCCGAAAATAAGCGGCATCGCGATCGCTAATGCCACATAACGTTTTACATTGATCTTTTTGCGCTCAGCCGGAATTGCGTCTCTGTCTTTAAATCCTTTCTCAATCCGCGTACTGATGTTATCGCGTTTGATAGACGGAGATTCAAATCTGCTCAATCCGAAAGCATCAAGTAAGTGATTTTTATTTGTATCAGGTTCAAATTGAATATTCCGTTCAACATCCAGAAACAAAGTTCCCACTTCATCTATCTTAACTTTCTCACCTTTTTTTAATCTTGCATTTGTGTTGTCTACAAAATGACTGATATACTTTAAGGCTTCCGGATAGGAAGTCGCTTCTTCAATAACAATTTGATTGGCGAGCAAGCCATCGTTATTCTTTAAGTTCTTATTAAAAACGATGTTTTTCGAAGGAGGCGTAAATGTATGCTGAACAGGATGGATCTTTGCAGGAGCATAATTTGCTACAAATCCACCCAATTCCGGAACGATGACACAATCGTGCTCGTTCAGTAATTCACTGATATGTTTATCGACCTTCTGCATGTAAAAGCGGGAGTGTGAAATTACGAAATTTTCACAAAAAATGGCTTAGTTTTTTGAGATCATCGGGCACGTCTACCGCAATGCTCTCAAAATCAGTCAGCTTAACTTTTAATTTATAACCGTTCTCAATCCAGCGCAATTGTTCGAGGGATTCAGCCAGCTCAAGTGGCGACTGGTTAAGGGAAGTAATGTCCTTTAAAACCGAAGTCTTGTAGGCATAGATACCAATATGCTTATAAAAAGTGAAGGCTTCCAACCACTCCGATTCCGCTCTTCCTCTGATAAAGGGCAAAGGCTGCCGACTGAAGTAAATTGCCTCACTTTCGGTATTTAATAAAACCTTGGGCGTATTCTGATTAAAAAGCTCTTCTTCTTTCGTGATTTTCTTTACAAGGGTGGCAATCTGTGTGTTCTCCCCCTTAAAACAGGAAGCTACCAGATCGATCTGTTCCGGATATATAAAAGGCTCGTCACCCTGAATATTGATCACAACATCTGCATCTTTCCGGAATTTCAGGATTGCCTCAAAACACCTGTCGGTACCGCTTTGATGGGAAGCAGCTGTTCTGACAACGTTACCCCCGAAGCTCTTGACATGATCTTCAATGCGGTCATCATCTGTGGCAACGACTAGATCAGTCAGCGATGACGCCTTTCTAGCCTGCTCATAAACCCTTCTTATCATAGACGTTCCTCCTATGTCGACAAGTGGCTTGCCCGGGAAACGTGTGCTTGCATAACGCGCAGGTATTATTCCGATAATTTCCATCTGATTTCTTTGGACGAATTTACACATTTTCCAAGCCCTTTTTTTGGTATGTTTGTAATTATGCGGTTTATAAAAGTGCTCTGTTTCATATCTCTCCTTTTCGCTTTTACTGGCGCGGACAACAGGCATTCAGTCCCTTCATGTAAAGAGATCATAGAAACAATGCTGGATTCAATAAAAAATATCAGGACCCAACGATATGATGTTAAATCAACTGAGAGAGTGGATAATCATTTATTGTTTGCAAGGTCACATATCAAGATCAACCTTAGTCCTAAAAAAATATATCTTTTCAATCCGGAAAAGAACATTGAGGTATTATGGGTTCATGGAAGCAATGGTGGTAACGCCCTTGTCCGCTCCGGTTCTGTCCCGCTTATGAATTTTAATCTGGACCCTTACGGAAGTATTATGAGAAAAGATCAGCATCACACCATCTTTGACCTGGGCTTTCAATATATCGGAGTGATTTTCGCAAACACTATTATCAAAGCCCCTAAAGATTTTGATAAACATTTTCTCTATGCAGGAAGCGTGAATTTCGAGAATCATGATTGCCATCAGATCGTGATCAATTACCCGGAGTATAAATATGTAGAATACACTACTGTTAAAGGCGAAACCGTGACCAGCATTTCTCAGAAGCTGAATA
Organism: Bacteroidota bacterium; assembly: GCA_029237775.1. Taxonomy (GTDB): domain Bacteria; phylum Bacteroidota; class Bacteroidia; order 2-12-FULL-35-15; family 2-12-FULL-35-15; genus 2-12-FULL-35-15. The sequence continues at coordinate 456,766 of JAQZBR010000004.1, forward strand.
CAAGTGATTTTAAGATCAGGTATATAAATGATCTTTCGAGCTATTTCGGAGCGATCAAAGAAGGCAAGAAGCTGAAAATTCCTATACCATATGCAAACAAGGCTATTGTTTATATTGATAAAAAAAGCGCGTTACCAATAAGCCTGAAAGTGTATGATGAAGAAGGACTTTTTGAGGGGTATGATTTTTCCAATGTCCAGATCAACAAACCATTTGCAGATAATGAGTTCTCTAAATCTTATAAAGATTATGGATTCTAAAGAGTTTTACTTAAATTTAAATCCGTTATATTTAAAAATGCAATTACCTTTGCAGCCCATTTTCCAATAAAATGAAGTTACGAGCACAACATATATTCATCCTTTGTTTTTTACTAATTGCTGCAGGCTTTTTTTTCTCATTCAAGGCTAGGGAGAAAGCAATTCAGAGTAATAACATACAATTCATCAACAAGATCTTTGATGCCATCAGCACCGTAAAGACCTTAAAATACAGTCTGCAATGCAATGAGCGTATCAAAGGCAGAATGCAGCATTCCGAATCAAAAGTGAAGCTCCAGATTAACCCCCGTAAATTATATCTGAACATACGCGGTGTCGAGGTTTTATGGGCTCAGGGTGAAAACAACGGAGATGCACTTGTAAATCCGAATGCTTTTCCATACATCAATCTTAACCTGGATACTTATGGTTCTTTAATGCGTAAAGACCAGCATCACACAATTCATGAGATGGGTTATCATTACCTGGCAGATATCCTTAAAGACGGAATGAAGCGAGCAGGCGAAAATAACATTGATAAATATTTCAAAATACTGGGTGAGGAAAAATATAATGGAAGAGATTGTTATAAGCTTTCCATTTCATTTCCTGATTTCGAATGGATAAATTATACTGTAAAAAAGGGAGAGAATCTAACTACCCTTTCAAGGAAATTGAGAGTAAGCGAATACATGGTGTTGGAGAATAATCCTAAAGTAACATCTTTCAATGATGTTAAAGAAGGCCAAGTGATCAAAGTTCCGAATGCGTATGCGAAACTCACTTTACTTCTAATCGACAAAGAATATCTTTTACCAGTAAACAACAAGGTATTTGATGATAAAGGATTGTACGAAACGTATGAATATTACGAATTACAGGTGAATCCTACCATTGCACCTGAAGAGTTCAAGAAGAACTATAAAGATTATCATTTCTTTTAATTTAGTTAATTGGTTGACTGGTTAATTAGTTAATTGGGCCAGGCAACAAAACGCTGTCGTATCAACAACATCCTTGCTCCGCTAAATTATAAACTTACATCTCAGAGTATTGGAATAGTTATCTTTTAAGCTCCCCAATCAACAAATTCCTAATCTACCAATTAACTAATCAATGCGCTTCGAGCCAGTTGTTACCTGTCCCCATTCCAATATCCATCGGTACTTTTAAAGATGGCATTGCATTTCGCATACGGTCTGAAACTATTTCCTGAACTATCTCCACTTCTTCCTTCAATACATCGAACACCAATTCATCATGCACTTGTAAAAGCATTTTTGACTGAATGTTCTTTTGTTTGAAGTCGTTGTGAATATTGATCATCGCGATCTTGATCATGTCCGCAGCACTTCCCTGGATAGGTGCGTTAATTGCATTTCGCTCAGCGTAACCTCTCACTGTATGATTGCTTGAATTAATATCACGGAGATATCTCCTTCTTCCCATGATCGTTTCCACGTATCCAACTTCCCTTGCGTTATTAATACTTTCATCCATGTATTGTTTGATACGCGGATATTTTTCGAAATAACTGTCGATGATAGCTGCAGCTTCTTTTCTCGGGATGTTTAATCGTTCCGATAAGCCGAAAGCAGAAATTCCGTAAATGATCCCGAAGTTCACCATCTTGGCATTTCGTCTCATGTCGGATGTTACTTCTTCCAATGGCACATTATACACTTTAGCAGCAGTAGCAGCATGAATATCCTGTCCCGACTGAAATGCTTCGATCATACCTGCATCACCGCTTAGCTCAGCAATGATCCGCAACTCGATCTGGGAATAATCGGCAGACAAAAGCACGTGATCACTGTTACGCGGGATAAATGCTTTACGAATTTCCCGTCCGCGTTCGGTACGAATTGGAATGTTCTGAAGATTAGGATTATCGGAGCTTAATCTTCCTGTGACTGCAACCACCTGGTTGTAAGTGGTATGAATTCTACCTGTACGCGGATTGATCAGCAGAGGCAATGAATCTACGTAAGTGTTTTTCAACTTTACCAGCTCGCGGTAACCGAGGATCTTTCCTACGATGGGATGTTTTCCGGTTAGCTTGGAAAGGACATCCTCCCCGGTAGCGTACTGACCGGTTTTTGTTTTTTTCGGCTTCTCTGTGATCTGTAATGTTTCAAATAACACTTCACCAACTTGCTTTGGAGATGATACGTTAAACGGAACGCCAGCCAGTTGCTGGATCTCCGATTCCATTACATAAATATCTTTTTCCAGCCCCTCGGAAATTTCTTTTAAGGCTGTTATGTCCAATCTTATCCCTTCGGCTTCCATTGCCGCTAACACTTTAATAAGCGGGATCTCGATCTCTTCAAATAATTTTATTGTATGAGCTTCCTGAAGCAGAGGCTCAAATTTGCTACGAAGCTGCAAAGTAACATCAGCATCTTCTGCCGCATACTCTTTAATATCTTCAACCGGCACCGCGCGCATACTGATCTGTCCCTTGCCTCTTTTACCAATAAGTGTCTCAATTGAAACAGGCGAATATCCAAGGTATGTTTCTGACAGCACGTTCATATTGTGACGCATTTCAGGCTGGATCAAAAAATGCGCGATCATGGTGTCGAACAATTTTCCTTTGATCTCAACGCCATACCATTTCAAAACAGAAAGATCATATTTGATATTTTGCCCCGTCTTTGAAATTGATTCATTTTCAAATATGGGTTTGAATTCATTTACGATATCCTGTGCCTCATGAAAGTTTTCCGCAACCGGTACATAATAAGCTTCTCCGGCTTTCCAGGAAAATGACATCCCGACAAGCTCCACATTATTGGCATCAAGTCCGGTGGTTTCGGTATCGAAACAAATTGCAGTGTGCGAGCTAAGATCTTTTATAAGCTGATCGCGCTTTTCCTTCGTATCAACGAAATAATATTGATGAGGAGTATCCTTGATCGTTTTATAAACCTTTTGAGCTTCCGGTTCCAGTCCGGGTGCTATTACAACGTCATCTCCGCCACCAAACATATCAAATTGCGAAGCATCAACTTTCTTTGCTTTTGCAGCAGGAGCTTTGCTCGTTTCAGGAGCAGGATTTGTTAGCGTTTCGCCAAGGACCTGCTCCGCTAATCTGCGGAATTCAAGTTCCATAAACAGATCACGCAGCACTTCTTTATTCGGTTCATCCATTTGCAACGCACGTTCATCCCATTCAATAGGCACATCACAAATGATTGTTGCAAGACGTTTCGACTGGATCGCCATTTCTTTGTTCAGCTCCACTTTCTCTTTCAGCTTGCCTTTCAGCTTATCTGTATTTGCGATTAGATTTTCAATACTGCCAAAATCCTTTACGAGCTGAATCGCTGTCTTTTCGCCAACTCCCGGGATTCCCGGAATATTATCAACCTTGTCACCCATTAATCCAAGGATGTCGATCAGCTCGGCAACATTACGGATCTCCCACTTTTTACAAACCTCCGGAACACCCATGATCTCCACTCCATTGCCTAAACGGGCAGGCTTATAAATAAATATATTCTCTGAAACCAGCTGACCATAATCCTTATCAGGCGTCATCATGTAAACAGTATAACCATGCTGCTCGGCTTTTTTAGCGAGTGTCCCGATCACATCATCAGCCTCGTAACCCGGTTTACCAATTACCGGAATATGAAATCCTTCAATTAACCTGACGATATATGGAATCGAAAGTGCAAGATCTTCCGGCATTTCTTCGCGGTTCGCTTTGTATTCAGTAAAATCTGTATGTCGTACCGTTGGTTCAGCTGTATCAAAAACAACTGCGATATGAGTTGGCTTCTCCTTTTTTAATACTTCAACAAGTGTATTTGTAAAGCCTAAAATTGCTGAGGTATTTAGTCCTTTTGAATTGATACGATGGTTATTGCTGAATGCAAAATAGGCGCGATATATCAATGCATAAGCATCAAGAAGAAAAAGTTTTTTTGGGTTTTCTGACATGAAATTTTTATTTAAAAACAGAATCTAAAATTAACCCAAAAAGCCTTATTTAGCTGATTTTCTTATTAACAAAAAAGCCGCGTTTCAAATGAAACACGGCTTTCTAAAAAAGTAGAGTAAAGATTAATTTCCTGCCTGCTTGTTATATGCATTTACAACCTCAACAATATTCTCATAGTCATATTTTTTTTCTTCCAGAGCTTTTACGATCTCTTCATTATCAGCCATTGCATCACTCATCTGCTTTTTGAATTTGCTCGATTTCACCTTTACAAATTCCCCGCCTGCTTTTTCAAGATAGTAGTCAGACTTCACTTTAATGTCATTCATTTGCATCACTTCCACCTGTGACTCATATAAACTAAGGTTCCCTTTGGAGATACGCTTCACAAACACCTGCTCACCTTCCACATTACGTGATACGAAAACTGTTCCGTCAACACAATATTCTTTAATTTTTGATGGCCCGAAGCTTTTGATCTCAGCACCGTCTTTTTTGCGGAAAGAAGCTTTTGCGAAATTATCGAACTCACGCTTAAGGTTCTTTTTTATTTCACCTTTCAGCGAATCACCATTCAGCATAATAACATATCCCTGAAAATATTTAACCTGCGCTGTAGATCTGCCATTAAATGCAAATATTATCAGCAACAATAAACTTAGGGGAAGAAGACGTTTCAAGTTCATTTAAGTATTTTTTATTTTAAGAAGTTCAAATTAAGCGGAAAATTTCCTGATAAAAAATAGCTCGTTTAAAACTATCCCGAAATGTTAATAACTTGTTAATTATCCCGCTGAATTCCTTATCTTTACTCATATCTTGAAATTAATTCCGTTTCATTTTAGTAAATTTGCATAACAATTCTCATCGCTTGAAACTCTTTCGTTTTTACTTCTTTATTTTCTGCATTGCGTCATTTCCCGCCTGTAACAGTTCTGATATGCCTAAAAAAGCGGTATTAGTCTCAAAACCGGAAAAAGTGGATGATGAAGTGAATAAGCTTTTGAATGAAAAACTGAGCGATACAGACACGTCCATCGCAATGGTAGTGGCTGGTGACACCTTGATCGCCACAAAACAGCTGGCCGAATATTACATCTCAAATCAGTTCACAGTAACCTGGACACAAAAAGGAAAACTCAACAAAGCAGGGGATACGCTTTTTCATATTATCAGGAACGCAGGAGAATATGGATTGATACCGGAAGATTATCATTCAGACAAACTGAAAAGCCTCTTCGAACGAAGCTACAATGAAAAAAACAAAAAGTATGACGCGGTAACCCTTTCGGAGGCGGATCTTTTGCTTACCGATGGCTTCATAAAATTCCTTGTGCATGTAAGTAAGGGAAGGTTGAATGCCGACAGCTTAACAGCTGAATGGCATCCTGAAAAGCTTGACACGAATCTTGTGAATGTATTGGCTTCAGCTCTGAAACGAAACGATATAAGGAAATGCTTCGATTCATTCGAGCCTGAGAATGATCAATATCAAAAACTAAAAACCGCTTTGAAGGAATACAAGCGCGAATTCTTCGGGATCACGTGGGACAGCCTTAAAAGCCGTGAATCGGATTCTTTAACTTTTAATCAAAGACTTAAAGACCGCCTGATTGCAAGTCATGACTTTTCATATTTCTATTCGGGAAATGATTCAATTAAGCTTCTAAAATCTGTAAAAAATTTTCAGTGTAAGCATAATCTTGTTGAGGACGGGAAGATCGGGAAGCTGACTTTTAAAGCTCTTCAACAAACTAAAGAGGATGTCATCCGCCAGATAGAAATGAATATGGAAAGGTGGAGATGGAAGGACGGACCTCCGGAAAAGACATATGTGTGGGTGAATATTCCAAAATTTGAGATGCATGTGATGGAACAGGACACTCTTGTGATGCGCTCAAGAGTTATCGTTGGCGCACCAAAAACAACTACTCCGCTTCTCAAAAGCACGATCAGGTATTTCATAATATATCCATACTGGACCGTTCCGTTCAGTATTATTACAAAAGAGATATTACCGCAGCTCAAACGAGATACCTCTTATCTGAGAAGAAAGAATTTTGAGGTACTTGACAGAAACGGATATGTAATTGATACGATGATCAACTGGAAGCGCTACAGCAAAAATTATTTTCCATTCAAGATAAGACAACGTATTGGCGAAGATAATTCTTTGGGAATTTTAAAATTCAACTTCAACAATAAGTATGGTGTTTATATGCACGATACGGACAACCGAAGATTGTTCGGACGTGAGAACAGAGCTCTTAGTCATGGCTGTGTCCGATTGGAGAAATTTTATGACTTTGCGAAGTTCCTTATCCGGGACGACAGTGTTAGATACCCTGTAGATTCATTGAATGTAGACCTTTCAAAAGAAGAACAAAAACAGATCAATCTGAGAAAACCAATTCCTATTTACATTAATTATTTCACCGTAGAAGTAGATGAATACATGGAAATTCATTACTTCAATGATATTTACGGAAGGGATGAAAAAATGCTGAGAGCCTTGTTGAAGAAGAAATAATTAATACAGAAAATTGTTATACGGATATCTTTTCTGATGCATATCCTTGATCTTGTCATAAAGCGTTTTCCTGAACTCTTCAATATTCTCCTTGTTAGCAGCAGAAATAAAGATGCACTCGGTATGCAGATTTCGCATCCATGTCTTCTTCAGATCATCGAGACTTAAATTCTTCCTTGTAACCGGAGTCAGATCATCATCATCCTTTTTTTCGAATGTGAAAGCATCAATTTTATTAAAAACAAGAAGTGTCGGCTTGTCCGAGGCTCCAATATCAGCAAGAGTCTGATTCACCACATTGATCTGATCCTCAAACCCGGGATGTGAGATATCTACAACATGAACAAGCACATCGGCTTCACGAACTTCATCAAGGGTTGACTTAAATGATTCAATAAGATTAGTGGGAAGCTTGCGGATAAAACCGACAGTATCGGATAACAGAAAAGGCAAATTCTCGATCACCACTTTTCTCACGGTGGTATCCAGTGTAGCGAATAATTTATTCTCAGCGAACACATCGCTTTTGCTCAGCATGTTCATGATGGTGGATTTACCAACATTGGTATAACCAACAAGTGCAACCCGTATCATCTCTCCCCTGCTCTTCCGCTGAGTTTCCATCTGCTTGTCGATAGTAGCAAGTTTCTCCTTCAACAAGGCTATGCGGTCGCGAATGATCCTCCTATCTGTCTCGATCTCTTTTTCACCGGCACCCTTCATACCGATACCACCTTTTACCCTGTCGAGATGGCTCCACATTTTTGTCAATCGAGGAAGCATGTATTGATATTGCGCAAGCTCAACTTGTGTTTTAGCATGAGCTGTACGCGCGCGGGAAGCAAATATGTCGAGGATCAGGGTAGTTCTATCGAGCACCTTGACCTTTTGTTTATCGTCAGATTTAAGATTTTTTTCAAGATTCCTCTGCTGGGCAGGTGATAACTCGTCATCGAAAATAACGATGTCGACCGCATTTTCTTTCACAAAATTTTTGATCTCGTTAAGCTTCCCTGAACCGATGAAAGTCCCCGGATCAGGATGTTCAAGCCGCTGAGTATAGCGTTTAAGAATTTTTGCACCTGCAGTCTCCGCAAGAAAATCAAGCTCATCAAGATACTCGCGCACCTTCTCTTCGTCCTGGCTTCTGTTGATCAGACCAACAAGCACTGCCGTTTCCTGTTTCCTCCCAGTATCAAAAGCTTCTTCTTTCGGCATTTATAGTTCCTCTAATTATTTATTTATTTCTCTTGCCTGTCAGTAATGCCAATGCAAAATTTATTTTCTAAGAGTTGCAGAATATTCAGCAACAGCTTTTATTTGCTCTTCCGTTAGAATACCGGAATAACCCGGCATTGGAGCTTTTCCATTTCTGATGATCTCTTCCTGAGTATTCTGATCGAGTGTCGATACAGACAAATCTTTCGCTCCACTTAATCCTGCTTTCCCGTCTACACCATGGCAAGATGTACAGTTAGCCATAAAAATATCATGCCCATTAACTGCTGTAGAAGCCGGAACATTTTCTTCGGTTACGGGCTTAGAAAGACGATGTTTTTTATTAACCTCCGCGAGTCCATAAGCAGCAATGATCATCAATACAGATAAAACGGCCAAAACCTTTTTTCTTTTTTTGAATCCGACTACAGCAACAGGTATGGAAGCAAAAACTAAAATGATCTTTATGATCTGAAGCACTGTAACATCAGGTGCCTGGATCAACATGTATATCCCTGTAATAAGAAACAGAGTGCTCACGATCATTTCAGGAACCTTTATCCCTTTAGTGAACCTAACCAGGCTTTCTTCCTTGTTCGCCAAAAGCATAACTGTTTTAACAATATAGATCAGTAGAAAGATGTTAACTGAAATGAGGTGGGTATAATAAATGCCTTTGTACATTTTTTTGTTTTTTTGGTCTGCCCAAAAGTAATAAAAATCCCTCTATATCACCGTTCATCCTTTTGTTCAAGGAAATCCGGCAGAAATGTTATTTTTGTTTAGAACATCTCAACACTCCTATTTCTTAAAGAATGAAAAAGCTTTGTATATATTTATTTTCACTGATCATCAGTTCATGCCTTAATGCTCAGGAAACTTTTCCGGTTAACGGAACCGCAAACAAGAATCATACTGTTTACGCATTCTCAAATGCAAGAATTATCGTTGACCCTGAAACGACAATAGAAAATGGAACACTGATAATAAAAGATGGTCTTATCACGGCTGTTGGTTCAAAGATCATGATTCCAAAAGGCGCAGTAATGATTGATCTTAAAGGGAAATCCATTTACCCCGGATTGATAGATGCATACACGAATTATGGGATGCCTGAATTAAAAAAAGCTACTGCCTGGGGACCTCAAATGGAAAGCAATATTAAGGGTGCTTACGGATGGAATGCAGCGATCAAAACTGAGACAGACGCATTCAGAATTTTTAATGATGACTCCAAAGCAGCAGAAGAGTTACGTAAAATGGGGTTCGGAACCGTCCTTTCTTTTCAAAAGGATGGGATCGCGAGAGGAACAGCAGCAGTCGTTTCTCTTTCAAATGGAAGGGAAAACCAGCTTGTACTTAAAGACAAAGCAGCCGCAATGTATTCATTTGATAAGGGAACATCTGTTCAGGATTATCCTTCTTCATTGATGGGAGCTATAGCATTGCTAAGGCAAACCTATCTCGATGCCGACTGGTATAAAAAAGACAAGTCGAAGAAAGAGTATAACATTTCGCTCGAAGCTTTCAATAATTTACAATCACTTCCGCAGATCTTTGAAACAACTGACAAATTAAACATCATGCGTGCTGATAAGATAGGAGACGAGTTTAAAGTCAATTACATTATTAAGGGCTCGGGAAATGAATATCAGAGACTGGATGAGATCAAGGCAACCGGTTGTAAGCTGATCATACCACTTAATTTCCCAATACCTTACGATGTAGAAGATGCATACGATGCATACAATATTTCTTTAACTGAACTTAAGCATTGGGAAATGGCTCCGGCAAATGCCTTGGCTCTTGAAAAAAATCAAATTCCTTTTGCAATTACTACCGCTGACCTGAAAGACAAAAAAGACTTTTGGAAAAATTTACGCAAGGCTATTGGTTTTGGGTTATCCGAGAAACAAGCTTTAAAGGCCCTGACAACTATTCCGGCAGAGTTACTTAATATTTCTGACAAAGTGGGAAGCCTGAAAGCCGGAATGCTCGCAAACTTCATTATTACATCAGGAAATCTGTTTGATGAGAAAAACATTATCTACGAAAACTGGATCCAGGGCACCGCATACAAGATCACTGATTTTAATGCTATTGATGTAAGAGGCAGCTATGATTTTTCTTACGGTCCGGACCGGAAACTTTTGCAATTAAAAATAGAAGGTGAGCCTGAAAAGCTCAAATCAACCTTGTTTGTTGATACAGCCAAAATACCAGTAAACACTGTCGTTTCCGGCAATTCTATCACCTTAACATTTAATCCGAAAGAGGTACAGGGAACAGTCCGCCTGAGCGGTAATATTGACAAAGATCCACTGGTGATGAAAGGTAAGGGTCAGCTTCCCGATGGAACTTGGATCACCTGGAGCGCTCATTATATTTCACCATTTACAGAAAATGCGAAAAAAGACACCGCAAAAAAACAATCTTTTACCTACGGAGAAGTCTTCTATCCTTTTTGCGCTTACGGGCAGAAAGCTGATGACCGGTCAGGCTTCGATAAGGTCGTGAATGATTTCAAGAACCGTTACAATGCCTTGCTGATAAAGCATGTGACAGTCTGGACAAATGAGAAAGAAGGAATATTAAAAAATCAGGATGTATATATCACTGATGGAAAAATTGTAAGGATCGCTGATGATATTAATGCAAGTACCCTTGCTTTCGCGAAAGTAATAGACGGAACTGGAAAACATCTGACAGCGGGAATCATTGATGAGCATTCACACATTGCGTTAATCAGCGTTAATGAAGGAACACAGGCGTCAAGCGCAGAAGTAAGAATGGGTGATGTAATCAACTCAGATGATATCAGCATCTACCGGTCGCTTGCAGGAGGTGTTACAAGTGCACAATTATTACATGGCTCTGCAAATCCTATCGGTGGACAATCAGCAATGATAAAACTTCGTTGGGGAAAATCACCTGAACAAATGAAATTTGAAGGCGCGGATGGATTCATCAAATTTGCGCTGGGAGAAAATGTTAAGCAAAGCAATTGGGGTGATATTAATACCGTTCGTTTCCCGCAATCACGAATGGGTGTCGAGCAAGTGTATTACGACTATTTCACAAGGGCAAAAGAATATGACGCAAAACAAAAATCAATTGCAGGATCTAAATCCGCATCTGTGTTCAGACGAGATCTGGAGCTTGAAGCAATTGCTGAGATCCTGAATAAAAAACGTTTTATCACATGTCATTCATACGTTCAGTCCGAAGTAAACATGTTGATGCACGTAAGCGATTCAATGAATTTCCCTGTTAATACATTCACACATATTCTTGAAGGATATAAAGTTGCCGACAAAATGAGAGCTCATAACATAGGCGCTTCTACTTTCAGCGACTGGTGGGCTTACAAAGTGGAAGTAAAAGATGCTATTCCGTACAATGCAGCCTTACTGACAAACATGGGAGTACTGACAGCTATCAATTCGGATGATGCAGAGATGCAGAGAAGGTTAAATCAGGAAGCAGCTAAAACAATTAAATATGGTGGCTTATCAGAAGAAGAAGCGTTAAAGACTGTCACGCTGAACCCCGCTAAACTTTTGCATATTGATAATAAAGTGGGAAGTATTAAAGTTGGAAAAGAGGCAGATGTTGTATTGTGGTCTGACAATCCTTTATCCGTTTACGCAAAGGCGGAGAAGACAATTATTGACGGACAGATCTATTATGACATCGAACAGGATCTAAAACTTCGGCAGGAAATCCAGACAGAAAGAGCGCGTATAATTCAGAAAATGCTGGAAGAGAAAAAGAATGGCGGCCCAACACAAAAACCGGTGATGAAGAAGCAGCAGTTGTTTGATTGCGATAGTATGCAGGAGGATTATTTAAGCGAGTAGTTAACTTTTTTGTACGCGGATCTAATTAGTTTAATTATGATAAAAAATGAAAGTTGATTGATATTATGATCTTATGAGAGATAACTTTAAACACACCGAAATTAACGGCAACATTTTAAAAGCTTTTTTCAATGTTTATAATGGTATCGGTTTTGGATTTCCAGAAAAGGTTTATGAAAATGCTTTAATTATCGAGCTTAATAAATTAGGATTGAGATGCGAAAAACAAAAGTCAATTAATGTCTACTACGAAAAACAGGTTGTAGGCTCATATTTTGCTGACTGAGTGGTTGAGCAGTGTGTGATTGTGGAATTAAAAGCAGTAGATTTATTAATTCCACAACATGAAGTTCAATTAGTAAACAATTTGAGAGCCACTGACATAGAAGTTGGGTTGCTATTAAATTTCGGGATGGACCCGCAATACAAACGAAGAGTATTATCTAATGAAAATAAAAAACACGCACAGCAAATCATAAAAACATCATAATACAGATCTTTTTTTATCATCATTGAATCAAAAAATCAGCGTACAACTTTTTACATGAAAAAACTAACATACCTCCTCCTCTTACTTTCCAGCATCATCCATGCTCAATCCAAAGGCATCCTCATCACCAACGCAACTGCCCACATAGGTAACGGACAAGTGATAGAAAATTCACTCATCGGAATAAAAGATGGTAAGATCACACTCGTTGCAGATGCTACAACAGCTAAGCTTGATAAATCCGCTTACGAAGAGATAATTGACGCGAGTGGTAAACATGTGTATCCGGGAATGATCGCTCCGAACTCAACTTTAGGTTTAACTGAAATTGATGCTGTCCGCGCAACAAATGATTTCCGGGAAGTTGGGGCCACACTCCCCAACATTCGATCGCTGATTGCTTTCAATACAGATTCGAAGATAATTCCGACAGTCAGGACGAATGGAGTTCTCCTTGCCCAGGTTACACCTCGTGGCGGATTGGTATCAGGAACTTCCAGCATCATGATGCTTGATGGCTGGAATTGGGAAGACGCAGCATATAAAATTGATGATGGAATTCACATCAACTGGCCAAGAATTCAAAGTCGCAAGTATCTTGATGACGACAACATCTATCCCGGACCATATGAAAAGAATAAGAACTATAACAACCAGGCAAATGAATTGAAAAAATTATTTAGTGATGCAAAAGCCTATAATGAAACGGAAAGTAAAGAGGAAAAAAATCTGAGATTTGAGGCCATGAAAGGACTTTTCAATGGCTCGCAAACACTGTTTATTCATGTAAATAACGTAAAGGAAATCATTGAAGCTGTCAACTTCGCAAAAACAAATTCGATCAGCAAAATATCTCTTGTAGGCGGAAAAGACAGCTGGATGGTAACTGATCTTCTTAAGGCCAATAACGTTTCTGTTGTTGTCTCACGGGTTCATGATTTACCTGATCGCCCGGAAGATGATGTAGATATGCCTTTTAAACTGCCTTCTCTGCTACAAAAAGAAGGAATTCTATTTTGTCTGAACAATGAGGGAGACATGGAAGCTATGGGCACACGGAATTTACCCTTCATGGCAGGAACCGCTGCGGCTTACGGATTATCAAAAGAAGAAGCCCTAACGGCAGTTACCTTAAATGCTGCCAAGATCCTTGGCATTGATAAAATCACCGGCAGCATTGAAACAGGGAAAGATGCTAACCTTTTCATTTCAACAGGTGATGCTTTGGATATGAGAGGAAATAATATCGAGAAAGCATTTTTAAAAGGTTCTTCGATTGATCTGAATAATGATCAAAAAGTACTATATGAGAAGTACAAGAAGAAGTATGGAATGAAGTAAGGTAACAAAAGTTAAAGGTTAAAAGTTAAAAGGCTGTACTTAATAAACAATTTTCATGATGAAAAAAATTATTTACTTATTCGCCACTCTGTTATTTTTCTGTGTTTCCTGCAAAAAGGAAGAAAAAAAACATACAGTAGTTTATAAGATTTCTGTACTTAGCGGGAACCCATCCTACTCAGTACAATACTCAGGTTCCAACAACACTACAAGATCGGAAGGCCCAATGAATTCCAAGAGCTGGACATCTTCAACCGTAGAGGGCCGCAAAGCCGGAACATCCGTTGCTTTAACATTACAAGGAGGCAGTGGCGGTTCTTATCAGATGTATATCATCATTGATGGCTCTGTCCAAAAAGAAGACCGTATGGATGATCCATACGGCCCTAAAACTATTACAGCTAATATTCCTAATTAGATTTTAAATCCTAATTTCTCACGAACACGCTTCAATGTTGTTCTCGCGATCGTACGTGCCTTATCTGCACCGATCATTAAGCGCGCGTCCAGTTCATTCCGGTTATTCATGTAGTAATTATACGTTTCCCGTGGACCCTTGAAATTCTCAAGCATTAATTCATACAAGGCAGTTTTAGCGTGACCGTAACCATAATTTCCATTCACATAATTAGCATGCATTTGAGTTGTCTGTTCAGCTGATGCGATAAGTTTGTACAGTGCAAAAACATTACATGTGTCCGGATTCTTGGGAGCCTCCAAAGGAGTTGCATCAGTTACAATTCCCATGATCACTTTCTTGAGTTCCTTTTCCGGAAGAAAAATATTAATGAAGTTATTGTACGACTTACTCATTTTTTGCCCGTCAGTCCCCGGAACGATCATCACCGTTTCATCGACCTTTACATCGGGGACGACAAACGTTTCGCCATAGCGGTTGTTAAATTTTTCTGCTATGTCGCGTGTCATCTCCAGATGCTGAACCTGGTCTTTCCCAACAGGAACAAAATTCGCATCGTATAAAATAATGTCGGCAGCCATTAAAACAGGATATGTAAATAAGCCAGCGTTAACATCTGCAAGGCGTTCAGATTTATCCTTAAAAGAATGCGCATTTGCAAGCATTGGATATGGTGTGAAACAATTCAGGTACCATGCGAGCTCACACACTTCCGTGACATCACTTTGGCGGTAAAAAATATTCTTATCTGTATCGAAACCAAATGCCAGCCACGTTGCAGCCACCGCATCAGTACTGTTCTTGATGAAATCAGCGTCCTTAATGGATGTTAGAGAGTGTAAATCTGCAATAAAAAAAAGTGAATCATTCCCCGGCTGTTTTGATAATTCAATTGCCGGCATTATGGCACCAAGTATATTTCCAAGGTGGGGAATGTTTGTGCTTTGTATTCCTGTAAGTATTCGTGACATTGAAGGAGGTTAAAATTTAAAGGTTAAAAGTACAGCTAAAACTTGAAATCTGAAACTCTTCTCAGCCAGCGTTCAGCATAATTTATATATCCCTATGCATCATGCTTTTTGCTATTTTTGTAACCCATGAACTATTTGCTTATCATACCACGTACACTTTGGAAAGTATTGTTCTTACTTAATTTTGTACTTGGACTAATAGTTCTTTTCCCTTTTTTCTATATACTTCTATCACGAAGGAAATGGTTTCCGTTAGCATTTAAATTGAAAAAATTCTGGGCCGCCTGGATCATGATCATACCCGGACTATTTTATAGAGTCACACGGAAAGTTCCAAACGATAAATTACCACAACCGGCCATCTATTGCGGTAATCATGTATCTTATCTCGATATTATTGCGAGCTACCTTGTGGTTCCTAATTACTTTGTTTTTATGGGTAAGCAGGAGCTTGATAAAGCACCATTATTCAGGATCTTCTTTAAAGAAATGAATATACTTGTCGACCGTAGCAGCAACATTGGCTCACACCGGGCATTCATGCGAGCAGGTTCTGACATCGACAAAGGCGACAGCGTATTTCTTTTTCCTGAAGGAACCATTTCAAGCTTTGGGAAATTACGAGGATTTAAGAACGGAGCATTCAAGCTCGCGATTGAAAAACAAGTGCCGATAGTGCCGGTAACTTTTTTAAATAACTGGAAACTACTTCAGAATGGTGGATTTTTCAAAGCGCATGGAAGACCGGGCATAAGCCGTATTGTGGTTCATGAGCCGATTTCTACTATTGGCATGACTGAGAAGGATTTAGTATCTTTGCGCACGAAAGTTTATGATGTGATCCAGGCTGAATTGGAAAAATATAATTCTTAAATTTTTACCACTAAGGCACTAAGGGCACTAAGGTTTTATTAACAGATTCGTTAATTCGTTTTTTTATTCGTTATCTGAACAATAAGCGTGTTGCTTAAAAAAATAAAATGTATTAATGAAAATTGACAAAGATACAGTTGACAAAATAGCTCATCTCGCAAGACTTGAATTCGCAAACGATGCAGCGAAAGATTCAATGATCAAAGACATGAATAACATGCTTGGATTCATTGATAAACTTAATGAGCTCGACACATCTAATGTTGAGCCTTTGATCTACATGAGTGAAGAAGTGAATGTACTTCGTGAAGATGATGTGAAGCATGAGATCACGCAGCAGGAAGCATTAAAGAATGCACCGAAGCATGATTCTGATTATTTCAAAGTTCCGAAAGTAATAGGAAAAGTTTAAGTATGTCGCAACTGTCTATAGGCTTAAGCTATAAAGCTGTTTTCACTTATCTGAATTATATTCTTTTAAGAAATGATTCAGATGAACTCCGCGGCCTTGTGACCGCAATGGATCCGCATACGTGGCAAAACCCGACAGCAGAACAAACTGTAGTAACAGATTACATTAATGTTGTTAAAGGGATCGATATTTCAAAAGACCACCTGTCAGCAATCGAAGGTTTCCAGGTAATGCTTGCCTATCTGCGCAAACAACAGGGATGGTATCAATTGCATGATACGATCGCACATCTTGAAGAAGTTTTTCGTGTTAAAGACTCACCCGACTGGATGGTGTGGAATGATAACTGGAAAACTACGAAAGTGGACTAGTATTAATCGATGCGGATTCCGAATTTACTGGACTTCCTTAGAAATATTTACAGGTTCAGTTATTCTTAATCTGTATTTTACCAAGGTGGAAGCTTTAATCGAATCTCGAGTAAAAAACTCCTCCTTTTGGCCAGGTACTATCATAGAAACATTTTGCTTAAATGTACTATTTACAAGCCATTCCCCATTGTTAAAAAACTCAAGCTGATATTGAAGGTTTCTGGATGTATAATAAATCTCCCATGAGATTTTGCCATCTGTATTCCTTGTAAGATCTTTAATTTCAGCAATACCCTTTTGTGATTGCGCTTGAATATTGCAAACTGTCACTGCGAGAAAAAACAGCGACACTACCACTTTTGTAATTTTACTTTTCATTTTTACGCGTTTTATATCAAATCCAACCCTTTTCCAAAATATCTTTCGTATGATATGTAATGATTAGATTCGCGCCTGCCCTTGCAAATGCATACATATTCTCCATTACAATTTTCTGCTCATCGATCCAACCTTTTGCTGCAGCAGCTTTCACCATTGAATATTCTCCGGAAACATTATAGCAAGCGATTGGCAGTAAAGTATTCTGACGAAGATTAAAGATCACATCCATATATGCAAGTGCAGGTTTTACCATCAGCACATCTGCTCCTTCCACCTCATCCAATAATCCTTCTGTCATTGATTCATTTCCATTTCTGAAATCCATCTGATAGGACTTCCGATCCCCCTTCTGAGGCGCAGAATCAGCAGCTTCACGGAACGGGCCATAATATGCTGATGCATATTTAATGGAATATGACATGATCGCTGTATTTTCATATCCGTTCTTATCCATTAGATTACGCATTGCAGAGATACGCCCGTCCATCATATCACTCGGTGCAACCATATCAGCACCGGCCTGCGCATGTGCAAGCGCCATTTTTGCAAGTACCTCAACAGATTCATCATTGTGAACATAATCATCGTGCAGGATACCGCAATGTCCATGCGTTGTGTAAGCGCACACGCAAACATCAGTGATCACGTACAATGAATCACCAAACTTATCTTTAAGGGCTTTTACAGCCTTTACAACTACGGAATTATTGCTAAATGATGAACTTGCATCCTGAGTCTTCTCTTCACCTACACCAAACAATAAAACCTTATTTATACCATGTTTCAAACCCTTTTCAATATCCTTTATCAATTGATCCACCGAAAAATGGTTGATACCCGGCATGGCATCTATTGGGTGAACAACGCCTGTTCCCTCCACCACAAAATATGGATAGATAAACATGTCTTTTGCTAAACGGGTTTCCGCAACCATCTCACGGATGATGGGGTTTTTTCTGAGTCTGCGAGGTCGTTGGGTCATATTTTTAAATGGAACGCTGATCTTTATGATTTTTAAGATAAACGCTGATTAATTCTTTGCGAGGTTATGATTCTTAAACTTATTGCTAAACGCTTTGCGCTTAAATTGAGCCACTCTTCCAAAATTCAGTAATAAACCTATTTCAATATCTGTTGCCCTAAGATAATTTACTAATTGAGCTTCATGCTCCTCCGCTAAGCTATCAGCAGCTTTTAATTCAATTATAACCAAATCATTAACAATTAAATCAGCGAAATATTCTCCTACATTAACTTCATCATAATAAACCTTGATAGCTTTTTGCTTTTCGCACTTTAAGTTAAGTTTTTCTAACTCAATTATAAGAGCATTTTCATAAACCTTTTCAAGAAAACCGTAGTCAAGCTTATTATAAACATTATAATATGCTTTGATAATAATACCTGTGAGATCCGAATAAAGATAATTCTCAATTGTATTCATAAAAAATTTAAATCCTTTTAAACCATAAAGATCATAAAGATCAGCGTTAAATTAAATCCCGAAAACAGCCTCCGCCAACCCCACCTCATCAAATGATACAGGCAGCACACAATTTTCAACTCCGAATGATTTTAATTTTTTTTCTGTCGATTCACCGATGGCAACAACTTTTTGTTCCGGTTTCACTTTTCCTTTTTCGAAGAAAGCTTCAACGTTTGACGGGCTGGTAAAAACAAGGATCTCCGCATCAGCCGTCTTTGCGTTCTCTTTTTTCACCGTTTCGTAAACTGCAAGGTCGCTGAGTTTACTGCTATCTTCAAATTGCTGCTGAATGGTTCTTAAACCACCTTTAGCCTGCGGAAACAGCACAGTTTCACTCCCTACACTCTTAGCAAATTTTTTACCCACTACTTTTGTATCGTTCACACTCCCTACGAAAGCGGCATTACGATTATACTTTTTTAACGTGAGCTCCGTTGATTTACCGATCGCACCAAATTTAACTTTAGGTTTTAACTCAGGATCCTGAGCAAAGAAATGTTCAACAGCATTGCTGCTCGCGAAAAACACCCAGTCGGTCTGTGGCACTTTTTCAATTGTGATCTTTTTTGTCTCGATGAAAGAAACCCCGTTTACCTTATATCCGTTACCTTCCAGCGTTTTCTTAAAGAAGGAGTCTTCATTAAGATCACGTGTAATAATTACAGAAACAGGTTTAATATTATTGAGCTGGTCAACTATCTTCTGTGCAAAACCATCTGCCGTGAATGACTCACGATAAATCCGCTTCGGCATCGCATCCCACGCATCGGATTTTGATGTCCAGACTTTAAATTTATTGTCTTCACGAATACAGTAAACACCTAATGGCAACTGACAACCGCCATCGAACAGATTTAAGATCTTGCGTTCAATCCCGATTGTCCCTTCCACTTTTTCTGAGGTCAGCTTATGAACGTACTGAAACAATTCATGATCGTCCTCGCGGATCTGTAATCCCAATACACCTTGCGCGGGTGCCGGGATAAATTCTTTTGGATCCAGACGAAGCACTTTAAACTCCGACAAATTGATCTTCAAGCGCTCAACACCTGCATTGGCAAGCATTATCGCATCATATTTTTTATCACGTAATTTCTGAATCCGTGTTGGAACATTTCCGCGCAAATCTTCAATCTTAATATCACTGCGGAATGCAAGCAGTTGAGATTTTCTTCTCGCGGAAGAAGTCCCGACAACTGCATTCTTTTTAAAGGAAAACTTCAATCCGTTATCCACACTCTCTTTTCTGATCAATAATAATTCAGCAGGATCTTCCCTTTCGGACACCGCTGCTATCATTAAGCCTTGCGGGGATGTAGTCGGAAGATCTTTATGTGAATGCACAGCAAGATCAATTTCTTTATTTAAAAGAGCATCTTCGATTTCCTTTGTAAAAAACCCTTTTCCTTCAAGCTTGTCAAAACTCAGATCCTGAATGGCATCACCTTTTGTCACTATTATTTTGATCTCGGCTGTCAGGCCAAGCTTCTGAACTTTACGTAAGACGTAATTCGCCTGCCATAGAGCGAGGTCGCTGCCGCGGGAGCCGATGATTATTTTTCTGTTTTCCATTATGTGCCGTGTCTAGTACGCGGATGTTTATGTATTGTATTATGATGAAGAATGATATGATTTAATCTATGATTTTAACCCTTGATCTGATTTTATCATAATTTGCCAGGCAATCATAAAATCATTTTTTATCTTAATTAATCAGGAAAGATCTGCGTACCAATTGCTGAATATTCAAAAAGCCCTTTCGGGCTTCTTTTTATTTCGTTTTCGCATCCTCGATCAAAATGTCTTTTGCCATTTTCATCGGGACACTAATATATTTTTTCTCCATGTAAGCAACGATCTTCTCCAGCACTTCCTTCGATTGCGAATCCATACTGCTCAGCTCTTTAGCAAACACCTCATTCATTGCCATGTCGCGAATCTCTTTCACCTTCTTCGGCACCTCACTCATTGCCAGCTCAACCTTACGCGTTTTGATGATCTGCTTGAAAGCAGAAATATTTTTTGCGATGATCACTTTACAAGCTACCATTTCCTTTTCACGTGAAAGAAGATTTTCTTTGGCAACTTCCTGCAGGTTATTCACCGCGATGAGGTTTACATCATAATTCTTTAAGATCTCTTCATCAAGGTCGTTTGGAACTGCAAGATCGATGACAACTTTTTTTGATTTATCGTTTCCTACAAGATTCTTATAAATCTCAGGCGTGATCACACTCTCGGCAGCACCGGTACAAGTCACTATAATATCAAAGCCTTCTGTGTAATTTACCAGTTCCGATAAAGGATAAGCTTTCCCATTCAACTCTGAAGCAAGTTTCTGAGCATTTTCAAGAGTGCGGTTAAACACAGTAAAATTAGCAAACTTGTGTTTTTTCAGGTATTTAGCCATGTTGGTGTTCGTAACACCGGACCCTATAATAAGAAAACGTGCATCCTGTTTTACGTTTAAAGCTTTCAGCTTGCGGTATGCAAGAGAAACAACGGAAACAGGATTACGCGCAATATTTGTATGGGTATAGACTTCTTTTGCTACTTCAATTGTGCTTTTAATTGCAAGGCGGATCAGGTCACCGGTCAGGCCGAACGCATTACACTTTTCATACGCGTTGCGAACCTGCGTAATGATCTCACGCTCACCAACCACAAGGGAATCTATGGAGGAAGCAACACTGAAAAGGTGTCCGAGAGCAGCATCTGCTTCAAAGACCTGCGCATTATTTAATGCCCAGTCTATATCAACATTGCTAAATTCCGGATTGAATGCTGCAAAAAAACCCTTTAAGAAAGGAGTATCAATAATTTTATCGGTAGAAAGAATGAACTCCACACGATTACAGGTAGAAAGAAAAAGAAGCTCTTCAATGCCTGCAGCTTGCTTTAGACCCTTAAGTCTTGATTCCGCGGCATAATCCTCAATATGAAGCCTGCCGATATCAGAAATATCAGTGGTTTTATGAGTGAATGCTATGATCTTTATGCGGTTCAAGTGTCTATGTGTCTTAAGACTGCAAAATTCCGAATTTTTGACCCCTGAATTGTCATACAATTGTCAGGAATCTTATTTAGAACCCTTCTAATTACATGATCTTTGTCAGGTTTTGATGAAAATTTGCTAAATTCGTAACCCTTTTGAGACTGACGGGAAATCAGGATTTGATTTTCACAGGTAAAAAAGTATCAGATTCGCCACCTTTCTTCTTCATTTTCAACAATAAAATGTTAATTATTTTGCAGAAAGTAAAAAAGTGCTTATCTTCGCGTCCCATTTTTAAGGAAAAGTGGGTTTTAAAGTATAAAATTTAATACATAAATAAAGTGGAAGCAATTAGTTACAAAACGGTTTCAGCAAGCAAAGAAACTGTAAGCAAGGGTTGGGTTTTGATCGATGCAGAGAACGAAGTTTTAGGTCGTTTAGCGTCAAAAGTTGCGTTTGTATTACGCGGCAAGAACAAAACTAACTTCACTCCTCACGTAGATACAGGTGATAATGTTATCATCATCAACGCTGAAAAGGTGAAATTAACAGGAAACAAATTGAACGATAAAGAATACGTTCGTCACACCGGTCACCCGGGCGGACAGCGTTTCGCTACACCAAAAGAATTACTGGCAAAAAAGCCAACTGAAGTAATTACTATGGCAGTAGGCGGCATGTTACCTAAAAACAAATTAGGTGATGCTTTAAGACGCAATGTATATGTATATGCAGGCGCTGAGCATCCTCATGCAGCACAACAACCAAAAGAAATCAAATTAAATTCAATTAAATAAAAAAAATGGAAGTAGTAAATACTCTTGGTAGAAGAAAAACCGCTGTAGCACGTGCATACGTGCAAAAAGGAAGTGGCGAAGTTGTAGTCAACAATAAAGATTACAAAACGTACTTCACAACAACCGTTTTACAAGGAAAAGTAATGCAAGCTTTCGCAGCGACAAAAACGCTGGGTGAGTATGACGTGAAAATCAATGTAAAAGGGGGCGGGGTAACAGGTCAGGCAGAAGCTGTTCGTTTAGCGATTGCCCGTGCTTTAGTCGAAGTGGATGCAAATCTTAAGCCTCTGTTAAAAGCAGAAGACTTAATGACACGTAATCCTAAAATGGTTGAACGTAAGAAACCGGGTCAGAAGAAAGCCCGTAAACGTTTCCAGTTCAGTAAACGTTAATATTATTTGGTTTTGCAGATCGTTCTTTCGGTTTGCAATTCCTTATTAAGATCATCTATCAAAAAAGTATTAATCAAAAATAAAGACATCAATGTCATCAAGAACAAATTTTAACGAATTATTAGAGGCCGGATCACACTTCGGTCACTTAAAAAGAAAATGGAATCCAGCAATGGCTCCATATATCTTCACTGAAAAAAATGGTATCCATATTATTGACCTGAACAAAACCGTTGCTAAAATTGACGAAGCTGCAAACGCTTTGAAACAAATTGCAAAATCAGGAAAGAAAATTTTATTCGTTGCTACTAAAAAGCAGGCTAAAGATATCGTTGCAGATAAAGTAAAAGCAGTTAATATGCCTTACGTTACTGAGCGTTGGCCAGGCGGAATGCTTACTAATTTCGCTACTATCCGTAAAGCTGTACGTAAAATGGCTTCTATCGATAAAATGGCGACTGACGGAACATTTGATAATATTTCTAAAAAAGAAAAATTACAGATCTCCCGCGTTAGAGCAAAATTAGAAACCAATTTAGGATCTATCGCTGACCTTACACGCCTACCGGCTGCATTGTTCATCGTTGATATTTCTAAAGAACATATCGCAGTTGCTGAGGCAAAACGCCTTAACATCCCTACTTTCGCTATCGTTGATACTAACTCTGATCCAAATGCAGTTGATTACGCAATCCCTGCAAACGATGATGCTTCCACTTCTATCGCTTTGATCACAGGTATCATCACTAAAGCAATTGAAGAAGGTTTGGCTGAGCGTAAAGTTGATAAAGAAAACACAGCAGCTGAAGAAAAAGAAGGTGGAAAATCTTCTCGTGATGAGGCTGAGTCATTAGCTTCAGGAGCGAAATTCAAATCTTCTGATGATGAAGGTTCTGTTGGAGTTGCTAAAAAAACAGCTACTGGAACTAAAAAACCAAGAACAGGTACGAAGAAGTAATTCTTTGATCCGGGTTTAAGGGGCGTAATTAGGGAACGCTTTTAATCACTAACTGTATCTTTACAGAAATAAATATTACTAACATAAATATCCCGAAAGCGATTTCGGGATATTTTTTAATAACATAAAACATGACAACAATGACTATCACAGCAGCTGATGTAAATAAATTAAGACAAATGACCGGTGCCGGTATGATGGATTGTAAAAAAGCATTAACTGAGGCTGGCGGAGATTTTGAAAAAGCAATCGATGAGTTGCGCAAAAAAGGACAAAAAGTTGCTGCTAACCGTGGTGACCGTGAATCCAAAGAAGGGACTGTTCTTGCTAAAGTTACTCCTGATAACAAGCGTGGTGTTGTTTTAGCGATCAACTGCGAAACAGATTTCGTTGCTATCAACGCTGAATTCGTGAAAATGGTTGGAAACGTTCTTGACATTGCAATTGAAAAGAATGCAAAAACTGCTGATGATTTAAAAGCTCTTTCTTACGATGGTAAGATCACTATCGCTGATAAATTGATCGAACAAACAGGTGTTATCGGAGAGAAGATCGAATTAACAAAATTCGAAACTATCGAAGCTCCTTTCGTTCTTGCTTATGTTCACCCGGGTAACAAGCTTGCTAACATCGTTGGTTTCAGCTCTCCTTCTGTGAAGCCTGAAGTTGCTAAAGATGTTGCAATGCAGGTTGCTGCAATGGCTCCTGTAGCTGTTGACAAAGGTGATGTTGATGCGGAGACTATCAAACGCGAGATCGAAGTAGGAAAAGAGCAAGCTCGTGAAGAAGGTAAACCAGAAGACATGCTTGAGAAGATCGCAATGGGTAAATTAAATAAATTCTACAAAGAATCTACTTTACTCAACCAGGAGTTTATCAAAGACAACAAAAAAACAATCGCACAATACCTCAATGATTCTGAGAAAGGCTTAACAGTTACAGCCTTCAAACGAATCGCTTTAGGTTAATCATTTATATTTTTAAAGTCCCGATCATTCGGGACTTTTTTTTGGCCGCAAAGCGACTTTCTATATTTACCTGACGTTACACTTGGTGCTCATATTATAACACGTATCAATTATGAAATACAAACGCATACTCCTTAAACTCAGCGGTGAATCATTGATGGGCACCAAACAATTCGGAATCGATAATGTGCGCATTGCTCAATATGCAAAACAGATCAAAGAGGTTGCAGATATGGGAGTCCAGGTTGCAATAGTTATCGGAGGTGGAAACATCTTCAGGGGAATTCAGGCGGAAGAAGGCGGAATGGACCGCGTCCATGGCGACTACATGGGTATGCTTGCAACTGTGATTAATTCAATGGCGCTTCAATCAGCTCTTGAAAAAGCGGGTGTTGAAACACGTTTACAATCTGCTATTAAAATGGAACAGATCTGCGAACCATTCATCCGCAGAAAAGCAGTAAGACACCTAGAGAAAAACCGTGTTGTTATTTTCGGTGCAGGTACGGGGAACCCTTATTTTACTACGGATACAGCAGGTACACTTCGCGCGATCGAAATTGAAGCAGATGTGGTTTTGAAGGGGACACGTGTTGACGGTATTTATACAGCAGATCCTGAAAAAGATCCAACCGCGACTAAATACGACACGATCTCTTTCGATGAAGCATATTCAAAAGGATTAAATATTATGGATATGACGGCATTCACACTTTGTAAAGAGAATAAGCTTCCGATCATTGTGTTTGATATGAATAAAGAAGGGAACTTAAAGAGATTGATGCAGGGCGAAAAAGTAGGGACACTGGTAGACCTTTAATCATTTTTCTAAGCTCAAAAGGAATAGAAAAACACTTATATTTGCCACGATTAATCACAGAAATCGTATTCAAAATATTTTCAAAAAATGACTGAAGACATTCAATTTGTTTTAGATAACGCCAAAGAGCAGATGGACAAAGCAGTAACCCATCTTGAGTCGGAGTTGGTGAAAGTGCGTGCCGGTAAGGCGAGTCCGAGCATGCTTGAAGGCATCATGGTGGATTATTACGGAACAAAAACTCCCTTAAACCAGGTTGCTAATATCAATACAGGTGACGCACGGACATTGATCGTTCAGCCTTGGGAAAAGTCAATGCTTACTCCTATTGAAAAAGGAATTATGATCGCTAACCTTGGCCTTAATCCACAAAATGACGGAGTGATCATCCGTATCCTTGTTCCGGCATTAACTGAAGAGCGCAGAAAGGATCTTGTTAAGAAAGCTAAATCAGAAACTGAGAATGCCAAAGTGAGTCTTCGTACCATCCGTAAGGAAGCTATGGAAGAGCTTAAAAAACTTCAGAAGAGCGGAACACCGGAAGATATGATAAAGACAGCTGAAACGCAGGTTCAGACCATCGTTGACTCTTTTGTACTTAAGTGCGACAAACATCTTGAAGTAAAAGAAAAAGAGATCATGACGGTCTAACCACTCGTTATACGATTTTTAAAAGGCATTCGAAAGGATGCCTTTTTTTATTGACAATGATTTAGTACAACTATAATTTGTTCCCTCCTGTCAGGAGGGTTAGGGTGGTAAGAGTGGCACCACCCATGACCCCTCCTGCAAGGAGGGGAAGACAAAAAAATTAACCCTCCCGTTTCCGGAAGGGTTAAACCACATTAATCATTATCATCAAATTCCGGATGAGTATCATGAACCCCTGCATCCGTTTTAAATGACAGGCAAATTAATTTCTTTTTCGTATGATACCCAAGCCGTATTATACCGAAATCTTACTAAATTTGGATACCATATAAATTAATCATTGAGTCAGTTATTATCCCTCTTGCAAACGCTTACTGAAAAGGAGCTTGCCGAATTAGACAATTTACGTTTGATCGGGAAGGAAAAGCTGGTATTTGATTACACTAAGAGATTCCGGGATAAAGAGCTTCCTGATATTCCGGAGGTTGCTGAAGCATTAAAACTTACCGAGAGCCATTATTACAAAATCAACTCGATACTTCTTCGAAAAGCATACACTACACTTGTCCCACAGCAGGGCACCGAACTTCTTCAGTTTTTAAAAAGAAAGAATCTTTTCAACTTACTGAGACATGAGATCCTATTTCAGGACAAAAAGCTCATCGCAAAATTGAGTGCAACGGAGCAGGAAAAATTTTTTCTCATATGCTTTCATTATCTGATCGACCTGCCTTACAAGTATTATGATAAAAAGCTGATTGGAGCCTTTGGCAGAAAATATATTGACTCGAGAAAAGATGGATCAGAATCGGATGAGCTATATATTAAATTTCATACACTGTTTGCCGATCTCAATAGACTCGCGGCCAAGAAAAACCCGGGGAAATTTCTTCATGTAACACCTGAAGAGCTTTTAAAATACGAGAAAGAGCTGGAAGGTTCCAAACATTATCTCGCTACCTATTATTTGTATCGAAGTATTTGCAGCTATTACTCATATTATGATAAACAGCCTGAGAAGGTTTTGGAATACATAAAGAAAGCAATGCTTCTCAAAGATAAAATTGCATTCTTTTTCCCTATTGATATCAGCTTGTTTCTTCACTTACTATATGCAGATGCCCTATTTACAAATAACAACATAGAAGAGGCTGAAAACATCTACAACAAGGCATTTGAACAAGGTGTTGATGAAAATATCTATGGGTACTATTTTCATTGTGAGCAATATATTCTGGTTTCAATTATCAGAAAAAAGTTCAATCAGGCAAGGGAGCTTTTAGACAAAGTATTTCAGCCCTGCATCAACAACAGGCTTGACATTTACGCAACGCGCGGCTCCATGTGCTTTGTTAAATTTTATCTGAGCACTGGCGACCTTAAAAAAGCATTAGCTTACCTGAACATCGCAAAAGTAAATAATGAGAAGACGTTCTATCTTCCCTTTGATGTTCAGCTGAGGGTGCTGGAAAACATATACTTTTTCCTAAAGAAAGATTACGATTTCAGCTATCAATTAGCTAACAGAAATATTAAATTTCTTAAGTCGCAGGAACAAACCGACATCTTCGAAAACTATTTAATGCTTTGGAAGAACATCATTGGAATGCTGAATGCAATAATGAAAAAATCTCCGATGAATACGGAACTCATTAATGACTACAACTTCCTGAATAAACATTATACGAATTTGTATTGTGGGTTGTTGGAGAAGATGTATGAGCAGACAGAAAAAGAAGTAAAATAAATTTGCTCCGAAGTTGCCTTAAGACCAAACCTGTGTACCTTCTGTACAATTTTTGCAGATATCAATTTCTGAACGTGAGCGAAGTACGGAAGCTCTAAAATTATTATACTCTTTCCCTTTCCATAGCTTCGCGAAACTTTGCGTTTGCAGATTACCAAGCTGATGATTTGCATCCTTATCAAAACAGCAGGGAACCACCTTACCATCCCAGGTAATGACCGTTGAATGCCATAACCTCCAGCAGTGATCAACCATTTCATTCTTGATCTCGTATTTACCGGAAGCATTTTTTTTATAGCGGGAATATTTATCAATGGTTGGCATCAACGGACTACCATTTTCAAATTCATAAATTTGCGCTGTTTTAAAACGAACCTCATTAACCCCGGTCTTTTTTGCGAGGGATCTTACTTCCTTTATCTGATGCTGATTTGGCTTTACAACAAGGAACTGAAAAATAACATGAGGTGTTTTGGATCCCAGTTCTTTCTTCCATTTAATAACATTTTCAGCACCTTCAATAACCTTCTTTAAATCGCCACCGATCCGATACTGTTCGTAAGTATCCTGTGTGGTACCATCAATAGAAATTATAAGCCTGTCCAAACCACTTTCCACTGTTTTTTTAGCGTTAGCATCGTTCAGGTAATGTGCGTTCGTTGAAGTAGCAGTATAGATCCCTTTTCCTGAAGCATAACTTACCATTTCAAGAAATTTGGGATTAAGATATGGCTCTCCCTGAAAATAGAAGATCAAATATGACACCTTTTTATATAGCTCATCAATTGTGTTAGTGAAGAAATCTTTTTGAAGCATTCCGGTTGGCCTGGTGAATTCACGCTTTCCACTAGGACATTCGGGACAACGAAGGTTGCATGAAGTTGTCGGTTCGATAGTGACGCTGATAGGCATGCCCCATTGAACTGCTCTTTTGGTTGCTTTTGAATAGTAAAACCCGGCCACTACTTTAATTGCGTTAGATATCCTTCCAAACGTAAGCTTAGAAAGGAAATTAAGGCCATCAGCAGTTCGGGAGCTCATTAAGTAAAGATACGGTTTTTAAGGGTAAACACCAATCCGGGATCAAGTCGGGAATAGATAATAAAAAAAGCAGCATCTTTCGAAGCTGCTTTTTCTTTTAAAAGGATCATTCTTAGTGAGCTACTTCAAACTTCCCTCTGTTCAACACCTTGTTATTGCTATCAGTTACCTGATAAATATAAAGTCCTTTAGAAAATTCTGAAGTATTAATAACTGTTTTATTTCCGTTCATCTGGTATGTTCCTACTTTTCTTCCCGCGATATCACTTACCTCAACAAACTTTGAATCCACGCTGCATTCAAGACTAAGTGAATTATTTGCCGGATTAGGAAATACAGAAACGTTATTTATAACACCGTCAATATCATTAGTACTCACCCAGCCATTAAAAGTAAAATCATCCACCCAAAGAGTACTTCCCAATTTTGGGCGGTGAAGACTGCTGGAAGAACAATAAATCTTCAAAGTATCAGGAGAAATGGTATTGCTTACATAGTTCATGTTCACCACGCGCTGAGTCCAAACCGTGCTGTTTGTACTGGTTTGAAACTTTCCTGACGCAATTGTATCCGCTCTGCCATTGGTTGAGTTCCATTTGGTAAGCTGAACAAGCACCCAGCCTGTGTCCAAGCCAACGGGAACGTATTGTGTTGCAAAGTTTACAGTTGCAGGACGGCCGGTATAGTTAATACCATATTTAATAGATTGAGACGGGAAAGCTGTTATTTTACCTAAGATCAATAAACCTACAGTATCATATCCCGGAACAGCGACACCGGTTATTTCTCTTGTAACTATTTTCGCAGATGCTGTACCCTGAAAAAGAGGAGGCGTAGTTTCTTTATAAACCGATTGCTGCATTCCTCCTGCCACTAGTATATTAAAGCTTGCCCAACCAACAGGATCCTGCACAGTACCGAACTGAACGTTTTGCCATGATTCCATATTATAACTTGGTGCCTGAGCATTTCCGGCAGAAACAAGGATCATAGCACTGCAAATAGAAAGTAAAAGTTTTTTCATTTTTTTGGATTTATGTGTACAGCAAATATATTAAAAACAAAACACCCGGATATACCGGGTGTTTTGTTAAATCTCATTTAGTTTTTGGTGAATTTGCCACGCTTTAGCGGCAGGTTATCTTTACCGATCACGTTAAAAGTATAGATGCCGGGAGCAAATGCACTTGTATTGACACTAGTAATATCAGATGATACAATTTCAGATGCGATCATTCTACCTGTCAGATCGTAGATCTGAACCATTTCAACTTTGGATGGGTCCAGAGCGAAATTGATCTCGTTTACAGCAGGATTTGGATACGCGTTTATTTCAGATACTGACAGAGCTGATTCATTAATACCAACTGTCATTGGTATTGCTTTTAACCAAGAGATCTCTGTAGGTGTTAACGTGTTATAATCAACAGTTGCCTCAACCAATGGAAAACCCACTGAATTAGCCCACCATGTAAAGCTTTTTGCCGAATCCTGATCATATTGCGGTGGAATCACTCCGGCAGGATCAGTTTGCCATCCGCCTAAGAAAGCAACATAATATTCTGTTGTGTCCCAGTTGCGCTGCAATTCATAAAAGCGAAGAGATGCGTACGTACCTAATGGAGTTGTAATGTTTCCCCATGCATCGGCCGTGGAAGTTTTTTGGATGGTTGAACGTGTACGGATAGAATCAACACCGCTTGCACCATAATAAAATGAGCTTTTTGCAGTGTGAGTTTCGCTAAAGGTTGTGCCGAAAGTTGAAGGAAACACCGCCATTTTTTCTGCGGGTGTATTTACCTGATTAAATGGCGTAAGCCCTGTACCGAAATCTACCATTGCACCGATTCCAAGTCCAGACAACATAGAACTGCTGACATTCATATAATTGAATATCTGCTGATACCCGTATTTAATTACAAGGTTCGCGCTTGAAAAGCTTGGATTAGGAGCTGATGAATAAGGCATTGTGGTAAGGGTGTCTTCGTAATTTGCACCTAAAGCACTCATGTTCCATGTCTGACTAGCTCCGGCACTTCCTACCGAAATAGTTGACACTGTAGTATCATGCGCCTGGATCAGCACTTTATTCACTCCAACCAGATCAGCTGAAGTAATAGTGATCTGAGCCTGGGTAAATAGTCCGGCCCCTAAGAATAAAAGTAGTAATGGTTTTTTCATGTGTTTGATTTTTGGGTTAATAAAAAATTACACGGCTAAATTAATCCTTACAAAATGAGTAATCAATACCCATAATTCTTAAAAAATCAAAAATCTTACTCTTTATACAAATGCCTGCAGATCGTGCAGTTTTTTATAAGTTCCGTTTTGTGTGATGAGCCCGGAGTGTGTTCCACGTTCAAGGATAACACCTTTTTGCATTACTATGATCTCATCTGCGTGTTGTATGGTGGATAGGCGATGAGCGATAACAATGGAGGTACGATTCTTCATCAATTTATTCAAAGCGTCCTGCACAAGACGTTCGCTTTCTGTATCGAGTGCAGATGTTGCTTCATCAAGAATCAATATAGGAGGATTTTTGAGAACTGCCCGTGCGATACTCATGCGCTGTCGCTGTCCACCGGACATTTTATTTCCCCTGTCACCAATATTTGTTTGATATCCTTGCGGCATCTGCATGATAAATTCATGTGCGTTGGCAATTTTAGCAGCTTCCATTACCTGAGCTTCTGTTACATCATCAAGCCCGAATGCTATGTTGTTATAAACAGTGTCATTGAACAAGATCGACTCCTGAGTTACAATACCCATCAAATCGCGAAGGTCTTTTAATCGAGTGTTCCGGATAGGGATACCGTCAATTAGAATTTCTCCTTTGGTAGCATCATAAAAACGGGGCAGCATGTCGGCCATGGTAGTTTTACCTGAACCCGACTGGCCAACAAGTGCAATGGTTTTTCCTTTAGCGATCTTCAGATTGATATCATTTAGCACCCATCCCACTTCGCCTTCGCGGTAAGCAAAAGAAACATTTCTGTATTCAATTTCTTTTTCGAACTTTTTCAATACAACAGGTGAAACAGGATCCTTGATCTTCAATTCCGCATTGAGAATCTTATCGATACGCTCTGCAGAGGCTAAACCTTTTTGAACGCTATAGTATGCTTCTGTAAAGGATTTTGCCGGTGCAAGCAGTTGTGAGAAAACAGCAATAAAAAAGATGAGGATTGATCCATTCAGAGAAGGATCCTCTCCCAAAACCAATTTACCACCAAAATACAATACAAGCACTAATACACTTACTCCCAAAAATTCACTAATAGGAGAAGCTAAAGAAATTTTACGCTCAATTCTTAGAGATACATTATTATATTCCTGATTTACTTCCCGAAAACGCTCAGTCATTAGCCTTTCTGCATTAAATCCTTTTATGATCCTTAAACCGCCCAGCGTTTCTTCCATGATAGAATTTAGCATGCCCATCTTCTCTTTTTGGCGTCCGGATGATTTTCTTAAGCTTTTTCCGATCCTGCCTATCAACAGTCCACTAATTGGCAATAGAATAAATGAAAAAATCGATAATTGCGGACTTATTACCACCATTGTCCCGAGGTAAATTATGATGGTCACCGGTTCCCGGAAAACCGACTCGAGTGATTTCATAATACTCCATTCGATCTCCTGCACATCGGTCGTCATACGACTCATAATATCACCTTTTCTTTCTTCTGAATAATACGACAATGGGAGGCTAAGCACTTTTGAATACAATTTATTACGCATATCCCTGACAACTCCCGTTCTGATTGGTGCAATAAAAAACATTCCCAGGTAACGAAAGAGATTCTTGAGAAAAATGGTAATAACAACAAAAAGGCAAACCACGACTAAAGCATCCAACTTTCCTCTGTCCAAAATAATTTGTGCAAGAAAATAGTTAACATTATCAGTCAAAGAAACTGCAGTAAACTCAAAAGCAGGATAACCTTTTGTGATCGTTTTCTGCAACATACTATCATCAGCAAAAAGTAATACCTGAAGAAAAGGGAATAGCATGGCAATTGAAAAAAGGCCAAACACAACTGATAAGATATTGAAGAGAATATTTAAAGCAGCATAATTCCAGTAGCCCTTAACATACCGAAGCACTCCGAAGAATTTTTTCATCTTTAAATTTTATTGAAAACGATTATGATCCAATGTCTGTGTGTATTGCAGATCTTTCGATTTCGTGCCGCAAATATACTGTTTATAGCCTTTTATTTGCTAATTTTACATCTATAAATAAAGTTAAAAATGGATTCGCAACGACAGCTAAAAGTATCACGTTTAATACAGAAAGAACTGGGAGAGATCTTCCAGAAAGAAACCCGTTTGCTTTTTGGAAATGCGCTTATCACAGTGACGCAGGTGCGTGTCAGCCCCGACCTTGGCGTTGCAAAAGTATATGTAAGCTTATTCAATGTTCCTGATACAAAAGAGCTCCTTGCCTCTATCAAAACACATACAAAAGAGATCAGGATGAAATTATCCTCCCGCATAAAAAAACAGGTTCGTATCATTCCTAATCTTACTTTCTTTCAGGATGACTCTTTGGATTATGCGATGAGGATCGATGAACTTTTAAAAAAGTAGAGTTAATTATTAGAGGTTAAACGTTAAGTGGCTTAGCCATCCCGCAGATCCTGAAACAAGTTCAGGATGAGCGTCCCACAACGCAAATTCGTAATATTCGTAATTCGTAGATTAGTAATCCGTAGATGAATTTCCCTTTTTTCATAGCCAAACGTTACCTCCTTTCTAAAAAATCGCACAACGCGATCAATATCATTTCAGGTATTGCGGTAACGGGAGTTTGCATTGGAACACTGGCGCTTGTGATCGTACTTTCGGCTTTTAATGGTCTTGCTGATCTGGTTGAATCCCTTTATAATTCTTTCGATTCAGATATACACATTACCCTTAAACAGGGAAAAATATTTTCTGCTGATGCGCCAGAACTAAGTGAGCTGAAAAAATTAAAAGGTATTGCTTATTACACTGAAGTCGTTGAAGGAAATGCATTGCTTAAATTCAGCGACAAACAATGCATCGCTACCATTAAAGGGGTGGACAATCAATTCAGGCCAATGAGCGGCTTTGATACGCTGGTTCGCGAAGGAAAATTTGACCTTACCCGAAATAATATTGTTATCGGAAAAGGAATTGGATTGGTTCTGCAAACCGGCCCCACCGATATGTTTAGCCCTGTGTCCATTTTCGCTCCCAAGCGTGGACATGTAAACAGTTTGAATCCCGAAGACGGACTTAACGAACTTAAAGTTTACACTGCCGGTACATTTTCGATCAACAATGAGTTCGATGATAAATATGTGATTATGAATATTGATAAAGCTCGTGCGCTTTTCGATTTCAAAAACGAGATCACATCAATTGAGCTGGCAATCACTAAAGGTCAAAACCAGTCCGCAATCCAACAACAGATCGAAAAGATTCTCGGTGACAAATATGTTGTCAAGAACCGTGAGCAGCAAAATGAACTCCTTTACAAAACCTTAAGGTCAGAGAAAGCCTGGACATTCATCATTTTGTTCTTCATACTTATAATTGCAACATTCAATGTAATCGGATCTTTAACGATGCTCATCATTGAAAAAAAGAAGGACATCACAATACTGCATAATATGGGGGCTGACATTCAGCTGATCAGAAGGATCTTTCTTGTTGAAGGAATGCTTATCACTTTTATCGGGGCATTCTCGGGCATGTTCCTCGGTACATTGATCTGCTGGCTTCAGCAAACTTTCTCATTCGTTAAATTTGATGAAGGTTATGTTGTTGATGCCTATCCCGTTTCATTTCATGCTGCGGATTTCATTCTCATTATCTGCTCTGTGATGCTTATCGGATTTGTTGCTGCATGGTATCCCGTGAGAATTTTTACTAAGAAGCATCTGGCTTAACCGGTGATTGTCTTGCAACCACCCCAACCCTCCTCAAAGGAGGGAGCTGATCATTGTGCATTCTCAATAATTTTTCTACGGAGCTTCCCCTCCTCTGAGGGGGGACACAGGGTGGTTATCGATCTTATTCCTCCGCTCTATTAATTAGCTTCCGGAGGAATTTGTTTTTAGGTGCTTTGTACGGGTAAAACCTGTTTTCAGGGATATTGTTGAATATCAACGCTACCACAAGTAATATCAGTACACCTGACAATACAGGAGAAAGAACATACAAATAACCTAAAGCCTTAATTTTTTCAGAACCGATATTTGCGATCAATGCAGTCGCCCCTCCCGGAGGGTGAAGTGTTTTGGTGATCTGCATCATTACAATAGCCGTGGATACTGCAAGTGCGGAAGATAGCCAGATCTCACCCGGAATCAACAAGTGAATTGTAACTCCCACAAAGGCGCTTACCACATGTCCGCCTACCAGGTTTCGCGGCTGCGCGAGCGGGCTGTTGGTTGCTCCGTATACCAGAACTGCTGAAGCTCCGAAAGAACCGATGAGAAATAAATTATCGTTGAGGGTAAAATAATTGGAGCTTATAAAACCAATTATACCTATTCCAAAAAAGCCGCCAAGAAAGGTCCAAAGAATATCACTCTTATCGATAATCGTTTCACGGTAGATCACATAACGCGCAACTCTGAAATTACGTTTGATCTTGTTTTTCATAATCAAGCTGAAACGGACAGATCTGAATATTTGTTTTGCACTTCATCGAGGATACTGATGATTTCTTCGTAGGAATAAGTGGTGACAAGCTTAAGGCGGTAATCTTTAAAATGGGGCAAGCCTTTGAAGTAATTTGTATAGTGTCTTCTCATCTCGACTATACCTGCGTGATTGCTTTTCCATCTCATCGAAAAATCGAGATGCTCTTTGCAAACCTGAACACGATCAGCAATTGTCGGGGCAGCAAGATGTGTCCCTGTTTTGACAAAATGTTTGATCTCATTAAAGATCCATGGATATCCAATACTTGCACGGCCGATCATCACCCCGTCAACACCGTACCGCTCCTTCATTAATTTCGCCTTTTCAGGAGAATCAACATCTCCGTTGCCGAAGATCGGAATTTTGATGCGTGGATTATTTTTGATCTCACCAATCAGAGTCCAATCGGCTTCGCCCTTATACATCTGCGCACGTGTCCTTCCGTGAATACTTAAAGCTCCGATGCCAATGTCCTGAAGACGCTCAGCAACTTCCATTACATTTTTTGTATTATCATCCCAGCCAAGGCGGGTTTTTACAGTGACAGGCCTGGTCGCGATCTTAACAATTTCAGAGGTCATCTGAACCATCTTAGGAATGTCCTGTAACAGTGCGGCACCGGCTCCCTTGCAGGCAACCTGTTTTACAGGGCAGCCATAATTGATATCGATAAGATCAGGCTTTGCAGCATCAGCGATCATGCCCGCTTCTCGCATCGAATCTATATCAGATCCGAACAACTGAATGCCTATCGGACGCTCATATTCAAAAATATCAAGCTTCTGAACGCTTTTTGCTGCGTCACGAATAAGTCCTTCCGAAGAAATGAATTCCGTGTACATCAGATCAGCACCGTTTTTCTTACAAACAGCACGGAATGGCGGATCACTCACATCCTCCATGGGAGCAAGTAATAATGGAAAATCACCTAATTCTATATTGCCTATCTTGACCAATTGTTGATTTGTTGAGTTTCAGAATTAGAGAATTGGAATTTCAATTCGTAAATTCGCAAATTCCGCTTTAAGCGGGATGCAAAAATACTAAAAAATACCGTAAAAATGGAGCATACAGGTCAGGAACGTCACTCATGGATCAAATTATCCGCACTTTTAATATTTATGCTCGCCTACGGAATGCTCAATGTTATCGGAAGTGATTCCGATATCAACCTGAATTTCGATGATGAGAACATGATGATCTTTCTGAAGATCGCTCAGGCGGTGAGTGTGATCATCATCTTTATCTTACCTGCTGTTTTGATCGCTGTGTTCTGGACCCAACCCAAATTCCATTATCTCGGGCTTACAACAAAACCGGCAGTAGCAACGCTTTTTATTGCCGGGATTGGAATTTTATTTGCGATGCCTGTGATAAACTGGCTGGCGGAAATGAATCAGCACATGGAACTTCCAAGTGTCTTTGCAGGAATGGAAGAATGGATGAGAAACAGCGAAGACAAAGCGACACAGCTAACTGAAGGCTTTACCCGAGGGACTTCCATAAGCACTTTGATACTAAATTTATTTGTGATCGCTTTTATGGCCGCATTAAGTGAGGAGATCTTTTTCAGAGGCATTTTCCAAAAAGTTGCGATTGAGTGTTTTAAGAACAAACATGCGGGAGTATGGTTCGGAGCTATTGTCTTCAGCGCTTTCCACATGCAGTTCTTCGGGTTTGTCCCGCGGATGCTGATGGGGGCTTACCTTGGTTATTTGTTTTTATGGAGCGGATCCTTATGGCCTGGAATTGTTGCACACTTTATAAACAACGGGGCCGCTGTGCTGATGGTATGGCTTTCTAACCGGGGGGTAATTTCTGTTAACGCAGATAAAATAGGAATTGAACAAAGTGAATTGATTTATGTTGCGATAAGCGGAGCAGCAGTGATTGCGAGTTTAGTGTTAGTACATAGAATAGAGTCGAAACGAAGTAGAGCCACGCTGGCTCAGTCGGCTCCGCTTTCGTGAAGAGAATAAAGTCCTTCTTCATACCCTTTTGTAAATTCTTTATGATTTACTTTGGTCTGCTCGGCCATTGCAATTCCAATATCAATAATCTTCGATTGCCACGAAGTATCCAAACCGAAGCTGATCAATTCATCTGCATTAGCTGAACACTGCCTGCCCGAACTCCTGAGATGTGAAGAAGCTGTAAGAATTGCCATATCATTTATCACTTGATAAATATCCCGATAACGGTTTTTTATAAGCTTAAGGTTGATGCTATCATGCATGGGTTGCATTTCTTCGATGACGTAATTAGCGTCCTTGAATCTTGTTTCGCTTAAAAGAGCCGGAACAATATTCTGCATACGGGTTTGAATCGAAATGATCCTTTCAGATTCGCTTTTCCAATCTGGTTGCTTAATCTCCAGGTAGGGCGCCAAAGAAGAAGAGATCGCTTCTTTCATATCAACAAGCATATACTCTTCATGACTGTTTACACTTCTTAAAAGAAACAGATAGCGTTTAAGACCTAAGCTTCCCAGCCCGGCTCTGCGGAATGCTACATCTGCCACTTCGAAATTATATGGCCGGCCATTGTTATTAATGATCCAGTCTTCCATGTGATTGCAGAGCTCAGTTCTCAATTCCTTATCGACAGGGAAATATTTTTTTCCTGTAACAATGCGCAACCTACCGTTCTTTCTGATTGTTCTTTTGTCAAGAAGCTCTGACTGTCTTTGTTTACTAGCTTTTTTCAGGAAAATTTTCACGATTCCTTTAGCCGTTTTAGGTTCAATATAAAAGGACTTACCTCCCGCAAGTGTTTCAGAATAAACCTTTAAAAACAGCTGCCCCATATTCATCGCCTTTTTTGATTCAATGCCCATTGACTCAAAAGCAATGAATACACTCGATATAAACCTGGTGAGCTCCCAGGTGGCCGGTGCAAGTACTGCTTCATCAAAATCATTCAGATCAAAATAAACCAAACGGTTATCCCCTTTATAGCTTCCGAAATTTTCGAGATGAAGGTCACCGCAGATCCATGCAGCAGGAGACCCGGGTATGTTTTTCTCTTTACTTAAGGTTTCATAATACAGATGACAGGTTCCCCGAAAAAAACGATACACATTTTCATTCATCAGCGCGTATTTGTGGGCGGTGAGTTCAGGGAGAAGAAGCTCGTGAAATTTCAGGATTTTACCAGCAATATTTTTCATAATAGTTTATTCATGCATTCCCTTAAAAAAATGTTGGGCCAGCCTGAATCTGAATCCTGGCATTTTAATTTAAGGATATCATATCCTATTTATGAAAGTTCATGAAAAGCCTTGCAAGAAGGTAGAATATGCAATTTTCTTTTTCTCATTAAAAAACCGGAATGCCAACTAATCAATAACAGAGAAAATATTTACTCATAAAATCCAAAAAACATGGCCAAGAAAAAAAAAGCGTTGCGAAAAACTGATCCGAGCAGAAAAATCATCGATCTGGAGCGAAACACTGAAAATTCTGACAACGAGTTTCTGACTACTAATCAGGGGCTGAGGATCAACGATAATCAAAACTCTCTTAAGTCAGGAGACAGAGGGGCAACTCTTCTGGAGGATTTTATTCTCCGCGAAAAGATCACTCACTTTGATCATGAACGTATTCCTGAACGCATCGTTCATGCACGCGGTTCGGCAGCACATGGCATCTTTGAACTATACGAATCCATGAGTAAATACACGAAAGCGGGGTTTTTAAATGACACATCCCGTGTAACGCCTGTATTTGTCAGGTTCTCTACAGTTGCCGGGTCACGCGGGTCCTCAGATCTGGCTAGGGATGTGCGCGGCTTCTCAGTTAAATTTTACACTGAGGAGGGGAATTATGACCTTGTAGGTAATAATATGCCTGTCTTCTTTATCCAGGATGCGATGAAATTCCCGGACCTCGTACACGCGGTAAAACCGGAACCCCATAATGAGATACCGCAGGCGGCATCGGCACATGATACTTTTTGGGATTTCATTTCATTGATGCCGGAATCGATGCACATGATCATGTGGGTAATGAGCGACCGCGCAATCCCCCGCAGCTTCAGGATGATGGAAGGCTTTGGTGTTCATACATTTCGTTTCATCAATGAA
This sequence comes from Bacteroidota bacterium, assembly GCA_029237775.1. Lineage (GTDB taxonomy): Bacteria > Bacteroidota > Bacteroidia > 2-12-FULL-35-15 > 2-12-FULL-35-15 > 2-12-FULL-35-15. The sequence goes on from JAQZBR010000004.1 coordinate 496,469, forward strand.
CAGGGGAAATCGCATTTCGTTAAATTTCACTGGAAGCCTGTATTAGGAGTTCATTCTGTTGCATGGGATGAAGCTCAGAATATTTCAGGAAAAGATCCTGATTTCCACAGAAGAGATCTTTGGGAGGCAATAGAGAGCGGACAATTTCCTCAATGGGAGCTTGGCGTTCAGCTCATTGACGAGAAAGATGAGCATAAATTTCCATTTGATCTTCTTGATCCTACCAAGCTGATCCCCGAAGAGCTGGTTCCGGTCAGGATCATCGGCAGACTTACCTTAAATCGTAATCCTGATAATTTCTTCGCGGAAACAGAACAGGTTGCTTTTCATCCCGGGCACCTGGTTCCGGGCATCGATTTTACCAACGACCCGCTGCTGCAGGGAAGACTTTTTTCTTATACTGACACCCAGCTAAGCCGTTTAGGGAGCCCTAATTTCCACGAAATACCGATCAACCGTCCTGTGGTGGATATACATAACAACCAACGTGACGGACATATGCGGCAAACGATCAATAAAGGTCAAACCAGCTATGAACCTAATACCCTTGGCGGAGGATGTCCTTTCCAGGCAATGGTTAAAAAATTCGGATTTACATCGTTCCTTGAAAGAATAGATGCTAAAAAAATCCGTAACCGCAGTAAAAGTTTTACAGATCATTTCGGACAAGCCACCATGTTCCTTAATAGTCAAAGCGAACCGGAGAGGAAACATCTTACAGATGCTTTACGTTTTGAATTAGCCAAGGTACAAACAGTTGCTATCCGCCAACGTATGGTAAACCTTCTTACTCAGGTAGATAAGAAGCTTGCAGATGATGTTGCTTCTGCTCTTGGGCTTATTGCCGGAAAACCGGAGATGCCAATGAATCATAGTTTTCCGGCTGATGCTAATCCTAAGGATTATCAACCCAAAAAAGTTCCTCCCACAATTGAAAGCTCAGAGGCCCTGAGCATGGCAAACACAGCCAAGGATTCCATTGCCACGAGAAAGATTGCCATTTTAGCCGCTAATGGTGTAGATGATGAATCACTTGCATCTATTAAAACTGCACTTGAAACTAAAGGAGCCATGGTTAAAGTGATTGCTCCCGGTATGGGCTCGATCAAAAGTAAGTCCGGTAAGATGATCTCCGTTGATGAAAGCTTTCTAATTTCTGCATCTGTACTTTATGACGCAGTGTTCGTTCCTGCAGGTGAAAAAAGTGCAGCTGCATTGATCGAAGAACCGGATGCAATTCATTTCATAAATGAGGCATTCAAGCATTGTAAAGCAATCGGAGCAGAGGGCGAAGGGACCGACTTGATCGAAGCGTCAGAGATTGGCTTAAATCCTAATGACGATATCGAGCAGGGAGTGATCACCAACGATGATAATAGAAGTAAGCTTGCAAAGGACTTTATAAATGCAGTTGCTAAACATAGATTCTGGGAAAGGGAGACCGCCCGAAAAGTACCAGCATAAAAAAAGATCCCGCTTCAATGAAGCGGGATCTTTTTTATTCACTAAGAAATTCGGATTTCTTTAATCGGTTTCTTTTTGGCTTCCTCTCTTTTCGGAAGAGTAATTTTAAGAATACCATTCTCATATTTGGCATCGATCTGCTCATCATTTACCGACTCAGGCAATGAGAACGTTCTGCGGAAAGAACCGTAATTAAATTCCCTTCTGGTGTAATTTGTTTCTTTCTTTGCGTCCTCCATTTTGTGCTCTCCTGAAATCGTAAGAATATTATTGTCGCACTCGACCTTAATATCCTCTTTGTTAAATCCGGGAGCGGATAGTTCTACCTTGAACCGGTCATCTTCTTCAGAGACGTTCACTGCTGGTACCGCAGATGAAAATTCGCCTGAAAACAAATTGTCTTTAAAAAAGTTCTCCATTAAACTACCGAATGGAGTTGAATACGTTACCGGAGTTCCGGCTTCATGCCCATTAGAGGGCTTTTTCCATTTTACTACTGACATGGCTTGTTTCCTCCTTATTTTTTTAAATTAAACAATGAACTTAAATTACAACCTATGTATTCCAAGTTCTTTGCCAAACGGCTGATACGGCCTGCACCCTGTCATTTTATGACAATTTTTCAAATAGAAAATGAAATTTTTTCAGATTCCCTCTTTTTGAGGATCCGGAATAAGGGCGATTATATTATTCTTAAAAATAATGCTACATTTGCAGCCCAATAAATTCAGGAGAGGTGTCAGAGTGGCCGAACGAGCAAGCCTGGAAAGTTTGTATACTCGCAAGGGTATCGCGGGTTCGAATCCCGCCCTCTCCGCAGAATGCATCAAAAGATTCCCGCTATCTAGCGGGATTTTTGATTTTTAGGAAAGGCCTGAAAGCTTTTTAGCTTTTAAGGGCTTGGATAAAAATTAAAAAGAGCGAAGCGAATCTTTTGATGTTGACGATGGGAGACGAGGGGTCATGAAATAATCCCACCCTCTCCGCAGCTTACCTTTACTCCCGAAAGAAAATTAAATCATGAAAGATTCAGAAACTCCCAACAAAGAGCAAAACAACATTTTAGAAAGAATGAAAGCCGGTGAACCTATCAGGCCGACCGATCCGCAATATCATAAGATACATAAGATAGTTGCACGCACGATAAGCTTATCTGCTGAGCTTAACAACTCCACGAATGTGGAGCAGACACGTAAACGCTTAAGTATAATTATTGGGAAAGAGCTTGACCGGAGCACGATCATCTTTCCACCATTCTATACAAATTTTGCACAGTTCATCTCCATAGGTAAAAACGTATTCATAAATCATGCATGTTCGTTTTTAGACATGGGTGGGATCACAATTGAAGATAATGTTCTGCTTGGGCCGAAAGTTAATCTCGTAACCGAGAATCACCCTACGGATCCGGCAGACAGAAAAGCACTTGTGTGTAAACCGATAGTTATCAAGCAAAATGCCTGGATAGGTGCTGCAGCGACAATTCTTCCTGGAGTTACAATCGGAGAAAACGCAATTGTTGCGGCAGGCGCTGTCGTTTCAAAAGATGTTCCAGCAAATACGATCGTAGGTGGTATTCCGGCAAAAATTATTAAACACATCAAAGCCGGATACTGATCAAGCTATTCAGTTATGCTTGATGCGCAAACATTTTCAGGCATCATATTTTAGCACTATCAATCAAAATCTTACTATGGAAATAAAAAAAATCAAAGCATTCGGAACTGTTTCTCCAACTGCTTCTTTAACTGAAATGCAAATTGAGAGAAGAAGCATTCAGCCAAATGATATCGAAATTGAGATACTGTTTTGCGGAGTTTGCCACTCTGATCTTCACACAGCGCGAAACGACTGGGGCGGAACCATATATCCTGCCGTACCCGGGCATGAAATAGTTGGCGTTGTAAAAAATGTCGGCAACAAAGTAACAAAACTGAAAGCGGGAGATCTTGCTGCAGTAGGCTGTCTCGTTGATTCATGCCGGACTTGTAATAGCTGCAAACAAGATCTCGAACAGTATTGCTTAAATGGATTTACAGGTACCTACAACGGGAAAGATAAATATCTGGGATCACAAACCTTTGGCGGATACTCCGAAAAGATCATTGTTGATGAGCACTTTGTTTTGAAGGTTCCTTCTAACCTCGATCCGGCTGCTGCTGCACCCTTGCTCTGTGCCGGCATCACAACATGGTCGCCCCTGCGCCATTGGAAAGCTGGAAAAGGAACGAAGGTGGCAGTCGTAGGCTTAGGTGGCCTTGGCCACATGGCTATCAAACTCGCGAAAGCATTAGGTGCAGAGGTAACATTGTTTTCAAGGTCACCTGAAAAGAAACAGGATGCGTTTGACCTCGGAGCTCACAACGTTATTATTTCTAATGATGAGGGGCAGATGAAAGCTGCTAAAGGGAAGTTCGATCTGATAATTGATACTGTGCCTTACGTGCATGATGTTAACCCTTACATTTCCACTTTATCGATAAGCGGAACTTTGGTCCTTGTCGGGTATCTGGGTGGACTGGAGCCGATCTTAAACACTGTTCCGATGATACTTGGACGGAAAGCTTTAGCGGGATCTGTGATTGGAGGAATTGCTGAAACGCAGGAGATGCTGGACTTTTGTGGCAAGCATAATATTGTTTCGGAAATTGAAATAATCAATATGCAGGATATCAATACCGCTTATGAAAGGATGCTGAAGAGTGACGTAAAATATCGCTTTGTTATTGATATGGCTTCCTTAAAAAAACAGGAAACAAAAAGTTAAATTATTCTTTATAGGTTTGTTAAAACTTACATCACATGGAAAATAAAGTAACATTGCACCGGGTATTAAAAGCCAGCCCGGAAAAAGTTTATCGGGCTTTTACTGATCCGGTTGCGTATGCATCCTGGATTCCTCCATATGGCTTTTTATGTATTGTTGACAAGATGGAGGTTAAGGTAGGCGGAACTTATCATGCATCATTCACAAACTTCTCGACAGGTAACAGCCATTCTTTCGGAGGGAAGATCCTCGAACTTAAACCGAACGAGTTCATAAAATATACAGATAATTTTGATGATCCGAAACTGCCGGGAGAAATGATCACCTCCGTATGGCTTACCAAGGTTTCGGTTGGTACAGAACTTAAGATCGTCCAGGAAAATATCCCAAGTGCTATACCTGCAGAAATGTGTTACCTCGGCTGGCAGGAATCCGTTGAAAAGCTTATTAAGCTGGTGGAGCCGAACATTCCTGATATGTAATATCTCTTTATGAAGAGCGTACCATTCGATTTTAATACCATGACAAGAAGTAAAACAAATCCCAAAGTTGATTTCTACTTTTTAAAAGCAAAAAAATGGCAGGAAGAGCTCGAATTATTAAGGGATATTGCTTTAGAATGTGATCTTGAAGAAGAGCTGAAGTGGGGCTGTCCGTGCTACACACTTGAGGGCAATAACGTTGTACTTATTCATTCTTTTAAAGACTACTGTGCATTTTTATTTTTCAAGGGCGCTTTGATGAAAGACTCGAAAAACATTCTTATTCAGCAAACGGAGAATGTGCAATCTGCGCGACAAGCTCGTTTCACAAGTGTTAATGAAATAGCGAAGCGAAAAGCAACACTTAAAAAATATATTCAGGAAGCCATTAAAGTTGAAAAATCCGGACGCAAAATCGAATTAAAGAAAACAAAGGAATACGGAATTCCAGAAGAATTCCAACATGCGCTTGACGAAATGTCCGGGCTGAAAAAGGCTTTTAAAGCACTAACCCCAGGCCGGCAGAGAGGTTATTTGCTTTATTTTTCCTCGGCTAAACAATCTAAAACCCGGCAGGCAAGAATCGAGAAAAATTTAGATAGAATACTTAACGGTAAAGGTTTAGACGATTAATAAAAGATTTCTTTTCCGAGTTGGCACTCTTTTTAAAACAAAATTTCTAACTATTTAAGAAAGGTTAAATTAATTTGAATGCGATTTATGAATTTAGAGGAGATAGAAATAATATTGGTCGAGGACAATCCAGATGACGCCTTTTTCACTAAAAGAGCCTTTATTGATGCGAATGTGAATAATAATATCATCATCCTTACGGATGGCGAGGAAGCGATCGATTTCTTTTTCAATGATCAGTCATTTTCCAATCAAACATTTCATGGCAAAACACGGCTTTTAATGCTGGACATGAACTTGCCCAAGGTAAGTGGAATGGAGATCCTGAAAAGAATGAAAACTCATCAAACTACAAAACACATCCCGATTATTGTTTTAACCGCCAGCGATAACGACCCTATGATGGAAGAAGCGCTTAGTCTTGGTGCGGAAAGTTATATTATCAAACCTGTGACTTATGAGGGATTTATCGAAGTTATAAATAAGATCAGCAGAAACATACTGTGAAACGCGAATCACATTAACCTAGATTCCTACTTCTCCACTCATTACCACACTTCCGATAGCTGTTTCCGAAGATTTAAATTATTACCCCAAAGGATTATGCAACATTTAAAATAGATAGTGTAACAACAATTTGGCTCATACGGGCCAACTTTGCAGTCTAGATTACTGCTAATGCTAAACGAAACTTTCTTCCGGGACAACTCCGCAATCCTGAGCCACATATATTGCGAGCTCCGAGATCACCAAACCCAACTTATAAAGGTTATTCAGAGAAAGGGCAATCTTCTCGAGGCCGGATTTACCAGAATCAAATCTGCTGAATATCAAGATTTAAGTCAGGAATACCAGAGGATTCAACTGAGGATAAATAATCTGAATGAAATAAAGGACCGCTTGAAAAAGGGTGAAAAGATATCAGACAGGGATCTATGGTATTAAATCCTCAGTTAGGGCTAGCACATTTTTTTACTATTCAATACACTAATTAATAACTAAAATATGAAACACCTAAAGCTTTCTTTTTTTATTGCAGGAATCGCTGCACTTTCCTTAACCAGCTGCAAGCCGCATGTAATGTGTGGCGACACCGCTTCTGAAAAACCTTCAGTAATTTCTAAACGGTATAGAAAAGCCTTAGCGGAACGCGACTCACTATGCAGCCTGTCAAAACAGCAAATAACTGAGCTGGGAAGTTTGAATCAAAATATTGAAGGGCTGAAGAAAGAATATGAAAATCTGAAATCCAGCTCCGGAAATACTGTAGCGAACTTAAGCGGAGATCTGAAAAACAAACAGAGCGAGCTTGAGAAAAAAGAGAGGGATCTGCAGGAAAAAGAAGCGAAACTTAAGGACCTTCAGGGAATCATCAACCGCCAGGATTCCATTATGAATGCATTAACCAACACAGTAAAAAAAGCTTTACTTGGCTTCAATCCGGATGAATTAACTGTGACAATGCGAGATGGCAAAGTGTATGTTTCCATGTCAGATAAATTACTGTTTAAATCAGGTAGTCCGGATGTTGAATCAAAAGGGAAAGAAGCACTTAAAAAGCTGGCAGAAGTACTGAATAAAAACACAGATGTGAGTATCGCAATTGAAGGCCACACAGATAATGTGCCTATTAAAACAGCACAATTCAAGGATAACTGGGATCTGAGTACTGCAAGGGCAACGAATGTTGTGCGATTGCTGACTGATGAATATGGAATGGATGCGAAGAAATTAACAGCAGCCGGCAAAGGAGAATTTTCGCCAATAGCTGATAACAGTACAACCGAAGGAAAAGCGAAGAACAGAAGAACCGAAATTGTTCTTTCACCGAAACTGGATGAATTAATGAAAGCGATTTCGTTTAAGTAAGATTTTCGTTTAAATAGAGGGGCCGTCAAAAAATATTTTACATACACTAGTTGTATGCGAATATTCCTGACGGCCTTTCAAATTGAACGAATTAAACTGTCATCTCACCTCGTAGATCAGACTTCAATAGTTTTGTAATATCTTTTTTGTTTGTCGCAGTACCGAGCACATACATTAATTTGGCCACCGCTGCTTCTGTAGTGATATCAGCTCCGCCAACTACTCCAATTTTATTAAATGATGCACTGGTTGCGTATTTCCCCTGCTCCACTTTCCCGGCATTGCATTGAGTGACATTGAGCACAACCAGGCCTTTGTCTATCCGGTATTTCAGAGCCGCAACAAACCAGTTTTGAGTTGTTGCATTACCGGCACCGAAAGTTTCAATGATCAGGCCCTTCAGATCTTTGGTGTTCAATATTGCATTCACCACATTCTCGGTTATTCCCGGATACATTTTGAGAATTGCAATATCGGTGCTCAGCTTGGTTTGCACCTTAAGTTTTTTCGAAGAGCTTTTTTGAAGTGCTGATTGATTGTATTTTAAATGGACCCCTGCTTCTGCAAGTATCGGATAGTTTGGCGATTGAAAAGCCTGAAAATGTTCTGCATTGTATTTGTGAGTGCGGTTGCCACGATACAACTGGTATTCAAAATAAATGCATACTTCCGATACAACAGGCTTCCCTTTTTCTTTTGTAGCAGCGATCTCAATGGCAGTGATCAGGTTCTCTTTTCCATCTGTGCGAATTGTGCCTATAGGAAGCTGCGAACCGGTTAAGATGACCGGCTTACTTAAATTCTCCAACATGAAACTTAGAGCAGAAGCGGTAAATGACATCGTATCACTTCCGTGAAGGATCACAAATCCATCGTGTTTATCGTAATTTTTTTGAATTGTTTCAGCTATCTCTACCCATATTTCAGGACTCATGTCACTTGAATCAATTGGTTTACTGAAAGACACAGCAGAAAGGGATACGTCAAATTTATTCAGCTCAGGAATCTGTTCGGTAAGGTGTTTGAAGTCAAAAGGCTTTAACTGGCCTGTCTTCGCATCCTGCATCATTCCGATGGTCCCGCCTGTGTATATGAGTAGTACTTTTGATCGCATAGCGTACAGATAACAAATAAAAAAACGAATTTACGAATCTGTGTGAACTATAAAGGATTTTTTTCCAATCACAGATTCGCAAATTCGTACAGATTCGCTATCTGTCCCTACCTTCCAAAAACTTCAATAGAATTCTGAGTCGTCACACTTGCCACTTCTTCAATGCTGATCTTTTTTATATCAGCTATCTTTTGAGCGATCATAACGAGGTAGTCAGGTTCGTTGCGTTTGCCGCGATGAGGGACGGGAGCAAGGTATGGGGCATCTGTTTCAAGAACCAGGTGCTTTAGATCTATGGCTTCAACGACTTTATCCAGGCCGCTGTTTTTAAATGTTACAACACCGCCAATGCCGAGCTTGAAGTTTCCGAGAGCAATCACCTGTTCAGCTTGTTCTACATTCCCGCTGAAACAATGAAAGATCGCCTTTATATTATCGTTCTTAAACTCCTTAACGATCTCCATCGTTTCATCAAAGGCATTCCGTGAATGGATCACATAAGGGATTCCGTATTTTTTTGCCCATGCGATCTGCGTTCTGAAAGCATCCTGCTGTTGGTCAAAAAAGGTTTTGTCCCAATACAGATCGATCCCGATTTCCCCGACAGCTGTGAATTTTCTTTTCTGGAGCCAATACTCTACCACTTTTAATTCATGCTGATAGGTTTGATTAACGGAACACGGATGAAGTCCTATCATCGGGAAACAGTGATCGGGAAAGTCTTTTTCGACCTGGTACATTCCGGGAATTGACTCACTGTCAACATTTGGCATAAAGAACCTGGTTACACCTGCTGAAATCGCTTTATTTATCAAGTCATTTCTGTCGGCATCAAATTCCCTGGAATATAAATGTGTATGTGTGTCGGTTAGGATCATTTCGTAAAATTATCAATATTATTCTTTTTATACCACTCCGTTGCAGTCCTTTGGACTAAGGCACTAAGGTCACTAAGCTTAAGGATTCAACTATTTATTATAACATAGGGATTGATTTATTTTATGCCCTGATATAAATCATGTCAATATCCTGAATTTGTTTTTATTTTTGGGCAGATTTACTTAGATTTGTTTATGATTTGTATCGGAAAATCCTTCATAATCGATATCAAGCAGGTTACCAAAAGGAACCCTGAGTAATTTCCCCTTCTTTCCCATTTCCGGGAACATTTTTTATACATTTATAAGTGTAGTTTTACCCTTTAATTAAAAAAAATGCCTATTTATCACAAGCTGGGGAAATTCCCTCAAAAACGTCACACACAATTTGAAAAACCACAGGGCGGATTGTATTACGAGCAACTCTTCGGAACAGAAGGCTTTCACGGACATTCATCCTTACTATATCAAGTTCACAGACCGACACAGGTAAAAGAAATACTGAAATCTTACGATGTTACTCCTAAGATCGCTATCGATAAGAACATCAAATCTCTTTTGCTAAAAGGATTTCAGGTTAAGCCGCAGGAAGATTTTCTTGACAGCCGTAAAGCGATGCTCGTTAACTCAGATTGTACTATCGGGTTAGCCGCACCACAAAAATCATTGCGCAATTATTTCTATAAGAATGCTGATGCAGATGAAATGCTTTTCATTCACAAAGGCAAAGGAACGCTCCGTACATTCATGGGAAATATCCCTTTTGAATACGGGGATTATCTGATCATACCAAGAGGGATGATCTATCAGATTGATTTTGATTCAGCCGATAACCGTCTGTTTTATGTAGAGTCATTTGCACCGTTCTACACACCTAAACGTTATAAGAATGGATCAGGACAGCTTCTTGAACACTCACCTTTCTGCGAACGCGATTTTAAATTGCCAACCGAACTCGAGACCTTTGATGAGAAAGGTGATTTCGTTGTTAAAGTGAAAAAGCAAAATATGATCCATGAGATCGTATACGCAACACATCCATTCGATGTGATCGGCTGGGATGGATATAACTTCCCTTACGGCTTCAGCATTCATAATTTCGAACCGATCACAGGCCGTGTTCATCAACCGCCTCCTGTACACCAGACGTTTGAAACATCAACATTTGTAGTGTGTTCATTCTGTCCACGTTTATACGATTATCATCCGAAAGCAATACCAGCACCTTATAACCACAGTAACATCGACAGTGATGAAGTGCTGTATTATGTTGATGGTGATTTCATGAGCCGTAATAATATCGAGCAGGGGCATATCACGCTACATCCGAAAGGCATTCCGCACGGGCCTGCACCGGGAGCGATGGAACGCAGTATCGGTCAGACTGTAACTCAAGAACTCGCAGTGATGGTTGACACTTTCAAGCCGCTGATGGTTACCGAAGAAGCGATGGGAATAGATGACGGAAAGTATTATAAGAGCTGGACGGAATAGAAATTATAAATTATAAATGTTGAATTATAAATTAAAAGAAAATGTCAAAAGAAATTAAAAACGTAGAATACGGATTAGAAAAAATATTTGAAGGAGCACAAGATTTCCTTCCATTGCTAGGTACTGACTATGTAGAATTTTATGTAGGTAACGCTAAGCAGGCAGCTCACTATTACAAAACGGCATTCGGTTACCAGTCGTATGCATATAAAGGCCTTGAAACAGGCAATAAAGATTACGCTTCTTATGTATTAAAACAAGATAAGATCCGGATTGTATTAACAACACCTTTAAACTCAAAATCACCGATCAATGAGCATATCGTAAAACATGGTGATGGCGTAAAGGTGATTGCACTATGGGTTGAAGATGCGCGGAAATCATGGGAAGAGACTACCAAGCGTGGAGCGAGATCATTTATGGAACCAACTGTTGAAAAGGATGATGATGGTGAAGTGGTGAGAGCCGGAATTTACACTTACGGAGAAACAGTGCACATGTTCGTAGAACGCAAGAATTACAAAGGAGCTTTCCTTCCGGGATACCGTGAGTGGAAATCGGATTATAATCCTGCACCGGTTGGTTTGAAATTCATTGATCACATGGTTGGAAACGTTGGCTGGAATGAGATGAATGCCACTGTTAAATGGTATGAAGAAGTGATGGGCTTTGTGAACTTCCTTTCTTTTGATGATAAGCAGATCACAACGGAATACTCTGCATTGATGAGCAAGGTAATGAGCAATGGAAACGGTAGAATCAAGTTCCCGATCAATGAGCCTGCTGAGGGAAAGAAAAAATCGCAGATCGAGGAATACATCGATTTTTATGAAGGAGCCGGAGTTCAGCATCTGGCACTTGCTACGGATGATATCATTAAAACAGTTACGGAGTTGAAAGCACGCGGAGTTGAATTCTTACCTCCTCCTCCACAGGCATATTACGATGATATCCCTACACGCCTTGGCTCACACATGAGCATCATGAAAGAAGACATTAATAAGCTTCAGGAATTGTCAATCCTTGTAGATGCTGATGAGGACGGATATTTATTGCAGATCTTCACAAAACCGGTTGAAGACCGACCGACTTTATTCTATGAGATCATTCAGCGTATGGGCGCAAAGGGCTTTGGTGCCGGCAACTTCAAGGCATTGTTTGAATCGATTGAAAGAGAGCAGGCAAAAAGAGGAACGTTGTAGTGCGCTGCTGTCATCCTGAACTTGTTTCAGGAACTGCGTGAAGGCAATGTTTTCCCAGGGGGCAATAACGTCCAGCTAAAAAACGTTAAACTTGAATCCCGCTTCGTTAATAACGGAGCGGGATTTTTTACCTTATCTCCCGCCAAATGCGTACCTTAGATGCTCTTTTACAGAATGCGGTACCGTTTCTATATATTCCTGGTTTTTTCCTGCTTGGTTTTGGCGTTTTCAGATGCGGCCGGGCAAAATACTGCTGCAACAGATTCTCTTTTACGACAGATCAGAAAAAATCCAATCGAAGATACTGTTCTGGTAGATGCCCTCAATCAACTCTCTTTTAATTATCTAAATTTTGACACACGCAGATCAAATGAATATGCTATACGTGCTTTTTCTCTTTCCGATAAATTAAACTATCCGCACGGAAAAGTAATTTCATACATTGCTCAGTCTGCATTCGACAACACCCAAGGTCGTTATGCTGATGCTCTCGTAAAGCTTAAGAACGCCCTTCAACTTGCTGAAGCAACCAATGATGATGCAGGACTGGCTAAATGCTACTATTACATTGCAGATGTTTATGCCACTTTGAAAGACAATGAAAAAGCAATCGTCAATTACGAAAAAGCTTTTCAGATCTTTTACAAGCTCCGTGATACAATCAACTGCATAAATACGTTGAACAGGATTGCCAACCGGACAATGGATATTGGCAATGCGACAAATGATACAGCATACTTCTTTAAAGCAATATCTATCTATAACAAAGCCTTTGAAATCGCGACAAAAGCAAAAGATGATAAGAAGATCATTAACTCTTATGTTAATATAGCTGATGCCTATAATCTGGTGGGACGTGTCACCAATAACAAGAGTTATTATTTTCAATCACTAGACAATTCATTTAAAGGATTGCGTTTAGCACGCGAAAAAAAACTCGTTTCTTACGAAGCCCTCAATAATCTAAACATCGGGGAAACGTATGAAAAATTAGGTAAGCCTGCGCAAGCCATTCATTTTTATAACGAGGCGCTCCATCGTTATGAAATGCTTGGAGATAAAAATTGGCAGCAAAATACATACACTTATATCGCGAAGGCATATTTCCTTTTAAAGGATTATGACAATGCAATTAAAAGCGTTTTAAAGAGTAATGAATTTTCTGAAAAGCAAGGACATCCGTCCAACCTGCGCGATAATTATCAGTTATTATCAGAGATCTACGAAGCAAAGAATGATCATTCCAAAGCACTTGAATATCATAAGCTGTACACAAGATATAAGGATACGCTTATTAACGAAAACTCTGCCATTAATCTCTTAAGGCTTCAAACAGATCTTGAATTTGAAAGAAAGAACCAGGAAATTGAATTGCTTAAAAAGAATACTGAGATCCAAAATGAAAGGATCCATAACCAGGCAATTCTTAGAAACCTTTTGATCATAGGTATCCTCATTGCTTTTGCACTTTTGATCGTTATTTATATCCGTTACCGCGAAAAGAACAAAGTGCAGGATGCAATAATAAAAGCAAAAGACGCTGCAGAGCAGGCCAAAGAAACGCAGGAACAATTTCTCGCAAACACCAGCCATGAGATCCGTACACCTATGAATGGAATCATCGGCATGACCAATCACTTAAAAGACACTGCACTTACTCTTGAGCAACGAGAGTATATCAGTGCCATAAATGAGTCCGCAAACAGCCTGCTTGTCCTAATCAATGACCTTCTTGACCTTTCAAAAATAAATGCGGGCAAAATGACCTTTGAAAAGAAAGCCTTTCGTCTCACTGATCTGTTTAAAAACCTTATCTATTCGCTTCAATATCGTTCGACAGAAAAAAATATCAGACTGTTGTCGAGCATTGACGAAAAAATACCAGCTGCAGTTATAGGGGATCCTGTGCGACTGAATCAGATCTTACTTAATTTGACGGGAAACGCTATTAAGTTCACAGAAAAAGGAGAGGTGAAAATATTTGCAAAGCTACTTAAGGATGATGCAAAAAGCATTCATATTTTATTCAGTGTGCAAGACACCGGTATTGGAATCCATGAAAATAAACTGAACACCATATTTGAAAGTTTTACACAGGTAAATGCACGAACCACTCGAAAATATGGAGGTACCGGGTTAGGATTGACTATTGCAAAGCAATTAATAGAGCAACAGGGAGGAACAATATCTGTAAGCAGTAAAGTAAATGAAGGCTCGACTTTTTCATTCACACTTGAGTTTAGAAAGCTTGCACGCAATGTAAAAGAACAAAAGGATCTTAACATTCAGGCTGCAGATTTTAATCGGCCTAACCTAAACTCGATCGAAGTATTAGTTATTGATGACAACAAAGTAAATCAACGTGTTGCAGCATTAACGCTTTTAAAATGGAATGCAAGGGTTGATGTAGCCGATAATGCTAAGGCAGCATTTGAAAAATTACAGCATAAAAAATACGATCTTATTCTGATGGATGTTACAATGCCCGAAATTGATGGGTTTGAGGCCACCAAGTACATCAGGAAAAAACTGGCTTCCCCTGCGAATAAAATTCCGATCATCGCTATGACAGCCTCTGCCCTGATTGGTGACAGGGAAAAATGTCTGGCAGCAGGGATGAATGAATATGTTTCCAAACCGTTTCACCCGGAAGACTTGTATGATAAGATCGTTAAGGCCATTCCGGTGAATTCTATCACTGATGCTCCTGTGATTAATTTAAGCACGCTTGACGAAAGAGCAGAGGGAGATACGGACTATCTAAGAGATATTATGCAGAGCTATGTTCAGGAAATGCCGGTGTATGTAAATGAGATGAAGGAATATATCAGAAATGGCAGCCTTGAAGGGATAAGTGCGCAGGCCCATAAAATGAAGAGTCCGGCAAAATTAATGGGTGCATTCGAGCTTAATCTTCAGCTTGAGGCTATAGAAAAACAAATAGCTGCGAACGGACTTTCCGAAGCTATGGTTATAAAATTGGGCCAGATGAACGAGCTATGCCTGAAAACGGTGGATGCCATGAAAAAGGAACTTACAAAGCTCAATTAGCTGAAATAAGCCCAAAAAAGGCTGAATTAAGGCTGTTTGCCCTTTATAATAGGGAGGTTTCGCATTTTAAGAACATATTTTTTTATGCCAGATATTTTTAAGTACTTTGCTATAGCTAAATTTCAACCAATGCTTAGAAAGATCTTGTTTTCATTCGCCTTACTGCTCCTTGTCGTGTCATGCAATAAGGAAACTTCTTTCAAGGAAGTGAAGGTTAATGAACGCTATGCTATTTCTATCCCTGAATATCTTCAACCTTGTGTTGATCTTCACAAAGACGCTTCATTTCAATATCAGAACACTGATAAAGATATTTATGCCTTTGTGATTGATGAAAGAAAAAAGACAATGGCAAAATACGATCTTGATTATGATCTTGATGTGTATTTCAAGGTGGCATCACAGCCTTTTCTTGAAACAAAGAATGGCAAAGTAAGCACTCCCGGAAAAGAAAAAATTAATGGTTATGAAGCATTGATCAGTGAGATCACAGGAAATGTTGATGGGATAGATGTTTATTACAAAATGGGAGTCGTTGAAACCCCTTATGCTTTTTATCAGATCTTAACCTGGACACGTGCCGATAAAAAAGACGAGTATGCTCCAGACATGAATCGTATGATTGAATCCTTCAAAGAATTACCTCAACCCGCAAGCGAGCTTCCACATCCTTCTTCCGGCTCCGGCAGTAATCACGATACAGCAAATACCGCTCCGGCAAAATAAAAAAGCTCTGATATTAGTCAGAGCTTTTTTATTTACTTCATGTCTTTACTTCGTTTCCACTACTCTCTTCATCGTTGTAAGCCCGTTAATCGTGATCTTGACGAAATAGATACCAGCACCTAAACCTAATGACTTTGCTGAAAAGCTATAACTATGGTTACCTTGAGATTCATTTTGATTTGTAAGTGTTTGAATATTCTGGCCCAAAGAATTGGTAACAACGATACCGACTTGCGCTCTTTCCTTCAGGGTGTAGCTGATGGTAGTGTAGCCAGCATACGGGTTAGGGAAGATATTAATATTTGAATGACTAATATCTTCATTTATACTTGTTGCCATTGGGTCGATAACCACTATATATGAAGAATCATTAAACAATAACTGATTACCCGCTGAATCATTGGCAGAACAAGAACTTATAGAAAAATTGATTGCACTCGCTGCGGTGATAGTTGCTTTAGCCTGAAAGCGGAAAGTCGCGATCTTTCCGTATCCATCCCTTGAGGTATGGTCTATTCTCGTTTCCGCACCGGAAGCAGAGTTCATCGAAGGTTCAATATGTGAGAATTTTATCGCATCCGTTCCCGGCAAGCCAAACCAACTCATTGGATAAAATAAATTTTCTGTGCCGGCCTGCACAAGTGATGCATCATAATTCAAAGTAAATGCGATTCCATACAAGTTTGAAACTGAAGTGAAATTATTACCTGCTATAATATCTATATCAATCCAGTCACCCGGAAGATATGTCTGAGAGCTGCTGGTAAAATAAAGCATGGGATCACCTACACGATCGGGATCATTGTGACCAACGAACGCATGCACAGAAGAAAAATTGAGATTTACTGCAAGTGTATCATTTTCATTGATCACACCATCACCGTTGCAATCTGCGTGTTTGATGTCGGCATTATTTGATTGTGCAGTGCCCCAATCGGAGTTGAACCAAGCCTGCCACGAATTACTGATGGTTGCGCGAGCAAGCCCTACCTGGGAATAGTGAATCCCTATAGGTAAAAGGTCAGCATTAGTTACAAGGGAATCATTGTTGGCATCACCGGGCCAGACGCTGCTGGCTAAAATAATAACAGAAGATGTATCTGAGAGACATCCGTTTATTGCAGCCACGACACTGTAAGTTCCGTTTTGATTTAAGAAATGACTTTGCGAAGTGTCTGATAAAGTACCATCTAAATACCATTCATTGCCATAAATATAATTTGAGCTTAATGAATTGCCTGACTGTGTAATTACCGGAGGTGAAGGGCTTGGAATAATCGAGATGTTAATACTGGTGGTGTCCGACCCGCAACTGTTGGTTGACGTCAGAGAATAGGTTCCTGCATTGTTAACAACAATTGAAGATCCAGTATCGCCAGTGAGCCAAAGCACATTGCCTGTGCCTGTTGAAAGAAGAACAAGCGAATCACCTGCGCATAAACTTGTAGGTCCATTAGAAACAATGTTTGCCACTGGACTCTGAGTTACACTTACGCAATTTGAAATGATAAGCGTGTCTGCACCCGAGCTGTTCGATGCTATAAGTTTAACGTCATATATTCCTGCTGAAGAATAAACGTGGTTTGGACTAGTGGACGTAGATGTGGTGCCGTCTCCAAAGTCCCACAAATACGTACTCGCATGACTGGATGTATTGGAAAAATGAACCGAACTTCCCGCACACACATTATTGACACCCGGGGTGAAACCAGCTACCGCTGGCAAAGGGGGCCCGATAAAAACGGTATAATCATAATACCTGCCATGAATACTTGACGTGCATCCGTCCGTAATAAGACCATCATACGAATTGTCGTAAGTCATTACCCGCATGCGCAAGGCCGTATTTCTTACTGCAATTGGTGGTACAGTGTAAATTAATGTCGGGCCGAAAGCATAATAACCCGAATAGCAGATTGAATAAATCGGATAAGCTGGCGGTGAACTGTTTAAGTACTCCTCATCACTGAAGGTTCCATTATTGTTATAATCAATCCACAAGGCCACCTTACCACATGAACTGCCAGATACATAGAGGAAAAAATAATATGTGGATGATTCATTAAGATGAAGCTGATTGACACACGTCTGATTTCCAACAGACGGGCCATTGGAAATCCAAATGTTACCGGATAAACTATTCGCTGTGTCAATGCGGAATTGAGATAATGGGGAAATGTAGTTTTGAAAATAAACCGGGTTACATATGGCAGGCACTGGTGGAGTGTTAACTATTACAGTTTTGGCGGCAATATTTGTGCAGCCATTACTGTTAGTTCCAATAACACTATAAACCTGAGTCGCGGAGGGGTTGAATGCAACCCCGTTGCTTACCCCGTTATTCCAGACGTAACTTATAGCTCCCCCACCATTAAGCGTAACACTCCCTCCACTGCATATTTCATTGGCAGATGAATTAGCAGTGACTACAGGTAATGGATTAACTGTGACGGTTTGGACCGCAGTTTTCTGACATCCTGTAGAAGTTATTGTGGCCGTTACTGTATAAGTAGATGAATTTGAAGGGACAAATGCAATGTTATTGATTATCCCTCCTGTCCATGAATAACTATCGGCTCCTGAAGCCGTCAGCTTTACACTGTCTCCATAACAAACTACCGAAGCGGTGGCACTGATACTCACTGACGGCAGCGGATTGACAATGATGGTTTTCGTATTTGTATTCTGACAACCTGAGCTTGTAATTGTTCCGGTGACAGTATACGTGAGACTAGCACCCGGTATAAACGAAACATTATTGCTGACTCCTCCAGACCACGTATAAGTATTTGCTCCAGAACCGCTAAGGATAACACTTTCTCCTGCACATACAACAGAATCTGTTGCATTGGCAGAGACTAAAGGACGAGGGTTAACTACAATGGTTTTTGTGGCGGCACCTTGACATCCTGTTATTGTGTCCGTTCCTGTAACGGTAAAAGTAGTGGTGGAACTGGCATTAAAAGGAACTGCATTTGTTATTCCTCCGCTCCATGCATACAAATGTGCCCCGCTGCCGCTAAGCGTAAGTGAACTTCCTTCACATATTATAGTGGAAGTTGCAAAAGCAGAAACCACGGGCAAAGGAAGTACATTGATAGTTGCTGAAGCTGAGTTCTGACAACCGGTTGAATTATCAACACCGGTAACAAAATAAGTAGTTGTAGCGGAAGGAACAAAAGAAACACCGTCTGTTATTCCACCAGACCATGTGAACAGAGTAGCGCCTCCGCCAGTGAGAGTTACATTATTACCCGCACAAACAGCCGAGATATTTGCATTTGCGGTGACTGCCGGAGCGAAAACCGGATTTACGGAAACTATAATAGCATTTGAAGTGGCCGGATTATTTAACACTCCTGAAAGACTTGAAGTCAAAACACAAGATACAGTGTCTCCATTACTTAAAGTAGAAGTACTAAAAACCGGACTATTCACACCCGTATTAACACCATTTACTTTCCATTGATAGGCAGGAGCAGAACCACCAGAAACGGGTGTTGCAGTAAAGGTTACAAGTGTTCCGGCACATACCGCACCAGCACTTGCCGATTGTGCTATTGACACCCCAACCGTACTATAGACAACTCTCACATTTACATTATCAACATATAAAGCCTGACCATATCCTGATTTATTCTCAAAGGAGAACATAACATTAGGTTGTCCTGAATAAGCAGACACGTTAATCGAATCGGTCCTCCATTGGACAGCAGTCGGAACAAATAAACTTGATGCATTGTCGGGAGCTGTGGCTAATGATGTACTCCCTTTTCCATAGATCTTTGTCCATGTAACACCACAATTGACAGAGACATAAACATTGAGTGAGTCTATGAAACTTGCACTGTAACGAGCATACGCGACATCAAATTTTAAAGTTGCGGCTGAGCATCCGGTAAAATCAAATTTAGGAGTTCGGATAGCATCCCTTGCCCCGTTCAATGCGTTTGTAAAATTATCGAAAAGAGCAGAACCTCCGCTTGTGCCATAAGCACCAACTGCTGAACTTCGTACCCATGCATAATCGGCATTGGGGTTGTAGAGAGTCCATCCGGAAGGGACGAAAGGTGCAGACTGAAAACCTTCTGAAAATGGAAATGTTCCAAGTCCGCTCGTAGATACAGTAACGGGATTAATTCTGGGACTACCTGGCCCACATGTATTATTTGCATTTACCTGGATATTACCTCCTGCAGTTCCGGCAACCACGGAAATGGAAGTTGTTGATGACGAACCAGACCACCCGGCTGGCAAAGACCATGTATAACCCGTTGCACCGGTGACTGCGGAAATTGAATAGGACACAGTTGAACCGGGACAAACATCTGTTATACCACTAACAATACCGGGAGTTGCAGGAACAGTTGTAATAGATACAGCTAAAGTCCGGGGAATGCTTGAACAACATCCACTGTTTGCAACAACCGATAATGTGCCCGCTCCGCTTCCCGTGAGAACTGTAATTGTGTTTGTGATACTGGAACCAGTCCAGCCGCTGGGGAGTGTCCATGCATATGAAGTTACACCAGCAACGGGTGATACAGTATAAGTACAATAAACTCCCGCACAAGAGGTCGCAGGACCTGTTATAGCAGAAGGCTGCACCGGCTGTGTGCATATCTTGCTTAAAAACATATTGTTCGAGCCCGAGATATAATTGGTGATAGATGGGGGACCGAAAATAAGAGAAGGTCCTAAGTATTTTCCGGTGAGATAAACAACATCAGCCCCAATGCAAATATCAAAGGGAGTATCATTGTTTGTTCCACCCGCCTTTTTTACCCATTTTACCGTACCGGTCGAATCATATCTTGCAATGAATATATCGTTTGTTCCACTGCCTGATCCAGCCGTCATTGTAAGGCCTGTAGTTCCTATCGTTAAAGCGGAACTATAAGTACCAACCATCGTAACAAAACCATACTTATCGGATTTTATTTTCCTGATTTCTTCCGTGCCAGTCGCTCCCACTTTTTTTGCCCACTGCACTACTCCGCTTGAATTTAATTTGACGAAAAAAGCATCATAACTCCCGCTTAAAGCTAGGGTCGTGGATCCAAATGTGATCGGTGCGCTGTAATAGCCCCCGATGTAACAATTTCCATTCTGATCGGCAGAGATAGTACATGAAACTATACCATTTGTAGAGTTGAACCCCTTTGCCCAAATCACTGTTCCCGATGAATTGTATTTTGTAACATAAATATTGTAACCTCCACCACTAGGAGTGCCTGTGAGTGTTACCGGGCTAAATGTTGTGGTGCAACTATAATTCCCTGTAATATAAATGTTGCCGG
The DNA here is from genome assembly GCA_029237775.1 of Bacteroidota bacterium. Classification (GTDB taxonomy): domain Bacteria; phylum Bacteroidota; class Bacteroidia; order 2-12-FULL-35-15; family 2-12-FULL-35-15; genus 2-12-FULL-35-15. The sequence continues at coordinate 517,449 of JAQZBR010000004.1, forward strand.
AAGGATCCGAAGTAACATCGTAAGAACCATTAGTGCAGATATATCCGGAGACATAATCATTTCCCATTTTAGCCCAAAGGGGATTACCGGAAGAATCCATTTTAACAACAAAAGAATCATCACTGGGAGAAGAACCAGAAGAATTTGTTAGCGTAGTTGATCCGAATACCAGCGTAGGACTCGCAAATATACCCGACATTATAATGTTCCCGGTAACGTCAATCCCTATCGCGTTTGGTACATCCTGATTAACCCCTCCATACCTTCTCGCCCATATCATAGTACCTGAATTATTATATTTCACTAGGTATATATCCCTCGAATAATTTACACCCCCTGCATTTGTAAGAGTAGTACTTCCAAAAGTGATGGACGCATTCTGATAGGTACCGGTTGCATATATATTTCCCGAAGAGTCAGTGGTAATCGCCATACCCTCGTTAGTTCCGGTTCCCGATCCGAGATTCACCCATACTGCATTGCCCAGGGAATCATATTTTGTCGTGTATACAACTGAAGTTACACCTGCAGGCCTCAAACAGCGGATCATTCCAAAGTAGACAGTATCACTTGAGAAAGTACCAGTTACATAAACATTACCGTAAATGTCTTTACAGACACCAGTACCGACCTCGCTCCCCGCTCTACCTGCATCTACAGCCCATGAAAAGTTCGGGGTCTGTCCTATCAGCAATAATGTGCAAATACTTAATAAAAAAGTAACAGCTGTTTTTTTCATATCGGGTTAGTTTATCATCTGAGACACTTATAAAAATACAAAATCCCTGCATATTTGCAAGGATTTCGTTTACAGAATATAGGAGTAATACTTATTTTACGTTAACAGTTACCCCCAGCTCATCCAATTGCTCTTTTGCAATCGGAGACGGAGAGTCGATCATCACATCCCTTCCGGAGTTATTTTTCGGGAAGGCAATGAAATCACGGATCACCTCAGCACCTCCAAATAATGAACAAAGACGGTCGAAGCCGAATGCAATCCCTCCGTGAGGAGGCGCACCGAATTCAAAAGCATTCATTAAGAAGCCAAACTGCGCCTGTGCGTCCTCTTTTGAGAACCCGAGAAGCCCGAACATTTTTGCTTGCAAGTCTTTGTTGAAGATACGGATCGAGCCTCCGCCAACTTCCACTCCATTAATGACCATGTCGTACGCGTTTGCTCTCACTTTGCCGGGATCAGTTTCAAGGAATGAGATATCCTCAGGTTTAGGTGACGTGAACGGATGATGCATCGCGTGCCAACGGTTCGCCTCATCGTTATATTCCAATAATGGAAAGTCGATCACCCAGTGACAAGCAAACTTATTTTTATCACGCAAGCCTAAGCGTGTTCCCATTTCAAGACGTAATTCCGATAAGGCTTTGCGCGTTTTATTCTCATCGCCTGCAAGGATCAGCATCAGATCTCCGGGTTGTGCATTGAAAGCAGCAGCCCATTTCTTCAACTGCTCTTCATTGTAAAATTTATCTACTGAAGATTTAATTGTTCCATCTGCATTGTAACGTGCATAAACCAAACCTGTAGCACCAATCTGGGGACGCTTAACAAACTCTGTTAATTCATCGAGCTGCTTACGTGTATATTCAGCAGCACCTTTCGCACAAATACCAACAACCAATCCAGCATCATTAAACACTTTGAAATCTTTTCCTTTCACAACATCATTCAGCTCAACGAATTTCATTTCAAAGCGAATATCAGGCTTATCATTCCCGTAATACTTCATCGCATCGGCATAAGTCATACGGCTAAGCTCAGGGATATCAACATTCTTCACCGATTTGAATAAATGTTTTACTAATCCCTCGAACGTATTGAGAATATCTTCCTGCTCTACAAAAGCCATTTCACAATCTATCTGGGTGAACTCCGGCTGACGATCGGCACGAAGATCCTCATCCCTGAAACATTTTACTATCTGGTAATAACGATCGAAACCACCAACCATCAATAACTGTTTAAACGTTTGAGGTGATTGAGGCAATGCATAAAACTCTCCCTGATTCATTCTTGAAGGAACAACGAAATCACGTGCGCCTTCCGGAGTTGATTTGATCAAAACAGGAGTTTCAACTTCAAGAAAATTTAATTTGTCAAGGTAGTTCCGCGTTTCAATCGCCATGCGATGACGAAGCTCAAGATTCTTACGAACAGAATTTCTTCTCAGATCCAGATAACGATATTTCATGCGGATATCATCACCGCCATCTGTATCATCTTCAATTGTGAAAGGAGGAGTGATCGCTGAATTAAGGATGCTGATCTTATCAGGAGTAATTTCTATATCACCCGTTGCAATCTTATCCGATTTCGAATAGCGCGCTGCCACTTTTCCTGTCACGCTTACAACAAACTCTCGCCCGAGTGAACGTGCAATATCAATAATTTCTTTTGGTGCATTTTCAGTTTCAATCGTCACCTGAGTAATGCCATACCTGTCACGCAAATCGATCCAAAGCAAAGAACCTTTGTCACGCATTCCCTGCACCCATCCGCTGATAGTAACTGTTTGTCCGACATGTGTAATTCTTAATTCCCCGCAGGTATGTGTTCTTAACATAAAAATAGATTTAAAGACATTAGATTTGAGATATCAGATTTCGAAATACCCCAAACATCGCGAAATTACTAAAAATTATGATTATAAGGGGTTTGATAAACAGCTTGCACCGCTTTACATAACCTTCTTAGTGTTTCTCCTAATTCTTAGTGACTTATTGGTAAAAATACGATTGGTAATTATCACTTAAAAGCGAAGCCCGATCACAAGAATATCATCGATCTGTTCGATTCCTGATTTCCATGTTTCGATCTCATTATCGAGTTTAACTTTTTGCTCCGTCATGGTCAGCTGCTGAATCGAAGCAAGTGTTTCCTTAAACCTTTTTGTGGAATATTTTTTTTCTCTTTCACCACCAAATTGATCAACATAACCATCCGTAAACAAATAGAAAGTATCACCTTTCTGGATAGGAAAATTATGATTGTTGAAAATGTAATTATCTTCCATTTCCAGTCCACCAATCGACTGCTTATCAGCTTTGATCTCTTGAGCCATTCCGTTGTTGTAATGTAGCAAAGGCCTCTTTGCTCCGCTGTACTGCAACGTATTTGTAATTGTATCAATAACCGCCAGAGCAAGATCCATCCCATCTTTTGACTCATAGCTGTCTCTGTCCTGCTTCAATGATTTCCTTACTCCCTGATGAAGTTTTTTAAGAACACTTGCTGCATCGTGAGAACCCTTTTTACTGATGATCTCATTTAAAAGTGAGCTGCCGATCATACTCATGAAAGCACCGGGAACACCATGCCCCGTGCAATCCACCGCTGCGATATAAATTTTATCATCCTTTTTATTGAACCAGTAAAAATCACCACTTACAACATCCCTTGGTTTAAACAAAACAAATGATTGCGGTAAAGCTTTCCGGATCTCCTCATCCAATGGAAGGATTGCATCCTGGATTTTCTTCGCATAGTTGATACTGTCCTTGATATCCTGAAACGCTACAGAAAGCTGATCATTCGCCTGCTTTAACTCTACCGTTCTTTCTGTCACCTTCTCTTCAAGCACCTTTTTTTCTTTCGCAAGCTGTGCAGTTCTGTAATTGATGAAGCTGTAAATACTCAGTACGGCCAAAGCTATCACAAGCGTATAGAACCACCATGTTTTCCACCATGGAGGGGCAATAGAGAAAGAGAAAGAAATAGTCTCTTTGTTCCACACACCATTTGAATTCACTGCACGTACCCTGAACGTATAATTTTTACCCGGATCAATATTAGTGAAGACTGCTTCGGGCTTGTCTGTTAATGGCGACCATTCATCATCCTGCCCTTCAAGTATAAAAGTATATTTTACATTATTGGTTGTAAAGGCCTGGAAATCGAAGGTCAGATTGTTATTTTTATGCGAAAGACGAAGGTTGATTGGAAGCCTATTCTTGTCAACTGAATCAGCATACATTTTCCAGTCAACATTCTGATATGCTAGGCGAATTCCCGTCAGGTGCAGTTTTGGGGGAGTGATATTCGGAAAATCGTACTTGCGGTCGTAACGGATCAATCCGGTGTTCGAGCCAAACCAGATCAATCCTGACTTGTCCATTAAAATTGCATTCTGATTTATGTCAAGCCCTTTGAACCCCTCCTGCTCTCCATAGTATCTTACGTTTGCTAGACTCATATCACTCAGGAATGTCAATCTGTTAGCTCCTTTATCAGTTCCTACCCAAAGGCACTTATCAATGTTATCCCACTGCAGAACAGGAATGTAATCCGAACATAGGCCATCCTTTACACTATAATTTTTAAATTTTTTCCCATCAAATATGCAGATGCCTTTTTCACCTGTTCCGAAATAAAGGTTGCCTTTATCATCTTCACTGATAGACCAGACCGACTTATCTGCAAGACCTTCTTTGTTGTTATAGTTAACGAAACTTTTACCATCAAACTTAACAACTCCTTCATCTTTTGTACCGATCCATAAATTAGATTTTGAATCCTGAAAAATTGTAAGAATGTTATCCGAAATAAATCCGTTTTTTTTATTGTAAACAATGAGGTTGTCGTCTTTTATCCTGAACACACCTGAACCATAAGAGGCCACCCACTTAGTGCCGTTATTGTCTTCAATTATCTTCAGTGCGGCAACCAGCTCAACCTTATCCTTTTTTTTGTAAGAGGTGATCAGGTGAAACTTTCCATTATCCTTGCCAAGCACAAATACTCCCTCCTGTGCACCAATCCACAACTGTCCATTCCGGGCTTCCGTTACTGAAAACACATTGATCTCACCGATTTCCGGAATCCCTGAGATTTCCCTGAAAGTATTCGTACGCTTTTCCAGCACAAAAATTCCCGCTCCCGGTGTTCCCACCACATAGTTTCCGTCAGCGGTGGAACATATTGTGCTTATATTGTTGCTTGGAAGTCCGTCCTTATCGGTGTAATTGACAAGTGATTCATTATTGAACATATTAACGCCACCGTTCTGCGTTCCTATCCATATATTTCCTTCATAATCTTTATTCACGGACAGGACACCGTTTGTAGACAATCCCTGCTTTTCAGTAAAAAGGTGAAACTGCTTGTTCTCATATTTAAGAACACCATGTTCTGTTGCAAACCAAAGATTTCCTTTGTTATCTTCTGTTATACTTCCTATAAAATCGTTCTTTACGGTTTCAGGAAGCATGATATCTTCAAACCGTTTGTTCTTGTATCTAAGCAAACCGTTTCCGCTTGTACCCCCGAACCAGATCACTCCCTTTGAATCTACATACGCAGAAAAGAAGGTTTTTTTATTTATGACATCTATCTTTTCATAACTGGTGACGCGTGAACCGTCATATTTCGCAATGCCATTCGATGCACCTAACCATAGATCATTCTTCGCATCTTCCACAATACAAAAAACATTGTTCGAAGGGAGTCCATCTTTTTTGGTGAACGCAGTAAAGGACTTTCCATCGTATTTGTTGATGCCGCCATCCTGAATAGCAAACCAGATGTTATTTTGCTTATCTGCATAGATCCAGAAAACCACTCCTTCTGACAGGCCTTCTTTCTTGCTGAAATTTTTAAAGACCTGCCCGTCATACATGGAAACACCTTCTGACGTGGCGATCCATATATTACCATTTCTGTCTTCACTGATAAAGGTGACATCGTTAGCTATAAGTCCGTCCGTGCTTGTAAAGTTCCTGAATGTTTTACCGTTGAAACGACTCACTCCGCCACCTTGCGTTCCAAACCACATGTAACCGCGGCTGTCCTGAAAAATATTGTTAACGATGGAATTAGCGAGCCCGTTTTTTGCAGTATAATTTTTGAAATTATATTGTTGCCCAAGTGTATTTATTACAGAGAGTAATAAGAATATGAGTAAAGAAAGATATTTACGGATACGTCTATTCATTGAAAAAAAATTGCCTGAGCATCTTATACTCAGGCAAATTTAGCTTAATAACTTAAATTATCTTTTTAATTGACCACTAATTTGCGGTGAATCTTTTGGTTGCCGCTTTCAATGATAATTGTGTAGACACCCTTTGTATAACCTTGTGTGCTGAACTCCACGTTGATTTTTTTTGCTGCAGATATTTCGAAACTATTTACATCGATCACCTGGCCTAATACATTCACAATGCTCACTGAAACATCTCCCTTTAACCCTGTGAGCTCAAGGCGGAAAGCAGTTGTTGCAGGATTAGGATAAACAGAAACCTGTGGCATGACTTGGTTATTATCAATACCTATTGACAAAGCACTGTTTTTAATGTTTGATCGGGTTGTATTCACGGTTGCACGTGTAGGATCGCAGGAGATGGTCCAGTCTGTTTCCACCCTCCATCTAGCATTTGGAAATAATGAATAATTCGGATCATTCATTGGTGAGCTCGTATTAGCGCTTAGTATATTCCACATTCCTGTTCCCAAGTCATCACGAAGCAATAAATATTGTACCAGCTGCGGCACAGGGGTAGGCTGGCTTTCAACCGAATAGTCATTGAAAGTGAAAACACCACCCGTTTGATTTACGAAGATTGATTTATGCCATGGACTCATCAAACTAGAATCACCTAAAACAGATTTTATCTGCAGCTTATATTTGTACGTTCCCTGATTAGGATTTCCTGTGTTTGGAAAGTAAGCCGTTCTTACAGTATCAACCAGCATGCTTAATGAATCGCGATGTACAGCGCCTATCTTTTTATACGTATTAATAGTTGTTTCACGATAAACGATAAATGAATCTACACCCATGTAAGGAGTTTTATCCCAATAGATCTGATTATAATTGGAAAGACTGTCTACAGTAACCATACAAATGTCCGGACGAACAAGGGAAGACATTTTTGCAACATATGCATCATAAGAAGCAACAGGTACGATTACGTGACTATCGAAGGACAATGATGAACTACCTGTAGATCCGGCAATGATAACACTTCCTGCAGCGTCAATATCCATCGCGAAGCTGTAATCCTGAAAACTGCCACCCACCGATGTTGCCCATTCTGCAGTTCCCAGTTCATTATATTTTGCAAGGAAAATATCTCGGCCGGTGCCTGTTGTATTTAAAACGGCATTTCCGAAGTTCACCCCTGAGCTGCCAATATCACCGCTTATGTAAACATTATTATTTCCATCGGTTGCAACGCCATAAGCTACGTCTGTTCCGCTCCCGCCAATGCATTTACCCCAAATCTCGGCTCCTGCAGGACTGTATTTTCCAAGAAAAATATCTGTTGTTCCTGTAGAGTTTAATGCAGTTCCGCCAAAATTAAATGATGCGCTGATATATCCGCAGATGTATACATTGGAAGCAGTATCCGTAGTAACATTATATGTCACATCAGTTGTGGTGCTACCACAGGATTGAGCCCATAATACATTTCCTGCTGAACTGTATTTGGCAGTAAAGATCTGATAATTGGAGGCCGCAACATTATTGATAACTGTAGTACCAAAGGTCATGGCAGTACTGTAATATCCACCGGTAACAATAGCATTTCCTGCACGATCTACAGTTATACCACCAGGATTATCACCACTCGGGCCTCCGGCAGTTTTCATCCATTGAACTGTTCCTGCAAGTGAGAGCTTCAACACAAACACATCATTACCTCCGGCACTTGAAACCATTGCCGAACCTAAAGAAATTGAATTATTATAACTCCCTGTTATGTATACTGCACCTGAACCATCTGTGGCAATACCAAATCCCTGATCAGATCCTGTATTTCCTAAACGATACTCATATTGAATCACACCGGCAGCATTGAATTTAGCAATGAATACATCTTCAGCACCTGCATTCACTAAAGTTGTCGATCCAAATGAAATGGACGGACTCTGGAAATTACCAGCGATGTAAACATTACCCGCATCATCAGTGGCTACTGCTTTTCCTAGATCGTAACCGGTTCCGCCTGCGCTTCTTGCCCAGAGAACATTTCCGCTTTTATCGTATTTAACGAGAAAGACGTCATTTTGCCCTACGTTGCTCAAAGTGAAAGAACCAAAGGTGATTGTGGAACTATAAAAATTTCCGGTCACAAATATGTTACCGTCCTTATCTGTTGCGACTGCTTTAGTATCTTCTGCAAGTGAACCTCCACCACTTTTAACCCAGGTCCAACCAGGAACCTGTGCGTGCAAATCTGAGGCTGCAGAAATAATATACAATGCCAGTATTAAAAGTATGTTCTTTTTCATTTTCAGATTTTTCACAAAATTATAAAAAAAAAGCCCGTTCTCGACAGAACGGGCTCCATTTTCTTGCTTTTCTTACTTGATTACCAGCTTTTTATAGAATATCTGACTTCCACTTTCAACGCTGATTATATATATACCCTTTCGATAAGATGAAATATTTAATTCTTTGGATATCACTGCACCCTGAACCTTTTCAACCAGCATAACCTGTCCGAGGATACTTTCTATTCTCAACTGAGCCGAAGTAATTTCCGGTGAAAGGCCAATAGTTACTGTTTCTTCAGCAGGATTCGGATACACCACCATTGAGCCACTTTCATGCATATCAGACAAACCGGTAGTTAAGGCAGAGCCGCGTTTAATGTTTGAACGGGTCGTGTTTACGGTTGCACGTGTTGAAGTACAGGTAATGTTCCATGCAGTTTTCACACGCCAGTTTGCAATACTGCTGTGGTTTGCGAAACCGGGATCGATTGCGCTGAATGAAGTGGCTGCAACTGTTTGAACGGGCCCCCATACATCGACATTGGCTGTGTCACACAATAAGATATAGTTGTTGACCGGGTTAGGAAGGCCTTCAATTGTATATGGCAATGCCCAGGAAAACATCCCGAGTCCATCTTCAGTAATGTATATGGTGCTATGGTATGCACTGAGAGCTCCATAATTACCGCATGTGTCAAGGATCTGCAGCTTATATTTATATGAAGCTATGTTAGGATCCCCATTTGCGGGGCCAATGCTTCGAGCCGTATCTTTAAATTCACTTAATGAATCTGAGGATACAGCACCAATACGTGCATATGTAAGAGGAGAAACTTCACGGTAAACAATGAAAGAATCAACATTGGTATAAAGCGTTTGATCCCAATACACGAAGTTATTTACAGAACCGCCATCGCATGTCACCATACAAATTGAAGGTGTAGGAACGGGAATTGCGGAGACAGTTACAGTTTCTGTATCGACACATCCGATCGCGTCCACAACAACTACAGAATATACACCGGGAAGTAAATTACTTGCTGTATTACCCAATTGATTCCCTGCCGTTGAAGACCATAAATATGTATAAGGTTGCACTCCACCATTGCCTGTTACTGTTGCAGCGCCATTATTCGCGTTTGGACAGGAAGCATTTATAGTTGTTGATGAGAATGTAAATCCCGAGCATTGGGCTTTTAGGCTGTATCCGAAAAGGGTAAAAGAAAAAGTAAAAAGAAGTACGAGTTTTTTCATGATATAAGTTTATCCTTGCTAAGTTAATGAATTTAGTGGAATTAAAAAAGCGCGCCATACAGTTTGAACAGCTGAATCCCTCAAATAACAATGAGATCGAAGGAACAAAAACCTGCAAACGTGCCGACAGAAGAATACAAATTAAAGACGTTTATTGTTCTATGGCCGATAAAAAAAATTCGGATATATTCCGGCAGCTTTTCATTCTGTCGCGTCACAAACTGAGAATTATTACCGCAGCCAGTGCTTACTATATTAAGTGCGTCCTTTGAACATGAGTACAAATTAAAAAGCCCGAGGACATTCCCCGGGCTTCTGAATCTAAATAAGTGATTAGTTAATTATCAGCTTTTTAAATGCCTGCCCCTGCTTGTTCTTTATAACAACAGTATAAATTCCTTTTGCAAAGGAGGAGGTATTGACGTTATTTATGGCATCGGAGGACGAGGAAACAATAACCTTGTTATATACAACCTGTCCTACCGAATTCATGATCTGTAAGTGAATGTCACTGCCAGAGACTGGAAACTTGATCATTACATTGTCACTTGCAGGATTCGGGTAAACAGCCGCTGTTGAAAGATCCACAGCAGGGATACCTATTGCCAGTGACTGTTTGATATTTGAGCGCGTGGTATTCACTGTTGCGCGTGTCGACTCACAGGTGATTCCCCAAAGAGTTTCAACATACCAGCTTCCATTCGGATAACTTCCATAGTTCGGATCCACAAGCGTATTCTGTGTACCTGCAGTGATACCTACCTGATTCCATGAACCACTGTTGTTATCATCCCGCATAAGACGGTAATTATTAACCGGATTAGCGTTATTCTCGATAGTATATAAAGGATTCCAGGTGAATTGACCGGAACCGTTATCAACTATATAAAGCGTGTTATGGTAATTGCTTTTAACACTTTCATTACCGCAATTATCCAACACACTGATCTTGTAGCGTTTTGTGGTCATGTTCGGATTTGCACCCAAATCATGATATTCACTGAGGCTATCATAAGAAACAGCACCAATCCGTGTGTAAACATTGGTAACATCTTCCCTGTAAATAAAGAAGCTGTCGATGTTGCTTACAGCAGGCTTTTCCCAATAAATAATATTGTGCGTTGAAAGAGGATCAACAGTGACCATACAGATCTCCTGCGGATTTGTTGTAGATGAGATTGTAGTTGATGCAGTTGCGGTACAACCTTTATTATCTGTAACTGTTACCGTATAAGAACCGGTGTTAAGTGCGGTGGCTGTTTGGGTCGTTTGTCCGCCCGGGGTCCACATGTATGTAAAGCTCGTGTTCCCACCTGTAGAAGTTGCAATTGCTGTCCCATCAACATTACCGCAGGTAACCCCTGAACTCATTACTGAAGCAGTCAGAAGTTCCGGTTGAGAAATGGTGTAGCTTCTGAAACTCATACAACCGTGGGCATCATTTACAAATACCAGATAATTTCCCGGTGTAAGGTTGTTCACATCCTGATGATTTGTTTGAGGAGGGGGAACATTCCATGTATACAAATACGGAGATGTCCCACCTGTAACTGTAATATTTACTGCACCGTTAGATCCGCCATAACAGCTTACATTGCTCGTAACAGCAGTAATGTTAGGTGCATTTGAGTTACTCAGATCAACTATACCTTCACTTGTACAACCATTTACATCTGTTACTACGACAGAATACGTTCCTGCAGGTAAACCAGAGGCAGTCTGTGTAGTCTGGTCTGCAGCGTTACTATCCCAAAGATAAGTGTATGGCCCGTTTCCACCGTTTGCAGTAACAGTTGCTTGTCCGTCAAAATTTCCGCAAGTTGGTGAAACCATAACCGAAGTAGTAACATTGATGGCAGAAGACTGAGTAACATTAACACTTAATGCAGCGTGACAACCACTGTTATCGGTTACGGTTACCGAATATGTTCCTGCAGCAAGATCTGAGAGATTCTGAGTAGTTGCTGCATTCGACCAAAGATAAGTGTAAGGTGCCGTGCCTCCGGTAACATTAATATTTATAGCACCTGTAGAGCCACCATAACAATTTACATTCGTAACAGTATTCAATGAAAGCGTTGCTCCGCCATTCTCACTTATTGCTGCAGTGGCTGTTGAAGAGCAACCAGTAGCAACATCCGTAACAGTAACCGAATAGGTTCCGCTGGAAAGGCCCGTAGCTGTTGCATTTGTTATACCTGTTGACCACAAATAATTGTAGGTTCCGGAACCTCCACTGCTTATACTCACCGTTGCTGATCCTGTTGCAGCTCCACATGCAGTTGTTGTTGTATTTACAGAAGTAATCATTGCTGAAGGATCATTAATAGAAACCGCCAGAGTGGATGAGCAACCAACGGCATCGGTTACGGTGGCATAATAAAGTCCTGCTGACAATCCCGTAGCGTTTGCTGTGGCCTGGCCTGAAGGGTCATTCCAGGCATAGATGTAAGGTGCTTGTCCGCTGGAAACAGAAATTGTTGCCGATCCGTTCGATCCTCCAACACAGGTTGGAGATGTTGAAGAGGAAAGTGAAACTGCTGGTCCACCCGTTCCATTCACACTCAGCGAACGTGAAAAGATTGCCGTATTTCCGCAGCCGTTTGTCACCTCCACACTCACCACATAAACTCCTGCAGAAGCAAAAGTGTGTGATACGGTTGAAGAGCTTGTAGTCAAAGTACTTCCATCCCCAAAATTCCAGTCGTATGTTTCTCCTCCGAATGCAAGAAAATCGATGGAAGCACATGTGGTAAACGGAGGTGGAGAAGTGGTCATATCTCCGCTCACAGGAATACCCCCACCAATATGGATCGTCATTGTATCTGTTACAGTGTTACCGCAACTGTTTGTAAGGTTAAGAGTTATAAGGTAATTACCGGCCGCAGAAAATGCATGACGAATGATCGTTACCGGGAAGGCACCATCATTTCCGTAAACCACAAGCTGATCCACTGCTGTCCCGCTATTACCGTCACCAAAGTTAAATGAGTTGGATGTTGCTGACCCTTCAAAATAGAAAACGATCGCATCGCCCGCGCAACCGGCAGTATTGACACCACCGCTGCTGTTATGATCCCCGCCTGCAAAACCCCATATCCTGTCGCCTTCAGTGTTGTAAAGAGAAGGGATTGCGCTATTGGAAATCACAACCGTTGAAGATATTGTAAGCGTTGACCCGCAACCATTCACCGCGTTAACGGTTACGTTATAAGTGCCTGTTGCTGTATACGAATGACTTGTTCCCGAGCCATTTGTTGTTGTGGCAGGCGAACCATCCCCGAAATTCCAGGTATAACCGTAGGTTGACTGTCCGCCATGCAGTACAAAGAAAACCTCATCTCCCTGACATGATGGATTCTGAATCCCTTCAACTGTTAATTCAGGATTAACAGGGGAAGAATTAGTCACCTGCACCAGTCCTGTGACTGTTGTCGTTAATCCACAGCCATTTGTTATCACGCATGTTACAACATACGATCCGGTAGCAGAATATGCATGCTGAATTCCTTCGCCTGTGGAAGTTGTAGAGCTTCCATCACCGAAATTCCATGCATAGGACGCATAGCCGCCCTGGTTAACACGCATTTCCACAAGATCATTCGGACATGTAGTTACCGGATCTATCTGAAGTTGCAGCCAGTTAGGGAAAGAGCCTGTGTTATTAACCACAATAGTTCCGCTGAGAGTTGTATCATTACCGCAATTATTCACAATAGTAAGAGAAACGTTATAAGTTCCGGTAGCGGTATAAGTATGCGAGGTATGTGGACTGGTAAGTGCTGAGCTGTTACCATCTCCGAATGTCCAGGTATAGCTTGCGTATCCCGAAGGAGCATTGAAGCCAACAGCATCCCCCTGGCAAGCCGGATTAGGTCCGACATTGATCTGGTTCCCGTCAAAATTAGGAAAACCAACATTATTCAATATCTGAATTGTTTTTGTGAGAGTAGTATCATTTCCGCAGCCGTTGGTAATAACAACAAAAGCATTATAATTTCCCACCGGTCCGTACTGATGGTACTGATAATGATTCGAAGTGGTAACAACAGGTGAACCATCTCCGAAATGCCACTCATAAGAAACGTTCCCATCCGGTGCATCAAATGAGACAAAGGAGTTAGGACAAGCCGGAGTTGTTGCATTCAACTGAAAATTCTGAGCCGGAAAAGGGGCTGTGTTACTGATAACAATATTTTTTGTAAGAGTTGTATCGTTTCCGCATGCGCTGGTAATTGTGACTGAAGCGTTGTATGAACCCGCTGTAGTATATAAGTGAGAATTGTAACTGGTTGTTGTATTCAGAACAGGCGTTCCGTCACCAAAATTCCATGTATAGGAATTGTAACCCTGAGGAGAATTAAAATTCAATGTAGAGTTTGGACAAGCAGGGGAATTTGCCTGCAGGCTAAAACCCGGATAATTTGGAAAAGCAGGAGAGCTTACGATATTAACGGTCGCCACCGCAGAACCGGTTTTACCACAACCGTTGGTAACTGTAACTGTTGGTGTAAATACTCCAAGGCCTGAAAATGTATGTGACGGGTTTTGAAGAGTTGAACTATTCGATCCGGAAGCAGGATCATTAAAATTCCATACATAAGATGAATAACCACCAACGCCCAGCATTACAGGCATTGCAGGACAAGAAGGATTTGGATTTGCATACGCGCTCGGCTGGGGATAAACATTTGTACCAATAACTATTGTTTTAGTAACTGTTTGCATTCCGCAGGACTGGGTATTCGCAGTCATCGTAACCGTATAGATACCGTTCGATGAAAACGCATGCTGTGTACAGAATTCATTTGTAGTATTATTAGCTCCCGAAGCGGGATCACCAAAGTTCCAGGAAACTGAATTGAAATTTCCATTCGGACAAACGTTCACCATATCCCCAATACATGCGGAATCCGCCATATTGATATTTGCACCCATAATCGCGATAGTACCATTGGAATTGCCTACAGAACCCTGATACACTCCTCCACTGCTGTAAATATCAACCATGATATTGTAAAATCCTGAATAGGTATACACATGACTTACGCTGGAAGGCATCGTATCAACAAGCACAGGAGATCCATCATTGAAATTCCAATGGAATTCATATGCGGTAGGACTGCCGGATGTAACGTTAAACGTAATCGTTGCGGGAGCACACGCATTATTAGTGTTTGAGCTAATATTTACCTGAGCGTAAATAGGTAAACTCGTTATAGCGCTCAGCAGAAAGAACGCCTTCAGAAGTAATTTCTTTTTCATTTATGTGTTTTTTATTTAATAGCTAAAATATAAAAAAAGTCGAATTGGCTTCGTTCATGTTGATAATTTAAAGGGTCAATGCACCGCTATTTCAGAAAGACAATAAATCATTTTTAATTACCTTTAAAAAATGGAACTTACTATCTTTTCTGATGAGCACTTTATGCGTGAAGCTCTTAAAGAGGCAAAGAGAGCATTTGATGCGGATGAAGTTCCCGTTGGTGCAGTTGTCGTTGTCAACAATACTGTAATTGCGAGGGCACACAATCTCACGGAAAGGCTGAATGACGTGACTGCTCATGCTGAAATGCAGGCTATCACATCTGCCTGTAATTTCCTGAATGGCAAATATCTTAACGAATGTACTTTGTATGTTACGCTTGAACCATGCGTAATGTGTGCCGGAGCGCTTGCATGGGCACAGACTGCCAGAATCGTTTATGGTGCAAGCGACACCAAACGAGGGTATAACTTAATTGGCAACAAGATCCTTCATCCCAGAACATCCGTAAAACACGGAGTATTAGCCGAAGAATGTGCGCAGCTTGTTAAAACATTCTTTCAGCAAAAACGCTGATCATTTCTGATCAGCGTCTGCTTGAATTTCTATCTTCAAAATTATTTTTCAGGTCTCTCCTCCGTCTTTTTTCCGCGAACCCTTTCCATTGATTTGGATGGCACTTCTTTCTTTTCTTCCGCGTTCAGTAATTTAGGAGTAACAGGAGCTAAAGCAACCGGATTTCCATCTGTATCCAGCTCCACCACTTCATATCCCAATTTCACGAGGCCATCATAGATCTTTGCCTTATCACCAACAACCAATATAATCATATTGTTATATGCAAGACGATTCTTTGCGATGGCATTGATCTCCTCAGCAGTAATATTTTTCAGGATCGTATTTTGCTTTTCAACAAAGTCTTTCGGAAGATTGTAATCAAGGATCCTTCCCATAAAACCTGCCTTTTGCTGAGGCGTTTCATATTTCAATGCTTCGCCTTGCCCGATCGAATTCTTAGTGAACATCAACTCTTCATTTGTGATCCCGTTATCAGCAAATTTCTTTATCTCTTTTAAAAACTCCACAACAGAGCTGTCTGTTGCGTTTCCTCTCACGCCCGCGCTTGCAGTATAAGGACCTGCAAACTTGGTTCCCGAGTAACCTGAACGTGCACCGTAAGTGTAACCATGCTGCTCACGAAGATTAAGATTGATACGGCTGTTAAACGCACCACCAAGCGTATAATTCGCGAGTGTAGCTTTGTAATAATCTCCGGTTGCATCATATGGAAGGCTCATGTATCCCATTCTTATCTCAGACTGAGGAGCTTTCTCTTTATTAACAAGATAAATACGCGTTTTGTCAATCCCCGGCAATGCAGGTTCGCGTTTCCTCAAAATTTTATTTCCCTCCCACTTTTTCAGGAAAGATAGTTTCGCAAGCGCTGCATCCTTCTCAATATCTCCAACAACCACTGCAGAAGCAACGTGAGGTGTAATGTTCTCAGCGTAAAACTTCTTTACATCATCTAACGTGATTCCTTCAACAGTCTCTTTTGTGCCCAGTGAAGAAATTCCCATGTTATGATCGGCACCATAAAGCAAATGTGAGAACACATTATTGGCAATAGTAGTCGCCTGTGTTGATTGATTTGCTATTGATTCAAGACGCTGCTTCTTTACTCTTTCAAAATCGCCCTGATCAAACCGAGGATGCAATAATATTTCCTGCGCAATTGCAAGTGTTGAATCAAGGTTCTTGGTAAGTGACGAAACACTCATCACGATATTCTCAGAACCGCTGTAAACATTTACCGAACTCCCAAGCCTGTCAAGCTTCTGTGCAATCTCTTCAGCAGTATATTTAGCTGTCCCTTCATTCATCAGTGCTGCAGTAACACCCGAAATACCTGCCTTTTTTATGTCCTCAAAGCGGTGACCCGACTCGATGCTCAACTGAATAGTTACACTTGGGATCTCTGTCGTTTTTGCACCAATAATCTTAAGGTCATTGTCAAACTTTTCAGTCCAGTAATCAGGTGGAACAATAACAGGATTACCTGAAGCAAGCGGACGCTTTGTGCGGTCAAAATTATCCTTCGCTTTATTGTAAACAAGGCTCTTGTATTCCTCACCTTCAACAGCGGTAGTATTTCTTACAGGAGGAGTATAATTGTCTGCTTTGGCAACAAGTGTAGATTTTCCTTTTGGATAAACACTTAGCTTAACAGCATATTTATTCTTGATGTAAGTGTTGTACACACGCAACACATCTTCTTTCGTTACGTTCTGGTAACGTTCAACTTCCTTTACGATATAATTTGGATTTCCGGTGAATGTCTGATAAGAAGCGAGTGTTGCTCCTTTTCCCTGAACACTTGCCAGAGAATTTATCAGCTGCGCCTCAACACTTGCCTTAAATTTCTTTATATCATCTTCAGTAACACCATTTTTTTCAAAATCTTTGAAAGACACATTCGCAAGTGAATCCATCTGCGCAAGTGTCTTATCCTGAGTTGTGCGGATCTGAATATTGAATGTACCCGCAAGTTCTTGCGTACCATGGTAGATACCGGCAGACTGTGCCATCTGTGACTTCACAAAATTTTTGTAGAACACAGAAGACTTGCTCCCGCCAAGAATGTCAGCAAGAACATCAAGAGCAGCTTCATCCTTGTGATATGAAGGCACTGTTGGAAATACAATTGACAATTGCGGCAAGCGAATGTTATCCTCGTAAGAGATGTAACGGTCTTTGTCAAGAATAACAGGCTTAACAGTCTGCGCTTTTACTTCAGCGCCCTTTGGGATAGAACCGAAATACTTTTCAGCATATTTTAAAACATCTGCAACCTTTACATCCCCGGCTACAGTTAATGTTGCATTGTTGGGTCCGTACCAGCGAAGAAAGAATTTCTTCAGGTCATTCACATCAACTCTGTTAAGATCTTCTATGTAGCCGATGGTCAACCAGGAATATGGATGACTTGGAGGATATAAAGCAGCATTTATGCGCTCCCCCGCAATACCGTATGGACGATTATCATAATTCTGCCCGCGTTCATTTTTAACAGTTTCGCGTTGCACCTCAAATTTCCTTTGAGTTACAGAATCAAGCAGGAATCCCATCCTGTCGCTTTCAAGCCATAAAGCAGTCTCCAACTGATTAGATGGCATCACCTCAAAATAATTTGTTCTGTCGGTATTTGTAGTTCCGTTCAACGTTCCACCCGCTTCAGTTACAATTTTAAAATGTTGTTCGTCACCAACATGCTCCGACCCCTGAAACATCATGTGCTCAAAGAAATGTGCAAAACCTGAACGTCCTTCCTGCTCACGGGCAGAACCAACATGATAGGTAACATCTGTATAAACTACCGGGTCGGAATGATCTTCATGAATGATCACTGTAAGCCCGTTAGGCAGCTGATATTTTTCATAAGGTATGACTAGCTCGGAACCTTTACGGGTAACCTTTTCAATTAGCTTTGGCTGTGCATAAGCCGAAGCTGTACATACAGCAACAAGCAATGTGGATTTTAAGATCGATCTGATTTGCATTTTATTCAGTTTAAATTATTTTTGGTAATAAGCACTTTTTCTTTTGATGTTTTTGATTGTCGAAAATATTCAATAAAAATCGCGTAAGCTAAAGAAGCACCAAGGAGCGTAAAGGCATAAGAACCTGTTCGTTTCGGCCCAAGATCTTCATTGAAAAATGAAATCCAGTAGCTCAATGCAATAACAGAAAAAAGGAATTTTATCCAGGTTGCCAGAATGCGTCTCAGCATGATATTCTAATTAAAACAAATATAATCAATTGCAACGCTTTAAACAAAGCATTATTGATCAAAAAAAGAGCGGTCTTAAACCGCTCTTTCTATTATTGAATTACCAATCGCTTGAATGTGCTTCCTGATTCAGTAGTTATATTAACTATGTACACTCCTTTGTTCAGTGCGGAGACATTCAATCGGTGCGACAAGGTTACATTTCCGCTATTTTCTTCAGACAGCTCTTCATTAACAACTAACTGCCCCAGTGCATCAAACAGCTGCAATGTGTATCGTTTGAATCCTGAAGGGTATTCTATTGTAACAAACTCATCAGCAGGATTCGGATAAACATTGATCTGAGTATTCAAGATCGCTTGTTCAGCAACATCTAAAGCAACCATTGCTACGTTTTTGATGTTCGAACGCGTTGTATTCACTGTGGCCCTTGTTGGTGTACAGCTGACAGACCAGTTCGATTCAAGGAGATACCGAACATTCGATGATATCGGAGGTGTAAGATCCGTGTAAACGGTATTAGAACCCGGAACTGAGTCAATTGCAACGAAAGTTCCGTTACCAAGCGTATCTCGCAGAACACGGTAAAAGTCAACTGTTGCTCCTTCGTAAGGAACCCAGTTAAGATTTACAACACCACCAACTCCCTGATTTGCCTGAAGGAAGATCGTACGGTGATGATTACTTAAAACACTTTCATTTCCACATGTATCGATCACAGAGATCTTGTAACGGAAATTAGTTGTATTCGGATTAGCGACAGGCAGGTAAACAGAGTCTACGTATGAACTAAGAGAATCATAATGCACTGCACCGATCTGAACAAATGAGCTCAGCACCTCACGATAAATTCGGAAGCTGTCAATATCAGAAGCAACAGGCTTTTCCCAGGTTACAGTATTGAAAGAAGATGCATTATTTACCGAGACCATACATAATTCCTGTGCTGAAACTGCTGTAACATTCACACCAAAAGCAGATGAACTGCCTGTACCGCAAGCATTCTCTCCATATACGCTGATATTACCTGACACAGCCGCATTGCTGAAGCTTACAGTAATTGTATTTGTACTATCACCTGCTACGATACTTGCGCCTGAAGGTAAAGACCAAACATAATATGAAGCGTTGAACACCGGAGCAACACTATACATCACAGAGTTCGAAACTGGACAAACAGAAACTGTGTTGCTTCCTGAAATGTTTCCGGCCATGTCGGGAAGTGTATTTACATTAACAGCAAGCGTTGATGAGCTTCCGGCACCACAGCTGTTTACGGGAACTACGGTAACATTCCCCGAAAGCGCTCCTGAAGAATAATCAACTGTGATGCTGTTTGTTCCTGCACCAGAAACTATAGATGCACCCGATGGTACACTCCAATTATAAGATGTCGCATTGTTAACCAATGGAATAGAATACGTAACACCTGAAGTAGAAGGACAAGTTGTGATCGCAGATTGTCCGATGATAGCATCGGCTGCATCCGGATAAGGATTAACAGTAAAATTTAAATTTGACGTTGTGCCCAATCCGCATATATTCACTCCTGCAACACTGATCACACCGCCTGTTAACCCCGGAGTGAAATTGACCGTTATTGAGTTTGTGTTAGTTGCTCCGATGATATTCACACCTCCAGGAACAGACCATAAATACGAAGTGGCATTATTTATTGAAGGAACCGAATATGTTACACCTGTAGCACCATCACAAACTGAAGCTGCGCCTAAGATACTTCCCGCAGCAGCAGGTAGCGGACTTATAGTTACCGGATAATTTGCTGATACCGTTCCGGAACCACATGAATTATTTCCGCTTACACTGATGTTACCGGAGATTGCAGTATTGTTGTAATCAACAGTAATGTTATTCGTGTTCACTCCTGAGATGAGTGAAGCACCGGTTGGCAAGCTCCATGAATATCCTGTTGCACCGGTTATTACGGGAACTGTATATGCAACAGCAGTTTGTCCCTGACAAACACTTGTAGATCCGGAAACGTTTCCGGCAGGATTAGGAACATCGGAGATCGTAACAAAACCTGCTTTGATCTCGAAATCTGTAGCGGCAAGGTTATCTGTTACCTGCAATGAAATTGTTTTCGCTCCGGCAGTGGAGTAAGTCACGGTATGAGGCCCCTGTCCGGTTGCTGATGGTGGAAACGCACCTGCACCAAAATTCCAGCTCCACCCTGTAATAGTTGCTCCGGCAGCAATGGAGGCATCTGTAAATGTTACTACAGGTGTTCCGTTCAGACACTGAGATGTTGTATTAGCTGTAAAGTCAGCGGTGGTAGGACAATTGTTCCTCTTTACACGAACGTTGTTCCCAGAGCTTGCACATGCACCATTACTGATCGTCCAGCGGAAAGTTGCTGAATCGCCAATTGCAAAACCTGTAACGGTGCTTGTTGGATTTGAAGGAGAAGTAATGATCAATGAAGGGTTTGTTGTTGTGATCATTGTCCACAAACCTGTTCCGTAAACAGGGGTATTTCCGGCAAGAGTGGCGACACCCGGACAAATCACCTGATTAGTTCCGGCAACAGAAGTGCTTGGTGTACGATCAACGGTTACAACGAAATTTCTCACGATCGTATTATTGTTGGCTGCACCATCATTAATAGTAACGGTAATTGTTGAAGTACCGGAAACACCTGCAACAGGTGTGTAAGAAAGACTACCGGTTGCATTAGGACTTAAATAAGTGATCGAAGGTGTTGGGATAAGCCCGGTGTTACTTGAACTTACAGAGATCGTAAGTGTCTGCGATTCATTAGCAGCACCAGTTCCGATTCCTGTAAGATTTATTATCTGCAATCCTGTATTCTGGCAAATAGAAGAAGGATTTGAAATGGCAGTAAGTGTAGGTGCATTGTTCAGCGTTGAAACAGAAAGACTGTTTCCTGTTGATGCAGGCATGTAGTTGTATTGACAGTTTTGAACACCGTTGTATTCATACACACTGAAAATATAGTTAGTGTTTGATAGAAGTCCTGTAACGGTTACACCGCTTCCATTTCCATCAAACACACAATAGTTTCCTGATCCCAGATCGGTTCCGTTTCCGAAAATCGTGTTCGGTACATAACCAACTCCATCTGTAGGTGTAAATGCCGGAGATGTGGCAGCACGAACAAAGACAACTTTATTGGCTCCGTTACCGGGCGTAAAATTAAAAGTGATCTGAGTTGTTGTTACTCCGGTTGAAGTAAGATTTGTCGCGGCAACTGTTGGTTCAGCTGCCAGCGGGTTAATAGCGTTCTGGAAATAAGTATATGAAGCTGAATTGTTGGTCGAAAGAATATCCGCTTTGTTATCATTATTTAAATCCGCTATAACCATTGAAAGAGGAGCTGTAGCAGAAGAAGCGAGTGTAAAATCGAACTTGGTATTTAAGTTAATTGAAGCAGTGCTGATGTTCTTGAAAATGGAGATCTGTGATCCTGAAGAATATCCAACAGCAACATCAGCAAGGCCATCACCATCCAGATCACCAAGCTCAATATCAACTGGTGTATTTGCAAGTGTGGTGAGATAAACCGGTGAAGCTGAAATATTAATACTACCTGAAGTGGAATTATTTTTTAAGATGCCGATATTGCTTGTCCCTGTTCCAAATAAAATTTCAGCCTTGGTATCTGTGTCGATATGTCCGACAGTTATTCCCGTAATAGTTCCTGACAGAGCAGTTGAAGTATACGCGGCAAATCCGATAGCACCTGCAGTACTGGTATTTCTAAGGTAGTGTATCTGTGAGCTGCTTCCTCCTGCAACAGCTATATCGGCTTTTCCATCACCATCAATATCGCCTGTCGCTATAGAATTAATTACAGATGCCGCAGATACAGAAAGATCGATGCGCGAGCCGAAACTAATATTACCAACAGAACTTGTATTTCTGAAAACCGAAAGGATATAGTTTGTGTAACTGATGACCACATCGGGCTTCCCGTCCTTATCGAAATCCTCAACAGCAATATCGCTTACATCATATCCCGATATTCCCGGAAATTCCACATTGCTTGCCATAGAAACACTTCCTGCAGTGCTTGTGTTTCTGTTAACAATAAAACTTGGAATTGAGTTATATGAATTTGAAACAACAATGTCAGTCTTCCCATCGCCATCGAAATCAGCTATTCCAAGATCATTTGAAGTAGCGTTTCCATTATACTGATAATAAACATTGTTTAAGTTAATCGTATTTCCGCTTGTTGTATTTCTGGTTATTGATGTATAACCACCGGAATACAGACCGATGGCATCAGGAAGTCCATCCTGGTCGATATCAGCAACACGGGTTTCAACGGGATAATAGGAGATCGCGTTTGTGCCTGCACTGAGAGTTGAAGCAGAAAATGCGACACTTCCGCAAGGTGAAGTCACCACGAAAGGTTTGGAAGAATAAGCTGTTAGTGTATTATTGGTAACCGAGATCGGACTGTATGTTGATCCCGAAGGCACCTTCACAGTAAGCTGCGTTCCTCCCGCATTTGCAGTAAGTACAACAGCTCTCGCACCTCCGAAATAAACTGTATTGTTTGCAGCAGTATTGTTAAAGCCCGTTCCGTTAATTGTAACGACTGATCCTACATATCCGAAAGCAGGAGTAAAAGAAGTGATGACCGGGGCAGCAACGGGTGAAGTTTGCACCTCTCCTATTGCGTATGAATCTGTGAGGTAATTATTGTTGCCAATAACTCCGTTATAATCAAAGACACCGAACGTATAATAAGTGGCCGGTGAAAGATTCGTCACATTTACCGTTGTGCTATCGGGACCACGGTATACCGAGAAATACAAATTACCATAATAATAATTTGAATTGCTTGTTGACATAAAAGACGAATTATCCAGGTAATAAGTGTAGTCGATAGGCACGTTAACAACAGCACCGGAATGAACCCAACCACTTGTGGAAGTAAAATTCGAGGCTGCACCTGCACCAAAGTTTGTGAGTGTTGCATTTAATCCGGTGATAAATGAAGAATTCAGCGCTGTAGTGGTTGATGCAAAACCATCATCTAATTTCCAGTAACCGACTAATCCATATTCATTTCCAACCAGAGTTTTATTATAACCAGCAATGATCTCGTAATCCATCTTTGTTACATTCCAAAGGCGGACTTCGTCTATCTGCCCGTTAAAATTTTGACCCGGAACTTCAGCATTTGCACCGATCTGCACGTTGTAAGAATTATTCGTAAGGGTGGAATTAAAGCTTGCAGAAGCATCATAAGTTCCATCAATGTACAGAATCATTTTAGAGCCATTATAGGTGGCTGCAACATGGTGCCATTTCCCATCATTCACATTACGCGTTCCATAAACGCTAGTTTGAAAAGGGGTTCCGAACAGCGTGTACGTGGCTGAAAAAGACAATGCATTTGTACTTCCATTCCGTGTAATTTTCCATGCATCACCTTTGCTGATTATCGTTTGATCAACAACAGTGAATGCCCCGACTTTGATCCATGCTTCGACAGTCATTGCTGAAGTAAAATCAAAAGTAGATTCACTAGGTACATTCACATAGTCATTGGAACCATCAAATGAAAGAGCCGTTTGCTTTCTTCCGGCAGCAACTCCCACTACACGTCTTGCACCGTTACCATTCGCCCAGGTAGCACGAACTGAATTCGAGGTAATGTTGCTGAATGTAAGCGCGGATGCAGGAACTGTAGGTTCAGGCGCAAGCGTTTGTTTTGAGCCGGAAAGATATCCGCCAGTGTAATAGTTGTATGTATTGTTGTATGTGTTGGTTGCTACATTGTATTCATAAACTGAGAAGCAGTATGTGGTAGTGTTGGTTAAACCGGTAACCTTAACCGAATTTCCGGAACCGTTATATATACAATATGCTCCGCTGGCACCGCCAAGTTGTGCGCCTGTTCCATAAACAGAACCAGGTATGTAATATGTTGCATCAGAAGGAAGATCTGTATTGGAAGTTCCCGGCTTGCAGGTTACGAGATGATAAGTTCCGCCACCGCTGGAAGGGGGAGTCCAGCTAACCACCATTGAATTATCCGTTATTTCGCTGAACCCTAAAGGATATGAATATGCCGTGGGTTCAGCAGCAAGTGTTGTAAATGTTACCGAAGGATATGATCCTGTTTTATAGTTATTAGAACCGTTATTCCCGCTGTATGCAAACACAGCACCTGTATAGGTGGTTCCGGCAGCTAAGGAACTGGTATTTATAAATGTGGTCGCTCCGTCAGCCAGCACATACGAATAAGGAATTGTTCCTGCAATACTTGAACCCGAACCGTAAGCATTGTTCGCGCTGTAGTTAGTCCCGTCAGCAGGAACATTTGTATACGAAGTTGCAGCTCTTAAAGCCAGAAGATCATAAGTCCCGGAACCTGAAGTGAAGCTAAAAGAAGCAGTCGTAGTCTGAATATTAGAAACCGTTAACCCGCTTGCTGCAGTTGCCGGCTCTGTTTCAAGAGTGATCTCAGAATAGATCGGATAACCGCTTGTCTGATAATACTCAACTGTGGATACGGTGTTATATTCATAGATTCTGAATTTATACGTTGTATTCGGAGTAAGACCGAAAGCATTACATCCGTAGGATGTTCCGTTATAGATACAATAGTTTCCATTGCCGAGGTTTGAACCGGAACCAAAGGTTGAATTCTGTGTATAGGTGCTGCCGGTAGTTGGCAAAGAGACCGAACTTGAGGACAAGGCGCATGTCACAATTCTTTTTGTTCCGTTACCTGAAGTCCAGTTCAGGGAAATACTTGTTGTACCTTTTCCTACCGTGATAACATTTGAAGCCGCAGTTGTAGGCGCCTGCGAGAAGCCAGCGTTAAAAGTAAAGACGAAAACTACCGGTAAGAAGATCTGTAAAAAACTTTTCATTGAATTAAACAATTTAAGAGGTTGACTGTTTTTAATACTAACGGAATATGCTTTAGACCAAATGGTGTTATTCAGGCACTAATCCTAAAAAAGGAATGCTAAATTAAAAAAAATTGGCAGACCTGCAAGCATTTTTTTATCCACAAAACCAAGCATTTTCCGTACCTTTGCAGACGATATTTCACAGAGTAAACAATTAAAAAATATAGTTCAATATGTATCCAGAAAGTATAGTAATGCCAATGAAACAGGAGCTTGTAACGGCAGGCTTCGAAGATCTTACAACACCTGAAGCAGTAAATACTGCCATCAACAGCAAAGGAACTGTTCTTGTTGTTGTAAATTCTGTATGCGGATGTGCTGCAGGAGCTGCTCGTCCGGGAGTGAAATTAGCAGTTTCAGGTGATAAGCGTCCCGACCGTATTACAACGGTATTTGCAGGTTTTGATACCGAAGCTGTAGCTGAGGCACGCAAACATTTTGCACCTTATCCTCCTTCTTCACCTGCAATCGCCTTATTTAAAGACGGCAAGCTTGTTCATTTTGTAGAGCGCCATCATATTGAAGGCCGCAGCGCGCAAATGATCGCTGACAATCTTAAAATGGCTTTTGATGAACTTTGTTAAGTTATTTTTGTAAAAATGAGAACCCGCTTTCAGGCGGGTTTTTTTATGACTTATGTTTTGTCTTTTCCATTCATCAGTACCATCCGCCACTTAAAAAAAAAGTAATCCATATCACTACATTTCACGTAAATTTAATATCATTATATATTATTTAAAATTCAGCAGATGAAAAGAGTATTCCTTATTTTAAGTTTATTTATCGGAACCTATAGCTTTGCTCAAAAGAAGGCCCCTGAAAATTGGCAAATAATGGACCCGAAAACCGATAAGGTATACGGAACAGGTGTTGAACAGGCTTACAAGACACTGGGTACCAAAACTTCAGGTACAGTGATTGTTGCAGTTATTGATGGCGGCACGGATACAGAGCACGACGACCTTAAAAATATCATCTGGACCAATCCGGGAGAGATCGCAGATAACGGAATTGATGATGACAAAAACGGATACATTGATGATGTGCATGGCTGGAGTTTCTTAGGTGGTGCTAATGGCGATATCGGTTACGAAGCAACGGAGCTCGCGCGAATGTATCAACGACTTAACAAAAAATATAAAGATGCTGATCCCGCAAAACTTTCTAATGAGGAAAAGACAGAGTATCTGACTTACGAAAAAATAAAACCTGAATTCTTAAAAGCGCAGGCAGAACAGGATCAGCAGGCAGCACAGTTCAGCATGCTTTCTGATTTTATCACAAAAGTCAAAACACAACAAAAATCGGAGTTTACAAAAACTGCAGTGAAAGCTTTTATACCTGACAATCCTCAGGATGAAATGATCAAAAAAAGAATGAAGCTAATCCTCACTCTTGTTAATCCTAAGGAGCTTGATGAGCAAGTTTCTCAAGGTGCCGGAATGATCATCAACATGGCGAAATACAACAGGATGAATGCTGACTCCATCCGCAGATACATTGTAGGAGATAACCCGGATGATGCGAACGAACGCTATTATGGAAATAACCATGTGAAAGGACCTGATGCGTTGCACGGCTCACATGTAGCCGGGATCATTTCTGCTGTCCGCAATAATGGTCTAGGAATTCAGGGGATTGCAAACAATGTAAAGATCATGGTTGTACGTGCAGTTCCGAACGGGGATGAACGCGATAAAGATGTTGCGAATGCTATCCGTTACGCTGTTGATAATGGTGCAAAGGTGATCAATATGAGTTTTGGAAAATACTATTCACCGGATAAAAAAGTTGTAGATGAGGCTGTGGAATATGCTTTATCCAAGGATGTTCTCTTGATCCATGCTGCAGGAAATGAGTCAAAAAACAGGGATATTGAACAATCGTATCCAAGCAGGGAAATGGCTTCAGGCAAAGTAGCACCGAATTGGCTCGAGGTTGGTGCAAGCGGATATAAAAAAGGAAAAAACATTATCGGAAGCTTTTCAAATTATGGCAAGACGAAAGTGGATCTTTTCGCTCCCGGAGTTGACATCTACAGTACTGCTCCCGAAAACAAATACATCAATGAATCCGGAACCAGTATGGCTGCGCCTTCAACCGCGGGCGTTGCTGCGGTAATACGCGGATATTTTCCGGAACTGAAAGCAACGGAAGTGCGCGATGTTTTAATGAAGACCGTTGTTCCATATAAGAGAAAAGTGAAGATTCCCGGAACAAAAAAGAAAAAAACGAGAGTCAGTGAGCTTTGTATTTCAGGTGGTTTTGTAAATACAGATAATGCTGTAAAGGAGTTAATGGGGATAAAGGCGAAGTAATTTGTCATCTCGAGGTTGCCCAGAGATCTGAGTCGACTTAACAATTATAATAAAACCAAAGCTATATCCGCTTCGAATTAGATTCCTCCGCTGCGGTCGGAATGACAAACAAAAAAAGCCCCGACAATAATGCCGGGGCTTGCTATCCATTTTCAAGTATTATAGATTAGCTGCTTTGCCTGAACCGATCAGTAAAAGCTCGTTTACCTGAATCTCAGTTATGTAACGTTTTACTCCTTCTTTATCTGTATAGTTTCTGTTGATAAGCTTACCCTCAATAGCAACTTCACTTCCTTTAGAAAGATATTTTTCTATTACCGCTACGGTCTTTCCCCATGCGATCAGATTGTGCCATTGTGTTTCAGTGATCTTTTCACCTTTTGCGTTTTTATAAGTTTCGTTTGTAGCGATACTCATCTTTGCAAGTTTTTTACCTCCGTCAAGAACTTTGATCTCAGGGTTCATTCCTAAATTTCCAATTAATTGTACTTTGTTACGTAATGCGTTCATTTTTTTCCTAGATTTTTTTTAGTTAAATAATTTGTTACTGCCTGACAATGAGCGCTCCATCGTTTTGGCGGTGCAAAAGTGATTCGGGAAAAACTAAGTATTCGGTTGTTAAACGATTATATCCGTTTTTAAACGGTTATAAATAAGTAAAAGAAGTTAATGTTATATTTTAGCCTCAGTAAAAGTAGATACTCCGCAATGCTTTTATTACTAGGAACTATATAATTGCAATTACATTTATGGACAGATTATGTCTTGAATGCGGAGACATCCTTAAGGGAAGGGTGGATAAAAAATACTGTTCAGATCTCTGCAGAAACAGTTACAACAACAAACTTAACAGTCGCGCCAGCGTTTATGTAAGAAGTGTTAACAGCATTTTGCGTAAGAACCGGAAAATCCTGCAACAGCTTACACCTTCACGAACCGTTAAAGCACCGCGAATAAAGCTTCAGCAGCACGGATTTAACTTTGGCTTTCACACTCACGTCTACACCAACAAAAAAGGAGTCAACTACTTTTTTTGCTATGATTATGGCTACCTGCCTGTGGAAAACGACCATATTATCTTGGTGAAGAAAAACGCACGGGATAATTAAAATCTGTCGAAAACTATCTAGTGTATCTTATGTAAAGTAGGACTGAAAATGTCTTGCCCTAGCTACGGCATTCCCAAAATGCCCTTCATTCTGTACTGCAATATATTGTTAAAGCATGAAATTTCCTTCCCGGTATGTGTAACAAATCCTTTCCTTTTGTACTTTTAACTTGTTACTTGAGTGCGACAACGTTTATTGATACTAACTTAAAAGATCTATGATAGAAGAACAAAAACCATTACCGAAATGGATATTGATAGTATCAGCGCTATTCGCGATAATGGAAATCATGGTAAGCGTTTTACTATACGTTTCACCTCAGTCTGTATTGGAAACAGTAGATATCAGCGGCAAAGGCGTGAATTATGTAATCAACATGTGGGCAGTGCGACAGTTTGCACTGGGATTTATTTTCGCTTTCGCTACCTTTAAAAGATCGGTTCCCATGCTGACGATTGCATACATTTTCTTTTTGGTAATGTTTGTCGGTGACCTGTTGATCGGGATCTCACAGAAAGAAAACAGCCTTATCACAAGCGCTTTGATCATGTGCGCGATCTCTTCTTTTATGATTTTTATCCTCAATAGAAAAAAATAGATCTAAACTCTGTTTTAAAAATTCAAATAACAACCAACATGAAAAAAGTAACTGGTATAGGAGGAATCTTTTTTAAATGTAAAGACTCTAAAAAAATGGCGGAATGGTATAAAACCCATCTCGGCCTGGACACGAACGACTACGGTGCCACCTTCGAATGGAGAGAAGATTCCGATCCCACAAAAAAAGGTGCGACACAATGGAGCCCTTTCTCGGAAACAACAAAATATTTTGAACCTTCTACTAAAGAATTCATGATCAATTACAGAGTGGCCGACCTGGAAGCACTCGTAGAAGAACTCAAAAAAGAAGGTGTAACCATTGTCGACAAAATTGAAACTTACGATTACGGAAAGTTCGTCCATATAATTGACATGGAAGGGAACAAAGTCCAATTATGGGAACCTAAGGATTAAAACATAAAAACACATCTATGGCATTGCATGCTGCATTAAATAATGAAGTAAGTTTATTCTTAGCGGATCTTGCTCATCCGTTTATAAAAGAGATTGAAGTTCTCCGATCTGTAATTCTGAATGCTGACAGCAGGCTTGATGAAAATATTAAATGGAACGGCCCGAATTATTCTTTTAAAGATGAAGATCGGATCACGATGAGGATCCTGCCACCGAAACAACAGATCCAGCTGATTTTTCATCGCGGGTCAAAAAAACAAGCGCAGCCGGAAAACAAACTGATAAAAAGCGGATCAACTATTCTAACCTGGAAAGAGAATGACAGAGCTATTGCAACATTCAGAAGCATGCAAGATATTCAAAACTCAAAAACAGAATTGTCGGAAGTGATCAAAGACTGGATTAGTGTTAAGTAAACCACCATCGCAAATAAAAATACTCTTATGGCAAAAAATAGCAAGTCCCTATCATCCAAACAGCAGCAAGAGCTCTTGTCAATATTAAAAGATCGTTTTGAAAAAAACATGAAACGTCATAAAGACATTGAATGGAAAAAAGTTCAGGGCAAGCTTGAGTCTGAAACCAATAAGCTCTGGTCTTTGGCTGAAATGGAAAATACGGGTGGCGAACCGGATGTTGTCGGATACGATAAGAAAACAAATGAATTTCTATTCGTTGACTGTTCTCCTGAAAGTCCCAAGGGACGCAGAAGTATCTGTTACGACCGTCAAGCTCTTAACTCACGAAAAGAACACAAGCCTAAAAACAGCGCATTGGATATGGCTGATGAAATCGGTATAGAAATACTGAACGAAGAAGAATACAGAGATCTTCAGAAAGTTGGAACATTCGATTCAAAGACATCCAGCTGGATAAAAACACCTGCCGATATCAGAAAGCTTGGCGGTGCGCTCTTCGCAGATTTCCGCTATGGAAATGTTTTCGTTTATCACAACGGTGCAGAATCTTATTATGCAGCAAGAGGTTTCAGAGGTTCTCTAAAAGTCTAGCTGGCGATAAAAAAACAATAAGCAACAAAGAATTCTTAATCTGAATGGACAAATCAGAGCTCGCAGCCGGTATTTTCAGCAAGCTTGCCGAACATTACCAGAACAGGTTCATGGACGTGAGCCTATATGAAAAATCATTTGATCATTTTTGTGATTATCTTATTGGTCAACGACCAGCGATTCTTGAGCTTGCATGCGGCCCCGGAAATATTTCAAAATATTTATTAAAAAAGCTGCCCCATATCCAGCTAAAGGGAATGGATCTTGCGCCCGAAATGATTCGTCTCGCAAAGACGAATAACCCTCAGGCTGAATTCCATGTAATGGATTGCAGGAATATCGATCAGTTGAATCATACATATAATGGCATCATGTGTGGCTTTCTTCTCCCCTATCTTTCGAAAGAAGAGGTAGAAAAACTGATCAGCAATGCGTACGCTTTATTAAATGAAAGTGGCGTACTCTACATAAGCACAATGGAAGATGATCATAACAAGTCAGGCTGGAAAAGTGGCAGCACAGGAGAGAAGATGTTTATGCATTACTATGATGAAGAGTTTCTTGCGAATACACTCAAAAAGAATCATTTTAAAATTTTAAATACGGAACGCGTAGTTTCGACTATGACCGATAACACAATAGTAACAGACCTCATCCTCATTGCAGGAAAATAATTATGAAACCATCCAGTAAAAATTTTCTTTCAAGCCTGCTGTTTTTTCTCTTCTTTAGCCCGCTTACTTTTTCTCAAATTAAATATAACACCGGCTCGTGGCTTGTTTTTAATAGCCAGATCAGATTACATGAAAAATTCAGCATTCACGCTGAAGCTCAATACCGCGATCACGGCTTGTTGAATGAAGCAGACCAGATCTTACTCAGGGGTGGAATAAATTATCATAACAGTGCACAATCAACAATTACTGCAGGTTATGCGAGAGTGTTAAATTATCCCGCTGATGGTGAATTTATCCAAACTCCCACTATTAATGAAAACAGAGTTTGGGAACAACTTCTTTTGAAGAGTACCTTAAAGCGAATCATTTTTGAGCATCGTTACCGGTTGGAACAAAGATGGCTTAATGCAATAAACTCTTACAGATACATGAATAGGATGAGGTATTCATTTCGTTTTACTATTCCGATCAATAAAATGACGCTCGAGAAAAAAACCTTTTTTCTAACCCTTTATGATGAGATCTTTATTAATCTCACCTCATCACCTTTTGATCGTAACCGTGCTTATGGCGGAATCGGTTATCAACTTACCCCTTTGATAAATATACAGGCGGGTTATTTAACACAAACTGTTGGCTTGTATACAAAACAAATAGCGCAGATCACATTCACTTATAATGTTGACCTCAGAAAAAAGGATTGATGCAAAACTTGGATCGCATGAAAAAAACCGATGATGAACTTTCCGTTAGGGAGCTTACCGAAACTGATATCTCGCTTATTGCCGACTATTGGCTTACAGCAGACAGTTCTTTCCTGGAAGGAATGGGAGTAGATCTGAATAAACTGCCATCGCGTGGCGAGCTGAGCAACATGCTGCTTATGCAATTACAAACGCCACTCGTTCATAAGCGCTCATTCTGTATGATATGGGAACTGAATGGAAATCCTGTAGGGCATTCAAATGTAAACCCAATGCAGTTCGGTGAAGAAGCAACAATGCATCTCCATCTCTGGAAAAACGCTGAAAGAAAAAGGGGGATGGGGTCAGAGCTCGTACGTTTGACATTGCCTCATTTTTTTGAAAAGCTGCAGCTGAAAAAACTGATCTCTGAGCCATATGCTTTAAATCCGGCTCCAAACAAAACGCTTGAAAAAGTAGGGTTCGAATTCGTCAAGGAATACATTACAATTCCCGGTTCGCTGAATTTTGAGCAGCCGGTGAAAAGATGGGAGATGACACTGGAACATTTAAAAAAAAGTAAACAGAATTAATTCTTTCTGCTCTCCCATGTATCCATTTTAATTTTTATGATGAGTAAATGATTTTTAAACTCATGGATCATTTTCGCCATCTCTTCTTCCCGTTCAAGAAGTTCTTTATGATCGAGGTCAGAAGCTTCAATCACGGGCTTTAACTTCTGAAGGTTCCCTTCCATTTGCGCGATGGTATCAATCGCCTGTTGTTTCTCATTCTCCGGAATTTCCTGCTTCTCTACTTTCTGATGAAGATCAGCAACAAAATTTTCAACATACGGTATCATATCCCAGGGATTGTTCGGCCTTGCCCAAACAAATTCAATGTTGCACTTTCTGCACTTGTATTTATTGGATTTCCAGCCTTGGGGACTTTTATCTGTCCCGACAAATTTAAGATTGGCTGATTTATTACATTTAGGACATACTGCATTATCTTTTACGAGACCTTTCAGCTGCTCTCTTTGCTGCAAAACTTCTTCCCTTCGTGTTGCATGTAGATTCAGCTGCTCAGAAAATTTCTCACATGTTTCAATTAACTGCTGAAACTCAGCATCCACTTTATTCTCTCCCATCAATTTTTCTGCATGCTTACGGAAAAAATTAATCAGCTTTATGAGTTCGCGCTCGTTTTCTTTAAGGTTATGGCTCATTTAAAAAAGTATTTTATCAAAGATAACAATTGCGTTTTATTTTCATTTACGGCCTTAGAAAAAAGCAGTGGGCATGACATCCTTAAGTCTTGATTAATCCTCTTTTTTTGCATATATTTGAAATAACAAAAAGACAACGAATGAAAAAACTCCTACTATCGCTGGTTTTATTGATTAATATATCTCAGCTCTCAGCTCAGGCAACTTACAGCACTGTTGCTCCTATTTTTTACAGCCGATGCACAAGTTGTCACCATGAGGATCAGCACGCGCCTTCATTTATGACCTACAGCGCGATATTGCCTCATATTTACACCATTGACGCTCATCTTACTTCAGGCTTTATGCCGCCCTGGAGCCCGGATACAACCTACACGAGGTTCGCACACGAGAGATTAATTGCACCCGGAGAAAAAGCTGCTATTCTTAACTGGATAGCCAATGGTGCCCCGGCAGGAGATACAACCCTTGCTCCACCTGCTCCGGTGTATCCTGAATATCAGCTGAACGGAACTCCTGATCTGGAGCTTCAGATTCCGACATTTGCGAGTAATGCATTAACTAACGACAGTTATGTTTGCTTCTCTTTACCGACAGGACTTACACAGAACCGTATTGTGCGTGCGTATGAAATCATTCCCGGCAATCATGAAATTGTACATCACGTTGTTGTGAATGTCGACTCAATGGGTACTACTACCAATGACCTTTCCGGTGGCTGTTACACGATCACAGGGGATTTCAGTCTGGGAGCTTACGCTCACGGAGCTCCACCGACAGTGTTTCCAAGCAGCGGTCCTTTAAAGATGGGTATCACGCTTAAAGCGGGATCAAAAATAGTCTTGCAAATACATTACCCGGAGGGAACTGCAGGATCGCTGGATAGCACAAAGATCAGATTGTTCTTTTATCCTCCGGGGACAACGGGTGTAAGGCCGGTTTATGTCACCACTCCGCTCCAAAACTGGGTGCTCAACATTCCTGCAAATACAGTAAGAACATTCAGTGCGGTCTATCCCTCTTCGGGCGGATTGCCATATCCTCTCTCAGTCTTTGCTGTGTTTCCTCACTCACATAAAATTGCTAAAAGCATTGTGAATTATGCATTCATGGCAACAGACACTATTCCTATCATCAGGATCCCGAACTGGGATTTCGACTGGCAGGGCTTTTATACGATGCGCAACATTATTCAGGTGCCTGCAGGGTATAAGCTAAAAGGAACACATGTGTACGACAATACAGTCAACAACCCAAATAATCCAAACAGTCCGCCAGTAAACGTTTATGCAGGGACAAACTCAGGCGATGAAATGCTCTTTGACGGATTTCAATTCTTATTGTACCAGCCGGGTGATGAGAACTACAACATCGATTCTATCCTCGCCCTCGATCCCTTACTGGCCACAGGAATTTCAGAACCATTAAAACCTAACAACAGACTGAATTCTTTTGCTTATCCTAACCCGTTTGATAATAAGGTGAATATCTCATATACGCTTGATGGTCCGTCTCAGGTAAGTGTCGATATCTATTCAGTTTACGGCACTTGTGTCCGGAGTCTAAGAGGAACGAATGAAGACGCAGGTATCCATGAAAGTGTATGGGACGGTAAGAACAACGAAGGAAGAAGATTAGCTGCAGGATCATACATATATGTTGTGAGGGCCGGTGAAAAGCAAAGCCATGGAAAGCTGACACTGCTTTCAGGAAAATAGAACGGAACGACCACATTGAAATCAAACGCCTTCAGACCTGAAGGCGTTTTTTTATTAATCCGGCAGGCATAAATTTTTATTTTTATACGTTATGAAGATCATCAGAAATTATTTCCTGGTTTTATTATCTGCTCTATTCCTGACAGGATCAAGCTCCTGCAGAATTACAAAACACAAAAACATAACATATCTTCCTGAAGATAGAAGTGCAAAAATTGATGAGAAGAAGCTTGATGTTTTTGCACCTAAAGATGTGTCGTCAAAGAAAGACGTTTTGATTTTTCTCCATGGAGGCGGATGGAGTCATGGAAAAAAATCTCTTTACAGTTTTTTTGGAAAACGGCTCGCCCGAAAGGATGTTGTAGGTGTAATTGTAAGTTATCCCTTGAGTCCGGATGTTGATTGGAATGGCATGGCTGAAGCTTCCGCAAAAGCTGTAAAGTGGGTGAAAGAAAATATTGATCAGTATGGAGGTGATCCTTCCCGCGTGTTCATTTCCGGTCACTCTGCAGGCGGACATCTTTCAGCTTTGATCACTGTAAAGGAAGAATACTTTAATAAAGTCGGATTGAAAGATCCGGTGAAAGGTGTAATTCTTATTGACGCTGCCGGACTTGATATGTTTAATTACCTAAAGAAACAGGATGCAAATGGCGATAAACATTATCAGGGAGCGTTTTCGAGCGATCCCGCAAATTGGAAAAAAGCTTCTCCTATTTATTTCCTTCATAAAGGCATTCCACCAATGTTGATCCTAACCGGTGAGAAAACATATCCAAATATTAAAGAAAGCAATCAACGGTTTATTAAAGAGTTCAGTCAATACAGATCTGACGTAAAATATATAGAAGTTAAGCGGAAGAGGCACATCCCAATGATCTTTCAATTTTACAACTCGCACAATAAGTTATACAACGAGATGCTCTCATTCATGAAAGAGCAGAAATAGATTAAGCTTTTTCAGATCCTTACTAAACAAAAAAGCGAAACTTTTCGATTTCGCTTTTTGTGTTTTTGTCCTTAATGGTAAAAATACTTATTCTGTCAGATCGAAATTCTCAAGGAACTTAGTCGTGTAATCTCCTTTGATAAAATTCTCATCCTTCATTAATTTCAAATGGAATGGAATGGTTGTCTTAACGCCTTCGATCACATATTCGCTCAAGGCACGGTGCATCTTCGCGATAGCTTCTTCACGTGTTTGCGCAACAGTGATCAGCTTTGCAACCATACTGTCATAATTCGGAGGAATCGTATAACCTGCATAGATATGGGAATCAACGCGGATACCATGTCCGCCCGGGGTGTGAAGAACCGTGATCTTACCCGGTGAAGGGCGGAAATTGTTGAACGGATCCTCAGCATTGATACGGCATTCGATCGCATGAAGCTGCGGATAATAATTTTTTCCGGAAATCGGAACTCCTGCAGCAACGAGTATTTGTTCACGGATCAGGTCATAATCAATCACCTCTTCAGTGATAGGATGCTCCACCTGGATACGCGTATTCATTTCCATGAAATAAAAATTTCTGTGTTTATCTACAAGAAACTCAACCGTTCCAACACCTTCATATTTTACTGCCATTGCAGCTTTGATGGCCGCTTCACCCATGCGCTCACGAAGTTCATCTGTCATGAAGGGAGAAGGAGTCTCTTCAGCCAACTTCTGGTGACGTCTTTGAATAGAACAATCCCTTTCAGATAAATGACAAGCTTTTCCATATTGATCACCAACAACCTGGATCTCAATATGTCTCGGCTCTTCAATGTATTTTTCCATGTACATTGCGCCATTTCCAAATGCAGCTTCAGCTTCTTTGCTTGCTGATTCAAAATTAGAAGCCATATCTTCTTCTTTCCAGATAATGCGCATTCCGCGTCCGCCACCACCGGCTGTTGCTTTGATGATAACAGGATAACCAACTTTTGGTGCAAGCTCTATTGCCTGCTCAGCGCTTTCGAGTAACCCCTCTGAACCAGGAACACAAGGTACACCGGCAGCGATCATGGTTGCTTTCGCAGAGGACTTATCTCCCATAGAGTTGATCATCTCAGGTGAAGCACCAATGAATTTAATATTATGCTCCTGACAGATCTTTGAAAATTTTGCATTCTCTGAAAGAAAACCATAACCCGGATGGATCGCATCAGCATTAGTGATCTCAGCAGCTGAAATGATATTCGGAATATTTAAATATGAATCTTTGCTTGGGGGCGGGCCGATACAAACAGCTTCATCGGCAAATTTCACGTGAAGGGATTCTCTGTCGGCAGTTGAATAAACAGCAACTGTTTTAATTCCCATTTCCTTACAGGTACGTATGATTCGCAATGCGATCTCGCCCCTGTTTGCAATAAGTATTTTTTTGAACATTTTTTTCTTTTTTAGTTTCAGCGAATAACGAATGAAAAACGAATAGCGAATTCAGATTCGATATTCGGAGAGATTCGATGTTCGTTGATTAAGAAGGGTCTACTAAAAATAATGGCTGATCGTACTCAACAGGAGTTGCATCATTCACCAATACTTTCACGATCTTTCCTTTGATATCAGATTCGATCTCATTAAAAAGCTTCATTGCTTCAATGATACATACAGGTTTTCCTGCAGCGATCTCATCACCAACATTTACGAATGGCGGTTTATCAGGGGATGATGAACGATAGAATGTTCCGATCATGGGAGATTTGATGGTCACATATTTCGACTCGTCAGCACCACCATTTGATTTTGTTTCCGGAGCTTTTGTCTCAGGAGCAGGCGCACTTTGCTGCATCATTGGAGCGGCATTTTGAACCGGCTGTGACATAACCGGTGCAGAAGTCTGAACATATACCTGTTCTTTTTTCCCTGCAGGAGTTTTGATAACGATCTTAACATCTTTTGTTTCGAGTTCAACCTCGCTAACTCCGGATTTTGCTACAAACTTGATCAGGTCTTGAATTTCGTTCAGTTTCATATTTTCAATTATTAGTTAATAGTTTGTTGTTTGTAGTTCGTAGACGGTTAAACTCTAACGATCACTTATAAACAACATTTTCAATTTTATAATGACTCTATTTGCAATTGGAACTGTAAATAACGGATGAACCGTCTACAGACTCCGTTCTTCCGACTCCCAATTATTTCGAGTCGTATGCCCATTTTAAATAAACACTGCCCCATGTAAACCCTGCGCCAAAAGTAGAAATGATAATATTATCCCCTTTCTTCAATTGTTTTTCATAATCCCACAAACACAATGGAATTGTTCCTGCAGTAGTATTACCATAACGCTGAATATTCAGCATTACCTTTTCAGATGATAGTCCCATGCGTTCAGCTGTAGCATCAATGATACGCTTATTTGCCTGGTGAGGCACAAGCCATGCAACATCTTCTGATTTTAAATTATTACGTTCCATGATCTGTGCTGATACATCAGCCATTCCAACAACTGCGCGCTTAAATACGGGCTGCCCGTCCTGATAAACGAAATGCTCACGCGCATCAACACTTTCGTGTGATGGCGGTTTCACCGACCCCCCAGCTTTCTGATGCAAGTATTGACGGCCGGAACCATCTGCTTTTAAAATAGAATCCTGGATTCCCAATCCTTCTGTATTCGGCTCTAATAATACTGCTCCTGCTCCATCACCGAAAATGATGCAAGTAGAACGGTCAGTATAGTCAAGAATTGCAGACATTTTATCTGCACCGACTACAACAACTTTTTTATATTTTCCTGTCTCGATGAACTGAGCTCCGGTTGATAATCCGAATACAAATCCTGAACATGCAGCTGAAAGGTCGAAGCCCCATGCATTGGTAGCACCGATCTTATCCGACAATACATTTGATGTTGATGGGAAAACAAAATCAGGAGTAACTGTCCCGACAATGATCAGATCAATGTCAAGTGCAGTGATCCCGCGTTTCTTTAATAAAAGCTCGACCGCCTTCACACACATATCCGAAGTTCCAAGACCTTCACCTTTCAGGATCCTGCGCTCTTTTATTCCTGTGCGTGTTTCGATCCAGTCTGAAGTGGTAGGCACCAGTTTTTCCAGCTCTTTATTATCAAGAACGTAGTCGGGAACATATCCAGCGACAGCTGTAATTGCGGCAGTAACTTTTGTCATTTATTGAAATGCTTGTTTTATTTTTTCCGATAAACCTGCTTCCACTACATCTTTTGTAAGTAGGATCATGTTCTTAACGGCTATATCATTGGAGATACCATGCCCGATCATAACTGTTGAATTAATACCGAGTACAGGTGTTCCACCATAATTCTCATAATTGAAACGATCAAAATACTCATCGCTTAAACCGCGCTTTTTGATCAATGTGTAAAATGCTTCTGCCTGCTTCAATACCACATTCCCGGTGAATCCATCACATACGATCACATCGCAGTGGTCACCGAAAATATCACGTCCTTCAACATTACCGACAAAATTAAAATCTTTGGAGTCTTTCATCAACTGATGTGCAGCCTGTGTTACAAGATTACCTTTTTCAGGCTCTTCACCGATATTCAATAAAGCTACACGGGGATTTTTAATATTATAAACGTGTTCAGCGCAAAGGGAACCCAGTACACCAAACTGATATAATACATCCGGTTTGCAATCGGCATTGGTTCCTACATCGAGGATCAGGCCGACACCACCGTTTTCTTTTGGAAGAATGGTTGTTATACAGGGACGTATAACTCCCGGAATAGATTTAACGGTAAACATGGAGCCAACTAACATGGCACCGGTATTTCCATTGCTGGCAAAGCCATCAAGCTTGCCTTCTTTAAGCATAAAAAAACCCAAAGCAATACTTGAATTGGGTTTTTGAGAAAATGCTTTCGTAGGATGTTCACTCATTGAAATCACATCAGTAGAATGAACAATATCGAAATTGTTCACATCCGCCTTATGCTTTGCAAGTTCCGAATTGATCAGGTCTTTATCACCGATCAATACCAGACGAACATCTTTTGGTAATTCATTATAAGCTAAAATGGCACCGGAAACAGTAGCTTCTGGTGCAAAATCACCGCCCATAATATCTATACCTATCTTCATAAATTAAGTTAATCGGGTTATTAGTTAATAGTTAAACCGGCTTGAGCGTAATGCCCAATTCCCAGTCAACCATTGACTATTAAACTAAAACTTAAGCAGAAACTTTCTTCTCTACTGCTAATTTACCTTTGTAGTATCCGCACTCGTTACAAACACGGTGATACAAGTTAGGAGCTCCGCAGTTAGAGCAGTTACAGATTGTAGAAGCTACAGCTTTATCATGACCTCTACGGCTATCTCTTCTTGATCTCGATAATTTTCGCTTTGGATGTGGCATTGTGTTATTTATTTAATTGTTATTACTCTGTTTTAATTGTTGATCTGGAGAAATGGAGAATTAGAGAATTTCTGATTCGTTCCTCCTAATATTTTTTACTTCGTATTAATTCATTTTATCTCTTTTCCCCTCTCCATCTCTCCACTTCACCCCTTCACTAATTCTTTCTTCCTTCTCCAACTCTCTATCTCACCGTATCTCTAATTCAGCTTGATCCCCTTCAATCCATCCCATCTCGGATCATTTCCACCCTCTTCGTCATCATCTTCACCCGGATCATCAGTCAGGTAGCTTTCCACCTTTTTCACCATTTCAGGATCACAGGTGCTTTTTCCTTTTTCATCCGGAGGATGAACCCTTTTGATCGGCAATGAAAGTGTGATGTACTCATAAATATACTGCGCCAGATCCAGCTGGTGCTCGTTCGCAGCAATTGTAATTATATCATCGTCTTCCTCCTGATCATCATTCCCGCCTACCTTTACTATCAGCTTATAATCCCCTTCAATCGGAAGATCAAATTCTTCAGTGCAGATATCACATGGCACTTTAACTGTTCCACTGATATTAAACTCAAGCGACATCATTGATGACTGCTTTAATAGTTCAAGATCGATATGAACATTCCCATGTTTTATTTCAGAGAATTCGAGGCCATCAAAGAACTTATCCTTAACCTCAAACTCAAATTTGTGCTTTCCAAATGCAAGCCCAACAAATTGAATAATATATTCTTTTCCGCCCGCCATTTTACTTAAATTTTGAGAAAGACGGCAAAGGTAGAACTTTTTAGCTTATTTCAAAGCCTAAATCGAATTAATTTCTGACCTGTTTTTATGCAAAAAAAGCAAAAATCCGATAAAAACAGCTCTTTTTTATCGAATTCCTGCTATAAATTAAGTTTTTTATCGGATGAATATTATCGCTCTCTTCTTTGTATGCTGATTTTTAATGGATTAGAGGTGATCTCCTTATGCATGTTTCGCGTTTTGAAGATGTCAATGGCCATATAGACTGCCTTGCGGAAGGATTCCTCCGAGGCCAGATTCTTTCCGGCAATATCATATGCAGTTCCATGATCCGGTGAAGTCCTTACTACCGGGAGACCGGCAGTAAAATTAACCCCGTTATTGAACGCGATCGTCTTAAAAGGTATCAAACCTTGATCGTGATACATTGCTAATACCGCATCAAATTGCTTGTACGTTCCATTTCCAAAAAAGCCATCTGCCGGATATGGTCCGTACACCAGCATCCCCTCCTCTTTGGCTTTGTTGATTGCAGGAATAATAATACTTTGCTCCTCATTCCCGATCACACCATTGTCGCCAGCATGCGGATTCAAGCCCAACACCGCGATCTTCGGTTTTCTAACCTGAAAATCCTGGATCAGCGACTTATTCAATACCTGGATCTTTTTCAGGATCTTTTCCGGAGATAACGCGGATGCTACCTGGGTTACAGGAATATGTCCTGTTGCCACAGCTACCCGTAAATCATCACTCACCAAAAACATTAAGCTGTTTCCGTCTCCGAATTTATCATCCAGATATTCGGTATGCCCGGGGAATTTGAAATCCTCTGACTGAATATTTTCCTTATTAATAGGAGCAGTTACTAAAACGTCAATTTTATTTTGAGCAAGTGCATAAGCAGCCGCTTCGAGAGATTTGAATGCTGAAGAACCTCCCACAGCTGTTTGCTTGCCTAACTCTACCAGGGGCTCATCGTCATATACGTTGATGATGTTTGCCCGCTTATGGTTAACCTCAGATATATCCTTGATCTGGTTAAAGCTAAAATCTTCAATATTTAAGGCCTTACGGTGAAATGAGGCTGTTTTATTTGAACCGAAAAGAACGGGTGTGCAAATTTCCATCATTTGCGGATCAAGAAAAGTTTTAATGATCACTTCCAGTCCTATCCCATTAATATCCCCTTGAGAGATCCCTACTATGATTTTTTCGTCAGACATAACGCTTTGTTAAATGTTAAAGGTTAAAAGTTAATAGGCTCTTAACGATTTTGCAAATGTACCTTTTTTATCATTCATTGATCCAGCCGATAATATTGGCAAGAGACGAGATCTCAAGGCTCGTCCATTTTCTTGTGATGTTATTCCATACAGCAACACCCAGGGGGTATCGCTCTTCCCCAACAACCATCTCCGTTTGAAAAGCACCATGTCCGGCCGATGTTTGAGCATTATCAAACCTGCACCATTTCTTCCCTATCTCAGAATTTTCAAATTTTATAACACGACCGTATTTTGAATTCTCAATGCTTTCAACAAAAAAACCACTACCGAGATCTTCATAAATGACCGGCTCAGCTTTTTTCTTTTGAAGATCAATTAAAAACCGGCCTTTGCCACATGTGTAGATCACGTTCCCTGCGGGATCAAATTCAAAAGAGGTGTTTGCTGCTGTCGCGGGAATCTCATCTATACCAGCGATTTCAGTTACAGTTTTATCTTTTCCAATTTTCATGATGGCCGCTTTATGCTGATCTTTGGAAAAGTGCGCGTATAAAAAATTGCTGTTATCAAGCCAGAAAATCGGAAACACTCTCTTTACATTATCACCGATAAGAGGCTGAGCTTCCCCGTACCCTGCATCCTTAATCAAAACTTCTTTTTTCCCGCTCACTGCATAAGCATTGATCACAAAAGGGCTGACAGACACATCCACCTCAACTTCAAGCCGCGGTTGCGGATTATAATTAGCATTTTCCACTTTGGAATATTTCCCACTTTTCAGGTTAAAGACGGAATAGTATTTTCCCTTAAAAATATCATTCGTGTGAAAGATCACGCTGTCGCCACTAAAAGCAATGAATTGGTCCTTTTCTTCCAGTAAGAGCTTTCTATTTTTCAGGTCGATGATATTTCCGACCCCTGTTACCAGATATTGATTGCGGTAGACCCTGTTCTTACCGATATCAAACCTTACATAATTTCCTTTGATGCCGGGTTTTTCAGTTGGAACCGACAAAACCTCCTCCTTACCTGACATCACTCCGTCAACAAATGAATATTTAACCACATGCTGAAGGTGATTGGACGAAGCGTTATCGTCATACTCAGCTACTATAAGGGAATTTTTTTTCTGCGAATAGCAGAATGAATTTAACGCTAAATTCAAAAAAAGCATGAATGTGAGCCTAAACAACTTCATTTTATCAATTTACAACTTTCGTGCTTTGCCTCTTTTGGACACATATTAAAAATTATTTCGGAAATAATCGTAAAGCATCCTGATTCCCACACCGGTTCCGCCTTTCGGACGATAAGCATCCTTTGCAGTTAAAAATGCCGGCCCTGCAATATCGAAATGCATCCATGGATAATTCACATATCTTCCAAGAAATTTTCCTGCAGTGATG
The DNA here is from genome assembly GCA_029237775.1 of Bacteroidota bacterium. GTDB lineage: Bacteria > Bacteroidota > Bacteroidia > 2-12-FULL-35-15 > 2-12-FULL-35-15 > 2-12-FULL-35-15. The sequence continues at coordinate 561,397 of JAQZBR010000004.1, forward strand.
GCACCCGCATACGGACCTCCAATATTTTTCATATCAGCAATATCCGATTTTATCAGCTCATCATAATCATCCCAGAATGGCATTTCCGCAAGCCGCTCAAAAGTGTTATCACCGCTTGCCTTTAACTTATTTTTTGTGCGCTCGTCAGCCGTTCCCATCGTGACTATTCCAGACATTCCAACTGCTGCAATCGCGGCTCCGGTTAATGTTGCGAAGTCCATCACCAGCATCGGATCATATTTTTGTGCGTATGCAAGCGCATCTGCAAGGATCATTCTACCCTCGGCATCTGCGTTCAGCATTTCCACTGTAAGTCCGTTATACATCGTAATCACATCCCCTGGCACGTAGGCGTTTCCGCCCGGCCTGTTGTCTGTCGCAGGAACTAGCGCTATCACATGAACGGGCAGCTTTGCTTTTGCAATAGCGTATATAGCACCTGCAACAGTTGCCGCACCGGCCATATCACATTTCATCATATCCATAGAATTGGGTGTAGGCTTAAGGCTCAGACCTCCCGTATCGTAAACAACACCTTTACCAACCAGCACTACCGGCTTTTTGTTAGTTGGCTTGGATGGCTTGTATTCCATAATTGTAAATGTGGGAGGATCGATACTTCCAAGATTTACGGCAAGCAGACCACCCATTTTCAATGAATTGATCTTCGACTTATTAAAGACCTCCACGTTGAACCCGGCCTCTTTACCCATTTTCTGGAATTCTTTTGAAAGCTGGATGGCAGTAAGAAAATTCGGAGGTTCATTGACCAGTGTTCTTGAGATATTCACTGCATCACAAAGGATCTGCAGTTCCTCAACATGCTTAGGGTTGATCCCTTTCCCGTAGACGCTTATCGATTTCAAAGAGAATTTCTCTTTTTCTTTATCTTTCTTATATTTCAGGAACTGGTAATTACTTAGGGCCAAACCTTCAGTAAATGCAATAGTTTCGGGCGCATTTCCAGCAACATCAATAACAGTAATTGCTTCTGCTTTCAGCTGAACCAACATATTGTGAATCCCGCTGGCAGCTTTTCTCAGGCCTTCAAGTGTTTTATATTTTTCAGGTTTTGCATCGATCAACTGGACAAAAACATAGCGGTTCAGTTGATTAAAACATACGTATTTTTTCTCCCTTTCATTGATCTCCCGCTTTAAAAACTCTGTCTCCTGTTTACTTAAGCCATAATTATCAAGATTTGATGTTTTCTCACACAACAAAACCACGCTTTGGCTGTTATTTATTGAGGATATTTTGGAGATGGTAGTCATATAATTTTTACTTTTGAGTCCCGTAAATGTATGAAATAGCCATTACCCTCAGAAACAAATTGGAAAAATAATGGGTTTACTCCCGTAGTGAATTTGGACAGGCTATATGGCTTAAACGATCAAATTATTTACATATTGAAAAATAATGTGTTGATGTATCATTTACGAATTACTAATTCCCCCTTGAAAAATGAATGTGAATGAATTATTGAAACGTGCCTTGAAGTTTGAATTTCTTTCAATTGAGGAAGGCGTTTTTCTGTTTAAAAATGCCCCGACTGCCGATCTTATTTTCACCGCAAATGAGCTGCGTAAGATCCAAAAGCCGGATGGGAAAGTAACATGGCAGATAGACAGAAATGTTAATACAACAAATGTTTGTATCGCTAATTGCAAATTTTGTAATTTTTACCGCATCCCAGGCCATAAAGAAGCTTATATCACCGATATAGAAACATACAAGGTTAAGATAGAAGAAACTCTTAAATACGGTGGGGACCAGCTGCTTTTACAGGGAGGTCATCACCCCGATCTGGGATTAAAATTTTATGTGGACACATTCAGGGAACTGAAAAAATTATATCCGAATGTCAAACTTCATGCACTCGGGCCACCTGAGGTCGCGCACATTACCAAGCTTGAAAAATCAACACATACAGAAGTATTAAAAGCATTAAAAGAAGCAGGCCTCGACAGCTTACCGGGAGCCGGAGCTGAGATTCTGAATGATCGTGTTCGCAGACTTATTTCCAAAGGAAAATGCACAGGCCGTGAATGGCTTGATGTGATGCGTGCTGCACATCAGCTGAACATCACCACTTCCGCTACCATGATGTTCGGGCATATCGAAACAATTGAAGAGCGTTTTGAGCATCTCGTATGGATCAGGGAAGTGCAAAGTGAAAAACCGGAAGATTCAAAAGGCTTTCTTGCGTTCATTCCGTGGCCTTTTCAGGATGACGGTACATTACTAAAGCGTCATAAAGGAATCACAAATAATGTTACCGGTGATGAATACATTCGGATGATCGCGATGAGCCGGATCATGTTACCAAATGTGATCAATATCCAGGCAAGCTGGTTAACCGTAGGTAAGGATGTAGCCAAGCTTTGTCTTCATGCTGGAGCCAATGATTTTGGAAGCATCATGATCGAAGAGAATGTTGTTTCAGCTGCAGGTGCGCCCCACCGTTTTACCGCGCAGGGCATCCAGGATGCTATCAGGGAAGCGGGATTTGAGCCTCAGCTTCGCACTCAACAGTACGAATACCGGGAAATGCCTCCATCGCTGGTGGAACAAGTCATAAATTATTAGTATTTAAAAGCAACCTTATAGCTTTGCGATCGTCAGACATGTATATTTCTGACGATCTTTTTTTTGCCTGAATCTTTCTTTAACCTACTTTTATTCAAACTTCCGGAAAATGAGAAAACTTTTACTTTCAGTCCTCGCCATGTTTGCATTCATGCTTGCCTCCGCAACCCATAATATGGCAGGCAGAATAAGTTGCAGTAATCTGTCAGGATATACCTATGAAATTACGATTGAAACGTATACAAATACAGTAAATACCAATGCGGACCGTTGTGATTTAATGCTGTATTTTGGGAATGGCGATTCTGCAAGAGTTCCCAGGGTTAATGGGCCATCTAGTATATGCCCATCCACTCATGATGGATTAATGATGACTTCATCGTGCTTCAACGGACTGAAGTATAATGTTTATAGAACCACAGTGACTTACTCTTCCCCTGGAATGTATCATTTATCCGTAATTGACTATAATCGCTCAGCCGGAATTTTAAATATTGCGAATTCCGTTAATACCCCCTTTACACTTTCAGCCGATCTTGTGGTATCCCCTTTCCTGGGGCCTAACCATACTCCTGTACCTTCGAACCTGCCGGTGGTATGTTCAGCCATAAATATACCTTACAATTACAATCCATCTTTTACCGACAGCGATGGAGACAGCCTTTATTATGAAGACTTCTTGCGCGGGACAGCAGGCTATTCAAATCCTGCAGCAAGCAATAGTTTTTTTGTTGATAGCTTAACCGGGAATGTAGTTTGGGACCAGCCAAATAATATTGGCAATTATGTTTATGACATTAAAATTTCCGAATGGAGAAAAGTTGGCAGCAGCTATTATCTTATCGGAACCTCTGTTATGGAAGTATGGAGTACCATCAGGGCCTGGATTGGAGTAAGTGAAAATAATGAGAAAAATTTTTCTTTAAATGTATTTCCAAATCCCTCATCCGGACATATCACATTTGATCTCACTGAAATTCCGGAAGGCGATCTGATAGTAAATAATAATATGGGACAATTAATAAAGACTGTTCATTGCGAGCACAATTCTGTCTCCTTGTCGAATCTTCCCACGGGCATATATTTTTATCGTTTTATTAGTCCGGGGAAAGTGCATGCCAGTGGCAAATTTGTGATTTCGGAAGGATCCCTGAAATAAATTTCGTAATTTAGAGTTCTATTTTTTTGAAGGGCCTGTCCATGAAGAAGTTATTACTTTCCTTTCTCGTTTTATTTATTGGTCTTTCCAATTCTTATGCGACCCATAACCGGGCCGGAGAGATCACCTATCGCTGGATTTCGGGATATACCTATGAGATCACTGTGACCACATACACAAATACCAATAATACAAATGCCGACCGGTGCGAACTTGTTGTGTATATGGGTAATGGTGATAGCTTAATTCTGCCGCGAATCAACGGCCCATCTAGTCTCTGCCCTTCAACTCATGATGGGGATATGTATGTAAATGTGCCGTATACGAAACTTAATATTTACAAAGGTAATTTTACGTATTCAGGCCCTGGAGTTTACACCCTTACGATGGAAGATCAAAACAGGAACTCAGGTGTACAGAATATCCCGAACTCAGTGAATACTTCGTTTTCCTTACGCACAGAATTAAATATCAATCCTTTTTTAAGTCCTAACAGCTCACCAGTACTCACCGTTCCACCACTGGATCAGGCATGTGTAGGAGTTTGTTTTGAACATAATCCCACCGCATACGATCCCGATGGCGATAGTTTATATTATCGCTTATCTACCTGCTACGCAGGAGGTGCCCCAATTGTTGGTTGGTCATTTCCTCCCAACATGAATGTCGGCAGTATTGATCACAATACCGGTGATCTGGTTTGGTGCAGCCCCACCGGTCAGTATGTTTATAACATTGCTATAGTCATTGAAGAATGGAAGCTGGTCAATGGTACTTCACAGCGCTATTTTGTGGGCTCTGTTCTCCGCGATATGCAAATTGATGTAGGCTCCTGCTTAAATTCTCCTCCGGGCATTTCAAACATAGCGGATACCTGTATAGTGGCCAACTCGTCACTTTCATTTAATGTGTCCGCGTTTGATCCGGGAGAGAATGTTACACTCACTGCAAGCGGAGGGCCTTTGACATTGAATAATCCTGCTGCTACCTTCCCTCAGGTTTCAGGATTGAGCACCGTTACGGGAACCTTTAACTGGACACCTTCATGCGCTCAGATCAGATTGCTGCCATACCTTGTTACTTTCAAAGCAGAGGATGGTAATGGACATCCGCTCGTGAACTTCGAATCAGTAAACATACGGGTTATCGCCCCTGCTCCACAATCACTCACTGCTTCACCAAGTGGTTCAAGTATTATTCTTAACTGGCTTGCACCGCTATGTTCTGCAACCAACGGAACCAATCCTTTAAAAGGTTATTACATCTACCGCAAAGAATCATGTGATCCATGGTTTCACAGCGCCTGTGAAACCGGAGTGCCGAGTTATACGGGTTATACTCTTGTTGGAAACGTGAATCCTTCTATCCTGACTTTTACGGACAACAACAACGGCCTTGGGCTTTTACATGGCATTAACTATTCCTACATGGTTGTTGCATATTACAATGACGGATCTGAAAGTTTTGCATCTTCCAACGTTTGCGTGCAGCTTGTTCGGGATGTGCCAATCATCACCAATGTAAGCGTTCTCACAACAGGCGCAGGAAATGGCAGCATCTGGACTCATTGGGTTAAACCTCTTGGAGTACCTCCAAATTTAGATACACTTGCGAATCCGGGCCCATATCAATATCGGTTGATGAAAGCAAGAGGACAATCCGGCACTTTATCATTTAACCAGGTCGCAGTATATACATATACTAATTTCTGGCAGCTGACTGATACAGGATTTGTAACAACGGGCCTGAATACTCAGGATTCATCTTATACGTTCCGTGTTGATTTTTACAGCAACGGAGTTTTCAAAGGATCAACTCACACGGCATCATCAGTATTCCTTACTTCTACTCCTAGTGACAACCAGGTAACCCTTAACTGGCAGATGAACACCCCATGGGTGAATTACAAATATTACATCTACAAAGAAGTTCCAACGGGTTCATCTAATTTTGTACTTATCGGAAATACGACCTTACAAACATTCACTGAAGTAGGATTAACGAACGGAGTTAACTATTGTTATAAAGTACAGAGTGAAGGCGAGTATTCCGATCCGCAATTACCACGTCCGCTTTTCAACACTTCACAGATAAAATGTGAATCTCCGGTGGATCTGGTAGCTCCTTGTCAACCTGAATTCACCGTAACACCTGATTGTGGCATCGTGCAGAATGTTCTGAACTGGACCAACCCGAACACCTACTGCAGTGACGATGCGCTTTTTTATAATATTTATTTTGCAAGAACTATTTTAGAACCATTGCAGCTCATTCACACGATCAATGATTTGAATACCACTTCATACACTCATGTGGATAATTACGAAGGTGTCCCTTCAATTGCCGGCTGTTATGCTGTTACAGCGGTTGATTCTTTCTCAAATGAAAGTATTATCATCAAGAAGCTGTGCGTTGATAATTGTCCTTTTTACGAGTTGCCGAATGTATTCACACCGAATGGAGATAATACCAACGACTTCTTTACAGCGCTTCCTTACCGTTTTGTAAAAGATGTTGACATTAAGATCTACGATCGCTGGGGATTACTCATGTTTGAAACTACTGATCCTGATGTGGAATGGGACGGTAAAAATGCATCCACAAAAAAGGTTTGTCCGGACGGAACTTATTTCTATGTCGGCCTGGTAAATGAAATTCACGTAGATGCAATAAGGCCGCGGCCTTTAAAAGGTTTCATACAGCTCATTAACACCAAAACAGCGCCCAGCCAGTAATTTATGTTTTCAGGGATCATTGAATCATTAGGTGAAGTCACACTTCTAAAAAAAGACCAGAGTAACCTGCATATTTCTTTACATTCAGCATTTACCCAGGAATTGAAGATTGATCAAAGCATTGCACACAATGGTGTTTGCCTTACCGTAGTAGAGATCAGCAATGATGTTTATACCGTAACCGCGATTGACGAAACCCTAAAAAAAACAAACATCTCTTTACTGAAGGAAGGCGACAAAGTAAATCTGGAGCGTTGCATGAAGCTTGGTGACCGGCTTGACGGCCACATTGTACAAGGACATGTTGATCAGACTGCTACGTGTACTTCAGTGTTAGAAAGTGATGGAAGCTGGACCTACACCTTCGAATATGATGCTTGGCAAAATAACATCACGGTTGAGAAGGGATCTGTCTGCGTGAATGGTGTGAGCCTCACGGTTGTGAACTCCAAGGATAATTCATTCTCCGTGTGCATCATACCATATACGCATGAGCACACGAATTTTAAGTTTATAAAAAAGGGAACGATCGTAAATCTTGAATTCGATATACTGGGAAAGTATATTTCGAAATTGATGAAGAAGGGTTAAGCGATGTCATCCTGAACTTGTTTCAGGATCTGCGCGCGGATCCTGAAACAAGTTCAGGATGACCTCAACCCACCACCCGAAAGCAAAACCCTTCCAAAGAAATATTTTTGCCTATGTGCCTTTGTGGTTAAGACTAAAAAACCTTGCTCGCCACTCTCCTCGTAACTTCTGAAGTTCCCATTGTATAATAATGCAGACATGGAACACCCGCTTTGATAAGCTCTTTCGATTGATTGATACACCATTCGATACCAACTTCCTTCACCTCAGCATCTGTTTTACATTTTTCTATTTCTTCCAATAAGTCCTGCGGCACATCTATCTTAAATATCTTAGGTAATAAAGTCGCCTGTTTTTTTGTTGTGATGATCTTGAGGCCCGGTATCACCGGTACGTTAATATTCATCTCTTTGCATTTCTTCAGGTACTCGAAATAGCTTGCATTATCAAAGAACATTTGCGTAACAATATATTCAGAACCTGCCTCGATCTTATTTTTCAAATGTTTCAGATCAGAGGTCATGTTAGGCGCTTCGAAATGCTTTTCCGGATAACCGGCAACACCGATACAAAAGTTAGTCGGTGCCACATCTGCCAGATCATTCTCCATATACTTACCTGCATTCATTTGTGTGATCTGCTTAACAAGGTCAATCGCATATGCATGACCGTTAGGCTCCGGAACAAATTCAGGTTCGCTCTTTATTGAATCGCCACGCAATGCAAGCACATTATCGATTCCGAGAAATTGCAGATCGATCAGGGCATTTTCTGTCTCTTCCTTACTGAAACCTCCACAGATGATATGAGGCACTGCATCTATATGATATTTGTTCATGATCGCGGCACAGATCCCCACAGTCCCGGGACGTTTACGAATGCTAACTTTTTCAAGATATCCACCTTCACGCTTTTTGTACAGGTACTCTTCACGGTGGTAGGTTACATCGACAAATGAGGGATTAAATTCCATCAGAGGATCAATTCCATCAAAGATCGACTGGATGCTTTTTCCTTTCAGAGGCGGTAAAATTTCAATAGAGAACAGGGTTGATTTCGCCTGTTTGATGTGATCGGTAACTTTCATAGTTGCTCTGTGTTTATACTTACAGGTATAAATCGGGCGCAAAGTAACGTCATGGCGGATTAAAAAACAAATTAAAGTACCTTGCCATTTCAGTCTTAAAATCACTATTCCTTTAGTTTAGACCTTGCTTCCGAGAGATATTAGCGGGAAAAACCGTAAATTCGCACTCCCTTTTTGGGGATGGTTAAATGATGATAATGTTAAACGTATTGACTTTGCAAATAACATTTAACCTTTAAGGGATAACGATACATGGAAAACATTAGAAATTTTTGCATCATTGCACATATCGATCACGGGAAGAGTACCCTTGCCGATCGTTTACTGGAATATACAAACACTATCAGCAAGCGTGACATGCAGGCTCAGGTTCTTGATGATATGGACCTAGAGAAAGAGCGCGGGATCACCATCAAGAGCCACGCCATCCAGATGGATTATGAACTGAACGGTAAAAAATATGTTTTCAATCTGATTGATACTCCCGGCCACGTTGATTTTTCATACGAAGTATCACGTTCAATTGCAGCGTGCGAAGGAGCTTTGCTTATCGTAGATGCTGCTCAGGGAATCCAGGCGCAGACAATTTCCAACTTATATCTCGCACTTGACAATGATCTTGAGATCATCCCGATCCTTAATAAAATCGATCTTCCAAGCGCTGAACCTGAAATGGTGAAAGATCAGATCGTAGATCTTCTTGGATGCAAACGTGAAGAGATCATGGCTGCTTCCGGCAAAACGGGTGCAGGTGTTCATGATATCTTAGCTGCGATCGCTGAACGCATTCCTGCTCCGAAAGGAGATCCTCAGGCGCCTTTACAGGCATTGATCTTCGATTCAGTTTACAACTCTTTCAGAGGGATCATCGCCTACTTCAAGATCGTTAACGGAACACTTAAAAAAGGTGAACGCGTTAAATTCGTTAATACAGGAGCTGAATATAATGCTGATGAGATCGGAGTTTTGCGTTTAAAACAGGAACCGAGAAATTCAGTAAGCACAGGAGATGTTGGTTATATCATATCGGGTATCAAAGATGCACGCGAGGTAAAGGTTGGTGACACCATCACAAAAGTGAGTCAGCCTTGCGATAGCGGAATTCAGGGTTTTGAAGATGTGAAGCCGATGGTTTTTGCCGGGATCTATCCGGTAGAAACTGAAGATTTTGAAGAGCTTCGTTATTCAATGGAAAAGCTTCAGCTGAACGATGCGTCATTGACATGGGAACCGGAATCTTCAGCGGCCCTTGGTTTTGGTTTCCGTTGCGGGTTCCTTGGAATGCTCCATATGGAGATCATCCAGGAACGTTTAGAACGTGAGTTCAACATGACTGTGATCACAACTGTACCGAACGTGTCGTATTTTGCATTCACTACCAAAGGTGATAAACTCATAGTGAACAATCCGTCCGATCTTCCGGATCCAAGCACGCTTGACCGTGTTGAGGAGCCGTATATCAAAGCTCAGGTAATTACTAAATCCGAGTTTGTAGGCTCTATCATGGGACTTTGTATTGGTAAGCGCGGAATCATCGTAAATCAGAATTATCTGACAACAGATCGCGTTGAATTAATATTTGAAATGCCTTTAGGTGAGATCGTATTCGATTTTTATGACCGCTTAAAAACGATTTCCAAAGGGTATGCATCGTTCGATTATTCTCCGTTGGATTATCGTGCATCTGCCCTTGTTAAAATGGATATCCTTTTAAATGCTGAACCTGTGGATGCTTTGTCCTCACTGATTCACAGAGATAACGCTTACGATTTCGGGAAGAAGATGTGTGAGAAGCTAAAAGAGCTTATCCCGCGCCAGCAGTTTGAGATTCCTATCCAGGCTGCGATCGGAGCGAAGATCATTGCACGTGAAACAATTAAAGCCATGCGTAAAGATGTAACCGCTAAATGTTACGGTGGTGATATCTCGCGTAAGCGTAAGCTTCTTGAAAAACAAAAAGAAGGGAAGAAGCGGATGCGTTCAGTAGGAAATGTTGAAATCCCGCAAAGTGCATTTATGGCTGTATTGAAGCTGAACGATTAAAATGCTCTAGTTATTCCTGAAGGGATTGCTGTATTCTTTTTTACTTATAAAAACAGAATCGGTCAATGTCATTAAGAAAGCTGTAATCTGTTTTTTTTCCTGATCCGAAAGTTTTACTCCTTTTTGATGCGCCATCGACATTTTTGTGTCAATATTAGCGCACACATGAACGCCCGTGCTGTAAAACTCCAGCACCTCTTCAAGTGTTTTAAATCGGCCATCATGCATATAAGGACCGGTAAGGGCGATATTCCTTAATGACGGAATCATAAACTTTCCATTATCTTTTTCATTCCCTGTTACTGAACCTCTTCCCTTGTCAGTGTAACCACCCACATCGTAAACCGGATCCAGCCCGTTATTGCTAAAAGCCAATGTAGTTAACAGGCCATTTCCATCAGTGGGATGGCAATGAAGACAATCTCCTCTCGTCTGATTATTCATCAATCGGAATCCTTCCAGCTCATCATTTGTAAATTTACTTTTAAGATGCTGAACCCTGTCGAATTTAGATTCGTGGGAGATCAATGTTTTTAGGAATTGAGCAATTACATTTTTAACGTTCGTACTGTCAATAATTTTTTTGTTATAAAGTGCATTGAACCTGCCTGAATAAAATTCACTTGCATTTAACTTTTTCAGCAATACGTCCCACTCCATATTCATTTCATTCTTTGCCGTGAGAGGATGCGAGATCTGATCTTCCAACGTGGCCACCCTTCCATCAAGAAAGAAAAAACGGTTCCATACAAGATTGAATAATGGCATTGCGTTACGATTTGTCTTGCCGTTATGCACTCCGATACTGAAATCTTTTGGCGCATCGCTAAAAGCAGATTTCTGATCGTGGCAACCTGAACAGGAAAGGGAACTATCGGAGCTTAAAATGGGATCATAAAATAAAAACCTTCCTAAAGCTGCTCCTTCAACAGTCACCGGATTGTTAGCAAACGCAGGTGTTCTCGGAAAATAAGCAAGTTCAGGAAATGGATAAGGTGTCAGCGGATCCTTCCAGCAGAGAAAAACAGCTGCCATAAAAATGGCAGCTGTTAAGGAAGTTATGATCCGTTTATAAATCATTCTTATTTTTGAATAGTTATGGGAATCGTCTTGGAACGCAGGTTCGTTTTTATCTTCAGATAATAGATACCGTCAGGATACTTGCTTGTTTCTATCCAGTATTTTGTCGGCACATTCTTCCATTGGCCTACGATTCGCCCCTGTGTATTCACAAGCTCCATGTGCTCAATGATATGAAATTCATCCACCGCCTTCAACTGTATATTGATAATGTTTTTTGCCGGATTTGGATACACATTAAAGTAATCTGTTGTAGTGACCTCCTTTATGGGATGCGCCATGGTAACATGCGTGTTCATGTTATCTATCATCCATCCATCTTTACCTGTAGCAATCGAGTCTGATTTAAATGTATATCTAACCTTAACGCTGTCTACCGTGCCGGAAAGCCATGACATATTATAACATAGCCAAATGTCTTTCCAGGTGGAGTCGGTTCCGCTGAATGCGTACTCACCCGTTGACAATGTATCAACATTCGCTTCGTCATACCCGAAAAAATTATAGACATAAGGATTATTAAATACGTTCTGCCATGTGGCGCCATAGTCAATTGAAAACTCAACAATACCACCTGAATGATGCTTTTCCATATCCAGCTTCTGCATCCATTGAACTGCCATAACACCATAATATTGATATGGAGCCATGTTAAAATAGAAACTTGAAGTGTTAGATGCAGGGTAATTACTCGTAGTATCTGTAACTATTGCATTAGGACGTGTTGCCGCACTATCAAAAATATTTTTATCGGGCGAACCAATCTGCCATATATTGTTGGCAGTTGTATCTTTGAATATAAATATCGAATTATAATAGGTGGTATCTGCACCGTCAAAATATTGTGAATTGTTCCACTGTGAATAAAGTGATGTAGACACAACAAGCATTACCATAAAAAGCGAAATTTTTTGTAGCTGTTTTTTCATAGGCAGTAGTTTAGTTGATTTTTATGACAAGCGGGAGAATGAAAGACTTTTATTGTTTCACTATTTTTTTAGTTACGCTATTACCCTTTTCATCACTAAGACGAATCAAATAATTTCCATTTGAAAATTCATTCAAATCAATAGACGCAGGCTTTGTTTCCTTTAAAATAATTTCTCCATTGGAATTCAGGACTTCAATAAAATAGGATCCTGTACACGACAGAGAAAGTGTTACAGTTCCTGAAGTCGGATTTGGAAGCACACCAAAGCTGATGCTATTGTTTTCCAATTCTCCGATACCAACTGAAATACGACACTCCGGTGCCGGTGGCCATACAAAATAACTATACATATTGATCTCATTTACGCCAAAGCAAGCTAAAGTGTTCGAAGCCGCGCCTTCGGAAAAAAAGTAATTCAGAGGGCCGGCTTCTGACCCAATTCCCTCAATCCAGGGAGCCGAATCGAATCCACCTGTCAACGGTTCTATAATTAGACGCTTGTGATAAACCGTGTTAACAAGAATCGAATCAATACCGGCCACAGTATATATTACTGTATCTCCCCATGGATAATCAACAAAAGCCGTATCACCAATCATTAAGCTGAAATCATACATAAGTCTTTCCACCCCAAAAAATGCATCATAGTAATACACACGTTTCACAGCTATATCTTCACGTAAAGCACCGATAAAACTGTTATCATTTTTAAACGAAGGTGGAGTCGGTGGCGGGTAAACCATCGCGTTAACACTCGTTCTATAAAGTTTCTTGTATGGATATGAACCAAGTACGGTATCTCCGTAAAGATAAGTGCGCAGAAAATGCGTGCTCCCCTGCGAATCGAAGTCTTCCTGCACCCAGAGAGCGCTATCGTTACCCGCTGGAAATGGATGGTACACTGCTGATTGAGCGTTCGATTTATTAATGAAGGCTAGTAGCAAGAGAGAGAGTAAAAGTTTTTTCATAGCTGATTGTTTGTTTTAATAATTTTTTGAGTTGCACTGGTTTTATTCTGAAGTGTTATGAAATAAACTCCATCAGGATACCCGGAAAGGTCTATGAGTGCCGGATCGGAGATTAACTTTACATTCAAGATCTCTTCACCAAGAATGTTGCAGACTTTTATTGACGCATTCAATTCCGCTTTGATCTTAAATATCCCGGAAGAAGGGTTGGGGAAAACCTGAAATATTTCAGAAGGACTTGTGATTTGATCTATAGAGGTCAGCAAACCACAACTACCCGTGTTTGATGGATATAATGAGGAGCCATTTTCAGAGAAGCAATCGAGATTAGAATAATATTCAAAGTCATTATACGCATTCAACATTCCCCGTGAGCTCCCTATACCTTCAATGATCTCGTATGCATTTGGAATAGCAGCATTAATATGCCAGCGCTTTCTATATGTGGTATTGATCATCACGGAATCAACCAACCCGACAGTCATAGGTCCATAACTCAAATAACCTTTGATAGTATCGCCAGCTTCTAAAGTAAAATCATATAGTAAGCTTTCCTGAGATTCATATTTATCAACGATGAACACTTTCTTCTGTGCAAGATCCTCACGGATCCCTGCCCTGTAATCAGAGTAGTTTGAATACATGATGGAATGATCACATTCCCAGTGAGGACTCCAGTCATTGACAAAGGTCATACTGAAATCGTGTCCTGTTTGTATTACTTTAGAATAAACCAGCCCGTTTATCAGAGTGTCCTCCCCTATCGTATAACTGTATTCCCCGCATGAACCCATGCCCCATTCCTGATATGAGACATTCCACACTGCTTGTGAATCGGGGAACTCATGATAACTGTTAGTCTGAGCAAAAACCGACATATTCAGAAGCATAATAAAGAGCAGTATCTTTTTCATTTCTGATAATTATTTAGTGAATAGCAATTTAATCCCGCTTCAAAGCAGAGAATAGACTGACGCGGCTGAAAATCCAGCCGTCCGGATCAAACAAGAAAGAAAATGGTTTAGTAAGTTTTTATCATTCAGTTTATATTGGTTTATATAAACATACAACTTTCATTCACAAAATCAAATAATTATGCGATTAAATGAATCGGCAGCTTTAATCCTCTATTTTAAAAAAATAAAAAATTCCCTGTAACTTTACCGTTATTGGATCGTCTTAAACCCAAAAACGCACAAAAAACGCTACTATGACCGCTGAGGAATTCAACAATTGTGTTGACCTGTATGCAGATAATCTTTACCGCTTTATCCTTAAAAATATTAAGGACGAAGAAAAAGCACGTGACGTGGTTCAGGACACTTATGAGAAGCTGTGGCTGAAAGTTTCGGAAGTTGAAAGCACCAATGCGAAGTCGTATATGTTCACCACTGCCTATCGGACAATGATCGACCGCATCAGAAGGGACAAAAAGCAGGGTGAGATGACAGAGGCAAATTTGTATAGCCTCAGTTCAAACAGACAATACAGCGACTTGAAAGAGATTTTGAACGAAGCCTTGAATAAGTTACCGGAGATTCAACGGTCGGTAATTCTTTTGCGGGATTATGAAGGGTATAATTATGCTGAGATAGGGGAAATAACAGGGTTGAATGAGTCACAGGTGAAAGTGTATATTTTCAGAGCAAGAGGATTCCTGAAAAATTATATCGGAGCGATGGAAAATGTGATCTAAATGCAAAGAGTTAAAGAGTAATAAGTTAAACAAGAATGACAATCAACAAACATAATTACGAAGCATTTTTCCTTGATTATCATGAAGGAAATCTTTCACCTCAACAGGTGGCAGATCTGCTTTTGTTCGTTGAGCAGCACCCTGAGCTAAAAGCGGAATTCGAAAGCTTTGAAAACTTTCATCTGGAAGATTACAGCTCTTACACTTTCGAAAACAAAGACAGTCTGAAAAAAGAAATAACATTACAGAACTATGAAGAATATTTCATTCGTTCGGTAGAAGGCAGCTTGAATCCCGCGGAAATTAATTTATTTGAGTCATTCTTAAATCAACATCCCCAATATTTATCTGAATTAAATCTTTATCAAAAAACTAAATTATCTCCGGAAGAAAATATTTTCTTTGAAAATAAGCAAGCTTTAAAACGCAGCGCGCCTGCAGTTCTACACCAAGAGACGGCCGGTACAGATCACTTACTTATCTCTGCTGTTGAAGGACTTTTATCAACCGGAGAAAATGAATTATTACATCAGCAGCTAAAAGCGGACAGCTCTCTTCAAACTGAGTTCGAGCTTTTTAAAAAGACAAGAGTGAAGGCAGATCCTGCTATTGTATTTGAGAACAAAAATGAGCTCAAAAGAAAGAACAAAAAGGTTGTGCCCTTATTTTATTATTGGTCGGCTGCTGCAGCAGTACTTTTATTATTCGGATTGTATTTTACTTTCAATAATGGTAAAACAGAAAAACAAGATATTGCTAAAAACAACATCCTAGTTCCTAAAGAAAAAGTCTCTGGTGAGCCTGCACCTTTTGTTGTTCAAAACGAAAAAGATAATAGCTCTCTTGCATCTGCTATTCAGACACCTAACAGTCGTATAATTCAAAAGACACAGAAAGATGTTTCAGTCGATACTCTGAATATTAATAAGGTTGAAAATACTACTCCTGAAATAAATATTGCTTTAAACTCTGAGGAGAAAGAAGTGATACGGGAAGATGCCGCTCCGATTGAAAAAGACGCGGTTGCTTCGTTAAACAACAATGTTAAAGAAGTTGAAAAATCAAAAGCTGTTTCCAAAGAATTTTTATCGCTTAGAGAAATCGCTGCTGCGAAAATCAAGGAAAAAACATTAGACGCTGAAGTGCTTGCAATGGAGAAAAAAACAGGACGTGAAAAAAAATTCAGCGGCTGGGATGTGCTGCAGGTTGTCGCAAAAGGTGTAAGTAAGATCACAGGTAAAAAAGTTGAAGCAAAGCCAACTTACAATGATCAGGGTGAAGTTACCGCGTATGCTTTAGGAGCAGGAAGCTTTCAGTTTTCGAGAGGGAAACGATCTAATTAAATAAGAATAATTTCGACTGGCCAGCACAATTCTTCTGGAAGACGGGAAACAAATTTTCGACAAAATAAAATCATCAGCCATCAAGAGCCAAAAGAACGTCAAATCATATTTTTATCATAATAGCCGATCTGCATCCTTACATAAAAATCCGCGTATCTATATTCTGAAACAATATTTCCTATTACACTACCCCTAACCCCTCCTCAAAGGCGGAGACAGATCACCAGCAAGTCAAAATCGTTTTCTGTCGCACTAAGACCTAGGATAATTCACCGTATAATGTAAACCCTTACTCTCCTTCCGCTGCCTTGCGTGTTTGATGATTATATACGCAACATTGATCATGTTCCTAAGCTCACAAAGCTTTGGTGAAATGGTTGTCTTCAAATACAAAGCTTCATTCTCTTTATATAAAATTTCAAGTCTGTCGAAAGCTCTCTGTAAACGAATATCCGATCTTACAATTCCCACATAATTGGTCATGATCGCCTGAACTTCCCTTAAGCTCTGGATCATCAAAACCATTTCTTCGGGATAATGCGTCCCCTCTGCATTCCAATCGGGAATCTCTTCACAGAAACCTGCGTTCTTATTTTCTTCGATAGCATCCATCGCTGCGTTATGAGCATAAACCACCGCTTCAAGAAGTGAATTGGAAGCTAAACGATTTGCTCCATGCAATCCGGTGGAAGAACATTCCCCAATTGCGTATAACTTTTTAATGTTGCTCCGGCCGTTCATGTCCACTTTTATTCCTCCGCACATATAATGAGCTGCGGGAACAACGGGAATGTAATCTGTTTTCATGTTGATCCCCAGACTTAAACATTTCTGATAAATGTTTGGAAAATGCTTTATCAACTCAGATTTATCCAAATGCCTGCAGTCGAGATACACATAATCATCACCGCGGATCTTCATTTCGTTATCAATCGCGCGTGCTACGATGTCACGTGGTGCCAGTGATTTTCTTTCATCATACTTTTGCATAAATTCCTTGCCATCCACTGTTTTAAGAATGCCACCAAATCCGCGTACAGCTTCAGAAATAAGAAAAGAGGGACTTTCACCCGGATTATACAAAGACGTAGGATGAAACTGATAAAACTCCATTCCTTCCACCCTTCCTTTCGCACGATAAACCATGGCTACACCATCACCTGTTGCTATTACAGGATTGGTAGTGGTACTATAAACGTGACCCGCTCCGCCTGTGGCCATAAGTATTGTCTTCGCAAGAACTGTTTCTATCTTATTACTCCTGAGGTTCAGAACATACGCGCCATAACATTCTATCCCTTCCGTACGACTGTTGACTTCTATTCCGAGATGATGCTGAGTAAGAATATCAATCGCAAAATGGTGATCTAAGATCTCAATGTTGTGGTGTTTATGGACCGCAGAGAGTAAAGCCCTTTCAATTTCAAAACCTGTATTGTCTTTATGATGAAGGATCCGGTGCTCGGAATGTCCACCTTCTTTTGCCAGATCATATTCACCCTTTTCATTCTTATCGAACGTGGCTCCCCACTCGATCAGTTCTTTTATCCTGTCAGCAGATTCAGAGATGACCATTCTGACAACCTCTTCATCACAAAGGCCATCACCCGCTATTAACGTATCCTGTACGTGTTTTTCATGGCTATCGGGGCTGTACATAACAGCAGCGATGCCGCCCTGAGCATATTTGGTATTACTTTCATCCTCATTTGATTTGGTGATCATGCACACTTTGCCATGCTCCGCAACCTTTAATGCGTAGCTTAGTCCGGCAATCCCGGATCCTATGATAAGAAAATCAACGTGGCGTTTCACTCTTTCAAATAATTTGCGCAAAGTTATTTAATTTTCAATGCTTTTAACCTTGGCTTGCGCAGAACAAATCCGCCCTATTTTTGTTTCAATATTGAATAAGGTTTTTCGACTTATTCTTAATTGTATCTTTGTAAAAAAATTTCCAAAATGGACACACTCGTTAAACGACCGGTTATCATATACGCTGAAAGCACGCCTAATCCATCCTCGATGAAATTTGTTGCGAATCAACTGATCGTTACTGATGGTGCAACAGCTCAATACCTGTCAAAGGCAGAAACAAAAGGTTCGCCCCTGGCAGCGAAATTATTTGAATTTCCTTTTGTAAAGGGTGTTTTCATGGCATCGAACTTTGTTACGATCTCAAAAACTGATGCTGTTCAATGGGAAGATGTGACTTTAGAACTTCGCGACTTTATTCGTATCTTTCTTACTGAAGGAAATGTTGCGATCACTGAGATGCCAAAAGCGGAGGTACCTGTCGATAGCACGTTCAAAGAAAAAAAGGAAGTATTTACTGAGCATACCGCGCCAACAACCGATATTGAGGTAAAGATTGTTGAAACTCTTGAGCAGTATATCCGTCCGGCTGTGGAAGGCGATGGTGGCAGCATTACTTTTAAAAGCTTCATTGACGGAATTGTTACTGTTCAATTGCGTGGTGCCTGCAGCGGATGTCCTTCATCAACTCTTACATTAAAAGCGGGAATCGAGGGGTTGTTGAAAAGAATGATCCCTGAGGTGAAGGAAGTTGTCTCAGAGGCAATGTAAATCTTATCACCGGGGGAATTTACTGCCCTTTTTATCTTACCAGCCATTCCGACCAATCCGCCTGAATCTTCGACAAGCAGAGGCTTGCGTACTTTAAAAATTGTGTTATCTTTGTAGGCTTTTTACACAAGCCTCACACATTTTTATTACACAGGATGAAACTACTCTACTTCAGGATACTTGTATTTATTTCGGTATTGATATGTCAACAGAACAATGCATTCGGCCAGTTTTTTTGTGACACGAATGTGCCTGTATTTCCAATTAATTTTACCGGTTCCCCTTCCACTACCTATACTATCTCAAACGTAACAAGGGACGGGTTATGCTGTACACATACAAATCCGAACAGATGTATTGAGTTCGTGATAACCATGGATGCTAACCAACAGGGTATCTCCCTAAATTCAAGCGGTGGGCCTGCATTAGGTGCTGGCGGTATTCAGCTGGAATGTGACACTACCACTTATAGTTTCCTTGATACAATTTGCCTGTCCGGTGTTGGTCCGCATCATGTTACTCTATGTAAGCCGGGCGGAAACGCATATGATTATTACATTACGGGTATACCTAAGCCAAGTGCCGGTCCCCCGATCGCGGTAAGTGACGGCTGTACAGGTTTTGTTTACGCACAGGATTATATTGAATCAACACTCAGCTGGACTTCCATATCACCGGGAGCAGTTGGAGCATACAACCTATACCTTAGCTGTACGAGTGGTTGCGACACAACGGTTGTTACCTCTCAGCCCGGCTACCCCGATTCGGTGCTTTATCAGGTGACAGGAACTCCACGCGGTGGCTGCAGTAATTTATCTGTTTCAAATTCAGTGTGGGTATATTTCGTAAATGATAAAGTCGCGACCATAACACCTAACAACCCCGTGGTCTGCGCTGGTGCGACAAGTGCGGTGCTAACTGCGAATGGTACCGGAGGACGACAACCTTATAATTATCTCTGGAGCACTGGAGCCACAACACAAAGTATTTCCGTTGGTGTTGGAACCTATTGGGTCAGGATCGGAGATGTCACCACATGTCCTCCCGTCTACGACACGGTCATAGTCAACTCGAGCCCCAACCCGGTAGCAAATTTTACATCTTCCAACGCCTGTGCGAATTCAGGAATGATCTTTACTGATGCCAGCACAATCAGTGCAGGAAGTATAACTGCCTGGAGCTGGAATTTCGGAGATGCAACTACAAGTACATTGCAAAACCCCGTGCATACGTATGCAGCAGCAGGAACATATACGGTAACTTATACTGCAATTTCTGCTGCAGGCTGTTCAAATACAATAACAAGAACTGTAACTGTGAGTCCTACTCCGGTAGCCTCTTTTACAGCTAACAACATGTGTTATATAGGTTCTGTAACATTCAACAACACAAGCACGATCAGCAGCGGATCGATTACCAGCTGGAACTGGAATTTCGGAGATGCGACATCAAGCACACTGCAAAATCCAACACATGTATACGCTGCTGCCGGTATATACAACGTAGTGCTTACCTCAACTTCCGCGCTTGGATGTTCGGGGACAACAACGGTTCCTATGAACATGCAGCCTGCACCTTCCGCTAATTTCACATTCGGCTCGGCCTGCGCACAATCTGCACTCACTTTCACGAATACATCAACGGTTGTAGCTAACAGCTCTCCGACATACAACTGGAATTTCGGAGATGCTACATCAAGCACCCTTCAGGATCCTTCACACGTATATGCAACGGGAGGAACATATAATGTGACCCTAACCGTTACTACTGCAGCGGGCTGTTCCAGCGGGATTATAAAAACAGTCACTGTGAATCCAAAACCGGTAGCTTCTTTTACCGTTAACAACATGTGTTATTCAGGTTCTGCAACCTTTACCAATACGAGTACCATCACCTCAGGAACAATAAGCAGTTATAGCTGGGATTTCGGAGATGCCACTACAAGCACCCTTACAAACCCTACGCACGCTTACGCAACAGCCGGAACTTATAACGTGACCTTAACAGCAACTTCTGCACTTGGCTGCTCCACTACAACAACGGTTGCAGTTAACATGCAGCCAGCTCCCATAGCTGACTTCACTGCGACTACCGCTTGCGCAACAGCTCCAATTACTTTCACCAACAATTCAACGGTTGTCAGCGGAAGTACACCATCCTGGAGTTGGAATTTTGGTGATGCAACTAGCAGCACCTTACAAAACCCTTCACATACATACGCAACGGGAGGAACATATAATGTTACCCTAACTGTAACCACTGCAGCAGGATGTACCAACAGCATAACCAAAACTGTTACAGTCAATCCGAAACCGGTTGCTTCTTTTACTGTTAATAACATGTGTTACTCAGGTTCGGCAGCCTTCACCAATACAAGTACCATTGCCTCAGGAACGATAAGCAGTTACAGCTGGGATTTCGGAGATGCTACTACAAGCACTCTTCAGAATCCGACACACACATTTGCAACTGCGGGAACCTATAATGTAACTCTTACGGTAACTTCTGCATTAGGCTGTTCAACAACTACGATTGTCCCGGTAAATATGCAACCTGCACCTGTTGCTGATTTTACATTCACACCGGCATGCTCCGGCACACCAATAACATTTACAAATACATCTTCCGTTGTTAACGGAAGCACTCCATCCTGGAGCTGGGATTTTGGTGACGCAACAAGCAGCACCACGCAGAATCCTTCTCATTCATATGCTGCCGGAGGAACCTATAATGTTACACTGACCGTGACTACTGCGGCAGGATGTACCAACAGCATTATTAAATCTCTTACGATCAATCCAAGTCCCGTGGCTGCGTTCACGGCCAATTCAATGTGCTATGTGGATTCTGTGACTTTCAGCAATACAAGTTCAGTCAGCACCGGAACAATTACAAGCTACACATGGGATTTCGGTGATGCAACAACGAGTACCTTACAAAACCCAGATCATTATTATTCAACTGCAGGAACTTATAACGTTACTTTAATTGCGACTTCTAATTTCGGGTGTAAAGACACAACAGTTGTAACGATGAATATGCAGCCTGCTCCGCTTGCTGATTTTACATTTACTTCAGCTTGCGCGAATGTTTCCATTGGCTTTAATAATACTTCAACCGTAGTCGCGGGAAGCAGTCCTTCATGGAGTTGGAATTTTGGAGATGCAACAAGCAGCACTGCACAAAGCCCTTCTCATTCCTACTCAACAGACGGAACTTACAATATTACCTTAACTGTTACCACTGCCGCAGGCTGTTCAAATACAACAACACAACCATTAACGATCAATCAAACTCCAATAGCAGCCTTTACAGCAAACGCATTGTGTTACGTTGATTCAGTTACATTTACAAATACAAGTTCTATTAGTGCAGGATCAATTACAGGTTACTCCTGGAATTTCGGAGATGCAACAACAAGTGCACTAACGAGTCCGAATCATTATTATGCTACCGCAGGAACTTACAACGTTACATTAATTGCAACATCCAGCTTCGGGTGTAAAGACACAACAGTTGTTACATTCGACATGCAGCCATCACCTGTTGCCGAGTTCAATACTACTACTGTCTGTGCGAACGCTGTTGCAACCTTCACTAACACTTCAACTGTGGTTGCGGGATCTTCGCCTTCGTGGAACTGGGATTTCGGTGACAGTAACACCAGCGCATTGCAAAATCCGTCCAACGTATATGCGATCGGAAACACATACAATGTAAACCTTACGGTAACGACTGCCGCAGGCTGTACAAGCACAATCACAAAACCTGTCACTATAGATCCTACTCCGGTGGCAGCGTTCTCTGCTAACTCGATGTGTTATGCGGATTCGGTTACATTCACTAATTCAAGCAGTATAAACTCGGGTACAATTTCAGGATATGCATGGAATTTCGGTGATGCGACAACAAGCACGCTTCAAAGCCCTGATCATTATTATGCGTCTGCAGGCGTTTATACGATCACTTTAATAGCAAGCACTTCCCTTGGTTGCAGTGATACTATCACAAGTTCTATTGATATGCAGCCAAAACCGAATGCTGATTTTACTTCAACCGGAAATTGCGCAAATTCTACAATTGTATTCACCAACACTACAGTCGCGGTAAGCGGAACAAATCCATCATGGAACTGGAACTTTGGCGACAGCAATACAAGCACACAGCAAAACCCTGTTAATACCTACAGCGCTGGCGGCACATATAATGTAACGATGGTAGCAACTTCACTGGCAGGTTGTAATGATACAATCACAAAAGTGCTAACCCTTGATCCGACTCCTGTAGCGAGCTTCACAGCTAATTCAATGTGTTATGTTGATTCTGTAAGATTTACCAATACAAGCTCTATCAGTTCAGGAACAATCACTTCTTCCTCCTGGAATTTCGGTGATGGAAACTCAAGTACATTAACAAACCCGGCTCATTTTTATGCTACGTCAGGAATTTTTAATGTCACGCTCATCGTTAGCTCATCAACGGGATGTAGTGATACGATTATTACTGCAGTGAATGTTCAGCTGGCACCTGTTGTAGATTTTACTTTCCCTGCAGCTTGTGAAAACCTTTCATTCAGCTTTACTAACACATCAACACTGAGCTCGGGGACATTCACCTCCTGGAACTGGGATTTCGGTGATGGTAACTCAAGCACAGTTCAAAATCCAAGCTACACATATACTACACCGGGAACATTTAATGTTACACTTATCGGGACTGCAGCTTCCGGTTGTGCTGATACGATCGTAAAAATGATCATTGTAAATCCAGGGCCTGTTGCTTCGTTCACTTCAACCAATCCTTGTTCGATCGATTCTATTCAATTCACAAATACGAGCACTATAGGGATTGGAAGCATCACATCACAAAACTGGGCTTTCGGTGATGGGAACACGTCCACAATTTCTAGTCCAAGTCATCTTTACGGTTCTGTTGGATCTTACACTGTAACACTTGTTGTAACTTCGGACCTTGGTTGTGCAGATACAAGCTCTGCAAATATCAACGCGTCTTTATTAAGTCCCGGCTTTACGGATAACGGACCTGCTTGTCAGGGTGTAGGCATCAACTTTAATGATACCTCAATGATCGATGTGAACACTACAATTACCGGCTGGAACTGGAGCTTTGGTGACGGAACTTTCTCAACTGTTCAAAACCCTACACATCCTTACAACGCTGGTGGTTCATATACTGTTCAGTTAATTGTTACGACCGCATCAGGTTGTCTCGACAGCGCAACTCACATCGTAAACATTCAGGGATTCCCTTCTGCTGATGCAGGAAATGATACCAGCAAGTGTGCAAACAATCCTTCTATCGGAATTGGCGGAGTTGTTTTAAATGCCGGTGGCGGACAGTGGTTCGGTAACGGCTCATTCAATCCGAATCCATTTGTGTTAAATCCTATTTACACACCCAGTGCGGCAGCAATTGCAAACGGTTTTGATACTTTATTACTTGTAACTACCAGCAATGCACTTTGTCCGGCAGATACTGATCAGGTGATCATTAACTTCTACCCTGGCCCGACAGTAAATGCAGGCAGCGATCTGACAGTTTGTAAGGATACCGTAAATGTGCCTGTTTGTGCAAATATTACGATGGCGACAGGCGGAATGTGGCAGACGATGGGATCAGGTACTTTTGTTGATGATTCGGCAGCATGTACTCAGTATATTCCCAGCACAGCAGACACAGCAGCAGGTTCAGTAGTTTTAGTGGTGACATCAACAGGCAACATGGATTGTTTCGCAATAAGCGATACTGTCACCATTTTCTTTACACCAACGCCTGTGGTAATGATTACGTCAAACGACAGCACATGTGCCGGCAATCCATATTTCCTCGGAGTGATCACAACAACCGGATCCGGATATTGGGCAACAAGCGGAAGTGGTTCATTCACGCCAAATGATACAACACTTAATGGAATATATTATCCGAGCGCAGCAGATGATGCAGCAGGAAATGTGATCATATATTTCAATTCTGCAAACAATGGCGGATGCCGCGTTCAAAGTGACACGCTTGATCTTACACTTATTCCTTCGCCAATAAATGCATTCACAAGCGTTGTTGCTTGTCCTACTTTACCAACAGTATTTACAGATGCTTCCACATCAACGGTTGCGATAAATAACTGGAGCTGGACATTTGGTGACGGAGGAACAAGCAGCTCACAAAACCCTTCCCACGTTTATGGTGCAGGCGGAGCATACAATGTTTCGTTGATCACCACTTCGGTGAATGGTTGCGTTGACACACTTACGCAGCTTGTAAATATTTACTACAAGCCAAATGCAGGCTTTGACGCAAATGGAATTTGTCTGAATGATGGAACTCAGTTCACAGACACTTCAAGTGTGACAAACTCAACTATCACAAACTGGGCATGGAACTTTGGTGATGGAATGACATCAGCCGTGCAAAACCCTTTACATGTATATCCTTCGGGAAACACTTACAATTCTGTATTGATCGTTCAGTCCGGTGACGGTTGCCGCGATACAGTGATGCAAACAATCGGAGTATTGCCTAATCCAACCGCAAATTTCACTGCGGATGATTTCTCTGTGGATGTTGATCAGACAGCTCAGTTCCATGATCAGTCGAGCAGCCTCGTAACTCAATGGCTGTGGGATTTCGGAGATTCACAAGCTGATTCAACATCTACTTCACAGAACCCAAGCCATGTATATCACACAGGAGGTTTCTATGATGTTTGTTTATACGTTACTGATGTGAACGGGTGTACGGATACCATCTGCAAACCTATCGTAGTATCCTTACCACCGGTTGTTCCTTCAGGATTCAGTCCTAACGGTGACGGAGAGAATGACATCTTCAGTGTGTATGGTGGCCCTTTCAAAGAGCTTGAATTCAGGATCTATAATAACTGGGGTGAGCTGATCTTTACATCGAACAAACAGGAAGATGGTTGGGATGGCCGCAGAAAAGGCGTTGACCAACCGATCGGTGTGTATGTCTATATCATTTACGCGGTCACTGAAAATGATGAAGAATACCGGTTATCAGGAGATGTGACATTATTACGATAAGGCTTTTAAAGAATTAAGAACATGAAACAATTAAAATATATACTCAGACTTTCACCGGTGATGCTCCTGCTTGCAGTAACGTTGCTGGTTGCTCCTTCTGCGAAAGCACAGGATTTTCACTTATCCCAATACGATGCTCCGCCATTATTTTTGAATCCTGCAATGACAGGAATGTTTGATGGAAAGTATCGCGTGCATGCTCACTACAGAACACAGTGGGCAGCTGTGGCAACTAAGCCTTTCACGACAACGGGGATCTCTTTCGATATGCCTGTTAAAAAATTTGGTGCAGGTTTGCAGGTGATGAACTACCGTGCAGGTGCAGGTAATTTTAATGTGCTTAGCGTTTTGGCATCGATGGGTTATGATGTGGTCCTTGATAAAAATAAAGATCATCATATTGCTTTAGGAATTCAGGCAGGGTTGGTACACAAAACAGTTGATCTAAACAAGCTTACCTTTGGGAATCAATATACGACCGCAGAAAAAGGGACATTTGATACAAATCTTCCAAGCGGAGAAACGTTCTCAAATACAAGCATTCTCAACTTCGATGCAAATGCAGGTTTCCTTTATTATTATGCGAAGGAAAATATCAGGGCAAATCCATTTATTGGTTTTTCTGCATTCCACTTAGCACAACCAAAGGAATCCTTCTACTCAGGTTCAAATAATCTTCCAATTCGTTATTACGTTCACGGTGGTGTAAAGATCAATGTTAGTGAGAAGATCCAGCTTCTTCCAAAAGGAATTTATATGCGTGAGTTGAACGCAAGCGAATACACTGCAACTTTATTGCTGCACTACTATCTGAAAGATGATACGTATTTGATCTTCGGGCCGACCTACCGTAGCAAGGATGCAGGCATTATAGAAGCAGGAATTAAAAAAGGACAATATACCTGCCGTATCAGCTACGATGTAAATACATCATCACTGAAGGAGGTATCAAATCACCGCGGTGGTTTTGAAATGTCATTCACATACACAGCACGCAGAAACAAACCAAACCCATTAGCTAATTGTCCGAGATTGTAATCATGATAAAGCGTAGTTTAGTTCTAATATTATTATTCACCTTCACAATTGCCGGTTATTCTCAGAGTAAAAGGGAATGGATGTCGTATGGTGACATTGCATTTAAAAACGAAGATTATAAATCAGCGATCAATTTTTATCTAAAGGTGCTTGATCAGTCCACAAACGTGGATCTTGTGTATCCTTACACACCACGTCCTTACATTCCTGCAAAGAAGATCAGTAAGGACAGTGCTGCGGCAATGGAGAAAGACACGTTAAGGAAAATTTCTGCGGCAAGCCCGATGGAACAATACGTTACACATCAGCTGGCTGACGCATACCGATTGAATCATGATTATACAAATGCAGAGATATGGTTCAAAAAATCAGTTGAGAACAAACCCCTTGATTATCCTTACGAACGTTTTTGGTACGGTGATGCATTAATGAAGAACAAAAAATATCCTGCAGCACAAATGGAGTTTGATAAGGTGATGACTGAAGCTGAGAAAAATGATTCCACTTATTTCCTGCTTGCGAAGCTAAAGATCGCGGGGTGTTATTTAGCAACGGATACAGCGAACAGCAGAAAAGACCTGATCGTGAAACAAATGGATTCTGTTTTCAATGCAGGGACATCAAGTTTTGCTGTTAACTATTATGGAGATGCGAGCACCGTGCAGTTTACTTCAGGCAGACCTTCGAACGCTGTGCTTGATCCGAAAAAAGATGCTGCAAAAGCGAAATACACTGCAGACATTTATACTCTGAAAAAATCAAATGACAACTGGACCAAATTACAAAAAGTAGAAGGCCCGGCAAATACTCAGATGAACGAAGGAGCCGGATTTTTGACGCTTGATAAATCATTCTATTATTTTACCAGATGGTCAACCACGAATAAGAATGAATGCGGAGTCTATCTTTCAAAACTTTATAATGATAAATGGGCACCGGCAGAAAAGCTAAATGACAATGTGAATCTGGAAGGTTATAAATCAATGCAGCCGGCATTATCTCCTGACGGAAGCATCTTGTATTTCTCCTCTAACCGACCAGGTGGCTACGGCAAGATGGATATCTGGTACGTAAATATCAGTGAAGAGGGCAAGCCGATCGGCAAGCCAGTGAATATGGGCAAGCTTTTCAATACATCAGAAGATGAAGTAACGCCTTTCTTTCATTATTATACTTCAACACTTTATTACAGCTCGAGTGGACTTGCAGGTTACGGGGGACTTGACATATTTAAATCAACCTATAACAGTGACTCATTATGGAGCGCACCAAAGAATATGGGAGCTCCCGTGAACTCTTCAAAAGATGATGCATACTTTATTCTGGACCGCAGTCAGCGTCAGGGATTTGTCTCTTCCGACAGAGCAGAATGTACCGACTGTGAAGGAACATGCTATAAAGTGTTCTCGGTTGAAAAAGAACCGAATGTCTATGACCTGATGGGAACAGTTTACAACGCAGAGAACAACCAGGTGATCTCGAATTCACTTATAACATTTAAAGATATTCGCGGTGATAAAGAAACTTTTTATCTGATCACCGATTCAATGGGTAACTATTCAACTCCGCTAGAAGAAGGTTGGGAGCTTTACATCAAAGCACAGAAAAATAAATTCTTCGGAGATGCAGGAAATGTTTCCACTATGGGCCTCACAGAATCACAGCACTTCGTAAAAGATTTCTTCCTCTCTCCAATTCCGCAAGGAGATATCGTAATTCCCGGAATTGAGTACGATTACGACAAAGCTACTTTACGACCTGCATCAATGAAAATATTGGATGATGTGGTTGACTTCCTTAACCTGAATAATAACTTAAGTGTTGAGATCAGCTCACATACAGATTCACGCGGTGCAGATGCATATAACTTAAGGCTTTCACAGGAACGTGCTAAGTCGGTAGTTGATTATTTGATCCAAAAAGGAATTAAATCTGACCGACTGATCGCTCAGGGTTACGGAGAAACTAAATTGTTGATTCCAAATGCGCAGACAGAGGAAGAACATCAGAAAAACAGACGAACAGCATTCAGGCCTATTAAAGAGGGTGTGATACAGGCGAAGTAGCTTGGAGGTTTAGGAGTTGGTAAGCAAGGAGCATGACCACCTCGCAAAATGATTTAAAACAAAATTACATACAGAGTTAGAAAGGCGATTCTTTTGAATCGCCTTTTTTTGTTCCTTAAAATAAATTTGGTTTATATCATAAACTAATTTACATTTGTTGCATAATTAATGAAATGAATCTTTATGAATAGAATTTTACAACTGTTAATTGTTTGTCTAATAGGTACAACAAGCCTTTCAGCGCAAACTAAAATTTCCGGGAGAATAACCGACCAGAAAAAACAACCGATCCCGGGAGTAAATATTCTGGTAAAAGACAGTTATGATGGAGCCAGCACAGATGCAAACGGGAACTACTCTTTTACTGCAAGTGATACAGGAGAAGTTACTTTAGTTGCGACCATGATCGGATTTGACGCTGTCGAAAAGAAGATTCGACTAAACGGAACTGATGTGACATACAATCCAGTTTTAAAGGAAGCGTTAAACGAATTGAAGGTCGTTACGATCTCCGCGGGAACGATTGAAGCAAGCGATGAAAAGAAAGCGACAGTTTTAAAACCCCTTGATATTGTAACAACTGCCAGCGCACAGGGTGATATTGTGGGAGCGATCAAAACACTTCCTGGAGCACAACAGGTCGGTGAATCAGAAGGCCTGTTTGTCCGTGGAGGTACAGGCTCAGAAACCAAAACAGTAATTGACGGGATGGTAGTCAATAATCCGTTCTATACCGGAGCGCCAGACATTGCTACGAGAGGAAGATTTTCGCCCTTCCTTTTTAAAGGAACAATTTTCAGTACAGGAGGCTATTCCGCACAGTACGGGCAAGGAATTTCTTCTGTACTAGCATTAGAAACCTCGGACCTTGCTGACAGAACTTCTTCCACGGTTGCGATATCCTCAGTCGGAGTGGGAGCAGGACATAATCATCTATGGAAGGACAAAGGAATGAGTGCAGGCTTCGATGTCAACTACACCAACCTCCTTCCCTATTTTCAGCTGGTGAAGCAGACACCTGAATATACGCGTGCTCCGCAGTTCGCAGGAGGATCGTTGAACTTCAGAAAGAAAACTTCGCAAAGCGGGATCATCAAATTCTATGGGTATTATAACATTGGTGATATGGGTTTAAAAACACTCAGCATCGATAGCATCAATGGTTTTAAGAATTTGTTCGACCTGAATAATAACAATGTGTATACGAACCTAACGTATAAAGAAAGGCTCGGAGAAAAATACATCCTGAACATCGGTGCTTCATACAGCACGAACATCGATAAAATTAAAACATGGACAGATACTATCCAGTCGCAAAGTGATCTCACGCAAGGACGCGTTGTGCTTAGCCGTGGTATCGGAAGATTATCAATCATAAGAGTCGGAGCGGAATACCAATACTCATATGATGGTTTTAGCATAAAGGGCGGAAATGCTTTTTATCATTACGAACGAAAGCTCAATGTGTATGATAACTACACTGCAGGTTTTACAGAAGCGGATATTTATCTGACGACAAAGCTTGTCTGGAGAGCCGGTGTAAGAGCCGAAAACTCAACACTGATAAAGAAGATGGTTGTTTCACCGCGTACATCCATCGCATATAAGCTTGGTGAATTCAGCCAGGTGTCGCTGGCGTACGGGCAATTCTATCAAAAGCCCGACCGCGATTATCTTTTCTACCCGCAGGTTCCGGGTTACAATAAAGCAACACACTACATACTTAACATGCAGCGTGTAGATGATTTCCATACGCTTCGCGCTGAGATCTATTATAAAAAATATGATAATCTGACAAGCACGCTGGTTGACACATCCAACAGCGGCAAAGGTTATGCACAGGGGCTTGATCTTTTCTGGAGAGATAAAAAAACATTCAAAGGAGTTGACTACTGGATTTCTTACACATATTTAGATACGAAGCGGCAGTGGCTGAATTACCCGAAAGAAGTTACACCGCCATTCGCTGCAAGTCATACTGCAACGCTTGTGTTTAAGAAATTCTTTAACAAGCTGAATTTAAGCACCGGAGCGACTTATAGCTATGCAACGGGAAGACCGTATTACAATCCTAATAATCCGAATTTTTTATCTGACCGCACCATCGACTTTCATACCGTTGGCGTGAATGCTGCGTATTTACGCCAGATCGGAAGATGCTTTGCGGTACTTGCGGTATCCGTAGGAAATGTAATAGGTAATGAGCAGGTTTACAGCTACCGCTATTCTTATGATGGTATGCGGAGAAGTGCGGTTGGCCCGCCTGCAAAACGTTTTTTCTTTATTGGCTTGTTCTTGTCGTTTGGACAGGATAGATCGAAGGAAGTGATTGATAATAATAACTAGTAGTACAGATAACGAATCAAAAAGAATTTACGAATCTGCGTGTGCTAAAACAAACGAATAACAACTATAAAAAACCCAAAATGAAAAAAACAATCCTACTATCATTAATCGCTGTCGCATCGCTTAGCGTTACGGCACAAAACAAAAAGTACATTGCAACAATGGAAAAGAATGTTGCTGAGCTTGACACTACACGTGATGCAGCTAAGCTTCAGAACCTTGCCAATAACTTTGAACGCATTGCAGGAGCTGAAAAAACAGAATGGCTTCCGGCATACTACGCGGCATATTGTTATGTAAACATGACCTACTCTACAAAAGGCGATGCTATCGATACATATTGCGATAAGGCAGATGCATATTTGAAAAAGGCAGATTCCATCTCACCAAACAATTCAGAGATCTACGCATTAAGGTCGCAGATCGCAGGAGCGAGGATCAGTGTTAACCCTATGTCGCGCGGACAAAAATACGGAACCGAATCTGCAGAGTTGAGAGAAAAGTCAAAGGAGCTGGACAAAACGAATCCTCGTCCGTATTACCTTGAAGGAACCGCACTTTTTTATACACCAGCCATGTTTGGAGGAGGGAAGGATAAAGCAAAGCCTGCATTTGAAAAAGCATTGAAGATGTACGAAACCTTCAAACCTGCAAGCAGCATTGCTCCAAACTGGGGGAAACGCTCGACAGAATATTTTTTGAAAGAGTGCGATAAAAAATAGTTAATAGTTTCAGGTTCAGAGATTTTTTAAAGTTCGAAGTGTTCTAAACATTGTATAAAGAAATGGAAACAGAAGAAAAAGCGTTGACGCAGGAAGAAAGTCTTAAGATCATTCATGAGATGATCAGTGCTGCGAAAAATGACATGAAGGCTGATTCATTCATCTTTTTATTATGGGGATGGCTGGTATTCATTGCGAGCATCTCGCAATTTATCCTTGCTCAGATTCATTCGGTGTATCAGTCATTACCATGGATGCTGATGCCTGTTGGCGGAATCGTGACAGTGGTTTATTCGATCCGACAGGGAAAGAAAGATAAAACTAAAACTGCGGTAACTGAATCTTTGAAATTTACATGGATAGCATTCACTGTGGCTTTGTGTATCATCATGTTCTTTAACTCCATGCAGTTTCTTCAGGTTTTACCCTGCATCATGGTTTTATACGGCATGGGACTTTTCCTTTCCGGTGGAGCGTTGCAATTCAAACCTTTAATGTATGGAGGAATATTTTGCTGGATCTGTTCAATTGCAGGCTTCGAGGTTCAGAATATCTGGCAGTTGCTGATCTTGGCTGCTGCTGTGTTAGGCGGTTATATTATTCCCGGATATCTATTAAAATCAAGCAACAGAAATAAATAGGAAATGTTCAAAGACCTCGATCCTATATTACATTCACAATTACGCTTGTCTATCATGAGCCTGCTCATCAGTGTGAAAGAGGCTGACTTTTCATTTCTGAAAGAAAAAACCAAAGCAACTGCCGGAAATTTAAGTGTGCAGATCAGTAAGCTTGCCGAAGCCGATTACATTACCGTTAAAAAAGAATTTAAGGACAATTATCCTCAGACAAGCTGCATCATTACTAAAAAGGGAATCAAGGCTTTTGAAGAATACGTGAAAGCTATACAGGAGTATATTAAATTACAGTGATAGAGAGTAGGCAATTGAGAAGTAGACTGTTGGCAATTAAGGCAATAAGCAATTAATCTTAATTCAAAAAAATAACAATAATAAAATAATTTAAAACCATACCTCAGCGGAACTCTGCGGCCTCTGCGGTTAAAAAAAAGAACATGGAAAACAAAGACGAACATTTATGGCGCATTGCGAAAAAGCGCGCTCAGTTTAAAAAGCATCTCGCTTCTTACATTATTATCAACGGTTTTCTATGGGCTGTCTGGTTCTTCACCGATGGCATTACAGAAATGGATGATGAATTCAATGGCGTTCCTTGGCCGATCTGGACAACTCTTGGCTGGGGTATCGGGCTTGCATTCAGTTATTATAACGCGTATATGGATAATCGTGAAAATGATACCATGCGTGAATACCAAAAATTAAAGGACAGGGAAGCAGGGAAATAACTTTCCATTGGAGCCCGGGTTTCTTAAATTAAATGGCCTGAGAGGTTTTCTCAGGCCATCAAGATATATTTGAATAAGCATCAACTTTCTTTTTCCACCCAATCACCATGTTTCTTGATCAGCTCGACCAAAGCATCGACTGCTTTTTCAGAGCTGATATTTCTTTCCACCACGTTACGACCTTTGTACAACGTGATCTTTCCTACACCTGTTCCTACATAACCGTAATCAGCATCAGCCATCTCACCCGGTCCATTCACGATACAACCCATAATTCCTATCTTGATTCCTTTCAGGTGATCAGTGCGCTTCCTGATCTTTGCAGTGGTTTCCTGAAGATCAAAAAGTGTACGGCCGCATGATGGACAAGAAATATATTCCGTTTTTGAAATGCGTGTCCGTGTAGCCTGTAAAATTCCAAACACTGTTGAGTTAATGATCTTTAATGGAATATTATCTGCCTGAACCCAAACTCCATCACCAAATCCATCGAGCAATAAAGCACCTATGTCAGTCGAGCAATGAAGCTGAAACTCATTTTCATCGTTTGTATTATATGCTCTTTTAACAACCACAGGTAAATCACAACCGATATTCATGAGCTCAATAAACAAGCGTCTTTGCTCAGCCATACCATGATCATTTGATGTTTGCATCACCAAGACAACAGGTGCCCCGGATTTTTTCAGTTCTGCTAAGCTTGCAAGATCATCAACAGATATACTTACAAAATTTAATATTGGTGAATGTCTATCTGTGCTGAAGAATGTTTTTAAATCTAAAAACGGATAACAGCGGCTTTGATCAGCCTGTTTTTGCCAAAACTCATAATTATAGATTACACCTACGGTTCCCGGCAAGGCAAAGTCGATCGGGTTGTCCCCGGCAAAAATGTAATCACAAGCCTGATCGGAAAGATTCCATTTATCGAGAGGAACAGAATAATTATATCCCGCAGCAAAAAGTGAAGCCGGTGTGATCGTTTGCTTTCTACTCAGGTCCACGATAACCCTTGGTACGTTTCCGGACCCAATATTTACTTTTTCCGATGCTATGCGTCTTTGATAATCATAAGGAGAATAAGGCATGCTCTGAATGTCAGGAATTTCCTTGTGTCCGCTCCGATTGCTATATCTTGCAATAAGTGCTTTTGCAACGGGAATTTCAAATTCAGGATCTTCGGTCAATGAAACGCGCACTGTATCTCCAATTCCATCTTCAAGTAAAGTTCCAATCCCCGCTGCCGATTTGATCCTTCCATCTTCACCCTCGCCTGCTTCAGTCACACCGAGATGCAAAGGATAATTCATATTCAGTTCCTGCATTTTTTTGATCAGCAAACGATACGCCTGAACCATTACCTGAGGATTGCTTGCCTTCATAGAAAGCACGATGTTATAATAATTATTATCCTCGCAGATCCTTAAAAATTCCAGTGCACTTTCAACCATTCCCAATGGAGTATCACCGTAGCGACTTAGTATCCTGTCACTAAGAGAACCATGGTTGGTACCGATTCGCATTGCAGTCCCATACTCCTTACATATTTTAACGAGTGGAGTAAAACGTTCACGGATCCTATCCAGCTCTGCTACGTAAGTATTATCAGTGTATTCAATCGTTTCGAATTTCTTTTTATCAGCGTAGTTTCCGGGATTAACGCGCACCTTTTCAACGATCCTTGCAGCCAGCTCTGCTGCGTTTGGTGTAAAGTGAATATCAGCAATCAATGGAGCGTTATAGCCGCGCTTTCTTAATTCGGTCTTTATATTTTGGAGATTTTGTGCTTCTTTCAGGCTGGGTGCAGTGATTCGGACATATTCACAACCGGCATCGATCATCCGTATACTCTGTTCCACTGTCGCAAGTGTATCCATGGTATCAGTTGTAGTCATGGATTGAACCCGGATGGGATTATCACCGCCAAGCGGGACATCACCTATGTTTACAACACGTGTTTTATATCTTGAATAAGCTGTTAAGCTATTGCAATAAGGCTGAATATTCATTAAAAATAAATTGAAGTGCAAAGTTACGAAAAAGGGCCGGAAAGCTTTATATAATTAAGGAAAATGGTATCACAAGGAACGTTAAATTCCGGCCTTCCCCTTAAGCCATTTGCCATAATTTATTATTTCCGAATCGTCTTTAGAACTGTCTTTGATAATTTCCTGAACATGTTTCAAGAGGGACTTATTCTTTTTAATCTTATCCGTAATTATCATCTTTTCAAGTACACTGATCATCAAAAACTGCAGCCGGAATTCTTCCTTTGGGTAAAGTAATTTATGATCCTTCCTAAGGCGGGCAGCCTTTATTTCCAAGTAATCAAAATCATTCAGCTCGTATCTGATCATTAATTCAAAGACACCTAATTTTAAGCGCAAAGCTTCGTCAAGGTTAGTATAAGCGCCCTCCAGCAACGGCTTCACCAGGTTTTTCAACGACTCCCTGAATGCCCCTTTTCCAAAATTAAGAACAGCCAGGTTGAGATACACGAACACATTATACATTTCAAGCTTTTTAATTACAGCATTGTTCTTTGCCTGATGCAGGATCTCGATCGCCTTATCAATATCCTTAACTGAATAATTGATGACAAGGGAATTATAATAATAAAACTGATATTTATCTTTTAAGACTCCGTTATACTCTTCCATTGCCAGGCGCAAACGTTCAGCATACTCAAGTGAAAGATCATTCTTACCATTCTTAAATGTTGAATTGATCAGATAGGTAAGCATCTGAAGCTTGGTGTCATGGTTGTTCTGGGTGAACAATCGCTCCTTAGAAAATTCTGTGAATGTTTTCTTTAAATATTTTTCAAGAGCTGTAAAATTCTGCTGTTGCAGAAGGATTCGGCTCAGGGAGTCGTAGATCTTGAATCTTAGTACCGGACTGTTCTTCACTTCCTTACTGCCTGAAAAATCATTGACAGTTTTTTGAAGCACCTCAAGGATCTCTGTATTTTGTTGAGCAAAATTCTGTGAGGCTCGGATACGATATATCAGAGCTGCAAGGACATCGTCAATTTCCTGAACCTTTGTTAGCTTGGAACGATTTTCCTTTCGTTTGCGAATATACTCTTCCGGATTAATGCTTAATGTTTCATGGGAAAGTTGGATGTAATCACCGTAAATAATATCAAGCCAGTCAATATATTCCTGTTCACTTGCCTGTTTCTCGGCTTTTTTAAGATAAAAGAACGCAAGCTTATACTGCCCTTTCTGCCTGAACAATCTGGAGAGCGACATGTGATTCGAAATCAAATTAAGGGCAGACGATTCAAAGTTATTTACTGATAAACTTTTACCGATATCATTGAGAAGCCTGTTTTTTAAACGGTAGAACGCATTCTTATCGTCATCTGAATACAAACGTCTGCATATTTTATTCTCGTCATATTCTGCGGTATGTTTTCTTATGTAATTAAAAAGGAGCTCATCTTTTCTATTGTCCTTTGAAGTACGGTTCATAAATATTTTTAAATGCCGTACTTCCTCTTTATTTAAAACTGCTATTATTTCCGGTAAAATTTGCATACATTATAAAACCTTGAACACGTAAGATTATACAAATTTAATTAAACTTCCAGTCAATTATGATATATATTTGAGAAAAGAAATCATTACCATGAAAAAGATCATATTTTTTGTGTTCCTGCTATTTGGCCTGAACACTATAGCCCAAACCAACCTCGGAATCTCCTCTTTGGGAGCTGATATACCGGATGACACTGTTATGCCCGGCTTCAGTGACACATACGATGTATGGGTAAAGAATTACGGAAACACAGCATTTAACGGTTACGCTGATATTATGCTTGCAGCCCGGGATTCCTCAAGCCCCAGCGGCCTGGATTCGACACAATTCGTTGCAAGCGACTCAGTATATATCAACCCGGGCGACAGCGCACTCATTACACTATCCAATAACTATACGGTTAGTCCGGGGACTTTCCGCTATGGGATCAACGTAATTGTTGTCTGGCCTGTAGCCGCAATGGCTACCACAGTAGACTCAATTGAATACACAGTTTATATTATGAACCCGAATTCTGTACAAGAAATCGACATTTCCGATCTGTTTAATATATACCCTAATCCCACTTCCGGCCTGCTCAATATAGTGCAATTGAATTCTTCTCGGATTGAATCCGTTCGCATCTATGATATTCATGGCAGGCTCATCCTATCGGAAGGACACTCAACCATGATCTGTATCGAAACGTTGGCTGAAGGCATGTATCATGTTGAAGTAATCATGAGCGACAAAAAACATTATTACAGGAAAATTATTAAAAAATAATCACCTTGGACGGGTAAGAAATAAAAGAATTGATTTTTATTTTCTTCCTGTCTACATCATTTTTGTCATGTTAAAGAAATCATCCCTTAATTAAAAAATAAAAATCATGAAAAAACTACTTACACTATTAGCGATCTTCTTTTCCTTCACAGGGATCAAAGCGCAATGTTCCATTACCTTTATGTATAGCGCCAGTCCCGCCAGCGATGGAACTGTTTATTTCTGGGATTCAACAAATGTTGCCGTGCCTTCGTATGCCTGGAATTTTAATGGCTCGATGTATTATGGCAACAACCCGGTGTTTCAGTTTCCAACTTCAGGAAGCTACCCGGTATGCGTCACGGTTACCGATAGTGCAACCAATTGCACCGCTTCTTTTTGTGATACCATCAATGTCACCGTTAACGGAACGACCGGTTGTTTTGCAAATTTCTCGATTTACAATGACTCGCTAGGGTTAACATATTTTTCTGATATGTCTGCCGGAAGCTCACTTGATTACTTCTGGGATTTCGGAGACGGAACGAGCAATAATAATTCAGGGTCCACCTCACATACTTATCCCGGGCCGGGAATTTACTCCGTTTGTTTGACTGTATCGAATTCAGCTGCTCCATGCACTTCAACGTATTGCGATACTGTTTTTATAACAAGCTGTACCGCCTCCTTCTCGCATACCTTCGATTCAACAGGGACAGTTGCAATTTTTTCACCGATAGTTAATGGCTCAGCGAATACATATTATTGGGAGTTTGGTGACGGCACAACATCCACCGCTTCAAATCCATCACATACTTACAGTGCAAATGGGTTTTATACAGCGCGCCTCACGGTTTCCTCAACTGTAGATCCTAACTGCTCGGCTGTAAGTACTGCATATGTTTTTGTGACAGGACATTGTGATGCTTCATTTTACAGTTTCATTGATTCTACTCAGGCTCCGAATACTTATCAGTTCAACCCACAATACCCTTCACAGAATTCTTCTACTACGTATTACTGGGAGTTTGGTGACGGCAATTCATCTTCCAGCACCTACAGCACAGTGTATCATACATACGCTAATCCGGGGACATACAATGTTTCCATGTATGTTATAAGCTCCTGGTGCTCCGACACATCGTTCAGCAGTGTGTTCATATCAAGCTGTTCTGCAGGTTTTACTTATTCCCCTGACGCTATTGGAAACGGATGCAGCTTCAGCTCACAAGCTGGAACCGCTGATACATATTTCTGGGACTTTGGCGATGGTACTACGTCCAATCAGGCAAACCCATATCACGTCTTCGGCAGCAACGGAGGTTATTATGTGCATTTGACCACTTCTTCTTCAATCGACTCAACATGCTACAGCTCACATGCTGAATACATTTACCTTTCAGGGCTTTGTGATGCATCCTTTAGTATATATCAGGACTCTGCCAACGTGAATAATTTCCTTGTGTACTGTAATTCAACAGGAAATCCAAGCAACACATATTTCTGGGATTTTGGGGATGGAACAACAAGCACACAGCAATATCCTGTTCATACCTATGCAGTATCAAGCGCTTATTATTTGTGCCTGACAGTAACCAGCCCGAATGGCTGCACGGATACGCACTGCGACACGTTGAATCCAGGGCATGGCTCCGGACCGCTCACTGTGACCGTACTACCGCTAAGCACAACGGGGATAACGGAAGAAGCAAAAATAGAAACATCACTTGAAAATTATCCGAACCCCTTCAGTGCAAGCACAACGATCAGCTATTCTGTTTCTCAGGACGCTACCGTTGAAATATATGTGATGGATCTTTTAGGAAACAGGGTAGGCTCTATTGAAAACAGCAGAATTTCCTCAGGCCAATATACAAGAAGCTGGAATGCTGATCATCTTTCATCAGGGATGTACCTTTTACAAATGAAAGTCAACAATGATCTTGTTACAAAAAAGATAGTGATAACAAAGTAGAAGCATACATTTAACATAATAGAAAGCCCGGTGATTTTCACCGGGCTTTTTCCATTTGTTTTTTTAAGTATCCCTTGAGCAAACCATTACCAAAAATAGTTGCCAGAATTATAAGAGTTCCCAAATAAAAACCGGGTGTCATTGCCTCATCCTGTTTCCATAATAATACGGCTATTATTATTCCGTAAACAGTTTCAAGGTTCACCGTCAGTGTTACTGTATACGGACTGATCTTTTTCATAAGATTGACGCTGGCAATAAACGGGAACGCAGTACCAAGAACTGATAAGACAGCAAGCCATCCCAAGCCTTCAGCGCTCAATTCAAAGAACTGTGCCCGGAATTCGCCAGCGAGCAACAGGTAAATGGTTAAGGCGATCACTCCGCCTGACAGTTCATACATTGCGATGACCGAAGAGGGGATCCGCCTAACGAGCAAACCATTGAAAACTGTGAATAATGAAGAAGTGAAAGCCGCCAGCATTCCGAAAATGATCCCCAGCGTATATTGAGTCTCCACTTTAAAGATCATCGCTATCGCACCAATGATCACCATTCCAAAAGCAATC
The DNA here is from genome assembly GCA_029237775.1 of Bacteroidota bacterium. Lineage (GTDB taxonomy): Bacteria > Bacteroidota > Bacteroidia > 2-12-FULL-35-15 > 2-12-FULL-35-15 > 2-12-FULL-35-15. Next base: position 601,635 of record JAQZBR010000004.1, read on the forward strand.
TCATAACGAATGAACCTCCGCTTATAAAAAACTGGTTCTATGATGGACGTGAATAAAGTGCCTGTCGCAAAAGCCACAAGTGTTACCGATACATTCGAAACATTTATCGCGTTGTAAAAGCAAAACCAATGAAACGCGATGATCGCACCAACACCGCAAAGTTTCAATACATCATTAAAGGGCAAACGAATACTTTGCTTTACGATAAGAAGATAAATAGCAACGGTTGCAACTGTGATCACCATCCGGAACCAAACAAGCTGATAAGCGATAATACCCTGCAGGTTAATAAGCTTGCCAAGAATCGGGGAAAAGCCCCAGATAAGAACAATGAAATGAAGTAATAGGAGCGGACGGCTTTTTGAGAACATAAAAAAACGCCTTACGAAGGAACGTAAGGCGCTGCAAATATACTAAATGTTTAGTGCTGTTATTTCTTCAACTCTCCCTTCTTATAATTTTCGGTCTTGATCACCTTTCCTTCATCGTTCATTTCTTTCCATGCACCTTCTTTTTTCCCTTGAACGTACTTACCGACCATCTTTAACTTTCCATTCTCAAAAAATTCATGATACTCGCCTTCTTCCATGTTATTGATGGCTTTTACTTCTGAATTTATGTTACCGTTGCTGTAAAATGTTTTCATTGGACCGTTCAGATTCCCATCGCTGTAAGTGTATTCTACACTAAGAGTGCCGTCAGTCGTGTACCATCTTGTAACACCATTCCGTAGATTATTCTTGTAATATCCTTCCTCCTGCTTTTTTCCATCCGAATAATATAATCTCTTCAGACCGTTCAACTTTCCCATTTTATATTCAATTTCAGAACGAAGCTTAGCGCCAGAAAAATAAGCCACAGACATTCCATTTAAAGTGTCATTCTTATAGTAATCCTTCTGATAATAAAAACCTGATTTGTCAATGGAGATGCTATATCCGTTCTTTCGATTGCCTTTGTACTCCTCCATATTACTGATTATACCATTAGGGTGATAGGCAATCCATAATCCTTCTTTTTTATCGTTCTCATAATTACCGTACCAATTGGATTGTCCGATACGCTCCGTCCATAAACCATTTTTTTTTCCTGAAGGATCGGTTTTATTTGTGTCAGCGACAACAGCTGCTCCGGATGTGCCATACAAGGCAAGCATAAGCAGAATAAATATATTCTTTTTCATATTGTGTTTTTTTAACGCAGCAAAAATTTTAATTTCTGCGTATTCTACAAATACTTCAACGTTAAATTTTGTTAACTAAAGCCACTTCTTTCTCCGGAAGTAAACCATTAAACTTATCATAATAGTAAGCATTACAGCCCATACAGCGGGGTAGCCCCATTTGCTGTGAAGTTCAGGCATGTAATCGAAATTCATTCCGTAAACACCGGCAATAAATGTAACGGGAACAAAAATGGTAGTTATAATCGTGAGAACTTTCATTACCTCATTCATCCTGTTGCTTACACTGGATAAATAAATATCCATCATTCCGGAAAGCAGATCTCTGTATGTTTCTACAGTATCGATCACACGTATTGTATGGTCATGGACGTCACGTAGGTAGACATCCGTTGTCGGACGAATTAGCTCGGTCTCGCTCCGTTCCATATTGTTGATCATTTCCCGCATAGGCCACACAGCCTTCCGCACGAAGATCATCTCACGTTTCATTGCATGAAGCTGCTGAAGGGTTTCCTTTGCCGGTTCAGTGATAAGCTCCTCTTCCAACAGCTCTATACGATCACCGATCTTTTCAAGAATTCCGAAATAACAATCCACGACCGCATCAACAAGCGCGTAACTGAGATAATCGGCTCCCATCTTTCTTATTCTCCCTTTGCCCTGACGGATACGTGTTCTGATCAGATCAAATGCATCACCTCCGTAGACCTCCTGAAAGGAAATAACAAGGCCGTCCAAAAGAATAACGGTCAATTGCTCCGATCTGACTTCTGAATCATAATAGATCATCTTCATGATCGACACAACGTAATTATCATAATCCTCAAACTTAGGACGCTGATGGGTATTCACAATGTCTTCAAGTGTAAGGGGATGTATGTTGAATTGTTTACCGATCTTCTCAATAAGTTGAATATCATGGATCCCATCGACATTGATCCATTTCACCATACCTGGATTTACATTGGCAAGACATTCGTCAAAATCATAAAAATCTTTTTCAATACAGGTGTTTTCATTATACTCCAGCAATGAGATCTTTACTTTCGCAGTGCGATCTTCACCGTAATAGACAAGTGTTCCCGGAGGCGCACCCATTTTATTTTGCAAGTCATTCATTGATTCAGAATTTTATTTTTAATCTTCATCATTATCAGTTTCTATCTGAACTTTCTTGTTCCTGTTACCTTCAACAACAAGAACAATTTCACCTTTAACGGTTTTGGTTTTAAAATAATCACTCAATTCCTTCAGAGTTCCACGTTTATTCTCCTCATACAGTTTTGTTAATTCCCTGGAAACAGATGCGCGCCTGTCGCTCCCGAAATGCTCTGCCAGCTGATCAAGCGCCTTAACCAACCTGTGTGGCGACTCATAAAAGATCATTGTCCTCTGTTCGTTTATCAATGATTTGATCTTCGTCTGGCGGCCTTTCTTTTGAGGCAGAAATCCTTCAAAACAAAATGTATCGTTTGGTAAACCGGAATTTACAAGAGCAGGAACAAAAGCAGTCGGTCCAGGCAGACATTCAACTTCTATTCCCTGAGCAATACACTCCCTTACCAATAAAAAGCCCGGATCGGAAATAGCCGGTGTTCCCGCATCTGTAATAAGAGCTATCTTTTCACCGTTTGCAATTCTCTCTGCGATCATAGTAACAGTCTTATGTTCGTTATGCTGGTGATGCGCTGACAGTCGTTTTTCAATTCCCAAGTGACGAAGTAGGTTTCCACTTGTTCTTGTATCTTCTGCAAGGATAAGATCCACCTCCTTTAAGATCCGGATAGCACGAAGCGTAATATCTTCAAGATTTCCGATTGGGGTTGGCACTATGTATAGTTTCATATGTCTCGAATTTAATTTCTTCCGGAATCTACTCCCCCTTATTAAGGGGGTCGGGGGGATTGCTGGTTTCAGAAAATGATTCCTACTCAATCATCCATATTTCCAGTGCCCTCATTACATTATTCATATCCTTCTTTATCGCCAAATCCTTGGGTTGAGTACAAAAAGCCCTTACTTCTGAACCTGCAAGCTATCTGCAAACTTCGTTATCAACAAAAACAGATCTTCAAATTCATTCAAAGGTAATGTTTCCGGCCGGTCATAAATATCATGATAGGCCTTTATTCCGCCCATTGTATAAATAAAGAAAGCTTTCACACCATTTTCCGAAAAATAGAAGTGATCGCTGTTAGCAGCCTTTCCTCGGCTCTTTATTGCCTTTATCAGTTCATGACTTTGATTGATATTACTAAGCTCCTCAAATTCCTTCTTAAACACTGAACCATTTACCACCGTAATTCCTTCTTCACCGGTACCCATTATATCCATATTGAGAAGAAACTTAATGTTTTTTAACGGAAACAGCGGATGCTCCGTGTAATACTTTGAGCCGAGCAGCCCGACCTCTTCACCGGCAAATGCTACAAATGCTATAGAATATTCAGGTTGATGCTCAGGGTTTGAATAATATTTTGCCAGATTCAGGAGCATCGCACAACCACTTGCATTATCATTGGCTCCCGGGAAATACGTTTGTGCGCCCATATGCCCGAGATGATCATAATGCGCAGAAAAAACTATAAATGAATCGGGGTACACTGAACCTTTTACATAAGCCACAACATTCCGTCCTAAATGTTCTTTTATCTTACTGTCTATCACGATTGCGCCTGCACCATTGCCCCGGTCTTTTCTATGATAATTAAAACTATCAGCGAGAATCTGAATTCGCGTGAAACTACCCACCGTTTGCGATTGATCCCAGGTTAACTTTTTAACCAGCTCAATTATTCCTGATACTTTTAACTCATTTTTTCTGATTCTGGAAAAATATTCAAGTTGCTTTTTGTCCGTTACTTTCCGGTCATCAATAAGAATAAAATGACCGGACTTAACCCCTTTGCGAAATTTGTCAAATGCTTTCCCGGATGATGCGGAAACAGAATCAAAAACAAGAAGCTGGAATTCTTTGTGTCCGGACGGTGACGAAGGATCGATCAGAAAATTTTGAGCAGGTATTCCGCGGAAATTAAAATTACCCCGATAAGCTTCATTTCTTCCTAAATAAAAAAATAAATTTAACTCCCCGGGAAATGTGTTCACATTGAACGTGAATGGCTGGTAATGATTCTCATTGAAGGAGGAGAGGCTATGCTTCCTGAATTCATTCTTTATAAATGCAGCAGCTAAACTGTCGCCACCGCTAACATATCCACGTCCATGCATCGAAGGGGAGGCTAAGGTGTCCACAATAGTTCTCGCGTAATGATAGACTTCTCCCTTCCTGATTTCCTGGGAAAATAAAATTACATGAAGGAGAAGAAAAAGAAATATGAGGGAGAGTTTCCTTAAGCGGTGCATCTTTTTCATTTCTGTTTGAAGCTTGCGCTAAACATAACGCCTTTCAACTATATCATAAAGACTTTTTACACACTCATGCTCGTTATCCCAATTATAAAGCTGCTGGATATTCATGAAGTACTCCATGGCAGAATCAAGAGTTTCCGCATTATTCAATTGTGATACAGCAATTTCATACTCCTGGATATTTCCTTTAAACAATTCATTTGCAAAACGAAATTTGTCGTTAATTCCAATCGCAGCGCGAATATCTGTTATTGCAGGTTTTTTAATATTTATTACCGGTTCCTTTTCCTCAGGCTGCTGCTTAATTTCTTTTTTTTCTGATTTCTTCTCAACTTTCTTTTCTGGTACCACTACTTCCTCTCCAAAAAGATTCGAAGGCGGAAGAGAGTCTGCTTTTATTTCCGTTTTTGTTTCTGCCATAGGTACAGGCTCGGCTTTTTTTGCTTCCACTTTTGTCTGCATAGAATCCTTTTCAGAATTCAAAAAATTAAAAACGATCGACTTCTTATAAAGCTTTTCGATTTTGCTTAGGATAAGCTCAAGTTCTAACTGAGGGATATGCTCCTTTTCACCAATATTATCAGAATGTTCCTTGATACTGTTTATCAGAATCGCTATCTCTTTTCTTATCTCTTTCTTATCCATGGAAATATTATTTTTGGCTTGAAAATCACTCGCCTTTTTTGATTAGATTTGTGAAAGAACAAATGTTCTTCAAATTGCATTTCATAAGCGGCTTTAGATCATTTTCAAAGACTTATACATAGCAATAAAAATACATTAATTTTCCGGTTTCTAAAAAAATGTTTCTCGAAAACACGATCAATCCCCATAAACGTAAAGGCTGTATTGAAGTCATTTGCGGATCAATGTTTTCGGGCAAAACAGAGGAGCTGATCCGCAGGATGAAGCGGGCACAATTCGCCCGTCAAAAGGTGGAGATCTTTAAGCCTGCGATCGATACACGTTACGATGAAGTGAAGGTTGTTTCTCATATCGGAACCTCCATTCACTCAACTCCTGTCCCATCTTCATCTAATATTTTGTTATTGGCTGCAGACTGTGATGTTGTTGGGATAGATGAAGCACAATTCTTTGACTTGGGTTTGATTGATGTATGCAATCAGCTTTCGACAAGCGGGATCCGTGTGATCGTTGCAGGGTTGGATATGGATTATCTAGGAAAACCTTTTGGCCCGATCCCGGGATTGTTAGCTGTTGCTGAATACGTTACTAAGGTTCACGCAATATGCATGCGTTGTGGGAATCTTGCGAACCATTCACACAGGATCACTGATGAATCATCCCTTGTGCTGTTAGGAGAAGTCAATAACTACGAACCACTCTGCCGCGATTGTTTTACAGAAGCTCTTGCAGGAAACAAAAATACCACGCTATGAAACTGACCTATTCCATAGCGAATATCAATGAGATCATCAATGGTACCATTTCAGGTAATAATGCAAGCAATATTATTATCAAGGATCTCCTGATAGATAGCCGCAAGATCATCACTGCAGAAAGCTCTCTTTTCTTTGCCATTAAAGGCGAACGGAATGACGGACATATCTTCATTGCAGATCTGTATGAAAAAGGGGTCCGCTCCTTTGTGGTCTCAGAGCTCCCTGCAAATATTGCTTCTTATAAAGATGCCGCATTTCTCAAAGTAAAGAATACTCTTTTTGCCCTTCAGCTTTTATGCGCGCATCATCGCGACAGCTTTGATATCCCTGTAATAGGAATTACAGGAAGTAACGGTAAAACTATTGTAAAAGAATGGCTGTTCCAGCTTTTACGTGAAGATAAAAACGTGGTACGAAGTCCTAAAAGCTTTAACTCGCAAGTTGGTGTTCCGCTTTCTGTCTGGCAGATCAACGAGGAGCACGACCTTGCAATTTTCGAAGCAGGGATCTCCAAGCACGGAGAAATGGGATTGCTTCAGCAGATCATTCAACCGACAATCGGACTCATCACAAATATCGGACAGGCGCATGATGAAAATTTTCAGGATCAGAAACATAAGATCACTGAAAAGCTAAAATTATTTGACCATGCTGATTTGCTTGTCTATTGCAAAGATTACCTGATGATCCACAACGAGATCACAAACAGCAATCATTTTCCCGATCTGGAAGTTTTTACCTGGTCAAGAAAATCGCGCGCTGACCTGCTTGTTGGAAGAATAACAAAAAGAGAATCGGAAACTGAGATTCAGGCTGTTTATAAAAACAATTTCATCCACATCAACATCCCATTTACAGATGAAGCCAGCATAGAGAATGCGATTCATTGCTGGGCCTTGATGCTTTATCTTGAATATGAAAACAACGTGATCGCTGAACGGATGAAATTCCTTAGTCCGGTTGCAATGCGCCTTGAGCTTAAAGAAGGTATCAATAACTGTTCGATCATTAACGACAGCTACAATTCCGATCTTGGCTCCTTAAGTATTGCACTTGACTTCTTAAATCAGCAAAAACAACATCCGAAAAAGACACTTATCCTTTCTGATATTTTACAAAGTGGTAAGAATGAAGAAGCTCTTTATAAAGAGGTGGCTGAGCTTATCCATAGAAAAGGCATAACCCGCCTCATCGGTATTGGGGAAGCAATTACAAGACAATCCCATTTGTTTCAAACCGACAAGATATTTTATAATTCAACGACAGATTTTCTCCAAAACTACAACAGCGTTTTTTTCAGGGACGAGACAATTCTTTTGAAAGGTGCACGGGCATTTGGCTTTGAAGCGATCAGCAAAGTGATCCAGCAAAAAGCGCACGAGACCATTCTGGAAATAAATCTTAATGCAATCGTGCATAACCTGAATTACTACCGTTCAAAAATAAAAGCCGATACCAAAGTGATGGCAATGGTAAAAGCATTTTCATACGGAAGCGGAAGCTTTGAAATAGCCAATATTCTTCAGTTTCACCGTGTTGACTATCTGGCGGTGGCTTATGCCGATGAAGGTATCGAGTTACGTAAAGCAGGAATAACGGTTCCGATCATGGTTATGAATCCGGAAGAGCAGAGCTACGATTCAATGATCCAATATAATCTTGAACCAGAAATCTACAGTTTCAGAGTATTAAACCTTTTTGAGGAAACTTTAAAACGGAGTCAGAGAAATCTGAATAAGCAGATCGCAATACACATCAAGCTTGATACGGGAATGCACCGTTTAGGCTTCGAGCCGGATGATGTAAATGAACTCATAGTACGAATCAAAAACAATAAACAGCTTTTAGTGAAATCTGTTTTCTCTCATCTCGTGGCAACAGACGAAGCGGAGCATGATGCTTTTACCTGGCAGCAGATAAAAAAATTCACTGAGATGAGTGATGAGATTCAGTCGCATCTGGATCAGCCTTTCTTAAAGCATATATTAAATTCAGCAGGGATCACCCGTTTCCCGGACGCACAATTTGATATGGTCAGGCTTGGGATCGGGCTTTACGGAATTGGTGCAAGCTCCACTGAACAATCACAATTGCAGAACGTGAGTACTTTAAAAACAAGCATCTCTCAGATCAAACATATTCCTGCAAACGAAACCATCGGTTACAGCAGAAAAGGATTAACGACTAGAGATACAGTTATAGCCACTGTTCCGATCGGTTATGCTGATGGCTTGAGCCGTAAGCTTAGTAATGGTAAAGGCAAGATGATGGTGAAGGGCAAACCCGCACCGATCATCGGAAATGTTTGTATGGACATGTGCATGATCGACATCACTGATATCCGCGCGACAGAAAATGACGAAGTGATCGTGTTCGGTGAAGCATATCCTATCGCTGAAGTTGCGAAAGATGTTGGGACGATCCCGTATGAGGTGTTGACGAATGTTTCGAGAAGGGTGAAGAGGGTTTATTATCAGGAGTAACCCCTATCACCACTGAGGTTTTGTAAATGATTTCACAAATCGATACAGATTAAAATCTGTATCTGTTAATTGTTTTTCAATCTCCGCTTTAATATTCAACTTTGAAACATCTTTCATTCTTCCATTCTGAATTAATCGATATGCTTTTTCTGTCAGCAGATAACTGCGTTTAGAGTTAAAGCCTACACTGCGATGTTTCTTTATATTTTCGATCAGCTCGGCAACACCTTCGTGTTTCGTTGCAACAGCCTTGATCACGGGAATACTCCAATCATTTAAAGGCTTAGAGTGAACCAATTGAACAATATTCTTTATAAAGGTGTTTGCGCCATCACGATCACTTTTGTTCACCACAAAAATATCCGCGATCTCCATCACTCCGGATTTTATCGCCTGAACATCATCCCCGGATTCCGGTACCATTACAAGCACTGTTGTATCTGCAAGACCAACGATCTCCACTTCACTCTGTCCAACACCAACAGTTTCAACGATTATGTAATCAAATGCAAAAGCACGCATTACGTCTACTATCTCAATTGCCTTCACTGACAATCCCCCAAGGGAACCACGGGTTGCAAGCGACCTTATAAAAACTTTTTCATTTGTAAAATGCTCTGCCATGCGAAGCCTGTCGCCCAGCAACGATCCATAATTAAAAGGAGATGTCGGGTCAATTGCGATCACACCAACATTCTTTCCGTCACCGGTCAGACTTTTGATCACCGCGTTAATGAGAGTGCTTTTCCCTGCACCCGGAGGACCGGTAACACCAATCACAGGAATATCATTGTATCGTAGAGATGTCAGAATCTCTTCATATCCATCAAGCTCATTCTCAACAATGGTGATACAACGGGCTAAGGCTTTTTTATCGCCTTGTTCCAATTGCTGCAGGAGTGTTTTAATTGCTGACATTCAAGACAAATATAGCAAGATAATTTAGTACTTTTATAGCGCTCAACAATACCTGAACATTACTGATGCCACAGCTTTCTGTCGTTATTATCACGTTTAATGAAGAAAAGAATATCGGGCGTTGCCTTGAATCGATTCAGGGTATCGCAGATGATATCGTGGTGGTGGATTCTTATTCATCTGACGAAACAGAAAATATTTGCAGAAAATTCAATGTAAATTTCATTCAGCGCGAATGGGCGGGATACTCTGATACAAAGAACTACGCAAATGCACAGGCGCGCTACGACTGGATCTTATCGCTCGATGCGGACGAAGCATTATCTGAAGAGCTCAAAACATCGATAGTAGAAGTTAAAAAGCAGGATGCGCAAAAGGTGTATAAGTTCAATCGCCTGACTAACTATTGCGGAAAGTGGATTCGCCACTGTGGATGGTATCCTGATACGAAGATCAGGATCTTCGACAGAAGAACAACCCGCTGGGAAGGAATGATACATGAGAAATTAGTGGTGACCGAAGGAACACCTCAGCAGCTTGAAGGAGATTGCCTGCATTACAGCTACTACAAAATTGAAGAGCATTACAGGCAAAGCGATAAATTTTCAACCCTTTCTGCCGAAAGCCTTTATGCTAAAGGAAAGAATGCGTCAGTTCTGAAAATGATATTCAGTCCGGCAGTGAAATTCATTCAATGCTATTTTTTTAAGCTGGGATTTCTGGATGGCAATGCAGGTTTTACTGTGTGCAAGATCATGTCATCAAGCACATTCAGTAAATACAAAAAACTACGCGAACTGAATAAGAGAGCTTAACGATTTACTTTCCTGCCAGCAACGCCTTTAGTTTTTTAAAGAAATTCTTTGCTTTCACTGAGGACGACAATTCAACTTCGGGAAGGGTCCCCTGAAATTTCATTCCTGTTTTAATATAATGCGTTGTAAGGGTACTGGTAGTAATTCCCCATTTACCTATGAAACGGTAATAGCCGGCATTCTTCTTAATGCGGCTGACAGATTTAGATCCGAAATGATAAGCCCGGCTTTTACTTACGCCTTTGTAATAACGCACACCGATATTCCAGAGCTTCATTGAAAAATCAGGATCGGAATACATACCCGGAGAAAATTCGATACTGTATCCACCAACGAGATCCCAAACATCACGGTGAACAACGTTTGGAGGCCATGTTGAGCCTTGCCAGTCGTGCATTGGAAGATCAGCGTATTCCGTAAGCAATTCCTCCTCCCTGAATGACTTTATATCTGTCCCATAATTTTTTGAGATCATACAGTTGTTCCCTGAATCAGGTTCGATACATGTAGAAGAAAGAAAGAAATAGTTATGACCGATACTTTTTATTTGATCAAGCAAAGCTCCATCCCATCCCGGGCAAACATACATGTCGTCATTCATGTACATCACATAGTCAGTGGCAACGAGATTACGGCAATGATTAAGTGCATAACAAATCCCGATATTTTTTTTACTGTAGGAATAATCAATATCAGCTTGTTGTTTCACCCAATCATGGCTGCCATCAACTCCTTCGTTAATATGGAGAATGATCTGATGTTTAAATGTGGAGTTCTTTCTTATACTGTCAACGCATAACTTCAGATATTCCAGATTATTCCAGGTCGGAATAAGAATGGAAAACTTCGCATCCGGAATATTTGTTTTTCGTGTTAATGTAAGAGCTGCATCTGAGATCATAGAAATCAAATTTAAACAATGCCTTCTGATTTCGATTCGTTTTCTTTCATTACAAAAAGAAAGAAAGCATTTAAAAACGCGTAAAATGTAACTCCGACCTGTGTTTCAAGAGTGTCTTCCGATAAAAAAGAAATGGCTGCAATGGTAAAAAAGCTTACATAGAGCATACTTGAAAAAGCATTCAGTTTTAAAGGAGGATAGATCAAACTAAACAGGAACCAGATCAATCCGATGAAACCAAAGGCAACTGTAATGGATAAATACTGATTGTGAGACCGCAATCTCCAGGCCTTACCTAATGGCGAATCCCGTCTTTCATATTCTTCGTCAAATGCTTTTTGGATGTCACCCGTACCTACACCAATCACCGGATTTCTTGAAATGATCGACACGGCCGCTTTCCAGAATTCAAACCGCTGAGAGATCGAATGTCCGTTTGCATCACCTGTATTCTGATAGGTTTGGATTTCCCAGATGATCTCAGAGATCCGGCCTTTTACCTTCGACATATACTCAACATTCGCAATTCCTTTTTCGATGGCTCTGATCTCTTTGTCAGATAAATGACTCATCCCTTCGGCATCTTTCCGGAGATTTTTAGACGTGAGAAAACGCGCGAGTGTAAAACGGATTACGTCTCCCCGCATGCCCCGCCAGTTATAATCGAACTTGCTTCTCTTGTTCCATTCTTCCTTCAACTCCTGTTCACAGAAATAGATCCAGACGTAATGCCCATTCTCGGTAGGTCCGGTATTGATCCCCGTATGCTGATAAGGATTTCCTTTTGCAGTAAACTTTTCCAGCTTGGCAGGATCGATATGATCCACTGTCGCGTAACGTTTATAAGTGGAATGAATAAAATGGCCTGTCACAAAGAATAGTGTTCCCATTATCAAAAACAAAGAATACTTCAAAACCCGGTTCTTCATACATGAGGCTTTCCACAACAAAAGAACACTGCCAGCCATACTTAATGCAATGATTCCGGTGATTGATTCGATCATGATCAAAAAAATCAGGAACCAGCACGCGATAAGAACGTGAAGCCAGCAGAACTTCTTCTCTTCGGGATGTCGGATAAGATAAATACAGGAAATGACAGCAACGGCAATGAGTAAAGCTAACCTGACATGAGAAATAAAAACGGAGGCATACCTTACATCCGCAACCACCTTATGAATCACACCGCCTAATATCAATGAACTAATAACAGTGCTGATGAGCAATGCAGCGATAAGCAGCTTAATAATTAAATGCTTCCATTTTAATGCGATTTCATCAGAGGTAGATAAGATGAGGGGCAATACAAGCAAGGGGACTTTGATCCGGATATCTTTAAATGCGTAATCAAAATCGGAAGTATACAGTAATCCTATTATATGAAGAAATAATAATGAGCTTGCTGCCAGTGCTGCCTTATTCTTAAAAAAGGAAAGGAATTTGTTTTTAAGGTCACCTTCAAGTATCCAGTTACAAACGAGAATGATCTGTGAAAGGCTCAACAAGAATTTCGACAAGGGCAAGCCGATCACCAGCAGGCTGAGTGCGAAAATATAAATGTAGTGGTGATACTTTTGCGGAAATAGTGATCTCATGTCTTTCCTGACGTTCAGGATTGTAAAAATCAGAATTTAATTGTGAACGGCATAAGTTTAAGCCTTCTATTTTAAGCTTTTCTCCATAAAAAAAGGCATCCTGCGATGCCTTAATTTTTAGTTCTTTCCTTCCGTTTTTTTCCGGTTAAGCTCCTGTTCGCGTTTTTCATCGTAAAAAGGTTTTTCCGCCTTTACAACTGTTGTGAGGATCTTCGAATATTTTGTGTTATCGCTAAGAATTGCAATAGCCTCTTTCAGCTCATCATCATCCTTGAGCGAAGCCTCAAGTCTGCCATTCTGAAAATAATAACGCGAAGCAATTTCCTCTTCAAGAAATTGCCTGATCTCGGGTTTGAATTTAACAAGATCCTCCTTTTTATTATGAGCCAGCTTTAAACGTAATGCTTCAAGATCTGCATTTATAGCATCGAGTGCTTTATCATCCTTTGCATCTTTTTTCAGCTCTTCCAGCGACCTTTCTGTTTTTGTAGTGTAATCATAATCTTTGCCGTTCAGAAAAGCAACGAACTCATCGTACTCAGCATCGGTTAATCTGAAATCGCGCGCAGCAATAATTGTAGGATGCGCATTCCTGTATTTGGTTGCAAAATCGAAGATCAGATTTTTTGTACCAAGGCTTAAAAGAATATTGCTATACTTCTTGGTTTCAACAACTACATCCGGAGTTACACCGCCACCATCGTAAACAATTCTTCCGTTCTTGGTTTTAAAAGCAGAGATCAATGAATCAGGAACTTTGTCGACACTACCATCTTCATTATGATGAGAATAATCAAGCGCCTGAATACACCTGCCGCTTGGAATATAATATTTTGCAACGGTAACTTTCAACTGAGCATTATAGCTCAAAGGACGAGTCTGCTGAACCAATCCTTTTCCATAAGAACGCTGACCTATCACTACACCTCTGTCGAGATCCTGAAGCGCTCCGGAAACAATTTCTGATGCAGAAGCGGAACCTCTGTCGACAAGGATAGTCATTGGTATTGTCAGGTCAACGGGTGCATTCATTGCTTTATGCATTTTATCCCAGTCCTTCACTTTCCCTTTTGTACTAACGATCTCCGTTCCTTTATCTTCAAAAATATTCACGATATCGATCGCTTCTTTAAGCAATCCGCCCGGATTTCCACGCAAATCAAAAACAACAGATTTAAGTGCCGGATCTTTCTTTAAAGTTAAAAGCGCTTCCTTCACTTCCTGCGCTGCATTTTCTGTGAAGCCGGTCAGCTTGATATAGCCAATTCCCGGGCTAACCATTCCTGAATAAGAAACGCTTTTGATCTTGATTTCTTCCCTGTTAACAACCTTCTCTAATGGCTTCTTCTCACCTTCGCGCTCCACGACAAGCTTGATGGCTGTACTTGGCTGTCCCTTCAATATCTTACTGATGTCATCGGTCTTTTTACCTTTTGCATCAATGTCATTTATCTTCAGGATCTTATCCCCGGCCCTTAAATCAGCTTTCTGAGCAGGGAAGCCTTCATACGGTTCGGAGATAACCACATAATCACCCTGTTGGCGGATCAATGCACCTACTCCTCCATACTGACCGGTGGTCATGTAACGGTAATCTTCAATCTCTGATTCAGGAATATAATTCGTGTAAGGATCAAGCGACTCGAGCATATCATCAATGCCGCGCTTCATTAAGTCTCCCGGGTTAGTCTCATCCACATAATAAATATTCAACTCACGGAAAAGCGTGGCGAATATGTCGAGGTTCTTAGAAACCTCAAAATAATTGTCGACAAAGCTGTAAGATAAAATTGCGTAACCTCCGATAAGGGTGGCAATAATAACCAGTTTAAATTTTTTAAGATATGTTTTCATGTTAAAACGATTTTACTTTTTTAAACTAAGGAACGGGATCATGTCCGTGTCCGCCCCATGGATGACAGGATGCGATCCTTTTTGCAGTCAGGTAACCACCTTTAAATATGCCGTACTTTTTAAGCGCCTCTATCCCATATTCCGAACATGACGGTGTGAAGCGGCAGGCAGGCCCCAGCAATGGTGAAATACTGTACTGATAAAACTTAATTAATCCAATGAACAAATAACGAACGGGCATTGAAATTATCTTCAGATACTGCATCACTTACGAATTTCCGGAATTAAACGTTGCAGCAGCTTTATTATTTTCTCTTCTGCTTCTGCATACGGAATTATAGTTTTTCCGGTGTACATCAGCATCAGACAAACTGTTTTATCTTTATTGATATTATAAATCGCCTCTTTGTTTTTCCGGTAAGCTTCCCGCATCCGCCTTTTAATCTTATTCCGGTCGACTGCTTTTTTAAAATTTCGTTTTGGAACTGAAATCAGAACCTGCACCCCTGCAGCCTCCTGAAGCTCCTCACACAGCCAGATCAACTTAAAAGACGGGCCAACAATTACCTTGCCCTTTTCAAACACTTTATCAATAAGCACTTTACTGCATAAGCGCTCTGATTTAGAAAATGTTTGCATTGTTATAAAGGTAATATTAATTAAAGGCTGTTAAAACCAAATTATGATGGATGAGAACAAATGTACACAAACGGTAAAAGAAGGCTATTTTGCAGCTTTATTCGCGGCAATGATATACTGCTCGAGAGCCATTGTCATTGAAGGGGCTTTGGGGTTCGGAGCGTGGATATCAAGCCTTAAACCGGCTTCTTTAACAGCCTCTGCTGTAGTAGGGCCAAAGCAGGCAATCCGTGTCTTATTTTGTTTGAATTTAGGGAAGTTCTTAAAAAGGGAACGTATTCCTGCAGGACTGAAAAACACGAGAATATCATAATTCACATTGGCAAGATCGCTCAGGTCACTGGCAACAGTACGGAACATAACTGCCTTGGTATATTTGATCTTTTGCTCGTCAAGCTTATCGGCAATTTCTTCTTTAGCGATATCAGAACAAGGCAGCAGGAAATTTTCAGTCTTGTGCTTTTTGATAACCTCCATCAGGTCAACAAGAGTCTGTTTACCGTGGAAGATCTTCCGCTTACGGTAAAGGACATATTTCTGAAGGTAATAGGCTGTTGATTCGGATACACAAAAATATTTCATTGTTTCTGGAACAGTCACTCTCATCTCCTGGCACATTCTGAAATAATGATCTACAGCATTACGGCTGGTCATGATTACGGCTGTATGATCGGTAATATTCACTTTATCTTTTCGGAAATCCTGAGCGGCTACACCTTCTACATGAATAAAAGGGCGAAAGTCTATCTTAACATTGCATTTTTTTGCAAGGTCAAAATATGGAGATTTGTCTCCTTCCGGTTTAGGCTGACTTACAAGTAAAGTTTTTACTTTCAATTTTGCGCGTTTTAGTTAAACAAACAAAACTTTATCCTTTTTAACGGCCGTTAGTTAATATACATAGAGCATAAATAACTTTACCAGAATAACAAAGGGTATTATTTCAAGGGTGCAAAGATATAAAAATAAATAGAATTTAGAAACTCTATTACTGTTAACACCGATAACAATACCCCTTAATAAACGTAAAGCAAGGAAACTCACAATAAAAAAGAAGCCCGCGTAAATGAAGATCCGGGGGTTAGCCTGCTTTGCGAATTCAAGGCAGATGACGACCGGAAGCATGATTAGCCCGAGAATATTAATAAATACAAATAAGGCTGAGCTGTAATCCAGAGCTTCTTTACCTGTTTTGAAGATAAATCCCGACAAACGGATAAAAATGAATTTCACCAGGTACATTATCAGTAAAGCTCCTGCAATGAATAGATACATGAAGGTATGGTCACCCCGGGAGGTTAAACCATAAAATTCGAGTACCTGGCCGGTAAATAAGGTAATGCTGAATAAAAAAAGCAATGAAAGAAAGAGCCCGGTTCTGTTAGAACCTGAGTATTCGTCTCTTGACAATTGATTGGTCCTGTTTGGAGAAAAGCTTTTAAAAAGCTGGTTCAACCGCTTAGCATTGGCTATATAAAGCCATACGAAAACGCAAAAAGATATGAAAAGGACCAGCGCCACCAGATAATCATAATTGGTGAGATGAAGCACCGGTTTTTGATGAACAGGCTGGAGTTCGTGACCTTTAAAAATTGATGGGCCTAAGGATGTATCCTGTGAAAAACCTGAATTCTTTATACTATCGGAAACTTTAATTTGAGGCACAGTCCTGCAATTATTTCTTTGCCATTACTATTTAAATAAATCTGTCCTTATGATTTACCCTCAACCTGTTTTCGTGGCGCGTGTTTTTTGGTAAGGTTAAATACTCTCGAAATATTGAATCCGAACTTATAACCACCCTTTAACCAGCTGTCGGTGGTATAAGGAATATAATTATTTTCAATAATCCCTGCAGCATTTGTAAAGTTAATATGAAACACGTGTCCGCCAGTTTCTATCTCTACTCCTACTGCGAGCGGGTTATAAAACGGGCTTGCACTGTTATTTGTGCGATAATCGGAGAAGGTGTAGAAATAATCCGCGATCAGAGATACGCGTTTTGTCACTTTCAAGCGAAAACCTCCACCAATTGAAATAAGGTCATTTGTTTCTTCGCTTCCGTTGTCGGGATTAATATTTGCAAGTACATAATTTCTATGCTGGAAGCTTGGGATAAGCTGAACCGATAACCTTGACCCGAATTTATGAGCAATTAATAACTGCGCTACATATGCCAAACGGTGAATATCATTCTGATGAAAATCCGCATTTCGTACAGCACCGTTATAGAACTGATCTGCTGTTTGCGGATTGTAACTCATATCACCATAAAAAGCAACGGAAAGAGGAATATGATTATCTGTTGTTTGTGTAAGGAATCTGTATTTTACCAATCCGTCAATTAATTCGTTGGCCTTACTTCTCGCCACACCAACAGTCAGATTATCAGTAATACCAAAATCGAACGAAATGCGGATGTCTGTGGAGTTATCCAATCCATAAAGAGTGTGGCCACCACCTCCGCTAGCAGTTCCTGCATTCCCAAAACGGTGGGTAACACGAAAATCCATCGTCCCTTTTTTTACCGTCTCAATTGACTGTGCATTGATGACTTTTGACGTTTTAAAGGTTGCGATCACCTTTTCATGCGTTTTTTTTGCTCCGGTAGAATCCAGCAAGCTTAAAAGGTCATCCTGAGCAAAAGCTGATGCAGGAAAAATAAGGACGAACGCAAGGAAGAATTTTTTGTATCTGTTTTTCATACTCTACTTTTTATATGGTTCTAAGATAGCATTCAACTTTACATCAACATCTTCAGCAATATTCTGCACATACAGGCTAGGAACCTTTATTCCATGATCAGCAATATGGATCTTGAATTTACTGTTTAGTGTAATCTCCTGTCCTTTAATGGTTACTGTTCCATCAATGGTCCTGTCTTTCTCCACTCCGTGAATCGTCAGCTTTCCCGTGGTTGTTACTTTGTATTCACCGTCTTTTGTCCAGTCCACTTTCTCATTTATTTTTCCTTTAAAAATAGCATTAGGAAATTTTTCACTCTCCATATAATTCTCGTTGAAGTGCTCCTGCATCAATGGCTTCTCGAATTGAAAAGCGCTGATCACTATTTTCATCTGAACATCATTAGTGGCAGTGTTAACTATAGGCTTACACGCTTTGTTGACCGCTTCAATGTCCTCTAAAGGGGAAGAAGAGAAAAAACTCACCTCACAATTTTTAGCAATAAAGATCTGAGCGTTCAGAGTATAACCAAATGCAAGTGCAATAATAAGGAGTGCTGACTTTTTCATGATGTAGGAATTTATTACTCTGTTAAAATGTGGTCTTAATTATTCGGAGCGCCTTGTTTTATCCAGCAATCAAAAAGTTTTCTTTCTGCGTCACTCAATGTAGGTGATCCGGCCTCGGGCATATCCTTAACGACCACAACCCTGTTGTGAAGTGAGCCGTTGTCAGCCTTTTGTTTCAGTCCAGCATAGTCGGTAAATTCACCATTTCCCGAACCGCCCGGTGAGTGGCATCCAACACAAAAATTTGTAACAAGGGGAGCGATCTGACTTGCATAGGAAACCGCTGAATCGCAGTCGCCTGCGGTATTTTTTGCCGGTTCCGGAACTTCACCTTTCTTATAGGTACAAGCTGCATAAAAAATCAAAGAAGGGATCAGTAAAAGAAGTCTTTTCATTGATATTCGTTTTTACAAATATAAACTTAAATAGGACTGTTTGAACGTAAAGCGTAATAGCTGTTACTTATTGTAATCTGGTTGGCTAACAATTTCCCCCTGTTCATTCCAGAAGGTCCATTTACCGCTTTCAGCATCCTCATTATAAAAACCTTCGTATCTCTTTTTTCCATTCTCAAACCAGGTTGTTGTTTTCCCGTTTTTCTTTCCATCTTTAAAAGTGGTTTCACTCCATGGCAAACCATTATCATAGAAACTTTTCCAGACACCGTCACGTTTACCTTCCTTCATTATTCCGCGTATCTTAGTAACTCCATTCTTATAATGCTGAATGTATTCTCCATCGCTGATCACTGAGTCCTTTTTAGCCGGAGCCTCAAACATCTTAGTAGTGTTGATGGTATCGTGCTGCACATTAGATTCAGTATTCGGAGTCTGACTGTTGTTTTGCTTACACGAGAAAAACAGAACAGATAAAAAAAAGAACAAAGGAAATTTTTTCATATGCAAATAATCTAGTTTTTTCTTTCAGTTGTATATTTAACAAGCTCTGCAAGGGAAGTTTTAGAGGGTGAATCATTGAAACCGGAAAGCAAAGACAATGCCTTATCCTTGTACTCGAGCATTCTGCTTTCCGCATATTGAATCCCTCCGCTTTTAATAACGAAGTCAATCACTTCAGCAACCTTCTTAGGATCATTGTTATTGTTTTTAACGATATTGATTATTTTTCGTTTCTGTAAATAGCTCGACTGATTTAAGGCATAGATCAATGGCAGCGTCATTTTCTTCTCTTTGATATCAATGCCTGTCGGCTTCCCGATATTACTTCCGTCACCATAATCAAATAGGTCATCCTTGATTTGAAATGCAATGCCCACGGCCTCACCAAACGACTTCATCTTTTCAATCATGGATACATCTGTTGTTACAGAAGCGGCACCACATGCACAGCATGAAGCGATCAGCGAAGCAGTTTTTTTGCGAATGATCTCATAATATATTGCTTCATCGATATCCAGCTTGCGCGCCTTTTCTATCTGAAGTAATTCACCTTCACTCATCTCACGAACTGCAGTAGAAACTAAACCGAGCAAATGAAAATCCTTATTATCCACTGAAAGCAAAAGACCTTTAGAAAGCAGAAAGTCACCAACAAGCACCGCGATCTTATTTTTCCATAAAGCGTTAACAGAGAAAAAACCTCTTCGCTCATTGCTGTCATCAACTACATCATCATGAACAAGTGTGGCCGTATGAAGCAGCTCGATTAATGAAGCTGCACGGTAAGTTGAATCATTCATCTCTCCGCATACCTTGGCAGAAAGAAAAACAAACATCGGTCGTAGCTGTTTTCCTTTTCGTTTTACAATATATCTTGTGATCTTGTCCAGCAGAGGCACACTGCTTTTCATGGAAGATTTGAATTTAACTTCAAACTCTTCCATTTCCTTTGCAATAGGTGCTTTAATCTGGTCGACTGTCATAACTTATTTGAATTGTATTTTCCCAAGCTTATAACGATGCTCAGTTGAAGAAAAGATAATTGCTGTTTCAGAACCCGCTTTGTGATAAAATACTCCCGGATAATAGGAAGCAACATTCTGCTTATTATCAAAAAGAACGCTTCGGGTTGCGTTTCCATTTGAATCAAGCTTTACCATTCTGGCTGTGGATTCTTCGAGACTCTTCACCTCTCTGATAGGAACTTTCCCATTTACATTATCAGGGTGATCATTGAATATGAAGTACAGGTCGTCTTTAAAGCTGAACACGCCATAACCTATCATAGGGATCGAACCCGAAGAACCGTGTTGGGATGTTTTTATCAGACGTTCCCAGGCCACTGCTCCATCATTGTTTATTTTCACTGCATAAATATCATTCGCGGAAGCGTTTGCAGAATTGTATGCGTCTGCGGCTCCAACACCGGGAGCGCTCCCTCCGCTTTGACTCGCAGCCGAATAATAGTATTGCTGACCGGAGATCACAACCGATCCATCTTCCGCAACTGTGTGATGGTTAAGATCGAAGCAGTAAATACCTTTATTATTTTCAGTGAGATCAGAATTTTCAAACAAGCTTAAAAATTCAGGTGTAAACGGATGCATCGTGCTCGCAACGATTCGAGCGTTCTTTGTGTCGATGAGGATGTAAAATACTCCTTCTATTGAAAAGTCTTTCTTATTCCGTCCGTCACTGTGTGTTTTAGATTCCTTTTCACTGTAAGTTCCGGTAACAACCAGCTTATCGGAGTCATTAATCCCGAAAACTATATTTAAATATTTGTCATCATGATCCAAAGGGAGTTGCTTGGGCGCATCTGGTCCCGAATGACACAGATAGACATTATAAAAATTTTCCGGCTGATTTTTTAATTCATTTTTAGTCCCGCTTTTTTTAAACCAACCCAATAAGTAAACGTCACCGTTAGATGAAACAAGGGTCTTGGAAATACCGCAGTCCTTAACTTTAAATCGTTGTCTATTTTTATTTAAAGAAATCTCTTTCCTCCACGACTTTTTAAAATCTGAGTTGTAAGAAGTGATGTATGAAACTGTTGAATCTTCTGCCAATTTTATGTTTTCTGTTATTATCAGTTCGTCCTCATCAGGAGATAAAGCGTATGAAAAAGAACCCGGATCAGATTTTCCCATTGGCGCTTCTATATTTCCAATCTCAAGTTCTTTTTTATCCACGTCACCGTCCAGTGAAATCTTCTTGGCATAGAAAATATTTCTTCCTGCTTTTCTATCGTAGAAACTCCTGAAAGAGATCAGGTGATCTTTGAATAAACTAACCCCCGAAAAGCCTCGCGGAAGGACATCGAACTCCGGATACAATTCAATCTTTTTAATCAGCTTCAGAGTGCTTTTGTCAAATATCTCAATGTAGCGATGATCACCACCTCTTTGAGGGTGGATAAAGAAGTAAATATATTTATCATTGCTCAGCACCTTTCTTGGATGAGCACTTTTAGCATCATCCTGAAAGTCGGACCATGTGACAGACACTTGTGCCAAGAGTGGAACAGTCCAGTAAAAAACTAAAAGCATAATAACTAAACACTTCTTCATTTATTCTTCATCTTACGTTTCACAAAACCTTCTTTGTTCTTATTCGCAAGCTGACCACAGGCCGCATCAATATCCTTACCTCTGCTTCTTCTCACGTTCACAATAATATTTTTGCTTTCGAGGAACTTCGCGAAAGCATCCAATCGCTCGGGAGTTGTTTGCTGAAACTCACCTTCATCAATAGGATTGTATTCGATGATATTTACTTTACATGGAATGTGCTTACAGAACCTTGCAAGGTCGCGGGCATCATCCAGACTGTCATTAAAATCCTTAAACGCAATGTATTCATAGGTTACACGTGTACCTGTCTTCTCATAAAAATATTTAAGGGCCTCAGCTAATGCTTCGAGGCTGTTGCTCTCATTAATAGGCATAATGTGATTTCTCTTTTCGTCATTCGCTGCATGAAGAGATAAAGCAAGATTGAACTTAACGCCATCGTCCGCAAGCTTCATGATCATCTTCGCGACACCCGCTGTGCTTAAAGTTATGCGTTGTGGCGACATGTTCAATCCCTCCGGAGAAGTGATCTTATGAATGGACTCCATTACGTTCTTATAATTCAGAAGCGGCTCGCCCATTCCCATGTAAACAATGTTCGTAAGAGGAACCTTATATTTTTCTTCTGCCTGATTCTTGATCAGTACGACCTGATCATAAATTTCATCAGCATTTAAATTCCGTAATCTCTCCAGCTTCCCTGTTGCACAAAACTTACACGTAAGACTGCATCCAACCTGCGAAGAAATGCAAGCCGTCATACGGGTGTTGCTTGGAATCAAAACACCTTCTACAATATTACTGTCGTATAAACGGAATGCATTTTTGATCGTACGGTCCTTGCTGATCTGCATATCATCAACTTTCACCGCATTTATCACGAAATGCTTGTCGAGCAGCTCACGTGTTGCCTTCGAAAGGTTGGTCATTTCATCAAAGGTCTGAGCTGATTTTTTCCAAAGCCATTCATATACCTGCTTTGCACGAAATGCCTGATCACCATTTTCAACGAAAACAGCTTTCAGTTCGTCAAGGGATAATGCACGTATATCTTTCTTTGGATTCATGAATGGCAAATTTACGAATAATTCAGGCTTGTTTAGCCGTATCAAACCACAAAGACAAGCCAATACATTCAGGGGATAATTCGTAGTTTTACGACAGAATGAAATCTATGCGTCATTTAACTGCTGATTATATTTTCACTGCGTCCTCTGAGCCAATTAAAAATGGCGTTATCACAGTCGATTCAACCGGTACCATTGTGGATGTTCAACCACAAGGCGAAAGCATAAACGCGGAGTATTTTAAGGGAATCATTTGCCCGGGCTTCATAAATACGCATTGTCACCTGGAGCTTTCTCATTTTAAAGGCGAAATCAGTGAGAAAGCAGGAATGATGGGATTTATAAAAGAACTCTTGTCAAAACGCCCTCATTTCAGTTCCGAAAAAATACAGCAAGGAATTGAAGATGCTGAATCAGAGATGAAAAAGAACGGTATTGTTGCTGTAGGTGACATTTCGAATGACAATAGCAGCTTCTTGCAAAAATCGAAAGAAAATTTAAAATACCATACCTTCCTTGAATGCTTTGATCTGGATGCTTCCAGAGCTGATGCCGAATTTTTTAAAGCTCAGAGTTTAAAACATGAGCTTACGAATTTATGTTCAAAAGGCAGTGAAGTAAGAAGCTCTATCGTTCCGCACGCACCATATACTGTTTCAGAAAAATTATTCTCGCTGATAAAGTCAGAAGCGCTCAGAAACAATTCAATCCTTAGCATCCATAATCAGGAGAGCGCAGCAGAAAACGAATTCTTCGAGTCGCACACGGGGCTTATGTTCGAAGCATTTTCGAGAATGGGCGTAAATATGAACGACTTTCCGAAAAGCGAAATGAACTCATTAAGAACCATCTTTGCACGATTACCATTGTCGCAGAAGATCTTGTTTGTGCATAACACGTTTACGAGTGCGAATGACATTGAATGGGCAAATTCCGCCATCTCAGATCTATACTGGTGCACCTGCCCGAATGCCAATCTATACATTGAAAATAGGCTTCCCGACTATAATATCTTTTTAAAAGACAATGTTAAAGTAACTGTGGGAACCGACAGTCTTGCATCTAATTGGAGCCTATCAATATTGGATGAACTGAAAACTATCACCAGACATTTTCCTCATATTCCTTTGGAAACCCTCATCGTTTGGGCGACAAAAAACGGTGCGGAATTTTTAGGATTTAAGGAACTGGGTACGATTGAAAAGGGTAAAAAACCGGGATTGAATTTACTGAAAAACCTTGACGGACTCAAAATAACGCCTGGTACTATTGTGGAGCGGATTATTTAATTTCAGATTGAAGCTTCATGAATGCTTCTGCAATAACAAGATCCTGTGAAGTGGTGATCTTGATGTTTTCCCTGTTACCTTCAACCAGATTTATCTTTTCACCAAATGATTCCAATACCGTTGCATCATCAGTAAATGAAGGCTTGTATTCTTTCAGGAAGGCTTTCTTTAACAAATCAGAATGAAAGCATTGAGGAGTTTGAATGATCTGATAGCTGCTCCGGTCCACAGCTGTATTTTCTTTTCCTTTAACAACACGGAGAGAATCGCTTACCTGAATTGCTGGACAAGCATTACCCAGCTGTTCAGCTGTTTCATACGTACGCAGGATTGTTTCTTTGCTTACCAAGGGCCTCGCTGCATCATGAATCCCGACAACACAAGCATCCGGAACCAATTCAAGTCCGTTCTTTACGGAATGGTAACGTGTCTTTCCACCTTCTGCTATTTGATGAGTGATTGTAAAATTGTGCTTATCACAGAGCTTTTGCCAATCATCTTTTAACTCATTTGCAAGAGCAATGATGATCTTTATCTCCGGGAAAACTGAATAGAGCTTTTCCACAGTATGCATCAACACAGGCTTTCCATTGAGCTCAATAAATTGCTTCGGAACAGCATTGTTCATGCGTGTACCCTGGCCACCGGCAACTATGATAATGTATCTTGTCAAAAAAAAGAAGTTAAATGTTATACGTTAAAAAGTTAAATGTCCAGAGAAAAAAAAGGTTAATAGAATTCGCATAGCACGAATAACTATTAACCTTTAACTATTAACCTTATAGAATCAACATTGCATCTCCATAAGAATAGAAATGATATTTTTCTTTGATAGCTTCCTTATATGCTTTCATGATCAGCTCATAACCACCGAATGCGCAAACCATCATCAATAAAGTTGATTCAGGTGTATGGAAGTTTGTGATCATACAATTTGCAACGCTGAAATCGTAAGGAGGAAAGATGAATTTGTTTGTCCAGCCGTTATAAGGCTTAACATAACCGTCCGTTGAAACAGAAGTCTCGATTGCACGCATTGTCGTTGTTCCAACAGCACATACTTTCTTTTTATTCTCTCTCGCTTTGTTAACAACAGCACATTCTTTCTCAGTGATCAACACCTGCTCAGAATCCATCTTGTGCTTTGTAAGATCTTCCACCTCAACTGTGCGGAAAGTTCCCAAACCAACGTGCAATGTGACATTCGCAAAGTTCACTCCTTTTAATTCAAGTCGTTTCAGCAACTCACGGCTGAAGTGTAATCCAGCAGTTGGCGCGGCAACAGCACCTTCATTCTTAGCATAAACTGTCTGGTAACGATCTTTATCATCATCAGTTGGTTTACGCTTAATGTATTTAGGAAGTGGTGTTTCACCCATATCCTGCAGTGTCTGGCGGAACTCCTCGTATGATCCGTCAAACAAGAAACGAAGCGTACGTCCACGAGATGTAGTGTTATCAATAACTTCAGCTACCAGAGTATCATCATCACCAAAATATAATTTATTACCAATACGGATCTTACGAGCAGGATCAACCAACACATCCCAAAGGCGGCTTTCAGCATTTAATTCGCGCAGAAGGAACACTTCGATCTTAGCTCCGGTCTTTTCTTTATTCCCATACATACGGGCAGGAAACACCTTGGTGTCATTCAGGATCATACAATCGCCTTCGCCAAAATAAGTCAGAATGTCTTTGAATTTTTTGTGCTCGATCTTTCCGGTTTTACGGTGAACAACCATTAATTTAGCGTCCTCACGATTCTTAGCCGGAGTTTCTGCCATTAATTCTTTTGGGAGGTTGAATTTAAACTGTGATAACTTCATATTTTGTTTTTAATATAAGAAGTTATGGAATTCGGAAGGAGAGGATCTCGATTCGCCTTTCATAAATCTTACGGGATTAATGATTATTAATAAGGGCGCAAAGGTACTATCTAAATCAGGCGATGTCAATAAAAATCACACTTATTTTTCTTCCTTCACGCTTCTTTCAAATTCTTCAATGCTCATAGCATCTTCAAGGCGGTATTCACCAATTCTGGTACGGCATAGAGCTGTTAGATGCGCTCCGCTTTTCAAAGCCTCACCGAAATCCCTTGCGATCGAGCGGATATAAGTCCCTTTACTGCACACGATCCTGAAATCAACTTCAGGCATTGCAATCCGTGTGATTTCAAACTCAGAGATGTTTATTTCCTTGGAAGGCATCTCCGCTGTTTTACCTGATCTGGCAATTTTATAAGCTCTTCTTCCATCAATACGGATTGCCGAATAAATTGGCGGAGTCTGCTGAATGGTTCCAAAAAATTCTAAAACTGTTTGATAGATGAGCTCATCGTTGATGTGATCAGTCGGATAACGAACATCGATCTCCTTTTCAAGATCATAGCTTGGCGTGGTAGCACCAATATAAAAAGTACCGGTATACTCTTTTTCCTGCGCCTGATATTTTTCAATGTTCTTTGTTTCCCTACCGGTGCAAACTATAAGCAAGCCGCTCGCTAAAGGATCAAGGGTTCCGGCATGGCCGATCTTTAATTTCGTATTTCTTTCCTGAAGAAGATTATGCTGCTCCTGTTTACTCAGCGTGGGATCTATAACATCAGGCGCCCTGCCTTCTTTAGCCTTACGCTCCAGGCTCTTCAAAACGTATTTCATCTTGTTGACTACCTGAAAGGATGTCCAGGTTAAAGGCTTATTGATGAGGATGACTTCTCCCGCACGATAATTTTTCATTGTGATTATGCAGTGAGTTCTAATCCTGTATATACCGCATAAACAAGGAATAGTACACCGAGAATGATCCGGTAATATCCGAAATGTTTGAAGCCATATTTATTAAGAAAAGCGATGAAGCCTTTTACAGCGATGATCGCGACAAGAAATGCTACGAGTGCCCCGATCAAAAGAATGGTCAAATCATCAGAATGAATATTATCCTTTTCTTTTAGAAGATCATATCCTGAAGCCGCGAACATTGTAGGAATAGCAAGCAAGAAAGAAAACTCCGCTGCCTGTTTCCTATCGAAGCCCGCAAACACTCCACCGAAAATGGTTGCGGCTGCGCGCGACACGCCCGGGATCATTGACACGCATTGTATAAGCCCGATTTTGATCGCTGATGAGTAACTAAGATCCTCCACTTCTTTATATTCTGAGATTTTATCCTTACTCCACTTATCAAGAAGGATGAGGATTACACCTCCGACAATTAAGGAAATGCTCACCGTATAAGGATTGAACAAATAATGCTTGATGAATTTATATGCGAGCAAACCGATAATACCCGTAGGAAGAAATGCAACAAAAAGCTTAAGATAAATATTGATCCCGACAAAAAACCGTTTAATGTACAGCAGAAGGACGGCCATGATCGCACCAAGCTGAATAACGATCTCGAATGTTTTTGCAAATTCAGGGTCCTTCACATCCATTAACGATTGCGCTAGGATCATGTGGCCGGTGGAAGAAACAGGAAGAAATTCTGTGATCCCTTCAATGATGGCAATAATGATAGCCTGGATATAATTCATGTGCGGATGTACCGATTAAATAATGTAATGATGAATTTGAAGTAGATTTAATCCGCTCATTTTCACATCAGAAAATCAGAAATTATTCTTTCGGTCTTTTCATAATACCGAAAAGAACAATTACAAAGCCTGCCAGTATAACTATCGGAGAGAGTGTGATTCTTCTGAAACTAAAAATTTCTTCCGCGTTAAATTTGGTCGGATCGTCAGAGCCTCCGCCAACCATTAATAAATACCCGATAACAACAACCACAACACCGATGATAAGAATGCGGTAATTATCTCTTCCAAATGCAAAACCGGGCTTTTTAACGTCTTTACTCATTGCTTGAATTTTTAGTAGGGCAAATGTAATTAAATTTTCAGGAAAACGGAGTGTTAAAAAAAGTGAATGGCACGTTACGAATTACGAATAAAAGCGAATAACGAATCTGAGCGGATGCGAAACTCAGTAGTCATTCAGTATTATTACCAGATTTAAAAACACTTAAATTTTGGATAGAAGTACGAACTTCCGGTTAACCGTCTACGAACTACCAACAACCTCCTACCTTCTATTCTAAACTAAAAGTGCAACTCATCCGATTTCAAATTCAGATATTTCCGTACAGCCATGGATGTACTGATTCCGGAAATGACCACTCCGAGCAGAATAACAATTCCGAATAATGTTGCGAGCATATTCTGATTCTGAAGCTCTGCAAGTTCCGGTAATTGTTTCTGGGCAAAGTACAATACAGCCATCAGCATCAGGATCGCTATGATCGCTCCATAAACCCCATGCTTAATTCCATTTAATACAAAAGGCCTTCGGATAAAGCCTTGCGTTGCACCAACAAGCTGCATTGTTTTTATAATAAAGCGTTTGCTGTAAATGGAAAGGCGGATAGTGTTGTTGATGAGCGCAAGTGCAATGATCATCAGCAACGTACTGAATCCAAGAATGACAAGGCCAATCTTCTGTACATTCTCATTGATCATACTTACAAGGGATTTCTGATAGATAACCTCCTTGACCAGCTTCGTATCGAGCATATCCTTTTCGATCCAGTTCAAACTATCCGAATTGGCATACTCTGCTTTTAAATGAACGTTGATGGACGATAACAGAGGATTGAAACCAAGAAAGTCAATGAAATCTTCACCCAGGTCCTTTTGCAACCTTGCAGCTGCCTCTTCTTTTGTGATAAATTCCGTTGACTTTACATAAGCTGAAGCGTCCAGTGTTTTCTGGAGCTTAGCCACATCCACGTCCTTTACGTTATCGTTAAGAATAACCTGGAAACCAATGTTTTCTTTAACATTATTGGAAAGCTGCCGGGTATTAAGAATGATGATTCCTAATAACCCGAGCATGAATAACACTAATGACAGGCTGACTATCGTAGTGACAGATGCACCTGTTAATCTGCGTTTTGAATATTTATCGGACACGATGTTGAATTTTCTGCCACTAAAATAGCCTATAAAGAAGCGCCCCTTTTTTTCAAATCAAATTGAAATAAACAATCTGACGTTGATAACCTTGCTATTTTTTCTTGCTGATTTCTTTTGATGGCTTTTCTTCCGCTTTGGTGTTACCTTTACTCTTGTCTTTTCCTTTATCCTTTTTCTTCTTGCTGTTTGATTTAAGGGATTTTTTCATTTCATGAAATTCCGCTGAACCCGGCTTGATTCCCATCTCTTTGGCAATCGCTCCCCAGCCTTTATCTTTATTTGCTTTATATGCTTCTACTACGGTTGGAAAGGGTTTATTCAATGTGGAAGACATTTGTGCAGCCATAAAAACATCTCCTGGAGGTATTTCCTTTACCGCTTGTTCAACCTCACCTCTTCCAATATTAAAATTGGTTGCAACGGTATTGTTAAAGGCAGCAATGTCTTTTTTTGCTTTTGCATCTATTTCTTTCAATACCCCATCCATTTCCGTATCTCCGGTGGTAGGTTTAAAAACTAAAGTTTGGGCGCAGATGGATGCTCCGGTGAAACAAACTAATAATAAGAGTGATAATTTTTTCATGATCTTTTTAAATTGATGATTTTTTCAAATATACTGTTTCTGCCTTAATCAGCTGATTCCTCCGATAAATTAGTTCTCATCCATTGCGCAATTTTGTATATTCGCATTCCTGAAAAAATCAGGGAAAATATTAGAAAGTACTTATTGATTTGACTAAAATATTTATAAGCAAATGGAATACAATTTCAGGGAAGTAGAAAAGAACTGGCAGGCATATTGGGCAAAAAATAAAACCTTCAAAGTAGAAAACAGCTCCGTGAAGCCAAAATATTATGTTTTGGATATGTTCCCTTATCCGAGCGGGGCCGGCTTGCACGTTGGGCATCCCCTGGGATACATCGCATCCGATATTTTTGCACGCTACAAACGATTAAAAGGATTCAATGTTCTGCATCCGATGGGTTACGATTCGTTCGGACTCCCTGCAGAGCAGTACGCAATTCAAACGGGTCAGCATCCCGAGATCACTACAAAAACAAACATTGCTCGTTACCGTGAGCAACTAGATAAAATAGGCTTCTCCTTTGATTGGGACCGTGAAGTCCGCACTTCTGATCCAGCGTACTACAAGTGGACACAGTGGATCTTCATTAAGTTATTTAACTCCTGGTACAATCCGGAAACGAATAAAGCTGAGAATATCGAGACATTGATTCCCAAATTAAACGGGTTTGATAAACTTTCTGAAAAAGAGCAATCCGATCTTTTACTTGAGCATCGGTTGGCTTATCTGAGCGACACCATGGTTAACTGGTGTCCGCAGTTAGGAACCGTCCTGGCAAATGAAGAAGTGAAAGATGGTGTTTCCGAGAGAGGCGGATATCCGGTTGAACGAAAGCTCATGAAACAATGGAGTTTACGCATTACTGCTTATGCGGATAGACTATTGAATGATCTTGAAGGGATCGATTGGACCGAATCCATTAAGGAAGCTCAGAGAAACTGGATCGGGAAAAGTGAGGGAACAAGTTTAAAGTTTCAGGTTTCAGGCTCTGATGACATAATAGAAGTCTTTACTACCCGTCCTGATACAATTTTTGGAGTTTCTTTTGTGACGCTGGCCCCTGAACATGAGCTTGTATCAAAAATAACAACACCTCAGCAGAAAACTGCAGTTGAAGAATACACCACATTCGCGAAGAACAGAAGCGAACGTGAGCGCATGGCGGATGTAAAAAAGATCACCGGTGTGTTTACCGGAGGATACGTGATTCATCCTTTCACAGGCAAACAAATTCCGATCTGGATCGGTGATTACGTTTTAGCAGGTTATGGTACTGGAGCTGTTATGGCTGTTCCCGGGCATGATTCACGTGATTACGCTTTTGCGAAACATTTCGACCTGCCGATCATTGAAGTTGTTGCGGGTGGCGATCTTTCTAAAGAATCCTATGATGCAAAAGAAGGCAAGCTGATCAACTCCGATTTCTTGAATGGTTTAGAGGTGAAGGCTGCCGTAAAAAAAGCTATCTCAGTTATTGAAGAAAAAGGCCTGGGAAAAGGTAAAACCAACTTCCGTTTACGCGATGCGATCTTCGGACGTCAGCGTTATTGGGGAGAGCCAATTCCCGTATATTATGAAAATGGAATTCCTAAAGTTCTTTCTGAAACTGAATTGCCTTTGGTGTTGCCGGAAGTAGACAAATATCTTCCGACTGAAACAGGAGAGCCACCGTTAGCAAGGGCAAAGGATTGGAAATACAAAGGAGTGTTCGAATATGAATATTCCACCATGCCGGGATGGGCCGGTTCTTCATGGTACTTCCTGCGTTATATGGATGCTCATAATGATCAGCGCTTTGCTTCAAAAGATGCTGTGAATTACTGGCAGAATGTGGACCTTTATATCGGTGGTGCCGAACATTCAACCGGGCATCTTTTATATGTTCGTTTCTGGACAAAATTCCTTTATGATTTAGGATTGATCCCTCTGACCGAGCCGGCAAAAAAACTGATCAATCAGGGAATGATCCAGGGGGTGAGTTCCTTTGTTTATAGAATCGGACAATCAAATAAGTTCGTTTCTCATGGTTTAAAAAATAATCATGAGACCACTCCGCTCCATGTTGATGTGAATATTGTAAACAACAATATTCTTGATGTGGAAAAATTTAAAGAATGGCGCGAAGAATATAAAAATGCAGAATTTATTCTTGAAGATGGAAAATACATCTGCGGAAGCGAAGTGGAGAAGATGTCGAAATCCAAATGGAATGTTGTTTCCCCAGATCTAATGGTAGAGCAATACGGAGCTGATGCATTGCGTCTTTACGAAATGTTCCTCGGACCTTTGGAATTATCAAAGCCATGGAACACGAACGGAATTTCGGGTGTGTCCAACTTTATGCGTAAGCTCTGGAGATTATATCATAATGGTGACGCTATAAATATTTCTGATGAAAAAGCGACTAAAGCCGAGTTGAAGGCGCTTCACAAAACCATCAAAAAGATCACTTATGATATTGAGAATTTCTCTTTTAATACTTCGGTAAGTAATTTCATGATCTGTGTGAATGAATTAACCGAGCTTAAATGCAATAAAAAGGATATTCTTGAACCCCTTGCAATTATTATAGCTCCATACGCTCCTCACATAGCAGAAGAGCTGTGGAACAAGCTGGGAAATAAAGAAAGTATCACTTACGCAACTTTCCCTGAAGTTAACGAAGAATATCTGGTGGAAAGCGCATTCAATTATCCTGTATCATTTAATGGAAAAACACGTTTTTTTCAGGAGTATGATCTTTCCTTATCAAAAGAAGATATTGAGAAAGAAGTACTGAATCATGAGCAAACCCAAAAGTTCCTGGAAGGAAAAACACCTAAAAAAGTGATAGTCGTTCATAATAAGATTGTGAACATCGTGCTTTAGCTATATTTTTTCCCCTTTCAACGAAAAGTCTTTTAGTAAAATAAAAGGCTTTTTTTTGCGTTATTAATTAACCAAAGAAAGTCTGAAACATTTGTCAGTAGCAATTAGTATAAGTTTTGGCACGTATTTGGATTATCTACTATAACAAACAATTAAATAAAATGAAAAGAATTCTTATATCAGGTACAATATTAACGGCAGCAGCTCTTGCCTGTCTTTCGTTTCGTTCTGAACCGCAGCTTCCTGAAATATCTGTCCCTGAAGGCCAGGTAAAGGAACTTCCAATGATGAACAATGATGCATTTAAACGCGGTGAACAGCTGTCTTTCAGAGTGCATTACGGGATCATGGACGCGGGAACAGCAACATTAACCGTTACGGATGAAGAAAAAAATCTTGGCGGACGCAAAACCTTCCATATTGTTGGTTTAGGTCAATCAAAAGGAACATTCGACTGGTTCTTCAAAGTAAGAGACCGCTATGAAACGTACATTGATGAAAAAGCTCTTGTTCCCTGGTTATTCGTTCGCAGAATCAGCGAAGGTGGTTATAAGTGCGAACAGGATTATATCTTTAATCACTTTAGTGAAAAAGTGAATGTTGGTGATGGGAAGGTATTCCCGATCGAACCGAATATGCAGGATATGCTTTCCGCATTTTACCAGGCAAGAAATCTTGATTTGTCAAATGCGAAACCGGGACAGTTATTTTCACTAAAATGTTTTGTGGATAATGAAATCTGGCCTCTTCAGATCAAATTCATCGGAAGAGAAACAGTAGAAACAGATGCAGGAACATTTAAATGTTTAAAGTTCCGTCCGATCGTTCAAAAAGGACGTGTATTTAAGAAAGAGGAAGATCTGAATGTTTGGATCTCTGATGACAAGAATCACATCCCTGTAAAAGGTCAAGCTGATATCCTGGTAGGTTCAATTAAGATGGAGTTACAAAGTTTCTCCGGATTAGCGAATCCGGTATCAAAAGTTAATTAACAGATTAAAATAAATGAAAAGTCCTCCCGAATTTCGGGAGGGCTTTTTTTATGGTTAATTGATTTATTCTAATCCGTGCCGTGTATTGATCCTTCCTTCTGATTTAAAATATTGCATCGCTGAAAAAGTAATGATTGCACCGGAAGCCATGCCTTCCATAAAAATAGAAACGAAAATTATCATTCCGTCAATTGAACCGGTATATGGAACACGGTGACTGATGTCATTCATTAAGGCAGAATCAAAATAAGACAGGTAAATACTCATAAAAAGAGCAAAAGAAGTTACAGTGACAGCTGTGATTATCATTCCCTGAGCGAGGCCTTTAAGATAAAATTCCTGTTCGTGAAGCTTATGTTTAAGGTTATTGATACCATAACAAATTCCGGCAGCAATAAATACAAAATTAAAGAAGCGAAGCTCAACGACCTGTGCCAGGTTCAGGGCTTTCATGATAAAGAAATAGGCAATTAAGGTTAAAGTGATAAGAAGGCCGGTTGCAAACCCCGTTCTTTCCAATGAGATATATTTTTTCATGGTAATTGTTATTGATTACCAAAAAATCGTAAAACTTTATGCCAATAACTACTTCTTTTTGAAGTTCATAACTTCTGTCTGCCTCCTGATCGATTCATCATGAATAAGCTGGTAAAGGCCTTTAATGAAATCTTCGGGTAAACCAAGAACATTCCCGGTATTTAGGCTTTCTTCGAAAAGTTTTTTCCAATGAGCTACCTGAAGAATCGTGACATTGTTGTCACGTTTATATTCACCTATCTGGGAAGATATGGTCATTCTTTTTGACAAAAGCTCCAGCAGGTCGTTGTCAAGCTTCTGAATGATGCAACGAAGCTCCTCGAGCTTGTTTTTAAATTCAATATTATCGATTGTTGAAGAACGAATGTTAAGATCATCAAGAATCTCTTTCAGCTGAATGGGTTTCACCTGTTGTTTGGCATCGCTGAGAGCTACTGAGGGATCAATATGTGTTTCAATCATTAGTCCGTCCATATCAAGATCCATTGCTTTTTGGGCAATATATGGTATCAGGTCGGGATTACCGCTTATGTGCGAAGGATCGCAGATAACAGGTAACTGAGGACAAGCAGTTTTCAATTCAATTGCGAGTTCCCATTTTGGAGAATTTCGGAATGGCCCATTATCAAATGAATGAAAACCGCGATGTATAGCAGCTAGTTTTTTGATTCCAGCATTATTAACCCTTTCCAAAGCCCCTGCCCACAATTGCGAATCGGGGTTTATGGGATTTTTCACGAAAACCGGAATATCCACTCCTTTTAAAGAATCTGCAATTTCCTGTACGGAGAAGGGGTTTACGGTGGTTCTCGCTCCGATCCATAAAATATCAATTCCTGCTTTCAGACATTTTTCCACATGTTCAGCGTTTGCAACTTCAGTGGCAGTCAGCAGACCCGTTTTCTCCCTCACCGCTCTCATCCATTCAAGTCCGACATCACCAATGCCTTCAAACGTATTTGGCCTTGTCCGTGGTTTCCAGATCCCGGCCCTGAAAATTGCATTCGGATAAAACCTTGCAATTTGTCCTGCAGTCGAAAGCATCTGAAATTCATTTTCAGCGCTGCATGGGCCTGCTATTAAAAGAGGTTTCTGAAACTGCGGAAGCCAGTCGGCTAAAGGGACTATGTCAAGATCTAAATTCACGGAGTAATAACAAAAAAACTCCTCTGCTTGTTTTTAAGCAGAGGAGCTTTTAATTTAAAATTTCAGATTACCAACCAAGTATGTAGGCGAAGATAAGTGGTGCCACAATAGTCGCATCACTCTCAACAATAAATTTAGGAGTGTGTATATCCAGCTTTCCCCATGTGATTTTCTCATTAGGAACCGCTCCTGAATAAGAACCGTAGCTGGTCGTTGAATCGGAGATCTGGCAGAAATAGCTCCAGAAAGGAATGTCCTGCATTTCCATATCCTGATATAACATCGGAACCACGCAGATAGGAAAATCTCCTGCGATACCTCCACCGATCTGGAAAAAGCCTACACCTTTTCCACCGGAATTTTTAGGGTACCAATCAGCAAGCCAAGCCATGTATTCGATTCCGGACTTCATTGTTAAAGCCTTGATCTCTCCTTTGATCACGTAGGAAGCAAAGATATTTCCCATAGTAGAATCTTCCCAGCCCGGAACAACCATAGGGAGATTACGCTCTGCAGCGGCAAGCATCCAGCTGTCCTTCGGATCGATCTCATAATACTGCTGTAGTTCACCGCTCATTAAGATCTTGTACATGAATTCATGAGGGAAAAAACGTTCTCCGTTTGTATCAGCATCCTTCCAGATCTTGTAAATATGCTTTTGCAATCTGCGGAAGGCTTCTTCTTCGGGGATACAGGTATCAGTAACGCGGTTATAATGATTTTCCAAAAGATCCCATTCTTCCTGAGGAGAAAGATCGCGGTAATTTGGAACGCGTTTATAATGACTGTGGGCAACCAGATTCATGATATCCTCTTCAAGATTTGCCCCTGTACAGGAAATAATATCGATCTTTCCGGCACGGATCATTTCCGCCAATGACTTTCCAAGCTCAGCAGTACTCATAGCACCGGCAAGCGTTACCATCATTTTACCACCTTCGGTGAGATGTAACTCATATCCTTTTGCAGCATCAACTAAAGCCGCAGCATTGAAATGTTTATAATGTTTTTCGATAAAATTTGAAACAGGTCCTTTATTCATATCTACATATTTTTATGGAATGCAAAAGTACATTATCTTAGGAAGTATTTGAAAAAAATTTTGCTCTTCTGAGCTTGCATTCCTTCCCTGTTTTAATACCCTTAATTTCATTCATCTTCGGATTTGTTTTATTGGTCTAATTCTTCACATGATTTTGATATTGACATAAACTTATCTTCATTTTTTTACTATATTTTTGTATTAGAAAGTGATCATCCTACAAGAGGCCGTGTTTCCTAAGGCTATTCCGAAACCACTTAAATTTTAGTGTTTGCCACTTGGCCTTTTGCTGAGCATATTTGGATTTGAACAATGAGAAAAATACTTGATCGCGCTTTTCTGTTTTTATTATTGCTGAACATTTCAACGTCTGTAGTAGCGCAGACCCCTGCTAACTGCCTTGAAATTGAAAGCATTCTTGTTGATGCCTGCGGAAATCCTGAGGGCGAGAATGAGATGGTCAGGTTTAAAACAGGATCTTCTCCCATCAATATTTCAAATCTGAGTGTGAGCTGGCCTAACAATGCTTTTCTTGGGATAGCATCAGTAAGTGCAACAACAAATAACATTGTGAATGCGCTAAACGCATCCGTCACCAGTTGTGGGTATTTGCTTCAACCGACAGGTGGCGTGATTCCGGCCGGCAAAATGGTTTTACTTATAACTTCAACCAACGTTATTACATCGGCAAATTCATTTGCAAATCTTTCAGATACGATGTATGTGATCTTTCAAAATGCTGGTAACACTGCGGGTCATTTCGCTAATTACAGCACTCCTTCTGGGTTACGAACGCTTTCCATTTCAACATTATCACCTTCCTGCTCGGATGTTGTAAGCTATGATAAGGCTATGTTGGTGAACCAGTCGGGGGGGCAAGGCGGCAGCTCTGCCCTTAATGATGGCGCAACGGTTGAATTCAGCTGGGCCGGTACTGCCTCGTACGTGAATCATGCGTGTCAGGCACCTATACAGGCAAATACCGTAAGTGCCGGGCCTAACACCTCAGCATGCGCAGGAGTTACCGTACCTTTGAATGGTACAGCTGCAGGAAACTATACTTCTGTGATCTGGCAGGGAGGACAAGGCACTTTCTCAAATCCGACATCTCTTTCAACAAATTATACAATAAGCGGTTCCGAATCGGGTGCAGTTGCACTTTCTCTTGGAGTTATCGGCAATTGCAACGATACAATTTTCAGCACGGTTGTCATTGTTATAAATAGTGCGCCATCTGTCTCTATTTCTGCGAGCGGCCCCACAACAATCTGTAATGGTGGCACAGTTACATTAACCGCATCGGGTTCCGGAAATTATTCATGGAGTACAGGTGCATCGACCAGCAGTATTACCGTTTCCAGCGCTGGAACCTACTCAGTATCTTCGGGCAATTCCTGTGGCACTCAAACTGCAACTCAAACGGTAACAGTCACCTCAGCGCCTTCTGTGGTTATTCATTCCGCAAGCACTTCATTTTGCCAGGGCGGCAACTTATTGCTTTATGCAACCGGGACGGGGAATTATTCCTGGAGCGGAGGCTCTAACAATGATTCCATTTTTATAACGAATGGCGGAACCTATTCAATCACCTCAACGATAAGCTGCGGAACGGCAAGCGATAACATCACCATTACACAGCTACCTTTGCCGGTTGCATCCATCAGCTCTTCTGCCGGCAATTTCATTTGCTCAGGAAGCTCCACCACATTGACTGCAAATGGAGGATTAACGTACCTCTGGTCACCATCCGGATCAACATCTTCTTCAATTACAGTTTCCACAGCAGGAACCTACAGTGTCACCGCAAGCAACTCCTGTGGTAATAATACGACCATATTCACTTTAAACTCTTCCTCAATACCTGTTGCTAATATTACACCTTCAGGCAGCACAACAATTTGTGCCGGAGAAAACCTTGTTCTTAATGCATCGGGAGGAAATAGTTATATCTGGTCGAACGGACAAGCCGGAAATTCTATAAATGCAACAATCGAAGGGAATTACTGGGTAGCTGCATTTAATTCATGTGGAAACGACACTGCTTTTATGTTTGTTGATGTCGATTCTGTTACCGCTTTTTACTCTGCGAGTACTACCAGCGGACATTACCCATTAACTGTAAACTTTACAAATCTTAGCTCAACCTCTGCCACGGGATTTCAGTGGGAGTATGGAGACGGAAACACATCGAATACCACTGAGGGCTCGAATGTATACGAGTTGCCCGGAATATATACCGCAACATTAACAGCTACAAATACTCTTGGTTGTATTGATCGGTATGAAATAGTTATCGTTGTGACAGGAGATGCATCTAACCTGGCTATGCCAAACATATTTAGTCCTAACAGAGATGGGATAAATGACAATTTCTCAGCAATAGGGAGTGGAATTGAAAAATTCGACTGTAAAATTTATAATCGTTGGGGGATTCTGGTGGCTGAACTGAACACATTTGAAAGTAAATGGGATGGCCGGACAACCTCGGGGAGTGTGGCGAGCGATGGAACGTATTTTTATATTGCAACTGCCAGCGGCTCAGATGATAAAAAGTATGAATTAAAAGGATTTGTGGAGCTTATAGGTAAGTAACAAAAATGTTGATAGTTTTTTAACAATTATATAAAACGTGGGAATGGGTTTAAATATATATTTGCTCAACGAACATTCTGTTTGTTAAAGTGAACACCCTACAGGAGAGCTAATTCTGCTTGATCCGAAACCACTTAG
Organism: Bacteroidota bacterium; assembly: GCA_029237775.1. Taxonomy (GTDB): domain Bacteria; phylum Bacteroidota; class Bacteroidia; order 2-12-FULL-35-15; family 2-12-FULL-35-15; genus 2-12-FULL-35-15. The sequence goes on from JAQZBR010000004.1 coordinate 640,763, forward strand.
AGATTTTATAGTAATTCGAAGTTGAATTCGTGATGCATAAATTTAGTTTAGTCATAAAACGTGTTAATATATCTGTTTTAATCATTTTCTCGATTTTAACAGGCCTAAATGGTGTTGCTCAAACTTCGCTTTATTCCGAGAATTTCGGAACAACCACGACCTTACCATCCGGGTGGGTAAGCAGTAGTACTTCTGCCGGGTGGGCGAACAGCACTGCCTCAGCATCAACAGGCTATACCGGAGCATCAGGTGGGGGAAATGCTTTATTTAACGGTACGGGTACAAACGGTGTCAGCCATACACTTACTTATTCTAATTCCCTTTCCACCGTTGGCTACACAGGGATAACAGTTTTATGGGGTGGAAGAGGAACATCAACTTTTTCTCAAACAGTAACATTTCAGTGGAGTTCAGATGGAACCTCATGGAATAATGTTGCATATACAAATGTAACTTATAATGCCACCTGGGCTCTAGTGAATGGCGGCACAAGGATTTCTTTACCTGTGGGAGCGGAAGGACTTAGCAACCTAAGATTTAGATTTACATCCACATCTGCCAATAATGGCAATTTTAGAATAGATGATTTTTCAGTCCAAGGAACAAGCAGTACTGTTGCAACTATAACCGTTTCTCCCACCACCCTGTCCGGATTCACATATGTTGTAGGAAACGGCCCATCCGCAGAACAATCATTCACCTGCAGTGGAACAACACTTAGTTCTAACATTTCCATTTCGGCTCCGGCTGATTATGAAATCTCTCTAACAAGCGGATCAGGCTTTGGAAATTCACTGAGCTTAACGCCCGTTTCAGGAACAGTTTCTGCAACAACCGTTTATGTAAGATTAATTTCCGGCTTATCTGTTAACACCTACAACAGCGAAGTGATCACTGCAAGCAGCACCGGAGCCACCTCTAAAAATGTGACTTGCAGCGGTTCCGTAACTGCATCGGCTGCATCTGATATCATAAACGCAAACGGTGAAGCTGCAACAATTTCCTCTATTATTAACACTGCAGGCCCTCTTACTTCCTCGCAGGGAACACAAGTTTGGCAATTCACAATTCGGGATGGCGGTGCTTCAAACGATGCTGATAACTTATCGTCTATCGTTACTGCATTAACTTTTGCTCAGGGGACCGGAAACTCTGTTGGCACCTGGAATACAGCAATCCAGTCTGTTGACCTTTTTGATGGCACCACTAACGTTGGAACAGCCACAGTCACCTCAACACAGGTTCAGTTCACAGGACTTAATATCGTTGTTGCTGATAATACTTCGAAAACAATTTCGGTAAGACTTACACTTAAATGTGGTATTGGCAGCGGAAACACTGACGGTGAAGATTTTGTATTTTCTCTGTCTAATGCGAATTCCACTTTTTCTTCCACCGGTTCCGGAAAAACATCCTTCACTGCCATTGCTACTGCTAACGGACAAAATATTATTTCAGTTGTTGCAACTCAGTTAACTTTTACACAACAACCAACTTCCTCAGGAATGAATGCGATTATGTCGCCCGCTGTTGTTGTTAAAGCGACTGACGCCTGCGGCAACGCAGATGCAGGATTTTCATCTTCAGTAACAATTACATCTACAGGAACAATGGTAGGATCTCCGATAACTGCAACAGCCACTTCAGGATCGGCAACATTCAGCACCATCACTCACAGTGCTGCTGGAAACGGATTTACCTTAACTGCAACTTCCGGAGGACTCAGTGTAACCAGTAACACTTTTGACATTTACACAACCACTGTGTTAGGCGGAGGAGACCTGGCTATTGTCGGGATCTGTGTAAATATAGATGGCTGTAATGGAACCTCTGGCGGATCGGATGAGATCAGCTTCGTGACTTTTGAAGACATTGCTCCCGGAACTGCTATTGATATCACTGACAATGGTTACGAAAGAGTTGGTTGCGGCTCTAACAACTGGGGAAATGGTGAAGGTGTGATCAGGTTGACAAGAACAACGTCAGTAATTACAAAAGGTACCATCATCACGTTTCGCGTTGTTAACAGTACCTATTTCTCATCGGTAAGTCCGGATGCGAACTGGACGATTTCTTACCCGGTAGGAAATAGCTTTAATTTAAACAGTAATGATGAACAGGTTTACATGATGCAGGGAGGAACCTGGTCTGCAGGAACTGCCGGCTCAAGTAATGCAACCTATACTGGCGGAACTTATATGTTTGCTATCAACACTTATACTGCCTGGACCTGTAATAATAACACTACAGATCGCGGTGCTTTACCGGATGCGCTTAAATGTTTCAGCATTATGCCAAGCACGGGAACTGTAAATGTTAAATACACCGGGGATGTTACGCCTGCAAGCCAAAAAGACTGGATAGACCGATTAAATAGTGTTGGTAACTGGTCGGCATCAACCACATGCACTGCTTACAACACTTTAACTCCAAATTATTCGGGAGGGTATTCCTTTTCAATTCTTAATAGTGGCTTTAACAGCGGGTATTGGACGGGCGCGTCAAATACCGACTGGTACGATTGCAATAACTGGCAAAACTTTAAAGTACCGGATTCACTTGCAAATGTGACCATTGACAATGTCACGAATGATCCTGTTATCGGAGCATCACCGGCTCTGTTTCCTAATGGGGCTATCTGTAATGACCTCCTGATAACCAGCACTGCAGGTCCGGGTGTTCTTACGATGAACAATGCTCTTACACACTTTTCAGTAAAAGGAAATATAACCAATAATGGTATCATCACTTCATCTAACGGCTTAACAGACCTTCGCTCTTCAAATGCACAAACCATTTCAGGAACAGGAACAACGACTTTTTATAATCTTAGAATCAACAATACAAATACAGCTTCGGTAAATCTTTTACAGGACGTGACAGCAGCTAATTCGTTAATCTTTACGAATGGAAAGATCAGTACCGGTAGCAATAAATTTATAATCACCAATACTACAGCTCCTGCAATCAGCGGATATAGCTCATCGAGATTTATCAATGGAACATTGCGTCAATATATTGCAAGCAACACTTCAACCTATATTTTTCCAGTTGCTGATGGCATGCTGAGCACCAATTACAAAAGAGCGGATGTGATCAATAATAATTTAACAGGAGTCACGTACATTGACGGATCCGTGACAACAGTTACGGAAACAGCTCCTGAAGATGACGGAACATTTGCAGGCGCAGGACAAACACAATCTGGTTCAGCCCTTGGCTACATCATGGAAAATGCGCAATGGGAGCTGGTACCGGATGCAGATCCTTCAGGGAATGATTATGGGGTGAGGCTTTACACAGCAAATACAGGCTTATCAGCCAGTGAGGACGATCAGTTTTTTGCAGTCAAACGACCAAGCAACTCCACAAGCTATGCTGATTGGGTGAGCCTGGATGCGTCCACCACTGTTCCAGTCGCAGGTGCTGCAGGCAGAGTTTACAACTCCGGACTTGGCTATGCGGAGAGACTAGGATACACATCATTCAGCAAACATGGAATTGCTACAACAGTCAGCCCCCTGCCTATCGAACTACTCGATTTTAATGCAAAGTATAACAACGGTGTTGTAAATGTTTTTTGGACCACAGTTTCAGAAACCAACAACGACTACTTTACAATTCTGAGAAGTGAAAATGGCATCGAATTTCATGATATAGGAACAGTTGATGGTGCCGGCAACAGTACATCTGTGCTTAACTACAGTTCGGACGACAAAAAACCATTAAGGGGAACAAGCTATTACCAATTAAAACAAACTGATTTTGACGGCAAGATCTCTTATTCGCGAATCGTCCCGGTCTCGTTTGGTGGTGGGGTGTTCGAAGAAATGATTTACCCGAACCCTACAGCTGATCATATCAATATTCTTTTGAGCGCAGAAAATGATCAACGATTTAATTTTGAAGTGGTCGATCTGCGAGGTATAACTGTGATCTCAAGAGCTGATTCATATAAAGGTGAAGAATTTTCTTTGTCGCTTAAAACACTTGCTGCAGGAACTTATATATTAAAAACTACTTCAGGAGACAGAACGATCCAGAAACTTATTATTAAGCAATAAATCAATGAAATACCTTCTTACAAAACTTTCCGGAGGAGAATAAACATACACGCGATTACCTTCAGGATCACCCTGCTACTTTCATTGATATTTTTCCTTTTGCTTGTCTTTTTCAGGGCATAGATAAAATTAGGGTTATCCTTTCATTATCTGTTCATTACTAATGAAAAACCTGCAAAACGTATCAAAAATTTTGGTACATTTGCACAGTTAATTCAGGAGGTGAACACCCTACACGAATCCTTCATTCAGAAGGCAATTCCGAAACCGCCTCCGTTCGGCTTTAAACCATATTTTAAACTTACTTACATGAAAAAACTTTTACTATCTGTTTTATCACTTGCGTCTGTTTTAACTGCCAGCGCGCAGTGTAATGAATTATTTATTTCCGAGTACGTGGAAGGTACCGGTAATGACAAAGCGATTGAGATCTACAATCCAACAGCGAACCCTATAAATTTATCTGCTTATAAGCTTGTCCGTTATTCTAATGGTTCGTCAACAGCTTCTGACCAGTTGCAACTTTCAGGTACTATCGCTGCTCATGATGTTTTTGTTATTGTTAACGGACAAACATCCGGTTCGTCCACTTCTCCTGCTGTTTCTCCTGCATTGCAACAAATGGCTGATCAGTTGGATGGTGCTTATCCTGCTCCAACTTATATGAATGGTAACGATGCACTTACTTTAGAAAAAAACGGAACTATTGTAGACATCTTCGGAAAGATTGGTGAAGACCCGGGTGTAGCTTGGACTGACGTATTTCCTTATACATCAGGAAGTGGTACATGGATCACGAAAGACCACACTTTAAGAAGAAAAGTATCTGTGAATCAGGGTGTAACCAGTAACCCGACTGCATTTGATGTTATGTCTCAGTGGGACTCGTTGCCTAACGCTACGTGGGCAGGATTAGGAACCCATTCGAGCGTATGCTTTGTTGGAATTGATGAGATCGACAATACTGTTGCAATTTCAGTTTTCCCTAATCCATCAAACGGAGATTATTTTACAGTAAGCTCGACTGAAGTAATCGTTTCTGTTCAGGTTGTTAATGTTGTTGGTCAGGTTGTAGTATCGAAAGAATTGAAAAATTCAGATAAAAATGTAAAGATCGAAACTACGGAACTTTCAAAAGGACTTTATATTGTGAAAGCGGGTTTTGGCAATCAAAAACAGACCACTACTAAATTAATCATCAAATAGTAAATTAGAATTCTAAATTAAAAAACGCTGATAGAGCTTTCCAATCAGCGTTTTTTTTATCTGTAACAACCTGATAATCGTGAAAAATATTCTGTTTTCTTTATTTGTGTTATTTGTTAGCACCTCGATGTTCTCACAAAACGGTGAAGTTAAAGGTACCGTTAAGGATGCTGCATCTGGCGAAACGATCATAGGCGCGACAGTTCTGATTGCTGAAGGTAAAGGCGTGGTTACTGATATTGATGGAAATTACAGCTTAAAACTTGATCCCGGAGCCTACACTCTCACGGTTTCATTTGTAGGTTATGAAAGTGTGCAGCAAAAAATCAAAATAGAAAACAAATCTGTTAATTATAATTTCTCCCTCAAACTTAAAACCCTAAACGAAGTTGAGATCGTTGCCGATGTAGCTAAAACAAGAGAAACTCCTGTAGCCTTTTCAACTATCTCTTCTAAGCAATTAAAGGAAGAGCTTCACTCAAGAGATCTGGCGATGATCGCTAACACAACTCCCGGAGCATATGCTACTGAAACAGGTGGTGGAAGCGGAGATGCGCGTGTTACGATTCGTGGTTTCGACCAGCGTAATGTGGCTGTATTGGTGGATGGAGTTCCGGTAAACGACATGGAGAACGGCCAGGTATACTGGAGCAACTGGGATGGTTTAGGAGATGTGACAAGAAACGTACAGATCCAGCGAGGGCTTGGGGCTTCAAAGCTGGCAATTGCATCCGTTGGAGGTACAATGAACATTATCACCAAAGGCATCGATTCGAAAAGAGAGATCAGTATCAAACAGGAAGTGATGAGCGACCTGATGTATAAAACAGGTCTGTCATTTAATACCGGACAGTTAAAAGGCGGATGGGGTGTTACAGGTGCATTCACTAAAAAAAATGGTGTTGGCTTTGCGGACTATACATGGACCGATGCTTATTCATACTTCCTGAAAGTTCAGAAAAGAATGGGAAAACACCTGTTAAGTCTCAGCGCTTCAGGAGCTCCTCAAAAACATGGACAAAGAACTGAACGCTTACCGATAGTGGTGTATAGTCAGGATCTTGCCTCCTCTGTAGGAATAAATGCCGATAGCATGGTTGCAGCAACCCAGTATACGTACTCTGGTAGCGGGGACAGGGGGATACGATATAATCCGCATGGAGGAACTTTAAACGGGAAAGATTTTAATGAGAGAGTTAATTATTTTCATAAACCACAAATTAATCTCTCCTATTTCTGGAATATCAATCAAAAATTATTCTGGTCAACTGTTGCTTATGCATCATTTGGTAAAGGTGGTGGAACAAGACTACAAAACTCCCCTGGTTTTAATGACCGTGACCAGGAAACAGGCCAGATCAAATTCCAGAAGATCTTTGATGAGAATGCTAAGAAGTTTGATAACTTGTATAGCACTACCGAACACAAATCAACGAACATCATCCGAAGCTCAGTAAACAACCACGAATGGTATGGTTTGTTAAGCACATTAAATTATAAAATCGATTCAAATTTTACAGCGGTGATTGGTATAGACGGTCGATACTATAAAGGTATTCACTATACTGAAGTTTATGACCTGTTAGGTGGTGATTATTATTTGAATTCTTCAGATGCAAATCAACCTACCGGAGCGGGAAATCTCAATTCATACATCAAACGTAAGGGAGATAAGATCTTCACGAACAATGAAGGTTATGTTAACTGGGGTGGTGCTTTCGGTCAATTAGAATATAAGAAAAAGAAGTGGAGCACTTTCGTGACTGCAAGCGTTTCAGAAACAGGTTATCAGCGGAAGGATTTCTACCAGAAACGAGACATCATTCTTGACGGGGAAACTTATTATAGAGCTGTGGGTTATGGAGATGTATTCTTTTACAATGGAGCAGATCATATAATTGCATTAAAAAATTCGATCATAAGTTATTCAGGAGACACTACATTTGTTGACAATCCCGGTAGTGATCCAAAGCGGTACATATTAAATGCAAAGGCATATAACAATGAATCTGCTGAAGCAAGGACTTCCCTTACAAAGAAAAAATGGTATCTGGGCTACACAACCAAAGCAGGAGCAAACTATAATATCAACTCGCATCATAATGTATTCGTTAATATCGGATACCTTCAAATGGCTCCGAAATTTAATCTTGTATTTACCAGCACGAATCAGGAGAACACCAGAGCAACATTGCAAAAAATAATTGCGGTTGAAGGTGGTTATGGTGTTAAATACAGCAAATTTGCGTCAAATATTAACCTGTATTATACTAACTGGAAAAACAAGCCTCTGTCCGATTTTCCTACAATCCGTATCTCAGGGGATGACTATTACTACAATACCTCCGGCCTGGATGCCATCCATAAGGGAATTGAGTTAGATTTTATCTATAAACTTCTTAAGAACCTTGATGTTGAAGGTTTAGTTTCTTTGGGCGACTGGACAACCAATACAGCGGATGATGTCATTCTTTATGATATGAATACTGATCTTCCGGAAGACACCATTAAATTCAGCGCAAAAGGAATACATGTTGGGGATGCTGCACAGATCCAGCTAGGTGGAAGTGTCCGATACGAGATCATTAAAAATCTTTATTTAAAAGCACGTTATACTTATTTCACGAAGAACTATTCAAATTTCAATTTGCTTGACCTGGCTGTAGAATACAAAACAAATGGTACAATAAAACAAGATAATCGCGACAGGGAATCCTGGAAAATGCCTGCGTATGGACTGCTCGATATAAATGCCGGCTATGATTTCAAACTCTGGAAACTGAATTTTACAATTTCAGCAGGAGTCATGAACGTACTTAATACTACATACATATCCGATGCTCAGAACGGGATCAACTTTAATGCGACTACTGCTGTAGTTCATATCGGTCCGGGTACACGCTTTAATACAGCTTTACGAATCGCTTTTTAATAATTATAACACTATTGACATGAAAAAATTACTCCTATCTTCTTTTGCAAGTGCATGCATCGCTTTATCCGGTTTTGCACAGGCAGTACTACCAACCGCGTGGAGCTTTGCAACCACAAGCTTTCCTACCGGCTGGACAACAACAGGTACAGCATATTACACAGGATCGGGCTTTAACGCCCCTGCCTTAAAGTTTGACAATACAGGTGATCTTTTAACAATTAGCTTTGCAAGCGCACCTGGAAATGTGTCTTATTACATTGCCGGAAACAGCTTCTCGGGAGGAACTTTTCTCGTGGAAGAATCCGTAAATGGAACAAGCTGGACGACCTTACATTCATTCACAGCGCCACCGGCCGGAACGTACACACAATATACTGATGTTCCAAATACAGCTTCACGTTACATTCGCTTTAACTATTCTGTTAAAGTGAGCGGTAACATCGGACTTGACGAAGTAAGCATTGCAGCCGCGGCTGCCAGCCCTGCTCAGGAAATCAACATCAAGCAAGGGTCATCAACAATTATAAGCGGAGGAACATCAGTGGTAAATTCACCGGTAAGCACCACTTCTCCAATTACCTTTACAATTGAAAATCTGGGTACTGTAAATACCCTGAATATTTCTTCTGCAAACATTACAGGTGCAAATGCTGCAGATTTTTCTGTAGGATCTTCTCCATCAGCTATCACCTCTGCTTCAACAGGAAGTCTGATCATTAACTTCACTCCATCAGCTGCCGGTACAAGAATGGCAACTCTCTCCATTGCGAGCGATGACGCTGACGAAAACCCTTATATTATTTACCTTTATGGTATTGGTGGCTCGTTTGCTTCTGAACCTTCAAATCCACCATCTAACCTGACTTTCAGCAATCTTAAAACATACAGAGTGACCGGCAGTTTTGCCGCAGCGTCTCCTGCTCCGGAAGGGTATATCGTACTTAGGAAAACCGGAAGCCCGGTGACTGATATTCCTGCTGATGGAACTGTTTACAAAAGAGGCGATCTTATTGGAAGCTCACAGGTTGTCTACAGCGGCAACATAATGTCATTCGCACCAAATAATATTGTTGCAGGGACTACCTATCATTTTGCGGTATTCGCCTATAACGGTCCCGGCAGCTACAGAAATTACCTGAGCTCATCTCCTCTTGCAGGATTCGTCACGACCCCGTCAACTATGCAGCCCGCTACATATTACAACAGCGTTTCAACTTCCGCATCATCTTTTGTTACAGATCTTCATAACAAGATCAACCCGCATATTCAGCAGTTTTACAGCAATTATGGGATAAAGATGGTTACTCCATTTATTGCACGCGACACAGTGAATGACCAGCGTGTGATCAACTGCGTTTACAGCGGACAAAAACAGATTTACTCTGACCCGTTTGACTTCACCGCAAACGGATTCAGTCGCGAACATACTTATTGCCACAACTGGATGCCGACAAATCCTGCTGACGGAAGACCGGAATACGATGATTATCATCATCTCTTTCCTACCAACCAGGATGATGTTAACGCCATCCGCAGCAATTATCCATTGGGTGAAGTGGTTGGAACGCCTACTTATACTTATCTGGGCTGTAAATTTGGTTTGAACGCGCAGGGAAAAACCGTTTTTGAACCACGTGACTCCCACAAAGGTGATGCTGCAAGAGCATTGTTTTATATGGCAACCTGTTATGATGGCGTGGGTGGCCAGGACTGGTCTCTGCCTGATTATATCAGCACAAGTATTCCATACGGACAGGATCAAAATGTATTGAAGAAATGGCATTACCAGGATCCTCCTGATAATTACGAGATCGCCAGAAACGACTTTGTTGATTCTTTACAGAATAACCGTAATCCATTTATCGATAGCGTTCAGTTCGCTTGTTATATTGATTTTTGGACCATGAATAAAATAACAGCACCAATGATTCCGTGCAACAGCTCGGTAATAGGAATCAATGAGCAATCAAACAGTACGGATATGATGACGCTCGCTCCTAACCCTAACAGCGGTTCTTTCACTCTGACTTTTGTAACTGAAAAAGCACAGACGCTTAACATCACTTTAATAGATTTACTTGGTAGAATGGTTTACTCTAAAGAAACAAAAGTTAATCGTGGATACAATCCCCTTGAAATGAATGTTACATCTTTAAGCAAAGGTATTTATACATTTATACTGAGCACCGAATCAGGCAGAACAACGGAGAAGCTGGTGATTGAATAATTTATATTGTTATTATGATAAACAAAACGTCCCGCCAATTGCGGGACGTTTTGTTTTATATCAGGTTAAATTTATTTTAGCTTGACAGTTGCATTATTTATCTGGTTGAGCTCATTAATGAATGCCAACAGTAAATTTCCTTCTTCTTTTGGAAGCAGCTCCTGTTTCACTTTAACTGTTACTGACAAAAGATAATTGCTCTCATCCTGTTTGACCATCCCCGAACTTATTTCAAAATATTTATTGTTTAGTGAATGTGTAAAGTCAGCAAGATTTTCAATCTCTACGGGCTTAGCGAACTTTAACAAATAATTATACGCATCTGAATATCGAAAATCTGTATAATAATCGAAGTTAGGATCACCATTGATCATCTCCGGCTTGTATGTGAATGCAAACCAGTCCTTCAGAGAAATTGCCTTTGAATTATTCATTGGAATATCTTCTGTACATGCAAAGGAATTCTTAAACGGAAATACATTTGATTTGTAGACAAGCTTATTTGTAATACGGACCGCGCCCGGTTTATCAATACAGCGTTTAAAGTATGTTGGACTGATAGTTGAGTCAATAGACTCCTTCAAATAAAAAGGCCTCAGGATAGTGGAGAACTGCCCGTTGAGATTTTCTTTAATGCTTAAATGCATAATTGAAGAATCCGGGTTGATAGTTATCACACCATTCTCTGTTCTCACATTCTCATTTTCTGTGCTCGCAGGTGTTTTTATGAAATTGATCACCTTGGCTACACTGAGAAAATCTGTTGCCTTGGTGTAACTGCTGATCTCAAATATGTGATAATTAGCCGCTCTCAACGCAGCGTTCACGCCCTGCATATAAAAAGGCAGCTCGTCTGCGTTGAATTTCAATCCATCATTGCGCTGCCGGATCAGACGGCTGCTCTTCCCATTTGGAACTCCTAATATCAAATACTCATAGCGGTATTCAGTCCGGCTGTCAAATTTTAACTCCCCTAAACGCTTATCCTGAACTGTAACAAAATAAGTCGGCTTCTTTAACTCATTGAGTATCTCCCAGTATAACTCAAAAACGAACTCTTCAATTAACTTGCCTTTGGTCAGCCACTCCCCCGAAGAAACACTGTACTGCGCATTCTGACCATATTTCATTGACTCTGCTGAAATAAATTTCAAAGCATTCAGCGAATCACAAAGTGCGGTGTAAAACATCTCGGGAGGATTCGCCTGCTGGACCTTTGAAATAAATTTTCGCACTCCTGCATGTTGCTTATCATATACTGCTTCTTTATAACCCAGGGAATCATTTTTTGGAGCAAAGATCCATTCAAAATTAGGCCCCCTGTCCGCATGAAGGAGGGTTTCAAATGCCATCCCCGAAGTATAATAGCTTACAAAGTCAAAGTCGACAAAAATATGCGGTAGCTGCTTTCCGCAACGAGTGTTAAGCGGATAATTAATTGAAGGAAGGTCTTCAAATTTGTAAGTGTACGTCCAGGTCTTTTTAGATTTTACCGGATCGTAAACTGATGTCTTTTTTATGAGACTGTCAGGACAATTCGGAGAGCTGATGATATCATACTTTTCAAACTGCGGAAGGGGATGGTATTTCACTTCCATGCTTATATTCTGTTTGGATATCTCATCACTGAAGTAAAACAGATTGTATCCGTATTTGCCCTGAAACTGGGCCTTATAAGTATATTCCAGAATGTCACCAACCTCGAGGCCATTGTTTAAAAAATGATAGACATAGTCTTCCATCCGCAAACCTTCATTATCTATCCAGTAAAATTTATCTGTCCGTAATTCTGCAGGTATTTCTATAACTTTTCCATCCCGCTTTAACACCCTGGCTTTATAATATAATATTTTGTATTTGTAAATAAAAGGAACCTCACTGCCCACGCCTCTGCCCTGCTGAATAAAATATTTGTCAACAGCGATGTCGAACGATTCGGGAAGGGTCACAACCGCAGCTTTCTTGATACCGGCAGGCTTATTAATTTTCACAAGGCAGGTTTTTGTTAAAGTTTGAGACATCAGATCCGTAAAATCAAATTGAATTTTCTCATCCAGTACTATAGCATCTTCTTTGCTGAAAGACGTGGATGCATTCGACACGTCAGGCTTATTCTCAGCCCATGCATATACGTACTTTTGAAAATCGAAAGTTTGGGAAAAAGAAGTCATGCACGCGAGCAGCATGGACAAAGAATAAAAATATTTCATGGGATGTGTTTCTGCCCGCAAAGATAATAAAAATGGGCTGTGTGGTTATTTCAGAAAATTTATAACCGCCTCATAAAATTCTTTCGGTTTTTCTGCATGCACCCAGTGTCCCGCACCCGCAACAGTTTCCAACATGCACCGCGGAAACAATTCCTGAATATGGTTTATATCACTATCAAGAATGTAATTTGATTTTTCACCCCGTATAAAGAGAGTCTGAACATCCACACTATCACTTTCACTAATATTTGATCCGACATTCTCCATTTTTTCCGAGATAACTTTCAGATTAAAACGCCAGTCGAGAAGTCCTTCCTCTTTCCAATAAATGTTTTTCAGAAGAAATTGTTTTGTTCCAAAATCATCAATGTACTGTGAAAGTATATCCTCTGCCTCTCTGCGGGTTTTCACAATTGAAAAATCAACGGCATCCAATCCTTCGAGAACCGACTGATGATGCGGGGAATAATACTTAGGGCCTATATCAACGACCACCAGCTTTTCCACAACGTCAGGATGCTGTAAAGTGTATTGCATGACTGTTTTTCCTCCCATGGAATGTCCGACAAGAACTACATCTTTTAAGTTATTATCTGTGATTAACTCATGCAAGTCGTCACTCATCACCTGATAATTCCATTTATCACTGTGTGGCGACAATCCGTGATTCCGCTGATCCGCAACAAACACCTCATAGCCATTCTCACCAAATTGTTTAGCGAGTGAATTCCAGTTATCGCTTTGTCCGAACAAACCATGCAAAATGATCATCGGCTGGCCGGAACCATATTTTCTATAATGTAATTTCATGATGCAGACACTCCCGCTCGTTTTAAGGGGTTATAATGACGTTTTTAATTGCCTTAAATACAACTGTATCGTATTCTCCAAACCGTAATATAAAGCATCAGATATGAGTGCGTGTCCGATCGAAACTTCAAGCAAGCCCGGAATATTTTTCGCAAAATAGTTAAGGTTTTCAAGGCTCAGGTCGTGGCCTGCATTTATTCCTATTCCTAATTCATTGGCTTTTTTTGCAGCGCTTATAAAAGGTTGAATTGCTTTTTCTTTATCTGAATTAAAATGCCTTGCGTAAGATTCGGTGTAGAGTTCTATTCTGTCGGTTCCGGTTTCTTTCGCCCCTTCGATCATCTTAATATCCGCGTCTACAAAGATCGAAGTACGAATTCCGGCTTTTTTAAAGTAAGAAATCATTTCAATCAGATACGCTTTGTTTTCGATCGTGTCCCAGCCATGATCAGAAGTAAGCTGACCGGTAACATCCGGCACCAGCGTTACCTGTGCGGGTTTGATCTCCATTACAAGATCTACGAATTTCTGTTCTTTAGGATTTCCTTCTATGTTAAACTCTGTAGTAAGCAACGGTTTCAGATCATGCACGTCTTTATAGCGGATGTGCCTTTCATCAGGACGCGGATGTACGGTTATCCCCTGCGCCCCGAAGCGTTCACAATCCATCGCTACTTTTAGCAGGTCAGGCGTGTTTGCACCGCGTGAATTACGAATTGTGGCGATTTTATTGATATTTACACTTAACTTTGCTTCCATTGGCTTATATATAAAGTGTAAAGCTAAAAAATTAGTAAATTTGTGTAATAAGTTTCTGATTTATTTGTTGAAGATAAGGTTAGAAAGAGTGAAATAATAATCAGCTTAAAATTATGTTAGCAAACGACCTGATCACTGACGAGATACCTCCCCTAAAAACTACTGATACCGGATTAATGGCTATCAACTGGATGGACGAGTTTAAAGTATCACATCTTCCGATCGTAAATAATAATGAATACCTTGGACTGATATCAGATACTGATATCCTCGATCTGAATATTACAGATGATGAGCTTGGCAAATGCAAAATCTCTCTGATCCGCCCTTTTGTTAAAGACAGTCAGCATATTTATGAAGTGATTAAAATGGTTTCAGCAATGAAGCTAACTGTTTTGCCGGTGCTTAATGAACAAAATCATTACATTGGCCTTATTCCATCAACACATCTGATCCAGCAGTTTTCTATGCTGGCTGCTACCAACGAGCCTGGCGGCATCATCGTTCTTGAAATGAATGTTCATGATTATTCAATGACTCAAATATCACAGATCATTGAAGGGAATGACGCAAAAATTTTGAGTTCCTATCTGAGAAATCTTCCCGATTCAACTCAGATCGAAGTAACGCTGAAATTAAATAAAGAAGATCTTTCTGCTATCTTACAAACACTTTACCGATATAACTATAATGTTAAAGCTTCATTTCATCAGAGCGAATTCCTGGATGATATGAAGAACCGCTTCGATTCATTCATGAATTACATTAACATCTGATCTGAAGATTTGATCAGCATTTTTCACTCAAATAAAGAGTCAGGATCATGAAAGTTGCAATTTACGGTCGTTCAACCAGCGATAATCTCTCTGAACATATTCAGTTATTATTTCAAAAGCTGTCAGAGCATAATGCGGAAATCCTGGTGCATCAGTCCTTTTTCGATTTTTTGTCCAAAAGCCTCAAGATCCCTTCCAGCATAAAGACCTTCAGTTCTCACAATGAGATCAGGAAAAATGCTGATTTTATGCTTAGCGTTGGCGGAGATGGCACTTTTCTGGAAACCATAACTTTGGTAAGGGATTCAGGAATTCCTATTCTTGGAATCAATACAGGCCGCCTGGGTTTTCTTGCTAATGTTGCGAAAACAGAGATTGCGCCAGCGATAGACGCCCTGGCTGAAAAAAAATTTAGCATCGAAAAAAGGGCATTGCTTAGTGTTACAAAACCCGAGAATCTTTTTGGTGATGTTCATTACGGCTTGAATGAGATCACTGTAATGAAAAAAGATTCATCTGCGATGGTCACAATCGATACCTACATCAACGGTGATTATCTTAACTCCTATTTTGCAGACGGACTCATCGTTTCCACCCCTACCGGCTCCACGGCATATTCTTTAAGTTGTGGCGGTCCTCTCGTAATGCCCGGATCGCAGAATTTTATCATCACTCCGATCGCACCTCATAATCTAAACGTTAGACCATTAGTTATTTCCGATAACAACGAGATCACGTTAATTGTTAAAGGCAGAAGCCCCAGCTACCTTGTATCCCTTGATTCCAGAAGCGAAACCATTCAAGATTCTACTGAGATCACGTTAAAAAAAGCAGACTTTTCCATTAACCTCATAAAACTGGAAAATCAGAACTTTTTTAACACGATCAGGAACAAACTTTTATGGGGTTTAGACAGGAGGAATTAACGAATATTAACATCGCCCAATAAGCAAAATTCCATTATATTTGCTTGCTTTTGGCGAAAAAATTTTTAGATTTTGTCTAGCCCAAAAAACCATTTGAATAAATACATTATCATATCATTATTCTGCCTGATTTTATCCATCAATGGCCTCGCACAACGTCCAAAAGACAAAAGTGCCGAAATTGGCGTGTTTTTGGGTGGATCATATTACATCGGTGATATAAATCCACTTGTTCATTTCGGCCCTATGACCAAGCCTGCCGCTGGTGCCGTTTTCCGCTATAATATTAATCCCCGCTTTGCTTTAAGGGCGAATGCTTTTTTTGGAAACGTGGCTGCAGATGATGCACTCTCGCCTTCCCTTGGTCAACAGCAGCGGAATCTTAATTTCAAATCAAAGATCACTGAGTTTTCTGTCCAGGCAGAATTTAACTTTCTTGATTATCAGATCGGAAACGAAAGAAAAAAATTCAGCCCGTACATTTTTGCCGGAGTGGGTGCTTTTATGTTCAACCCTGTAGCGATTTACAACAATTACAGCTACACCTTACAGCCTCTAGGAACGGAGGGGCAAGGTCTTCCGGGTGGCCCGAAAAAAAAATACAAACTCACACAAATGTCGATACCTTTTGGTGTTGGTGTAAAAACCAATCTTGCTAAACGAATCGGCTTATCAATAGAGTGGGGAATGCGTAAAACATTTACGGATTACCTTGATGATGTAAGCGGTGAATATTTCAGCAAGGTTGAATTGGCCGAATCACGCGGAGCTGTTGCTGCAGCCGCCTCAGATCCAAGCAAAGGCCTGGATCCAAAATATAACAACATCGGAAGACAACGCGGTAATCCAACAACAAAAGACTGGTATTCCTTTGCAGGTTTTGTACTTACACTTAAACTTAAAGAAAAACGGGAAACATGCCCCGGGGTCAATTAACCATATGAGTTTAAAAGAAAAAATTAATCCTGCCAAGCTTCCACAACACATTGCGATCATCATGGACGGCAATGGAAGGTGGGCAAAACAACAAGGGGAGCAAAGAATTTTTGGCCATGAAAATGGTGTTAAATCTGTTCGCGAATCTGTTGAAGCAGCAGCTGAGCTTGGAGTCAAATACCTCACACTTTACGCATTTTCAACAGAGAACTGGAATCGTCCTAAGGAAGAAGTGATGGCTCTTATGCAGCTTCTTGTCCACACGATCAGCGCAGAAACCGCCACGCTGAATAAAAACAATATCCGCCTGCAGGCAATCGGTGACCTGAAAAGCCTTCCATCGGATTGTTACAATGAACTGCAGGAAGCAATTGATAAAACAAAAACAAACACACGCACGACACTTGTACTCGCCCTGAGTTACAGTTCGCGCTGGGAAATTATAAATGCGATGAAAGAAATCGCAGAAAAAATACAGAACAACACACTTTCCCCCTCAGAAATAACAGAACAAACAATCAACGCACATTTATGCACAGCTGAAATTCCTGAACCAGAACTGATGATCCGCACCAGCGGAGAGCATCGCATCAGTAATTTTCTTTTATGGCAGCTGGCTTATGCCGAGCTCTACTTTACAGATAAATTATGGCCGGATTTCAGAAAAGAAGACCTATACGAAGCTATACTTGACTATCAGAACCGGGAACGCAGATTCGGGAAAACAAGTGAGCAATTAATTTCATAACAACAATGTACAAAAAATTAGTTTTTTTATTTATTGCGCTTGCCTTTTCATTTACAACATCAGCCCAGGAAGTCATCCAGTTAGGAGGAATGGACTCTTCAGCCATCGATTTTTCCAACCCACAGGAATATGAGATCGGATCGGTTACCGTTACCGGTGCCGTACACCTTGACGAAAAAGTAATCATACTCCTAACCGGTTTAAATACCGGAGATAAAATAATGGTGCCGGGCGATAAATTCTCAACAGCAATTGAAAATCTTTGGAAACAAGGCCTCTTTGAAGACATTCAGATCAAGGCAAGTAAAATCCAGGGTAAAACCATCTTTTTAAATATTGTTGTGCAGGAACGTCCTCGGCTTTCAAAATTCGCTTTGCGCGGAATGACAAAAAGTGAAGCAGATGATCTTCGTGAAAAGATAAGCCTTAACAGAGGTAAAGTTGTGACAGATGCACTCATTGCTTCAACAGAATATACAGTAAGAAGATTCTTTATCGATAAAGCATACCTGGATACCAAGGTTACCATCAAAAAGGAAAAGGAAGAGAAAGAAGATGGTATCGTATTGACGATCACGGTGGACAAAGGCCATAAGATCAAAATAAAGAACATTAACTTCATCGGAAACAAACAACTTGGAACATTCAAGTTGCGCAGAACCTTTAAGGAGACCAAACGCAAACGTTGGTGGAACCCTTTCAACAATGGTAAATTTGATGAGGACAATTACGAGAAGGACAAGAAAGCCTTCATTGCAAAATATAACAGCAAAGGATTACGCGATGCAACAATTGTAAGAGATACAATGTACCGCAACAATGACAAACAGCGTTTACAGTTTGGAAAATATCTTGGTGCCGGATACAGAAGGATCGTTCACGGAACGCCAATGATCGCGCAGGATTATCACAGAGTGATCAAAGGAAAGCATTCCAAATACAAATTATGGAAAAGCATTAAAACGTTTAAATCTGTAAGGGATACCACTTTTTACAAACGCTTTATCACCATAGACATGTATGTGAATGAAGGTAACAAATACTACTTCAGAAACATTAACTGGGTTGGAAATGCGAAGTATTCATCTAAAGACCTGAGCAATGTGTTAAACATTAAAAAGGGAGATGTTTACGATCAGGAAAATTTAGATACAAAACTTTACAGCAATCCCAACGGGAGTGATGTGAGCTCGCTTTATATGGATGATGGTTATCTTTTCTTTAGCGTCACTCCGGTTGAAACAATGGTTACCGGTGATTCGATCGATCTTGAAATGAGGATCTTTGAAGGAAAGCAAGCTACGATCAACAAGGTTACTATTGTTGGAAATACAAAGACAAACGACCGTGTTGTAATGCGTGAGATCAGAACACGCCCCGGACAGCTTTTTCGCAGGTCAGATGTTATCAGAACGCAGCGCGATCTTGCGCAGCTCGGTTATTTTGATCCTGAAAAAATGAATGTTATCCCCACACCGAATCCCGCAAATGGTACGGTTGATATCGAATATACGGTTGAGGAAAAACCTTCAGACCAGATCGAGCTTTCCGGTGGATATGGTGGCGGACGAATTGTCGGAACACTTGGAGTATCCTTCAATAACTTCTCAGGAAGGAATTTCTTTAAGAAAGACTCATGGCGCCCCTTACCTTCCGGAGATGGCCAGCGTTTAAGCATCCGTGCTCAATCTAACGGATTATATTTTCAATCATATAATATTTCATTCACTGAACCATGGCTTGGCGGTAAAAAACCAAATTCCTTAAGTGTAACAGCATACTACTCCATCCAAACTAACGGACAGAAAAAACGAATCACTTCGGATGGAGAAAAGATCCTTAACCCTAATCGTCAATCACTGGATATATTTGGTGCTTCTGTCGGATTAGGAAAGAGATTAAAATGGCCAGATGATTATTTCACGCTTTATCAGGAGCTCGATTACCAATATTATACTTTGAATAATTTCGGATCCATCTTCTCATTCAGCAATGGCTTTGCAAATAACATCTATTACAAAGCTTCCGTTCAGAGAAATTCATTACAGGGTAATCCTATCTTCCCGTCAGGCGGATCCCAGATCGCACTCACAGGACAGTGGACTCCTCCATATTCTTCATTTAACGGAGTGGATTATTCGAGCCCTACACTTACGGACCAGCAACGATATAAATTTGTAGAATATCAGAAATATAAATTCACAACAACATTTTATACTAACCTCACGAACAAGAAGCCTGTTGAAGGAAAAGAGGCACGCAATTTGATTTTGAAGACCTCAGCAGGATTTGGCTTTCTTACATCTTACAACCAAAAAGTGGGTATTTCGCCTTTCGAACGTTTCTACCTTGGTGGTAGCGGACTTACAGGTTACGCACTTGACGGAAGAGAGATCATCGCACTCCGCGGTTACGATGATCAATCATTATCTGAAAGAACAGGTTCATCATACATTACTAAATATTCACTTGAGTTAAGGTTTCCGGTTACAACTAATCCACAGGCTACTATTTTTATACTTGGATTTACTGAAGGCGGTAACTCCTGGAGAAAAGCTAAAGAATTCAATCCATTCAATGTTTACCGTTCTGCAGGAGTCGGTGTGAGGGTGTTCCTTCCTATGTTTGGCTTGCTTGGATTTGATTACGGCTGGAGACTGGATGATGTACCTTCAAATCCGGGAATGCAGAAAGGCCAGTTCCACTTTACAATCGGAGCTGCAATCGGGGAATTATAAAATTTATTAAATTCGCTCCTTCGTTGGGCGATAAACTTAAAAAAGAGAATCATGAAAAAGATCATTTTAACTTTAGGATTAGCCATCGGAAGTTGTTTTTTAGCTTCAGCACAAAAATTCGCTTACGTTGACACTGAATATATTTTAGGACAGATCCCTGAATATAAAGCGGCTCAGGCAGAGCTCGATAAAGTATCCGTACAGTGGCAAAAAGAGATCGAGGCGAAATATGCTGAGATCGATAAGATGTATAAGGCATACGAAGCAGAGCAGATTCTTCTGACTGAAGACATGAAGAAAAAAAGAGAAGGTGATATCATCTCTAAGGAAAAAGAAGCAAAAGATCTTCAGAAGCAGAGATTTGGTGTTGACGGAGAATTATTCAAAAAGCGCCAGGAGCTTGTAAAACCGATCCAGGATAAGGTTTTTAATGCAGTAAAAAGCGTTGCCGAAAAAGGTGGATACTCTGTGATATTCGACAAAGCGGGCGATCTCACAATGCTGTATGCAAATTCCAAGAATGATAAGAGCGATGATGTTCTTGAAACACTTGGATACAAAGGCGGAAGCGGAACCAAAACCGGAACAGGAACACAAAAAAAATAATCATAATCCAATAATAAAACACAAAACCCAAAAACAAATACCATGAAGAATATCTTGAAGCTGTCAGTTATCGTTGCTCTTGTTGTTGCAAGTTCTTTCACAGCTAATGCACAAAAAATCGCGCATATCAACCTTGATTCATTGATCAGCGTTATGCCTGAAACAAAAACTGCTACACAGTCGGTACAGGATTATGCAAAACAATTGGAAACACAGGTTACTGCAATGCAAACTGAGCTTCAGACTAAATACGATGATTATCAGTCAAAGCAAAATGATATGCCTGCATTGGTAAAAGCATCTAAGGAAAAAGAGCTGAATGACCTTAACCAGCGTATCCAGGATTTCCAGCAGCAGGCACAACAGGATTATCAGAAAAAAAGCGCTGAATTATCTAAACCTGTTTATGAAAAAGCTAAAAAAGCGATCGATCAGGTAGCGAAAGATAATGGTTACAAATATGTACTGGATACAAGCACAGGGATCGTAATCTATAACGAGCCGGGTGATGACATCTTCATGCTTGCGGTTAAAAAACTTGGAATTACACTTCCTGCGGCAGGAACGACATCTCCTTCAGCAAACACTCCAAAGAAGTAATTTTTTGGTAAAACATATGAGCCTTTCGCGAAAGCGGAAGGCTTTTTTATTTCTTATCTTTGAAATGCAGATGAGCACAAAAAGTCCTATTGGCGTATTTGATTCAGGTTATGGTGGCCTTACAGTTCTTAAAGAAATTGTTAAAGCGCTTCCCTCCTACGATTACATTTACCTTGGTGACAATGCACGCGCACCATACGGAACACGCTCCTTCGATACT
This sequence comes from Bacteroidota bacterium, assembly GCA_029237775.1. Taxonomy (GTDB): domain Bacteria; phylum Bacteroidota; class Bacteroidia; order 2-12-FULL-35-15; family 2-12-FULL-35-15; genus 2-12-FULL-35-15. Next base: position 662,524 of record JAQZBR010000004.1, read on the forward strand.
GTATACGAATATACACTTCAATGTGTGAAGCATCTCTTTGACATGGGCTGTCCGCTTGTGATCCTCGCCTGTAATACCGCTTCTGCGAAAGCTTTAAGAAATATTCAGCAGAAAGACCTCCCGGTAATAGGGCCCGACAAAAGAGTTTTAGGTGTTATCAGGCCAACCACAGAGATTGTTGGCAAATACAGCAAGTCGGGGCATGTTGGAGTTCTAGGAACGAACGGAACAGTGAGCTCAGAATCTTATCCGATCGAAATAAAAAAGTTTTATCCGGACATGATCGTCCAGCAGGAAGCTTGCCCCATGTGGGTTCCAATAGTTGAGAATCATGAGTTTGAAAGTGATGGCGCTGATTACTACATCAGAAAAAATATTGATAACCTTCTCGCAAAAGATAATAAGATCGATGCTATCATACTTGGATGCACCCATTATCCTTTGCTTATCCACAAGATCCGGGAACACCTGCCTGACAATATCACTTTACTTTCCCAGGGAGAAATTGTCGCAAACAGTCTCACTGATTACCTTCAACGTCATTCAGAAATACAAAACAAGTTAAGCAAAGGAAACAGCGTTGAATTTTTCACCACAGATTCACCCGAAAATTTCGATAAGGCCGGCAGTTTATTCTTTGGTAAAGAAGTCAGGTCGAAACATCTCGGATTATAATAGTATTACATGTCAATCATAATTAAACAACTTTCTTCTGAAGACATTGATGAATTCGTTCAGCTGATCTGCGTGTTCGAGGATGTTTTTGCAATGAAAGATTTCAAAATGCCTGACGTTGCCTATTTGCAGCAACTATTGAAGAAGGAGGATTTCTTTGTGTTTGTCGCAGTGTCGGGTGAAGAAGTAGTTGGCGGACTCACTTCGTATGTTATGCATCAATATTATTCAGCTTCTCCATTGGTATATATATTCGACCTGGCAGTAGAGGTTGACTTTCAACGAAAAGGAATAGGCAAGTTACTAATTGAAGCCAACAACAATTACTCTAAATCAATAAACGCAGATGCAGTCATGGTGCAGGCGGACATTGCAGATGAACATGCTATAGAATTTTACAGATCAACCGGAGCTACCGGACAGAAAGTGATTCACTTTGACTACATCTTTGCAAATAAATAAAAAACGCTCCGCCACTTGCGGAACGTTCTTATATCAAGCAATAAAATCTTCTACTTCTCTTCCTTAAACCACCCACTATACATTAAGTAATTGTTTGCAATTCTATTGATCTCACCATTAATTAATTCCTGATTAATATCTTTCACCTTTTTAGCAGGAACACCGGCATAGATCACTCCTGATTCGACTTTCGTATTTTCAAGAACGACTGCACCAGCGGCTATGATCGTATTACTGCCTATTTCACAATTATCCATAACAATTGCTCCCATTCCTATGAGCACGTTGTCATCGATCTTACATCCGTGCACTAAAGCATTATGTCCAATCGAAACATTATTCCCGATCACCACTTTTGTCTTTTCGTACGTGCAGTGAATCACCGCCCCATCCTGAACATTGACCTTATTTCCCATTCTGATCGAATTCACATCTCCGCGAACAACCGCATTGAACCAGATGCTACATTGATCACCCATGATAACATCACCAACAATAGTTGAGTTATCCGCGAGATAACAATCAGTTCCGAATTGCGGGTGGATTCCTTTAACTGGTTTTATTAGTGCCATTTTTGAGGAGGTTATTTGGTTAATAGTTAAAAAGTTATTTAAGCTGTGTGAAAGTAAAGATAATTACTGAAACTTATTTTGCATCCAGAACTGTTACTTATTACTCTTGGATGCAGCTTATACATCAGAGGTTTTCTCTACAAATCCTTTTAAAAGATTAGCAGGTTTTACAAACGCAGCCTAAATAACAATTAACTATTTACCTATTCAACTAATTTACTTCTTCATATCAGTACACACCTTCCCCTTTTTACAGCACTCATCCAACTTTTTATAACCTTTAGGATCTGCAGGCACATCATCCGCATCATAACCGATCTTTGACACAGCTTTCCGGATCTGTTCAGGAGTGATCTTCTTTGGATTATATGTAACCGTGAGGACTTTCGATTCGACATCAAGCACCGACTTCTTTATCCCTTTTTCGAATGCGAGATTCTTTTCTATTGTTTCTTTACACATATCGCATGTAGCAGAAGTTTTAACTTTCAATTCTGCGGTTGTTGCATCTTGTGCATTTGTTTTTGTTGAGATCAGCATTAGTGCGATCATGAGTGTTGTTAGTGTTTTCATAGTTTTTGTTTTTATTTGTGTATATACCCGGACTGAAGTCAGAGGTTATTTTATTGATAATCGTAATCCTGCATAAATAATTCTTCCATCGATTGGCGCATATACCATTGATGCATCGAAATTTGGGCCAAAAGGATCCTGTGAAGCAATCACAGGATTTTTCTGTGTATAATTCAGCATATTCTCACAACCCAGATATACTTCAAATTTCCGGAACTTCTTTGTGATCTGTGCCTGAAGTAAAAAGTAATCCGGTGAACGTGTCGGCAGCTGATAAACTCCGGGACTTAAAACTGTGCTTGGTATGCGTGACGGAGCAAACCAGTTTGTTGTGAAATCAAATTTCCAGATATCCATGTATGTAGCATAAGCAAGATTCAACATAATGCGGTGCTTGGGAACATAGGGCTTGTCGAGCAACTCATAATTGTACGTGGTTTTTACATCATACCACTTGTAAGCAAGTTTAACAGCGAACTCATCCAAAGGCTCAAATCCGACATCCAATTGTACACTGTTAGAATATGAGCTTCCCTTAAGATTATAAAACACCACCTTATTTACATTTTGATCAAGATCAACTACAACCTGGTTAATGAAGTCGGTCCGGAATATATCAACATTTACAAATGCTTCCTTATTGAATAAGTTGAATTGCTGATTGAAGCTGAAACCAAAGTTCCATGCGATCTCCGGCAGTAGCTTCTCCCTGAAAGTGATCACTCTTGAGCTGGCAAATACCGATTGATTTTCTACGAATACATTTGAAGTCCGAAACCCCCTGCCACCGGATAATCTAAATGTCGTCTTCTTAACCGGGCTTAATCTTAAATGCAAACGCGGAGTAAACTGCAATCCAAATAAATTGTGATAATCTTCACGTACACCCGCAACCATTGAAAAATTCTCTGCGTGTGTGTAGGTATACTCTGCAAAAACACCCGGTACACTTTCTGTCCGCGCGAATGTTGTATCCATGAACTTTTCATTAAAGTCGTCCAGCAGATAACTTGCTCCGAGTTTGTATTTATGGTCAGTAGTGCCAATTATATTCGCATAGATCACATTGGCATAAAAGCTTTTCTCCTCCCCTGAATATTTTCTCAAACCAAAATACATGTCCTGCTGCTGCCATTTCCCTGAGGTCTGGATGCCCACACTTTTATATGGTGTTGAAGGAAACATGAAACCGGTTTTTGAAAAGTACTCTGCCTGCCTGGTATTAATTCCAATACCATACGCTTTTTTAGTCCCCTGATCAGCATTATAATTAAATGCTGTTTGACCGCCCTGGCGAGTTTCATACAGAGCTTTTACACCAAATTGTGCTTCGAAATTTTTACGGTTGGCATAATCCCATCTGTTAAAAGCATTATACTGCTGCGTTAATGGCATGTCGAGAAAGCCATCATTATTCATATCCTGCTTAACCGCATTTGTACTTGCATGTGTGAATAGCATGCTGCTCCATTTATCAGTGATCTTAGGCGTCAGATGCAGATTTACTTCTGCCCTACCCTTATGATTACCATAAACATTCAGAAACAATCTTTTCTTTTGTTCCTGTGGCTTAAGAAATTCCAGATTGATCTGTCCCGAGATGCTTTCATAACCGTTCACTACTGAACCAGTTCCTTTGGTCACCATGATGTTCTCGATCCATGTTCCGGGAATATAATTCAATCCGTAGGCAGCGGATAACCCTCTTAATGATGGCATGTTCTCCGACAGAATTTGAGTATAGATTCCATCCAAACCAAGCATCTGAATTTTCTTTGCACCGGATACCGCATCTGTAAACGCCACATCAACCGAAGCGTTTGTACTGAAGCTTTCAGAAATATTACAGCAGGCTGCTTTTAATAATTCCTTTTCTCCCAGTGTTTCTGTATTGATTGGCTTAATGGTCGAATACGATGTCGGATTTTGTCTGGCTTCAATCTTCACCTCTTTTAAAGTAACCGACTTCTTTAAAGTGATACGCAGGTCCATCCGGTCATTCTCTCTTATTAAAACTGTGTCTGAGACATAACCGATCATACTAATGATGATGCGCGCAGGAAGGGTATCGGAGTTTGGGATCGTAAAATCTCCGTTAGAATCAGTCGCAGAACCTTGCATATTGTGTTGCCAATAGACATTGGCACCCGGCAGAGTTTCTGTGGTGCCCGAAGTAGTGCTCCCAAGAACCTTCCCCATTATATGCTGAGCTAAAACAGGGTTTGCTGAGAGAAATACAAAAAATAAAATTATACGATACATCTGATCTTGGTTTTCGTGTAAAGTGCATGAATGAATAATATTCACGTGATTACGTAATACAAATTATACATGACGGAAAATCCCGTCTACGCAAGAAATCAGATAAGGAGGGTAGAAATGAAATTAAGAAGTAACCTTCCATACATTGGAGGTGGAAGATCTGAATAAGAAATTATTAATTTCTGTTGAGAAGAATAGTTACCGGTAAAATTGTAGCGAGAAGCTTCAGCGAAAAATAGTAGTGAAACCGATGCATTGACTTCCTGTTTTTGAGAGTTCTGGAAATCACCCAGGTCAAATGATGTGTTGGTTATATCGCAGCAATTTGATTTAACAACCGGAATATCAGAATCGCCTTCAGGACAGCAATCCTTCATTTTAGTAAGCGACAATTTAACCTTGCCACTTTTGAGACATACCATTCTGTTAGCTGTGAATCCAAGGCTGGAAACCAGGAAAGTCAGAGCTAAAATTAATGATGATATATTCTTAACTGTTTTCATTTTACAATGCAAAGATACTACAGTTTTTCCCTATACGACTCTAAATATTGTTAAAAACATCCTTATTCCCATGAAAGATCGAGTACACGGGGCATTGACTTAAACTCAATAAATTCTATTTTAAGATCGTCCACATAACAATTGATATCTGAGTTATTAAAATAATAAAACTCCACCTGGGCACTGGGATCCTTTTCAACCGCCTGAGAAAACTTAGGCATGTACATCTCAAATACATGAAATTCCCACTCGCCAAAGTTTTGAGTGTAACCATCAAGTTTAAAAGGATTAAATCCAATACTCTTGCCCTCACGAACAAAGCTTATAGCAAAATAAGAATCACTTCCTTTGGCAGGGACTAAGAACCATCCGCATGCACGGACCAGAACATTCTTCCCATAAGGCACTGTGGAAAGAGGTGTTCTTATTCCTGTACTGAAATTATTATTCTTATTGACTTTACTGGAATATCTGCCTGAGTGTGACTTCTCATCTGATCGAACCGCAGGATTTAACCAGGAAGAATCCGGTCTCTCCATATCGTTGAACCATCCTACATTTCGCAAAATATTTTCTTTGCTTTCGTCAACCGGAAACCTATAGAACTTCCCGCTGTAACCTTTATCCAGCCGTATAAAAACATCCCAGTAACCTTGTTTATCGGTCTTAAAATCAGGATCCAGGATGCCTCTTATTGCCTGATAGGTTTGAAAAAGGTTCAAGAACATAAAAAAGATAACTATAGCTATTACAGAAATCCTTATTCGTTTATATCTGTCCAGTAAAATTGCAAGCAGCAGAAAAAATACAGGATAATGTTCAATGAAGACTCTTGGACCATAGCTGTAACCATAATTCCAGCACCACCAGGATGAAATTATGTAAATGTTAAATGATAAGTAAAGGATAACTCCGGTGAACAGATATTTATCCCTTTTATAAAGCGGGATCAATCCTACAAGCGCGAGAAAACAAACAGGAGTGTAAACGAAGAAACCTTTTGAATAACTGAACAAAACATTTATGATTTCAGGATGGAGAAAATCAAAACCTTCTTTTGAGTACGACCATATAAAATAGTCACCTGAGTACAGCTTGTAAATTCCAAGCTGACAAACCAGTGGTATTAACGCGAGAAGAATTCCAACCACAATCGCTTTTTTCTCTTTTAAGATATTCTTAAATACAATAATAAAAGTTGAAAAGTCTTTTGCAAGAAAAGGAGCCAGCAACAGAATGACCAGATCGGTGGGCCTGACAAAAAACAAAATTGAAGATGTTGCAATTACAGCTACAATGCCTGAGGAACTGAAACGTTCATATAGGTTTTTGACATGATAAAGCAGAAAACTCACAAGCATAAAAGCCGCAATGTGGGCCCATCCGGGAGCATTAACAGTGTAAAAATAAGCGACAGTCGCAAATGTAAGTGTAATCAACCCAAAGCAAATGACCCAATCCTTCTCTATATAAAATTTGAGAAATTTCGAAAAAAAGTAAAGCCCTAAGATCAGGTAGAAGATGGTTCCAATTGAAACCGATATTGGAAATAGAACAGAATATCCGTCTAAAGGTTCATCCAGTAAATAACTTCCAACATAGGCAGCGCCAAAAAAAGGAGAATACATAACTGCGGTTCCGACAAAATACTTAATCACAGCCGGATTCTCCTCCGGATCATCAAACTCCTGCTCTATCAATACCATTGGAAGATACCGGTAATAATTAGCCGCATCAGTATGGATCGCATATTTCCATTGGCCTTCTTTCCAACGGAAATTATATGCACAGATCAGCAAGGTTAAACTGATGAATATCAATGTTAACGATACAGGGGATTTCGGGATCTTTATTAAACGATGGCCTGCGCTTTCTGACATATCTTTTAAACCAGGATAAATCTAATTATTTTTTGCATGCCGACATCACAGGATTGCGCGCTGATCATTGTTACTTATATCCAAACCGAAGTAAAATGAATAAAAATTTTACCTTTACGGACAAATTAAAAACAATGGCAGATACTAAAAAACTGGGCTTTGGGACAAAAGCCATACATGCAGGACAAGAGCCTGATCCTACTACAGGAGCGATCATGACTCCTATATTTCAAACATCAACATATACACAGGCAAGCCCTGGCAGCCACAAAGGATACGCATACGCACGCGGTAAAAACCCGACACGTACTGCGCTGGAAAAATGTCTTGCAGAACTGGAAGGCGCCAAATATGGCTTGTGCTTTTCAAGCGGCATGGGCGCGACTGATGCAGTAATGAAACTATTACGTCCCGGAGATGAAGTAATAACCGGTGATGACCTTTACGGTGGCTCATTCAGAATGTTCACCAAAGTTTTCGCAAATTTCGGGATCAAATATCATTTCATTGACATGAAGGATGCGAACAACATCAAAAAATATGTGAATGAAAAAACAAAGATGATCTGGGTGGAAACTCCTACTAATCCAACGATGCAGATCATTGATATGGATGCCTGCGCGAAGATCGCCAAAGAGCACAAGCTTATACTTGCTGTGGATAACACCTTCGCATCTCCATATTTGCAGAATCCTTTAAAACATGGCGCTGATATCGTAATGCACTCGGTTACGAAATATCTTGGCGGACACAGTGATGTGATCATGGGAGCTTTATGCCTTAGCAATGAAGAGCTTTACACGCAGCTGGCATTTATCCATAACAGTTGTGGAGCGACACCGGGGCCTATGGACAGCTTTCTTGTCCTCCGCGGTTTAAAAACACTGCATATCCGTATGGAACGTCACTGTTTCAATGGAAGAAAAGTTGCCGAGTTTCTGAAAACACATCCTAAAATAGATAAGCTTTACTGGCCCGGGTTCCCTGACAGTCCGAACCATGATATCGCGAAAAGACAAATGCGCGATTTCGGGGGTATGATCTCTTTCTCCATTAAAGGAGGAAGCCAGGAAGAAGCATTCAGGATAGCGTCAAAAGTCAAAGTTTTCTCTTTGGCTGAATCGCTTGGTGGCGTGGAATCACTGATCAATCATCCGGCAAGCATGACTCATGCTTCTATTCCGAAAGAAGACCGCGATAAAGCGGGAGTGGTCGAATCGCTGCTTCGTTTAAGTGTAGGTATTGAGGATATTGATGATCTGATTGAGGATCTGAAACAAGCCTTATCATAATCAATTGGTGAAGGAGAGAAATGGAGAATTTGAGAAGAAGTTGGAGGATTTTAAAATTGAAGAATTTTTAGAATCAAAGGAAAATGGAAGGCGAAGTGGAGAATGAATTTGAAATGTGACATCTGAAATTGAAATGATTTTAAAGAAAGCAAGAGCCTAAAAGTTCTTGCTTTTTTCGTTTGTTTTCGTTATTTTTATAATCCTTTAAAAAAACAGATAATTGAATTATTACTATATAACCGGCACCAGCCGCGGAATTGGAAAAGCTTTCGCAGATCATCTTCTTAAGAACCCGGCAAATTATGTGATCGGACTCTCAAGGCAGAAAACAATTGAGCATTCCAACTATACACATGTATTTGTAGATCTTACGGATGCGGCAGCAATCAGCAGCGTCAAGTTCGATCTGCATGCTAACGCTCAAAAGATCTACCTTATAAACAATGCAGGTGCCTTGGGCTTTATTAAGCCGGTTGGCAAGCTCGATGCTGATACAATCATTAAAAATTACACATTGAATCTTATTGCACCTTCTGTTCTTACTAATGCTTTTATAGCGTGTTATGAAACGACAGACTGCGAAAAGGTTATTTTAAATATCAGTTCAGGTGCAGGCAAAAGCCCTATCGATGGTTGGGCCGTATATTGTTCATCCAAAGCAGGGTTGGATATGTTCAGCAGGGTTGTAGATGCCGAACAGAAAATCCGTTCAGAAAATCCTTTGGAAAGCATCCACCGTGGTTTCAGAATATTTTCCATTGCACCGGGAATAGTGAACACAGAAATGCAGGTAGGAATCCGCTCGGCAGAAAGAAAAGATTTCAGCCGGGTAGAAGATTTTATTTCTTATCAGGTGAACAATGAACTTTCTGAGCCGGCAGTTGTTTCAGAAAAATACATAAAGCTTATGGAGAACCTCGGCAGCATTAAAGATGTGCTCTCCTCTATTAAGGATTACGACTAATACTCTCTCTAAATAAATTTAATTATAAATGCTACAAATGAAAAAAATCTCTCTTTATCTCGGGCTTGCGCTCTTAGCTTTATCCGGCAGCGCGCTTTCGCAGGAAACAAATTATTGCCATACCGATGAAATGGTGAGGCGCTCGCTTAGCAACAATCCGGGTTTGTTAAACGACTATCTTGCCGAACAGGCTCGTTTAGCTGCAGAGGACATTGAAGCGGCAAAAACGGGTTATAACACCGGCAGGGCACAGCTCCCGGTTTACATTATTCCGGTTGTATTTCACGTACTTCACCAGAATGGTGTTGAGAATATTTCGGACGCTCAGATTCTTGATCAGATCCGGATCCTTAATGAAGATTACCGTAAGCAAAATGCAGACATCTCAGCGGTTGTTTCTTCGTTTACCGCGATCGCAGCCGATTCAGAGATTGAATTCAGGCTTGCTAAAAAAGATCCGACTGGAAATTGCACCAATGGAATTGACCGAATTTTCACACCGCTAACAAATGCCGCAGATGACGATTCGAAGCTGAATCCGTGGCCGAGAAGTAAATATTTGAACATCTGGTCTGTAAAGACGATCGGGTCTGCAGGTGTTGCCGGATATGCCTATTTACCCGGAACTGCTCCTTCAGCAAATGAGGATGGGATCATTATTCTCTCTTCTTACATTGGAAGCATCGGAAGCGGCAGTGTTAACACTTCGCGCGCACTTACACATGAAATCGGGCATTTCCTCAATCTTCCTCATACCTGGGGAAATACAAACAATCCCGGAGTGGCTTGCGGAAATGATAACGTATCAGATACTCCCGTAACCAAAGGTCATACAAGCTGCCAACTCACAGATGCAACCTGTACTGCAGGCGTTGTGGAAAACGTTCAGAACTTTATGGAATATTCCTATTGCTCAAAAATGTACACGACCGGACAAAAAACCAGAATGAGAAATGCACTAACAAGCTCTATCGGACAACGCAGCAGCTTATGGACAACCACAAACCTTGCTGCTACTGGCGTTAGCTCACCGGCAGTTTTGTGTACTGCAGATTTTCAATCGAGTAACGCAACTAATACAGTTTGCGCTGGAAGTTCACTTACATTCACTGATATTTCATGGAATGGTAATCCAACTTCCTGGAGCTGGACGTTCCCCGGTGGAACGCCTTCTACATCTACGGATTCTGTACCTGTGATTCAATACAATACGCCCGGTGTTTATAATGTTTCTCTAACAGTGAGCGATGCATCCGGTTCGGTAAGCACCACAAAAGTTGGTTATGTTACCGTGAATTCAAACGTTGCAACTTACAGCAATCCATTTTATACTGAAAGTTTCGAGGGTTCAGCAATTCCGAACTCGGAATACATTGTGCGCAATCAATCTCCTGGTGGCAATACATGGGTGCAGACAAGCACTGCGGCTGCGACAGGAACTAAAAGTGTCATGATTTCCAATCTGAGCAGCGCTGCTACATACGTTGATGAACTTATCGGACCGTCAGTTAACATGACAGCAATATCCGGATCTAACCCTACATTAACTTTCAAAACTGCTTATGCACAGCGCACTTCAACTGATGCCGATAAGCTGCAGTTTTATGTGTCAACCAATTGTGGTAACACCTGGATCCTCAGAAAAAGTCTGACAGGGGCAACCCTCACTTCAGGCGGTGTTGTTACAGGAACGTTTACCCCTAACTCCACTCAATGGTTAACACATACAGTGAATCTTGCCGGGTATGTTTCACAACCTAATTTATATTTCATGTTCCGCTTCACGAGTGACGGAGGAAACAATATTTATCTCGATGATATCAATATAAGCGGAACCTCGGCCACAGGTGTCGAGGACATTGCCTCTTCAACTGAATTCAATATTTATCCTAACCCGATCGATGAAAGCACTGTTGTAGCATTTACATTGGCAAACAAAGAAAAAATGGATGTTTCAGTAGTAGATATGCTTGGCAGAGAAGTAAGCAAAGTTTTTAGCGGTGAGCTTAACGAAGGTGAACATCAATTCGCTGTGGGTGAGCAATCGAAACTTATTTCAGGGATGTATTTCGTGAGAGTTGTCGTTGACGGAAAATCGTTCACGAAGAAGATGATGGTCAAGTAAAATAATAGTTGGAGAATTGGAGAAGGTGAGTTGTAGAATTGTTAGATAAAAAGCGAAAGCCTTTCCAGTCGGAAAGGCTTTCGCTTTTTATTATTTGTATGCGTTCATGATAACGGAACAAATTTAGCTGTACAAACTGATCAATTGCCTATTGCTCTAATCCTTCTTAAATCCGACCATAACCGATACACAACCGCTGGGTGGGACTGTGCTTGCGGAGTTTGACTTAGGGACTTCAACCTGTACCACGAACTGTTCTGTATTCTTAACCTTAAAATCCCAGAAATCAGGATCATTGTTTTGTTTACTATCGAAAACCACCTTCTTTGCCTTATCATACACCTTAAAAGAAACTTCACCTAAGATAGGCTCAGAGCAAACGAGAATTCTATAAGCCTGTCCTGCATAAAAGGTCAGATTCATTTCAGAGCTTTGTCCTGCCATCAAGGTAGATGAATTCATTTGCCCGTTATGCGTAAAAGGCAAAATCTTAGGCATGCATTTCTTTTTAATAAAAGTATTGCATTGAGCCATTGTGCTCAGACAAGGCAAAGTAATAAGCAAACTGCCCACAAGGGCCCTGGAGAGAGTAGAATGTTTCATTAAAAGCGGATTAGACGCTTATTGAATGATCTTGTTTCTTATTTGAGCAGACTTGTCAGAGATCGCTTTTAATTGTTCAGGAGTGATCTTAAAATCGCTTTTGTTCTCGATGGTTGTAACACCTGCTTGCTGGTCGGTCGATGCCTTGGTTTCTGAAGGCTTTACCTGGATGCCATCATAGATAGTTTTAAGTTCCTGAAGCTGGGTTAACACATTGTTTACACCATCGTTAGAAGTTTTATAGCTGTCAAGTAATGCAACAAGATTATCAAGAGATAATTTCTGCTCACCTATGCGTGTTGCTATATCTTCATTTTTTGTGGCGTTTGCTATTTGAGTTGCAATGTAAAGGCCTTCGATCCATCCACCGGCTATAATAAGAGCTGACACGCCTGGCTGGCCGTTCTCTTTCAAATATGTATCTGCATTCCAGTATGAATCGGAAATAATGGTCAACAACGAATCACGGTTCTCAAGGTTTGCCTCAATACGTGCGGTTGTGGCCTCATCAAATGCTCCGCTGATTCCAAGGCTGGTAGCCAGCTTATTGGTGCAACGGAGGTATAACATTGACTCCTGTGTCTGATCAAAAATACTTGTAAAACTAAGATCAGTACCATACACGCCAAGGTTAAGAGCGCGTGAAGCAGCTGTAGAATATTTTGAAAGATTCTCGATTGGGTTCAGGTAGCTCGCATTATACTTTGCTCCTGCACCTTTTAAAAGAGAAGTCGTTTCAATCGGTGAAGGGATCGAATAAAAAACATTTTGAGCCTTGGTATCTTTTTCCACGCTAACATTAGAAGTATCTGAGCTTCCGATGTTATTATCATTGTCTGCCGAAGAACCGCAAGCTGAAAAAGCTGCTGCAATTGCAATCGTTAAAGAAACTCGGATGGTGGTGTGAATGTTCATGGCTTATCTTTTAATTAATTCAAATATAAACTAAATTTATTTTACAAATTAAACGGGACGTGAAAAGCTAAAAAAAGGCCGGAATGTTCTGCTTCCGACCTCAAATATATTAAAAACTGCTGATGTTTAACCAGCCATTGTATTCTTTTTCACGCCTACCATACCCGAAGCCTCACGCACGATACTGTCAGTGTCAAAGCCACATTCGATGTGCAATTGAAGCTGTTCGCCATGCTCAATATATTTATCAGGGATACCGAGACGCTTTACCTGAGCGGCATAATTATTATCCGCCATGAATTCAAGAACAGCACTTCCCATTCCGCCCATGATACAGCCATCCTCAACAGTGATCACTTTGGTGTGTTTAGCAAACACTTCATGTAAGAGATTTTCATCGATAGGTTTCACAAACCTCATATCGTAGTGTGCCGCTTTAATTCCTTTGGCTTCGAGAGCTTTGCAGGCTTCAACAGCATAATTACCAATGTGCCCGATCGTGAGGATTGCAATGTCATCTCCGTTTTGTATCCTTCTCCCTGTTCCAATAGTCAGCTTCTGAAAAGGTTTTTTCCAGTCGGTCATAACCCCGTTTCCTCTTGGATAACGGATCGAGAACGGAACAGCATTCTCAGGAAGCTGCGCAGTGTACATCAGATTGCGAAGTTCTTCTTCATTCATAGGCGCAGAAACAACCATGTTCGGAATGCAACGGAAATAAGCGAGATCGTATGCACCGTGGTGTGTAGGTCCATCCGCACCGGCTAATCCACCACGATCAAGACAAAACACTACATGCAAATTTTGCAACGCCACATCATGCACCACCTGATCGTAAGCGCGCTGCATAAAAGAAGAGTAAATATTACAAAAAGGGATAAGCCCTTGTGTTGCCAGTCCGGCAGAGAATGTAACGGCATGCTGTTCTGCGATACCAACATCAAAAGCTCTGTCGGGCATAGCTTTCATCATTATATTCAAAGAACAACCGGAAGGCATAGCGGGTGTAATACCCATGATCTTTGCGTTCTTTTCGGCAAGCTCAACTATTGTATAACCGAATACATCCTGATATTTAGGAGGCTGCGGCACTTTCGGGACGATCTTGATGATCTCCCCTGTATCTTTATTAAAAAGGCCGGGAGCATGCCACACCGTTTGATTTCCTTCTTCAGAAAACTTATATCCTTTTCCTTTTTGAGTGAGGCAATGTAAAATCTTTGGTCCCGGAATATCCTTCAGATCCTGAAGCACCTTTGTTAACCGTTCAACGTCATGGCCATCAACAGGTCCGAAATAACGGAACTTAAGGGATTCGAACATATTGCTTTGTTTAAGCAAAGATGTTTTAACCCCATTTTCAATCTTTGAAGCGATCTCCTGTGCGTTCGGACCGAATTTACTGATCTTTCCAAGGAGATTCCAGATCTCATCCTTCACTTTATTGTAAGTATGCGAAGTGGTGATATCTGTTAAGTATTCTTTTAAAGCACCAACATTCGGATCGATGCTCATGCAATTATCATTTAATACAACAAGCAGATTGGAATTGCTGATCCCTGCATGATTCAATGCTTCAAAGGCCATCCCCGCAGTCATTGCTCCATCACCGATCACAGCAATGTGCTGACGTTCCTTTTCACCTTTATATGCGGAAGCAACCGCCATTCCAAGGGCTGCCCCAATCGAAGTGGATGAATGTCCCACGCCAAAAGTGTCGTATTCGCTTTCTGAGCGCTTCGGAAAGCCACTGATTCCTTTGTAGATACGGTTGGTATCAAAGCTATGCCTCCGGCCTGTAAGGATCTTGTGTCCATAGGCCTGATGTCCTACATCCCAAACCAATTGATCATAAGGAGTATTGAAAACATAGTGCAAGGCTACGGTTAACTCGACAACACCCAGACTGGCACCGAAGTGACCACCTTTCTGGGAAACGACATCAATTATAAACTGTCTTAATTCAGCGCTTATCTGAGGAAGCTCTTCAGATTTGAATTTTCTGAGATCTGCAGGATATATGATCTGATCGAGTAGGTTGCCGGCTTTAAATTCCATCAATTATTGGGTAGCGATTTTAGCATAACAAAGATAATATAATTATTTAATTCCCAATGGAGACAGGCAGGTAACGAAAGGAGTAAAGTTTTGTTTTGGAAGAGAATGGCTTTTGTGTTTTTTTAACTTTTAGGATGAGTTCAGTCGATATAATTCCCAATTTCGCAAACTCAGCGACCCTTCAATTCCCTCCTGTTTTCCTCTGCAATTCACTCCTTACCAATATTAAAAAAAATATCATATTTGTAGTGTGATAAAAAGATCTGCCTTTCTTTTGTTCCTCTTCTGTTTCTCGTCACGGATTTTTGCCGGTGCAGATACTGACACTAACTATGTCCAAACTTTCAAAAACATATTTGCACTCAAGCTTTTTCTGATTGATAACGGATTTACTTATTCGATCACGCCTCAGAACAATTCACTGTTTAGCCCAGGCCAGCTTAAAAACGCAAAGGTTACGTACAATCCGTACATCCCTGCAACGGCAGGCGTTTCATTAAACATCAAAGGTATCGGTGCTTCATACGTGTTTAAATTCACTAACGACTATCTGGACACCACAGGACAGGCAAAATCAGCTTTCAAGCAATTCCAGATGAATATCTATGGAACCAAATTCGGATTTGAAGGATACTATCAGGATTATCAGCGATTCTATTATAAATATAAAGGGGATGACTCACTTTCGAAAAACCTGAAAAATTATAATTCAGATATCCGCGCTTATCAATTCGGAGCAAATGCGATCCTGATTTTTAACGGTAAAAAGTTTTCTTATAATGCAGCTTTTAACCAGACAGTATTGCAGAAAAAAAGTGCTGGCTCATGGATGCTGACCTTTTCTTTAAAATTCAATGAGCTCAAGGCGCGTGATCTGATACCGGATGATGTGAAGGTTTTTTACGGCCCTTATACCAACCTGCAACGTAACCGTAATTATGCGTTTCTGTTGCAAACGGGTTATGCATTTAATCTCACCAAACATCATTTCTATTTCTCAGGAGCTCTGCTTGGCGGTGTCGGCATACAAAACCAGACCTATTTATTTCCCGACAGAAAAAATTATAAGATCGCTTTCCCCCTTACCGGCAGGGCTAAAACAAGTCTTGGATATAACGGGAGAATTGTCTTTACTGGAGTTTTCGCTAATGCAGATGTGATCCAGTCATCGATCAAATCCATTAAAACCCAGCAAATGGTATCATCGTATGGAGTCTATTTAGGATTTAGAGCTGTGCAGTTGACAAAATCAAAAGGCCAGGTAAAAGCAGAACTCAGAAGACAGAAAGAGGCAGAAGCGGCTGCCAAGAAAAAAGCTGCCGCAGATAAAAAAGCTGCTGCCAAAGCAGCGAAGGAAGCAAAAAGAAAAAAGAAGAAATAAAAATTAAATGCTGCACAAATTTAATTCACTTTGGAAAAATCTGCTTCTGGATATTTTAGGCCTTATCATTCTAACGGCCATAATCATATTCAATATTTTAAATAATCTTCACACTCCGAATTTCACTCTGATTTTCGGCTTTATGGGATTCCTTTTCTTGCACGGATTATTTCTTTTAGCACTTTTTATCCGAAATATTATCGATAAGAAATATTTAAAAGCATTTGGATTTATTTTGATCTCTGTACTTCTAAATATTGCCTTATGGTCCTGCTACTGGATCGTATTTGTATTCCTGATCGGAGTTGATTCCCCGGACGCGCATATGAATCTATAGTTCGCTGTCACCGTTTTCCTTTTCATCCTCTGAAACATCGGGCAAAAAGAAAAGAATGAAGGTAGCGATCACAGGGAGCAAAACGCCAATCAGAAACCATGTTTTAGGATTACGTCCAAGTCGCTTCGCAAGCCTCGAAGTGATTATCGGAAGGCTTAAAAAGAACATGATTCCCAGACTTATAAATAATGCGGCACCCATTTACTATTTAAAATAGCTACGAATAAGATTCCTCCGCTACTCCCGTATCTGTCGGAGGATGACAATACACAAAATCAAATAAAAAGAGCTTCGGTGAAGAAGCCCTTTTTTTTAACGGTCTAAATTTCCGTATTCAAGCTTTATTCCTTTCAGGCGCATGAACAACCTTGTGAACAATATGAAGAACGGTATGTACATCAGGGCATGAGACAAACCGAAATGATCAAGAATCACTTCTGATTTACGCTTCAACCGCTCTGATACAAGATACATCACAGGAACAAGTAAAAGAGTAAGGAATGTCGCGAATGCCAAACCGAAGATCATTGTCCATGATAAAGGCCCCCAGAAAACGACATTATCACCACCGAAATAAAGCTGAGGATTTCCACTTGCAAATAAGGTTTCAAAATCTATATTCAAACCTACAGCTAATGGAATAAGCCCGAGTATCGCTGCAGTCGCTGTTAAGATAACCGGAGTCATACGTGTGCGACCTGCCTCTACTGTCGCATCCCAAAGGCTCATGCCCTCATGTCTTGCCATTTCAGCGAACTCGATTAACAGGATACCATTTCTTACCACAACCCCACCAAGAGCGATGATACCAACACCTGTCATTACTATACTCATATCCATTTTGAAAATGGCTGTCCCGATCAGTACACCGATGATACTGAAGAAGATCTCAGAAAGAATGATAATAGGCTTACCTACCGCATTGAACTGAAGCACCAGAATAAATAACATCATTGCAATGGACATCATCAATGCGTTTCCTAAAAATGCGCCCGTTTCAGCCTGTTCTTCGGCCTGACCGGTCATTACCACTTCCACTTTTCCAAGAGGAGCATAACCCGCCATCGCAGAACGTACATTTGCGGCAACTTCATTTTCATTGAACCCTGTTACAACATTTGATGATAAAGTGATCACACGCTTTTGCATTTTCCGTTTGATACCGCCATACGTATTGCTGTATTCAACATTTGCGAAAGCTGATAAAGGAACGCTACGGAGAATTCCTCCCATGTTCATATCGCGGAATGTGATCTTTAAGTTTCGTAATGCCTCAATGTTGTTTCGCTGGTCATATTTGTAACGCAACTGAATAGGATACTGATCATTTTCATCACGGAACTTGCTTACTTCCCAGCCAAACACTGCGGTTCTGATCTCAGCTGCGATGGTTCTTGTACTCACGCCCTCACGGTTCGCTCTTTCACGGTCAATCGTGAAAACAATTTCCGGTTTGATGGTTTCAAAATCAGATTTCAGATTTTCAACACCTTCAATATGCTGCTGATCTAAATATCGTTTTAAGCGGATCGAATTATTTACGAGCTCGTCAAAATTATCTCCTCTTACTTCAATATTGATCGGCTTTGATACCGGAGGCCCCGCCTGTTCTTTGGAAACACTGATCTCTGCTCCCGGAATATTCCAGTTTAAATGCTGCAGCTTCTCAAGTATCTCACCGGTAGATTTTCCTTCGCGATCTTTAAAATCAACAAATGAAATAGCGATCTTTCCACGGTTTGGATAATCACTTTGATCCTGATCCGCAGGATCTGTTGTTCCTTTAGTAACATTGGTTATCACCGATTTCACGATGTGATTTGAATCACCAAGTACACTATTTACTTTTTGCTCTGCAACAAGCATCACCTGATTTGTTTTTTCAGGGTCAGTGCCAACCGGCAGCTTCACATATACATAAACGAAGTTAGGATCTCCCTGAGGGAAGAATACAACTTTAGGGCTTCTTGCCATGAAGAATACCAATGAAAGAATGAACAAAACCACAATTCCGATAAGAGATAATGCAGGACGCTTTAAAAACTTAAGTAAAAGATTAGTATACTTTCGTTGAATAGCAGGCCATAGCTTCGTCTGAAATTTTTCAAAAATCTTATACAAATAAAACTTATTCAGCAATGAAAATGCAAGGATGAATAATACCACATTCGCCATTCCATGCGAGCCTGAAGCATGCAGCAAAACCGCGATCAATCCCATCACAACAACCATCCCGGTTGTTTTCCCCGTCCAGTGAGGCCTTCCGAGATGCTGCTCATGAGGTTTCATAAAGTCAACAGCAAAAACCGGATTAATAATATAAGCGACAAGCAGTGATGCAAGTAATGATATAATTAAGGTGATCGGAAGATAGAACATGAACTTACCAATGATCCCGCCCCAGAATAATAATGGAACGAATGGAGCCAAAGTGGTTAATGTTCCGCTTAATACCGGCATGAACACTTCTCCTACAGCCATTTTTGCGGCTACCTTGATATCACGTTTTCCATTTTCAAACAAACGGTGCGTATTTTCAATTACAACAATAGCATCATCCACAACGATTCCAAGAGCAAGCAGGAATGCGAATAATACGATCATGTTCATTGTATAACTGAAATCAAATATCCCACCTATGATCGGCATAAAGATGAAGGCAATGAACATAGACAGAGGTACAGAAGCCGCTACGAACAATGCATTCGTTACGCCCATAAAGAACATAAGAATAAATGTCACCAGAAGGAAACCAATAATGATCGTGTTGATCAGATCATGTAATGTGCTTCTCGTTTTTTCCGACTGATCCCCTGTAATGGTCACTTTCATTTCCTTTGGAAAATCTTCTTTCACCATTTTATCTTTCAGCTCCATGATCTTATCAGAAGCTTCGATCAGGTTTTCTCCGCTGCGTTTGATGACCTGCAAAGTGATCACGTTCTTTCCTTCAAGACGCGCATAGCTTTCCTGCTCCTTAGTTGCATCTACGACATCGGCAATATCTTTCAGATATGCTCTCGCTCCCGATCCGGAGGAGATCACAAGATTTCTGATCTCTTCAACATTAACGAATTCACCTTTAACAGTCAGGTTACGCTTCATCCCATCCATTGGAACTAAACCACCCGACATGTTTAAATTTTCCTCTGAAACGGCCCTGAAAATATCATAGGAAGAGAAATTTCCTGCCTGCATTTTATACATATCGACATTGATCTGAATCTCTCTTTCAAGATCCCCAACCATCTGAACTCTCGAGATCTCTTTCATCCCCTCGATCTGATCTTTCATGTCTTCGGCATACTTCTTCAACTTATTCAGATCCATCTTCCCTGCAAGGTTCACATACAGGATTGGCATTTCTGAAAAGTTAACCTCCATCACGTTTGGCTGGCGGGTAAGGTCTTTCGGAAGATCCGTAGCTGCTTTATCAACTGCGTCCTTAACCTTCTGCTTCACCTCTGGCACCTTCATGTTCGTGTTAAACTCAACCATGATCACGGACACATCCTGAAGTGAAGTGGAGTTTAATTTCTTAACCCCTGCAATACCTTTTAATTGTTTTTCGATTGGCTTCGTAACAAGATTCTCAATATTTGCAGGTGAGTTCCCGGCATAAATTGTATTGATGTAAATAGTCGGAACGACAATCTCAGGGAAGCTTTCCTTAGGAATGCTGTTGTAACTCTTAATTCCCCAGACAGCAATGATGAAGGTCAGTACATAAATACTGATCTTATTATTGATCGCCCAGCTGGAAGGTTTAAATTCTTTAAAATCCATTTTTTTTATTTTTACCGCTAAGGCGCAAAGGCGCAGAGCTTCTAATTTCTATCTTAATTAACAGCTGAAGAATTATTTATTATAAACGATTGCATCCCCATCATTTATAAGGTCGTAACCAAGAGTTACGAGAACATCACCCTCTTTTACTCCGCTAAGAACTTCTGCCTGACCTTTATATTCCTTTCCCAGTGTTACAATCCTTTTTTTGGCGATGCCATTTTCAGCGACAAAAACAAAAGGCATGTTCGATTCATCTTTTTGCACAGTGCGTACAGGAACGGTGATTGCGGGCTTTTCAGACTCATAATCATTTATATTCAAACGCGCCACCATGTTTGGATGATATTCTTTTTTGTCATCAAGCAACACCTCAACCGTGAATGTGCGGCTTGCATTATTAATTGCACGTGAAACGAAATTCACTTTTGTGATCAGTGAATCTTTGGTATCAGGAAAATGAACAATTACCTGGCTTCCCTTTTTAACTTTTGAAGCATAACTTTCAGCAACCTCTGCTTTTACTTTCAGATTGGAAAAATTGATCACGCGGATTGCAGGCATCCCCGGAGCCACAGCTTGTCCAAGCTTAACGTCAACCGCATCCACTGTTCCGCTGATCGGTGCGATGATTTTTGTCATGCGCAATTGTTCCTGCAGCGTAGCCATTTTTTTCTCCATACTCTCCTTATTTGTTTTTGCCTGAAGAAACTGGATCTCTGTTCCTATTTTCTGATCCCATAGATTCTTTTGTTTTTCATACACCTGATTCACCAGTGCTGTGTTTGTCTGCAAGTCCGAGATCTGCTGCGTGATAGTACGCGCATCTGTTTCAGCAAGGACTTGTCCGGCCGATACTTCATCCCCCACCTTTACATTTATTTTTGTGATGGTTCCCGGCATCTCTGTGCTCAAGGAAATGTTCTCGTCTGCATCCACTCTTCCCTGCACATCAATAAAATTTTTGAAAGGGGCAGCCTTTAAAGTGGTAACAGACACCGAAACGCTCTTCGAAGTAGAATCGGTAGTACTAAGCTCTGCCTCCAGGGCTGCGATCTTCCCCTTTATTGCCGCTTCTTCCTTCTTTAATTTTTCCAGCTCCGCTTTTTTATCATCGCTCCCGGAATTACAAGCCATGATTGCCATTGCCAACACCGGTAAAAAGAATAATTTTTTCATTGTATGTGTTTTAATTGCGTTTATTGAAATGAGGTTATTTGATCAGTGTTCCGTTCGCTTTATCGAAATCGATCTTTGAAACCATCGCATCGAATAAAGCACTGAAATAATTTGTTTGTGATTCTTTAAGAGTTGTTTCTGCAGTGATCATTTCGAGGTTTGAACCAACTCCCTGCTCAAACTTTATTTTTGAAACCCGATAAACTTCTTCTGCTGTTTCAATATTCTTTTTCTGAATGGCCAGTGAAGAAGCTGCATTCTGAAGACTTGCAGTCGTTGAAGCTAATTCAAGATCAATTGCCTGTTTGATCATTTCGAGATTATTCTCTGCCTTCATAACTGCAAGCTTGGCCTGCTGGTTTCTCGCATTCCGCGCAAGACCGCTGAAAATAGGCATTGTTACTTTTCCACCAACCAATGCTGTAGGATACCAGGACTTTTTGGTGTCAAAAATATCGAAATCATTTCTTTGAGCTGAACCGCTTAGGCTTCCATAAGCAACTGCAGTAGGGAGATAAGAAAAACGTTGGCGCTTCAAATCCAGCTTCGCAAGTTTGTATTGTACCGTAAATAAGTTATAGTCAACTCTCTTTTCATAATCAAATTTCTGCGCATCAACATTTGATAATGCATCAAATTTTACATCTTCCAGTTTATCACTCAGCGTAAGGTTTGCATTAATCGGCATTCCCATCTGGTACTTTAAAAAATAAGTTCCAAGCTTGAGGAGCCGATTAATTTTTTCCTGCTCTACCAATAAATTATTATAGGCAACCGATAAACGATCAACATCTATCTTCTCAACAAAACCATTTTCATTCAGTGCTTTGGTATCATCAAATGCTTTTTTCAAACGTGAGATATTTGCATCCATGAGTTTCATTCTCTCCTCATTGATAAGCACAGTGTAATAAGCTTTGCTTACAGCTGCCGCAGCTTCTATCCTGGTTCGCTGCGTAGAGCGTTCGCTAAGCTCGACAAACACTTTTGACGCTTTCAGTCCTAAAAAATATTCCCCGCTGAAGAGTAACTGCGAAGCATCCAATCCAGCTGTTGCCTGGTATTTGGTCCCGAATTTAGCCTCTAGAGGAGCGTATCCTTCCGGGGACATTTTTTCTTCATCGTAAGGTGCAGCGCCAGCCTGGACCAAAGCAGCATAAACTGAAGGCGAAACGAAATTTGGAAGAACTGTAGTTGGAACTTCGATGAAGTTCTTAAGATCAAAGCTTGCATTGATCTGTGGTAAACCGGCACCCATGATCTCATTCACTTTTTTCTGAGCAATGCGCTCATCTATCACCGCATTCTGAACACTCACCTGGTTCTTCATTGCATAATCAATTGCCTGCTGCAATGAAAAGGAATAGGCCGCGGAATCTTTTGTCTGCGCAAAAGACACCTGTGCGGCCATTCCCAACCCAATCGCTAATATTAGTTTTTTCATCGTGTTATATATGTTTTCTGACTATTCATCCTCATTCAATTCTTTATGCTTGTTGATCAGCTTATGTCCTTTGAGTGTACAGATACCATGAAGCCAGTGATCGATCATAGCAATCTGAACATCCAGCATTTTAAACTTGTCCGGAGGAAACACTTCAGAATTAAAACCCATTTCCACTTGTTCCACCCGTATCCTTGAAAGTACCTTCGCGTTAATATCACTTCTTACAAGACCTTCTCTGATCCCGCGATCTATGGAATCCTCCACCATTTTCGCCATGCACTCTTCCTTGAACTTTTTAAACTGTTTCCAGGCGTTCGGGTGATATTTTTGTAAGTCATAAAAAATGTTCGGATTGATCTTCGAAAACATATTGCTCATATGCTTCATCATGTTAAACACCTCCACGATCACATTTTCTGATTCATCCTGAATTTGCTTGAACTCACACTCATCCTTTTTTAAGCTGGAACTCATCAGGGTTTCCACCATTTCGTTCTTATCCTCAAAAAACTGGTAAATGGTCTTTTTTGATATGGCAAGATGCTTGGCAATATCATCCATTGTTACACTCTTTATCCCATACCTGAAAAACAGCTCTTCCGCTCCACGCAATATTCTTTCTTTTGTTTCCATTAAAACTGCCTTTAAAATTTCGCGCAAAACTATGGAAACATTTTTTATTCCCAAAGTTTCCGTCCTGATATTTTACGAAGTTTTAATTAACTACCTGAAAACCACCCACAAAAAACGAAACGTTTTTAAGTTAAAACGTTTCCAACAATTAGGAAACTTTTCATGTTTCCTTATTTCGGATACTTCATAATAAACTAAAATTCAAGTAATTATTTAAAATTGGTTCGCAAAAAAGGCTTATTTTCGCGTATAATTACACTTTTCCTTTTCCAGAACTAAAAATGAAGAAATCTCTACTCGGTTGTCCCGTTATTCTATTGCTATTTATAACAGTCCGACTACATGCACAGGATGTATGGACCCCCTCTCAGCTGAATGGTTTTGGCAATGTGAACAATCATAGTGTTATGGCCTTGCATCCCTTCAAAGGCAAGCTTTACGCTGGCAGCGGAGAAGATTCTGCAAAAATTTACAGCACGACAACCGGCTCCTTAGGAAGCTGGGTACAGTCTTTCACTGATACAAACATCATTTCTATCAAGGCTTTAACCTCTGTAACAAATGGGGGCGGTTATATGTATGCCGCTGCTTATGCTCCGTTTTCTGTTATAGGATCCATATACAGAACTTCAGATGGAAATACATGGAGCCGTTATCGTTCTTCACCGGTCGTGATCAAAAACATTGTTCCTTTTAAAGGACTTGGTACAGTTGATTCGATTTACTCTATCGAGAACGGATCGTGGGGTGACGTAATCGTTCGTTCTGCTTTTGACAGTAATGATCCTCTTGATACGCTTTCTGCCTGGGACACCGTTCTTGATTTTGCAAGTGTAAATCCCTACACTGAAATCACCTCGAGCATTATTCACAATGGAAAATTCTATATAGGAACAAGCTATGGCGGAAAATTATACACTTCCGCTAACGGTACCACCTGGAATCTGAACACAACGCTTGATTCGAATTTCACTAACGGAAACAACTACAACCTGAGCGCTTTAGGAAGTTTTGGTGGCTATTTATACGCTGCCACATATAATTATGTGTCGGGCACCGAGATCTGGAGAACAGCTAATGACAGCACCTGGACAATGGTCGCGAACTATTCAAATTATGATAAAGTAACTTCTTTCTTTAATTCCGGAGCTGAACTCTGGGCCGGAATGACCAGAATTTCTTCAGGTACAGGACAAATTGTTAAAACCTCTGATGGAACCAGCTTTACAATTTCTGTCAGCAATGGATTTGGTTCCCCTGAAAACAGCGGAGAATATGGAAACTTTGCTGCGTTTGGAAATAATCTTTATTACGGATCTGAAAATTATGGTTTCGGTGGTTCTGCTCTTCAAACAAATTCAAATACCTTAAGAGGAATTGGAATCTCAACCGGGGCACAGATCTGGAAAAAATGCCTTGCGACCACTCCTGTGATCAGCATTGGCCCTGACCAATCAGTTTGTGAAAACATTACTGCGAACTTCAATGCTAGTCCCGGATTTATTTCATACATCTGGGATGACGGTTCAACTTCGCAATCATTAAGCACTTTTGTACAGGGGGAACACTTTGTGATCGCGGTAGCTGCGAATGGATGTGATGCAACCGATACCGCATCATTAAATGTTTTGCAGGCTCCCGACATGATGATCACTTCGCCACAGGTGAGCAATGTTGTAGTTTGTCAGGGCGACAGCATTAACGTTACCGGTTCTGCCATCTCTAACGTAAGAATTCCTCAGCCACCGATCAGCAAAGTAACCAATGCCTCGATCTCATATGCAATAGGTAATACATACGATACTATTGCTGTTTCCGGCTTTAACGAATGTGCCTGCACATCGTTGTATTCAGTGACCATTGACAGCCTTTATCATGCTTATGATGTTGATGTAGCAATTGGTTTGTATTCTCCATCAGGAAGTTTCATCAACCTCCTTTCCAATTTAAATGGAGCTAATTTTATAGGGACCGAATTCGTGATGAACGCACAGAACCAACCGGGCAATTTCAGCTTTGCACCTTATACAGGACAATTCCTTCCTATAGATCCTTTCAGTAATCTTACAGGGAACCCAACAGGAAACTGGGTGCTTCAGATGAGCGACAATTACACGCTTGATGATGGTGTTCTGAAAGGCTGGACGCTGAAATTTTCAGTTGCTGATTCAATTCTCACCTATTCATGGAATCCTTCAACAGGAGTTTCTATGAGCATGGCCCTTAACACAACCATTACTCCATTTGCCAGCGCAAATTATGTGGTTACCGCGACAAACAGTCTGGGATGTTCTGCAATTGATACTTTAAATGTTGCAGTGCCAACGATTACCGCAACAACCACCAGCGATTCGCTTTGTTACGGATCGAGTGCAACGTTAGTGACTGACGGCTCAGTCAATGCATCGTGGAGTCCTTCAACATCATTGAGCAGCGGTACAGGAACATCCGTTACTGCAACTCCGCTTGTATCCACGTTATACGCTGTCACAGAAAATATCTCAGGATGCTTTGTTTCAGACTCTGTTTTAATCACTGTTGATTCTGCGATGCTTATAGATGTCGGTCTTACCAAATCAATTTGTTATGGCGACTCAACTGCACTTATTGCACTTGTCAGTTCAGGAACTCCCCCATATACTTCTTTGTGGACCGGAGGAACTACATCAGTCCCTTCACAATATGTAGAAATAGGGCCAACCGTAAGTACTCTTTATACTTTTTATGTGACTGATGCATTCGGTTGTTCTCAATCAGATACAGTTACAGTCCAGGTAACACCGAGCACTGATATCTACGGACATGTTGCATACAGTGGCGGGGATGTGGTAAACAGCAATGTTCTGCTTTACAAGTACTATCCTTATCAAACGCATTTTGACACTGTACAAATGGTGACAACAGATGCTTCAGGAAATTATCATTTCAGTTCAGTTAACCGCATGGATTACATTGTCAAAGTGTTTCCTGCAACAAACTACACTACACTCATCCCGACCTATTTCGGAAACACTTTCCTGTGGGATTCAGCTTCGATCGTTTATCACTATTGTGCGGTTGACGATACACTGAACATTATTGCAGCAGAAGATAATATTCTTGCAACAGGCCCCGGATACCTTCACGGTAGGATTGTTCAGGATACGGGATATGTGCGTGTACCAGGGGAACCAATTCCGGGAATCGATGTGAAGCTGGGGCGTAACCCAGGCGGACAATTAGTGACAAGCGTGACCACAGACAATAACGGTGAATATGAATTTATAAATGTGGCTTATGGGAATTATACTGTGTTTGCAGATATCCCGGGATTAGGGAGAGATTCTTCATACACGTTCATTGTCGATTCAGCCAACAGCGTTTATAATTATCTGAACTATACTGTTGATTCAGCTGAAGTGCATTATGTTCCGGAAGCTGGCGTGGGAATAAAGGACCTTAGCGCTGCAAAGGGAAACAAGTTCAATGTTTATCCCAATCCTTCAAAAGGAAATGCCACTATCGAATACACTCTTACCACAGGTACTGACGTAAAACTTGGTGTTTACAATATACTTGGCGTTCAGATCCGAGAACTTGTAAATACCTATCAGCAGGCAGGAACATACAACCTAAGGATCAGTGAAAACGAATACCATTTCAGTTCAGGAGTTTATTTCATTGCACTTATTACAAACGGAAAAACATCAATACATAAAATAATCATTACAGAATAAATTAGATGAAACGATTACTACGCTCAGCTGCAATCCTTATTGCATTTACTTTTTCAACCGGTCTTTATGCTCAGGATCCCTGGATCTTATCTGCACGGGACGGCCTTGATAACATGAACAACAATACTGTTTTTGGAATGAATGTTTTCAATGGAAAGATCTATGCTGCCGTTGGGCCGGATAGCGGTTATGTTTACAGCTCAACTACCGGGAATATTAATTCATGGGTGAAAGTGTTCAGCGGTCCGACTGTAAATTCTGTTAACGCGATCACATCAACTACTGCTGCGGGTGGGAATATGTACATTTCGGCAAGAAGCAATTCAGACAGCTCAAGAGTTTTTAGAACGATGGACGGAGTAAACTGGCTGCCTTATTACGTGAGCCCGGAACCCGTGACAGGTTTGATCCCTTTTAAAGGAGCAGGCGCAGTAGATTCGCTGTATGTGATCGAAGGATTTAATTATTGGGGTGGAAGAATCCTGAGGTCGCATGCTAACAGCAACGACCCTAACAGTTTATCAGCCCAATGGGATACTGTTTTAGATTTCGGACAGTTAAACCCGTACACTAACATCACTGCAGTAGGCGTTCATAACAGCAAATTTTATGTGGGAACATCTCACGGTGGGATTTGGATATCTGCTGATGGTTCATCCTGGATTGAAAACGGAAGCGTTGGAAATGGTTTTGGAAATTTCAACAATTTAACGATCACAGCAATCAGTTCCTTTGGCGGAGCAGTTTATGTTGGTACTGAAAACAATTTTGAAGGTGGACAGATCTGGAAATCTACTGATGACATTAACTGGGTGCAGGTTCATCAACTGCCATACACAAACACGATAGTTACTAGCATGTCTGTAGCTGACGGAAAACTTTGGTATACAGCAAAAGGTGATTACAGCGGAATAGTTGCCAAAAGCTCTGACGGTATCACATTTACTATCTCCGATAATGGCAGCTTCAACAGCCCGGGCAACAATGGAAACCGCGCTTCGCTTACACAATTCGGTAATAATATTTACTGGGGAGGAGAACATTTCTATTCACTGGGTGGAAAAACTCCTTTCAACATGCCCGGTGCGCAGATATGGAGAACATGTCTGGTTACGCCTCCTGCGGTCAATGCCGGCCCTGACCTGGCGGTATGTCCCGGAACACCGGTAACCTTTGATGGTGGGCCAGGTGCTACCGCTTATTACTGGGGGAATGGGGAATCCCAACAAAGCTTTACTACAGCCTGGACCGGTTACATGATCCTTGAATATGTAGGCTCGAATGGTTGTTCAACAATGGATAGTGTACTTGTTGATGCCTTGCCGTCACCTTCAGTTATGATCACCAATCCGCAAGGGCTTCCGGGATTACCGAATGTTGTGTGTAAAGGAGTAAGCACGAACATCACCGGAACTGCCATTTCTAATGCATATACAGCGCTTCCTCCGATTCATAAGTCTACAAATGATTCTATAAGCGACCTCATACCAATGGTATACGATACGATAAATGTAAGCGGATTAAGTACCGCCTGCGCTTGTGATGCATTAATGTCTGTGACGATCGACAGCATGTACCATACTTATGTTGGGGATCTTGAAATAAAGATCCAAGCGCCTGACGGAAGTTCCACGATTCTAAATGCACAAAATGAAGAGGATGCTAATGATGCCTATTTCGGTACACAATTCATCATGAATGCTGCTGAAAGTATTTCTAATGCTACCGCTCCGTACAACGGCAACTATCAACCTGTTGGAAGTTTCCATGATCTTACCGGTTCACCGAACGGTAACTGGGTTTTGTCTATTCAGGATCTGGCGGGTGGTGATGACGGTAATCTGAAGGGCTGGACGATTCGCTTTAAGATCGATGACAACACATTAACATATTCGTGGTCGCCTGCTCTTGGACTTACTTCAACAACAACATTAAATACAACAGCGACACCTTTGGTGTCAACAACCTATACACTGACCACAACAAACAACATCGGCTGTGCAACAGTAACTCCGGTTGCATTTGAAGTTCCTGATCTGGTTTTCGAACAAGCAGCAGATACAGTGTGTTATGGAAGTTCAATTATCCTTACTGTTGACGGAGGAAGCCAGACTACAATATGGTCCCCGGGAGCCACACTTGATGCAACCACAGGCTATTCAGTAACAGCAACGCCAACAGTAAGTACACAATATTACGTTACGGATACAGTAGATGGCTGTCCGCTATGGGATTCGATATACGTATACGCAAACGGACAATTATTTTTAACCTCACCTGCTCCACAAACTATCTGTTACAATGACACTGCAACATTCACTGCGAATGTTTCGGGTGGAAGTGCACCTTATATTTATACATGGGACACCGGAGGTTCTTTCCTATATGGAGAAACCATCCAGCACGTTCCGTCCGGAGGTACATCTTATACGATCAGCGCTACCGATTTAGCCGGATGTTTTATCGGAGGAGGATCAACAAGTGTTGCCGTAATTCCAAGCACCGATGTATACGGACATGTTTCATATTCCGGAGGGACTGTTAATGGAAGTTCAGTGGTGCTTTACAAGTACTATCCATTCCTTACACAATTCGATACAGCACAGGTAACTACAACTGATGGTAATGGAGATTTTTATTTCCCGTCAGTAGACCACAACAACTACCTGATCGAGGTTTATCCTGCAGCATCTTATACCGCACTGGTTCCTACATATTATGGAAACAATTATCTGTGGGACTCAGCACTTGTTCTTTCGCACTACTGTTCGGTGAATGATACTTTAAATATTGCTGCTGTTGAATTTCCTCCAATCACAGGCCCGGGAAGCCTTCAGGGAAATATTTCCGAAGGCCCTGGATATACCGGAGGATTTATGGGAACAATTCAACCCGGTGATCGTGTTCCGGGTGAACCAATCCCGGGAATCGATGTAAAACTTGGCCGTAACCCTGGCGGACAACTGGTTGTAAATACCACAACTGATGCTAATGGTGATTATTCATTCAGCAATCTTCCGCTTAATAATGCAAATGAATGGTACACTGTATATGTTGATATTCCGGGATTAGGAAGAGATTCATCTTACAGCGTTGTTCTTGATCCGGTCAATAATGCTTACATCGATCTTGATTACTATGTTGATTCAACAGTAGTTTATATTGTTGATGAGCTTGCAACCGGAATCAAGCCAACAGAAAAAACAGAAGAAGCATCCTTCAATGTTTTTCCGAACCCTTCAAAAGGAGAAGCGTCAATCAGCTACACACTCGCTGAAGAAAGCAATGTATCTCTGAGCATCTACAATGTACTCGGAGTGAAGATCTCTGAACTTGTAAGCAGCAAGCAATCAAAAGGTAAATACAAGTACAGCATTACTCCGAAGGATCAGGAGCTTAGCAACGGAATTTACTTCGTTACATTAATCACAAACAATAAGAGCGAAACTCACCGCCTGGTTATAAATAAATAAACAAAAAAATCATAAGTCATGGAGATCCTAAAAAAATCGAAACAGATCACGTTAATTTTAATGCTTGCTCTTTTTGCGGGAACATTAAAATCGCTTGCTCAGCCCTTATCTGCAAATGCAGGAACAAATACATCTATTTGTTCTGGCGCTAACTTAACAATCGGAGGATCTCCATCTGCATCTTTCGGAACACCGCCATATACTTATTCATGGTCTCCGTCTACGGGGCTTAGTTCGGCAACAGTGGCAAACCCTGTCGCATCACCAACAACCACTACTACGTATACACTAACCGTCACAGATGCAGTAGCTGCAACTGCGGGTGCTGCAATCATTGTGAATGTTAATCCAATACCAAATGCGGTGTCATCCCCTTCGTCACAAACCATCTGTTACGGCAACAGTTCTTCACTGGGATTATCCAGCTCGGTGGGTGGCGCTAGCTTTAGCTGGACTGCCAGCCAGTCCGGTGTTACAGGTGCATCATCGGGAAGCGGCAGCGTGATCATGCAATCTCTTACCACGACAGGTGCGGTAGCAGGAACTGCAACCTATACCATCACTCCAACTGCTAATGGGTGCGTGGGAACACCAACAACTGCTGTGGTCACAGTAAATCCGGCACCGGCCATGACCAGTTCCGGAACAGTTACGATCTGCAGCGGTTCCGCTGTTAACCTACCATTTACAAGTAATATCCCCGCAACCTATACCTGGTCCGCTACGAATAATGCAAATACCACGGGCGAAAGCACGACAACACAATCCACTAGTACTTTAAACGATGTTATAACCAGCGCTGCACCAACGACCACAAACGTTAGCTATACTGTTCAGGCCACTTCCCTTGCAGGGTGTGCTGGGAATTTTTATCCTGTTACTGTAACAGTTAATTCCTTGCCTGTTGTTACTGCAACGCCTTCTTCACAAACAATTTGCTCTGGTACAACTGCCAATGTAAGCTTCAGCAGCAGTATTGCAGGAACGTCATACAATTATACCGTAAGTCAATCAGGTGTTACAGGTGCTGCGGGTGGTATTGCAGGTATTTCTCAAACCCTTTCGGCCACAGGTGCGGTTCCGGGCACAGCAACTTATACGATTACAGGGACTGCGGCAGGATGTTCAGGAACGCCTGTCAACTCAGTTGTTACAGTTAATCCAACTCCAACAGTTTCTGTCAACAATACAACGATCTGCGCAGGCGGAACCGCAACATTAACGGCTACACCATCTATAGGGGGAGGTACTTTTTCATGGTCTCCGGGAGGAGCTACCTCATCTTCTATTTCTGTAAGTCCGGGAACGACAACTTCTTTTACATGTACTTACACCAAATCAGGGTGCAGCTCAAATGGAACGGGAACCGTAACAGTCAACAATCCACCCGTTGCTACATTCAGCTACCCATCTTCACAGTTTTGTGTTAGTGCTCCAAACCCAACTCCATCGTTTAGTGGCGGGGGTAGTGCAGGAACTTTTACATCAGCTCCTGCAGGCTTGGTTCTGAATTCTTCTACCGGGCTTATCACACTAGGTTCTTCTACTCCAGGAACTTATACCGTTACAAATACTATCCCTGCAGGAGGAGGCTGTCCTGCAAGTTCCGCAACCTTTAATGTTACAGTTAATCCTTTGCCAAATGCAAACGCAACGAACAGCGGGCCTGTTTGTACAGGAACCAGCTTAACTTTAAGCGCTGCGTCAGTTGCAGGAGCTACCTATTCATGGACGGGGCCTAACGGATACACTTCAACATCTCAAAATCCTTTTATTTCAGTTGCATCAGCAGCTAATGCAGGAACATATAATCTAAGCGTGGCAGTGAATGGTTGTATGAATTCGGCAAATACGAATGTGATCGTTAATCCTTTGCCAGCAGTTAATGCGGGCCTGGACCAGTCAGGTTGTGCAGGGAGCCAGATAAACTTTTCCGCGACCTCTTCCGGTCTGACTTATTCCTGGACTTTTGGTAACGGAAATAATTCTGCGCTTCTTAGCCCTTCAACAATCTATGCTGCATCGGGAAATTATACTGCAACGCTTACCGCAACAAGCGCCCAGGGTTGTACCGCAAGTGACAACGTTAACGTAACCATTTACCAGAATCCTTCTATAACGACTTCGCATGTTAATGCATCCTGCTTCGGAGTATGCAATGGAACAGCAACTGCTACTTCGTTTGGTGGTTCAGGCCCCTACGTGTATTCCTGGCTTTCAGGGCAAACAAGTCCAACAATTTCAGGATTGTGCGCAGGAGAATACAGTCTTACATCTACGGATGTTAACGGATGTATGGCTTATGATACAGTGGTGGTTGCTGAACCAATGGCCCTTATCGCAACAATAACTTCAACGAGCGTCAATTGTAACGGTGCGTGTAACGGGTCAGCTGCGGTCTCAGTAAGCGGAGGAACACCCTCATACACCTATCTATGGTCTCCTGGTTCACAAACCGGCTCGGGTATCACAGGTTTGTGTGCCGGACCGTATACAGTAACGGTTACTGATGCTAACGGATGCACTACAAATTCAACTGTTGTGATCACTCAACCTTCCGCTTTAACCGTGACAGGATCTTCAACTCAAACAATCTGCTCAGGAGACACAGCCACTTTAAATACTGCAGCAAGCGGTGGTGTTCCACCTTATTCATATAACTGGAGTGGTGGTGGTTCCAGCTTTACCGGATTCAGCATTTTTGCCGCACCACTTGTTAATACCACCTATACAATCACCGCCACCGACAATACAGGCTGTATAGCAAATACAACAGCTGTGGTTCTGGTTCAGGCACTAACCAATATTTACGGACATGTTTCCTATTCAGCAGGAAACTTAAATACCGGAAGCAACACTGCAGTCGCTTTCCGCTATTCTTCATTTCTTACAACTTTTGATACCGTACAGGTTAGCCCGGTAAATGCCACCGGTGATTTTCAGTTTACTTCACTTCCAAATGACAGCTATTTGGTCAAAGTGTTTAATGATACTACAGCACATCCTTTATTGATGCCGACATATTATGGCAATGAATACATGTGGGATTCTGCGCTTGTCATTAACCATCTCTGTGGCTCACATGACACAGCAAACATTCAGATGCTCGAAACACCAGCGATGTCTGGTCCGGGTTTGATCACCGGAACGATCACTGAAGGACTTGGATTTGGCCGTGTTCCGGGTGAGCCGATCCCGGGAATTGATATTAAGCTCGGACGTAATCCGGGAGGGCAGCTCGTTGCAAGCACTCAAAGCGGATCAGGGACAGAAGCAGGCCAATACCGGTTCATGAATGTGCCAATGAATCTACCGGGAGAAACTTATACTATCTACGTTGATATCCCGGGCTTAGGCCGCGTGTCTACTTACAATTTCGTAATTGATGCAAGCATCTCGCAATATCCGGGAATGGATTACGAAGCTGATTCCACTTCGATTTATATAACTCAGATGTCAGTAGGCATCAGCCCATCGGCAAACAACGAAAGCAGCTTATCTGTTTATCCTAACCCTGTTAGCGATAATGCTAACATTGAGTATACTATTGATGTTGACTCGAAAATCGAACTTTCAGTTTATAATGTTATCGGTGATCAGATCATGCTAATTGAAAATAAAGAACAATCTGCAGGAACCTACAACTATAAAGTTAACATGAGTGGAATTTCTACAGGAGTGTATTTCGTAAAATTGAAAATCAACAATACTTCGACCGTTAAAAAGATAATAAAAGCAGAATAATAAAATGGAAATAGCTATTGGAAAACCGAACCAATCAAAAATCAAAAGAGCCATCAGATGCATAGCCCTCTTGAGTTCTCTTTTGTGCTTACAGAATACTGCTAAAGCTCAGGACGTTGGTATTTCATCACTTGATATACCTTATGATAGTATTTGCAGTGGGATAAGCTGGCCCGTGGTCGTGACCTTGAACAACTATTCACAATCGCCCATAGACCTTTCAATTCAGGATGTAACTATTGTGGTAAATGTTACGGGAGCGAGCTCGCAAACTTTCACTTATGTTATGAATTCAGGAATATTAAGCCCGTATTCAACTCAACAAATTACCGTGACAAGTACCGCAGACATGAGTGCACCCGGAATTCATATTTTCGATGCGGTGGCAACGGTGGCAGGCGATTTTGATCCATCTAATGACGCCATGCAAAGCCGTCCTGTTGTAGTTAAACAAACTCCTGATGTAATCGGAGAACCGAATCCGATCGTTTGCGCAGGAACTGTAATGCCGGCATATACCTTTTACGGTGTGGAACCAGGTGCAACATTTACGTGGACAAATGATAACCCCTCAATCGGTTTAGCGTCTTCAGGTACCGGAGACAGGCCGGCATTTATACCTGTTAACAACGGAACAACAACTGCCTTTGCAAACATAAGTGTACAAGCCGAGTACAATGGGTGCATAAGCGGATCATTTGGCTATATGATCCAGGTTGAACCTTTGCCAACAGTAAGTGCCGGTGGGGATGTTACCTCATGCACAGGAAGCGCTATTACTTTTAACGCAACGGCTAATGGGGCTTTAGCTTTCACCTGGAATTTCGGTGACGGAGGTACATCAGCTACATTCAATCCTTCTTATATTTATTCCATTCCAGGTGTATACACAGCAGATGTAACTGCGGTGAGTCCTTCAGGTTGTATGTCAGGTGATACCGTAATTGTCACAATTGCTGCGGGCCCTACTCTTACAACAAGTGTCACGGATCCAAGCTGTGAAGGACTATGTAACGGAAGTGCGGCCGTGTCTGCAGTTGGAGGAACACCTACTTACAGTTATTTATGGAATTCTTCTCCAATGCAAACAACGGCCGTAGCGAGTTCTTTGTGTTCCGGACCATATACCGTAACAGTTAATGATGCAAACGGATGTTCATCAATTGCCACTGTCGTTATTACTGATCCCACACCGATATCCATTTCTGCAACATCAACAGATGCAACATGCAGCGGCCTTTGTAATGGATCGGCTTCCGTAACTGTCTCGGGAGGTACAGGCACGTACACCTACCTTTGGTCTCCGGGAGGTTATACCTTACAGAATTTTACTTCCTTGTGTTCCGGAACTTACACGGTCACAGCTACCGATGGCAATGGATGTGTTTCTCAGGCATCTACAGTATTTGTTTCCGCACCTGCTCCCCTAAGCGCAGGCACTAGCCCGGATGATACTATTTGTAACGGACAGTCTGTTCAGATTTATGTAGCAGGTGCAGGAGGTACGCCTCCCTATTCATTTGTTTGGAATGATGGCAGTTCTAATTTCAGTACTGCAAATCTGGAAGTTGTTTCACCATCCACAAGCACCAATTATGTGGTGACTGTTACCGATGCCAACAATTGCACTAACACGGGGATCTCATCCGTGTTTGTAAGGCCAAATTCTTCAGTTTATGGACATGTTACACATTCTGGAGGAGTCTTGTCAACCGGTGTGAACAATGCTGTCTTATTTTCCTACCTGCCTTTTAATACATCATTTGATACAGTGCAGGTTTCCCCGGTAAATACTTCAGGAGATTTCATTTTTTCAAACATAACTTCAGGCAATTATCTTGTAAAAGTATTTAATGATACTTCTGCTTATCCTTTGATCATTCCAACATATTATAACAATGCTGTTCTATGGAATTCTGCTATGATCGTTGCGAATAGCTGTACCTCAAATGACACTATTAGTTTTTCAATGGTTGAGGTTCCTGCCATTTCCGGACCGGGTTCACTTTCAGGTACTATAGTTGAAGGGCTGGGATTTTCAAGAGCACCGGGTGAGCCGATCCCGGGCATTGATATTAAGCTGGGACGTAACCCTGGGGGACAGCTCGTTGCGAGCACGCAGACAAACAGCTCAGGGCAATACACTTTTTCAAATCTGCCTCTGAATAACGCAGGCGAGTCTTACACCCTGTATGTTGATATTCCGGGATTAGACAGAGATTCCACTTACACAGTTGTTCTAAATGGCACGCAAAACACTTTTGCAGGACTCGATTATGTTGCTGATTCTGCAAGTGTGACTCCAACTTCTACTGTCGGAATACATGATATTAATGTCGGACAAGCCAAATTCACTCTTTATCCAAACCCGACAAAAGACTTAGTATATGTTGATTATACGCTTAGCTCCGAATCCAGAGTATCGCTTGATATTTATAATGTTCTTGGTATTAAGAGTATGTCCTTACTATCGGAAAAGCAAACAGCCGGAAATTACAGGATCCCTATGAATTCCATCAACAATCTAAAGCCGGGAGTTTACTTTGTCACATTGAACTTTAACGGCAAAATAGAAACGCAGCGTTTAGTAATTTCTAAATAAATAATTAATTTCACCACCCTTCTGCATAAACGCGGAAGGGTGTTTTTATTTTTGAAATCCATGCGCAGTCCTCTGTTGATATCAATTTTACTTGTCGCGTTTAATCTTTCCGGTCATTCGCAAACGACTGTTATTGATTCCTTGCTTACACGCATTCAATCCGGGAAAGCAGATACCTCGGAGCTTATCGATCTTTATAAATTAAGTGAAAGATACGTTGCCGCAGGTGAATACGAAAACAGTCTGGATGCTGCTAATAAAGCCATTTCTCTTGCCGATGAACTCATAAGAAAAGCGAGTTCAGATACTGCAGCCCTTCGTACAAGCAAATCATATAAATCCAAAGCACTGAGCAGCTCTGCCCTGAATCACACTAACCTCGGGAACTACACTGAAGCATTAGCAATTTATAATCAATCTTTAAAAATCAGACAGGAGCTCAACGAACAAAAAGGAATCGCTTCCAATTTGAATAACATGGGCACACTTTATCAGCATCAGGGAAATTATGCCGAAGCTTTAAAGTATTATTTTTCATCATTAAAGATCAAAGAGAAGATCGGTGAAAAAAAGAGCATCGCCAATACGTACAATAATATTGGTAATGTTTATAACGCGCAAAAAAATTACTCCCTATCCATAAAGAATCATGTAACTGCGCTGAAGCTTCGTAAAGAGATCGGAGATCAGACTGGCATTGCATCTTCTTATAATAATATTGGCAATGTATATTTCGCTCAGGCTTTGGAGGAGATGGATAACGATATCCGGCAGGGACTTCTTGAACTTTCTCTTAACAACAATCATTCTTCTCTTAAGATCTCTGAAGCTATCGAAGATCAAAACGGGATGGCAAACTCGTATATTAACATTGGCGCAATCTGGTTCAACCGCGCAGAACATGAAAAAAACAAGGAACGACAGCATCAAATGTTTCAGGAGGCCAACAAGCATTTCAAGATATCTCTTCAGAAAAGAGAACTGATAGATGATAAAAATGGCCTTGCCGGTTCACACTTAAATATTGGAAGTGTATTTTTAAAAGAAAAGGATCTTCAGAATGCATCGAAACATTTTGCCAAAGCAAAACAGCTGGCCGCTGAATTAGGAATCAAAGAATACCTTAAAGAAGTTTACAGCGCATTAACGGCTGTTGACAGCAGCAAAGGCGACTTCCGGGCTGCGCTTGAACACAATAAGCTTTTTTTGCTTTACAGGGACAGCCTTGACAATGCGGAAACACGAAAAAAAATGATTCAAAGCCAAATGACCTATGACTTTGAGAAAAAAGAAGCAGTGGAAAATGCGGAACGGGAGAAAGAGCTTGAAAATCAAAAACTGCTGGCGGGAGAGAGAAATTTAAAACAAACAATCATAATTATTTTTATCGCAGGTATTCTCATCGCAGCTGTGATCTTTCTTTTCCTGATGTTTAAATCATTAAGACTTACGCGTAAACAAAAGCAGCTGATTGACGAGCAGAAACAAATTGTTGAAGCTAAACAAAAAGAGATCCTCGACAGCATTCATTATGCGAGAAGGATCCAATTTTCTCTTTTACCGGGTGAAGTTTATATAAACAAAAACCTTTTAAGGTTGAAATCAAAAAATAACTTCAAGGAGCAAAAGCAATGAAAAAAGTATTTAATCTTATTTTATTGTTTTCATTCATGGCAAATTCATTTGTTCATGGACAGGATCGTTCTGCCGATTCACTTGAAAAAGTTATGAATACCTCTACGGTTGACACTTTCAAAGTTGACCTTCTCAACAAGCTTTTTATGATCTATGAATACAGCGATGATAAAAAAGCTGCTGCATTTCTAAAACAAGCTATTGATATTGCAGAGAGGTCGCAGTACACGAACGGACTGGGAACTGCCTATAAATTTGCAGGATATTATGCTGAAGACAAGGGCAATTACCCTGAGGCCTTAAAATTTTATTTTAATTCATTAAAAGCAAAAGAAGAGGCCGGAAGCAAACCGGGAATAGCGGATGCAAACCTTTGCATCGGAAATATTTATTATAACCAGGAAAATTATCCTGAAGCCTTAAAGAAGTTCCTTATCGCTCTGAACATATATAAAGAGCTTAATATTAAAACCAGCATCGCAATTGCATACAACAACATCGGAGGAATTTATTTTCATCAGGAGAGTTATGAAAAAGCATTGGAAATGTATTCTAAAGCTCTTGATATGCATTTAGAGTCCGGAGATAAACGTCAATTGGCTAATTCTTATGGGAACATTGGAAATGTTTATGGTAATCAACAGAAATACCAACAAGCACTTGAAATGTATTTTAAGGCACTTGCGATCATGCAGGAAATAGGAAATCAACCTGCAATTGCCGGATTGAATTCTAATATTGGCATCTCGTACACAAAGCTCGGTGAATATGAGAAAGCAAAAAAGTATTTATCCGAAGCAAGGGATATTTCTTTGTCCATAGGATACAAAAGCTGTTTGAGTAGCACTTATGACGGCTTATCTGACCTTGATAGCGCCACTGGTAATTTTAAAAGCGCATTCGAAAACCATAAGCTGCATATACTTTATAACGATAGCCTTAACAATGAGGAAACCCGTGAAAAAACATTGCAGAGCCAGCTGAATTATGAATTCGAAAAGAAAGAAGCAATTGCAGCCGCTGAACACCATAAAGAGCTTGAAAAACAGCATTTGCTTGCAGAAGAAAAAAGCAGTAAACAAAAAACAATTCTTTTAATGATCTCCTTCTTTTTATTAATTGTTGTCCTTTTTGCCGGACTGATATTCCGTTCTCTTAAAACTACCAAAAAGCAAAAAACGATTATAGAAGCTCAGAAAGAGCTTGTCGAGGCCAAACAAAAAGAGATGCTCGATAGTATCCATTATGCGAGAAGGATCCAGTCTTCATTGCTTCCAACAGAAACATACATCAGCAAAAGCCTGAAGCGCTTAAAGAAGACATAAATTAGAAAATGACTGCTCTAAGCCTTTCCCATCATAATCCATTGTCATTCCCTAAATTTTTCGTTTTTTTGCAGGCGATTAATCATTCATTAAACGAAAACAAAAATGGCGAAAAGAACGAAGATCAAAGAGCTTTTAAACTCCTCGGCTTTTGGTAGTGAAGTGATAGTGAAAGGCTGGGTGCGCACATTCCGTAACAATCAGTTTATTGCAATTAACGATGGGTCAACCATAAATAATATACAAGCTGTAGTTGATTATACGAATACAGATGAAGCTTTGCTAAAACGACTGACGACAGGAGCGGCAGTCAGCATAACCGGTGAGCTCATTGAATCTCTCGGTAAAGGCCAAAAGGTAGAAGTGAAAGTGAAGCAGCTGGAGATCCTTGGCGACAGCGATGCAGAGAAATTTCCTTTACAGCCGAAGAAACACAGCCTTGAATTTCTTCGCGAGATCGCTCATTTACGTTTCCGAACAAATACATTTAATGCAGTGTTCAAAGTGAGACATGCTCTTGCTTTTGCCGTTCATCAGTTTTTCAACGAAAGAGGCTTCGTTTATCTGCATACTCCGATCATCACTGCTTCTGATGCTGAAGGTGCAGGAGAAATGTTCCGTGTAACTTCACTCGATTTCGACAACCCACCAAGAACAGAAGAAGGACACGTTGATTTCAAGCAGGATTTCTTTGGTAAGTCTACAAACCTTACAGTCTCCGGGCAGCTTGAGGGCGAGCTTGCAGCAATGGCACTTGGAGAAATTTATACTTTTGGCCCGACATTCCGCGCAGAGAATTCCAACACCACCCGCCACCTTGCTGAGTTTTGGATGATTGAACCCGAAGTGGCTTTCGCTGACCTTAATGACAACATGCAGCTTGCAGAAGATCTGTTGAAATATGTGATCGCTTACGCATTGAAGACTTGTCCGGATGAACTCGAATTTTTGAAAACCCGTTTGCTGGAAGAAGAAAAACAAAAGCCGCAGGATGAACGCGCAGAGCTTGATCTGTTGGCAAAGCTTAACTTTTGTCTTGATAATAATTTTGAACGCTTAACCTACACAGAAGCAATCGAGATCCTGAAGAACTCGAATCCCAATAAAAAGAAAAAGTTTAAATACCTTATTGAGAGCTGGGGAGCGGATCTGCAAAGTGAACACGAACGTTATCTCGTAGAAAAGCATTTTAAGAAACCCGTTATTTTGACTGATTATCCTAAAGACATCAAAGCATTTTACATGCGTCAGAATGATGATGGTAAAACTGTTCGCGCAATGGATATTCTCTTCCCGGGGATTGGTGAAATAGTTGGAGGATCACAAAGAGAAGAAAGACTCGATCTGCTTGAAAAACGAATGAATGAAATGCACATTCCAACAGAAGACCTGTATTGGTATCTCGATACCCGCAGATTTGGTTCTGCACCACATGCAGGATTCGGACTTGGCTTTGAAAGATTAGTTTTGTTTGTAACAGGAATGACGAACATCCGTGATGTGATCCCCTTCCCAAGAGCGCCTAAAACAGCGGAATTCTAAACCTGAATATTAATATACATTAAACCTCTTCAAATTTATTTGAGGAGGTTTTTTTTATATCTTTATTCACACATAAGAAATTGAAAAAATCCTTTAAAATATTCATTCTCACTGCTATTTTGCTGATGGCTTGCCTGCGTATAAATGCGCAGACTTATGACTTCCGTAATTTCAATGTGGAAGACGGGTTAGTGCAGTCGCAGGTGTTGTCGATCAGTCAGGACAGATACGGTAATCTCTGGTTCGGTACTAATAACGGTGGTGCGAGTAAATATGATGGAAATAAATTTGTCAGTTATACTGAGAATGACAGCCTTGTCAACAATGTAGTTTTCTCTATCTCCGAAGTAAAAGACGGAAGGATCCTTTTCGGAACGAACGGTGGGCTCAGCATTCTTAATGGAAAAAAATTCACGAACCTTACAGATCAGCAAGGATTACCTCATAACAGAGTCTTTAAAACCATTCAGGATAATAACGAGACGATCTGGATCGCCACAACGAAAGGAGTATGTCAGCTGGATGGAAACAAGATCATTCCATTTGATAAGGACACTCTTCTGAGCAAAGCGATCGTTTTTACAATGTATTGTGACAAGGCAAATAACCTTTGGTTTGGAACTCTTGGTAATGGTGTAATAAAATACAATCTCAAATCAGGAAGCTTTAAATATTTCAGTACAGCTCAGGGTTTACAGAACGTGTTTGTAAGATCGATCAACGAAGATCTTCAGGGTAATGTGTATGTTGGAACAATTGCCGGGATCAACAGGATCACTCCCGCGGGCAAGGTGGAGAATGTTAATATTCCAGGGCAGCAGGATATGGGCTTTACAGCTATTGTCCCGGATAATAAAAATAAT
Source organism: Bacteroidota bacterium (assembly GCA_029237775.1). Classification (GTDB taxonomy): domain Bacteria; phylum Bacteroidota; class Bacteroidia; order 2-12-FULL-35-15; family 2-12-FULL-35-15; genus 2-12-FULL-35-15. The sequence continues at coordinate 705,071 of JAQZBR010000004.1, forward strand.
TTGTGGCTCGCCACAAGCGAAGGTATCTGCAAATACAATGGCTTTGCATACCGGAAATATAAGAGCAAAAACGGATTGGCAAGTGATAAGCTTATGTGTGGCTTTCAGGACCGCGAAGGAAATTTCTGGTTTGGAACAGATGGTTTCGGGGTTTCTAAATTTACCGGAGAAGCATTTCTGTCTTACAGCTCAGCTGACCTTCTTCCGGGTGATTACATAAAATATATTTATCAGGATACAAAAAAGAACATCTGGCTTGCGGTAAAAGATTGCGGAGTCGTTTCGCTTGCGGGAGGAAAAATAACGCCTTACCGGATCAACTTTAAAGACATTGCAAATTCGCTTGTTGATAATGATGTTCAATCAATCATTGAAGACGAAAAAGGAAATATGTATTTCGGCACAAAAGCCGGGTTAAGCGTTTTTAACGGACAGCGATTTCACAATTACAATATGAAGGATGGCCTGGAAGATGAAAACATTCTGTCCATGTTGCGTGATCATCAAAACAATATCTGGGTAGGAACTCCAACAGGCTTATTTATGTTCAGGAATGATAAGTTCGAAGCTGTAGCTGAAGTCAATAATACTTTTAAAGGTAACATTCCGGTTTATTCAATATTTGAGGATAGGAACAGGGCATTATGGCTCGCGACTCAATCAGGTGTCGTTAAATACAGACCGGGAAAAACTCAGCGTTACAATAAAGTATCCGGCTTCACTGACAAACGTGTGACCACAGTGTTACAGGACAAATCGGGACATCTTTGGTTTGGAACTGATGACGGCATCTTCCGTTATGATTATGCTGCATTTACAAATATTGATGAAGAGAAAGGCTTATCATCCAATAAGATCTACCTCATGCTTCTTGCTAACGATCATCTCTGGGTGGGCACTAATAAAGGAATTGACAAGATCGACCTTGCGGTTTTAAGCTCAACGAATAAAATTCAACTGAAGCATTACGGAAAAGAAGAAGGCCTCAAAGGCGTTGAATGTAATTCAAATTCACAGTTAAAAGATGCTGAAGGAAATTTATGGTTCGGGACCATCAAAGGTGTTACGGTATTCAACCCGCATTTCGACCGTATTAACCGTGAAGAGGCTTTAACAAGAATAACAGGTGTTCGCTTATTCTTCCAGAATGCCGAGAACGATCTGATAAAATATTCTGAGTCTATCGACAGTATTACAGGTTTACCAAAAGATCTGGTTTTGCCTTACGATAAAAATCACATCACTTTTGATTTTATAGGCGTCTGCATCACCAATCCTAACAAAGTTAAATATCAGTTTAAACTATCGGGTGCTGATGCCGACTGGTTTCCTCCCACTTCAAAAACTGAAGCAACCTATTCATCACTACCTGCCGGAGAATACACATTTCATTTAAAGGCAATGAATAATGACGGACTGTGGAACAGCCGCGATGTTACTTTTAAATTCAGGGTATTACCGCCATGGTATAAAACCTGGTGGTTCTATACATTGGTTACAATTCTAGCTGTTGTTTGCATTTATCTTTTTATTGTTGTCCGCACGCGAAATCTGGAAAAGGCAAAGATCGAACTTGAGCAGGAAGTTGAGTTGAGAACATTTCAGCTTCGTGAAGAAAAAGAAAAAGTGGAAGTCATCAACAAAGAAGTTATTGAACAGAAGGCTATCATCGAGGCGAAGAATCACGATATCACCGACAGTATCAAGTATGCTAAAAATATTCAGGAAGCTTTGTTGCCTCCATTACAAAATTTACACGCAGAACTAAAAGAAGCATTTGTCCTTTATCAGCCAAAAGATATTGTAAGTGGGGATTTCTACTGGTTCGCTAAAAGAAATAATAAACGTTTTGTTGCTTCTGTTGATTGTACAGGACATGGCGTTCCGGGGGCTTTCATGAGTATCATCGGCAATACTTTATTGAATGAAATAGTGACAGAAAAGAATATCACAGAACCCGCTGAAATTCTGGATGAATTGCACACAGGAGTTAAAACGGCTCTTAAACAAAGTGAAAGTGAAAATGAAAGAAGAGATGGAATGGACATCGCGCTGTGCTCTCTGAATGAAGAAGGAACGATGCTTGAATATGCAGGTGCAAACCGCCCGCTTTGGATCTTCCGTAAAAATAAAACCGGAGAAGAGGCATTTGAAATGATCAAGGCCAATAAGTTTCCTATTGGCGGAATGGAGCTTCATGAAAATGAAAAAAGGAAATTTACCAATCATTCGATACCGGTGGACAAGGGAGATATGATCTACATTTTTTCAGATGGTTATGCCGATCAGTTTGGTGGCGAAAGGGGTAAAAAATTCATGGTTGGCAATATGCAGAAGCTTGTTGCCGAAATTTACAACAAACCTGTGAAAGAGCAGGAAAGATTGTTGCTTCAGGCCTTCCAGGACTGGAAAGGCAATCTCGAACAAATCGATGATGTGCTCGTCATCGGTTTCCGGATATAAACCGAATAACAATCTCTTTTTGGCTAAATAATTGTTATTTTTGTAGTAACAAGATTAGTGCAAAAGATATATGTTAAGGCAGGTTCAATCACAAAAATTATTACAAAAATTATCCCCTCAGCAGATCCAGCTGATGAAGCTGCTGCAGCTTCCTACGATTGCGCTTGAACAGCGTATCAAGGAAGAGATGGAGATGAACCCGGCCCTGGAAGAAGGTGCAGAAACAGATGATGAGCCTGTTGATGAATTTCAGAATGAAGAAATAGATGACTCCCCTGCTGATGAAAATCAGCGCGATGATTTTGCCCTCACCGATTACATGGATGACGATGAAGGCGCCTCCTACAAACTAAAGGCAAATAATGTTAGTCCGGACGAAGAAAGAAAAGAAATTCCTTTTTCCGTAGGATTGTCATTTCAGGACATGCTTGATACGCAGCTTGGAATGAAAGCGCTGGACGACCGTGAACATTCGATCGCAGATTATCTTATCGGAAATCTGGATGATGATGGTTACCTGAGAAGAGATCTTGCCTCCATTGTAGATGACATTGCTTTTTCGCAAAACATTGACACTACAGAAAAAGAGCTTGAATCACTTTTAAAGATCATTCAGGATTTTGATCCGGCCGGTGTTGGTGCCCGTGATCTTCAGGAATGCTTGTTGATCCAGCTGCGTAAAAAAGAAGTGCAGACACAGATTGTTGAGCTTGCTACTGAGGTTGTGGAAAAGCAAATGGATGAATTCTCCAAAAAACATTACGATAAGATTCAGAAGAAACTCGAGATCGATGATGAAACCCTTAGGGAAGTGATTCAGGAAATATTGAAGCTGAATCCCAGGCCGGGTAACTCAATGGCTGACGGTCAAAAAAGCTATCAGCAGGTGATCCCGGACTTTACAATCACAATTGACGAAGGGGAATTACTGCTCGGGCTTAATTCGCGGAATGCTCCTGACCTGAAGGTAAGCAGGGAATACAATAAAATGTTTGAAGAGTATTCAAAGACTAAAGACAAGAGCAGCAAAGAAGCATCTATGTTCATCAAACAAAAACTTGATGGCGCAAGATGGTTCATTGATGCGATCCAGCAGCGTAATCAGACCCTTCTTTTCACGATGAACGCCATCATGGAATATCAGCAGGATTATTTTCTTACCGGAGATGAAACACTTTTAAAGCCGATGATCCTAAAGGATATTGCTGAGAAAGTGGGACTTGATATTTCGACTATCTCCAGGGTTGCGAACAGCAAATATGTACAAACCCCTTTCGGGACATTTTTATTAAAGACCTTTTTCAGCGAGTCACTTTCCACCGACAGCGGAGAAGAGGTTTCAACACGAGAAGTAAAAAAGATCCTCTCCGATTGCATTGGGGCAGAAAATAAAAAGAAGCCGCTCACTGATGATAAGCTTGCGAAGATCCTGAAGGAAAAAGGTTATAACATTGCAAGAAGGACGATCGCAAAATACCGCGAGCAGCTAGAGATTCCGGTTGCCAGACTGCGGAAGGAATTATAGGCTCATTTTAATCAGGAGAAGCAACACGTGGAGACGAGAATAGCCCGATTTTTTTCATACATCTTTCATCCTTTGCTGATGCCCACCTACGGGTTTCTGCTAATTTTCAGCACCAGCAATTATATTGCAACCTTTACTCCCCTTAACCTTAAGATCATCATTCTGCTTATTACTTTTGTATTTACATTCATACTTCCAACAATCAATGCGGTTATCCTGTTGAAAATGGGAAGGATCAAAAGCCTGGACATGGAAAGCACGCAGGAAAGAATAATTCCATACATCAGCACTTCACTTTACTTCTTCGCTTTGTATTATCTTTTTACAACCGCACAATTTCCTCCTGTTTTTGTAATTCTGATACTGGGGGCAGGAATTTCCATTGTCCTTACATGGATCATAAATTTCAAATGGAAGATTAGCGCTCACGCTGTTGGGATTGGCGGTATAATCGGGGCGACAATGGGCATTTCCCTTCGTTTAATGATCGATCTGAGAATGATCCTTATCATCGTTATACTTATGGCCGGTTGTCTGGGATTTGCGCGATTAAAACTTAAAGCTCATTCTCCTGCGCAGGTATATACAGGTTTTTTATTGGGAATACTCACTGAATTATTGTTAATGATCTTTTATTGATCAATAAAGTAATAATCCCACACCCACTGAGAATGGTGTCATATTGGCTTCACCTCCACCTTCGATAAAAAGATCAGACAGCGAATAAAATGCCTGCAGGTTAAATCTGTCATAACCGATACGGAATGTTGCTCCGTATCGGAACGGATTGATATTCTTAATTTTGTAAACCTTTATTTTTCCTTCTGCATCCTCGAACTTTGTATGAGTGTTATAAGCGTATCCACCTTTGACACCGATATACAATTTAAAATTATGATCGCCCCGCGTCCGCATCCTAAGCTCTACAGGAATTTCGAAATAATTAAGGGAAAGTTTGTTCGTATTATATTTTGTGTAGATAGGTTCAAAAGAAGTGTATTTCCCATCAATGCTGTAGATAATCCTTCCGTTCGTATGAACATCGTGAGTGCTGAACCCGGCACCGAAAGACACACTCATCGGACCATAGCCGAAAGGATAATCCCACATGAAAAATACATTTCCACCGAATGAATAAAACTTCTGACTTATGCCTTTTGGAAGATGGGTGAAAGAGTCATAATTGAAATCGACAACAATCCGGTCCTTAGGATCCGCTATCTTCTTCACAGGCTTTTCTTCCGGAATAAGTTGAGCAGGTTTTGAGGTGGTATCTTTTATCTGAGCCGCAGAAATAACGGGAATAAATAAAAAAAAGATAATGTTACAGAAGTGCTTTTTTATAAAATACATGCGGCATTTTACTAATTACACAAATATAACATTATCTATTTTATCTTTAAAATTAACTGCCCGTTGCAGGTAAGGACAACATCTTTCCAACCTGTGCTATCAATTCATCGAAATCAATTGGCTTCTCGAGGAAAGCGTATGCCCCAAGTTCCATTGCGGAAGCTCCTGCCTGATCTTTCCCTAACGAAGAGATCACGATAACCGGGATTCGGTTAAAATAAAATTGTTTTAATAATGATAAGAGGCTCAGCCCAGAGATGTCCGGCATCATAATATCACTTATGACACCGTCAACTTTGTGTTTGTCTATTAGCTCGAGCGCACTGTAAACATCATTAGCAGTAATTACTTCATAATTACATGCCCTCAGTTTAAAAGCGATCGCCCTTTGAAGCAATTTATCATCATCTATGACAAGAATACGTTTCATTATTTCCCCCTTTTTTATATATAAAGTTACGATGAAATGCCCTGAATGATTGATTTTTTTCGATGAGTGGTCGGAAAAATCAGTTAACCGGAAGGAGATCAATTATTTTCTGAAGTATCTCGTTCTCATCGTACGGTTTCGAGATATAGTCATTCATTCCGGCATCGATACAGTTCTCCTTTTCTGATTTGATGACGTTGCCTGTGACCGCGATCACCGGCACATTTACCCCTTGTTTCCTTATAGTTTTTACAACGTCAATCCCTCCCATTTCCGGCATGTGCAGATCCATTAGAACAAGGTCATAAGATTGATTTAAAATCTTCTCCAAGGCAACTCTACCATTATCGGCCGTGCTTACATTTACCTTGTAACCTTCCAGGATATGTTGTGCAAGAAATTTATTCATCTCATCGTCATCAGCTATAAGTATTCGTTTATCAGCCAACATTTGCGTGTTCCTTAATTCTTTACGATCAACCGGTTCAGCACAGTCATCTGAGATGCAATACCTGATGTGGAAGTAAAAAACAGAACCGGTGCCCACTTCACTTTTAACAGATATCTGTCCCTCATGCAGCTCAATCAATTTACGCGAAATGGCAAGACCTAAACCGGTGCCACCATATTTACGTGTAACACTGGAATCCGCCTGTGTGAATTGCTCAAATATTTTCGGCATAGCTTCTTCAGGAATCCCTATTCCCGTGTCTTCCACCTCGAATAAAAGATCTTGAATATCATTTTCCTGCGACCATAGTTTGCATACAACCTTAACGCTTCCTTTTTCAGTGAATTTTATAGCATTCCCGGTAAGATTAAGTAGGATCTGCTTCAATCTCACCGGGTCGCCCATTACTTTTTTTGCCACAGTTTTATCGATGGAATATTCAAGGCCAATACCTTTCTTTTCTGCCGTGGAAGAAAATGTTGCATGAACATCGCTGATCACTTCTTCAATTGAAAACGGAATGTTTTCAAGGGTTATAACCCCGGATTCCATTTTGGAATAATCGAGGATCTCATTTATGACGGTTAGTAAGTGTTTCGATGAACGCCTTATATTTAATAAAAACTTCTGCTGTTCATTGTTAAGACTCGTTTTTAAGAGCTGATCGGAAAAACCCATGATCACGTTCATTGGCGTTCTGATCTCGTGACTCATGTTTGCGAGAAATTCCTCTTTTGCTTTTGCGAGCTGTTCAGTGTTCTTCTTTTCCTGAATAAGTTCTCTTCTTAAACGGTCATTGAATTTCACCTCTCTGTATACGACTATAATAAATAAGATCATTGCGAGAAAACCCAGAATAATGAGTGAAGACAGGATATCAGCTGTTTTGTTCGTTGTTTCTTCTGAAAGCTCATTGATCATCGCGACCGACTCAGCCTTTTCCAACTGTTCCATCTCAGTAGCAATAGCTCTGATGCTATCATGGATTCTGTCGTTCTGATCAATTAAGAGAATATTCTCACGCAGATACTGATTGGACTTCTCTGTTTCTTTCTGCTCTGCCTGAATTAACATCTCCTTCATATAACCGGCAGAAAACTCATTCTCCTGATCAGCGTCTACTGTCTTAACAGTATCCTTGAGCGGCTTAGGTTTATTCTTATCACGGGAAAAGAAGCGGGAAAAGAAACGCTTTTTTTCAGCCGGTTCTTTCTTTTCTTCCATCACGGGAAGTATCGATTTTTTCTCCGGGATGGCAATATGTTCTATCACCGAAGAAAGCTCTTTACCAGAGCTGTAAGCATTAGCCAGCTCAATGCGTTGACGGGCAACTGTGAGCTTCCTGTTTATGAATTTATTTAACTTGGCTAGTTGTTCAGCATACGCTGGATTATCCAGGGCAATTTCTCCCAACTCATGCATATCTTCCCCAATAGCGTTTATGCAGCTGTCGCACTCATAAAGAAATTCCTTATTTTTATTTATAGTGTAACGCTTAACAAAATTCTCTGTGTCATCTACCCTTTTTAAAATTCTTTCACGATACACATATTTGGGATTGACTTCGCTCAGTGTTGTCAGATTTTCCTTTAATGCATTCAAATGATTGAATGTGATCCAATAGACCACACCTAACAAACATGCAGTGATTGCAAAACCCGCTACTACTTTCCAGAAGATCTTTCGGTACTTCATATACTGAAGAATATATTTTTACTTATCGCCAGGGGAGCTCAGCTCTTCCTTTATCTCTTCTATTGCGATATCCACCATTGTTGAGATGGATGAAATTAATTCAGCCACTCTTGTCATATCAGTCCCCTGTTTGGCGAGCATCTCCAGCTCATGTACGTCACTATACAAAAGATTAAGTCCGACAAACTGCATAGATGGCTTCATTTTATGGGCGATCAAGTGCATAGCAGGCCAGTCGCTGGCACTAAGCGCCTGTTTTAATTTTTGCACCTCGGAACCCGTTTGTTGTATAAAAGTGCTAAGCATCTTTTGTTCGAAAGCCACGTTCCCTTTTGAAACGGATCGAAGGTAAGTAAGGTCTGTATGTTTTTTATGTTTGTTTAAGTTCATTTTCCCGATTTTAATCCCTTAAATCATTAAAAAAGCCTGCCAATCAACAGATTCTCCGAATTTAAACCTTCAAAATATTCTTCGGCATTTATTTCGACAGAGTGCAGAAGAATTTCGATACTTGTCAGATTAGCTTTAAACGTTGCATTAATGGCTTCAATCGGTTCCGGCTTACCGGTATGGTCGTTTTATGAATTGTAATAAGGTTATCCTCAATAGCGAGGATCTTATCGATCCGGACTATGAAAGAATTATGCACACGCGCAAATTCATTGGCCGGGAGTGTGCTTTCTATTCCTTTCATTGTGGAATGAATTGTATACTTGTCGGTGGAAGTATATATCGTTACGTAATCCGCAAGCGCTTCGATGTATTGGATATTCTTCAACTCGAGCTTTATGAAACGGGATGAAACCTTAATGAAAATGTGATCGTCAATGGTATTGATGCTGGTTCCTTTTTTATCGAAATTTCGTTTAGCTTTTGTTACAGCCTTGAGGAAACGTTCATAACTAACGGGCTTAATAAGGAAATCGGTAACATCATAATCGAAAGCCTCTGCAGCAAATTCCTTATTGGAAGTGATCATTATCACCTCCGGCCTCGATGCTGATAAGGTGCGCATAAACTCCATACCTGTCATCCCTGGCATCATAACATCCAGAAATATCAGGTCGATATTCCGGCTGAGAACAAGGCCTGAGGCTTCAATAGCACTGCTGCAGGACGCAACAAGATTCAATGTCATCGTCTGCCTGATCTTCTCTTCCAGGTCGAGCCGGATCATCTCATCATCGTCCACTATGATACAATTCATATAGTAAAAGTAAACAATTTACCTTTCTTTAAACTTGGAAAATGATCGTTGAATTTATGCAGCTACTCGTTGCAAGATCACCTTGCAGGGCTGCGTGGAAGTTACTTTTACGTGATGCCCTACATGTAATGGAATAGACAGATAATCACCCGGAACAAGTGAATGCACGGTGTCGCCAATTGTAATATCGCAAGTTCCCTCAATGATCAGGAATTTTTCGTACTCATCATCATGAACTTCATGCGGAGCTATAGAGCTGATCCAAACAATTGCACTGGTTACTTCAGGAGTGAAGCCTATGATCTTAGCGAACATATCCTGAAAATCATCAGAGATCACCATATCTTCCCGGTTTATCCATTGCTCGTAATCGCTGATTTTTGAATGCTCGTTTAACACCGGAGGAAAGGTAGGCTCTTCGCCTGCCAGCATACGCTCTGAAAAGTCAATTGTTGCCATTAACAGAGGCTTAATAGCAGGATGCGGAGCTTCAGTATTCTGAGACGCGAATTGTTGAAGGGTATTAGTGATTGTATCAATTTCAGCTTTTACTTCAGCATGAGAAGCGGCCATTTTTTCAACCTCAGCACATTCCTTCTCGTCAAGTATGCCCAATACATACATTTCAAGAATTCCTGATTCGATATATTTCCTGATATCATTCATGTGCTAAAATAAACTTAAGCTATTAATGCAATAACGCCCATCCTTTCAAATACCAAAGCATCAGAAGAGTAATGAATCAGGATGGGTACGAGATTTCTTCCCGCAAAATTAACAGGATTTTCCTTAGTACGCTTATTTTAATCCTGTCAAGGGGATGTACGGAGAAGTAAGCTGTCCGGATTTACCGGACAGCATTATAAATTCATCACAACAGAACCAGATCTTGATTCTGGCGGGAAGTAGAATGGAAGGTTACAACAGACTTGCTTCGCAGGTAATTGTTGTATTAAAAAGCTTTGAAACAGGGCAATTAGCTTTTGCATCATTTACCTGCTCATCGAACTGCTCCTTACCGATACCGGGCACTTTTGCACTCACTGTTAAAGCCGAATGGGAGATCTCCCCTTTGGATGCGTCAAGCGTTACCTCACACCTGGTATCTATATTTTCCGGTGTAAATCCTGCCTTTGTAAGATTGAAACTTAATTTCATTGTAAAACAACCTGCGTGAGCAGCAGCTAATAGCTCTTCCGGATTTGTTCCTGCGCCCTCTTCAAAGCGACTTGTAAATGCATAAGGAGCATCTTTAAATAATAGGCTTTGTGTGCTGATAAGGCCTTTACCTTCTTTTCCGGTACCTTTCCAATTGGCTGTTGCTGATCTTTTCATAGAGTAATTTATTAGGTTATATTGATTTTTCGTCTTTAGAAACTTTGTTTAGAACGTCAAGAAAAACTTCCGGATCCTGAGCGCCCGAAACCGCATACCGTCTGTTAAACACAAAAAAAGGCACTCCGCTCACACCAATCTTCCCTGCCTCTTCCATATCAAAATTAACTTCTTTTGAATATTCATCGCTTTCAAGCACATCCTTCAGCTCATCTTTTGGCAAACCTATCGCATTTCCTATTTCAAATAATACCGATTTATCTGCAATATTTTTTCCTTCAGTAAAGTATGCTTTGAATAAATTTTCTTCGGCAAGATCTCCTTTTCCCTTCTTCTTAGCAAACTGAATCACCCGATGTGCATCAAATGAGTTTGCGACAACTGCTTTATCCATGTCATACTCAAGTCCAACTGCCTTCGCCATTTGAGTAACTCTGTCATTCATTGCCTTTGCATCCGGCAAGCTCCAGCCTTTTATTTCAGCAAGATACTGATTAATACTTTTTCCGGGCTCAGTCTTCATCTCAGGATTTAACTGGAAGCTCTTCCATTCTAGTTCCACGTTTACATTCCCATCAAATTGCTTTAACGCTTCTTCAAATTTTCTTTTCCCGATATAACAAAAAGGGCACATAATATCCGACCAGATCTCTACTTTCATAATAACCTAAAAAATTAACTGCATTAAATTAAGCTGCTTTTTGTTTCAAAACAAATTAGGTAGATACATTGTTCGCGCACTCGTCATCACATAAAAAAACCGGACAAAAACCCCGGTTCTTCTTATAAATTTTTATGCCGCCTGCCTGCCCAGAGATTTCAGCATCCTGGTATGCGATACCACAGCCTGATAGAATGTGGGCTGGAGGTTATATCTCAAACCAAAGTCTTTAGCAGTCTGCTCTACGATAAATGAAATTTTTCTGTAGTGCACATGACAGATATTAGGAAAAAGATGATGTTCGATCTGAAAATTCAAACCTCCGATATACCATCCAAGCAACCTGTTGTTCCTTGAAAAATTTACCGTGGTCAACAATTCATGGATCGCCCACTCATTATCGATATTGCCGTCCATATTTAAAGCAGGCTGATTTGCTTCTTCAGCAATGTGAGCCATCTGGAAGATGATGGCCATTATAAAACCACCTGTCAGATGCATTGCCAGAAAACCTAATATTACCAACCACCAGCTGAAGCCCGACAAGAGCATTGGAAGGCCAAGGTATAAGAACATATACGAAAGCTTGAACATAACCAGTTTAAAAAATTCCAGTTTTGGTTTGGCGTTCTGCTGTCTGGTTAAGCCTGTGTTATTGTAATCGGACAGCTGTTTAAAGTCATTACCGAGTTTGGCGATGGTCATCAGCGTATAAAAGAAAAAGGCATAAATATATTGATACCGGTGGAATTTCTTTAACGGAGCTTGGTTAGAAAGCCTTATTACAGCTTTAGTATGTATATCCTCATCATAACCCTGGATGTTGGTAAAGGTGTGATGTTTAACATTGTGTTGAAGGTTCCATGTGAATGCACTGCCTCCGATCAAATAAATAGTATTGCTCAAGCATTTATTCAGCCATTTTTTATTTGACGATGAACCGTGTGCTGCATCGTGCATCACCGACATTCCGACTCCGGCCATTCCAACACCCATAATCACAGATAACGGAAAGATCAGCCAGCCGGGCATTGACACGGTAAGGATTAAAATAAAAGGAACAATATATATGCTTAGCATTACAGCGATTTTAACCGCTAATGAAGTATTTCCTTTTGTTGAGAGCTGATTTTCTTTGAAATAATTGTTCACGTTCTTTCTTAAGGCCACGGTGAACTGAGACCTGTCATTGCTGACGAACTTTATGGTTTTCATTAAAATGGATTTTCCTCCTGTGTGAGGCTTGCTTAATTCCCGAATCAAAACTGTGTCGTGAATACAGCAATGGAAGATTTGTGTAAGGTGAGTTAACCGGGTTGGTATTATCTCTTCTTCATCTGTTTAAAGGTATAGATATAAACGAAATACAAGAGTTCTTATGATAATTATTGTCATAATTATTGTTAAGGACTAAATTTCGAGGTTTTCATTAATGAGCAGTAGAATGAGATTCGAAACCGACCATGCCTGGTGAATACAGCCCTTCCCCTCTTTCGGCTCGATCCCATCAAAAACCTCTGAGATAGCATGTAAACATTCGGCTTCGTAAAAATGCTTCTTAAGCGCTTTTAAATGTTCCTGTACTTTTCTTTTTGCATCATCGGAATGATCGTTGACACGCAAATACGCCATCAGGTATTCCGGCAAAAGAAAAGGCCATACCGTTCCCTGATGATAAGCTGCATCTCTAGACCACACATCTCCCGAGTAAGAGCACTTGAATTTAAAATGATACGTTTCGAGCGTTCTTAATCCGACCGGAGTCACCAGATTTTCAGCAATGTTATCTAATACCATTTTTTCCTTTTCCTTATCAAGAAGCCGAAAAGGTAAACTTATCGCGTAGATCTGATTTGGCCGTACAGTTGGATCCGCTTCATTTTCTTCGGTCACCAGGTCATTCAGATAGCATTCATCGTTCCAAAATGCCCTTTCAAATTCAGTCTTAACTTGTACAGTAAGATCAGTTATAGTTGTAGAAACAGCTTCTCCTAACTTTTCTGAAACATGCACAAATATTTTAAGGGCGTTATACCAAAGCGCCTGGATCTCAACCGGGCAGCCTGCTCTTGCAGTGAAAGAATATTCATTTATTCGTGCGTCCATCCAGGTAAGCGGGATCCCATTTTCTCCACCCGCGATAAAACCTTTTTCCGTAACATGAATATTGTGCATGGTTCCTTTGATGTGATGATCAAGGATCTCCTGAAGCTTTGGATAGATACTTTGCAGAAATTCTTTATCATTAAATTTCTGATCATACTCATACACTGAGATAAAAAGCCATAACGTAGCATCAATGGTTATGTATTCAGGGAGATCATCTTTGTAGTCCGGAAACCGGTTGGGAATCAATCCCTCTTTGAGATATTCTAAAAAAGTCCGGATTATTGAAGCGGCTTCTTCCTGTTTCCCTGTCGCAATACACAACCCTCGCAGTGCGATCATGGAATCCCTTCCCCAATCAGAAAACCAATGATACCCTGCAATCACTGAGTAACCTCCTGTTGATTTTCTCTTTACAATAAACTGATCTCCTGCAGTGATCAAATCAGCCAGAAAATCATTGTGAACATTTTCAGGAACGAGACCCTTCAATCTTTTTAATTCTTGTTCTTTTAATTCTAATGGATTCTTTTCCATCATTTCTTCATCCATTGAAAAAACGAGATGAACAACCGCTCCCGGAGCTAACATGCAACTCAGATACCCTGTACTGTAAATATCCTCCGTGCAATCATAACCCCGTTCCTGATCTATATAATATGTCAACTGCTTGTTCCAGGTAGGGCCTTTCACAAACGTGCCGGCCGTATGTCTGAAAAACACAGGGTCCGCACCATGTGAGGGATAAACAGCCTGAAATCTGTCGTTGGCAGCTGTATAATAATCGTAATTATCCCGCTCATGCAGTAACGCATGAAAATCACGGCCCGCATACAAAGGGTTCAGCCAAAGCTGGTAACCAATATTCGAAGTATTTTTATATTCAATAATGGTAGTGTTTGAACCGTGCACCATAAAGACCGACTTACTTAGCTTCGCTCCATATGCCTCGAAATTTGTTACTGGTAGCGGCTTACGCTCAAAGCTTTGAATGAAGCGATATCCTTCAGGATAAAAATTTTGGGGATATTGATTTGTAGAGAGCCTGATTTCCCGGTTACTGAAAATTATTCTCTCCTCTACCTTTGAAACCATTAACATCCTCTCCAGAGGTGGATTAGCGGATGAAATAAGAATCCCGTGGTAGCGTCTGGTGTTGGTACCTGTAACAGAAGAAGAAGCATAGCCTCCTATACCGTTGGTAACGATCCATTCTTTGGAGATCAGCTCCTGTATGTCTTCATTGTTAAAATCAATCATCAACCGACCTTTATAAAAACATAAGCCAATATAGGGATACAGGATCTAACTTTGATAAAAACGACCATGGAACGCCATTTTAAGCCGACAGAACCAGTAAAAAAGCCAGTGAATTGATTTTAAGGAAACTTGATAGCGGTTATCCCACAAAAAAAGCACAACCTTTAAGTTGTGCTTTCTTTAACTACTCCTTAAAAAAAATTAAGGAGCGGTCTTATCATTGTCGGTATCCGTTCCCGTCTTATCATTGTCATCATCATTACCCGACTTATCATTCTCTTCACGATTCGGCTGATCCCAATCAGGATCCTGTTTGGTAGTGTCAGGGTCTGTTTCCCGACCAGGTTTATCATATTTTGATTCTATGGGATTAACCACATCATGACCATTTGTTACTTTTTCGTTAACTCCAGCATCGCTGTGATTAACGACCGCCTCATCTTTTGGGCTGTTATCAAAATCTGCGTTCATAGTTATATATATTTAAAAATGAAAAATCACTTACGTTTACATTACAAAATTACAACCCTTCCTATCCGCATTTGTCACATTATCGGTGAAAGGATGATTATCGTGTGTTAAAACGATTGTCAGTATTCTTAGTAGGATGGCATAGTATTTAAGTATTTTAGGATAAAGTAAAATCATGAAAACATTGGTCAAATATTCGCTCTCCCTTTTTGGTGTAATGATGTTCAGTTTGCCATTGCATTCTCAATCTACTTCGGGTGGGGATAATGCGCAAACCGAGATAAAAAACGAGCAAAAAAGAGAGAAGCAGAGAAGAAAAATGGCACAAAAAGCCGAAAGCAAAGCGGATAAAGTAGAGACTTCTCCGCGACACGGCTGGCTTTTTAGCAAGAAAAGAAAAAAGAAAACTCAAAAGCCCGAAAACGAGCACTAAATAGAATTAAGTCTTTGTTAATTCCATACAAATGTCTAATTTCGCCTCCTGATTTTACAGAAATGTAAAAGGGCCTATAGCTCATTCGGTTAGAGCAACAGACTCATAATCTGTGGGTGCTTGGTTCGATTCCAAGTGGGCCCACAAAAACCCGTAGCGATACGGGTTTTTTTATTCTCGTTCCTGACTTATTCCTCTTCAGAGTATTTATCTTTTTCGAGGCTTACAGAGTTAAAACCTTTTATAAAGCCGGCAGTATAATTTTTAATGTATTCTGGAGAATGGCCGTTCTCTTTTAACCTACCGTCAAACATTTCTAATTTACTCGAGCCTGCAATAAATCCGTCATTAAAACCAGTTTCCATATTGAAGATTAAAGTTTTCATACCTCCCTGTACAGTAAAGGTAGTTCCTTAAAATGGAAGTACCCTTTTAAAGTGCACTCATTTATTGTTTTAGATAAGCTTTAATCACGTTGTTAGAACTTTCCAAAAAATTTATTTACGAGTCTGTAGTATTTCAAACAATAAACAGGGACTCGCTCTGAGTTATTAATCATTCTGTTGAAGCGAACCGGCATCCAAGGTTTTTTATATCTGAAGCAAATCAAAAAAAATTCTTGATATTTGAAAAACTAAGTTTGCAAATGCCAAAGAACCTTCTCTCATACAAAAATATAATCTTTGATTTTGGAGGTGTGATCATCAATATAGATTACAATCTTACAACTGCCGCTTTCCGCAAAATGGGACTCGATAATTTTGATAAATTCTTCTCCAAAGCGCAGCAAAAACAATTATTCGACCAGTACGAAAAAGGATTAATATCCACAGAACAATTCCGCACCGAGATTCAATCGGTCTTTCATGTTAAACCTTCGGATCATGATATTATAAGTGCATGGAATGCAATGCTGCTCGACCTTCCGCAGGAGCGCCTGGATCTTCTTAAAAGACTTAAGGAAACTCACAGAACCTTTTTGCTTAGCAACACCAATGAGATCCATATCGAAACAATATATGATATGCTCGCTAAGAAAATGGGGATTGCAACCCTGGATGAATATTTTGAAAAGATCTATTTTTCATATGAAATGAAAATGCGAAAACCAGATGAAGAGATCTTCAAACATGTGCTAAGTGAAAATGGTCTGATCGCTTCTGAAACACTTTTTATTGACGATTCACCTCAGCATATAGAAGGCGCGAAAAAAGTGGGAATTCAAACGTATTATTTAGATGTAGCGAAGGAGAGCATACTTGATATCTTTTAATTTTCACCAGTGCATACGAATCCTCCGGGCTAAGGACCAAAGAGATCAAGAAAATTTTGCGCGAGAACAAGAGAAGTAGTACGACAGCTTGATTAACTTTTTCGAAGTGCAATCTTTAATACTTACCGTCTACGAACTACAAACTGTTAACTACAAAGTACCAATCTCCTGGCACAACTCGATCAACACTCCATTTGTTCCTTTCGGATGAAGAAAACAGATCATTTTATTATCCGCACCTTTTTTAGGTTCTTTGTTTAGTAATATAAATCCTTCACTTTCTAGCCGCTTCATTTCTGCATGAATATCTTTCACTTCAAAAGCAATGTGATGAATCCCTTCCCCTTTTTTTTCAATGAATTTTGCAATCGGGCTTTCAGAATTTGTAGCTTCAAGCAACTCTATTTTACTTTCACCCATCATAAAAAAGGAAGTGGAAACCCCTTCGGACTCAACCTTCTCCAGCTTATAGGGAGCTGCGCCAAATAACTTTTCAAAGAGTTGATTGGATTGCTCTAAATTTTTAACTGCAATTCCGAGGTGTTCGATCTTTAACATAATTCATGATTTTAAAGTATGGCCCAAAAAAAATCCCGAATAGATCGGGATTGTTTTTTATTTGTTTGCGATTTAATTATTTCTTAATGAACTCACCCATTTTATTATCGTAGTTCAGATAATATGCGCCTTTCGGAAGATTGGATGCATCAACAACTGAAGCGAATCCTCTTTTAACAATGTTTCCGAACTGATCGTAGATCTCGAACATAGTTTCTGTTGGAGTGCTTCCTGCAGTGAATGTTATCTCTTTAGAAACTTTAGCAGGTGCAAATGAGATCTCCGGAGTAGTCGACATATAATCAACTGTTTTAGATAGTTTTGGCTGACCAGTATAATCTACCTGTTTTACGCGGTACTGATTTTTTCCTGAGTGAGGCACAATTTTAAAAGAATAAGGATTTTCTGTTGGTGTACCGATCCCTTCAACTTCTCCAACCTTAACCCACTTGTTCCAACGAAACTGCTCAATTGTATAAGTTAATTTTCCTGTCTCTCCTTTTGTTGTCCATTTAAAAGTAAGGTCTTTATCAACGACCATCGAAACTACTTCAAAAGTACTTTTTGGTTTTAAAACTTCAGGATTAAGAACTTTTGGTTTGCAATCATCTTTATGCGTGATCTTAACTTCTACCTTATCGCCCAATTTTAATTGTAAATTTCTGAAATCAATTTCAAATGCGCTAGATGCATATTCATCTGTGGTGACATTGCCATTAACGCGAACTTCCTGCACACAAAAACCAACACCTGATCCTGCAAAAGGATTCTGCACATATAGGTTTTTTCCCTGGTAGTTTCCTTCCAACACAATTACACCGGTTGAGAAACCGGCAATTGAAACCATACTAAATATAGCAAACAGTAATTTTTTCATTGTATGTTTAATGTTAAAAACAAGAACTGGGTTTGTAGAGGTTCCGTATTTTCGAACGCAATATTATAATCTTATTTACGGAATTCAAAATTAAAATTGCATTATTTTATCCTTTGGTCGCAAATTTAGACAAATTTGTCTTGCTGTATGCATTATCCGTGATTTTTGGGGCCCTCAACTAAATTTGAGCATTTATTTGTATATTCGTTAAAGTTGATGTAATCTTGCAATTAATTTTAAGCTTAATTTCTCAAAGTTTTAACAAAATTCAGAACATATTTTCAGTATGAAAAAATCCTTGTTTTTTATTCTTTCATTGGCGGTTTTTTACAGCTCTTGCTCCAATTCAGGCAGCAATAGTGACTCACACCGGGTTGCGAAAGGCGATAAAGTGTATGGCGGCTCTCTGCGGATCAATGAAACGGAAAATTATCAAACGCTTTATCCATTTTCTATTACCGATATCGGTTCTGCACACATAGCAAATCAGATCTATGAGGGTCTGGTTAAATTCAATACGAAGGATCTTTCTGTAATCCCGAGCCTTGCTGAAAAATGGGAGATTGACGCAACCGGGACCGTTTACACATTCCACCTTAAAAAAGGAGTAAGATTTCAGGATAATGATTGTTTTGCTGAAGGAAAAGGCCGCGAAGTCAAAGCCAGTGATTTTAAATACTCTTTCGAATTATTGTGTACAGACAGCAAAGACAACTCTAACTTTTCTGCAACCTTTAAAGACCGCGTTGTTGGCGCAAATAAGTTTTTTGAATCAAGCAAAGGCAAGCCAAACGGAGAAATTGAAGGGGTTAAAGTTATTGACGATTACACCTTAAAAATCACACTTAGCAAACCCAGCAGCTCTTTCCTTTATATCCTGGCTTCACCTGCTGTGACTGTGATTCCCAAAGAAGCCGTTGAGAAATATGGTACCGATTCCAAAGTTGGAACAGGCCCTTTTGTTTTTGTTGAAAACGCAGGTAACGATAAAGTGATCTTAAAGCGTAACGATAACTACCACGGAACTGATTCTCTTGGCAACCAGCTTCCCTACATTGATTCAGTAATTGTGACTTTCCTTCCTACAAAGAAGCAGGAGCTTGATGACTTTCAGAACGGAGAACTTTCAATGGTTGTAGGCCTTCCATCTGAATCGATCAAAGACATGGTGGAAAGCCAGATCGCTGATTTTCAAAACAAACCGCCAAAATATGTCCTTGAGCGTTCACCTGAAATGGCAAGCCAGTACTATGAGTTCAATCTTACCAAAGAGCCTTTCAATAATGTTAAAGTTCGCCAGGCATTTTCATACGCTATCGACAGAAACAAGATCATTGAAGAAGTATTAAAAGGTGAAGCTTACGGACCGGGAACTAACGGTCTTTGCCCTCCATCATTCAAAGGTTATGATATTACCAAAATAACAGGTTATGATTTTGATGCAGACAAAGCAAAGAAATTACTTGCTGAAGCAGGATACCCGAATGGTAAAGGTTTCCCGAAAGTGAAGATAGAGCTTAACAGCGGTGGATCCAAAAATGCTAATGTTGTTCTTGAAATTCAGAAGCAACTCATGGAAGTGCTTAATGTAAATGTTGACTTTGAAGTTGTTCCTCAGAAACAAAAACTTGAAGATGCTAAATATGCGCGTGCTGAAATTTTCCGCGCTGCATGGATTGCGGATTTCCCAAGCCCTGAGAACTTTCTTTGGACGATGTACGGTGGTTCTGTTCCTGCGGACCTTACACAGCCTTCATATCCGAACACTCCACGTTACAAGAGCGCTGAATTCGACAAGTTGTTTGAGGCAGGCCAGTCAGCTAAAACACAGGAAGAGGCTTACGATAATTTCCTGAAAGCTGAACAGCAGATGATGAATGACGCCCCTGTAATGATGCTTTGGTACGATGAAAATTACCGACTAATAAAATCAAATGTGCGTAATTATTTCTCCAACCCAATGCGTTACAGAGATTACTCTCAGGTGTATTTAAAAGACGCTGCGCCTTCTACAGCCGGGGCAGAAGCTAAAAAAGAAGAAAAATAAGAATATTTTTTACGGAGAGACCCCCGCTTTTTTAGCGGGGGTTTTTTGTTTCCCTGAATGGCATTTACTAATTATTATATTGTTCTCGGTGTTCCTAACACGGCCAGCTTTGAAGAAATAAAAGCTGCTTACCGCGAGCTTGCCAAAAAATATCACCCTGATAAAAATCCCGGGAATAAAGCCGCTGAAGACTTCTTCAAAGAAGTTCAACAAGCATATGCTATTCTTTCTAATCCGGAGAAACGCAAAAAATTCGATATGCGTTTTACATATGGCACCCACGAAATACCTAAAAAGAAAAGCTATTCAGCACCATATACCGGAAATGCCTATCAGTACGCACAACAGCAGGCTCAGCATCGCGGTGCAACATCGCAACAAAACACAGCACCCAAACCAACATCGAAACCGGACAAATCGGAAAATCATTATATACTGATCAGTGTCGCAGTGGCGCTGGTTTTATTGTATTTCATTATATCTTACTCCAACAACAAACCGACAAATTATTATAAAAGATCAAAGAACGATTCAATTCTTGCATTTAATAAATTAAAACTCAAAAATTCGCAAGGCTCTGAAACGAAAATCGTCACGGCTAAACCCGATGCCGAAGAGAATAATCTTTCTTCTCCTTACAGCATGTTCTTTGGTGAGGAAGTATATGCTGCTGAAAGCAAGAACAGCATTAAAATAATTAACAGCTACAATTCCGAAGCCGTGGTATGTCTTGTAAATGCCGAAAAACCTCATAGAACGATCCGTAACGAATACATGGCAGTTGGGAGCACCTTTAAAATGAACAATATTCCTGACGGCAATTATTTTTTAAAGGTTTATTTTGGGAACTATTGGGATCGCAAAAAGAAATTCCTGAACGGCCTGGTCAAAGGCGGATTTAAAAACGACCTTGGATTTTTTCAGATCAATACAGGTAAAGATAATCTCGAACTTAAGCAAAAAAAAGTCGGTACGAGTGTCTCGTTTTCGTCCTATGAGATTATCCTGAATCCGTTTGAAGAAAATATGGCAAACTCTATTTCAGAAGAAGAATTCTTCAGTAAAGATTAATCATTTCTTCATGTCCATTTTGGCCTTTGACACAATGCTGCAGGTAAAACGGCTGATGCAGGTAAGGTCGCCAGCCTCATTATAGATCTTTATTTCCCAGATATGGTTCATGCCTCTTACATGAACTGGCTTGCAAATGCCTGTTACAAAGCCCGACTTGACTGCTTTAATATGGTTTGCATTGATCTCTATTCCCACACCTATAAAAAATTCAGGATTCACAACCAGCCAGGAAGCAACACTGCCGAGTGTTTCAGCCAATGCTACAGAAGCACCGCCATGCAATAAACCGAAGGGTTGTTTCGTTCTACTATCCACAGGCATCGTTCCTTTTATATAATCGTCACCTATCTCAGTAATTCGTATATGCAGTGAGTCTGCGAGTGTGTCTTTATTCATCCACTCCAGCTCTTTGGTCGTGGGATTGCCATACCAGATCTTTTTAGTTTCCATATTTTATCGGTTCCGTGATCTTTCTGAGAACAGTTCGAAATTACACAATTTCGACCAACATCAATTATATAAGGTTGTGCATGGCTGTACTCTCGGATAAAATCCGTACTTTTGCACCTCGAAAATTTAAAATAAAAAATGAAAAACATCAGAAACATCGCCATCATTGCCCATGTCGATCATGGAAAAACAACGTTGGTTGACAAAATTTTACACACGGGTAAATTATTCCGTGAAAATCAGGAATCAGGAGAATTGATCCTTGATAACAATGATCTTGAGCGTGAGCGCGGGATCACTATTCTTGCAAAAAACGTTTCAGTTCGTTACAAAGGAACTAAGATCAATATTATTGACACACCGGGCCACGCGGATTTCGGAGGTGAGGTTGAGCGTGTATTGAACATGGCTGATGGTGTTGTTTTGTTAGTGGATGCTTTCGAGGGCCCAATGCCTCAGACGCGTTTCGTAACACAGAAAGCACTTGCACAAGGCAAACGTGTTGTATTGGTGATCAATAAAGTTGATAAGCCAAACTGCCGTCCTGAAGAAGTTCACGATCAGGTTTTCGACCTTTTCTTTAACCTTGATGCTACTGAAGCACAGCTTGATTTCAAAACCGTTTACGGTTCTTCGAAACAAGGCTGGATGGGTCCGGACTGGAAAAACCCAACTTCTGACATTACTTATTTATTAGACACTATTATTGAGTTTTTCCCTGAAGCTCCAAGAGTTGAAGGAACACTTCAGATGCAGATCACTTCCCTGGATTATTCTTCTTTCGTTGGACGTATTGCCGTTGGCCGCGTTCACCGTGGAGAGATCAAGGAAGGAATGCCTGTTTCTCTAGTGAAACGCGATGGAACAGTTCAGAAATCACGTATCAAAGAACTTTTCACATTTGAAGGTTTAGGAAAGGTTAAAGCCACTGAACCAATTAAATCAGGAGAGATCGTTGCAATTACAGGTATTGATGGTTTTGAGATCGGTGATACTATCGCTGATTTTGAAAATCCGGAAGGACTTACTCCTATCGCTATTGATGAGCCGACAATGAATATGTTGTTCTGCATCAATAACTCACCCTTCTTCGGTAAAGAAGGAAAATTTGTTACATCACGCCACTTACGTGATCGTTTATTCAAAGAGCTTGAAAAAAATCTTGCACTCCGTGTTGAGGAAACAAACTCCGCTGATTCTTATTTAGTTTTCGGTCGTGGTATTCTTCACTTGTCAGTTCTTATTGAAACAATGAGACGTGAAGGTTACGAGTTACAGGTAGGACAGCCACAGGTTATCATCAAGGAAATTGATGGGGTTAAATGTGAGCCTATCGAGTATTTGACTGTCGATGTTCCTGAGCCTGTTTCAGGAAAAGTGATCGAGTATGTTAGCCAGCGTAAAGGTGATATGTTATTGATGGAACCAAAAGGCGATCTTCTTCACCTTGAGTTTGAGATCCCGTCACGCGGAATCATCGGTTTACGTAACAATATCCTTACTGCTACTGCAGGTGAGGCTATCATGGCGCACCGCTTTAAGGCATTCGAACCATGGAAAGGCCCAATCCCGAGCCGTAACAACGGAGTTTTAATTTCAGGTGAGCAGGGAACAGCTATTGCTTATTCAATTGATAAACTTCAGGATCGCGGTAAATTTTTCGTTGAAGCTGGTGAACCAATTTACACAGGCCAGGTGATCGGTGAGAACAACCGTCAGGATGACATCGTAGTAAATATCACCAAGGAGAAAAAATTAACAAACATGCGTGCATCAGGTACTGATGATAAAATGCGTATTGCTCCGAAAATCAACTTCTCTCTTGAAGAAGCAATGGAATATATCCAGGGCGATGAATACGTAGAGATCACTCCGGGATCTATCCGCCTTCGTAAAGTGTTACTTGACGAGAATGAAAGAAAACGCCAGGAGAAAAAACTGGTTGGATAATTTCAACTCTGTATACTAATAAACGCCTTTCTGATATTTCGGAAAGGCGTTTTTTATTTTAAAGATGATTACTTTAGCGCTGATGAACAGGCAATCGATCAGAGCATTTTTTACACATCCGCTTTTTCCTTTCAGGACGATCATTGCTTTTCTCATACTTTTTCAGACGCTCATCATTTTTTCAATTCCTCTCATTCCCGGGATGAATGATTCTGCCTGGTATTACATGAATGTCCATTTCTTCAATACAGGCAATTACATTCATGAAAGTGCTTACCCTTCCTTTCATCAAGCCAGTCAGTATTATCCTTTTTTCGGCTACAGTTTTTTTCTCTATCTGTGTGAAAGGATCTCTTCCTTGTTGAATCTCGATTGGAGCACACCGGTAAAGCTGATCCAGTTTATTTTATACCTTCTCTCCGCCTTCATGGCAGGTGGCATTACTTTTCTTCTAACCCGAAAGCAAAAGCTTTCTTATCTCATTGTTGTTGTTTACCTGTTGTACTATCCTTATTTCAACACATGCAATTTTGTGATGTCGGAGACCTATGCATGTTTTTTCTCAGTGCTCATTGTCTTTTTGTTTCTCAAGACACAGGCGAATTATAATAAATGGATTTCGTTCATCCTGTTTCTTAGCTGCGGCTATTCAATTCTGGTCAAGCCGGTGTTTCTTTTCATTGTGATACCCGTAATGGTGTTATATGCACTACAAAGTATTCGATTTAAGGAATACAGTAGACTGCTAGCGCTATCTGCAGTGCTTCTTTTCCCTTTTCTCCAGTCAGGGTACAGTAAGGTTCACCACAACAACTACTCTCTGCAAACCGGTCTTGGATGGCATCTTTGGGACAGGGTAATACAGAGCGATAAGTTAATACCGCACGATTCTGAAAAACTGGAAGAGCTGAAAAAAGTCTATCGCTCGCACGGGCGAGAGCCGAATTTTGGTTTCTGGTGGGACATTACAAGGGATCTGAGCGAGTTCTCATACGAGGAAAAGAAAATACAAGATATATGTAAGAACATTGCTTTGGATGGGATTCGCGAATATCCGAGAGAGTACATCATAAATACATTCTCTAACAGCGCGAAAACTTTTCTTGAGCACCCTGCAAATAATCAGGTATATCCTACAACGCATGACTACAAATTGATGCTTGCAAATTTCTCCAATGAGCCACAACATATTCCGTTAACAGATCATTTAAAGACACAAGTTATATTTGTTTCGACCAAGTCATTTTTCTCTGAATTGATCATGAAGCTCAATCACAGGATTTCCGGCTTCAGGGATCCTGTCAACCTTATCATCCATAATCTCTTTTTTCTTATTATTTATCTTGCTGCAGGCACTTTCTATTTGGTTCAGATGTTTATGAGCGGATTTAGAAATAAAGTAAATGAAAGTTTCATCTGGCTGGTACCTTTTTTTATTGTAGTCGGTTCGAATATGCTAGAATACGACCAACCCAGGTTTTTACTTCCGGGGTTTATATTCGTAGTAATATCCATAGTAAATTTCATGAGTGATTTTATACGAATATTGAAACACATTAAAAAAACTGAACTGCCATGAAAGAAAGAATTGAAAACGAGTTTATCTCTTGCGAAGTTGCCTATGCCGGAGCAGAGCTCCAATCCATTTACAGCAAAACCCTCGATAAGGAACTTCTATGGCAGGGAGATGACAAATGGTGGCCTCGGAAGTCACCCGTCCTGTTCCCGATAGTAGGCAAGCTGAATAATAACACTTATTCTATAAAAGGGAATAAATATAATTTACCTCAACACGGTTTTGCCCGCGACAGAAAATTTCTCCTCGCCAACCGATCTGATAACTCCTTAACCTTTCTACTGTCTTCGGACACGGAGAGCTTAAAAGTGTTTCCCTTTGAGTTTGACATTTACATTCATTATATGATTGATCAGGCAAGGCTCACAGTTACTTATGAAGTGATCAATAAGGACATCAATGAAATATTCTTTTCCATAGGCGCGCATCCCGGATTCAATTGTCCGCTTTATGAAGACGAATCCTTAGCTGACTATTATCTTGAATTTGAAGAAAGCGAAACACTAGAGCGTCATTTGTTGGATGGAGGAAATTTTAACGGGAAAACTGAAAATTTACTGACGGAATCAAACAGGCTTGATCTTGATGAGAAGCTTTTTACTAAAGATGCCATCGTATTTAAGAACATGAGATCTTCTCATATGTTACTCAGAAGCCGTAAGTCAGACTACTCACTTAAATTCGGCTTTAACGATTTCCCGTATTTCGGCATCTGGACAAAACCGGGCGCTCCTTTTATTTGCCTGGAACCATGGTGTGGTATCGCAGATAACAACTCGTTTTCGGGTGAGTTGAGAGACAAAGAAGGGATCAATAAATTAAATCCTTCCGAAACTTTTATCCGAAGCTTTTTTTTAGAAGTGTGATCACTCTTTGTGTTTGATCCTGGCTCTTTCCCGCTTTCCTAACCATGCAAAGCCACAAGCAGTGATAAGACTTAATATTACAAAGAACCAGAACATACTGTCAAATCCGTAGCGGCTTGCAATTCCCAGTCCGAGGAGCGGTGCAGCAATGTTTGCTAATCCGTATGAAATAGAATACAATGCAGAATATTGCCCCTGTCTTTCTTTACCGGGGCGTGATAATGCATAGTTCATCATAAAAGGCATTGCGAAGATCTCGGACATTGTGATGATAAAGGTGTAAGCAATGGCCCAGATCATCATTCCCTTACCGAACATCAAAATTAACAGAGCAACAGGGATGCACAATACACCCGATACAATGAATCTGAATAAACGCTGATTCTTTTCGAGCAGTGCTACGAGCGGCATTTCAATCAGCACTACGAGCAAGCCGTTTAATCCCAAGAGTAAACCGATCGTATCTTCATTATAATGGCATTCTTTATTAAAGTATTGCGGAATACTTGCAAAAAGCTGAAAAAAACATATCCCATACATTGCTACAAGAAGTATAAAAGTTAAATATGGCACGTCACGATAAGCCGAGCCGCTGTTTTCTTTTATTTTGATGACTGTGTTGTCCTTAGCTTGCGGAACTTTTCTTGGTAAATAAATAAAAAGCATCACTGCAGCCGCAAAGCTGGTCAGTGCGTCAATAACGAACAGCCATTTGTATCCAAGATAAAGAGCAATGAATCCGCCTATAGCAGGCCCAAGGGAAAATCCGAGATTTACCGCCAGCCTGACAAGAGACACTGAACGGGTCCTGTTTTCGACAGTGCTATAAACCGCTATTGCTTTTGAGTTTGCCGGCCGAAACATATCGGCAGTAAAAGCATAGGTGAAAATAATAATACCAATAAAGATTTCTGTTTCGGCAATTAGCATGAGCAACAAAATGAAACCACTGCTTATGAGTGAAAAAACCATTATGTCAAAATGATTTTTCCTGTCGGTAAGCCAGCCGCCCGCATAAGATCCGAGCACACTTCCGATACCATACAAACTAAGGGTCACTCCTGCCTGTGCAATAGTAAAATGGAGATCCCTTGTCAGGTACAATGAAGTAAACAGAAGAACCATCGAACCGCTTCTGTTGATGAACATCGAAAGCGAGAGGATCCAGATATTCTTCTGAATATTGCTGAAAGCACCTCTATATAATGCAAATAATTTAAACATGCTGTGATAAAAAAAAATGCCCCGCAATCGCAGGGCATTTACAAAATCATTTTAAATATTATGCGTTTGGTTTTGCTGCGTCTTTTGCTTTCAGAGTTTTTGCAGCATCGATCATCGTCTGGGCCCCTTTTTCGTTGAAAATCTCTCCTTTAATATCTTCTATTACGTAAGAAGCATTACCTGCTTTTACGATAGTATAAAAGTGATATTCCGGTTGAGTGATCTCAGATTCCCAAAAAAGAAGAGTCGGCTCGTCTTTAACGAAACGCTTGAATTTATTCACATCATTACCGGCAATGTCACTTTTTGTTAAGGCTACATCTCCTTCTCCTTCAGTGACAGAGATCTGAAATTCCTTTCCAACTTTTATTTCAGTTGCGCCCCATGATTGTTCAACCACTTCGAGCTTACCTTTGGTGGAATCAGGAACCATTATAGATAATTTATTACCGTTAACATTAATGGTAGTTTCCATCATGCCCGGCAATGTAGTAGTTGCTTCTTCATTTTTTGTTCCACCACAGCTTGCAAGGATAAGCATTGCCGGTGCAGCTAATAATAAAAATAATTTTTTCATTTGTCTGTTTTTGGTTTAAGTGGAACAAATATAAATCATATCCTCGATATACTGCAAAACTTTGTTTTCAGAAACAATTAACAAAAAGCAGAGCTTATCCGTATTCATTTTAATTTCGTGTGCACTATTATGAAACTCTCTTTCGAACCGCAAACTCTTATTTTCAGGCATCCGTTCCGTATTGCTCATGGGATGCGAACAACCACTCCCATCGTTATTACACAGATTGAGCATGAAGGTCTTATTGGCTTTGGCGAAGCAAGCATGCCTCCATATCTTGGAGAAAGCCATGAGAGCGTTTGTACCTTTCTTGAACTTGCAGCTCCTGTAATTAAAGATCTTAAAGATGATTTTGATATAGAGTTTATAATGCAGGAAATGGATGAACTTGCTTTGGGTAACACTGCGGCAAAGGCAAGTATTGACATCGCACTCCATGATCTGAAAGGAAAACTACTTGGCATACCTTGTTATAGAATGTTCGGAGCGGATAAAGATAAAACTCCGTTCAGCACATTTACATTAGGCATTGATGAGCCTGAAGTTATAATTAAGAAAATAAATGAAGCGGATGAATTTAAGATCCTAAAGGTTAAACTCAACGGCATTGATGACCGCATGATGATCAACACGATCAGAAATGTAACTGATAAGCCGATTGCAGTTGATGTAAATCAGGGATGGAAAACAAAAGAGCATGCATTAAAAATGATAGAATGGCTTGCGGGAATGAATGTTCTTTTTGTGGAGCAGCCCATGCTAAAAGATGACTATGACAGTGCAGCATGGTTATATGAAAGAAGTCCGCTTCCGCTATATGGTGATGAAAGTATTCAACGCATTGACGACATCAGCAAAGTGCAAGGTTGTTATCATGGCATCAATATCAAACTTATGAAATGCACCGGCATGCATGAAGCAAGTAAAATGATAACATATGCACGCGAATTAAAATTAAAGATCTTAATCGGATGTATGAGCGAAACATCGTGTGCGGTTTCGGCAGCAGCCCAGCTAACTCCCTTTGCTGATTACGCGGATCTTGATGGTGCTATGCTGATGACAAATGATCTGTTCGATGGAATAAAATTCATTGAAGGAAAGATCATCTTAAATGATAAACCCGGTATAGGTGTTTCTTTGTTAAACGGTTTTTGAAAAGCTCTATAATGCCTGTACACCTTGTTATGCAGCTTTGTTGTTCAGGAAGATTAATTGAGGAGATGTGGAGGGAAAATAAAGTATAAAAAAAAACCCCGGTAGACCGGGGCTCTTTTCTTACTTTTTCTTTTTAGCTGCTTTTTTAGCTGCTTTCTTAGGAGCAGATTTTTTTGCTGCTTTCTTAGCTGCTTTTTTTGGAGAAAAATAAATGCACCTTATTTTATTAACATTAAAATGTTCATATTGTTAATATCGTTTTTTCTCTTTTGTAATTTCATCAATGACGTGTGATGTGATTTGCCAAAATAAATTTTCATTGCTTCTGCCTTCACTCATTTCACTCTTCTGCAACTATAGTAAAATGGCATCGTTTGGCCTTTCAATATTTCTATCCTCTACATTTAAATGAACGTAAACAAAAAACTTTTCTTTAGAAAAGCATTTTTAAGAACTGATCAGAGTAATCACACTTCTCTAAAATTATTTTTCTATTATTTCTTTCTTTCAAGCAAAGCCATGTAAAATCCATCAGCATGATGCACTTCAGGTAAATAACGTTTCTCTCCGATAAACTCCCAGCGGTCACCAACCTGTTCAATAAACCATTTCACCTGATCCTCTCCTTCACTAGGTAAAATGCTGCAAGTAGCGTATACCATCTTCCCTCCCACTTTCACCATATCAGAAAACCCTGAAAGAATCTCTCGTTGAATTTTTATTACGCGTTCAATTTCTTCCGGTGTAAGTTTCCATTTGCTATCCGGATTCCTTCTTAATACTCCTAATCCGGAACAAGGAACATCCAGCAACAAACGATCAGCAGAATCTTTTAGCCTCTTGATCACTTTCGAAGAATCGATGGTTCTCGTTTCAATGATCTTCACTTCAGCACGCGAAGAACGTTTCTTCAACTCCGCCAGTTTTTTCTCTTTTGTATCCATTGCAATGATGCGGCCCTTGTTTTTCATCAAAGCAGCAAGATGTAAAGTTTTTCCACCCGCACCTGCACAAGCATCAATCACACGCATTCCCGGAGCAACATTTAAATATTCTGATACCATTTGTGAAGCTGCATCCTGCACTTCAAACAATCCTTTATGAAAAGCTTCTGTTCTGAAAACGTTCCGTTGAAATTTAAGTTCAACTGCATCTGGCGACCAGGTGATCAATGATGTTTCTGTGATCTTATCTTCTTCGGCCAGTTTAGTCTGTAATTCTTTCGGGCTGATCAAAAGTGAGTTAGCACGCAGCACCATACTAGGTCTTTGATTCAATGCTCTTAGAGTTTTCTCCCAGTTTTTACCAAGCTGCTTCTCACCCATTTCATCCAGCCAATCAGGAACCGACTCCCGGATCTTTCTGATCTTGCTGAATTTCTCCAGTTGCGCGATAACTTTCTTCTCATTCACATTTCTGAAGTATTCACTTTCCGGCAATTCGTATCCATCAAAGATCAGATATGTACCAAGGATCATCCATAGATTTCTTTCCGTTAGTTTTCCTTCTGCTGCGGCTGATGTAGTAAGCAGTCTCCAGTTACGAATCATATCATAACTCACATCTGATACAAACCCTCTCTCTTTTACATCCCACTTCTTATTCGCACGCATTGCCTTTTCGATGGCCTTATCTGCGAACACGCCATTTTCAAATACATCTTTCAAAACTGAGAAGATCGCCTTGATATGAAAGATATGATGCTTAAGATAAAATCGTTTTGTCATACTGTAAAAGTACTATTAATTGTTGTTGGTTTAGTAAGTGAGCATTGATTGCTTAACACTGAATTTAAAGAACCGGTAATCTATACTTCCATAATACAACTCTATCTTTTCAGCCGCAGGACAGCCACAGAAACACTAAGTATATATGCCGGAAAATCACTAATTGGAGAAACATTCGTTGATTTTTTTTTAATTTTGTATTATGACTGATACAACAATTGTCTTAGGGGGCTTCACTATACACGAACCGGTTACGGTTTTTACAGATTACATTATTACCGTAATTGCATTCATTTACTATTGGAAGCTTCCATCCACAAACGAAGTGGTGAAATATTGGCGGCTGTTTTTCCTCTTCATTTCTCTTTCTACATTTTTCGGAGGAAGCAGCCATGCCTTATTTGCGGCTCATGAGGGATGGGAGTACAAAAGCTTATGGCTCCCGATGCAATTCCTGAACGGGCTCGCGGTTTACTATGCGCAGAAAGCGACATTGCTTTCAGTTCTGAAAGACTCAAAAAATTATAACGTGTGGAAATTAAGCTATGTGATCCAACTTACCTTATACTATATAGTTCTGATAGTGGTTCAGAAGTATATCGTAACAATCATAGATAACGCTTTGGGGTTGATTCCGATTATGATCGTTCATCTGAATGCAAAAGTAAAAGAGGATTACCAGAAGTTTATTGGCTATGGAATACTTGTTTCATTTATCACCGCTATTGTACATGGACTAAAATTTTCGCTTCACGATTACTTTAATTATAATGACATAGCCCATGTGTTTATTATGATCAGTCTGACAATTATGTATTGGGGTGTTAAACAGAAAGCCACCTTTTCACCGGAGCTTTGAACTTCACGAATATAGTTACGCCCGCTTTATTTATCTAATTCATAATCTCTTTCCACTAGACAGATCCTGGTCTTATATTTTTTATACCATTCACCTCTCCCCTTTTCCTGCGCCTCTCTGTGTTCAGAATTCATTTTCCATTTTCTGATTGAATCAAGGTCCTTCCAATAACTTACTGTTATTCCGATTTCCTCTCTTGCGGATTCAATTCCTAAAAAGCCATCCTGTGAACCGGCTAGCTCAAGCATACGAGTTGCAGTTTGTTCATACCCCTCTGATTCAGATGTGCGTTCGGAAGTAAAAATTACGGCATAATAAGGAGGTCTTGGCGTTTTTGCGATCATATTAAAATTATGATAATAATTACTAAAAACAAGCGACCCGCCTGGTATGACGAGTCGCTAAATACAATTAAGCTATTTATTTACATTGATTCTTATTCCTTCGGAATGGCTTGTAAATTCAGGTGCATACATACATCCGATCGAAGTAATTCCGTTTGAAAAGTTCCCTTTATGTGAAACAAGCAATGGATATTCAAAAACATACGATCCTTTAGGCAAATATGAAAAAAAGAAATTAGTAGCCGCATCTCTTGTGCTTTCATAATACCCCAAACCATCCTGATAGCGATAACCTGAAATTACATTCACTGGCTCCAACCCTGAAGCACGCATATCCTTCATGTGAACATATTCCATGTCGCGGTCAACCCGAATTTCAATCCGGACCTTCAGCTTATCACCTACCTTCAGCGTTGTTTTTTCTGTAATTGGTTCAATCACCGGACCTGCATCTGTATTCTTCTGAAGAAATAGTTGTTTCTTCAGAACCAAGGGAGTTTTTGCAGGTGTGATCTTATCCAGCTGTTCGAAATATTGCCAGTACAAAGATCCCCAGCTTACACCATCTGAAGTTTTTGTCACAGTAACATTTCCCATTGAAGGCTTAACCTCCGAGCCCGTCCATGAAGTTTTAAAATAGCCGGTGCCTGCCTCTGGTTTGAAATCAGGTAATTCCTTTGGATTAACCTTAACATCTCCCAATTGTATTTCAACATTGCTTTCAGTAGAAAGCCAATCGGTACCTTTCAATAATAATGCATAACATGCTTCTGCGGTTGCTTTGGTAGTTTTCCAATTTTGGGTCTGCTTCGATTTCAATAACCAAACTTTCAGTTCTTCAACGGACTGTTCATCATGCGCTACCTCGTCAAATGCTTCTATTAATAACGCCTGCGATTCAATTCCGGATTGATACCAGTAATATCCTTCATAATTATTAGCAGTGTTTGATGCCCAATACATTCCCATTTCCTCACTATGCAAAGCATTCTCCTTTAACGATTTCATTATACCGGCCGCGGCTTTGGTTTCGTTATACCTATTCAGCGCCAAGGCGATCATTCCCTGCATATATCTGCTATTTGCCAACCAATATTTTTCTGCCTGTCCTTTATAATATTCGAAAGCTTTATGGCTGCCGTTACTCATAGCGATCTCTTTAAAATAGCTACGTGCATACAAATATTGAATTTGTATCGGGCTAAGATGGTTGTCATTGATATGAGCAGCGTCATGTTTTAAGATCCATTCATAATCTTCTTTAATTCGCTGATCCAGATAATGCACACCTTGTGATATCATATTCCAGACTGATTTATTCTCAACGATGTTCTTTATACCAAGACGATCGAGATGGCTCATTCCGGTGATAATATGCTGAGTGATATAACGGTCATCAGGCATCCCGTCAAACCAGGGCCAGCCACCATTGGAAGTTTGCGACTTC
This sequence comes from Bacteroidota bacterium, assembly GCA_029237775.1. Lineage (GTDB taxonomy): Bacteria > Bacteroidota > Bacteroidia > 2-12-FULL-35-15 > 2-12-FULL-35-15 > 2-12-FULL-35-15. Next base: position 738,468 of record JAQZBR010000004.1, read on the forward strand.
TGAAGTTTTTTTAAGGCCTTTCCCATCTCATTACCCATTTTGTTAAGATCAAACAACAAGGCAACTCTTTTCTTTCTTTCCGTTTCATCTTTCGCATCCAGCACCCATGGAGTTTCCTGGAGCATCAGAGATTTTAACTCCTGATTTTTTTCAAGACCAGATAAAAGTGCTTTGGAATCGGAACCGTTTTCCGAAGAATTCTTTACAGTCCATGAATCAAATACTGCTTTTATCTTAGGCGATGAATTAGCTATGTGAGAAGCGATACTGTTAGCGTAATAACGGGAAAATGTTTGTTCGGAACATTCATATGGATATTCCATCAGGTAAGGAAGCGATTGGATAGCATACCATGCAGGGTTCGATGTAAATTCAAGGGTTAACTTATGATTACGAAGTGTGGTTGAACCATTGCTTTGTGAGATAAGCTTATCGAAATTAAACGATTGTGGTTTTGCTCCCCGCACCGGCAAAGGCATCGACTCTGTCACGAGCATCTTGTTGGTTAGAACCGGAACAGCCATCTCTTCACCGTCAGTAAAATTTCCTGCTTGCGCGACCACTTTGTATGTAATTGCGCCAATTCTTTCAGGAATTGATAAATCCCAGCTCAATGATGTGCTTCTTCCTTTCCTTAACACTTCACCTTTTCCAAAGTCTAACTGTGCTGATGATGTTAGCTGAGAAGTAATTTCCTTCATCGTGATAGCATCATACAGAAAAAGCTGCGCAGTTCCTGTCAGATCTTTGTCAGAAAGATTCGAAATTTTTGTGCTGAACTGAATCTTATCATTTTCTCTGAAGAATCTAGGCGCGTTCGGAATCACCATCAGATCCTTTTGAGTTTGTAATTCCTTTTGTACAGATCCGTATTTAAGATCTTTGGTGTGTGCAAATCCCATCATCCTCCATTTTGTCAATGCTTCCGGGATCGTGAACTTAATTATAACACCTCCATCCTTGTCCGTTTCCAACTGGGGATAAAAAAATGCAGTCTCCGCAAAGTTTGATCTCGCGGCTACCTGCGAAAGATCTTTTTCATCCTTTTTGTCACTTTCGCTTGTCATAGTAGCCCCGGTAGCAAGAGTCACAATATCACCCGTACTGTCCAAAGCTTCCGTATTTTTAGAGCTCTCCTTCTTTCCGGATTTAGTTTTATCCTTATTATTATTTTCGTCCACCGATTTCTCCTCAAGAGTGCCTTCCATATCAGGGGCAGACTGTGCAGCCACTGACATCACACCATTAATGGTCCTCATTTTAGAACTCATATACTGGTGTTCATTACGGTTTTGATACCCAAACCAATTGAGACGATCATAGTATCTGTACTTTCCTACAGGATATTTGTTCCAGTCAAGCTGAAACAGCTGCGCATTTACAGATCCGAATGAGGAGTTCGCATCCCAGTACAGATTAGAATAATAACTATTATAAATATCAACGTACCAGTTATTAGGGCGAAAAGCGTCAAGAGAAGCATCATAAACTGCAGCGATCATCTCAGCAGCCACCTTGTCCCCTTTCTTATCCTTTATTTTGATTTTCCATTCTTCCTGTTGACCTGGCAGTAATTTGTTTCTGAATGTTTCAAATTGGATGTCGAGCTCTTTGTTGGTATAGGGAACAGTAACAACACCGCTGCTCTCGTATGAACGATTATTTTTAATGAATAAAAGGTGAAATGAAAAATTGCCACGATATTTTTCTTCCACAGGAATGCTGATCAATTTTTTTTCATTATTTAGAGAAATGTATTCTGATTTGATGATCTGTCCCTGATGTTCAATTTCGTATAGCACTTTAACATTTGCTTCCCTAGACCCAATTACAAATTTTGCTGTTTCTCCGGGCTCAACAGGCAATGTGCTGAGATTGCTAAACCAACTGATAGAATTGGCAGGAACAGAATTATCGTCACTTGCATACACGGTGAAGTATTTAACGTCTTTCACCTCTTCTCCAAATACATCCTTGCTCCGGGATTCTAAAACGTAGATACCGGCCTTCCAGTTTTTTAGATCCGTGATCCTCACTGAATCATAGATCGCAGGCGAACCCGAAGCTTGCCGTTTATTATTAAACCGTTGCTGATAAACCTTAGCTCCCTTTTCCCATTTATACATGTTGCTCTCATCCTTATATTCATCATTAGGAAATAAAGAAGCGAATTCCTCTTTGCTCGTAATAAATTTGTCGGGCTGAGCCCAGAGCCGTGAGCGGTAAATTTTTTCGGGTTCTTTTAACTTATATATTTCTATGTTGCCTGTTGCCTCCTGGAACTGCCCACTCATATTTGTTGTTATAATTGGGAAGGAAGAATTGATGCTTTTTTCAACCAGCTGAGGAATCTCAATATTTAAATTAAGCGCGGTATAGGCAGCATTGACATATGTTTGTGAGCTGTGCGTTTCTCCGTTAATGTCTGTTACGTCCGCGTAAATTGTATAAGTGAATGTTGGCTGTGAAGACTTGGGAATAGACGGGTCAGCAATTGCTTTAAAATCTATGAAGAACGAACCTGTATCATTTGTCGCAGTAATCCCATTCAGAATTTCCATCTGTGGGGACGAAGGATAATATCCACGCCAGCAATACCACCAGAAAGGAAAAGACGCATTTCTCACTACTCTGTATTTTACTTCAGCCCCGTCAATGGCTGCAGCTGAATATGCAACAGCATTTCCCATGAGCTTAATATTCTCATTTAAACGATAATTGCCCTCAACAGGCTTGAAGCTTACCTCGAATTTAGGACGTTTATAATCTTCCACAGAAAAATACGCTGTTCCGCTGCCATTGGTAATAGTCATTTGTCCGTTCAGAACTTCAGGTGCAGTAAACGACCCGCTGAACGTCCCATATTCATTAGTAGTCAAGTTCACATCTGCCACCTTCTGGGAATTAACATCATAAAACACAACATTGCTGCTTTCATTAGGCATGATCGCATTGCCTTCACCATCTGTGCTGATCATTATCCCTTTAAAATAAATTGTTTGTCCCGGACGATAGATCCCTCTGTCAAGAAAGAAAAAAGTCTTGATGTACTTTTTCTTTTCTTCTTTATAGCTTTTATATTGGTATATTCCATTATCCGTCTGAAGACGATCTTCCTCAAAAGCCGGTCCGACTCCTGTTTTATAGTTAAACTCCACATTGAAATTCCTGTAGTCATCAACAGGAGGAACATTAAAAAATCCCTTTTCATCACTCGTATACTTTTCCGATCGGATGGATTCATATTTACGTGACGTATAATTATAGCGCTGATAATATAATTGTGCGGTAACGGCTTTTAATGGCTCCCCGCTGGCGCGGTGCTGTACATAAAAATCAAAGCTCCCATCTTCCATCCTGCGGGAGACATAGGAGATGTTTGTGATCCAGGTGGCGGCATAAGCAATTGCATTCGCCTTGTATGAAAAGGCCGAGTCAGTGCCAATGAGTATCAGATAATGTCCTAAATCTAACGCGGGAATTTTAATCTCAGTTGAATGAAGCTGGTAATCACCGTCATCAGGCAACTCTACACTGAATGTTTTCACGGGCTTCAATTTCAGATATTGCTTAATAAGCTCCTCGCCATAAAACCGTTCGACAGATTTATTATATCTGTCTATATCCATCTCCGCAATTCTTACATACGCTTTTTTTACATTCTTGTAGGTAACGAGTGCGCGCCCGGGAGTTGATGGCAGCTCTGCTTTTTCAGTTACAAAATCGAGTGAGTGTTCTTTAATTCTTGCAAGCAATGCTTTACAATCTAATGCCCCTTCACTATCATGAAATTTTTTAATGGCTGTTTCGCAAACTTCTTTAGCAAGCTTCTTCATCCATTTATTTTCGTCACTCTGGAGTGGATTATATTTCGAAGCCTTCTCGAAATATACGTTTGCTATTTTTGCACTCACTTCTGACGAAGCCTTGTTGGTGGAAAAACTCTTTTCCAGGTCGAGTAGCGCTTTTAAATACAGGCTGTCCTTATATTCAGAAACAGACTTGTTTTTCACGAACTGCAGACGCTTCAGATCAACATCAATTAACGCCTGAGGATCACTGTCATTCAAATGAAAGTCGGTAAGCTCCTGCAGCGCTTTAACAGCGAAAAACTTTAAAGAAAGTGTGTCTTTGGATTCAATTTTAATCCTTGAGAATTCTTTGCTGTTCCAGAAATAGCTTTCTGATGACAATTCAAATTTGTAGGCCGGACGTGTGACATCGGGCTCCTCGTTCATATAGAAATCAACGGCACGATGAGCAAGGAAGTCGAAAAGGGTAGGACGGAAACTGCGTGCGTTGGCATTCTTTTCAAGGATGGCATCAAATAGGCTTATTGAGGTCTTCTTTAAACTATCAGAATTTTGAAGTGAAGCCTGATAGTTTTTAATGGTTGCATTAAAAATGGCTTTGAGGTCCCAGGTGCTGACATCTTCCATATCAAAATTAACAGTGGTAGTCCTATTATGAAATCTCCATCGGTTATTCTGATAATACTGCCAGTAGGTCTCGGCCAAAATGGAATGAAGGATCTGTTTTTCAGGATAATCAGCCTTGCTTGTTTCCTGCTCCAGCTTGCTAATCGAACTTTCCATTGAAAACTCTTCCATTTGCTGCTCGAACTTCATCCGGTAAATGATGGCCTTGATAAGTTGTGAAGCGTTATCGTCTGATTTAGCTTTTGAATAGATCGAACCAACAATTTCAAGCGCTGATTTGGTGAGTCCTTTTTTCTCTAAGGAGTCCACCTTCCGCCATTCGGCTTCATAAGTACTTTTTGCCGAAAAGCAGAGCATTGAATTCTTCTGCTGATGGCTGTAAACACTAAAAGCTCCTGCAACACTTGCAAGAGCCAGAACTATAATGATCGGTGATTTTTTGATTCTCATAAGAAGTCTCGTTTTGATGGTTTACCATCAGATGCAAGTTAAACGAAAAATCCATAAATAACTTTCATAAAAAAACCGGCAGAGGCCGGCTTTTTCATTTTATTGTGTAATAATGAGCTTTTGAATTTTAGTCCCTTGGGTGGTGGAAAGTTTAATGAAATACAAACCGGGAGAATATTTCGAATTTTCATCAATTTCAATTTTGAACTTACCATTTACTGTTCTGTTTTTGGCAAAACTACTTATTCTTTCACCTTGTACGTTGTAGATCTCAAGACTTATTAAGCCTTCATGCGGCACACAACATTCGATTGTAAAATTACCTACGGAAGGATTTGGGTAGACATTTAAAGAAGCATCAGACTCTTTAATTTCAGCAGAGGCCAATACGCTATTGGTCACATAAATCATTGTGGAATCAGCCACAAAATTAAGTTCTGTTAAATTATTATTTGATGACACACACTGAGTATATGTGGATAGCATCGACAAACCGGGAATATCGATATAGATCCTGTTGCAACCTGAAGGAATATTTTCAAAATGATAGAATCCGTAACTGTTGGTTCTTGTATAGTCTACTATTGTATTATCTGAATTATTGAGTAAAAAAACATCTACACCCGACATACCCATGCCGGGAGATCGATAACCTGCACCTTCGAGCAATGTGCCAGACAATCCATTTGTTCCAACCAATGATGGATGTCCCAGCATTATGATATCGATATCAGTTGTATCGTTGCAGACTGGAGTTATGACAATATCGGCAGCAGAACTCCATGTTATCACAGTATCATAATAAGTGGGTACTGCTAAAGGATAAAGACTGGTATCTGGTGTTGCCTGAATAATATACCTTCCCTGAAGGACAAAAGGAAATGTGTAGCTACCTCCTATGATAGCGACAGAGTCTTTCATTCGCATCTGGTAGCCGGGATTATGTGAAATTAATTTTGCGTATCCATCCACGGGTGAACCGGCATAATTTACGGAGCCGGAAATAACCATGTGGGGTTCAACATTTATGTTATATACAAAACTCTGGATACCATAAACCGGACAAGCATTATCCTGCACACTGATTGCAACAGGGATCAATGCAGATGTCATACCCGCAGGCGCAGTCCAGCTTATGTGAAGCGTAAACGGGTTGATGCCTGAAGAAGTAATAATTGACCCTGGAAGAGCGGTCGCTATATTGGCGGAATAAGACAGGGAATCGGCAGCGTCAACATCTGAATATATTACATCAAATGAAAGACTATCACCGGGACACACATATATCGTATGGGGAGCTATTTGGATTGCCTGGCCGGACAGATTTGTTATAGCTCCTGAATTTAATGAAGGAGCATTGTTTGAACAGTTCTGTACCACAAACTGGATATCCCTCATCACTGATCCTAATAAATTAGAATTAGCATCAAACTCCTCCACTTTAACAACAACCTCATAATTGCCAATAGCGGTCGGAATGAACGATAATTGTCCGGTTAGGGGATCAATTGCAATTCCGGGTATTGGAGAAGCAGCCGAATAACCTGATGAATACGAAAGCGGACTTGCTCCCGCATCCAGGGCCGAAACCAGAGAGAAATGGAGCGAGTCTCCATCCGATTCAACGACAGCGCAATTATAGTTGACTAGTTGCCCTAAGCACACATACGGAATTCTCATTGCAGTGAAATATGGTGAGCTATTCGTAGAATCAATTCCGGTATTAAGAGTAGTTTCAACATAGGTCCCAAATGAAGAAGCAGAACTGAGATTTGTAATCGCATTGTTTCGGCAGCATACCGTCCAAGCCATTGTCCACGTGTTACATAGACCCGGCAAGCTGACTGTATCACTATATCGAAAAATCCACATTCCCGGTAATACACCACCATTACAAGCTGTGTTCATCATTTGAGAGGGACAAATTTGGGAAATCTCCGTGCCACCCGGGTTCAAAACATCTACATTAAAAGTTGTTGTTTGGCCGCAGGTGCTTGTCATTTCAATAGTTTGTACATTGCCCGGATCAAAACCGAGACAATCAACAAACAGATCAAGATTAACGATAAATTGATTTCCACTTAAGTGCTTGTATGTTAATTCAGCTCCTGCTATATGAGACGCACGTACAGAACCAGTAAAGCTAAAAGCCAAAACTATTGCGAAAAGTAATTTTTTTAATATTTTATTTTTCATGGGTTAGTCTTTAAAGTATTATAAATTTAATCTTTTTACTGAAAGCGTGTAATTGAAACTTCATTATTTAAAGCATCTCCATTTTCGAGAAATTTAACCAGCTGATCAGCGAAATACGGAGCCAGCATCACTCCCTTTGTACCCAATCCGTTGAATACCGCTAATTGAGGATGCGCGGGATGTAAGCCAAGAATTGGTCGCCTGTCATTTACTGTTGGCCTGATACCGGCCTCATGGTTTATGACTTCAAAATCAACTTTCAGTATTTTTTTTAGTTTGCTTATTAATTCCGATTTCCCTTTTTCAGTAATTTCTTCATTCAGCTCATTCCATTCATAAGTAGATCCTACCTTATATACACCTTCTCCGAGAGGTAAAATAAAGACCCCCTTATTGATCACCATTTCATCTGGTATCAGATCCGGCTCTTTTAGTTTTATTGTAATGATCTCTCCCTTTGTCAGCTTGAATGGGAGCCAATTAAACCAAGGGTTAATCGTGGATCTGAACCCTTCGCAGAAAATGATTTTCTTCGCCTGATAACCTTTGTATTCCACATGATCCTCCGGAATTTGTACTTTATCATGGTCAAATTCCTCTTCAAGCAGAAGTTCCTTGCTTATAAAATAATCGTGCGAAGAATTTAAAAATAAACGGGTATCAAGATTTCCGGCTTCAAGGACTTCGGAAGAACCCATAGGATTGATAAGGATTTCGGACAGAAAATCATCCCCAATATCTTTACTGAGATATTTACCAACCTCCTCGTTCGCTTTTTTTAACCAGAATTCTTTCTCGTTGTCTTCCGCAAAAAGCTTAACGATCTTCTTCTTATGATAGAACTTAGTGTTTAATAATTTTTCTGAGCCAAGATAAAATCTATCCAAGTAAGGAATTAGCTCATCGGCCATCCAGCTTTTAACGAGCCTTTTAAAAACCACAGGGTTATATAAGCCGGCAGCAACACGTGAAGCTTGTGATAAAAGAGGATTATCAATTATAAGGATTGAGCAATCCGCCTTAATTAAAGTATGGGCAAGTACAGTTCCTGCAATACCTTGCCCTACGATTATATAATCAATTTTGACCTTCATTCAAGATTCGAAATTAGTGTTAAATCTTTGATTAATAATTTTTATATTGCAGTAGTATTTGTTGAATACAGCGTATGCAAAGAGAAAAACAGATCATTGGCCGCAGAGAGGTAATTGCCTTTCCTGAGCTTGGATTGTATGAGATAACTGCGAAAATTGATACAGGCGCTTATACCACTGCCCTGCATTGCCATGATATCAGAGAGGAAAAAGGAGAATTATACTTCAAGCTCCTTGATCCGAGCCATCCGTATTATAATTCGAAGGAGTACAAATTCAGTGATTTCAGACAAAAAGAAATCAAGAATTCTTTTGGTGAAGTAGAAAAAAGATACATTATAAAAACACATATCAAAATCGGCCGTAAACGGATTAATTCAGTAATTTCGTTAACCGACCGGGGCAATATGAGATATCCGGTATTAATAGGGAGGAAGCTTCTTAAAAATCGTTACATAGTGGATGTTGCCTTATTAAATAATATACCTCCTTCGATCAGAAAAAAAAGAAAATCATAACTCCAAGAACACATTCACATTTATGAAAATAGCAATCCTTTCCCGTGGGCCTAAATTGTATTCCACACGCAGATTAGTTGAAGCTGCTGAACAGCGCGGCCATGAAGTGGTAGTAATAGATCACCTTAAATGTGTTCTCGTTATTGAAAAAGGGAATCCGCATATTTTTCTTGGCGGAAAAGAGATCACGGGTATTGATGCCGTAATTCCGCGCATAGGAACATCGGTAACATTTTATGGAGCTGCAGTTGTTCGTCAATTTGAACAGATGAAAGTATTTTCTTCTGTTGAATCTCAGGCGCTCGTTCGTTCACGCGATAAGTTGCGCAGCTTACAATTGCTTGCGAAAGCAGGAATAGGAATGCCCAAAACGGCTTTTGCATCCGCGCCAAAGAACATTGATAATGTATTGGAACAGGTTGGCGGGGCACCGGTAGTAATCAAATTACTTGAAGGAACACAGGGTATTGGAGTTATCCTCGCGGAGACTCACAAATCAGCAAAATCAGTTATTGAATCATTTCTTGCTCTGAAAGCAAATATCCTTGTTCAGGAATTTATCAAAGAAGCAGGCGGAGCAGATATACGAGCATTTATTGTTGACGGAAAAATTGTAGGTGCCATGAAACGCCAGGGATTACCGGGAGAATTCAGAAGTAATTTACACAGAGGCGGAAGTGCAAACGTAATTGAGCTTACAAAAGAAGAGCGTGAAACTGCAATTAAAGCTGCTAAGAAATTAGGATTAGCGATTGCCGGTGTTGATATGCTTCAATCATCGCGTGGACCTCTGGTAATGGAGGTAAACTCATCACCGGGACTCGAGGGCATCGAAGGTGCGACAGGAGTTGACATTGCGGCTAAGATCATTGAGTATGTAGAGAGAAATGAATTCAATCATGACGTATAGCGCAACGAATAACGAATCCATACGAATTTACGAATCTGTGTTTGAAAAAAATAGTTATAGGTTGGGTGAGATCCAATCTCCTCTCGAGAGGGGCAGGGGTGTGTTTTTTCATGGTTTTGAATTTGTGCTTAATGAAAGTATAGGATTCAAAAAACCACAAATTCATTATGGCTTACGTTAGCAAAAACATTCACATCAATGGGATGGAGATCAAGCCGGGCGCGACAGCAATTGTCAGCCTGAACTGGTATCAGCTTCCTACAAAAACGGTGATTGAAATTCCCGTTTTTGTTTTCAGATCTGAGAAACCGGGCCCTACTTTATTGATCTGTGCAGGTATGCATGGTGACGAGATCAATGGGATTGAAATCGTAAGAAAGCTTGTTAAACGTGAGGATATCCGCAAACCACTCTGCGGAAGTATCATCGCAATTCCTATTATCAACACTATTTCATTTTTATACGGATCACGCGAGCTACCTGATGGCAGGGATCTTAACCGTTGCTTTCCGGGAACTAAATCGGGATCGCTGGGAAGCCGCATTGCTTACGACTTAATGAATGAAGTTATTCCGCAAATTGATTTTGGGATCGACTTTCATACCGGTGGAGCCAAGATCAGTAACTATCCTCAGTTACGCTGTGTGTTCAATAATGAAACAAACCTTGATCTCGGAAAAAAATTCTCTCCACCATTGATCGTCAATTCGCCATTCAGGGACAATACACTTCGTAAAGAAGCATCACGTAAAGGAAAATCAATCCTTGTGTTTGAAGGGGGTGAATCATCCCGCTTCGATTATTTATCGATCAACGAAGGTGTAAGCGGTTGCTTAAGACTGATGAAACATTTTTCAATGGTAGAAACGTCAATACCAAATAACCCGACAGTTATATTGAATAAAACTTCATGGGTGCGTGCAAAGTCATCAGGTCTTTTTCATAGTGCCAAAACAAACGGTGCGCATGTAAGGAAAGGTGAAATTGTAGGGATGATCTCCGATCCTTATGGCGATCATGAAGAAAAGCTGGTCGCGCCTTTTGATGGGTATATTGTCGGCATAAATAATCAACCCGTAATTAATCAGGGTGATGCTCTTATGCATATCGGCTCAGATGAATAGCTCAATAATATTCGTACGTAAAGCGGGTTTCCCTTTTTAATTTATTCCGTCTGTTATACGTTTCCGTTTTTGAAAGCAGGTTTCTTTCGTTGAAAAAACTCTTACTTGTCCTTGACAATTTTCCACGAATTGCTGTACTTGATTCAATAATTCTGTCATCGACATCAAACTTATTTTCAACTCTGTAATACTCCTTCCCTTTTTTATAGGATATGAATTTTTCATACAAAAAAGGTTTACCCCGTTTGTAATAATATTCCCACATTATCTCACCTCCGCGTTTCAGATCATAGGTCTTATCTGCTATCCGTTCATTCTTTGCATTGAAATACTCTATCTTTTTTATTGATTGATTTCTGAAATTACTGATCGTTACTTTGGTCTTATTTCCCAGACTGTCAACATCCTCTTTCAAACAATAATAAGTTGAATCTTTTTGAACTTTATGATTCTGACCGGCAGGATTGCAATCGAATACAGTAAAATAATCAGGCTTGCCATTTTTAAAATATGTGACCCTTTTATAGGTGTGATCCGGATAATATTCTGTGATCTGTTTTCGCTTTTCCCTGAACTTTCCGCGCTTTAATTTTTCATTTACATACTCTACAACATAGATGCTATCATATTTATATCGTTGTCGTTGAAAAATAACTTGTCTCTCATCAAGCATGTCACACTCCTGTAAGAGCTTGCCGTTCCAGACGAAGGAATCCAGCTCAATGAGTTTTTCTTTCTTGTAATATGCGACTTTGCTCTTTCTTCCGTCATCGAGATAAGAAGTAGACACCCGCTTCTTTTTTCCAAATTGATAATCAGTTAATCGGCCTGCCGTATCATATAGATACTTTATTTCCGATCGTTTATCCCAAGAGGTTGTCTTGGCTTTAATTCCGGCTTTTCTATTCGCTTCCTGCTCACTGTTCTCATAATGGAAAATAGAATTCCAAACGCTGGTACCGGTGTACGTATACGGTTGCGCTGTATTAGTATTAATTCTTGAAAGAAATAAAATACTTGTCAGGATACAGATTCTCTTCACGTTTCGTTTTCTGTTTATAACGGAAGCGCTGCAAAAAGATACAGAGGGGTTTTCGGACGTGAAGACAAAGAGATAGAAAGGTGCAGATTTGTTTTATCTGGGATATAATAAAGCGGTTAGGCTGAAACCGTTTTCCACTCCTGCATGTCAGGTTCTACATAGATCCACTTCACTTCAGGAGCAGCAATTCTGATCTCTTCTTCAAGCTTATTTATCAACGTGCTCAGATCAATGACTGAAATGTTTCCCTTGCATTTTATTTTCATGCACATTAACACTTCACCGGGCCCTTGTTGAATAGTGATGCATCTTAAAAGCTGAACAACTTCATGATGGCGCTGAATGATTATATTCAACTCCTCCATAATTGTTTCATTCGCACTTTCACCTATTAATAACGACTTAACCTCTATGGAAAGAAAGATGGCAACAAAAATCAAAATAACCCCAATGATAATTGAGCCGGCAGCATCATAGCGACCATCGCCTGTGAAATAAGATAACAGCATTGCTATAAGCGCGAACACCAAACCAAAAACGGCTGCTGAATTTTCTCCGAAGACAACAACAAGGTCACTGTCTTTTGTATCACGCAGGTATTTGAAGAATCTGTGTTTTCCTTTTCTTGAATTGATCTCTTTTATATTTGAGAGCATGGCATAACTTTCCAGCACAATCGAAAAAAATAATACCCCTACTCCCCAACCTATATTTTTAATCGGTTCAGGATCATGAAATTTATGGATCCCTTCATAAATAGAAAACATTCCACCAATAGAGAATAAAAGCATTGCAACCATGAAGGACCAGAAATACACAGCTCTTCCATAACCTAAAGGATGTTTTTCAGTAGCTGCTTTTGCTCCCTGCTTCACACCAATTAGAAGCAGTATCTGGTTAGCGCAATCGGCAAACGAGTGAATCGCCTCTGCCAGCATGGCTCCGGAGCGGGTCATAAAAGCAGCAAAAGCCTTTGATAAAGCAATGAGCAGGTTTATTACTAAACTCTGAACAATATGCGATGAACTATTTTCCTTTGACATAAAATGGATTAAAGATGAATTATTTAATGGCGGCAGTTACAGCGCGCTCACGCAAATCATAATAAGAATTACTTATTGGATCACGTTAAGCTCCTTGCCTACTTTCTCAAAAGCAGCCAATGCTTTATCGAGATGCTCTTTTTCATGCGCTGCAGAGAGCTGCACACGGATCCTTGCCTGCCCTTTCGGTACGACCGGATAAAAGAAACCTGTTACGTAGATCCCCTCATCAAGAAGTTTCGCAGCAAATTGCTGTGCAAGCTTTGCATCATATAACATTACCGGTACAATTGCTGAATCGCCATCCTTGATCTCCAGACCAGCTTTTTTAATTCCTTGTTTAAAATAATTAACATTCCATTCAAGCTTGTCGCGAAGAGTTGTTGCCTCGCTTAACATATCAAGCACCGCGATTGAAGCACCTACGATATGCGGAGCAAGTGAATTGCTGAATAAGTAAGGACGTGAACGCTGACGAAGCATGTCGATGATTTCCTTCTTACCGGAAGTAAATCCACCCATTGCACCACCCAACGCTTTTCCTAAAGTCCCTGTAACTATGTCAACACGATTCATTACATTTTTTAATTCTATTGTCCCACGGCCTGTTTTACCAATGAAACCGGATGCGTGACTTTCGTCAACCATTACCATTGCATTGTATTTATCGGCAAGGTCACAGATCTTATCCAAAGGAGCAACAAAGCCGTCCATAGAAAAAACACCATCAGTAACAATTAAGCGGAAGCGCTGTTTTTGAGCAGCCTTTAACTGTTCTTCCAGGTCTTCCATATTACAGTTCTTATAACGATAACGCTGTGCTTTACACAAACGAACACCATCTATGATAGAAGCATGATTTAATTCATCCGAAATGATCGCGTCTTCTTCTCCCAGCAAAGGCTCAAACACACCACCATTGGCATCGAAGCAGGCCGCGTATAAAATGGTGTCTTCCTGTCCGACAAATTTGGAGATCTTATCTTCAAGCTCCTTGTGAATATCCTGAGTACCGCAGATGAAACGCACACTGCTCATCCCATATCCGTGCTGGTCAAGTGTTTTATGTGCAGCCTCAATCACCTTAGGATGCGAGGAAAGTCCTAGATAATTATTTGCGCAGAAAATAATCACATCCTTGCCATTCACTTTAACCACCGCCCCCTGTTCTGATGTGATGATACGCTCGCGCTTGAATAAACCCGATTCGTCAATAGTATTTAATTCTGTCTGAAGATGATCCTTGAATTTGCCGTACATGTTGTTAAATTTTTAGGTGACAAAAATACAAAAAAAAGCCCTTTCAGGCTTGTGCTGAAAGGGCGAATTAAGATCTCAGATCATTATTTCTCAACAATCTTTTTCAGATTATTAAGGCCTGCATCAAAATCTTTTGTCAGGGCACCCTTCATAAGCATGCTGATAACATTCATCGGACGTGGTGACTTACCCATGAATCCCCAGCGCACTTTTGTCTGAGATGGACTGACTGTTTCTGTTATAATGTATGCTGCATTAGTCATTTTCATAGGCTTTTCAAACCGCAGTTCGAAAACCACTTTCTCTCCTTCAATGATCTGTTTGATTTCCTGCTCACCTTTACCAACATCCTTGTTTCCTTCCCATGCATTAACAAAACCTACAGTCTCATCTGTTCCCCGGAATTCATTTCTGATGTTTGGATCTTTTTGCGCCCAGACACTCCAGTTGTTTTGATTCTTTAAGGAGCGTACATAGGCGAACACTACATCTTTTGGTTTATTGATGATAACTTCTCTTTCAAGCTTGAAATCTGTTGGCGCTGAGAAGGCAAGGCCCCCGATGAGGACAACCAGTCCCCCAATAATGTAAAGTGCGATCATATTGCTAAGTTTTATTTATAATGCAATGATAGGAAAAATAAAGAATATACTTTTTCGTAAATACTGTGATAATTGGCGAGTGGTTATTTTAAGTAAATTAGTAGCCCTAACAGAACAATCTTTATGAAAAAAATAATGCTTTTGGGTTCAGGTGAACTCGGTAAAGAATTCGTTATTGCAGTTAAGCGTCTTGGGCAATACGTAGTTGCAGTTGATTCATACAACGATGCACCCGCTCAACAGGTGGCTGATGAGAGAGAAGTGATCAATATGCTGGATGGTGCGGAGCTTGACAGAATAGTTGCAAAACATAAACCGGATCTGATCGTACCTGAGATAGAAGCGATCAGAACAGAGCGGTTCTTTGATTACGAACAGCAGGGAATTACTGTGGTTCCCAGCGCCAAGGCAGCTAATTTCACAATGAACAGAAAAGCCATTCGTGACCTTGCAGCAAAAGAGCTCGGCTTAAAAACAGCAAAATATGAATATGCCAACAGCTTTGAAGAGTTGAAAAAGGCTGTAGAAATAGTCGGCATTCCATGCGTTGTAAAACCGTTGATGAGCTCATCAGGGAAAGGGCAAAGTGTGATCAAGACAGAAGCCGATATTCAGAAAGCCTGGGATTATGCGCAGGCAGGTAAACGCGGTGATTACACTGAAGTGATCGCGGAAGCTTTTGTGAAATTCAATTCAGAGATAACTCTTTTAACAGTAACTCAAAAGAATGGAAATACATTATTCTGTCCTCCGATAGGTCACCGCCAGGAACGAGGAGATTACCAGGAGAGCTGGCAGCCGGCAGAAATCAAAGCGGAGCATTTAAAGGAAGCTCAAATGATGGCGGATAAAGTAACTAAAGCGTTAACAGGAGCCGGATTATGGGGAGTTGAATTTTTTCTTGCAGACGATGGGGTTTATTTTTCGGAGTTATCACCGAGGCCACACGATACAGGCATGGTTACGCTTGCAGGAACACAGAACTTGTCGGAATTTGAATTGCACGCGCGCGCTGTTCTCGGATTTCCAATTGCAGAAATCACCCTTGAGCGTGTTGGAGCAAGCTCTGTTATACTTGCTCATAAAGAAGGAATCAATCCTTCATTCAGCGGCCTTGAGAATGCAATGAACAACAAACAATCAGATGTCCGCTTATTCGGCAAGCCTGTTACACGTCCATACCGCAGAATGGCTGTTGCCCTTGCATACGATGTACCCGGAAGTGATGTAAATGCTGTAAAAGAACGCGCAATGAAGATCTCCGCGATGGTAACAGTTCATTCGGTGTAAATCATTTTATCTTACATTAAATTAAACAGTAAATTCGTAAAAACACTTATTAATGGAACAAGCACGAACATTAGAAGACATCCAGAATTTTAAAGGGAAATATCCGAAACAGCTATGGTATCTTTTCTTTTCCGAAATGTGGGAACGCTTCTCTTTTTACGGGATGCGTGGAATGCTGGTAATATTTATGGTCGACAAGCTTGCCATGGATGAAACCGCTGCTAATCTTCAATATGGAGCGACACAAGCCTTTGTATATGCTTTCACTTTTATTGGTGGACTATTCGCAGATAAAATATTAGGCTACAGAAAATCGCTTTTCTGGGGTGGGATCCTCATGATCGTAGGGAGTTTCATTTTATCATTGAATCCCGAAAATTATTTTTTCCTTGGGATAAGCTTTACCATTATCGGATCCGGATTCTTTAAACCGAATATCTCTACAATGGTCGGTGCTCTATACAAACAAGGCGATTCCAGAACCGATGCAGGATTTTCTTTATTCTATGCCGGAATAAATCTTGGAGCATTATTGGGAGGTTATGCATGTATCGCTATTGCTCAATCGTATTCGTGGCGGCTTGCATTTGGGCTTGCCGCGATTGTTATGACCATCAGTCTTATCACTTTCATTTTCACACAACGTTCGCTCGGACCGATCGGTTTACCTCCAATTAGAACAGATGGTAATACAAATAAGAACTGGTACGAGTATGCAGTCTACGGAGGGTCTCTTTTAGTGATCCCGGTTATCATGACCATGGTTTCCAAAACTCAATACACCGATTGGTTCATGTATATCATCGGTCCTTGCGTGTTAATTTATCTTATTTATGAAATGATGAAGTATCCTGCTGCCGACAGAAAGAAACTCCTCGCAGCACTGATCTTCATTCTCTTCTCTATTTTATTCTGGGCCTTCTTCGAACAAAGCGGAGGATCTCTAAGTCTCTTTGCAGCAAACAACTTACACGATACTGTATTGGGAGTTCCGCTTAATCCCAACGGAGTTAACAATTCTGCCAACTCTCTTTTTGTGATCGCCTTCGCTGCATTGTTGGGAATGGTGTGGATCTGGCTCAGTAAAAGAAGGATCGAACCCAATACGATTGTTAAATTCGGATTAGGATTTTTATTCCTTGCGGGCGGATTCTATGTTTTCTACTGGACTAAATTCTTTGCAGATGAAAATGGGATGACATCGCTGGATCTTTTCACTTTAGGATGGTTTGTAATTACATTCGGGGAACTCTGTTTATCACCAATCGGTATGTCGGTAATGACAAAGCTTTCTCCCCCAAAATTACAGGCTATGATGATGGGAATGTGGTTCCTCGCCAGTGCTTATGGCCAGTACTTTGCAGGCCTGCTTGGTGCGAACATCGCTGAAGCTTCAAGCAACTCTACTAATCTGGAGCGACTGAACATTTACACAGAAGGATACAAGCAGCTGGGATTTTATGCCTTGATATGCGGAGTGATAATGATTGCAATATCACCGGTGGTTAAAAAACTGATGCAGGAGGTTAAATAATTTGCCTACACAGGTTAACATATCAGAATTCTTAAAGCTTTCAGAGAGCCATCCTGTAATAGATGTTCGTACACCTGCAGAGTTCATCCAGGGCAGAATTCCGGGTGCGCACAACATTCCGCTCTTTTCAGATGAAGAGAGAAAGATTATCGGAACACTCTATAAACAAGAAGGGAAACAACCCGCAATTTTAAAAGGGCTTGAATTAGTCGGGCCCAAGCTGCATCAATTCATTTCAGATGCCAGGAACATTCCCAACTCAAACACACTGCTCGTGCATTGCTGGCGGGGCGGAATGCGCAGCGCCAGCATGGCGTGGCTGTTTGAAACGTATGGTTTTAAATGTATTGTTTTAAAAGGCGGTTATAAAACATATCGTCAGCATGTAATCGAGAGTTTTGAAAAACCCAAAAACATTATCATACTTGGAGGAAGAACCGGTTCGGGAAAAACATTAATACTGCATGAACTTATAAAACAAGGCGAGCAGGTAATTGACCTCGAGAAGATCGCGCATCACAAAGGTTCCTCATACGGATCATTCGGTGAAGAGAAACAGGTGTCTCAGGAGCAATTTGAAAATGAAGTTTCGGATGCATTCTCGAAAATTGATAAGTCGAGGGTTTGCTGGCTTGAAGATGAAAGCCGGAAGATAGGGATCAATGTTCTTCCTGATCCGCTTTGGAATCAGGTCAGAGAAGCTAAAGTGTTTTACATCAGGCTTCCGCTTGCTGAAAGAGTAAAATTTCTTGCGAAAGACTATGGAAAATTCAGTAAAGAAGAGCTGATCACTGCAACTCAAAGAATCACTAAAAAATTGGGCGGACAACATGCAAAGCGTGCCGTGGAAGCTATTGAAGCAGGCGACCTAGAAACCGCAGTTGAAATTACGCTTGTTTATTACGATAATTCATACGAGTTCGGCTTAAGCAAACGCCCGAAAGAGAATATCACAATTTGTGAATTCAATGACCTCAACCCGGAAAAGATTGCTACTGCTTTAACAGAAAAATTAAAAACGGTTCCTATTCCTTAATGATCTTTGTATTGATCATCTTATCTTCATTCGTCACCTGAATAAAATACATCCCGGAAGTAAACGCTGAAAGATCAACAGAACTGTTCGTGCCATTCATCTTCTCTGAAATAATTATTTTCCCCTGCAGGTCTGTTACGTTCACATTCGAATTCGTGAAGGTCTTTCCTGCTTTTAAATTAAAGACTCCGGTAGAAGGATTCGGATAAACCGACAAGTCTCCCACCAAAATGTTCTCATTTAGAGAGACCGGATAAGCAACCATGAACCCGACTGCAAGCCTCACATCTTCGGTTCCCTGCACAAGGATATCGTAGGTGCCGCCATCAACGCCTGTAAGATCAAATCCCGCCTGGATCAATGTGTCATTAATAACAGACATTGTATTTGGGTAAACGAATGTTGTTGATCTGAAAAGAGAATTCACGAGGCTGATCGTATCAGCTCCCGAAGTGAAATGGGTTCCGTTGCCTGTAAAGCTTATCGTAACAAATTGATTAACGATGCCTGAGCTTGGACTAACGGTCATGATCATCGGTGCACCCGCAACTCCATAAAGCTCAAAGGAATTATCAAAACTTATTATACCATCTGTCAGGTTACTCTGATAAACAGAATAAGTTCCCGGCAGGTCACCCAATGTAAAATTAAACTGTCCGATCATACTGGTATCATTCAACATGATCATGGATACAGGATAAATGGAATTACCATAAATATCCGACAGCCAGATGGTATCGTTACCTGATCCGAAATGTGTGTTTAGTCCGGTGAGCAGTAAATTAATAGGGTCACCCTGATTTGCGGAAGCGGGACTAATTTCAACAATACTCGCGTTTACAGTCGGGCTATAAAGCGTAAATCCATTTAACATGGAAAGGCTTGATGATCCGCTATAGTTCCCGATCACCACATCATAAAGTCCGGCAGGATGAGAAGCATTAAAAGCAAATGTTGCATTTATCAGTGAATCATTAACAAACACCGAGCTTGTCGGATATATTGTTGTTCCTCCGCCATAAAGCTTAACGATATTTGTTCCCTGCTGAAATACAGTATTATGTCCTGAAATACCCACCGTCAGTGTTTGCCCCTGTACTGCATAATCGGGATTCACGCTTTCAATATAAGTTGCTGCCGGGGATGCGGGGTTTAATGTAAAGCCATTGCTCATGACCAACGTTCCGCTGCCGTATATAATAACATCATACAAACCGGGAGTATGTGCCGTAGTGAGTGAGAAATTTGCGCTCGCCAATGAATCATTCAATATACTGATGGAACTCGGATAAATTGATGCTGAGCCATTAAACAATTTAATGAGCGTGGTGGCTTGAGTAAAGTTTGTGTTGGAGGCGGAAATAGAAACGGCTAATGTTTGTCCCTGAAAAGCACTGTTTGGACTTACATTCTGAATAGACGCTGATGGAGCAACATAAGAGCCTAAAGTAAATCCTGCAGGCAATGTAAGAGTTTGCGTCATCATGTAATTAGCTACGATCACATCATATGCGCCTGCCGGATGCGATGTTGTAAAATTAAAAGTTGCATTGATAAGCGAGTCGTTGACAAAGCTAAGGCCTGAAGGAAAAATGGTTGTCCCGGCATGAAACAATTTTACAATGTTTGTCCCTTGTTGGAACACAGTGTTATGTCCGGATATAGCTATCGAGAGTGTCTGCCCTTGTGTACCTGTGTTAGGGCTTGCACTCACTATTGACGGCCCTGTAGCTGGATTCACCGTTAAATTAAAACCGGCAGGCATCGTCACGCTGTTGGTGCCATAAACCATTACATCGTATAACCCTGCAGGATGAGAAGTATTAAAAGAAAACGTTGCATTGATCTGGGAACTATTTATGATAGTTGTGCTATTCGGAAATACAGACACTCCTGCTTTCCAAAGCTTAATTAATGTTGTTCCCTGTCCGAACGAAGTGCCTGAACCGGTAACAGAAACCGACAAGGTTTGTCCCTGTTGCGCGGTATTCGGATTTACGCTCACGATACTTTGAGATAATAGTATACCTGGAAATACAAGTAATAAAATAAAGAACAGCTTTTTCATCGATAGTAGAATTAGTTTAACTAAACTAAATTAGACTATTCTGGACTGATAATCAAAACTTTATTTAATGAAATCGAGGACAATCACTTCAGGCGAACGATTCAATTCTTTCGATCTTCTGTAGATCTCAATGTACCAGGATGTGTCCTGCCCTTTTTGAATAAGAAGTTCTTTTACTTTTTGGTTTTCTGATTTTTCAGCCCCTTCCATCAGGCGTTTCTGCAAAACAACTGTTATGAATTGAGGGAATTTTGGATTGGAGGTTTCTGCAACCAGGTGGCTGAGCGCTTCATACGCTTTTTTATTATCATTTAAATTAAAGTATACAGCACATAGGTTTAGCCAGGCATCTTCGAAGTTAGGAGCGATAGCAACCGCTTTCCTATAATTAAATATTGCAGCCTGATGATCGCCTGTGATCTCATAACATGAAGCAAGATTATTTAATACATGGATGTGATATGGATTTATATTATTCGCGATCTGAAGATCTTTCAGTGCCGGTTCGTATTCTCCGAGATTAAAGTGAGCGCTCCCTGAATACCATGTGAGAGGTGTTGAAACAGGATCCATTATATAACATTCGGAGTTAGCTTTTCTGATCTCTGATATCACGAGCCTGTTATTATCTCTCGCTTTCGCCTGAAGCGCTTTCGCAAGATGTATTTCCGATCGGTATCTTGTCAGCCCCGCATAACAACCCGGAATTAATAAAACACCTGACGCAATCGCAAGAACGTTTGATCTTAATTTTGAATTTACAATGTTCTCTTTAGCAGAAGCGCTTCCCGCTATTATTCCCAGTATCAGAAATTCCTCGAGACGTTCTTTAGGAAAGCTGAACATTGAATAGGTCAGATAACCCAGAAACGTAAACAGCAAGGCGATATAAAATATACTTACAGGTGCGTCATCCGACAACTTCCAACCTTTAAAAATTGAATAGCCCACAAAAAATAAAAATAAAAGATAAAGAAAGAGTCCGATAAAACCCTCCTGGCAATACACCCATAAAAAGTCGTTATGAGGCGTCTGATAAAATGTGGAGTTGTTCTCCGATACCAACCCCTCATTTCCGTATTTGAGTACTTCCACTTTCCAGGAAGCCAAGCCTTTTCCAAAAATAGGATTTTCGTTTCCGAGGCTCAAAGATTTTTTCCATAAGGAGAGATGATCCTTAGTGGAACCTTTTTCAAAATTTACGATCTCGGATGCATGGCTCCCAACGCTTGTTGTTTTAGCATATCTTATATAAAACAAACAAGAGACAATAAGACCCAATACAACACAGAACATTACTTTTCTTATATCAGCGCGAGTCCCCGGGGGCGGCTCCGCTTTCCTCATTTTGACAAGTAATAAGATGCTGCTCAAAATAAATCCCGTAACTAATGCTATCCAGGTTGCCCTGTTAGATAAAATAATAAGAAAGAAAACGGATAGAACAGTCGCAATATAAAATAGAAGCCGCCAGAATTTTTGTTTGTTATTAAGAAGGCCATACAGAGTAAAGGGCAGATTAAAAAAGAGTGTCTGTGCAAACAGGTTACGGTGCCCGAATACGCTCATTAATCCATATGTATTTCCCGGAATAGACAATTCTCCTTCGCTGATAACTCCAATAAGATCTTTTATTCCAACACAAATAATGATCAGGGACAACGCAGCAAATGCTTTAGGAAGCTCTGTAAAAATAACGTCCTTTTCAATGAAACAAACAAAAGCAAAGATAACGGTAAAGACAAGAAAGATCTGAAGCCATTCAAACGATGCATCAGCAAAATTAATCCCCGATAATCTTGTGACCGAATAAAAGAGGAAAAATCCAAAGCTTATTATTAGCGGATTTGTGCCTATTTTTACGCGCTTACCGGATAAAACATTGTAAACGATAAAACAAAGCATTACGGCAGAAACAACCAGCATTTTTAAGTGGGCGTCCGGATCTACTGTGTTTGTTGAATGAATCAATGGCAGTAAACAAACGATCAACCATATAAAAATACGTTGAGCATTTCCGGTGTCATGAGACTTCATCATTATATAAAAGTGGTTTCGTCAAAGTTAATACTATTAATAAATTTAAATCGCCCTTAATTAATTAAGAAATATAATGGAAGAGATCAAACTCACACAATACTCACACGGTGCAGGATGCGGATGCAAAATTGCACCTCACGTTCTGGAGCAAATTTTAAAATCGGATTTTAAAGCACCCTTGGAAAACAAATTGATCGTTGGTAACAGCACTAAAGATGATGCCGCGGTATACGATATTGGTAAAGGAAAAGGCCTGATAAGCACAACCGATTTTTTTATGCCGATTGTTGATGATGCATTCGATTTCGGAAAGATCGCTTCCGCAAATGCGATCAGTGATGTGTATGCGATGGGAGGAAAACCATTGATGGCAGTCGCTATTTTAGGCTGGCCAATAAATAAGCTATCCACTGAACTTGCACAAAAAGTGATAGATGGTGCACGAACGATCTGTGCAGAAGCTAATATCCCACTTGCAGGGGGTCACAGCATTGACAGCCCTGAACCTATATTCGGGCTTGCTGTTACCGGGATGATCGACCTGAAAAATTTAAAACAAAACAATACAGCAAAAGAAGGTGATCTTCTTTACCTGACAAAAAAAATTGGAGTTGGTATTCTAACTACCGCGGAAAAGAAAGGAATGCTTAAAGAAGAGCATAAAGGAACTGCTGCGGGACAAATGATGCAACTCAATAAACAGGGAGAAATATTTGGAGGATTAAATTATGTGAGTGCAATGACGGATGTAACCGGATTCGGATTGCTTGGGCATTTGATTGAAATGGCTGAAGGCGCCAACTTAAGCGTTGAACTTGAATATTCTAAAGTTCCTTTGATCAACGATTTGTCTTTTTATA
The DNA here is from genome assembly GCA_029237775.1 of Bacteroidota bacterium. Lineage (GTDB taxonomy): Bacteria > Bacteroidota > Bacteroidia > 2-12-FULL-35-15 > 2-12-FULL-35-15 > 2-12-FULL-35-15. Next base: position 761,974 of record JAQZBR010000004.1, read on the forward strand.
TTTCTCAAATGTGTGTCCCAGACAATAGCTTCAGAAACTGGAGCGGTTATGACCCGAAGGTGGCAGGGATCACAGGAGATTCCCTTTTGACCTTATGCGATCCTCAGACAAATGGCGGGCTTCTGGTAAGTGTGGATCCATCATTTAAAAACGAATTTGAAAAGGTTTTAATCTCTCTTTCTTTACATGAGTTTGCACAGCCAATAGGAGTTTTTAAACAGAGTGAAGAGAAAACTATCGTTATTCGGTGATTTTACAAAAAGTGCATAAATCTTACATGTGTTAAGCCTCCTGCATTCTTGAATAGGCGGGGGCATATTCCTGCCATACTTTCGTACAGAATTTAAAAACTGTACTATGAAACATCTTTTAACCACCCTTTCGATTTTATTAGCGCTAAAGACTTTCTCACAGACTTCATCGCATCCTGATTCTCTGAGCGCAACCTCACAGGACGGTAAACAATATTATGAGCAACAGGATCCTGGTTTTACTGCTACGTCAATTTCAGGTGATGACATTGAATTCAGCTGGAGCTGCATGCAGTCTGCGCAAGTTGATTTATTCGAAATAGAAGCGAGTACGGACGCGATTCATTTTTCTCTACTGCAAAAAATAACCTCCGAAAATTCGGAGCAAGGAAAGTATAGCGTTCGACTTAAAAAAAACACCGGGGGCACAGGGTATTACCGTTTAAAAAAAATCACCTCTGATGGCAACTCATTTTATTCCCGGATCGTGGCAGTCGTATCCAATGAAGCCAACAGTGAAATCACGATATTTCCAAATCCATCTGCGGGTAACATTGTTAATTTTCGGATCTCATCGGGTGCCAATGCAGGGAATGCGTTTGTAAGGATCACCGGCCGATCAGGCAGAACGATCTATGCTTCCGGCATCAATGGTTCTCTGGAACAACATCTGGCGCTTGAGCAGGGATACTATTTGCTGATTCTCACAGAAGGCAACGGGAACATAATCACAAAAAAGATAGTGGTCAATTAATCCGTCTTCATTACTTCCTGAATACTTTGGATCGTATCAGCAATTTCTTTTTCATTAGTAAATTTTCCAAGACTGAAACGTATGGAAGAATAGGTATCATCATCACTCAGGCCCATTGCCTTTAAAACATGTGAAGGCTCCGGAACAGCTGATGTACAGGCCGAGCCCATAGCAACTGCAAGATGTGGCAGCTTTCTGATAAAGTCCTCGGAGCGAAATCCGGGGAAACAAATATTGGCAGTGTTAAATATTCTGTGTTTGGTGCTGCCATTTATGTGAACGTTGGGAAAATTGCACAGTGCCTGCTCAAGCCGGGTTCGTAGCACAGAAATTCGGACTGAGTTATCCCACATCTCAGCTTCAGCAATTTCACAGGCTTTGCCAAGTCCAACAATTCCTGTTACATTCAAGGTGCCGGAGCGCAATCCCTTTTCGTGGCCCCCTCCATGGCTCTGTGCGAACAGACTTACGCGAGGATCTTTTCTGCGCACATACAAAGCTCCAACTCCTTTCGGCCCATAGAACTTATGGGCACTAATGCATAAAAGATCTATTTTGTCTACCTCAAGGTCTATGTTTATTTTTCCAGCAGCCTGTGTTGCATCCGACATAAATATGGAATGATGATCATGCACGATCTTCGCAATTTCTTTAATTGGCTGGATAACTCCTGTTTCATTATTGACATACATAATGCAAACAAGGATTGTCTTTTCAGTGATGGCATTTTTCAACTCATTCAAATCAATGAGACCCTCCCGATCCACCGATAAATAGGTAACTACAGCGCCTTTCTTTTCGAGTGCAGCACACGTGTCGAGAACGGCCTTATGTTCAGTTTTGACGGTTATTATATGATTGCCTTTAGTCTGGTAATTATCCCAAACACCTTTAATTGCCAGGTTGATCGATTCAGTAGAACCGGATGTGAATACAACTTCCTGCTCCAGACAATTGATGAGTGAGGCAACCTGCTTACGTGCAATTTTGATCGCATCTTCTGCTATCCATCCGAAAGTATGAGTTCTGCTTGAGGCATTTCCGAAGTTCTCGGTGAAATACGGAAGCATGATTTCAAGAACTCTTTTGTCCAGGGGAGTTGTGGCGTTATAATCTAAATATATCGATGTTTTCACAGTGTAAAAATATGAATACAACACGGATAATCAATCCCCCTAAACCACTTTATTCATCAAGGAAAATAGCCCTTATTTAGAATAATTCTTAACTTTGCATTTCTAGACATGAACAAGCAAAAAACGATTAGCGAAACACCCATCGACATAGAAAAGATCCGTGCCGACTTCCCAATACTTTCTAAAAAAGTAAATGGAAAAAAGCTGATCTATTTCGATAATGGAGCTACATCGCAAAAGCCTGTTCAGGTGATTGACGCCATTGCAAATTACTATAAGGATCAGAACGCAAATATCCATCGTGGTGTTCACACGCTCAGCCAGGAAATTACTGTTTTGTATGAAAAAGCAAGAGCCACAGTGCAAAAACACCTGAATGCAAAAAGTGCAAATGAGATCGTTTTTACATCAGGAACCACCGAATCAATTAACCTTGTTGCGCATTCTTTCGCGAAAAAATTTATTAACAAAGGTGATGAAGTAATTGTAACTGCTATGGAACATCATTCCAATATTCTACCATGGCAACAAGTATGCGAAGAGAGAGGAGCTTTGTTAAAAGTGGTGCCGATCAACAACGAAGGAGAGCTGATCATGGAAGAGTACAAAAAGCTTCTTTCAGATAAAACAAAGATCATTGCCGTTGCTCATATCTCAAATACGCTTGGCACCGTTAATCCGGTTAAAGAAATCATAAAACTTGCTCATGAGAAGAACATTCCTGTGCTTCTGGACGGAGCCCAGGCTGTGCCACATACAAGTGTGGACGTTCAGGAGCTTGATGCAGATTTTTATTGTTTCAGCGGACATAAACTTTTTGGCCCAACCGGTGTTGGAATATTATACGGAAAAGAAAAATGGCTGAATGAGCTTCCACCGTATAAAGTTGGCGGAGGCACAATTAAGACTGTGACTTTTGAAAAAACAGAATATGCCGATGTCCCTTTACGGTTCGAAGCAGGTACACCACATATTGAAGGGGGAATCGGATTAGCTGCAGCGATTGATTACGTTAATGATATCGGACTTGATAAGATTGCCGCGTACGAACATGAACTTTTGATTTATGCTACTGCTGCACTGCAAAAAATTGAAGGGGTAAAAATAATCGGGACTGCTAAAAACAAAGCCAGTGTAATATCATTTGTAGTAGAGGGAATTCACGCTTTCGATTTAGGTACCATACTCGATCAGTTAGGAATTGCAGTAAGAACAGGACATCACTGCACACAGCCTCTGATGGCTCATTATTGCATACAGGGAACAGTAAGAGCTGCATTTGCTTTCTACAATACGAAAGAAGAGATCGATGAATTTATTAAAGGGCTTGAAAGAGCGATTGCAATGTTGAAATAGAAAAAATTTGAGATGAGCATTGAAGAAACAGAAAATGAGATTGTAGAGGAGTTTGAAATGTTTGATGACTGGATGCAGAAGTATGAACATCTGATCAACCTCGGGAAATCATTGCCAATGATCTCGGAAGAGAAGAAAACTGAAGATCGTATCATTAAAGGCTGCCAGAGCAGAGTTTGGCTTAATTCTGAACTAAAGGATGGTAAAGTTGTTTTTACTGCAGACAGCGATGCGATAATCACTAAGGGGATGGTGGCATTAATGATCAGGGTTTTATCGGAACACACACCGGACGAGATCATTGATGCAAAGCTTGGATTTGTAGAAAAGATCGGATTAACACAACATCTTTCCCCTACAAGAAGTAACGGCCTCGTAAGCATGATCAAACAAATGAAACTGGATGCTCTGGCATACAAATCGAAGAGGTAACACCATCTATTGAATTTTAAATAAATACTTTTGACTCAATAAAATGCCTGCAATAATAAATACTCATAATACAGAAGTCACTCAACGTGTTATTGATACAATAAAAACGTGTTATGATCCTGAGATCCCCGTGGATGTCTGGGAGCTCGGCCTCATCTATGAGATCAACCTTGATGAGGAGAACAACCTTATGGTGAAAATGACACTCACCTCGCCTTCCTGTCCTGTTGCAGAAACTTTACCTCCTGAAATTGAAGCCAAGCTTCGTGATGTTGAGGGAGTACGGTCAGCAAAAATTGAACTTACTTTCGAACCGCCATGGGAAAAAGACATGATGAGTGAAGTGGCGCAGCTTGAATTAGGATTTATGTAATCCGAAATATATAATGGAAAACGAAATTGTAAACAAAGTCTCGCAAAGTGGTTTGATCACCATAGATCTTGAAGAGTTTTATCCTTCAGGTGACCGTGTTGTTTTCGACATAAAGGATCATTTATTCCAGGGGCTCATTCTCCGCGAAAAGGATTTCAGGGAATTCATCAAGAACCACGACTGGGCAGCTTACAAAGACAAGTATGTTTCGCTTATATGTACAGCTGATGCGATAGTCCCTACCTGGGCATATATGCTTCTTGCAACTCAACTTGAGCCATACGCTAAAAAAGTGATTTTTGGGGATCTTGAAACACTTGAGACAATACTGTACAATGAGATCCTTTCAAAAATTAATCTCATTGATTATAAAGATGCGCGTATTGTTATCAAAGGATGTGGAAAGCTTCCTGTACCTAAAGCCGCATATGTTCAGATCACTTCCTTGCTAAGGCCGATAGCTAAAAGTATTATGTATGGCGAGCCCTGCTCAACGGTCCCATTATATAAACAACCGAAACAGTAAATAAAAAAGCCTCTTCAACACGAAGAGGCTTTTTATTTTGTCTTAATTGATGATCAATTTTCTGATGATCATTTCATTTCCATCGGTCAATCTAAGAGAATAAAAACCCTTCTGTAAACCTTCAAGGTTGATTTGTTTATTATAGCTTCCAGTGATATTCTTTTCCCTGAAAGTAAATACTTCTTTACCCTGAATGTCAGTTACGTTTATCAAAAGGTCTGTAAACTGCACATTTACAAAGGAAATATTAAACATTCCGGCAGATGGATTTGGATATACTTCAACCGAGCTTGCGTTTTCTGTTTCTTCAATACCGGTACAATCATTTACATTTATGAGCTGCGTAAATGAATTGGAACAGGAGTTTGCATCAGTGAATGTGTATAGAACCGGATGAGAACCCGGCCCTGCAACCCCCGGATCGAAAGTAATCCCGGAGACTTCAGTTCCACCGCTAAAAATCCCTCCAGCCGGAGAAGCATTCAAGATTATAGCACTTCCCTGCGCGCAAAGAGTTGCTATTGCAGGAAAACCTATTGCAGGAAGCGGATTAATCGTTACCATAATTGTATCTGATGATGTACATCCTGCGTTCGTAACATCAACATGATACAATCCTGAATTGCTTACAGTAATGGCAGGAGTCACTGCTGATGTATTCCACAAAAAGGCAGCACCAAAATTTCCTGCATTCAATGTTACTGTTCCTGCACATTGCGAGATATCATTTCCGAGATTAACTACTGGATACTGATTGAATACAACATTCACTGTGTCTTTTGAAATACATCCCGTTAAAGGGTTAGTAACAGTGACGCTCACCGTTGAGGAAGAATAAACCGTAAGCGTTTGTGCATTCGTGTTATTATACCAGGAGTATAACGATCCGGGATTTCCTGCGTCAAAAGTGATAGAACCTCCGCACTGAGTTGTATCATTTCCAAGATCTAAAACCGGTAAAGGATTAATTGTTACAGTGATAGAATCTGTTGAAGTACAGGAGTTACTGTTTGCTACGGCAACATAATAGATTCCTGACGTAGTTGCAGTGAGTGTTTGATTTGTTGAAGAATTGTTCCAGGAATATGACGAACCTGAATTACCGGCATCCAATATAACTGAGCCCGAACATTGTGTTGTGTCTGCGCCAAGGTTAACAACGGGAACCGCGTTAACCAGCACGTTAATTGAATCACTGGCTTTACATCCATTTACGTCTGTAACATCCACATAATAATTGCCGGCATTAGAAACATTAAGTGTCTGCGCTGTTGAAGAATCATTCCATAGGTATGCAGAGCCTGGAATGCCCGCATCGAGCAGGAAAACATCACCATTGCATATTGCAGTATCACCTCCAATGTTTACAATCGGCAACATGTTCTGAGAGATCATTATTGTATCAGACTTGTAACAGCCAGTTGCCGGATCACTCACATAAACAAAATAAGTAGATGGATTATTGACGTTAATAACCTGGTTGGTACTACCGGTACTCCACGAATACATTGCACCCGGATTACCGGCATTCAAACTGATTGAATCACCAATACAGATCGCAGTATCGATTCCTAAATTCACTGTTGGCAAAGGATTAACAGTGATCACAATTGAATCACTTTCAAAACATAGTGTTAATGGATTAGTTACAGTTACATAATAAGTTCCCGCTGAACCTGTTGTAATAGTTTGTGCTGTGCTTGAATCATTCCACAGAAAATTAAATCCTGTATTGGCAGCATCAATTAATATAGAATCACCTGAGCAAAATCCAATATCAGATCCGAGATCAACAACCGGAGGATTATTTATGATCAGATTCATGCTGTCTCTTACCATACATCCTTCGGCAGTAGTGATATCAACATAAAATAATCCGCCTGTAGTTGTGCTTATACTTTGACTTGTAGCAGCAGTATTCCACAGATACGTGGAGCCCGCGTTTTGTGCATTCAGAACGGCAGGTTGTCCTGAACAGACAGCGGTATCAGATAAGACTAATGCAGGTAATGCATTTACAAAAACATTTACTGCGACCCTGTTGCTTGAACAGCTTCCTGAATTAGCAGCTGCATAAAATGTATAGGTGCCCGGTGTATTTGAATCAGGTAAGAATGCTGTACCTATAGCCTCCAGCGAACTCCCCGCGCCCTGAACAGTTCCGCCAGTTAAAGAATTCCACCAGTTCAACGTTGTAACAGGTAATGAATACATCACAACAAGACGCACTGAATCAAATGTAGCATCATTGCCTCCATCGTTGAATGTTTCCGTCAAGGAAAGAGTAACTGATCCTCCTGAAGCCGGAAGATTCGGAATTGTAATTATAGGATTTGGAGTAATAACTCCAGCGGAAGCTTGCGTTGATAATTGGGTAGCCGCCAGTGTTGTAGCACCACTTAAAGCGACTCTGATTTCGCTCCTGTACGAAGGACTGACTGCTGTTGCCCCAAAAACAAGAAGTTGTGTTCCTGTGATAGTGGCGCCTGCCGGAACAGCACCTACTGAAACTGTGTAGGTGGATGCTCCTGTGCCGGTTGAGACCAGGGCATTACCGAAGCTGGCAGAGACAATACCTGAACCCGAAGGCGCGTTAGCATTCATCATTGCAGAGGCGGAGCCCTCGCATATTAAAATGCTATCATTGCTGACAACCGGAGGAGCAGGAATATATGTATCAATAACAACTGAAACGTTGTTTGTATTCGACCAGCAACTGGTTGCCGAATCATAAGCCGAAATATAATAGGTCCCGGTAGAGTTTATGCTATATGGAGCAGTAGCGTTCATCAGATTGCTGGTCCCGGAACTGTTCGTTCCCTGCCAATAATAAGCGATTCCGGTTGCCGGAGCCGGAACAGAAATGGTGGTATTCAAACATGCTGGCGATGCAGCCGCAACCGGAGTGGGAGGAGTTGCAGCCAGCGGAATATTATTTACTGTTATTGACGATGATCCAAGCGACCAAACATTATTGGTTGAGTTATAGGTCCGTACATAGTAAGTCCCATTCAGATAGACCGTATATGGTCCCGAAACCGGATTAGCTGTTGACGTTCCGGTTGCGGAGGTTTGCCAGTACCAGACATCTCCGGATGCAGGTGAACCCGGAACTGAAAGATCGGTTCCCGCTATACAGGTAGGAGAAGCCGGGTCCTGAACCGGAGTTGGAGGATCAGGAGGCAGAGGAACAACGTTAACAATATAATCTTCCGTTTCACCTGAAGCCATTGACGTACAGGCATCGTTTGCACCATTTGTATTTCCTGAACTTCTTGATCTCACTCTCATGCCCGTAATACCCGTTAAAGCCGTAACGGGAATCGTTACTGTGATGGAACCTGTCGTACCTGTAGTAAAAGGCTGATACCATTCGGTGGGTTCAAAAACACCACTGTGGTTCCAGTCAAACCAAACCGAGGTGATTGCAGTTGCATTTGTTGTAAGAGATAAAGTATAACCGGAGCCGAGAAACAAATTTGTAGTTGCACTTTGCTGACTATAATTTCCGGTGGAGCATCCAGCGGTTGTATTGTTCAGTGTGTTGATCGTAACATTCGTGACACATGCAGTTCCGGAGTTAGGTGCTGTGCAGTAACAATTATAAAAAGCATTCATGTTTACCTGAAGCGGAGTTGATGTTGCTGTCAATCCAGAACTGGTGCAGGTTACAATAGCCTGATAATAGGTGGCTGATGACTGATTAACAGTAAGTGTTGCAGATGTTGCAGCAGCTATATTATTAAATGTAATTCCATCAGAAGAGGATTGCCATTGATAGGACAAGCCGGTAGCCACAGATGCACCGTTTAAGCTCAGGGTAAAGTTCACTCCGTTACATGCAGAGCTTACTGAAGAAACAGTCGTTCCTGCAGTTGGTGCTCCCGAACAAAGAACAGGAGGTGTCCAGGTGAATGTTAGTCCGGAGGGAGGCAAAATCGTTGAAGACACTGCGATGTTTGCTGCATTGGTTGCCCCCGCAGTCGTTGCAGTCCAATTTGATGTTGACGTACGATTATTGAAATCTGCATTCGTAGCTCCACGTAAACCCACCTGAACGGTTGTGGTATTGGCATTATTAACGAATGAGCCGTAAACAACATCAATAATATTGCTTGCCTCATTCAATCGGATCTGAAAATTATAGCTATCCCCTGTTCCGTTGGTTCCAAATTTTTTATAATTCAACCATTGAATAACGCAGGTCCTGTTAGGAGCCGTTCCTATGGTCTGAATGCTTAGCTCGGCTCCTGTCTGTGCCTGAATATCACGATTAAAAGCTGAAATTACATTGTTAGTTCCCCCTGTGCTTAATGCGACATAGGAACTTGCGATGGTAGTTCCCATCGCAATAAAACCGTTTGAGTTCACACTCATCTGCGTATAGGTTGTTCCGTTGTAAACAAAGGAAAATCCTATTGCTTGTGCGGTGAAGCTACCGTCATCGTTAGTGGTGGTACCAAGTACAGTTCCACCGGTTAATGCAGTAAAGGTTCCGGAACTTTGCGAAAAACCATAGCTGGCAACAGTTTGCGAAGTGACTTCTAAAGCAAAACAAAATAAACTTAGCAGTAATGTCAATCGACTTTTGTAAGTATAGTAACTCATGAGATAATGGATTTGGTAAAATTAATGTGTATTTTTTTACACAGTAAAAAAGAGTATAAAATCTGAAAGCCCCGCAAATGCGAGGCTTTCAGCTCTTTAAGTATTACTTTTAGTGTATTACGAGTTTTTGAATCTTAATGTTACGGTCAGTATACATTTTAATATAATAAACTCCTTTTGCAAATCCTTCCAGGTCAACCTGCTTGTTATAAACAGAAGAATTATTCTTCTCTTCATGGCTGTAAACCTCTTTCCCCTGAATATCAACAATGCTTACAGAGAATTGATTGAATCTTGCATTTGTAATATTGATGTTAAACATTCCTTCAGTTGGATTAGGATAAACATTAATGTTCATCTCAGCTGACGATGCTGAGGCAATTCCATTACATACATCAACCATGATCGTTGCTGTATCAGAGTTAGTACATGAATTAGCATCGGTTACAGTGTAAGTTATCAGATATGCACCTGATAATCCTGTAGGATCAAAGATTCCTGCTGTAACTGCTGTACCTGAATAAACACCTCCCGCAGGAGAACCGCCTGAAAGTGCTATCGGTCCCGCATTATCACAAACCGGAACTACAAATGGTGTCATTGTTACGGATGGCAAAGTATTGATCGTAACACTGATCGTATCCGAAGCAGAACATGAACCATTATTTACTGTAACGTAATATGTTCCCGATGATGTAACTGTCAAAGTCTGAGCAGTAGACATATCGCTCCACATGTAAGTCGCCCCCGCATTTTGCGCATCAAGGGTTGCGGAACCGCACTCGATCATATCGGCACCAAGAACAACCACAGGCAATGAATTTACTGTAATCATTATTGTAGCAGTATCTGAGCATCCGTTAGCATCTGTTCCGATGACTGTATATGTATCAGAAGCTGTCGGAGTAAATGGAGTGTTGTCCGTTACCGTTGTTGTACCCGACCATGTATAAGTGGAAGCACCGCTACCGGTTAAAGTTACGCTTGTTCCTGCACATACAGTATTATCAATATCGTTAGAAGAAGCAGTCACTGTTGGTAAAGGATTCACAGTTACAGTTGCTGTAGCTGTGTTCATACAACCGTTAGCATCAGTTCCCGTTACAGTATAAGTATCAGTTGCTGTTGGAGTAAACGCTACACCATCAGCAATAGTACCGCTCCATGTATAAGATGTTGCACCGTTACCTGTTAAGGTTACTGAACCACCCTGACACACTGCTGCTGCACTAGAGTTTGCTACAACTGTTGGTAAAGGATTAACAGTTACCGTTGTAGTCGCTGTGTTCATACAACCGTTAGCATCTGTTCCTGTTACAGTATAAGTATCAGTTGATGTTGGAGTAAATGCTACACCATCAGCCACAGTGCCGCTCCATGTATAAGAGGTTGCACCGCCACCCGTTAAGGTTACTGAACCACCCTGACAAACTGCTGCTGCGCTAGAGTTTGCTAAAACCGTTGGTAAAGGATTCACAGTTACAGTTGTAGTCGCTGTGTTCATACAACCGTTAGCATCTGTTCCTGTTACAGTATATGTATCTGTTCCTGTCGGAGTAAACGCTACACCATCAGCAACAGTACCGCTCCATGTATAAGATGTTGCACCGCTACCTGTCAAGGTAACTGAACCACCCTGGCAAATTGTTGCTGCGCTAGCGTTTGCTACAACTGTTGGTAAAGGATTCACAGTTACAGTTGTAGTCGCTGTGTTCATACAACCATTAGCATCTGTTCCCGTCACTGTGTATGTATCTGTTCCTGTCGGAGTAAATGCTACACCATCAGCTACAGTACCGCTCCATGTATAAGACGTTGCACCGCTACCTGTTAAGGTTACTGAGCCACCCTGACAAACTGCCGCTGCACTAGAGTTTGCTACAACTGTCGGTAAAGGATTAACATTTAAAGTTACAGTTTGAGTTGCTGAACAACCTGAAGCAGTAACACTAACCGTATATGTAGTTGTTCCGGTCGCATTTGTTGCCATTGGATTAGCAATAGATGCATCACTTAAGAATGTTGCAGGTGACCAGCTGTATGTAAAGCCTGGATTAGCTGTCCCACCTGTGATACTTACATTATAATCCTCAAATTCACCAAAGTTCGAACCTCCGATACATGATTGTGCCGCAGTAGGTGCTGAACTATATCTGGAAGCTACACGCATTCGGGTAATTCCGTTATATGCGGTTACCGGAATAGTGACAGAACCGGTTACAACTGTAGGACTTGTTGATGATGAAGTCGTGTTATAAACACTTTCTGTTACTTCGTATGTACCATTTTGATTTAAATCGATCCAGATACGGAACTGCTGTGCATAAAGACTAGTTGTTCCTCCTGCCTCTAAACTTAGAGAAACAGGTGTGCCCGCAACTACATTTGCTGTCATACCGCTGTAATAAGTATAATCATTTGCAGCATCTCCACTATTCAAATTTGAAATATTCCCAAAAGTGAAGCTTTTAATAAAATCACCTGAAGCAGAAACAGCAGTCATTGCAGGTGCACAATATGTTCTTGGCATGAAACCGGCAACCTCCAGCTGTGATGAGCCGCCTGAGCATATAGTTGAAGGGGTGGCTGTTGCAGAAGTTACAGAAGGCAATGGTGTTACGTTTACCGTAACGGTTGCGTTAGTTGCACAGCCGTCATTAGGTCCGCTTGAGTTATCAATCGCTGACAAAGAATATGTTGTTGTTCCTGAAGGAGAAACAGTTTGTGAAGATCCCACTAAAGATCCCGGTGTCCACGTGTATGTATATCCGGTATTGGAACTAGTAACATCCAACACACTGCTTTCGCCAGCGCAGATCGTTGCCGGTGTTGCAGAAACTGTCACAGCAGGCGGTGTATTCACTGTTGCAACCACCAAAGAACGTGGACCAGAACATGCAACCTGACCTGTAAATGTAGCATTCAGACGCTGAGTGCTTAAAGATGCCGTTGGAGATGAAGTCCATAATGCTGGAGATGCGCTGCTTGTTGTTGCGTAAGCAGCTGTGTTACCGGTCGTAGCCGTATAATATGTAATTGAATTATTTGTTGCATCAGCACCGACCTGTTTGATATCAACGAGAATATTTGATACCCCATCCCAGTTGTAAGGTGTGGAGAACGTCATGGTATTTAAACCTAATGAATGATTATACGTTGCTGCGCTGAAAACAGTTGTCAACCCCGTTGTAGTAAACCCTGTCAGAGTGTTTCCTGCCACTGCGCCTAAGGATATAGAGAAGTTTGTAACATTTGTTGCATCTCCAAAAGAAGTAATTCTGAATCCAAGGGATGTGATGTTACCTGCCCCTAATCCCGCAGCGTGAAGTTCTGCAGCAGTGTAAACCATTTGACACCAGTATTGCTTCCATCTGTTACAGAAAGCGGTTGGCTGACTAGTTGCGGAAGTTAATGTTGTTGCAGTTCCAACAGTTGCATCACCCGGAGTTAATACTTCAGCTCCTACGTAATAATTTGTGGTACTACTGATTGATGGAGTTGTAAAGTTAGACCCCGTTGATAAAGGAGCACCGCCAGTAGAGGCCGCATACCAGTTTAGTGTGCTTCCTGCGCTAGCTGCTGCCGCTAAAGATACTGTACCAACTCCGCAACGGGAACCAGGAGAAGTAGAGACTACAGAAGGATTATAAACATTAATCGCAACAGACGGTGATGTTACGCAAACAGAAGCACCGTTTTTAATTTGAACCTGATAATACGTTGTACTTGTTAAAGCGGATGTAGCATATGTTGCTGTTGTTGCACCTCCAATGTCAGTAAATGAACTATTATCTGAAGACACCTGCCATTGTAAAGAACCGGTACCCAGTCCTGTAGATGGACTCGCAGTTAAAACTGAGCTGCCTGACATACAGAAAGTAGTGGCGGAAGCTGTTGCAGAAACAGAAGCAGGTAAAACTGTAACCGTTGAATTTGCAACATTAGAACACTGTGTTGAAGAATTGTTCGCGTTGAGCGTATATGTCGCTGCTCCGGCTACAGAACTGTTAACATAAACAGTAGTAGCGGATGTTCCTGTATAAGGAATAGTTGCGCCTGCATCAGTGAATAAGTTCGTTGCCGGTGTCCAGATGTAAGAATCAAAATCACTTGTCGGAGATGTCACAGTTAACATCGCAACTGAATTGTTGCAAACTGTTTGTGAAGCCGATACAGTTAACGCTGGAGCAGCCCCGACAGTTACGGTTACTGCAGTTCTTCCGCTTTCACACCCGTTAGTTCCTGTTTCAGAAACATAGAAGGTCGTTGTTGAGGAAACTGCTGTGTTATATGTTGCTGAAGTACTTGACTGAAGAGCAGTACCTCCGCTTGAAGCAGCATACCAGTTAAACACTCCGCTTCCATTAACCATGTCGTTTGAAGTAACATTTGCCAGGGGAACCTGAGTTCCGCACTGTGAGCTACCCGCAGTCACAGGAGCCATTGGTAATGGATTAACAGTTACTGCAACTGTATTTGAAGTAACCGGGCAACCATTGGTTAATATTGTTGCGGTATAATTGCTTGAAGAAACCGGACTTACAGTCAAGCTACTTGTGGTTCCTACCACTGTGCTTCCGTCTGACCACGAATATGAACTCGCAGCAGGTAGCGCAGCGAAGATGAATTTAGGCCTTGAAGTTCCAGTACCGTCAGGAGTTGTAGAAGCAAGCATCTGAGCAGGAGTTTGTGAATCTGCCTGATCATAAGCAGAACTTGTGAAACCCGTTGCATCTACTTTCATTGTTGTACTTGTTGAAGTAGTTGCACTTGGAACACTGCTCCAGGAGAAAGACAAGACGATGTTTGAGCTTCCATCCCAGTTAAAAACAGAACTGGATCCTGTACCTGTTCCGAAAGTAAAGGTATTCACGGTGTTTGCAACCGGAAGAAATCCATTGTTAGTGCCTGTAGCAAGATAAACCTGAGTTAATCCGGAAGATACAAATGAAGTACTCAATGCAGTTAATGCAGTTGGTGCGATACTTAATGAAAATCCCGTATATGTTTGTCCTGAAGTGGTAGGCTCAAAACCAAGGGAAGATATAGGCCCTGCTGTTACACCCATTGCAGTAAGTTCAGATGCTCTTATTAAATATTGGGTTTTGGCACCACCCCAACCTCCGGGAAGGAAAGAGGCAGCCGTTGATGAAGAAGTTGATGCGCCTGCACCTAACATTACAGGTGAGCGCGAAAGTGATACATTAAGATTAGCCGAACCTCCTGCACAAATTGTGGTAGGAGTCGCTGTAGCTAAAGCTGTAGTACCAGTGTTTGGCTCATCAGAATAGCTGGTGCCAACATAAGTAGAAGTTATCCCTAACGAGTTAGTTGCGGTTACTGACCATGAAACCATTGCATTTCCTATTGCAGGAGCTGTGATAGTTCCAATCCAAGAGTTGCCAGTAGAGTTTGTCATCACAACAGGCGTTTGCGCAACACCATTGTAGCTGTAATTCAAAGTTGCACCGCTGATTGTTCCTGATACGGTAGTGATGTCCACTACAATGTCTCTGTTGGCCTTAACACACTGACTGGTTAATCCAGGTGTAATAGAAGTGAATGTAATAACCGGAGCAGGTGTTGTGCCATTAAATTCATCCGCACCAATATCCGGAGCTGATCCGGTTCCCGCGTAACCCCCGTTACCAAAACGAATATCGTTATCATAGTCTGTGGTGATACCTGAAACAGACGTCCCCCCGCTTTCTAAAACAGTTGCAGTTGATGGATCGATATGCAGATAAACAGCTGAAGCTCCCGATAAGCTTAAAAAAACAGGGTTTACCGATACCGACATATTATCCCTTGCAGCTACACGCGTTTTATATGATGCCAAAGTCTGATCGCTGTTGGTTCCATCATAAAAAATTAAGTTTGTTGCAGAAGGAGTGCCAGCAAAGAAATCGTTATTATTTGAAGTGCCAGCGTAGGTTGTTAGAGTTGTTGAGCTTCTTCTGTATGCTACTGTTAATCCAGTACCATTAGCAGTAGAAGCATTTATAATGATATTATTACGCATGTCTACGGTCGGAGTTGTAGAAACTGAAACTGCCGAGCTTCCGAAATTGGTTCCTGTACTGGTAGCAAATAATTGAATTGTATTATAATAAAGGTTTACTGTAGTTCCTCCTGTTACATTGATTCCAACTAAGGGATTTGTTCCGGATGCAACTGTTGCTTTTAAATCACCGATTATATTGTTTGATACAGTTACAGTACCTGCTGAGATCAGCAATCCATTTACAGATCCGCCAGCATTAGTAGTTTCAAAATTATAGATCTTATTTTTTGAAAGCGAGCCTGATGTTCCTGTGGAAATTCCTGTAACAGCCGATGCGCCTGTTGACGAAAGGCTATTAACCATATTCAAGATTACATCTGCAGTTCCGTTGCTTCCTACATTTATTCCGGTTACAGCTCCGCCCGCATTTACATTTGTAATGGAGTTCCCTGTTAATGTATTGCTTCCGAAGCTCGCATTAATAATAGTAACTGAGTTGGTTCCGCCCGTTATATTATTAAAAATATTATTGTTGATGAATTTAGTGGGAGATCCTCCGTCAGTATTGCTCCACCCTGCGATTGTTGTAGCTCCGGTAACAGTAATATTAGAGAAATTGTTATTATTATTATTTACTGTTGAACCTGCTACTGAAGAAGCATTCGATGTAAAGAATGTCACCGTTCCTCCTGCACCGGATTTGTTAAAAGAAGTAACAATTGAATTGTTATTTACATTTTGAGTTCCACCGGCAGGTACGTTTACGCTATTAGTAATAAATGTAACACTTCCTGTTGTGGTTAAATTAATATTTGTAAAAGTATTAAAGTTTATGTTTTGATTTAAGCTTACACCCCCGTTTGAAATAAAGGTAACAGAACCTGTGGCAGCTGCAACTGTATGCCCGAAACTGTTAAAATTATTGTTGTTAATATTTAAGGTTGTGGTAGCATTAACTGTGGATGATTGATTTTCAATTCCTACAACGCTTCCTGCAACGACACCACTTTGAACTGAAATATTATTATTATTAATAGTATTAGTGACTGTACCTGTAGGAGAGTTTGTAAATGAAGGAATGAAAATCCCTCTTAATGTTCCGCTAGATGTTCCGCCTACGGAACTTGAAATCGTATTATAAGAAACATTAAAGTTCTTTGTATTGCGCACTAAAATACCATTCACAGTACCTGAAACATTTGCATAACCTGAGAAGGTCCCGGTTGTTCCATAATTGGTCAGCGTATTTCCTGTTGAAGATGATGTTCCTCCGATGTCTAATCCGTCATTATGATCTGCAGACCCTGATGGCCCAACCACAACAATACCAATATTTACATTTGAAATATTATTGCCTGTAATCACGAGATTACTGTTCCCTCCTGCTGTAGTTGTAGCTGTTGCGCTTGTTGCAATAGTGGTTGCAGAGTGAGTTGAGTTGCTGTAAATACCAAATGTATTCTGATAAGTACGGTTTAAAGAAATCGTATTATTCAAAATAGAGATATTCTGCGCACCGTTTGTAGTTGACGCATAGAGTAAAGCTATTCCCCATTCTGTCATGGTATTGCTTGCAGCAGCAGTAACATTATTGGCAGAATTCTCCTGTAAAGTAAACCCTGATATAGTTACGTAATCCGCTCCGATGATTTTGATAATAGCATCATTTAAAGCACCGACCGTGTGTGCTGCAGATGCTGTAAGAGTGTTACCATTTCCCTGTATGATTATCGGGCTGGAGGAAGAACCTGTAAGAGTAGTGATTGCGTAACCTCCTGCGGGAGCAGTTTCAGGATTTCCTGAAATTACATTTAACGTTACCCCACCCGGACCTACTCCCTGAGTATTCAAATCAGTTATTGCAGCAGATAAAGTAGCATAGTCTCCAGGAATGTTTTTTAATCCTGTTAATTGGGCACTTGCTGAAAATGCGGTCATTAAACATGCAAATGCCACGGCAATACGCGTTTTTACCTTGTAATTTTTTTTCATGATATAGGAATATAGATTAATGTGCTCTTTTTTTTAGAATCGGATTACAAAAATAATTCATAATCAAATATTTCAATAAATATTAACAGTGTTTTCGATGAAACGTTGATAACTATAGATGTTTGGGGCGTTTTTTCTACACTTTTCGAGAGAAAAAGAAAAAGCGTGGTCTTGTTTTACCGGGTTTGTGCAATGCGAATCGCTGCAGTTCTTAATTGAGTTTTTAACTGGAGTGTATAAATTCCATTTTTCAAATTAATTCCATCTACATTAAAATTGAACTCGTAATGGCCTTGTTCCTGAATTCCTTTATCAATAGTATATAATTTTTGCCCTATTGAATTGAACACTTCAAAGCTCACCGAAGTCTTTTCAGGAAGAAAATAACTTACTGTTGTGTTCTCCTGTAGTGGATTCGGATATACTGAATAACCCAATGATCTTGCAGCGTTCTCATGTATATTTACACCGTTGATATTTATCAGTTGTGTTGTGGTGTCGCTTCCGCAGGGACTGTTGACAATTAAGGTTACGTTAAAAACTCCGTTCGACATATAATTATGCACCGGATTCTGATTAACAGAAGTTCCCCCATCTCCGAAATACCACTGATATGTATATGTTGTACTTGCGGTGTTATAGAACTGCACTGAAGAATTTCCCGTATGACTAAATGATGCAACTGGGCCTGCGGTCTGTTGGGTTAAAGTTATTGGTGCAGCTGCCCAATTATTCGTTTCATTTGATTCGAGAAAATTATTGTCGGGATCCGTAATAGAAACAATATAATAATCACCATTACAAACTCCTGTAAGATCTATCGACATTCCTGCAAGCCCTTCACTGTAAATATCAAGATTTCCCACATAAATTCCCTGATCATTGCCGCAGCCGCTTACCAGTCCGAATGGTGAATTAGGAACATTTGCCATTGTTACAATAGGCCCGTAATTTCCATCGCGACAGTAACCGTAATCACTTGTGCAATCTCCAAGATTTATCAGACAAAAAGACACTTTCGAACCTGCTGCCACAATAGGCCATGTAGTTGCATCAGGATTTGAGGTCGCTTTTCTTAAAGTAAATTCTGCCCAATTATCAACGTGTATATGTCCGTGCGAAGGATGATAGCTCATTTCTCCATTTGTCAGGATATCATAAGTACTGATCGCTGCACCTGTTTTATGATAGATCGTTTGTTTTAATTTTTGTTTCGGATAGCTTCCATCCGGACAAATAGATGTTGAACAAGGCACTGTAATCGTATCACACCAGCATGAATTAGAACCGTGGATCTCCATTGGCCCCCAGCCGATATTTGGAGTGGCATTGCTTAGGGTTATCAAACCGGGATACTCCGTGTGCTGATTCTGAATTATGAGAGCAGAGGCTGTCATATCCGGAAGAAGGTCGCAGTTTGTTGTTCCATTCGGACAAAGACAAGCGGCCCCGTTGCTTGAGCTACAAGGTCCGCTCACAGGTCCACCTCCACCGGCTGGAGGGTTTGCCCCGAAAGTGATCGAGCATGAAAGTAAATTTCCAAAATCAGCTGGCACTTCGTCAACCACACATACGTACCATGTTCCGTTAGGATTCTGATTATTATTAACTCCGTTTATATTTCCATTTGGAACGAATGTCCCTGTATATGGAGCCGCCCCACCGCCTATTGGTCCTGAAGAACCATTCATAGCGAAGCATGTGTTTGTATAGTTGTCTCCGCTTCCGCCATTATTGCTTGATAATACGATAACGGTTCCGTCAGGTGATTTAAGTCTCAGGTCAAGATCCCCAACCCAGGTATGTGTCAGGTTAATGCAAACCTGCGTAACTCCAAAAAGCGTGTCAATTTGAGATGGGAGTCCGCTTACGGTTACAGGAAAACACACTTCAGTGTTATTATCCGGAACAGCTCCTCCGGTATTATTTGTAAAGGTTTGAGATTTAGAAAGTAATGCTGTACCAAGCAAAAGAGCGAGTAGAAATTGTTTCATGATCCGTGTTTATTTAACGAATATAAAACGAAATACTTAGAAAGTCAATAACTAAACAATTGTGATAATCAGCTGTAGAAAATTTATCTGCTAGATTTATTGGAACCCGGATCTTTTGATTTTTATGGTTTAGAGTTAAGATAGCTTCGCTATTTATGACAAAATTATGATCTGGTATTACTCAGGCTTTGCCGTAACAATACCCCCAAATTTAAGATGCTTTCACAATAGTTGAAAACTGCGGGATAATCAAAAAAGCTATTGGGACGATTATAATTTCAGTGCGCGCAGCTTCTGGAGGAGAGATCCCGAAACGAGTTCGGGATAAATTCGACTGACCAATTTTGCGAAAAGCAAAAGTGGAGTTATGTTAGTTCATTAAAGAGATCCCGCATCAAGTGCGGGATAAATTCGCCTAACCGCTTTTGCAAAGGCAAAAGCGAAGTTATCTTAGTTCATTAAAGAGATCCCGCATCAAGTGCGGGATAAATTCGACTAACCGCTTTTGCGAAGGCAAAAGCGGAGTTATATTAGTTCATTAAAGAGATCCCGCATCAAGTGCGGGATAAATTCGACTAACCGCTTTTGCGAAGGCAAAAGCGGAGTCTCATTTAATACGCTCTTACATTCTTACCTTCCATATAGTTGATGAAGGATTTATTTACAACCTTGTTTCCACCCGGAGTCGGATAATTGCCTGTAAAATACCAATCCCCTTTGTTATTCGGAATAGCATTATGAAGGCCTTCGATCGACTGATAAATTATCTCAACCTCTGCATTGATATTTTCAGGACGAAGCAGCTCGGCAATTTTATCTGAGATCTGTTGAGCTGAGAAAAGATCATAGATCTCTTTTACAACATTGGTGATCTGCTCTTTCGGCAAGTCTTCCTGAGCTTTTGCTTTTTCATACAATTCATCAAGAAGGTTTTCTTTGAAATTATCTTTCAGTAAAGCAATCGCAGCCTGAAAAGCAATGAAATCACCTAGTTTAGCCATATCAATACCATAACAATCCGGATAACGGATTTGTGGGGCGGACGATACGATCACTATTTTCTTTGGACCTAAACGATCCAGAATTCTTAAAATGCTTTGCTTTAATGTTGTTCCGCGTACGATCGAATCATCCAGAACAACAAGGTTATCAGTCCCTTCCCTAACGCAACCGTAAGTAGTATCGTAAACGTGCGCCACCATATCATCACGCTGAGAATCCTTGGTAATAAACGTTCTTAGCTTTGCATCCTTTATCGCGATCTTTTCTATACGCGGATGAACCGAAAGGATCTGGCTCAATTCAGGCTCACGCACATTATTTCCCATTTGCAGGATCTTGTGACGTTTTACTGTATTGTTGTAATGATGAAGACCTTCTATGAAGCCACCAAAAGCAACTTCAGCTGTATTCGGAATGTATGAAAAAACGGTGTTTTCAAGGTCGTAATCAACTGACTTTAATACCGCAGGGCAGAGCTGGCTTCCAAGCTTCTGACGCTCACGATAAATGTCAGCATCACTGCCGCGTGAAAAATAGATCCGTTCGAATGAGCATGAAGTTTTTTCAAGCTGCTTGTTGATCTCAAATTCTCCGAACTTCCCATTCTTTTTAATGATAAGGGCGTTTCCGGGAGTTAATTCTTTTACCTGTTCAATCGGAACATTGAATGCCGTTTGAATAACAGGGCGTTCAGAAGTTACAACTACCACCTCATCATCGCTGTAATAAAACACAGGCCTGATACCATTAGGATCACGCAAAACAAAAGCATCTCCATGGCCGAATAAACCAGCCATTGCATAGCCACCATCCCATTTCTTGCTCGCATCTTTTAAGATCTGCTGAACATCAAGATGCTCTGCGATCATAGAAGAGATCTCTGCGTTATCGTAACCTTCTTTTTTAAATTTCTTAAATAGTCGCTCATTCTCCTCATCGAGAAAATGACCGATCTTTTCCATTACTGTCACGGTATCTGCCTTTTCCTTCGGATGCTGACCAAGGTCAACAAGTTGCTGAAAAAGCTCATCAACATTTGTAAGATTAAAATTCCCTGCAACAACGAGATTGCGAGTCATCCAGTTGTTCTGACGCAAAAAGGGGTGACAGTTCTCCACAGAATTACCGCCATAAGTAGCATAACGCAGGTGACCTAAAAATAATTCACCGGTGTACGCCATGTTTCTTTTCAGCCAGGCGGCATCATTCAGCTTGTCGGGGTTCTTCTTATAAAGCTCCTCGAATTTACCATTTATTTTCGCGAAAATTTCTTTGATAGCAACGCTTCCGAGAGCCCGGTTGCGGCTGATATACCGTGTTCCGGGAGCGACATCAAATTTGATGTTCGCAATTCCGGCCCCATCCTGCCCCCTGTTATGCTGCTTTTCCATAAGCAGGTACATCTTATTTATACCATACAGCGCAGTTCCGTATTTTTTGATGTAATAATCCAATGGTTTCAGTAAGCGGACTACCGCTATTCCGCACTCATGCTTTATTGCATCACTCATATTTACAGGGTTTTGGGGGTGAATATGTATAACACAAATTTAACGAATTTATTTCGAAAAAGCCTTTTAATTAGACCGATCTGGGTATTTATAAGACAAAAATAAATCCCGAAGAGCTTGTCTGAACTTCGGGATTTTGGATAAAACTAAACATGAAACACTGTTGTGCTACTCCTTCACAACAACAAGCTTTTATGCATAAAGATGGTTTATAGAAAAACCAAAAGAACAATATGCTTCGACAAAGAAATGACCTAAATAGAGCAGATACAAACTTAGTTTCTTAATAAAATAAGATTTCGGAGGCAATCTGTGTCTATACACGTTTTTCTACCGTTGAACCTCGGAAATCCTTCTCAAGCAGGATATGCGAGGTGAACTTATGCATGAATAACAAATCTATTACTGTTTAAAAAGTTAGTTTTCGGCCGTAAATTCAATTATTAGCACAATGGAACTTTTGTCTTATTTTTACAAGAATGACACATTAAGCCACTGAAAATTAGTTTAATACGCTTCATGTTT
Source organism: Bacteroidota bacterium (assembly GCA_029237775.1). Taxonomy (GTDB): domain Bacteria; phylum Bacteroidota; class Bacteroidia; order 2-12-FULL-35-15; family 2-12-FULL-35-15; genus 2-12-FULL-35-15. The sequence goes on from JAQZBR010000004.1 coordinate 784,438, forward strand.
TATATTTGCGCCCAAAATGCGGAATAAGCTGCAATGACATCTAAAGATCTACATACATTAATCAAATCTTTAACCTCCAGCGAAAAGGGGTATATAAAGAAGCATTCCGCTATCCACGTTATTGGCGATCAGAATAAGTACATTAAGATATTTGATGCCATTGACAAACAAAAAGAGTATGATGAGAAAGAGATCATTAAACGATTTACAGATGATCCGATCCTTAATAACTTCTCAGTAGCCAAAAATTATCTTTTTCGGTTTATCCTGAAATGTCTTGAGTCTTACCATTCAAATACAAAAGCTGAATTAAGAAGCACGCTTAACCAGATTGAGATCCTTCATAATAAGAACCTTCCATCGGTAGCTAAAAAAATGCTCAGCAAGGCTAAATCAACCGCTCAACATTACGAGCTGTATGAATTCATGGAGGAGATCATTGACTGGGAGATCGTGTTTATTGTTGAGGAAGCGAACTCCAAAAACTATCTTGACTTAGTGAATAAATATTTCGGTGAGCTGAATGAATCCATTGAAAAGAAAAAAACGATCATCGGTTACAAACATCTATATCAAAAGATGCGTGCTAAGGCCTTGTATATGGGGCTTCCCAGGAACGATGAGGATGTTATTGCTTTTCAGGCCATTGCCGAACTTGCCAATTCGAATGACCCAAGCCTGCTTTCCACATTCAACGCTCAGTTTTACAGGAACCTGATGCAGGCAAATTTTTTATTCGTAAGCAATGAGCAGAAAAAGGCGAATGCACTAATGGAAACGAATGTGAGACTAATGGAAGAGAATCCTCACATGATCGAGCTAAAACCGGCAACTTACCTTGGGATGCTTCGGAATAAGGCGGTGAACGAATTATCGTTAATGCGTTATAAGCCGTTGTTCGATACTATACAGAAGATGGATGCCTTCGTTGAAAAATACGGACAGCTTAACCGTTACTTTGAGGTGCTTTCTGAAAACCTTAAGCTCTTCGTTTACATTCCGACCGGACAATTCAATGAGGCGCTTGCTATTGCCGAAAAGCTTGACCAGATGTACAAACAGCTCCCTTCGTCAAAAACGCTGAGCAAAGAGAGGCTTCTGCAGCATTACGCCTTTACATACATCTATATCGGGCTAAATGACTACAAAATGGCCAACCATCACATCAACATTTTATTGAATAACCACGAGTTTGATGTACGGAGTGACATGTTTTGTTTCGCTCACATCCTAAGTCTGATCATTCATTTTGAATTAGAAAACACTGAGCTTCTGGATTACAGGGCCAGATCAACATATAATCTTCTCTTAAAACGTAATCAACTTCATGATTTCGAAAAACAAATCATTGTCTTTCTGAAAAGCACGAAGAATATGACAAGGAAGTCACCGGAGATCAGACAGGCTTTTATCAAATTAAAAGGTAATATCGAACGTATCACCGAGAATAACAAACTTGAGAAAAATGCATTGAGCCTATTCGACCTTATTTCATGGCTTGAAAGCAAAATTGAAAAGAAGAGTTTCATGCAGATCAAGCAGGAAAAATTTAATCGCCTGATGTCACCTGAAGCGGCCAATGCTCACATGCATTAAATCAAATCTTTACTCAGCCATTCCAGAGCTTCCGTCTCGGTTTTGAAAATTTTTCCAGGAATTGGCGGTCGCATAAGAAATATAAAAATATTGAAGATAAAAGTAGGGATATAGGTGTTTGTAACCACGCAATATTTACTCGCAAACTCCGGCATCATTGTAACTATAAATCTTTTTTCATTATCCTCCAGCTTCCTCAGCTTTCCGGCAATCACCATCAGAGGTGAGCGCTCTCCCTTTTGAATCTTCAGAAAAGCGTTGTGCTGCTCTTCCAGCTCCTGAACCGTCACACTATCTTTAGCGCTGTCAGGCCTATATACTAATATTCCATCCTTACGCTTATAGATGGTGCCTGAAGAAACTGTTTTAATAACACTGAATTGTTCTTCTGTCATAGATCCTTTTTTAACCAGGCGATCGCTTCCGATTCCGTTTTTAATACTCTGGATGGTATAGGAGGGGGAGTAAGATAAAATATAATATTAAAAATAAAAGTAGGCAAAGGATTGTTTGTCAAGATGCAAAGTTTGCTTGCGAATCTTGAAATGTTTGCATTCATGAATTTTTTCTGTTCATCCTCGAGCTTCTGCAGCTTTCCCGGCAAAACCAGCAATGGAGAAACTTCACCTTTCTGTATCTCCAAAAAACCATTTAGTTGCGCCTTGATCTCATCCAGAGTAAAATGGGATTTAACAGGAGCGAAAACAATTATACCGTCAGCCCTTTTATATATCGTGCTACAGCTGAGTTTTACAGAAGCAACGTAATCCCCGCCATAAATCATAAAAAGAAGTCTTTTTCCATTCCCAGCCACTCAAGTGCAGAACCATTCAATAACAATTCCTTCACGTCACTCTCGTAAGGACTCTCACGTATCAGCTTACCCGGCTGAAGCTCTCCGAGCGGAAATGGATAATCCGTTCCAAGGGCTATACGGTTTGCGCCAAACATACCGACAACAAAATCCAGCATAACGGGATCATGAACAAGGCTATCGATCCAGAACTTACCAAGATATTCACGCGGGTTTATATTATTATCAATTGCAACAAGGTCAGGGCGACAATTGAATCCATGTTCGATGCGACCGATTGTAGCAGGAAATGAACCGCCACCGTGTGCAAATGCAACCCGTAATTCAGGCAGCTTTTCAAACACACCACCGAAGATAAGAGAACAAATCGCTCGTGTTGTTTCTGCAGGCATTCCAACAAGCCACGGAAGCCAATAACGCTGCATCTCTTTTTCACCCATCATTTCCCAGGGATGAATAAAAACGGCCATGCCTAATTCTTCACAAGCTTTGAAGATCCCGAAATATTTTTCTTCATTAAGGTTCTCTTGGTTGATGTTGGTGCCGATCTGAATTCCTTTTAATCCGATTTTTTTACAGCGTTCCAACTCTTTTATTGCAAGCTTTGGTTCCTGCATGGGAATTGTTCCCAATCCAACAAAACGCTTTGGATAACGCTGCACGATCTCCGCGATATGGTCGTTAAGAAACATAGAGAGGTTCAGGCAATCTTCAGGTTTCGCCCAATAGCTGAACATTACAGGGACCGTTGAAAGCACCTGAACATTCACATGATGATGATCACACTCCTTGATTCTTTTTTCTGCACTCCAGCAATTATCTTCCACCTCACGGAAAAACTTGCCATCATCACGCATCATCTTTGCACAGCATGGCTTATGATGATCAAGATGAATAAAACCACCGTAACCGAATTTTTCTTTCCAATTTGGGATGTGTTCAGGCAGAATATGCGTGTGAATGTCTATCGTAAGAAATCTTGCCATGCTGTTTTAAATTCTATAATTTCAAAAAATTTCCTACTATATTTTCCGCTTCTTCAAGTGCTTTCTCAAGATTATCATTGTGAATTATTACATCGAATTTATCCGCTGTTTTTAACTCCTGCTCTGCTTTACCCATTCTTCGTGCAATACTTTCCGGAGTCTCTGTCTCCCTTGTTTTCAAACGCTTTTCCAGATGCTCAATACTTGGAGGCATCACAAAAACCGCTAATGCCTTATCGCCAAATTGTTTCTTAAGATTTAATCCGCCAACCACATCCATATCGAAAATAATGTGCTTCTCCTTTCGCCAGATGCGCTCTATCTCCGATTTCAGCGTTCCGTAAAAATTATCTTTATAAACCTCTTCCCATTCCGCAAATTCATCATTCGCGATCTTCTCTTTGAATTCCTCGATAGTAAGAAAATAATAATCCACACCGTATGTCTCACCTCTGCGGATGTCACGACTGCAGGCAGAGATAGAAAATTCAAGATCAGGAAAAACCCTCAGCAGATGCTGAACAATGGTTGTTTTTCCTGCTCCTGACGGTGCTGAGAATATAACTAGTTTACCTTGCAAGTCAGTTGATCAGTTAATGGTTATTGGTTAATAGGCTATAGAACGTTAAGCATTTGTTCTTTTATTTTTTCAAGCTCGTCTTTCATCTGCACAACCAGCTTTTGAATGCCTGCATCATTGGCTTTCGAACCGATCGTATTTATCTCTCTTCCGATCTCCTGTGAAATAAAACCAAGCTTTCTGCCTGCAGCAGGCTCGTGCATTGTCCCCAGGAAATAATCAAGATGAGTCTTCAATCTTAACTTTTCTTCAGTAATGTCGAGCTTTTCAACGTAATAGATCAGCTCCTGTTCAAAACGGTTCTCATCCATTTTATTTACATCGATCACATCGGCAATATTATTTCTGATGCGGCTCTTTATATTTTGCACCCGTGCTGCATCCAGCGAGATTACTTCAGTGAGGAGATTGTTGATAATTGAAATACGCGTATTAAATTCATGCTGAAGCGTTTTTCCCTCATCATCCCTGAATTGCTGAAAAGCTTCAAGAGCCTTTTCCACCGCGGCACGTACCAGCTTCCATTCTTCTTCGTCAAGCTCAACCACTTCCCGTTCCGCTTTCATCACATCCGGCATCTTTAAAGCAAGCCCGAGCAAATCATTATTGTTTTCATCAAGCTCCTGAGAAAGTGATTTCAATTCTCTGTAATAGGTTTTAGCAAGCTCACGATTCAATGCTACCGGAATAGCTTCCTGTGTCGACTCTGTGTAAACGCTAAGGTCAACCTTTCCGCGTTCAACGAGCTTCGCTATTTCATTGCGCAGCTCGAGTTCTTTCTCCTTGTAGAAATAGGGCATTCTAACGTTAAGGTCGAGCTGCTTGCTATTAAGGGAGCGGATCTCGACTGTAACTTTTTTGCCGGGAATCTCACTCACAGCTTTACCGAAACCGGTCATTGATTTAATTGTCATGCGCGATATAAATGAAAAACAAATGTACTGTTTTTTAGCTGTTTTTACCACTAAGGCACTAAGGGAAATCAGAGGAATCAAAAAGCTTTTGACACGGAAAGATCAGAGGAAAACGAGGCCAAAGGAAAAGTGAGAAAAAGAATAAAAAGATCAGAAATTCTATTCGGCTTTTATTTTTCTCTTTCGGTAAGAAAAAGGGTTGCTGACAAGAAAAACCCCAATGATTATTAAAAAGGCAGCGAGGAGCTTTCTTGCATCGAGTGTATCGTTGTGGTAATAGTAAATAGCGAATAATGTCGCCAGAAAAGGTTGCAGATAAATGTAAATACTCACCACTGACGGACTTAAGGCCCGCAATGCATAAGTGTTCAGAACATAAGCAAGGAAGGTGGTTGCAACAACAACAAAAATAACATCATACCAGATCTCCAAGGGCATATTGTTCCAGTCAACTTCACCAAACTGATAAAACCCAAATGGCAACACATAAAAAAAGCCGAAAAGAAATACCCACTTAACAATAGTAAATGTGTTGTATTTACTCATGAGCGGTTTCACGAGCACCACATAACATGCCCAGGAAACTGAGTTTACCAGGATCATCATATCTCCATAAATCGTATCTGAGCCGAATGAGAAGTCTTTATTAAATGTAAGCATCAGCAAAGCTCCTCCGATCCCGAAAATAATTCCGGCAATTTTATTCAGCGAGATCTTTTCTTTTAAGAACAAGGACGCTATGATCAGCACAACGATCGGATTTGAGATCATAATGATAGATGCGTTTATCGGAGTTGTGATGCTTAAGCCTTTCAAAAAAAGCAGCTGATTCAGGGCTACACCGAACACCGCAAGCAAGGCAAGCCGTGGAAAGTCTTTTCTGTCAACCTTTTCTTTTATAAATAAAGTGCTGACGATCCAGAACAGGATCAAAGCCCCTCCAACGCGCATCAGCACAAACGCAAACGGCTGTACATAAACCGGCATCACCTGTTTTGCAATAGAGTAATTTGCACCGTAAATTAAGTTGACGAGCAATAAGGCAAGATGTGCCTGAAGCGTTTTACTCATTCTAATTCTGCCTTAACGGCTGCTATTGTATTTTTAGAATTGCCAATGAAAATCTTTCCATTCAGAAGCATAACCGGCCTTTTCAAAAAAGTGTATTCTTCAAGAATATATTTTTTATAATCCTCTTCTTTAAGGTTTTTGTCTTTCAGTCCCAAAGATTTATATTTCAAAGCTACCCTGCTGAACAAGAATTCATAAGAACCTGAAAGCTTCTTCATTTCGGCAAGCTGAGTAGAAGTGATTGCCTCAGTTTTTATATCCTGAAATTCGAATTTTTTATTTCTTAGTCCAAGCTCTGTAATGATGCGCGAACAGGTGGAACAAGTAGAGAGGTAATAGATCTTTTTCATTTTCGTCAATACTCTAGTAAGTAGACCCGAGTCATTTTAGCAAACTCAGATTCGTAAATTCGTATAAATTTGTATCTGTACCTATTTGAAACTCCAATCGTACTTGTCGATATCCATTATACAATTCTTCAAAAGATCAATACTTGCCCTAATATCATCTTTATCGGCCATCTCGATCACCTGGTGAATATGACGTGTTGGAATTGATACAGCTCCTGAAATTGAACCGCCCGGTGTCATTCGCTGTAGTCCTGCAGTATCGGTTCCTCCGGCAGGAAGTATTTCCACCTGATATTTTATTTTGTGTTTTTCAGCTGTCTGCTTCATGTACTTAACCATACGATAATCGCATATGGTTGATGAATCCATGATCTTAATCGCAGCCCCATCACCAAGCTTTGTGATCATCTCATGCTTGGATGCACCCGGAACATCAAATGCAATTGTTGTGTCCAAACCAAAACCAAAATCGGGCTGGATCTGTAATGCGGAAGCATTTGCTCCGCGAAGTCCGACTTCTTCCTGAACCGTGAACACTGCATACACATCGTACGGTGTAGACTTAAGCTCACGTAATGTTTCAATAAGAATAAAAACAGAAACGCGGTTATCAATTGATTTACAATTTACGCAGTTGCCCATTTCAATTAGCTCCCGCTCACGAGTAATGGCATCTCCAACAGTAACGATCTTCTCCACTTCCGATTTCTTCATTCCCAGATCTATAAAATAATCCGTAAGAGGAACAACCTTATCGCGCTCTGCAGGGCTCATCATGTGAATAGGTTTTGAGCCCATAACTCCGATGACATCTTTTTTTCCGTGGATGATCACACGCTGTGCAGTCAGTGTTTTAGGATCAAAGCCACCAAGCGGGATAAATCGTAAAAACCCGTTATCATCAATATGAGTCACCATGAAGCCGATCTCATCCATATGAGCGGCTATCATCACTTTTTTATCTTTCTTCCCTTTTTTGAAAGCAGTCACACTGCCCATATTATCAATCGAAATTTTATCTGCAAGCTTCTTCACCTCACGGAGAACGATCTCTCTCACACGCTGCTCGTGTCCGGGAGCACCGGCTGTTTCACAGATCTCTTTTAATAGTTTAATGTTTAAACTCATATTGTTTTTTACCACTCCATAGGAGTCCTTTGGACTAAGGCACTAAGGCACTAAGTTTAATTATGAAAATTTCAATTTAACCGCAGAGTTCGCTGAAAAAGCGAAAAGAACGCGGGGTCTCTTTTCACAGACAGATTCGTTATTCGTATTTATTCGCTGTCTGTATTATTCTACTGCGCTTAATTTGATCATATTCGTTTTTCCTTTTTCACTTAAAGGAATACTTGCAATATTAATAACAAGATCATTTATCTTAACCATTCCCGAAGCTTTCAGGATCTGTTTGATATCCGCGATCGTACTGTCAGTGCTGATATCACTGTCGTAGAAAAAGCCTTGAACACCCCAAACAAGATTTAATGTTGTAAGGATAAAATGATTATCGGTGAATACATAGATCTTTGCTTTAGGCCTGTGGCTGGCCAATTTAAATGCTGTATATCCTGAATGTGTCATTGTTACAATCGCGGCTGCATTGGTTCGTTGCGCCATCTTAGCAGCGGTATAGCAAATGGAATCGGAAAGAAAACGATGATTTCTCAAATCCACTTCAGGGGCGGCATTATCGCGGTTATAAACATCACTATTCTGTTCAACGTGTTCAATGATCTTGCTCATTGCAGCCACAACTCTTGCAGGATGATTACCTACCGAAGTTTCTCCGCTCAGCATTACTGCATCTGCACCATCCATAACACTGTTAGCAACATCGTTCACCTCAGCGCGTGTAGGACTTATATTTGTCATCATGCTCTCCATCATTTGTGTCGCAATGATCACAGGCCTCGACTGCTCAAGACATTTTCTCACCAGCATTTTCTGGATCACCGGAACTTCCTGCATCGGAACTTCAACACCAAGATCGCCACGCGCAACCATCAATGCATCTGTTTCAGCAATAATATTATCAATATCTTTTATGGCTTCCGGCTTTTCAATTTTTGCAATTATTCTTGTAGGGACTTGCTGACCGAAATTCTTAACCAGCATTTTCAACTCTCTGATATCTTCTGCCGAACGCACAAACGAAAGTCCGATCCAGTCTACCTTTTGAGTCAGTGCGAAATCCAGGTCACGAAGATCTTTTTCAGTTAAACAGGGAAGAGAGATCTTTGTATTCGGAAGATTTACCCCTTTTTTTGAAGATAACATTCCGCCATGGCTGATCACCGCTTTTACCTCGTCAAGACCGTTTGTATCAATAACGGTAAGCAACAGCTTTCCATCATCGATCAAAATACTTTCACCTACATTCACATCCTTAGGAAACTGCGGATAAGTGATGTATAAGCGCTCAGCTGTGCCTGTGCATTCTTTTGTGGTGATGATTATTTCCTTGCCCGAAACAAGCTCTACACCATTGTTCTCCACCACACCTATACGAAGCTTAGGTCCCTGAAGATCGGCAAGGATCGCGATGTGTTTATTTAATTTCTTATTCAGCGCACGAATATTTCTGATCTGCGATTCGACTGCTTCGTAAGAGCCGTGTGAAAAGTTGATACGGAAAACATCTGCTCCCGATCTGATCATATCTTCGAGCACTTCCAAAGAAGAAGATGCCGGTCCGAGTGTTGCTACTATTTTTGTTCTTTTCATATTTTTTAACTTTTTTAACCGCAGAGTTCGCTGAGGTTTTTTCGCAGAGATCGCGAAGAATTTTTTTATTAAAATATTAAGTTTTGTTTTGACCTCAAGCTTTTTGGATCTATTCTGATAGCTGTCAAAACAATGTCCAGTTCCTTTATTTGTTTTATCATTTCATCTACTTCTTCGTCCTCCATTTCACCTCTGATCACAAAGAGGTAATTCATTTGTTTGTGTTCGGGAATTAGATATTCATTTTCGCTATGACCGCTTTGTTTCGATTTTCCGCTTACTCCAAAAAGTGAATCTTCAGCAACAACTAATGATTTGCTTTCACTGAAATTCGCGATCACAGAGTACTCAGTATATTGATCCTCGTCATCGAATGTGAAGAAAGAGAAATAAGAAGGAGTTGCCTGCTTTTTGCCTTTGATCTCGAGAGATTCTTTTTTACTTAACTCAAGTTTCAGCTTATTATTCAGAGCCCAGCAGAAACGATAATCTTTCTCGTGCGAGGAAATACCAATGAGCACAAAATCGTAATCGTATTCTATTTCAAGCGTGTGTTTAGCCAAAGGAGTAAATGAAGTGTAAATTTAGAAATCTAATCGCAGAAACAGGTATAATCACATTAAATTTATGTGATCAGATGTGTAATTTTTGGCAGGCCTGTTCAGCCACCATTTGCTCTGCTTTCTTTTTAGAGAGATGTTGGGCATTGCCGACTACTTTCCCATCTACAACCAAATGTAGGACGAATTGCTTATCCGCCACTTCAGCTCCATCCACAACGGTTTCGAATTCAAACTCTTTTTTCTCCTTTTGAGCCCATTCAATGAATTTACTTTTGAAATCAGTTTCGATCGTCTCCATTTCATCCATGTCAATATGAACGTTGATGATGCGCTTGAGAATAAATTTTTGAGCAAACTTAAATCCTTTGTCGAGGTAGATAGCACCGATCAGAGCTTCATAAGCATCACCATTGATTGAGCTTGGCTTTGAGCCGAAGCGATCATTATTCGCAACGATCAATTGATTTAAACCAAGCTTTACTGCTATCTGATTGTGCTTTGCCCTACTTACCATTTTAGAGCGCATCTTTGTCAGAAAGCCTTCATCCTTATATGGATATTTTTGAAACAGGTAATCTGCCACAACAGTTCCGATCACGGAGTCTCCTAGGAATTCGAGCCGTTCATTGCTGTCTTTTACACCTTTCTTGATATGTTTAGCAGCGCTGCTATGACGAAGGGCAAGCTTGTATAGAGAAATATTACCCGGATAGAAGCCGAGAATATTGCGTAAAGAGGCGAGTAGTTTTTTTTCAGGCGAAAAGTACGCCCTTATTTTTTTGTGAATAGGCAATGTGGAATATTAAGCGGTATATTTTTTCACGATCACAGAAGCATTGTGGCCGCCAAAACCGAAGGTATTACTCAAAGCTGCACGTACAACACGTTTTTCAGCTTTATTAAAAGTAAAATTCAGCTTGTTGTCCAGTGCAGGATCATCTGTGAAGTGATTAATGGTAGGAGGTATAATATCGTTCTTAACAGCCAGAACACAAGCGATAGCTTCAATAGCACCCGCTGCACCAAGTAAGTGGCCAGTCATTGATTTAGTAGAACTGATATTCAATTTATATGCATGTTCACCGAAAACGCCAAGGATAGCTTTCGATTCAGCTACATCACCAAGAGGAGTAGAAGTTCCATGAACATTTACATAATCGATCTCATCTGGCTTCATTTCAGCATCGATAAGCGCATTACGCATAACATTCAAAGCACCTAACCCTTCCGGATGAGGAGCAGTGATATGGTTTGCATCTGCAGTCATACCGCCACCAACAACCTCAGCGTAGATCTTCGCACCACGTTTAAGAGCATGGTTAAGCTCTTCCAGAATAAGGCATCCTGCACCTTCGCCAAGAACAAATCCGTCACGATCAACATCAAAAGGACGCGAAGCCGTTTGCGGAGAATCATTACGAGTAGAAAGTGCGTGCATAGCATTAAATCCACCGACACCGGCTTCATTAACTGCAGCCTCGGATCCACCTGTAACGATGATATCAGCTTTTCCTAATTTGATATAGGTTGCAGCATCGATCATTGCATTTGTAGAAGATGCACATGCAGACACGGTCGTGAAATTTGGCCCGCGCATTCCAAACATAATGGAAATGTGTCCTGAACAAATATCCGCGATCATTTTAGGGATAAAGAAAGGATTGAATCGTGGTGTTCCATCACTTTTCGCGAAAGCAAAACATTCATCTTGGAATGTTTGTAATCCGCCAATACCGGAACCCCAGATAACGCCTGCTCTGTCGGGATCAAAAGCATTTTCTCCGTCAAGGCCTGCATCTTTAACTGCCTGTATAGCAGAACAAAGACCATATTGAGAGAAAAGATCGATCTTACGGGCTTCTTTGCGTTCAAGATATTCTTCAGCATTAAAGCCTTTAACTTCACAGGCGAAGCGTGTTTTAAACTTTGAAGCATCAAAACGAGTAATAGGTGCAGCACCGCTCACTCCGTTCAGGAGGTTATTCCAATAATCGGTAATGTTATTACCCAAAGGGGTAATAGCGCCCAGCCCTGTAACTACTACTCGTCTTAACTCCATTCAAATAAATCTTAGGGAATTATTTTGCGTTTGCTTCAATGTAAGAAATTGCCTCACCAACAGTACCAATCTTTTCAGCCTGGTCATCAGGAATAGCAATATTGAATTCTTTTTCGAATTCCATGATCAGCTCAACAGTATCCAATGAATCTGCTCCTAAATCATTTGTAAAGCTGGCTGCCGGTGTAACTTCTTTTTCGTCAACACCTAATTTATCAACGATGATAGCTTTTACTTTTGTTGCAATGTCTGACATTTTTTCATTCCAAGCTCTCTCTTTTAGCACGTTATCGACTGATACAGAGTAAAATACATGCCAATTTCGCGTATATTAACAACTAAAATAAACCGGAAAAATTATTATTAACGATTAAACCGATTTTTCCTACTATTAACCCTAATTTTGCGCCCATCATGAAAAAAAGGATCGCCATTTTTGCTTCAGGTGAGGGTACAAACGCGCAACGGATCATTGATTATTTCCAGAATTCATCTGCTGCTGAGGTTTCCATGATTGTTACGAATAAAGCAGAAGCAAACGTGGTGAACAGAGCTAAAAGTGCTGAAATTCCTGTTTATGTCGTTACCCGGTCGTCCTTTTATGAAAGTGATGAAACAATTCAGGCTTTAAAAAAAGCTGACATTGATCTTCTCGTTCTTGCCGGTTTCTTATGGATGATCCCGGATAATCTGATAAAAGCTTTCCCGAATAAAATTGTAAACATTCACCCCGCACTGCTACCAAAATTTGGTGGAAAAGGAATGTATGGAATGAATGTCCACAAAGCAGTTATCGATGCGAAGGAAAAAGAAAGTGGTGTTTCGGTGCATTACGTGAATGAACATTATGACGAAGGTGAAATTATCTCACAACACAAATGCATTATTGATGAAAATGATACCCCGGAATTACTGGCGCAAAAAATTCACAAACTTGAGCATGAGTTTTTTCCTCTTGTTATCGAGAAGCTGTTATCAGTTAAATAAGTCTATTGGTTATTTATGCTAAGCCCAAATAACTGATTAACTAATAACCATTAACCAATTATGGAATTCAATTTAAAAGAAATAGCAACCATCACCATGATCTTATTCGCGGTGATCGATATCATCGGATCATTACCTGTTTTGCTTGACCTGCAGATAAAGTTTGGCAAGATCCAATCTGAAAAAGCAACTCTTGTTTCGGGTGCCATTATGATCGTATTTATGTTTATCGGGCAACAGATCCTGGAGTTGATTGGAATTGATGTCAGCTCATTCGCAATCGCAGGTTCATTAATTATTTTCTTCCTCGCCCTGGAAATGATCTTAGGAATTAAGTTCTATAGAGAAGAAAGCGGACATACTGCCTCGGTTGTTCCCATTGCATTTCCGATCATTGCCGGAACAGGAACGCTGACTACGCTTCTTTCAATTCGCGCGGAATACAAAGTGGAGAATATAATTGTCGCTATACTCATCAATCTTATTTTCGTTTACATTGTTTTACGAAACACATACAGACTGGAACATTGGTTAGGGCCAAGCGGGATCAATATTTTGAGGAAAGTGTTTGGTGTTATTTTGTTAGCTATTGCAGTGAAGTTATTTAGGACACATGCAGGGGTGTAACAATAGACAATAGACAATAGACAATAGACAATTTAAAAAATTGGAATTCAAAAAATAAAAAACAAATCTTAATTATATGAGTGAAATTGCTTCGGCATTTAAATTCAAAGAACTAACTGTTTACAAAAAAGCTTTTGCTTTATCCATGGAAATTTTTTTGCTTTCAAAGAAATTTCCCGATGAAGAGAAATATGGTTTGACCAGTCAAATAAGAAGATCTTCACGGTCTGTTTGCTCTTCTATAGGAGAAGGGTACAGGAAAAGGAGATATCCGGCACACTTTACAAGCAAAGCAACCGATGCTGATATGGAAAACAGCGAAACAAGTGTATGGGTTGATTTTGCATTTGCATGTAATTATATTGATGAGGCTACGAAAAATAGTTTAAATGAAAAAGCTGCCGAGATTGGAAGATTACTGAATCATATGGTTGAGAATCCGGCAGGTTATAACCGCAATTAATTGTCTACTTTTTTAATTTGTTTACTGTCTACTTTTTATGATATCAGTTTTTACAGATGGCGCCTCACGTGGAAATCCCGGTCCGGGCGGATATGGAGTTGTGATGCTCGCGGGTGCTTTGAGGAAAGAGATCTCGGAAGGATTTCGGTTAACGACAAACAACCGGATGGAGTTGCTTAGTGTGATCGTTGCGCTTGAAGCTTTGAAAAAGGAAGGCACAGCAGTTACTATTTACTCCGATTCAAAATACGTGGTTGATTCTGTTGAGAAAAAATGGGTGCATGGCTGGGAGAAAAAGAATTTCAGCGGCAAAAAAAATGCTGATCTCTGGGCCCGTTTTTTACGCGTGTATCGTAAGCATAATGTGAAGTTTGTCTGGGTGAAAGGCCATGCTTCCAATAAAGAAAATAACCGTTGTGACGAGCTGGCTGTTGCTGCTGCACTGGGCTCAGGACTTAAGATCGATCACGGGTATGAGGAGGAGAAGAAAAGGGAAGATTCGAAGTTGTTGTAGGCGCAAGATTTTTTCACGCAGAAGCGCAAAGAATGCGGAGGCTTCTATTTAAAGATGAATAGTGAATCCGACATAAATATTTCTCTGCGTAACTCCTTTTTCTCTGTGATCTCTGTGTTAAAGACACCCTGTCCTTCCACCGTCAACAGGAACATTAATTCCCGTGATATAAGAAGCTGCAGGTGATGCCAAAAAAGCAACCGCATTCGCGATCTCAGATGGTTCAGCAAAGCGTCCTAATGGTATTTCACTTTCCATTTCATTTTTGATCTCGTTCAACGACTCTCCTGTATTGTTGGATTTTGTTTCAATGATATTTTGTAATCTTCCTGTTAACGTTGCCCCCGGCAACACATTGTTTACAGTTATTCCGTATGATGCTACTTCATTTGCAAGCGTCTTACTCCAGTTTGCAACAGCTGCCCTGATCGTATTTGATACACCTAAGTTCTTTAGCGGGATCTTTACTGAAGTGCTGATGATGTTGATCACTCTTCCATATTGAGCTTTTTTCATGCCCTCCATCAGTGATTGCACAAGCAAGTGATTGCAAACGAGGTGACTGTTAAATGCCTGAAGAAAATCTTCCACTTTCGCATTTTGAATAAGTCCGCTCGGAGGGCCACCGGTATTGTTTACCAGGATGTGAACAGCTCCGTTCTTCACAAGGAAATTATCAACTTTTTCTTTTACTTTATTTGGTGTCTGGAAATCGACAGCAAGAAAATCATGCTTCTGTCCTTTGGTCGTATCCAGTTCGTTGATCACGTTTTTAAGTGATTCTTCATTTCTTGCGACAAGCACTATATTCGCTCCTAATAAAGCGAGTTCCAAAGCAGTCGCTTTTCCAATTCCCTGTGTACTTCCGCACACCATTGCAGTTTTTCCAGTTAGATCTAAATTCATGCGTCAAAGATATGTAATAAGATGTTATTGCTTTCTTTTCTTTCTAAAAAGGCTTGCCATGCGTTGATTGCACAACTCTATCCCTTATGAATGAAAAGCGTTTTAATACGGAGATGGTTATGTTCGTTAAAGCTTTATTCTTTAAGAGCACTTGCAGAAAGGCCGAAAACTTAACCCGTGTTCTGAATGTTGATACCCAAAAAGTAGCATATTCTTTTTCCAATTCTTCCCTTGTTAATTGGTGTGAAAAGTAGCTCTTGAGAAAACCACTGAGCATATAAGAACTTCTCATAGCCATGCTCATACCATTCCCGCTTAAAGGAGCAATATTGCCGGCTGTGTCACCAACCATAAGAATATGATTCTCGACCGCATTCTTATAACCGATCCTGATCTGAGAAACTGCAAGCGGCTCTTCAAACAAAAAAGTGCTTTCGGAAAAATATTTTTTTAAAAAAGGATTCTTCATCAATATAGCTTCCTCCATTTTCTTTATATCACCGTTGAATTTTTTCAGATTATCAGAATCAGTGAGGTAGCATAGACAATAACGATTGTTCTCTATCCTGGAAATGCCGCAATACCCGTCCTTGAAATTATGCAGTTCAATTGTATCGGCAGGAAGATCAGCACACACATGGTATTTGATCCCGACATAATTTTTTCCTTTCTTTTCTTTTGTGAAAGGGCGTCTCAGCTTCGTGTCCAGATTACTTTTTTTTCCCCAGGAACCCACACAAATTTCAGAAGTAAAGCTGCCTTTTGATGAATCAACAATGAAATGATCATCAACAAACCGGATGTCGTAAACTTTGCAATCGTCCATAACGACAACACCTTTTCTCGTTGCTATTTCTGACAACCTATGATCAAGAGTAAACCGGCTTATTCCAACTCCACCAAGATCAAGTTTATGCTTCAACACGATTCCGGAAGGTGAAGAAACATGCAACCGAGTGATCAAAGGTAATTCCGGCTCATTCAGATCTAAGCCCAATCGTTCAAGAAAATTTCTTGACTCCATAGAAATATATTCACCGCAAACTTTGTGGAAAGGATATTTATACTTTTCGAACAGAATGCAGGAAATTCCGGAGTCTGCCATTTGAATCGCGAGAGTTAATCCGGCAAGACCCCCACCTACAATTGCGACCTGAAATCTATTGCTATCCATCAATGAGCGGCATTAGGCTTTGCAACTATCAGATAACGGAAAGCCCATTTCCATTCAACTGCCGCATTTTTAATTCCTGCATTGCTGATAACATCTTCCAGCTCCGATTTATTGAAACCACGAAGCACTGAAATTGGTGCATCATTTTTAACCAAGGTTGAACCCATAAAAAGACGGGTCAAAAATTTTATTGCATAATAAGCCAGCCAATGTCTTTGAAGATCATTGATCACCGCGCCTGCTTTAGTATACTTATTCATGTGGATAAAAAGCTCTACCAATTCATTATTTGTTAAGTGATGGCAGAATAAAGAGCAGTGGATAATGTCAACATCATTGTGCTCTTTGAGATAATCGCGGTAATCCATCACAACACCATTTATATTAGGATATTGGCTGCATGCCTTCCGCGTGAATTCAATACAGTCGGGATTCATGTCCACTCCAGTGATATTTACTTTGTATTCATGCCTTTCTGCCCAGTGTGCAATTTCTTTCATCGCATCTCCGCCTCCACAACCAATATCTACAATATTGTAAACCTTCGATTTGTCTGTCAGAAGTTCCCTGATACCTTCGAGAGAGATTGCGTGCCCGCCAAGTGTTCTGTTAATGAGTTCAAGTTCCCTGAGGTTTTTAAAAAGCAGCTCCTTCGGGATGTTGGGTTCATCCAGCATTTCGGTTTGGTTGGAACGGTATGTAAATTTTGATGGCATCAATTAATTATGGTATGAGTACTATCAAATTGAGTTTTGACTCTGTGCATCAGTCATACTTTAAAAATGCTGTTTCAATGCTTAAACCCGGGCCGAAGCCAAGCGCAAAAATATTTTCACCCACCTTATCCTTATTTTGCATCAACTCGTTCAGGACAAATAAAATAGTCGGTGAAGACATATTACCATATTCACTTAACACATTGTAAGAAGGTTTTAAATCATTTGCATTTAAAGATAATTTCCTGCCAATAGTATCAAGTATCTTTTTGCCTCCGGGATGAATCGCCCAGTTATCAATATTATCCGAATCTATATTAAATCTGGCTGACGCATTCTCAAGAATTTTTTCAACCTCAGAACCAATAAAGTCAGGAATCTTTGCATCCAGGATCATTTCAAAATTAACAGGCGTCACATTCCAACCCATAAGATCCTTGCCTTTGTCGAGCAATAAAGAATAAAAACCTTTCATTGAAAATCCTCTTTGATCTTCGAATTTTGCTGCTTCCTCCGAAACAACGATCATTGCGGCTGCTCCATCCCCAAAGATCGTATTAGAAAGCAAGTTATCATGATTGTCTTTTGGCTGAAAGTGTAAGGTACAAAGCTCGACACAAACGATAAGGACTTTAGCGTTCTTTTCTGTTTTACAGATCATGTCCGCTATTTTAAGCGCATGAAAGGCTGCATTACATCCGAGAAAATTAACGCTCATTCTGTAAATATCCTTGGGCAAGGCTAAACTTTCTATCAGCTCTGCATCCAGTCCCGGTGCAGACAAGCCCGTGCATGTAACAGTGATGAGATGTGTTACCCCGTGCCTGGTAAGGGTTGTATTTAGATTCGTAAATGTGTTATTGATAGCTTCTATTGCAAGAGGAAGAGCCCGCTCTTTAAATACATCCAGACGGTCTTCAACGTTCGCCTTGTCGGGAATTCCATTAAAAAACACATGTTCATTCCTGCTCTTGTCAAAATCCGGAATCACAGAATATCGTTTATCGATTCCACTATTGCTGAATAGCACATTCAGCTTGCGCGATGCTGTTTCATCACTGTATGCGGCATGCATGAATTCCAGTATCGCGGTTTGTTTGCTGCGATGCGGGGGAACTGCTGTGCCTATAGATGTTATCTTACTCAAGAGTTTAAAAAATTGAAATTATGATGAGAATAAAAAAATAAATATTCATGCATGACGAAGCGATCACGTTCATGCGCATGGTGTTCTCAAAATCGGCATTAACAGCGCTTCTTTTTACTTTGAAGAACCAGATCCCCAGTCGGAGCACTACAGGCATCATCAACAGGATAAATAACCAAAAAGCGATTGACTGTTCTTTCAAAGTGAAATAATAAAAAAGCAGGACGGTTGCCATTGTAAACATACAAGCAGAAAAAATAAAAGTGCCGACATAACCCAGCCGGTAACTGATAGTTGTCACGCCATCTTGCTTATCCGCCTCGTGCTGATAAATCTGCGTAAGAGGGTAAACGCTTCCAATAAACAAGCTCGCGACAGCCATGCATATAACATTCGGCAGAGTGAAAAAGTTTAAGGAAGAAAAATCAATGAATGCAGAAGAGCACATCAGGTAAGTGAACGCACCCTGAAAAAAGAAGACCGTAAGAAACCCGACAATCGCGTATTTCTTTAAACGCAAACCTCTGTAGCTGTAAGCTCTCGAGATCATTACATAAATAAGAACAAATATCGAAAACCAAAGGTTTACAAAGACGGCAGCTAAAAAACCGATGAAATCAAGGAGCAGTGTTGCATAGAACAAATTCCGGGAAACTTTAGGCGGATGCTTTAATCCTCCGATGCTACCTTCATCTTTATCCTGATAACTGTTATAGCCATTGCTGGAAGGATATATGATCAAATGAAGGATAAGAAAGGCGAGTATTGATTCTTTCAAGTGAACAACGGGTGACTGGCTGAGCGCAAAAAGAAAGACCGGCATCAAATGATATGAAAAAGGAAAACGCAAATGTTTTACAGTGCTCTTATCAAACCAGGATATGAAGTTGAGGCCTGCCATCCCAACAAATATAAGGTTTTATGTTGGTACATACAATTAAGAGGGACGCCTGCGGCACATTTAATATTTTCTTTTTTCTTGATAAAAAAGAAACAAAAAATCAAGAAAGCCTTAATACGGCCCACATGGCTACACGGCATCGAAGGCTTTCAAGCCTCACCCGCGACTTCGTAGAATACTTTTCATAAAGTAATACATCTCTTGATATGATTGGATTATCCAAACAGGAGACCAAACACCTCTTCTATCTTTCCTACCATGGTAATCTTGATCTTGTAAGAGCCAATGTCCAGGCCTTTTTTATTGTATTTGGAAATGAAGATATGTTCGAAGCCTAGTTTTTCTGCTTCGGAGATCCGCTGATCGATACGGTTTACCGGACGGATCTCACCACTCAATCCAACTTCCCCTGCAAAGCACGTTTTAGGCGAGATAGGCATATCCTCATTGCTTGAAAGAACAGCGCATACTAAAGCCAGATCAATTCCCGGATCTTCTACTTTGATCCCACCTGCAAGATTCAGAAAAACATCCTTTACTCCAAGTCGGAATCCGCATCTCTTTTCAAGAACAGCTAATAACATTGCAAGCCTGCGAAGATCAAAACCTGTTGAAGACCTCTGTGGTGTTCCGTATGCAGCACTGCTTACCAAAGCCTGAGTCTCGATCAGCATTGGCCTCATTCCTTCCATCGTTGCAGCTATCGCCACTCCGCTCACCAGCTCTTCCCTGTTTGTAATGAGTATTTCAGAAGGGTTACTCACTTCACGCAAACCGCTTCCCTGCATTTCATAAATACCTAATTCATTCGTTGAACCGAAACGATTTTTCGCTGTGCGCAACAAACGATACACATGATTTCTATCTCCTTCGAACTGCAGCACAGTATCAACCATGTGCTCTAATACTTTCGGACCCGCCAGACTACCATCCTTGGTAATATGTCCGATAAGGAACACAGGTGTTCCGCTTTCCTTTGCGTAGCGCAGCAACTCAGCCGTACACTCGCGGATCTGCGAAACACTTCCGGGAGATGATTCTATATGTGCTGAATGTAAAGTTTGAATCGAATCTACGATCACAAAGTTCGGCTCAAGAATTTCTATCTGCTTAAAAATATTCTGAGTGGATGTTTCTGTTAAAATATAACAGTTCGGGTTGTTCATTCCTATCCGTTCGGCACGCATTCTGATCTGCTGCTCGCTCTCTTCTCCTGACACGTACAATACTTTCAGGCTGCGCATATTCACAGCGATCTGCAACATCAATGTTGACTTACCAATTCCCGGTTCACCACCAAATAAAGTAAGAGAGCCCGGAACAAGCCCGCCACCTAATACACGTGATAATTCCTTATCATAAATTTCAATCCTATGCTGCTCCGAAAGATTAATGTCGGTGACAAGCTGTGGCTTAGATGCACGTTGTGTGCTTGTGCTTGCAATGCCCGGGACTTTTCCATCATCACCTTTGCTGACAACTTCTTCTACGTAAGTATTCCATTCGCCACATGAAGGACAGCGTCCAATCCATTTACCGGATTGAGCACCGCAATTCTGACAGAAATAGGAGGTTTTTGTTTTAGCCATAAATCAGTAGGCAATCGGACGGCAGGCAATTTGTTAATACTGTTGCCTCTAAGAAAATTGCAAAGCGAATTTACACTTCTCGCTGCTAGAAAAAGTCGTGTGTTAATAAAAGCAAGTAAGTTTTTTGGATTTTTGGGTTTCAGGAAATAAAAGGATTCTGTCTCTTTGCATATCTAAATGGATATCTTATGAAAAACCTGTTTGGTATTGCCCTATTGCTAGTCCTGTTTGCTTCGTGCAAAAAAGAATACGTATGTGTTTGTACAAACACTACTACAGGCGAAAAAACCTATGGCGACAAAGTCAAGACAGGCAGAATAGCTAAAACAGCTTATGAGGAAAGCTGTGAAGCAAACGGTGATGTGTATAATGATGTGAGCTGTAAGCTGGAATAGATCAACCTTTGATCTTTTGCTCTATTGCAGTTGTAGAGAACCCCGGGAGATATTCTATGGTCCGGACCTCTCCGCCATTCGCTTTTACAGTATCTGAACCCACGATATATTTTCTATTTGAGGGATCTTTTTCATTGGCATCATAATCAGCACCTTTTACAAGAATATCAGGTTTGATATGACTGATAAGATCTGCGGGAGTGTCCTCGTCAAAGATTATAACTCCGCTCACAAAGTGCAGAGAAGCGAGGATCATTGCTCTTGTTTGTTCATCCTGCAGTGGTCTGCTGACCGACTTACCCAGACGTTTAACCGATGCATCGCTGTTCACTCCAACTATCAATTCTCCGCCTAAATCACTTGCTTTGGCAAGATAATCTATATGTCCGCGATGAATGATATCGAAGCAGCCGTTGGTGAACACGATCGTCTTTCCGAGAAATTTAGAAACTGCTATTGATTTCAGCAAAGTTTCTAGGGTATGGATCTTCGACTGAATAACATCCAGAGCAGCTACTTTATGATCATAAGGAATCATCAGGAACGGGGATTAAGATCCAATGTTTCAGGATCAATTTCAATTTCTGTATTCTTATTTAAAATTGGAAGCAATATGAGCGAAAGGAGGCCTGCAAAAAGGATCAACACTATTTGTGAAACCCAAACCGACCATGCAAAGGCAAAAGATCCGGTTTGGGACATTGCGTACACGGTTGTAAGAATCTGGATCACGATAAGCTGATACATGCCTGTACCACCCGGAACGACAACCACTGCAAGGCTTCCAAATACTGTGATCACCATGGCCACCACAAATGAAAGATCTTTTAATTCATTGAATGCGAAGAAACAAACATACACCTGAAGAATATACATCAGCCAGATCATCACTGTGTGGAAGATAAACAACCAAGGATTGTTCACTTTTTTAACACTCAGTAAACCTTCCCAAAGACCATTCACAAAACCTTTCAGCTTGCCGCTCATTAAGTTTTTGATCTTATTCCTGAAATAGAAAAATGCTGCAATGCCCGCAAGCAGCAGAACACATGCAACTATGACAAACAGTTGTTTCTGCATCAGCTGGTTGAATTTTGCAGTAACCGGTATAAAAATAAGATCATTGGCAATTCCCGAGATCTTCGTGAATTCCATTGTCAGCGTCAAAAAGAAAAGCAGGATCAAACACACTACATCCAAAGCCCTTTCCGCGATCACACTTCCAAAACCCTGAACGAATGGAACTTTTTCATAACGTGTTAAGAGTCCGCAGCGCGTCACTTCGCCCAAACGTGGAATAGCGAGATTTGCCAGGTATCCGACAGCAACTGAAAAGAAAGTATTGCTTGTTTTGGGATGATGTCCCAGAGGCTTCAGCAATAATTTCCAGCGCAAGGCCCGGAAATAATGACTCAGGCCACTTATCAGAATTGATAACAGGATCCAGAAATAATTGGCACCCTCCAAAGCACCTTTTATATTGAGAAGCTCAGCATCTGTTTTATCCTTAACAGCCAGCCATATTAACAGGATCCCGATGCTTAAAAAGAAAAGGAACTTTAATATGTTGGCCAGTTGTTGTTTCAAAATTATCGAAGGGTATTCGTTTTGGTATCGGGAAAGATCACGGTAGGCTTGTGTTTCTTAGCTTCTTCAAAGTCCATCAGACAGTAAGACACAATAATGATCTCGTGACCTGCTTTAACTTTTAGCGATGCAGGACCGTTCAGGCAGATCACCTTTGATCCTCTTTCTCCACGGATAACATAGGTGGTGAAACGCTCACCATTATTGTAATTGAAGATGTCCACCTTTTCGTTTTCGATAAGGTTGGAAGCATCCATCAGATCCTCATCAATGGTCACCGAGCCGATGTAATCGAGGTCGGCCTGGGTAACTGTAACACGATGAATCTTTGATTTTAGAACTTCTATCTGCATAACGGATGCAAAATTACTAAATAAAGCAATGAGAAGCTCCTTTTTAGACGAAAAAGCCCTGTTGGCGGTGAAAGGGTTAAAAGGAATAACCAAGCTTGATAAAAAAGTTGTGGAAAAGTCTTGCGGTGTTGCTGTTGCCAATAAATAAAATCTGATCATACTTGCGATCAATTTGTCTGTAATGGCCATCTGCATTGAGCGGATTATACCTGTCGGTCATTTTATAGGACCCATTTATATAACCTATCGTGTTAAGTGCACAACCTGCTCTTCCAAATAAATGTCTCGAAAACTGTTTTCGAAGACCTGTTTCCAATAGAAGACGATAAGTGTACGATTCAAACGAATGTACTGTTTGATAGTGCCTGTAATCCGGCACCGACCATCTCCCTTTTACACTCATTTCACTTTCCTTAAATTCTAAGGCCATCCTTATGCCTCCAAACACATCCACCTTCCTTTGCACTTTAGGCCTTCTGAAAGCTGCCACGTCATTCATGTAATACCCTAATGAAAGATAAAGATCGGAAGACCTTGCATAAATATATCGCTCGCTATCGAAATCATCCTGATTAACGGAATTCTTAATTACAGAACACTCAAACAGTATACTCTGATTTTTCGCTGTATAACCTAAAGCAATACTTGGAAATATTAACCGGACTCTGGTCAGATCATTCTGAAAATAATCTACGGTGTCTACATCGAAAGGGTAACGACTAATAGTGCTGATGTATTGCTTGTTTGTATTGGTTATGCCCCCTCCTATTTCAAAAAGAAATCTTTGTTTTCGTCTCGAGATACTGTCTTTTTGTTTGACTGACTGAATTTGCTGCGGAGAATGGTTTCTTTGTGTCGCCCTGAAACATAAGCCTGCATTAAACTCGTATCTCGCGCCACTGGTACCATAACCCCCATTCACCGCTGCATTCACAGCTATTAAATCATTCAGCTTATACAACATTCCTAATGTTCCTGAAAGGATAATTGAAAAAGGGCGTGTGGAAAATGTATGATTGATTTGAAAATATGGTGCTACCCTGTGAGTTTCAAGTGGCTTCAGATTGAAATTATACGAGATATAAAAAAGATTATCCTTACGCGTGAAACGATCCTTATGCACGATCGCAAAAGGACTGTAGGACTCATAACCATTAGTAGAGCCGATAGTAGTAAATCGTGTAAATCCAATCCCCAAATGATTTTTAAAAAAATAAAATCTAAGATCAAAAGGAAATGTCATTCTTTGATCGCCACTCTTTTCACGATATGATACTCCATCATGCTCCTTTCTATATTGTTGAGCACCGGCAGCAGTGTTCAAGAAAAAGGAACACAAAACTCTGGGCTTTTTATCCAATGAATCGCTTACAATTCCTCTTGCGTTTGATGTGAGACAAACAACCGAAAAGCAAATGGCGATTATAAATTTTTTCATTAAAAAGAGTAACCAAGTTTAAAGAAAATGTTATCTATTGTTTTGAATGTTGTGGGATTATCAGGCGTAATCCATTCAGAATAATTAATGCTTTTTTGTTCACTGAACTCCACCGCCTCGTATATACTCCCGGTGAAGTGATATGATAATTTTTCCTGATGCGAATAATAATTCCCTTTAATAAAACCAATTGTATTAAATGTAAGCCCAGTCTTAATATATAAATGTTTTTGAATTTGCCAGCGAAATCCGGTTTCGACCTGCAATCTTTCACTCTGGGATTTGAATTTGTAATTTGTCTTATCATAACTACTTGACCAATGATAATAGTGTAATGATGAGCTGATATCCCTGAACTTTGAGCAATACAACAATTTTGCACTTGCAAACCAAGTATATCTTCTGAACTTATGGTTAAATAAACTAACCAAATCATTAATTGAATATACCAGAGCAACACTTCTCTCGGAAGACCTACCAATAAAGCCCGCATGGTATTCTCCACCCTTTTCTTTTGCAGAATGTTCAACGATGGACCCTTCTAACTGAAACAAATGATTTCCTTTATTGTAACCTAAGGAAATTAGTGGAAAAGACCTGCGCATGTACACAAACTCGTTCTCGGAATAATTTTCAGTGCTGACATAAAACCTATTCCCTTCATCACTTCCCCAAGGGCTATCATCTTGCGCTTTGCTGGTATATAGTCCTCCACCTAACTCAATACTAAATCTTTGCTTAAAGAGTGATACACTATCTGTTGATCTCTTTGTTTTTGCTATCTGCTTTTTAGTTGCCCTGTCTTTTTGCATTCCAAGTGCTCTGAAACAAAGCCCGAGATTGAGATCATATTTCTCGTATTCACGTCCCCATCCTACGTTTAATGATGCGTTAACTGCAATATTCTTCGTCAGAGAATAAAGTCCGCCCAATGTTATAAAATGTACCAGCTCCGCGTTCAGAGATATTCCATGATTGATCTGGAAGAGAGCAGAGAATTTTTCGCATTGTAGTCGAGGAAGATTGAAGTTGTACGAAAAATAGAAAAGCTCTTCGTCTTCAATTGCAGCTGCATTTCTTATGACCATCGGATGGTATGGCCGATACCAGCCCGTGCCACCAAAATTCCCAGAGGTAAGATGAGTGAAACCCAATCCTAAACGATTCTTCAGAAAATAAAAGCGGAGATCGACAGGAAAAATTATCTGCGTGCTTTTACTTGACGCTGCATAACCATCGTAAGGACTCGGGTACCTATGCATACCACCTACCGTGTTCACAAAAAAGGAACAAAGTACCCGAGGTTTTTGTACGCTTGAATCAGCATCAGATGAAAAACCGCACGTGCAAATAAATAAAAAGACAAGCAGACATCCACCTTTTTTCATGCGAACCTTTTTAGTTTTTAGACGTGAAGAAAACTAATAGTTGCCTATTTCAAGCCGTTATAAATGGCCATCATCTTTTCTTTCTGCAGTTTAGAGTTTGCAACAATGGATTCCAGCTCCTGAGTTCCACCGGCATTCGGATTTGCGTCTTTCAGTGTCTTTAACTTTTGCGCAGCAAAACTTTCACGGTCTTCATACATCGTTGCCAGATCCTTGATCGACTTTTTTGCATAATATGCTACCCATTTACTGATGCTTGAATCTTTTGCAATACGCTCCATTAAAGCAGCCCCTTCGTTTACCACCTCATCCTTCTTAGCGCGCTTCAAAAAGCTCGCGTACTGAGTTATGAAACCGATCTTTTCAAAACCGCTGAATTTGTCTTCCGACTTAATAAAAAACTCATTGTTACTATCGTTCCCGTATTTTGAATAAAGATCTGCGATTGAATAAAGAACAGAAACACTTTTTTCATTCTCATATTTTTTTGCAAGCGACATCCCCTCTTCAGGATTTGCTTTTGCAATCCCGGCAAGCGATGCACCAAGCACGCTGAACGAACGATCATTCAACCCATTCTTGTATAATGGTTGAAGGTCTGCATCGGTATAATGCTCAGTTAAATATTCAAGAGCTGTTGCCCGAACAACTGATTTCGGATCGTTTTTCGCAAGCGCAATCAACTTGTCTTTAATTTCTTTTTCGTGTCCTGCAGGCATGTCTTTTAAAAGTATGATCGCGTTGTAACGCATATCATCGAGCTTATCATTCAGAGCAAGCATTACAGTTTGAACAGCGAGTGTATCTTTTGGTTTCTTAGCGAGTTCTGTCAGTGCCTCATAACGGTCAAGATACAAAGGAGCGTTCTTATATTGAAATGCCCACTCTTCACTGGATTTCATTTCATCTTTCGTGCATAACACCATTTTCTCTGCATCCACATTCACAAGCTTTGGCTGATCATTAGAAGTGAATTCAAATGTTTCATCCGCTTTCGTGATCACGATCTTATGCCTTTGCGGAGATGCTCCTCCGTTGTAGATGTCCACATACATCGGAATTTTAAACAAACGTGTCTTTGAAAAATCCTGCACCTGTTTGATCTGCACTTTTTCTTTTTTTGAAGCCGCATCATAACTTGTTCGTATAACAAGATCAGGATGTCCGGAAGAAAGGAACCATTGGTTGAAGAACCAGTTCAGGTCTTCACCTGTGATCTTCTCAAAAGCCATGCGGAGATTGTGTATCTCAGCAGATTGAAATTTATTTGTCTCGAGATAATATTTCAATGATGCAAAAAAAGCGTCATCACCAACATATTTACGAAGCATATGTAGGACCTGTCCGCCTTTGTTATAGCTATGGGCGTCAAACATGTCCTCTTTATCATCATAATGAAACCTGATCAGGTTCTCCTGCTTGCGCGATGATTCCGCAAGATAGCCTGACCGTGATTGCGCGCTGTGAAGATCAGCAGCATCGAGTCCATATTTATGCTCTATCCAAAGGTATTCACCGTAAGTCGCGAAGGATTCATTCAGCGGCAAGTTACTCCAGGACTCACATGTTACAAGATCTCCAAACCATTGATGAAAGAGCTCATGCGCAATCACATCTTCATGATCACTATCGAGCAGCTCCCTGTCGGTAGAATTCATAAACTCTCCATGCAATGTAGCCGATACATTTTCCATTGCGCCTGAAACATAATCGCGAACAACCACTTGAGAATATTTGTTCCATGCGTACTCCACACCAAGCTTATTTGAGTAAAACTCAAGCATTTCAGGTGTGTTACCGAAAATCGCTTTTGCATAAGGTTCAAATTCTTTCTCTACATAATAATTCACTTCTTTCCCCCTCCACTTGGCATCTTTAACAACCGAAAATTCACCGATAGCCATCATTGATAAGTAAGGCGCAAATGGCAATTCAGATTTCCAGTAGTCGGTGCGTGTTCCGTCAGCATTGTCCGTTGAAAAAGCAAGCTCCCCGTTTGAAAGTGTTGCGTATTTTTTATCCACTGTGATATAGATCTCCTGTGTTTGTCTCTCGTTCGGACGATCGATGGTTGGGAACCAAACCGAAGCAGACTGTGTTTCACCCTGTGTCCAGATCTGCGTAGGCTTATTCTTTTCCTTCCCTTCCGGATTGATAAAGTACAATCCTTTATCATCGGTGATGGCAACACTACCGCCTTTTTTCTTTAATTCATTTGGCTTAGAAATATAATCAATGAAGATCGTGTATTCCTCTGTATTCTTGTATTCGCGGCCCAGATCGATAGTGATCACCTCATCAGCGTAAGTGTATTTTAATGGTTGTTTAGAAGTGACAGGAGCTTCAGGATCTTTATCCTTGCTCCCTTTCTTATTCTCCGGTGATGAGATTCCTTTTTCAGTTTTTACCAAGGAGATTTCCTTTATCTCCATTCCCCTTGCATCAAGCATCAGAGTCGAGGTTGGATAAAAATATGGTTTTGCGGTCAGCGTTGCCTTTCCATACATATATTGTTTACTCCAATCGAAGCTAACATCCAGCTTCGTATGAATAAGATCATTGATCCTCGGAGATGATTCCTGATAAACAGCCGTTGCAGGGATTTTTGCAGATGCCTGAATAGTATCCAGATTAATTACAGCAAGATCATCATTCTTCGATACGGATGATTTTTGAAAAAGTCCGCAACCACTTAACGTTATCGTTGCCGCAATAACAAACGCAGGAGTAATAAATTTCATTGTATATTTTTTAAGGAATCAAAGGTTGTGAAAATAATGATGATTTCAAATTATAAATTTGGAGAGGATATTACATGTATTTATGTACTTTTATGATGATCAAAATATAATTTACAATGCTGAAAGTAAAAGTGAACAATAATAATGAGCGATCAATCGAACTCGAAAGCCAGACCACCGGAACAATTGACGGCAAGCCGTTTTCATGGGATGTGATAGAAGTAAAGAATGGTAGTTTCCATGTGATCAAAGATAACCGCTCGTATTCCGTGGAAGTAATTAAAGCTGATGTGAACGAAAAGAGTTTCCTGGTCCTTGTAAACGGGAACAAATATCAGATGAATGTTAAAGACAAGTTTGATGAGCTGCTGAAGAGCCTCGGTCTCGACAATATGAAATCAAACAAGGTGAATGAGATCAAAGCACCAATGCCCGGGCTTGTTCTTGATATACGCGTCTCGGAAGGCTCAGAAGTTAAAAAAGGAGATCCGATCCTTGTGCTTGAAGCAATGAAAATGGAGAACATTCTAAAGTCACCGACTGATGGTGTTGTTAAAAAGATCAATGTGAAGAAAGGCGTGGCGGTTGAAAAGAATCAGGTGCTGATCAACTTCGCATAGTCCGGATAACGAATTTTGTTACAGATTTACGAATCTATACGATCAAGCAAGCAATTTTTAATACATCTCAATACGCAAATTCGTTTATCATATTCGGTATCTGTACAAAAAAATAATTTTTTTCTAAACATCATAACATGGATCAGAATAACTCACGCAGAGATTTTTTAAAAAAATCAATGATTCTTACAGCCGGTGCAATCACTACCACTTCAATACTGAATAAAGCATTTGCGGCCGGACATTTTGCAGATGATATTTTCATTGCTGATGGCGGTAAATATTCGTTGCCTGCCTTGCCTTATGCATATGATGCCCTGGAACCACATATCGATAAGCTGACCATGGAAATTCATCATGACAAGCATCACAAAGCATATGTGGATAATATGAATAAAGCGCTGGAGACTGTTGACGGCAATATTCTGGGAAGCGCTCAGACATTCGAAAATATATTTGATAAAATAGAAAAGCTTCCTGGCGCTTTACGAAATAATGCCGGTGGCCATTACAACCATTCACTTTTCTGGACATTGATGAAACCTAATGGTGGCGGTGAGCCGAAGGGGAAATTAGCTGAAGAGATAAAATCAACCTTTGAAAGTTTCGAAGAATTCAAAAAGCAATTCACTGATGCAGCCATGAAACGCTTTGGCTCCGGCTGGGCATGGCTTGTAAAAACCAAAGAAGGAAAACTGATGATCACCTCAACTGCCAATCAGGATAACCCTTTAATGAATCTTGCTTCTGTTGAAATTAAAGGAGCGCCTGTTCTCGCGCTTGATGTCTGGGAACATGCATACTATCTTAAAAATCAAAATAAGCGCGCTGATTATATCGCAAGCTGGTGGAATGTGGTGAACTGGGAGACTGCGGAAGGATTATATTCTACCAAAAAATAACCCTCCGGAGTGCGGAGGGTCAATTCTATTAGAGAAAAATTATTTCAAATTTCAGGTTTAAAATTATTTGGATTCTGAAATGTGAAATTTATACTAAAGCAATATCAAACTGCACGAGGTCAACAAATTCCTGAACTCTGCTGTCAACCTGCTCCTGGCTTAATCCAACAAGATTCTCTGTCCCGAATTTCTCAACACAGAAAGAAGCAGTTGCAGAACCAAAGATGATCGCACGCTTCATGTTATCAAAAGAGATATCCTGAGTTTCCGCTAAATAACCGATAAATCCTCCTGCAAAGCTATCACCAGCACCTGTCGGATCGAACACATCTTCCAACGGCAATGCCGGTGCAAAGAACACCTGCTCCTTATTGAAAAGTAATGCACCGTGCTCACCTTTTTTAATGATCAGGTATTTTGGCCCCATGGCGATGATCTTCTGCGCAGCTTTAACAAGTGAATACTCACCCGAAAGTTGTCTCGCCTCAGAATCATTGATCGTAAGCACATCCACCATCTTCAAAGTTTCCTTTAGATCAGCCATTGCAATATCCATCCAGAAATTCATTGTATCAAGAACGATCAGCTTCGGGCGCTTTTTTAATTGTTTGATCACCGCCTGCTGAACGGCAGGAACGAGATTACCAAGCATTAAGAACTCGCAATCCTGGTATGCTTCGGGAACAACCGGGTTAAAATTTTCAAGAACATTCAGTTCAGTCGTGATGGTATCACGGGAGTTCATGTCGTTGTGATATTTACCTGCCCAGAAAAAAGTCTTGCCCCCTTTGATCACCTGTAAACCTGTAGTATCAACATGATGCTTTTGCAGCATCGAGATATGTTCTTGCGGGAAATCCTCACCAACAACCGAAACAAGGTTCATTTTCTTTGTAAAATAGGAAGCGGCTAAGGAAATGTATGTAGCAGCACCACCTAAAATTTTATCGGTTTTCCCGAAAGGAGTTTCAATTGCATCAAAAGCAACGGTCCCAACAACTAATAAACTCATGTTTTTGTTCTTTTTCTAAAAATTTCGACAAATATATTGCATAATTGCTTTGAAGATGCTAATATTGCACTCCTTTTTTGAAGGGACGTCCAAATTACCGGACAATCGTATTGAAGTCAAATAACCAGGATAATAAATTCCCTCTTAGCTCAGCTGGTTAGAGCATCTGACTGTTAATCAGAGGGTCGCTGGTTCAAGTCCAGCAGAGGGAGCAAAGCAAATCCCCATAGCCATTAGGTTGTGGGGATTTTTGCGTTTTATTGCTTTCCTCTTTAAAATGTCTAATAATGACGTTTTAAGCCTATCACTTGCAAATAACTTGCACAACTATTCTTGCAGAGTTTTTAGCCATAAAACCTAAGAACATGGCTACTATTAAGCTCACCATTGACGCCAGAAGACCCTACAATGATGGAAGATGCCCAATTGTCTTCAGGCTTACATCAGGGACAAAAAGCACGTCTATTCCATCAGGTGTAAAGCTATTTCCTAAAGATTGGGATCGGATAAAGCTTAAGATCTTAAAAACTCATCCCGATTACCGTGATTTAAACCTGCTTCTAAAAGAAAAGCTTTTTAAGTTGGAAGAAAAATTATTAAAAGTAACCGCAACTGGAGACGAGAAAGACATTTCCGAGTTAAAAGAAGCTTTACTCAAGGAAGAAACCCGAAACAAAGTAAAATTTAAGTCTTTTGCTGAAAATGAGATTAGGAATTTGCGAGATCAAGGAAGATTTGGTAATGCACAGTCTTATGAAACAGCAGTGAACAGATTATTAAAGTTTGCTGGTGAAGAAATTAATCTTGACCAGATTGACTTCACTTTACTTTCTGATTTTGATACTGACCTAATAAAGAACAAGCTATCCCGCAACAGCGTGGCCGTCTATATGAGGGAAATACGAGCTCTGATGAACAAGGCAATTCATAAAAAGCTGTTAGAGCCAAATCAATATCCTTTTAACAGCTACAAGATCAAAACAGAAAAGACGGTAAGCAGGGCAGTTAACAAGAATACTTTAAAAGAGCTCTGGAAAGTTCAGCTGAAAGATCATACTCCTTTGTGGCATAGTAGAAATATCTTCTTTCTCATTTTTAACTTAATCGGAATTTCTTTCATTGATCTTGCTTTGCTGACTTCAGAAAACTTACAAGGTGATAGAATAATTTATAGGCGCAGGAAAACGGGAAAAATGTATAGCATCAAATTAACCGCAGAGGCACTGAGAATTATTTCTCTGTACAAGAAAGAGAATAGTAAATATCTAATCTCGCTATTCAAACTTGATTTTATCCCAATAGAAAGAGAAAGGCAAGAAGTTGGGCTCCGCTTACAAACCTGCAATAAGTGGCTTAAGAAGCTTGGAAGGCAATGTAAAATTCCAATTCCATTAACCACATATGTTGCAAGATATAGCTGGGCAAATATTGCAAAGTCTTTAGGTTTTCCAAAAGATCAGATTGCTGAAGCTTTGGGACATGAGTATGGTAATCGTATTACGGGCATATACTTGGATAATTATGGGAGTGAACTAATTGATGAGATGAATAGAAAGGTTACTGGGGATAGCTAATGGCTATCCCTTCTTTTTATATATTTGATATTACAGGTTTTAATTTAATCACTGTTATAATGAGCAACAATACTATGAATTTAACCCCGAATGAATTTGAGAAACTATTATGCGAATTTTGTAAACAAGATCTTCCTACACATTTTACAGTAGAACATGATGTAAAGGATGTTGGAGGAGAAGGTGGCGGGAAAAGACAAATTGATACTAAAATTAAAGGGCGTTTGGGAGTGTCACAGATTCTAATTTGCGGTGAAGCAAAAAACTGGAATTCCCCTGTAGGAATTGAGACAATTGACGGGTTAGTTGGAAAATACCAATCAGGGGAAATTCGAGCTAATAAAGTAATTGTTTTCTCCAATAACGGTTATACAGAACCGGCTGTTACAAGAGCAAAGCTGTTAGGAATAGAACTTTTGGAACCTACAGATCTAGGAAAGCCAATAAAAACGATTCCTCACATTGTTGGTATTGGTCGCTTAGGACAAATAAGAGTTAAAACAATACATTCTAGCCCTCAGCATAGTATTATGGCCATCAACGTAGAGGATTATATAATTTTGAGAGGAAGCGAACGGATGTCTTTTTACCAAATGATATATCGAATGTTGACCACGTATTTAAAAAAAATAAATAATAAAACTATTAACACTGATCTTTCAACTTTTAGACTCGCAGAAAAAAATATTCTTTATGAACTGAAATTTAAAGAAGGATATCGGTATCATGCCGATTTTGAAATTGAAGTTGATCTTAACTGGGATTTCTTTTTTGAATATCTACCAACTGGGGTTTTAAAACACTTAAATACAGGAGAAATAAAATATGTAAATTTACAAGGTAGTCCGTTAGAAATACTCCAAAAAGTACTCCTTTCTCCTACTAAAGGTAATTATGAGAAAAAGGAAGATTGTATAAAGGAAGTTGTAGATAAGAATATTGGACACACATTTCAGTTGTGTATGCCAGATCCTGATAGAGAAAAAACCCATCCCCAATCACCTATTTTTACATTACTTTAAAATCTTTAAATATTTATTTACTGCAACACAACTTCACGATAAATTGCTATTGGACTGATTGCAATTTTCGGATAAGAAGGAACATAAAAAAACTTTTCAAATGCTTCAAAAGAGGCAAATGCATTTCTAAAAACCTTATCAATAGTTTGGGTGTCCTTTAAATCTTCATCACTATACTGTAAAAACTCATCATTTGGATCAACCCTCAAATCTTTAATTGTTGGAGCTGACGTGATTATACCTAAAACAGTAAGTTTTATATTTGGTCTTGTTCCATATGTATAAATAATGCTTTCAAAATCGCCATCAATGATATATCTATCTTTAATATTGGCAAGAATTTGAAATTCGTTAAAATCATCCAAAGGCAATAATCTGAAATTTAATCGGTGAGGCGTAAAAGTATTCAGAAAGGTTTTAACTCTTTCAACGAACAGTTCATCAAGCAAACCTGTATTTCCCTCTGCTTCTAAAATTTTATCAAGTTGTTTCTCAAGGGAAATTATATGTGCCTTTGATTTAGAATTGGTGTTTAATTGCATATTCTTTTTAGCATCTTTTAATTGCTCTTTTAACTTAATTGCCTCAGGATGTTTCTCTAGATGTGAATTAAATACTAACCTCAACACTTCATTAAAATTTGACATTATATGTTTAAATCTTTCAAAATCTTCGAATGCTCCCCACCCTGAAGCTTTTATATAACTCATTTTGGGTATTTCATCCATATAATCATTAAACGACCCTTTCCAGTTTTCGAACTGGTTATTAATATGCGATAATGCTTTATGATTTGCCAATTGAACTTCTATTTCATTTAGCAATTCATGATAAAGCTCCATTTTTTCTGTCTTAACAAATTTTTCTTTCTCCTTCCCATTTGCATTAGCCTTAATAACAACATTAACACCCACTCCGCCTGATATTTCAGTTTCATTTTCAAATGCCCTCGAAATTTCACTTATTAAGCCTCCATTTAATTGGCTTATTAGAGATCTAGCTTTCTCCAAATCAAAGTATATTAAATCTTTAACTGATTTCATGTTAAAATTGTTAGTTTTTCTTAATGTCTTAAACAAATGTATCAATTCTCTAAAACGTAACAACAGATATATCCGTGTGAAAAGGTAGAGGAAAGCCGTGATTTATTATTTATCTTTGATTATACAACGGCAAAAACGTACAATCTTTAAGGCTTAATAAATGCGAAAGAATATGAGAAATTCGAAGTTATCAAGGGAAAATATACATTCTTCCACATTAGCATTAAAACTCTACTCTTATTTAAAAGAATAATTTGCTACAAATAAAACCATAAAACTCGTATAAAATAATGGGACAATTATATACAACAGGCGAAAACAATATAGATGGCCCATGGTTAATTGGAAAAGAAGATCTTGCTGATTTGGATGAAATATTGAAGTCAGTAGAAGTTAAGCTATCTGAATCCCTGGAAAAAGAGATTCACCATATTGCATTAGAGGGTGTTGAGCAGGGAGACTATGCAACGTTAGACGAAGCCTTGGAAAAGAAGAGAAAATATCATTACCGAAGTAATCAAAAAAGTAACGCAACACTTATATCGAAAAATGGTAAATTTCTCGAAGATAATACCATATTTGGACTTTTAAAGGACCCAAAGCTGACCGATTTTCATCCTAAAGAGCTGAAAGTAATTATTGAAAAAGGACTTAAAAACAGGTTTTCACTAACTGTAAGTACTGTTTATGATGGGGAGCTTAAGTATTCTATCCAATGCTTTGATCATGATATTCAAGAGGAAATACATTATGCGATTACAAATTGGATTGAAAAACATAGACCAAATAAAATCAAGCAATTCTGGAGCCAAAATTATTTTATAATAGGAGGCCTTTTTGGGTTTATTACCCTAATAACATTCATTGTTATGGTACAAGAACCTACAGTTGACTTGAAAAAACTTTATGGAAAAGAAATTCAGGAAATACTGAAGCAAGGAGTGAATAAGGATAATCACGATAAAGCCATAGAGATTCTTCTTCGATATACTACAGGATATATACCTGAGAACTTTTTACCAGTCAAAAAGATATCCTCACTTGTCATACAGATCTTCTCAATCTCAACTTTTCTAACTTTGGTTTCTATTCTCCGACCAAAAACAACTATTGGTATTGGCACCACAAAGCAAATTATGAAATTCTATAAATTTTATGTTAATCTGGTTTTAATAACTATACCATTGACTTTCATAATTCCTCCTTTAATAGATTGGATTAAAGCTCTTGCGAAGATATGATTGATAATTTTTTTTCTCAACTGGAATATCCTTCCGCTACGATTAATATATACCCATATTCACAAGAGGTTGAATTTGGAGAGATTACATCAGGCATTAGTGAAGAGTTGGAATTTAATGGATATACCGAACTTGATAAGTATGAAAAAAATCTCCTGGTTCACTATATTAATTGCTGTGGCCAAGTAGCGGATAAATTAAAAGAACTTGATACAAAGTATAATAAATTGCTTTTTTTACAAGATTTAAAACAAAGAAATAATAACCTACTTCGAATTATTAAAAGAGACGGCTCAAATAACTATTACCATAAAAATTTATTAGTTAAAAATATTTCTGAATCGAAAGAATTTGGACTACCTCAGTACGCTTTTAATGACTTCTTACTCATTTCTGTATCTTTTATAAATGAGTTTAAAAACTATTTAGAGGAATCAATATCATTTGTTTTAGCTCTTGCTGAGGAAGATTTCTCAGCCAA
Source organism: Bacteroidota bacterium (assembly GCA_029237775.1). Lineage (GTDB taxonomy): Bacteria > Bacteroidota > Bacteroidia > 2-12-FULL-35-15 > 2-12-FULL-35-15 > 2-12-FULL-35-15. The sequence goes on from JAQZBR010000004.1 coordinate 820,919, forward strand.
AGTTTCCATCCCTGTACGTAAATTAAAAATTGATTTATCTGTAGATCATATAAGTGCTCTATTTAAAATTTTGCACGAAGCTAAGCTTCTTGTAAACAATAATAAAGTTGATATCGGAAGGTTTATTGTTGGCCATTTTGAGTCAATGAAAAAGAAAGACATCAGTGAAGAAAGCGTAAATAATAAATTCCACTCCCCAGAGCAGAGTTCTTTGGACTTTTGGGCCGCCAAATTCTTAGAATTACGTAGTATCATCCAAAATATTTCAAAAAAATAACTTCTTGAAATGCTTATTGACACTGGCTTGATTGAGGGTTGTTGCAACCCTTGACAACCTTTCAGTTGAATATATTCTTAGGAATTTTGCCTAGTAGCGACATTAATAATTAACTGAACCTAGCTACGTGGTGAAGTTATTAAACAACTAGAATAGCAATGTATAACCAAAAACCTCTTTCAAGAAAGGAAATTATTGACTTGTTGGCAAGTCAAGGGTTTCGAAAAGATTACAATGGTACTGGTGGATGTATCTTCAAAAAAATCAATGAAAATTTAATTGAGGTCACAAACCCAATAAAAATTAAGGATTTTCTTATCAAATATTTCAAGGCAAATAAAGATAAGTTAGAACAGTTTTATGCTAAGGCTGATCATCTTGTAGATTCTAAAGCCCTTGAATTACTTCCATCATTGGAAGTAACTTATTTAAAAGACACAAAAGTTCAAGGTTTTTTCCTTTTTAAGAATTGCTTGATAAAAGTTTCTAAAGAAGGTTTCGAGGCGACATCTTTAAATAATATTGAGCCGAACATCAAATTTAAGCGTGAGATTTCACACGATCTTTTTGAACCACAGAAAGAATCTGAGTTTGAACGTTTTTTATTTCTCGCAATGGGAAAAGATGATAGACGCCTGCAATCCCTTAAGTCTTCTATTGGATATCTACTTCACGATTTTTATGACCCATCTGAAAGAAAAGCAGTCATTTATATTGATGAAGAAATAAATGAATCAGGAGAAGCTAATGGAGGGACAGGTAAATCAATTGTTGCTATGGCAATTAGTAGAATGCTTGGAGATGCACCGTATGTTATTAATGAAGATGGCAGAAATTTTAACCCGCAAAAAGGGTTTGCTTTTCAACAACTAACTTCTGAAACCAAGTTATTAATATTCAACGATACTTCTTCAACATTTGCTTTTAACAGACTAATATCTGCATTAACGGATGGAATTACTGTTGAAAAAAAGTACAAAGATGCTTTTCGTTTAAGTGGAAGTAGTCTACCTAAGGTATTAATAACAACAAATTTCCTTCCTGAAGGTGATTTAGGATACACAAATGAAAGAAGAAGATTTGAAGTCGAATTTGCCCCATATTTTGGGAAAGAAAGAAGTCCAAGAGGTGAATTTGGTCATCTACTTTTTGAGGAGTGGCATAACGAGGAATGGAATGCTTTTTACTGTTTTATGCTTGACTGCCTTCGACTATATTTAGCGAAAGGATTAATACATGCACCTAATATTAACCTTTTTAAAAAGCAAATAATCCGGCTAGGTGGAATGGATGTGCTAATATTTCTCGATGGTTACTTCCAAGCACTATTTCCGACTGGTGAAATAAGAGCATGTAAAATCACTAAAGGGGAATTATATTCCAAATTTAAGACAACTCACCCTAACTCTAATGTAACAAACACTAAGCTACCGAAGCTTGTGAAAATTTACTTAGATGGTTTAAAAATTAAAAATAAAGAATATAATGTAGGAGGTGTAAGAGGCTTTGAAATTATGGTTTAATATGTGCGCAAGTGCGCATTGTTTATACTGTTATTTAAATAAAGAAAATTATATATATAGTATCAATGGTGCGCACATTGTGCACAATTAAATAGGGGATAAAACCAATGAGAATTTAAAGGTTACATAGAAATATAATTTCCCCCTTATCGTCTGCAGTAGTCGGAAATGAAATATCTTTGAAACAAAAGTTTATGCAAGAAAAATTAAGCTGGGAACCAACATCTAATAGATTTGTTGCTTTTTTTGATATTATGGGATTCAAAGACCTTGTATTAAAAACAGACCATAATAAAATTGTTGAGTTACTAGAAGGGCTTTCGCTAAAAAGAGAAGAACTCAATCTATTAAATAATCATTCACCTGAAGATGAGAATTTGAAAATGGGAGAAACTAGGTCGTTTACTTTTTCAGATTCAATTATCTTTTTCTCTAAAGGTGAAACGTTGGAAGACATTAAAAAAATTCTAATAGACTGTTTCTTTTTACAAAGGGAAGCATTAAGGCTAGAAATTCCTATTAAAGGAGCCCTCTCATATGGAAAAATCACTTTAAAAATTGATAACTCTTTGTACTTCGGACAGCCAATAATTGATGCGTTTCTTTTGCAGGAGGATTTACATCTATATTCAATAATCGCGGATAATCACTTTGAGAAGAAAGGGAAAGAACTTCTTCATAACTCAAGTATGTGGGATTTTGACAACCTGTTTGAATTTTATAAGACTCCTCTTAAATCAGGTAGAGCATATCACTACATTGCGAAACCATCGGAAAATGATAAAAAGACTTATATAACATGCCTAAACAACCTATATTTAACGGTTTCAGGCAAACCTAGACAGTACATTGATAATTCATTGGATTTTTATAATTCGGTATACACAAAATAATCCGTCAATATATTTAGGGCAAGAAATTGCAAAACAACAGTTTGAATAACCGCAAATTAAATTTCTTTCTTTTGAAAGGAAAAAAGTTGAGATATCGGTATATCAATAGCCTCACTTATTTTAAGCAAGGTTTCCACGGTAATATTTGACTTTCCTTTTTCTATTCGGGTTAGATTACCTCTTTCTATTTCACATCTATTGGCAACTTCGGTTTGCGTGAGCTTTTGCTTAAGCCGATGCTTTGCTATGCTTTCTCCTAATTGTCGCAAAAATTCTTCCTTATTCATTGGTTGGATAAATCCCTACCAAAGTGTGCTTTTTTAAACAAGAAGTTGCTATCATATGCGATAGCAAGAAGATATCCCGTATCTTTGAAGATCTTAAATATTTATTTCTATGAAAAAAATAATACTTCTTACGGTAATCCTTATTTCACAATATATTTTACAAGCACAAACATTGGAAAAATTAGATGAGAAAAACGGATTTAAAACTCTTAAACTTGGGACGTACAAAAAAGATTTAAATGGTCTTCTTTTTAACAGCCAAGATAATATCAAGAAGTACTATGTGTATGAATATATGAATCCCCCTATAGAACTATCTAGTGTGTTTGATATAAAGTTTGACAAATTATATCTCATGTTTGATGATTCAAATAAATTAATTGGAATAAGACTTTCAAAAAAATACACCGAAAAAATGCAAAAGATCTTCTTAGACGATGCTTTGAATATCACGTTAAAATACATTTCCAGTATTGGTAAGGCAACATATAAAATTGGAAATAATAGTACTGAAATTGGACAAGGGTGGAAAGGGAAGAAAGTTCGGCTTGAAGTTAAAACCACTTCACAAGACACGGGATCAGAATTAACAGTTCATTATTTTTCTGAATCTTTTGTTTCCAAGATGCTTGACAACGGCTTTTAAAATAAGAGTTTTATTCTGCATGTTTTTTATAATATTCCATGTAAAATAATTTCCCCTTAGGTGTTACTTCATATTGGCCGTTATTTAATGCAATAAATTTACGTTTAAGAAATAAGTCAATCACATCAGAAGGTACACCACTCGCAAGATTATTTCTATTTATGCCCATAACAACTCTATCAAAATCATGTGAGTCTTCAGAATTTAAAAATGTTGTCAGCTCAAAATCGTGATCTAATTGATTTGTGATTTGATAGTCCTCTATGTGGTTTATCGTCTTATTATGCTCGTCATTGAGATAATTTATAAGATTTTTTTGGATTTGGTAATCCACTACAGGTTCCTTTTTCAGAGTTCGAATTTCTTGCTTAAGGGTTTCTACCTCACTTTTTAAACCAGAAACGTTACCAACTGCCACTTCATGTTCTTGCTTTAATTTAATAATATTAGTAGCCTGCTTATCATTTTCCTGGTTTAATTTATTGTTTTCTGCAATTACAGCGTTTAAAGTATCTATATGCACCCATTTTAGAGGCTCAATTTCTCTTTTCAAAGTGTTTGCCCATTTTCCAAAGAAATTATATCCCCATTTTCCAAAAACATTTAGATAATTGAAAGCAATCATAGCAATAAAACCAAGAATAAAAGAGTAGATTATAACAGTATAAAATCCTTTAACCCCCTCCATGCCAAACCAATTGAGCACCACTTTATTTTGTAGTTGGTGATGTACCCATGATACTCTTTCAATTAAGCTTTGATTATCCTGAAAATTAAACAAGCTGAACAATAATACCCTGTTGGTGATTAGCCAAATAGCCATTACCGAGCCGAAATATGGGTTTTTTAATCTTTCAGATAACCATGCCTTAGCAGAGTCCTTTACTTCTTCCATTTCAATGTTTATATAGCTTAATCAAAAATATGAATTTTAAAACAAAATGCTCAATGATGATGCGTCATAATGTCGTTTGTTATGTTCTGTAATTAGTTTAATTATGAATATAGAGATTTTTTTGAATTTTTTTTAGAATTTGCAAGTGTTTCCTTACTATAAACACCCCTCCTCTTCAGAGTTAAGGGAGTAATTCCCCCTACCCCTTATTATTAATTACATAACTAAAACTCATAAGACATGGAAAAACTATGCGAAATTACTGTGAACTACAGTAGCAAAATTAAAAAATCATTACTACCAAAAATTTCTACATCTGATGATGCAGAGAAGCTTTTTAAAGAGGTTTGGAGCAACAGGCTGGAATTTGTCGAGGAAGTGTATTTATTGCTCTTAAATCGTGCAAATAAGGTTTTAGGGTTTACTAAGATTTCAGAAGGTGGGAGCTCTGGGACTGTAGTTGAAACTAAAGTTGTTTTCCAAACTCTCTTGAAAGGCAATGCAAGCTCGTTTATCATGGCTCATAATCATCCCTCAGGTAACTTGAAGCCATCAGATTCAGATATTAGGCTTACCAAGAACATCAAAGAGGCTGGGAGGATTATGGATATCCCGCTTGTAGATCACATTATTATCAGCGATGAAGGTTATTACAGTTTTGCCGATGAAGGTTTGTTGTAGCGCTTAAAAACCCATTAAAAATGAAAAGATTATTCCTATTGTTAGTCATGCTATTGCCTCTTCTTTCTACAGGGGCAATAGATGATTACACGAATTACGAAGATTTCAATGAAGACCCATTTGGAATTCATTGGATTGTTTGGGTATTTGCAATTATCTGGGCTTTTTATACCTTCGTTAACAAAGACAAAAACAGTTAATTATTTATTTACTAATCAGGCTAAAAACTTGCAAATAAATTGCACAAGAAATACAGGTAAGCTGGTAGAGCCCAGTAACATTGGGCTTGCCCAATTTACTCATCTGACTGTTAATCAGAGGGTCGCTGGTTCAAGTCCAGCAGAGGGAGCGAAAAGCCATCAGAAATGATTGGCTTTTTTGTTTTATATAGTTAGTCTATTAATGAGGTGTTGGTTCATTTGACAGCTATCGGGAACAGCAGAGGAAGCAAGAGCCATCAGAAATGATTGGCTTTTTTGTTTTCTGCTCCCTTCTTTAATAGCTCCGCAACATTGTACTTCCGTTAATTTTAATTTAAGTAAATTAGACAATCGAAACGGATTCCGATGAAAGATAAACTACTCTTCCTTTTATTATTTCTTACTCACATTCTTGTTGCCCAATCATGGCAACCTGTTGGTGGAGGCACCAACAACAGCAGCCACGGTCTGTTAACATGGAACGGTAAACTAATAGATCTCGGAAGTTTTAACAATCCCTGTAACCGCGTTGCTCAATGGGACGGAACAAGCTGGTCCTGTCTTGCCGGAGGCGTAGGAATAGTAGCACGCGCAGGAGTGGTCTGGGATGGAAAACTGGTGGTGGTTGGTGACTTCTGGAACGTTAACCAGCCCTGCGTAGGCTGCAATGGTGTGGCCGTGTGGGATGGAATATCATGGAGTCCGCTCGGGAACGGGGTAAACAACGATGTTCTTTCTATAACCGTATGGAACAACCAGGTTGTGATCGCAGGTGATTTCACCCAGGCCAATGGTGTTCCTGTCGCACGTATCGTTAAATGGAATGGAACTTCGTGGGAATCTGTGGGCCCGATCGGCAGCTTCGATAATGATATTCGCGCAATGGTTGAATATGACGGTGATCTTTGGGTGGGTGGTGATTTTAATAATGTTGGTGGCAACACCTCTTACGATGGTTTAGTTAAATATGATCCGGATTCTGCCGATTGGGTAGGAGGCAACAGCGGAGTAGATCTTATTGGCGGAGTAGATGAATCTGTTCGTGTTCTTTATATAAATCCGAATGATGGAAACTTATATATGGGTGGTGAGTTTACTGAACTTTGGGATGGTGATGCTGCAACAGCAGACCCGAACATGCATGGTATTGCAATGTATGATGGATCAAACTGGACCCCGCTGGGAACAGGACTCAATGAATATTGCAGAGCCATCCATGAATACAATGGAGATATAGTTGCGGGAGGTTTTTTTACTGCTGCAGGAGGAGTTCCCGCGAATAAAATAGCGAGATGGAACGGCAGCACCTGGGCCCCGATGGGACTCGGATTTGACGCTGTCGGCATTGATGAATATGTGAAATCCGCAGCCGTGTGGAACGGAACTTTCTTTGCTGGCGGAGCCTATACACAGGCGGAGGGAAATCCAATGGATTACATAGCGCAATGGGATGAACCGCCTGCTGCCGCACCCGTTGCATGGATGACCGCCTCGGCTACTACTCTTTGCGGTTCCGGTTGTATTTACTTTTTAGATAACAGTACTAATAATCCAACAACCTGGAACTGGTCATTCCCCGGATCCAACACACCTACTTCTACTGCACAACATCCCGGCTCCGTTTGTTATTCTGCTCCCGGGAATTATACCGCGACTCTTCAGGCCTGCAACGCAATTGGTTGCACCATACAAAATATTGATATTGAAGTTACATCGGGGGCTACCCTTACTGTTCTTGATCAACATATTTGTGACGGAGGCACCGCAACTCTGGTAGCTGTTCCTTCAATTGCCGGAGGTTCGTTTTTATGGTCTACATCGGCAACAAGCCCATCAATTACGGTGAGTCCCTCTGTTAATACAAATTACACTGTTTCGTATTCTTTTGCAGGATGCAATGCAGGTCCAATAAGCGCAACCGTTACCGTTGGAACAACTCCTGCAATTAACCTGAATGTTTCCGATTCAATTATATGTGCCGGAGAAATTGTTTCATTAACCGCAGTACCTTCTGCTGCCGGTGGAACATATCTTTGGTCACCCGGAGGGGAGACCACAAATTTCATAACGGTGACCCCTTTGGTTACAACAACCTATGCAGCAGAATATACATTGAACGGATGTACAAGTGTTCCTGATTCTTTACCATTAATAGTGAAAGCGGTACCTGTAATTTCTACCGCTACCACGGGCAATCAAATAATTGCTGATCAGAATGCAGCAGTGTATCAATGGCTGGACTGCAATGATAATTACATTTCAATAACAGGAGAAACTGCACAAGCCTTCACTCCTTTAACTAATGGTAACTATGCAGTGAAGATCGATCTTAATGGCTGCATTGATACAAGCGCCTGTATTCCGTTTTCGGGAACAGTAATTAAAGATTTGGATATGTCGCGCTTAACTATTTATCCAAACCCAACCACAGGGTGGATCCATATTTCGTCAAACAAAATACTTCTTGATTATGAAATTACCGACCTCATGGGAAATATTCTTGCGACAGGAAAATTAACATCGGCTGATGCAGATGTAAACATCACTCAATTATCTGAAGGTATGTACGTCATGAAGGTCGATAAAGAAAACCCACAAATCTTTAAAATAATCAGAAATTAAATCAACATTCATTGGTGGTATAAAAATAAAGAAGGCTTTATTAATAATTTCTTCTACAAAAATATCAATGGATAAACCCTCCAACATCACATCATTTGAAACTCCACTTGCAACCTGATGGATCGAGAATGATATTTTGTGTGTGATAACTAATAACAGCGGCAGAACCAAAAACAATACTGACGAACATTACAAAATTTTTAAGGGGATAATCAAGAAAAATTTTTATTGGCTTGTTGAATTAAATCTCTGTAAAAATATGAGTAGAGAAGTTTTAGACACTATCTACAATGAAATTCCGGAGGTCTGCAAAGGTATGGCGGTGATAGCGCAGCGGCCATGCGAACAGAGGTTGCCGGCTATTTCCTGCGCCTGAGCGAAAAAAATATCCCTTCAAAAATGTTTCTTTCAGAGAAAGAGGCCAGGGACTGGATCAAACAGCTCAAATAGATCAGATTCCCTCAACCCAAAATTTTCCGCTTTTAGCCGGAATAATCCGGTAACCATTATCTTATTCTCATATTCCATTGTTTTACAGTTCATAAGCCACTTAAATGGCACAAACATTTTAAGGTGAGTTGTAACTTAAAATATTATGTCATGGAAAACTTGTACAAAAAATTTATTTCAGGAATTATATTTCTTCTGATCACTCATCTTACGTTTGCTCAGTGGCAAACGAATGGACCCTACGGAGGGCCTGTTTATTCGTCCACTACTGCGAATGGAAAAACATTCATCGGCACCGAAAATGGTGTTTTTGTTTCTTCCGATAATGGCGCTACGTGGACAGCCGCTAATAACGGAATACAACGAATCACAATTGTTGCACTGACCTCTGATGGCACTAATCTTTATGCAGGTGGCTCCGCTGATGGGGTATTTTTTTCATCAAACAATGGCGCAAGCTGGACACCGCGTAATTCGGGTATCAGCACACTGTTCATCACTTCTCTTTTCGCTTCAAGCGATGGAGTGTACGTTGGTACTCCAAGCGGTGTTTTTTTCACCGCAAATCAAGGCGTGAGCTGGACAGGCCGCAATAACGGAATCCCTTCAACATACGATATGTATGTATATGCTGAAATGGGTGATACCGTTTTTGCCGGCTCTTACGGTGTGGGGATGTACCAGACAAGCAATAATGGTTCTAACTGGACTGTTGTTGGGAACGGCTTCCCTTCAGGAGGATTTGTTTATGCGATTAAAGCAGATGGAAACAATATCTATGCAGGAACAAGTGCAGGGGTTTATAAATCGAGCAACAGAGGTGTTTCGTGGACGCTTTCAAACAACGGCTTCCCATCGGGCATGTGGGCCAAATCATTTACAGTGAAGCCGGGATATGTTTTCGCGGGAACCTATTCCGAAGGGATCTTTGTATCAACAAATGGTGGTTCAAGCTGGTCGGCTATGAACAGCGGAATTCCTAATCCACCATTCCCAAGCGGCTTACCAAATAATTATCCTTCGGTTGAAGACCTTATTGTAAGCGGATCAAACGTTATCGCTTCTACAGTTGATGGTGTCTATAAATCATCAAACAACGGCTCATCATGGAGCTCTTCAAATACCGGAATCAACGCTAACAATATAATGGGTGTTGCCGCTAATGGAACTGCAGCCTTTGCTGTATCAGGAAGAAACGGTGTATATACTTCAACTAACAACGGGATGAGCTGGACGAGAACTAACAACGGCCTTACCAGCTGGGATATCAATGCAGTGGTAACTCACGGAAGCTCAGTTTTTGTTTCGGCAGGATACGAACACGTTTTCCGCTCTGATAACAATGGTGCATCGTGGGTGCAGGCTACAGCCGGAATAAACAGTGAAGTAATGCAGCTGACCGCAGATACAGGCCGTGTATTGGCTCTCACAAACGGTGCTATCGCGACTCCGGCCGGATTATTCCAGACAGTGGACAATGGTATCAGTTGGACAGAGATTCCAACTACATTTACAAGCTCAATGAGCACATCGATGAGCACTGTGACTTCAACTACAAGTAAACTGTATGTTGGTATGGGTAACGGAAAGATCTTTTACTCAAATAACGCAGGTGGCTCGTGGAGCGATATTTCCACCGGATTACCGGCAGTTAAGATCAACAGCATCCTGATCAGCGGCAGCAGCCTTTTCGCAGCAACCGATGGTTTCGGAGTTTACAAGTCGACTAACAACGGAGGCAACTGGACCGCAGTAAACAACGGAGTTGGAAATATGTACATCAATGACCTGCAAAAATATGGTCCGACAGTTTATGCTGCAACATGGGGTGGCGGTGTATACGTCACAAGCAATAATGGCACATCTTGGGCTGCTAACAATATCGGACTTACAGATAACTTTGTAAGAAAGATCTCCACTGAGACTGCTACCATATATGCAGGAACGGATGCAGGCGCTTATTCTTCGCCATTCGTGATTCTTGGAATGGAATCTTTCGAGGTGACAGGTGTGGAAGTTTATCCGAACCCGAGTGCAGGCTTAATTAATTTCCGCAGTGATTTTAATGAAAAGGTAAGGATTAATATCTATAATGTTTCCGGTGAACAGGTTTATAACTACGAAGGCAATTCGTCAGACCTGCAAAACATAGATCTTTCCGCTTCGGCAAAAGGAATCTATTTCTTCAGCCTCGAAACGGAGAATGGTATAGCCAAAAAGAAACTGGTTATTCAATAAAGAATTTAAAGAAACCCCGGAATTACCGGGGTTTCTTTTTTATGCTTAGGAAAGCTCTTTTAGTCTCTGTAAGCCATTCCTCTTTATTTGTCGAATTTATGAACCCTGTATGCTTTAATATTTTGTAGTTTTGCTCGCGTTTATTCAAACTCACAATGGGCCATCACCAGCATCACCATCAGCATGTTCACCGTCTGTCAGCAGCGGGATTATTAGTAACGCTCGGAATTATTTTTGGTGATATCGGGACCTCTCCTCTCTATGTGTTGAAGGCAATCGTAGGAGAAGCTCCTATTGACCCCGCCACTGTAATGGGCGGAATCTCCTGTATCTTCTGGACGTTGACCTTACAAACAACAATGAAATATGTTGTTCTTACTTTACGAGCAGACAATAAAGGTGAAGGTGGAATTTTTTCTCTTTACACTCTTGTAAAAAAAACAAAAGTGAAGTGGCTTCTCTTTCCTGCAGTTATCGGGGGAAGCGCCATCTTGGCTGAAGGGATCATTACACCGCCAATCTCGGTTTCATCCGCTATTGAAGGATTGAGACTTGTAGAATCATTGAAACACATTCCTACTGTACCTATCGTAATATTTATCATTATTCTTCTTTTTGGAATCCAGCAATTCGGAACAAAATCGATTGGAAAACTTTTTGGCCCGATCATGCTTGTATGGTTCCTGATGCTCGGAATACTTGGCGTTTCACAACTTGCAGGAAACTGGGAGGTGTTAGCAGCATTGAATCCGATGTATGGTTACGATCTTCTTGTAAAGCATCCCGGTGGATTCTGGTTGTTAGGAGCTGTGTTTCTTTGCACAACAGGAGCCGAAGCATTGTATTCCGATCTGGGGCATTGCGGCCGGCAGAATATCCGCATCAGCTGGATCTTCGTTAAAACAACACTTATCCTGAATTACTTCGGACAAGGTGCATGGCTCATTGCTCATCAGGGTGAACTGCTGAACGGTAAAAGTCCGTTCTATGCGATTATGCCGACATGGTTTCTGACTTCAGGGATAGTACTCGCGACTATCGCGACAATTGTTGCCAGTCAGGCGTTGATCAGCGGGTCATTCACTTTGATCAACGAGGCTATCCGACTTAACTTCTGGCCTAAATCGAAGATCAAGTATCCGAGCGAATTGAAAGGTCAATTGTACATACCTTCCGTTAACTGGTTGTTATGTGCGGGATGTATTGTGGTGGTGCTGTATTTCGAAGAGTCTTCCAAAATGGAAGCTGCATACGGCTTAACCATTATTCTTGGCATGTTGATGTCATCCCGACTACTTACTTATTTTATGAGGATCAAACGTTATTGGCCTCCTTTGATCTGGGGATTCGTTGCGACTTATCTTTTCGTGGAGCTTTCTTTCCTGGTTGCCCAGATGGATAAATTCCTCAAAGGCGGATGGATAAGTTTAATGATCGCTGTGCTTCTTACTTCCATTATGCTTGCCTGGTACTATGCGCGCAAGATCAGGAACCGTTATGTGGAGTTTGTGAAACTTGCGGATTATCTTCCTATTCTTGAAGATCTGAGCCGAGATCTCAGTGTTCCTAAATACGCTACGCATTTGGTTTACCTCACCAGCGCTGATAACCGCGAAGAGATAGAATCCAAGATCATGTATTCTATCATGCAGAAGCAGCCGAAGCGTGCAGACATTTATTGGTTCGTACATGTGGATGTGGTTGATGAACCATATCGTATGGAATACAAAGTGAGTGAGTTCATTCATGATGATGTGATCCGTATCGATTTCCGTTTAGGATTCCGTGTTGCACCACGCGTCAATCTGATGTTCCGCAAAGTAGTGGAAGATATGGTTCGCAATAAGGAAGTGGATATTACCAGTCGCTACAAATCACTTAACAAGAATAACATTATAGGTGATTTCCGCTTTATCGTGATCGAGAAATTTCTTTCTTACGAGAATGAATTACCAATTCATGAAAAAGTGATCCTGGATATATACTCTATGCTTAAACACATGAGTTTATCGGAGGAGAAAGCTTTCGGACTAGATACCAGCTCGGTGACTGTAGAGGCTGTTCCTTTGATCATTGCACCAACTAAGGAGATTCATCTGAAGAGAACTGAGTAACTTGTTTTATTTTACCACAAAGGCGCTAAGACACAAAGAATAGAGTGAACTTATTTCCTTTAAGCTAAGGTGTAAAGATATCGTTCAGGGCAATGAAGTTTTTCCATCTCCAAATGATTCATTCGAGAGAAGGCCTTCGAGGGCATGAACGATAATTAAAAAACAAAAAATGACCTGTGAGTACACAGGTCATTCTCCTTTTTATTGAACATCAGATTAGCATTTTAATCCCGCCATAATCTTCTTAGCTTGTGCATTTGAAGGATCAATATCAATGATCTTCTGCATGTATGCTTTCACGTTAGCGCAATCTTTTCGTGCAGGGTCTGCATAATATGCTGCGAGGTAATTGTACGCCTCAATAAGGTTATTTTTGTTTTGAGGCAATTTCAATTCTTCTGGCTTCACCTTAGACAAATACAATTCATAATACTGCTTTGCCCGCCATTCCACGTTTTTCGGATCTAGCTGAGAGCTTGCCTTTGCTCTCCAGATATAACCTACCGACTGCTCAGGTTGTAAACGTATCATCTGGCTCGCAGCTGAGTCTGCATTGATAAAATCTTTCATTTGATAGTATGCACGCGCCAAACCATAATAGTCGTTTATACCTGCTTTTCCTGCATCAATTTTGGCTTTGAACAATGCAATTGCATCAGGATATTTTTTCATCTTAATATATGCGTTCGCGATATCACTATTAAGTTCAACTTTCTCAGGTTGTAACTCCAACGCCTTTTTGAAATCTATAACGGCAAGAGAATCTTTATTATTCTTTGCGTATAATTTAGCGCGGTACTCGTAATCAAGAGGAATCACTTTAAAATCTTTTAGTAATGCTACCTTCGTAAAATATTTGCTGCTTGATTCCAGGCCTCCAACGTAATCAGCTGTTTCGTACTGAGAAAATGCTTTATAGCGATAAGTGTAAACATTGTTTGAATCGCATTTCAATGCTTCGTTTGCAGCTTCAACAGATTCTTTATAATTTCTTGCCTGATTTAAAATTCCGGCATAACGGCTCATGGCGCTGCAATCTTTATTTAGATCGAGGTAACGTTTCGCATTGTAAGCAGCGTTCGGATACTGCGCTGCACGAAGATAGATCTCAGCCATTTCGCGATAAGCCGGAGCGAATGTAGAATCGATCAATTTTGCCTTTTTATATGTGTCGATCGCAAGATTAAAATTCTTTGCACGGTTCCAAACTTGTCCTTGCTTTAACAATGCACGCGGAGATTTCGGATCCAATGCGCCTGCCTTTTCGTAGTTTTCAATGGCTTTTGTCCCTTCGTTCTGCTCCAGATAAACATCTCCTGTTGCAATAAACACATCAGGGTTTTTAGGCTCCAGCTTTGAAGCTTGTGTTAGTAATTTCAGCGCTTCAGGCAGATCTTTTGTTTCTGCTTTGGTGTAAGCCTCCGCGATCTTTACCAGCACTGTTGCATTTTTACCTGCCGCAAGGGTGATCGCTTTAAAGAAATTTGCTTTCGCCTCAGTTTGCTTTCCGGTGTACCATTGTACCTTCCCAAGCCCGATATAACCGAAAGGGCTGGTTGCATTTACGTCTACAGACTTCTGATATTGCTCATTGGCTTTATCCATCTGATCATTCTTGAAGAAATTCTCTCCATAATAGAACAGAGCTTCACCATTGGTTGGCTGACTTTGAATGACCGTTTTAAAAGCAGCATCTGCTTTTTCAAATTGTTCGTTGGTTGTAAGTTTAATAGCATCATTTAAGGTTTGTCCAAACATAACGCTTGAAACTACCATAGCTGCCACAAAAAATAATTTGATTTTCATATTAATTTGTTTTTAAAAGTCATATGTTATACGCCATTGTTTTTATTCCGGTTTGTTTCTTTATGGAAATGGCTATTTCATATCTCTGTTTTAATTAACTTATTGAGTATTTATTTGTACCATTCTCACCGGGGCAATTGCGGGGATCAACCCGGCTTTCAAGATCATAAGCTGCCCCTTGTCTCCGGCCACGAAAGAGACAAAACCCATGCCAAGGCCTGCCCTTGTCTGCCTATTGATCATATATACATCACGGGTGAAAGGATACTCCTTTGTTTTAATGTAAGCCTGGTAAGGCTTAACCGCAGTCATTCCATCCGAATGTGCCACAGCCGCGACCTTAACCGTTTTTAGAAAAGCCTGAACTTTCGGGTCATCAAGATCGCTGATCCAGTTGACGCTCAATATTCCAATCGCGTTTGTGTGCTTGCTCACATAATCGATAACCTCAGGATTCGATTTCACCGCAAACGCATTCGGGCCAAGCTTTTTTCCTTGCAGCAAAGTATCCTGCATGTAGCGCGCATTTGCTGAAGTACTGTTGTCAAACACCACACTAATCTTTCCCAGATCCGATCCCGGATTAACCTGCGTCCACAATGAATCGGTACCCATTAACATTGATTTGATCCTGTCTACAGTGAACGCTGTGTCTTTGTTTTCAGGGTTCAAAAGTATTGCAATGCCATCTTCCGCTATCTTGGTAGAGATTGGAAATATGTTTTTGGCTTCAAAGCTTTTTCGCTCCTGCGAAGTAAGATCGCGGCATAAGACAACCACTTTACAAGAATCATTGATAAGCCGCTGTAAAGCATCACTTTCGGAAATATAAGTCGCATGCACCTTTGCATTCGGGTAAATAGACTCAAATGTATAGATCTGTGTTTCAAATAATTTTTGAAAAGACTCGTCCACAACTATTTTCACTTCGCCTGAAGTGGGAGTGTCAGTAGGTTCATTTGCATTTCTGCCAGAACAGGCCCATAAGATCAGGCCGCAAAAAAGAAATAATAAATGCTTATTCTTCATTTTTCTTTTCGATCGAAGATTCTGAGATCTTCAATGCTTTATTAATATATCTGCGGTACGCGACATAAAATCGCAATATGCCCCACAAAATTAAACTAATTCCAATAAGAGCTCTTCCTTTCGGAATGAGATCTGCCCAGATCTCCGTAAAAATGAATAGAATACCGATCGTTAAATAAAAAGCAAGAAGAAGATAGCCTGAATAAAAACGGAACCTGTTTATAAAATGCCTGTATTTCATTCTTTGTCTGCTTTTCGGATTTTTTGTATGGTGAGTATCGTGCGGAATATCCCGTAAACTATGAATACAATTGCGATCGCCTTTCTGTTAGAAGGAAATGTTTCTACCGCTACATCTGTCAATAAAAACAATAACCCAAGAGCTATATAAAGCACGACCATTACTAAACCTGTATAATGCCGTATTTTATTTGCTGATGGGTTACTGTCAAACACCTTTATTTAATTTACAACAAGAAAGGGTCAACCTTATCTGATTGAGAATTTAATAGGTACGTTAAATTGTACACGAACCTCTCTACCGTTCTGCTTACCAGGCTTCCATGGCGGCATTGATTTCACAACACGCATTGCTTCTCTGTCACAACCCGGTCCGCCAGAAACACCACGTAAAACTTTCACGTCTGTAATGCTTCCGTCCTTTTCAACAACGAACGTTACGTAGCAGGTTCCGGAGATCCCTGCTTCTTTTTCTACCTGCGGGTATTGAATATTCTTAGCAAGATATTTATACATCTCTGCATCTCCACCAGGGAAAGTAGGCATCTGCTCTACGATAGTCATTGGCGCTTCTACCACCTCTTCAACAACACCATTTCCTGTTTCTTCAGGGATAATGATCTCTTCATTACCGGTACCTTCCTGAGTTACTGTACTGATCTGTGGGGTTTCCTCAGTTTGCACAGGAGGAGGATCTTCAGTCACCTCTTCATCAGTAACAACCGGAGGAGTAAACTTTACAGTTTCCATAACCGGTGGTGGTGGTGGCGGTGGTGGTGGTGGTTCTGTTTCATCAATCGGAGGAGGAGGTGTAAGATCTACCTGTGTGATATCTACAGGCACTTCCACTTCTTCAGTAACATTTTTTATCCAGTCGATGATCGCAGGTAAGCTCACAACGAAAAGAAAAGACAGTCCGGTGATCAGTAAAGCAATAGCAACCCTGCGGTTATGATTCTTGCGAAGATCATAGGCACCGTAGGCTTTGTTCTTATCTTCAAACACCATGTCATTGCGCACAGGCGCAACAACACTGTCCCATTTATTAAATAACGATGATTCTGCCATCTTGCTGATTATTTAGTAGTTGCTTGTATTAATTCCTGTTCTTTTGCTCCCAGATCCACAATTGCGTATTTACCTACGTTGCAAACATTCAGTTCATCTACCACATCGATCACGTTTTTGTAAACAGCTTTATCATCTGCTTTAATAAGAACTGTCAATGCTTCTTTCGCACCTTTTTCTTTGTTCACCAAACGTTTGTAGGTAGTATCTGCGATCTCTTTTCTCTTTACCTGTTCAGTAAGCTTATCAATTGCAGAAATGGTTGGCTTATTTCTGTCTAAAAGAAGCTTATGCAATCCTTCGGAAGAAAAATCCGTTTTTGTAAGCTTGGTCAAAGGTTTGCCGTCAGGATTTGGCATACCTTCAGCGAAAAATTCACCGTAATAGTAATAAAGCTGATCTTTATCGGTAACAATAAATGTTAGCGCATTATTAACTTTAATTCTATCCTTGTCGTCTTCCGGTTTCGCAGGATAATTGATCTCCATTGTTTTCGGCTTAGCAAAAGTTGATGTTAAGACGAAGAAGGTAAGAAGAAGGAAAGCAAGATCCACCATGGGAGTCATGTCAATCCTGGTGGATGATTTTTTGGCGCGTTTCTTCTGGTGTTTGCCACCATCTCCGCCACCTGTATTTACTTCTGCCATTTTTGTTTCTTTATAATGTTTAGTCAACAGGCCTTAGATGCCGGCCAGATGAAATTCCATAATTATTTTGCTTCTTCAGGTCCCTGTTCCAGATCCGTGATCAGGTTGAAACGGTAGATCTCCATATCAGTAAAAACCTTAATGATGTCCTTAACTGCAATGTAATTCGCCTGAGCATCTGCTTTAATTGCATAACGTAAAGGCTCATACTTGAATTCGCGACCTAATTTTTCAGCTCTTTCCTTTTCGGTTTTTGCCTGTCTTGCAGCTTCAATCTGTCCGAAACGGATCCAGTCACCTAATTCATTGTGAAGTGAATCATGCGGAATACCGGGTGATTTAAGCTTAACACGGTCGGCATCTTCCATATTAATATATTGCTTCAACTGTGCAACAGGAACTCCAAAACTGGTCATTCCACTGAAAGTTTGTTTTTCTTCTTCAGTGAAAGTGATCTTGTATTGAGCACCCATTCTTTCAAGGGTCTTTTTACGGACATCTGAGTTGTTGATGTTATAGAAAGGTCTTCCTTTATCATCGATGGAGATAAGAATCACATTTTTCGGCAATAGCTTATCAGCAGTAGAAGAAGGAGTATCAACAACAACAGGCTCTGTAACTCTTGAAGTAGCAGTTAGCATAAAGAAAGTAACCAAAAGGAAAGCAAGATCCACCATTGGAGTCATGTCCAGCGTTGGGCTACCTTTAGATGATGATACTTCAGCCATATTGTTTTAATATTTTAAAAATTTAAAATCTATTTCTTAAGCGAAAAATTATCTCGCAGTTTTCAATGTGTGAAGAATGCTGTAACCAGCCTCATCCATACTGTGAGTGATAGCATCCACACGGCTTGAGAAATAGTTGTACATGATGATACCAACAACAGAACCGATGATTCCGATAGCTGTATTGATAAGAGCCTCAGAGATACCTGTTGCAAGTGCTGCTGTATCAGGAGATCCTGCTGCCGACATAGCCGCAAATGAACGAATCATACCAAGTACCGTTCCGATCAAACCCCAAAGAGTTGCGATAGTAGCACAAGTAGTGATAATTGCAAGGTTTTTAGAAAGCATTGGAAGCTCTAATGAAGTAGCTTCTTCAAGTTCCTTCTGAACTGCTTCGATCTTATCTTCATTGTTCAAAGTACCGTCCATCTTTACTGCCTGAAGCTTTTCAATTCCGGAACGAACAACATTAGCAAGAGATCCTCTTTGCTTGTCACATAAAGCGAGTGCTTCGTCATATTGATTTGCAGCAAGCAAAGCTTTAACATTACGCAAAAATACATCAGCACTACCAGTTCCTTTTGCTTTACCGATTGTGATCAAACGCTCGATAGAGAAAGTAACAATGATAATAAAGATTGCCATAAGGATTGGTACGATAAACCCTCCAGCGTGCATCATTCCAAGCATGTTTCCTTGTTTAGGATGACCTTCAGCGTCAAAATTTCCAGGAGCACCCAGAACAAATACATAAATACCTATCCCGATTAAAAGGGAGATCACAATTGCTAAAAGCGCGGTCATAAAATTAAATCCGCCTGTTGTTGATTTTTGATTGCTCATACTGTTGGTTTTTGATTTTATTAATTATTGTTTTTGTTACTGTTTATTGTTAAAATTTTAGGAGTTTTTTAATGCTGCTTTTTTTGAACAGGGCACCAAACATACTAAATCTATTTTGAATTGAAAAATTTATAATCAGCTGTTTATTTAATACAAAGAACGATTTACTAACCGCGAAATAAGCGTTTATATTGCAATGCTTAATTGCCATTTACTAAGTGGTGGATTTTACCAAATAAAAGGAGGGAAAAGGGGTTTAGCGGTGAGTCGGTTTTTTACTTTTGAAGTAAGTAAAAAGCAAAGGGAGCAATGTGATGATAATAAGGCCGATCACGATATAACCTATATTCTTTTGAACCCAGGTATATGTTCCTAAATAATAACCAACGCTTCCTAAAATCCCGATCCATGCAAAAGCTCCAATAACATTATAGATCATGAACTTCTTAAAGTCGATTTTAATGATTCCGGCCAAAATTGGAGCAAAAGTCCTGATAATTGGTAAAAAACGACCCATAATTAATGTTTTTCCCCCATTTTTATCATAAAATGCTTTAGTCAGTTCCAAATATCTTTTCTTAAAGATCAATGAATCTTCTTTTTTAAATAGAGGCGGCCCCACCTTATACCCGAACCAATACCCCGCACAGTTACCCAGTATCGCTGAGAGAGAAAGAAATAAGATCAACTCAAAGATATTTACGCCCAGTAATTCAGGTTTGGAAACGCAGATCATTCCTGAAATAAAAATAAGGGAATCACCGGGTAGAAAGAAACCTATAAAGAGACCCGTTTCCGCAAAGACAACCAATAGCAACAAAGCCAAACCACCGTATTGAATGATGGATTGCGGGTCAGTAAGTTGTTTGAGAAATTCTATCAACGAATTACGAATTTATACGAATATACGAATCTGGGTTTGTCAAAAAAAAGATGAACGCTTAAAGGCTTTCTAATGTCAGTCGAGCTTCACTTTATCAATATCATTACTTCTTGGTGGCCCGAGCTCGCCTTCCCATTTGCTAATAACAGCTGTCGCCACCGCATTACCAACAACATTCGTAGCTGAACGTC
Source organism: Bacteroidota bacterium (assembly GCA_029237775.1). Taxonomy (GTDB): domain Bacteria; phylum Bacteroidota; class Bacteroidia; order 2-12-FULL-35-15; family 2-12-FULL-35-15; genus 2-12-FULL-35-15. The sequence goes on from JAQZBR010000004.1 coordinate 841,183, forward strand.
CCATGTCAAGAATCTGGTCAATACCCAGTAATAACAAAAGACCGGCAACAGGAATATTAAAATGATCAAGCATACCCGCAATTACAACCAGCGATGCACGCGGGATACCAGCCATACCTTTAGATGTGATAAGCAGTATGAGAAGCATCGTGATCTGATCACCTGTAGTCATTTCAATGCCATACGCCTGAGCAATAAAAACCGTTGCAAAGGTCATGTACATCATGGATCCATCCAGATTAAAAGAATATCCGAGAGGAAGCACAAAGGAGATAATTCTGTTACCACAACCGAAGCGTTCAAGTGATTCGATCGTCTTCGGCATTGCCGCTTCTGAACTTGCGGTGCTGAAAGCAAGTAGGATCGGTTCTTTAATGTAACTCAACAACTTAAAGAATTTGATCTTCATCACAAAACATATGAGGAATAAGATCACAAAAACAAAAAGTAGCAAGCCGAGATAAAATGTTCCGATCAGGTAGACATACCCTGTGAGGACGCCTAATCCTTGCTTCGCAACCACAGCCGCGAGGGCACCGAACACACCAAACGGAGCAAATGCCATCACATAATTCGTCACCTTGAACATTATGTGTGAAATAGAATCAAAAAAGTCGACAACCATTTTTCCTTTACTACCCACAGATGCAGTGGCAATTCCGAAGAACAAAGCGAAGATGACTATCGGAAGGATCTCGTTTTTCGACATTGCTTCCGCTATACTGGAAGGTATAACATGCTCAACAAAATTCTTTGCATCAAATTCCTTTGAAGGTGCAATTCCAGTTTCAGCAGTGACCGCAGGAAGCTCCAGATGCATTGTTTTTCCGGGAGCAGCAAGGTTGACGATCATTAAACCTAACAATAATGATACGATCGCGGCTGCAGTAAAATACAAGATGGTCTTTAAGCCAATACGTCCGACTGATTTAAAATCACCTACTTTAGCCACACCTACCACAAGTACAGAAAACACCAGTGGTGCAATGATCATCTTGATCAATCGCATGAAGATATCACTCAGAATATGCAAGCCCGGGGCTGCTTCTTTCCAGAAATAACCGACAATAATTCCAAGGAACATTCCAAGGAAGATCTGAACTATGAGAGATGGTTTTTTGATTGCCATATTGTTTCACCACTGAGGCACTAAGGGCACAAAGAGTATAAAACAAATATAAGATTTGTAATGGAAAAAGGCGAAGATTGTTTCGCGTACACCTGAATAAACAAAAACACCTCAGCCTTTCGGAAGAGGTGCTTGTTAAACTAAAGAAGATTAAAATTATCCGTTCAACGCTTCTGCTCCACCAACGATCTCAAGGATCTCGTTTGTAATGGCTGCCTGACGTGCTTTGTTGTAAGACAATTTCAATTCTTTGATCAATGCACCTGCGTTATCAGTTGCTTTGTGCATCGCTGTCATACGAGCACCGTGCTCAGCTGCAAGTGAATCTAATAATGCTTTGAAAAGCTGTGTTTTTAAGGAGCGAGGAATAAGATCTTCAACAATGAATTCTTTGCTAGGCTCAAAAATATAGTCTGCAGCTTTTGAGTTAGCAGTGTTTTTCGGAGGCATAACAGGTAAGAATTGTTCTACCATAGTGATCTGAACTGCTGCATTTTTGAAGTGATTATAAATAAGCTCAACCTTGTCAAATTGTCCGTTTGCGAAGGCCTGCATGATCTTCTCTGCAACAGGGGCAACATTTGCGAATGTAAGCTGATCGAATAATTCATTCAGATGACGCGGCATATCAGTTCCAGTAATACCGTAATCTGTCTTTCTGAAAAAATCAGTTCCTTTTTTTCCGATTGTGATGATACTCACCTTTGCTCCTGCATATTCTTCTTTCGCTAAACGGTTTGCTGCTTTGATAACGTTTGCATTAAATCCACCACAAAGTCCGCGGTTAGAAGTAATAACAACAAGCAAAACATTTTTCACATCGCGTTGCTTCGAATAAACACCTTCAGAACTGTCGAGACTGGCACTTAAATTCTCCAGGATCTCTTTCAGCTTGTTTGCGAAAGGGCGCATTTGAGTAACCGCGTCCTGAGCTCTTCTAAGCTTTGCAGCACTCACCATTTTCATGGCGCTTGTGATCTGCTGTGTAGAGCTTACAGAAACAATCCGATTACGAACCTCTTTTAAATTTGCCATCTATTTAATTGTTGATTTGGTGATTTGGAGAATTAGAGAGTAACTCTCCAATTCACCCGATCACTAATTCACTAATTGATATTAGTTTCTATATTTTTTTGCAAGGTCTTTTCCTGCTTCTTCCAATACACTTGTGATCTCGTCAGAGAATTTACCTGCTTTAAGATCATTCAAAATATTCTTGTGTTTTGCTTCCATGAAAGCAAGGAATTCAGCTTCAAACTCTTTCACTTTCGCTACAGGAACTTCACGTAATAAACCTTTTGTTCCTAAATAAATAATAGCAATTTGCTGTTCAACACGCTGAGGTGAGAACTGCGCCTGCTTAAGGATCTCTACGTTACGTGCACCTTTATCAAGAACCGATTTTGTTGCAGCATCAAGGTCAGAACCGAATTTAGAGAATGCCTCTAACTCGCGGTATTGCGCCTGGTCAAGCTTTAACGTACCGGCAACTTTCTTCATTGATTTAATCTGAGCGTTACCACCCACACGAGATACAGAAATACCTACGTTGATCGCAGGACGAACGCCCGCGTTGAACAGATTCACTTCAAGGAAGATCTGACCATCAGTGATGGAGATCACGTTTGTAGGAATGTATGCAGAAACGTCACCCGCCTGTGTTTCGATGATAGGAAGAGCCGTCAATGAACCACCACCTTTAACGATTCCTTTGATAGAATCCGGAAGGTCATTCATGTTCTTAGCGATATCATCATTTGCATTGATCTTCGCGGCACGCTCCAATAAACGGCTGTGTAAGTAGAATACGTCACCAGGATAAGCCTCACGTCCCGGAGGTCTTCTTAATAAAAGAGACACCTCACGGTAAGCAACTGCCTGTTTGGAAAGATCATCATAAACGATCAAAGCCGGACGGCCAGAATCGCGGAAGAACTCACCGATAGCAGCACCTGCGAAAGGAGCGTAGAACTGCATTGGAGCAGGATCAGAAGCCGTTGCAGAAACAATAACTGTGTAAGCCATTGCACCGTTCTCTTCTAATACACGCTGGATATTTGCTACTGTCGAACCTTTTTGTCCGATAGCTACATAGATACAGAAGACAGGCTGTCCTGCTTCGTAAAATTCTTTCTGGTTAATGATCGTATCGATCGCAACAGCTGTTTTACCAGTCTGACGGTCACCGATGATCAACTCACGCTGTCCACGTCCGATAGGAATCATCGCATCAACTGCTTTGATACCTGTTTGAAGCGGCTCATTTACCGGCTGACGGAAAACAACTCCCGGAGCTTTACGCTCAAGTGGCATTTCATATAATGTTCCTGTGATAGGACCTTTACCATCAATAGGGTTACCCATTGTATCAACAACACGTCCTAACATCCCTTCACCTACCTGAAGAGAAGCGATCTTACCTGTACGCTTTACAGTTTCACCTTCTTTGATATCGTTAGAAGAACCTAAAACAACCGCACCAACGTTATCTTCCTCAAGGTTCAGAACGATTCCTTTAAGTCCGTTAGCGAATTCGATCAACTCTCCGGACTGTACTTTAGAAAGTCCGTAAATACGAGCGATACCATCACCAACTTGCAATACGGTACCTACTTCTTCCAATTCCTGCTCCGATTTGAAGCCGGATAACTGTTGTCTTAAGATCGCAGATACTTCTGCCGGTTTTACTTCTGCCATTTGATTTATTTTTGTTATTCGTTAAATGTTAATTGTTAAATGTAGGCTAAGAGTCAAATGTTATTGGAGAGTCCGTTTAACGTTCGACCTTTAACTTTTTAGTTCTTCTTTATATAAGATCCCTCTTTGAATTCGTGTTTTAGGTCTTCCAGCTTACGTGCGATACTTGCATCGATCTGTCTGTCGCCAACACGAATAATGAATCCTCCGATAATGTCTTTGTTTATTTTCTCTTCCAACACCACTTCGCTCTGGCTTGCACCCTTTACAAGTTCATGAACCTTTTTACGGGTTGCATCATCAATGCCGCTTGCCGTTGTAACAACTGCTTTGAGGATCTGCTTTTTAGTATTGTATTGATTAATGAATTCTTCAGCGATCTGAGCAAGATACATCTCACGCTTTTTTGTTGTAATAAGCTGAATGTACGCTTCAGTCATTTTATCAAGCCTGCCTTCAAAGATGGTTTTAAGAATTTCTTTCTTCTTGTCAGTTTTGATCAACGGACTTTTCAGGAATACCGAAAATTCGTGATTCCCTTTAGCAACCTCAGCAATGTATTTCATATCCTTATACGCCTTCTCGAGTGTACCCTGCTCAATAGCAAGATCAATGAATGATTTGGCGTATCGTGTTGCTGTTCTTGTACCTTCCATTTTCTTTGGTCAATTGGTTATCAGGAAACTGGTCATTGGGTCGCCCCACCAGCTAATTGATAATTAGTTTAAGTTAACGTCCTTCAATAACGTGTTAACAAGAGTTTTTTGTTTTTCGTCAGAAGACAATTCTGATCTAAGGATCTTCTCTGCGATCTCGATCGATAAAGAAGCTACCTGATTTTTAAGGTCAGCGATTGCTTTATTTTTTTCGATCTGAATATTTTCACGTGCCGCAGCAAGCATACGCTCACCTTCTTTGTTCGCAGCATTTTTTGCTTCGGAAATCATTTTCTCTCTGATCTCTCTCGCATCTTTCAACAAAGCATCACGCTCAGATCTTGCTTCAGCAAGGATACGTTCGTTGCTCGACTGAAGTGCTTTCATTTCTAACTTAGCTTTTTCAGCAGATGCCAAAGCGTTCTCGATAGATTCCTCACGTTCTTTGATCATCCCAAGGATAGGTTTCCATGCGAATTTCTTTAATAAGAAAAGGATGATAGAGAAAGAAACAATCATCCAGAAAATTAAGCCGATCGAGGGTTTTACTAATTCCATTTTTTGTTGTTTTATCGTTTATTTTACCGAAGAAGATCTCTCCGCTTTGGTCGAGATGACATTCAAGTCACCAATTTAAATTTCGTTTAAAAATTGTCTGCAGCAACCCTGCAGACAATCTTAATTTCTCTTACTTGATTAGAACTACAAGTAGTCCGATAACCATCGCAAAGAAAGCAGCACCTTCAACAAGTGCAGCTGCAAGGATCATGTTCGCACGGATATCGATAGACTCAAGTGCAGTTCCGCCAATACGGCCGATACCGATACCTGCTCCAACCGCAGCTAATCCAGCTCCAAGTGCAGCGATACCGTAAGTTAAACTTACTGAAGCTGCTTCCTGTAATAATACTGATGATAACATATTTAATTTGTTTTTATGTTTTTGCCTTCCCGGAAAATAAGCTGGAATCTGAAGCCGGTAAAGCTCTCCTTCAGTCCAGTTTAATATTTATACGTGCGCTGAATTCTCAGGCAGGTAGTCGTCTTCGTGATTATGGATATGATGTCCTTCGTCTACAGCAGAACCGAAATAGATAGCAGATAGAAGCGTGAACACATATGCCTGCAGAAATGCAACCAGCAATTCCAGGAAACCCATAAACACTGTAAATACCAATGAAAGAATGGACACACCGTAACCAAGGCCTGCATTCATCTCACCGAAAATGAAAATCAAGCTGAAGAATGCAAGAGCGATGATATGCCCTGCAGTGATGTTCGCAAACAAACGGACCATTAATACAAAAGGCCTTAAGATCACACCAAGTATCTCGATCGGTGTTAAGATGATCAATACAGGAATTGGAACTCCCGGCATTGCAAAGATGTGCTGCCAGTAATGTTTGTTACCTACGAATACTGTAATCAAAAGAGTAAATAATGCAAGAACCATAGCTATAGAAATGCTTCCTGTTAAGTTCACACCACCCGGGAAGAATGGGATCAATCCAAGGTAATTGCTGATCATTACGAAAAAGAAAACAGTTAAAAGGAAAGGCATAAAACGCTCGTAACGCTTTTCTCCGATGCTCGGCTTAGCCAGATCATCACGAACGAACATGATCAACGGCTCAACGAAGGACTGTAATCCTTTTGGTGCTTTCCCTGCATTCTTCGTGTATGCTTTTGCAACAGTAAGAAAGATCCAAAGCATCAGTGCCATTGTAATGAACATTGACATTACGTTCTTGGTTATAGAGAAGTCGTAAAGACTTGCAGTTGCAGCTTCGTCAACACTTCCGTCAAGTTCATCAACAACTACGATGCTGCCTTCTTTCAAAGCATATGTATAATTTTTCCCCTGATATTCTTCTGAACCACCATGTCCGAAATGAGATGATGAAAAAACCTCAAAGCCCTTATCTGTTTTAACAATTACAGGCAAAGGAATTGAAGTATGCCCCCACAAATGCCACTCATGGCTATCTACAACGTGTTCCAGGATCATCTTTCCGGCATCAAAGCCATGAGATTCATCGTGATGCGCAGGTGCACCTGCAGAATGAGATCTTACAGCAACCGTATCAGGTGGCTCGTACGAAAATGATACGGATGATATCAAAAGTAGCGATGCGCTCAGTAAAAAATGCTTGAATATGTTGATTTTATTGACCATTTCAGAAAGGGATTGCTCCGTTTTTTAAATTCGGGTGCAAACTTACTCAATAAATGCAAGATTTGAAAGATTTAGGGGAGGGATTTTTATCGAATTCTTTGAGTTCAATTTTCACTGATACAAAGCACAGATTTTGAAAGACGAAACTAGCTTTTAAAGTGTTTTAGAAGCATAACTACTTCAAAACCACTATACAATAAATATAGAAGCATGAAAATCAAAGTAAAGCCTAGGGCAGCTTGTCTGTTTAAAAGAGCGTAAAGTGTGATTATGATCAGATATCCAAACAATTTCATAGCAGTTATTCCCATGTAATAGCCGACAAAACGTTTGGGATCCTTATCTGCCACCCTCACGAGGATGAAATGAATAAGAAAAGTGCTGACAATGAAAAATACAAGCAACGGGAACATCAGGTCGCTTTGAAAACGGTCAGACGCGAATTGGCGCCAGAAACAAAGCATTGCAAGGGTAAACAGGGAAAAAAACAGAAGCTTGATGCTAAAGGATTTTAAGTGGGCCATGGTACGGATAACGAATAAAAAACGAATTTACGAATTTGGCTGTTAGCCGCGCTCAGATCCCTGAAATCATCCCGATAGTTATCCGGTTTAGGACGACCGTCCGCACAATTTATTTTTTAATTACGTCTTTGATGAAATAATACATTGCGAGAAATACTGAAAGCAGGGTTAAAACGAGCGTGAAGACCGGAAATTTGAGCTTCAGCCATTTATCCAGCTGGATCCCGCCCAGAACGCCACCAACAATAATGGCGGCCATTTGAACGGCCATTCCTGAGTATTTTGCGTAATTGTTAAGCTGTTTTTTCGGTAAGCTTGGCTTTTTCGGTTGCTCCACTCTTTATATCTTTAATTACACCACCCATGCTGCAAGAACCGGAAAACACTGCTCCGGGCTCAATTGCAATCTTATTTGTAATAATATCACCTGAAAGCTTTGAAGACGATTTAAGTGAAAGCAATTCAGCCACTCCTATCTTACCTTTAACAGTACCTGAAATATCAGCGTTCTGACAAATGATCTCCCCTTCTATTGATCCGGAAGGACCGACAACCAGCTTGCCTTTTACGTTTATAGAACCCGTTAACGAACCATCAATTCGCATATCGCCATTAGTGGTAATATCTCCTTCGATAAAAGTTCCGGCACCTACAATGTTCACTGAAGGTGTTTCTGATGTGTTATTTTTAGCCATTCCCTTACTGAACATTTGAATAAATTTGAGTGATTTACTGTAAAAATAGCAGTTTTTTACTGAAAACCAAGCGCTATTTAAACTTTTGGGTAAAAAACTGCTGATATTCTTCGATATTTTTTTCTTTGTAAAAGAGGGTATAGTTCTCAGCCGAAATTACGATCGTGGTATATGAGCCTTTTACCAAACTGGCAAACGCTGAAGGTTTATCTTTCATGAAGTTGTAATAATTCATGGCTTTTGCCTTCCCATCAAATGATTTGACTGTAACCAGCTGGTGTGTAGCATCCAGAAAAACATTTGAAATGTGGAGCTCATCCATGCTAAAAGACTCTGAATGCATATCCGATAACGTGGTTTTGAACTTGTTTATATCTCCTTTACCTTGTTCTACGATCGTGATCCAATAATATTCACCGTTCTCATTAAAAACAAAAGAAGGTTTATCTGTTTTAACGCTATCTGTTGTAACTCCGGTTTTCTGCTTTTTGATCTGGTCAAGCATTTCCTGCGCTTTCACTTTAACCGGAGCTTTTGGATATTTGATCACCACCTGCGTTAATGCTCTTTCAAATGCATCGATGTCCTGAGTCCTTCCCACTGACAAAGCCTTGATGAACGCAAACTGCGGCATGAGAGAGCTTCTGCCGTACAGAGTGTCCGCTTTTCTGCAATTGGCAAGTGCCTGCTGATAATTACCTTCGGAATAAAGCTTGAAGGTCTCGTTATAAAAATTCTCAACTTTGTTTCTGCTTTCCGCAATATCCTTAGCTGATTCAGGATTTTTAATGATCATCGCATATTCCGAATCAGGCGATCCGTTTAAAATCAGATTTTTATAGTAATCCGATTTCTGCAGATTATTCATTGAAAGAAAGGTCCTGTAAAGCTGATAATATGAAGAAAGCTTGTACTTGTTTTCCGGATAACGCCTCAACAATTCTTCAAAAGCCTGAATTGACTTTTCGTTATTCTGCAGTTGTTCCTTATATATTGAACCGATACTGTAAAACGACTCCACGATCTTACTGTTAGACTTACCCAAAGCCTCTTCTGTTAAAGGAATGGCTTGCAGGTAATATTGCCTGTCCTTTTTATTCTTTACAACCGGAATTTTATTTCCTCCCGTTTTGTTATTCGGATCACCTGTGGTAGTTGAATCTGTTGGGTTTTCAGTATTTTCCGGATTCTCTGACATGTTGTTGGCAAGAACTTCATCCTTCTGACTTCTTCTCCAGTTATCTTCCAGTTTACGCGGCCCCCATTTCTTATTGAAGTCAGCTATTCCAAAACTCACGGTGGATGGGTTATAAAAATACCAGGCACCGGTATTTGGAACAACAGTATTTGTGGTCGGAGTCGAATTCTGGTTCAGCAGCAATAAGTTATTCTGTTCATTCTGCTTGGCCTCTTCTGCAAGTCTTTCGTCTTCTGCAGCCTGCGCAATCAATTTATCGATCACAATGTTTCGTTGTGCTTCAGTAAGTCGCGCAAGTCTTTGGACACTGTCTTCAACCGCTATTGTTTTAAGATTTGTTACGAGGCTTGTAAGACTCTTCTTCTTTTCTGCAATCAGGGAATAGTCAGGATATTCCTTTGGCAGAAAACTCATTGTACTGTCATAGTTTGCTTCTGCAGCAGTATAATCCGCACGGTCAAAATAAATATCAGCCCTTCTTAAATAAGATAATGCCTTTTGTGTCCCGTTACCTGTGCTTTCGCGAACAGACTTATCAAGGTATTCCAAAGCCAGCGGAATATTTTTTTCCCTGTATTCCATGTCTGCAAGCACGTAATAGATCTGATCCCGAAACTCGGTATTCTTATCATCACGCAACATCTTAGTTAATTCCTTTTTTATGCTTTTAGAGTCACCGGCAGTAACATCAAACATTTTTGCGCGATTGATCCTTGCATTGAACTCCATATCATAAGATTGAGGATGAAGCTTTGGGACCAGCCCATAATACTGAGCTGCATGATTTTTATCTCCTGCTTTTTCGTAGAGCTGAGCCAAAACAAAGGTGTATCGTGCACGAGTTTTTTTGTGCTTTGTTAAAGCGATAGCCTTCGTGAGATTCTTAATTGCGGGTGCATAGTCGCCTCGCTTTATGTAATAATCTGCAACAACGGCAGCATACTCACGCTGAAATGAACGGTCGGTAGGAAAATCTTTTGCGTTCCTGATCTGATCTATAATCGGCTCTGATTGAGAAAGGCTGCCGATTTCATTATTCGTTCTGATCATCCAAAGCATCCCGGTGTACTTGGCTTCAGGATTAGGATATTTTTTTGAAACGTATTCAAATGCTTCAAGAGCGGAAAAAAAATCGCGTTTATAAAAGTGCGACATTCCAATCAACACATAATTCTCATCGATCCATCGGCAGGCATTTGGTATTTCTTCTTTTGTTTTCTTGCTGGTGATCGCATGTCGCTGGATCACTACAGATGATTTTTTAATGCTTTTATCAAAATCACCGTAATAATTTTTTGCTGTGGCGTTTGTCGGGTAAACAAACATTGGGACAATCTGACTGAAATCGTCCTTATTAGCCTTTTCAACTTTTTTCACCGTTTCCTTCATGTTCTCACGTGAATAGAAATAGCCATTGAACCGGGCGTTCATATTATGCCAGCCTCGATGAAGGAGTGTATTTTTTGTTGTCTTGCAGGAACTAAAAGCAAATGCGATCAGAACGAGCAGAAAATATTTATATGGCCTGATATCTTGTTTCATTTGTATAACTGCCCTTCTCTCTTAGTCGTAACGCCCCGTTAAAAGTTGCCTTAAGCACCATCTTTTCTGAGCAATCTTCCACTAACGCGGAAAAACAAAATTATTTTATTTTTCCCAATAAATCAGCTATAAAGCTAATTATTCCTTTGTTAAACACCGTTAAATTATAACATTTTTGCCAAAATAAATACGATATTTGCCTCTTAAGCTGCCGGTTTTCCCTTCAGTCATGTACTAATTATTAAAGCGGGTAACAGAACTCAATCCGGATTATTTAATGACACAGGAAAAAGAAAAAAGAAAATTCATCGATCGTATCCGTCACCGTTACCGGCTTGTGGTAATGAATGATGACACCTTTGAAGAAAACTTTTCTCTCCGCTTAACACCTCTTGGATTTTTTATTCTGCTTGCATCGGTCACAATCGTAATGACAATGCTTGTTACTTCCATTATCGCATTCACCCCAATCAGGGAATACATTCCGGGGTATGCAGATGTAAGTATGAGAAGGGATCTGATAAAACTCAAAAAGAACTCCGATTCGCTTGAACAGGCAATCATAGAGCAAAATGCTTTTATTGAAAATGTTGGTAACGTATTAAAAGGAGGGATGAAAGCTGATAGCTCACGCAATCGTCCTGATAAAACAAAGGACTATTCTAAGCTTAACTTAAATCCTTCGGGAAAAGAAGAAGCGCTCAAAAAATCTATTGAAGCTGAAGATAAATACAGTCTTGCTTATGGCACCGAAAATAAAAACGGGATCAGCAATTTCTTTTTTTTCACCCCGCTCAAAGGCTTTATTTCCGACCCATTTAAAGGAAAAGAACAACATTTCGGAATTGATGTTGTGGGTCCGGAAAATGAATCGGTAAAAGCGACACTTGATGGAACAGTGATCCTTGCCACCTGGTCGCTAGAAACGGGATACACAATGACAGTACAGCATACAAACAATATTATTTCCGTTTATAAGCACAATTCCGTTCTGCTGAAAAAAGTGGGAGACTATGTGAAGGCCGGTGAAGCCATTGCGATTATCGGGAATTCGGGAGAACAAACAACCGGTCCGCATTTGCATTTTGAATTATGGTATAACGGGAAAGCTATGAATCCTCAGGATTATATGGTATTCTAGGGTACGGATACGAATTGTTACGAATTTACGAATCTGTGTTTCTTAAAAAGTTAGAGTTAGGTGGAAAAAGAAAAGAAAAATATTGCTATCCTCGGAAGTACAGGTTCAATTGGAACTCAGGCGCTCGATGTGATCCGGGCAAATCCTGATACGTTTGCAGTTGAGGTTTTAACAGGACATGGAAATGCTGATCTGCTGATCAAGCAGGCATTGGAATTCAATCCGAATACGGTTGTAATCGCTGATGAAAGCAAATATCAGTACGTTAAAGATGCGTTGCAGCCAAAGGATATCAAGGTTTTTAGCGGAAATAAAGCTATCGCTGAAGTGGTGCAAATGGGAAGCGTTGACATGGTGCTTGCTGCTATTGTTGGTTATGCCGGCCTTGAATCGACTATTTCTGCGATCAAGGCAAATAAACAAATAGCCTTGGCAAATAAAGAAACGCTTGTCGTTGCAGGAGCGTTAGTTACACAGCTTGCAAAAGAGAATGGTGTTAATCTTTATCCGGTAGACTCGGAGCACTCCGCGATCTTCCAATGCCTTGCCGGAGAATTTCATAACCCTATTGAAAAGATCTATCTGACAGCTTCGGGTGGCCCTTTTCGGGGCAAGGACAGAGCATTTCTTTCAAGTGTGAAAAAGGAACAGGCGCTGAAACATCCTAACTGGGACATGGGTGCAAAGATCACTATTGACTCTGCTTCCCTTATGAATAAAGGCCTTGAGGTTATAGAAGCAAAATGGTTATTTGGGTTGGCCACTGAACAGATCGATGTGATCGTTCACCCTCAAAGCATTGTGCACAGCATTGTTCAGTTTACAGATGGAAGTATGAAAGCACAGATGGGATTGCCTGATATGAAGCTCCCGATACAATACGCCATGGCCTATCCTGACAGGATCAAATCTGATTTTCCGAGGTTTGACTTTATGAAGTATCCTCAGCTAACATTTGAACCCGCGGATACAAAAACATTTCGTAATCTTGCACTTGCTTTTGAAGCCATGAATCGCGGAGGAAATGCGGCATGTATTTTAAATGCAGCGAATGAAATTGCGGTTGAGGCTTTTTTGAAAGACAAGGTAGGTTTCCTTGAAATGAGCGATATCGTAGAGACATCCCTTCAAAAAGTTTCATTTATACAGAATCCTTCATATGAGGATTATGTGGCGACAGATAAGGAGGTTCGAGTAATGGCTCAGGAGATGATAAAACATTCAGCAGTTAAAAAATAAATGCTTCCCGCAGATCCTTAAGCAAGTTCAGGAGGACCTGCGCGGGAGCAATTTCATAAATTCGTACAAATTCGTATTCGTAGATAAATAAATGGAAATAGTAACGCAAGTAACCCAATTCATATTAAGCCTTTCAATACTTATTGTTTTGCATGAGATGGGACATTTTATCCCGGCAAAATTATTCAAAACAAGAGTTGAAAAATTCTATCTGTTTTTCGATCCATGGTTCTCACTTTTTAAAGTTAAAAGAGGAGATACCGAATATGGGATCGGCTGGCTTCCACTGGGAGGTTATGTGAAGATCTCAGGAATGATAGATGAATCGATGGACAAAGAGCAGATGAAGCTACCGCCACAGTCATGGGAGTTTCGCTCGAAGCCGGCATGGCAGCGACTCATTATTATGATTGGTGGAGTTACTGTGAATGTCATCTTAGGAATTCTGATCTATGCCATGGTGTTGTTTGCCTGGGGTGAAGAATATCTTCCGACAAAAAATGTAACATACGGGATAGCTGCTGACAGCCTTGGAATGTCAATGGGATTGAAAGACGGAGACAAGATCCTTTCTGTAAATAACGTGGAAGTCCCTAATTTCAGCAGGATTCCCGGAGAGATTCTTTTAAATGAACCAAAGACGATCCAGGTCGAAAGAGATGGTCAGCGCCTTGATATTCCCGTAACCGAGGAAAATATAAGTGAAATGATTGCAAGCAGAGGTAAGAATATGCTTGTCGCTCCCCGCTTTCCTTGCATCATCGACTCGCTTGAAAAAGGAGCTCCGGCTGAAAAATCGGGATTAAAAAAAGGAGACAAGATAATTGCAGTTAATGGAATACCAGCTTCTTTTCATAATCAGGTTACCGGAATTTTAAGAAAAAATCCGAATACAGTTGCCGACATAATTGTTCTTCGCGGGAACGACACCATCCCGGTAAAAACACAGATCACACTTCAGGGAACGATTGGTTTTTATCCAAAGGATCCGACTCAATTCTTTAAGCTTGACACCATTCATTATGGTTTCTTTGAATCTTTCCCTGCAGGGATCCATAAGGCGAATGAGACTTTTGGAAACTACATCAAGCAGATGAAGGTTTTAGTGACGGTTAAAGATGCACATAAACAAATCGGTGGATTCGGAACCATAGCAAGCGCTTACAGCACCTCATGGGATTGGGAGCGTTTCTGGACCTTTACTGCATTCCTAAGTATTGTTCTTGCGATCATGAATATTCTTCCTATTCCTGCGTTAGATGGCGGTCATGTGATGTTCCTTCTTTATGAAGTTATCACACGCAGAAAGCCTAATGAGAAATTCATGGAATACGCACAGTATGCAGGGATGCTGCTCTTGCTGGCATTGTTGTTGTACGCGAACGGGAACGATGTTGTAAGGTGGTTTGGAAGTTAATTCGATCACTTTTTTACACTCCATAAAAATGCATAGGTCAAAACTGCTTGTACTCCTATTTTGCTTTACTGCGGGCTTTTCTTTGGCGCAGGAAGGTGTAAGAACCACTGTTAAAAAAGAACTGACAGGAAAAATAATGGTTGTTCCCTTTGAGCCCCAAATGTACATGGGCGATATCGGTGAGAAGATCTACATTGAAAGCAAAATGAGCTTTAAGCAGCTGAGCGAATATTTCCGTCATCAGCTCGATAATCAGATGAAATTAAAATTGCAGAGTATTGAATCTCCTGTAGTTTCTTTTTACTCCGACTCCGCTAAAACTTCAAAGGATCTTGAATACATTTATAAATCGACAACTATTGCATTTGATGTAGTTGACAAACCGACTGCTCCTACAGCCGAAGCTAAAAAGCAAGCCGGTGTGCGAAACGGACAACTGGCTGTGGAAGCAAGCAGTGATAAGAAATTCACCACTGCAAAATTCAGCAACAAAGAACTGCTTCCTTACCTGGCAAGCAAATACAAATCAAAATATTTTGTTTTTATAAATGAGCTTGACATCCGCAGCGTTGAGAACACTTATGATCTTGCAAGCGATACCTACCAGCGGGAAGTTACAGTCCACTACACTGTGGTGGATGACCAGTCGAAGCTGATCTTTGCCGGTGCAAGCAGTTCAAAATTTTCATCTAAGATAAACGATCCGAAAAAAATCGTAAATCAGAATTTCTCCGCAGTCGCATCTCATATTGCGTCAAAACTTGATGCGGTAGTGCACCCGAAACAACCAAAATAGTTCCGCTGAATCATACAATAATTCAGCTCTTCTTTTTATCTTTTCTTCGTGTAAAAAACACTCAAAAACCGGTCTTTTTTAGTAAATTTGTTGTCCATTAAAAAACGAAAATTATGACACAGGTAATGACAAAAGATTTCGGAATTGAATCCGTTCTGAAAGAATTGGGATTAAAAGAAAATAACTACGGTGCATCCACCGGTTTGAAACATATAAACACCAAAGGAAAGAAGATAGATTCTTATTCTCCTGTTGACGGAAAGCTGATCGGCAGTATCAATGCGGCTACTTCGGAAGATTACACGAACGTGATGAAAACTGCAGAGGAAGCTTTTAAAACGTGGAGATTGATGCCGGCTCCGAAGCGTGGTGAGATCGTTCGTCAGATGGGTGATCAGCTACGAAAATACAAAGAGCCTTTGGGAAAGCTTGTTTCTTATGAAATGGGAAAGAGCCTTCAGGAAGGACTTGGAGAGGTTCAGGAGATGATCGACATCTGTGATTTTGCAGTTGGATTATCACGTCAGCTTTACGGATTAACGATGCATAGCGAACGCCCTATGCACCGTATGTACGAGCAGTGGCATCCGTTCGGTGTTGTAGGAATCATTTCTGCATTTAATTTCCCTGTTGCTGTATGGAGCTGGAATGCTGCTTTAGCATGGGTATGCGGAGACGTTTGTATCTGGAAGCCGAGCTCAAAAACTCCTTTATGCGCTGTTGCTTGTCAGAACATCATCGCAGATGTTTTAAGAAACAATAATGTTCCTGAAGGTGTAAGCTGTTTAGTTGTAGGAAATGAATCAGGAGATCTGATCAATAATGATAAACGTATTCCATTGGTTTCTTTCACAGGATCAACGCGTATCGGAAGACACGTATCTAAAACTGTTGCAGAGCGTTTCGGAAATACAATTCTGGAATTAGGAGGTAACAACGCGATCATTGTTTCTGAACATGCTGACCTTTCAATGGTATTGGTTGGTGCTGTATTTGGTGCGGTTGGAACGGCAGGACAACGTTGTACTTCAACACGCAGATTGATCATTCACGAAAGTGTTTACGATAAAACCATCAAAGTAATTAAAGAAGCTTATGGTCAGCTTCGTATTGGTAATCCTTTGGATTCCAACAATCACGTTGGTCCGTTGATCGACAAGAATGCGACACAGGATTATATGAATGCAATTGAAAAAGCGAAACAGGAAGGTGCGACAGTGCTTGTTGAAGGAGGAATTTTATCCGGAGAAGGTTATGAAAGCGGATGTTACGTGAAGCCTTGCGTTATTGAAGCGAAAAATGAATATCATATTGTACAGGAAGAAACATTTGCTCCGATCTTGTATGTAATGAAATACAAAACAATTGACGAAGCAATAGCTATGCAGAATGGCGTTCCTCAGGGATTATCCTCTTCTATCTTCACAACCAACATGCGCGAAATGGAATTATTCCTTTCACATGCAGGTTCTGATTGCGGAATTGCAAACGTGAACATCGGAACTTCAGGAGCTGAGATCGGAGGAGCATTCGGTGGAGAGAAAGAAACAGGCGGTGGACGTGAATCCGGCTCTGACTGCTGGAAAGCCTATATGCGCAGACAAACGAATACAATTAATTACGGTACGACTTTGCCGCTTGCGCAGGGAATTAATTTTTCGATTTAGACCTCACCCCTTAATCCCCTCTCCACAAGAGAGGGGCTGGCGGTGAGAAATCCGGTAAAAAATGATAAAAAGAATTTTTCTTAAAAGCGGAATAACAATGGTTATTTCGCTTTTATTTTTTGTGTCGGTCAATGCTCAGAACGCCAGATCAATCAAGCTTGGTTACTGGGACGGTATATTAACATTGCATGAGAAGCAATCTGAATTCGGATTGGTAGAACTGCCTGTCAATTTTATGATTCGAACGCTGGATAAAAAGATCATTGTTGAGTTCATCAATGCGAAGGAGCATATAAAAGCAGATGAAGTTTCATTACAAGGTGATTCACTTTTTATTAAAATGCCGGTGTTCGATTCTGAGTTTAAGATTAAGATGGTTGATGACAGCTCAATGAGTGGGGTGTGGATCAATCACGGAAGAAAGGATAAGAATGTGATTGGCTTTAGGGCTATCAATTCCCCAACTGAGCTGAAGGCCCCTCCATTTGTTTCGGATGAACACATGGTTGGTAAATGGGAGGTAACGTTTAGTCCTCAAAAGCCCGACAACAGTAAAGCAATCGGAATTTTTAAAGTTTTCAAAAATATGATGACAGGAACTTTCCTAACTGAAACAGGCGATTATCGTTTTTTATCTGGAGGCAGTTCTCTTTTAAAAGAAAAACCTGGAATTAAACTTTTCTGTTTTGATGGCGCTCATGCGTTTTTATTTACCGGAGTTATCAAGGGTGACAGCATCATCAACGGTCATTTCTATTCCGGAGCTCACCACCATGAACCTTGGCTAGCAAAACGTAACGATAAATTCGAATTACGTAATCCTGATTCACTCACATATTTAAAAACGGGTTATTCGAAAATTGGTTTCAGCTTCAAAAACTCCGAAGGAAAACAAGTCAGCCTGTCAGACGAGAAATTTAAAAACAAAGTCGTTTTGGTTCAACTGATGGGAACCTGGTGCCCGAACTGCATGGACGAAACAGCCTTCCTTGCTCCTTTCTATGATAAATACAAAACGAAAGGACTCGAAGTGGTCGGACTAGCATTTGAACGGACAGATGATTTTAACAAAGCTGTAAGCAATATCAATCGCACAAAACAACGCTTCAAAGCAAACTATGAATTTCTCATCACAATGAAAACAGGAAACAAGCAGGCAGAAGAAGTCTTGCCGATGCTGAACTCTGTGATGGCATTTCCGACCACCATTTACATCGACAAAAAGGGGAATGTGAGAAAGATCTACACGGGATTTAATGGTCCGGCTACCGGCCAGGCATACTCTAAATATGTAGAAGAGACAACGCGCTTTGTGGAGAAATTATTGATGGAGTAAAACCTCACCCCTTCCTCCCCTCTCCACAGGAGAGGGGGCGTTACCGAAAAAAACAAAAGATTTTCCTTTGAATTTACCTATCTTCGCACCACAAAAATCAGAACATGAAAAAACTATTTTTTATATCCGGAGTTACTGTTGCGTTGCTAAGTGCATGTGGCGACAACAACAAAGAGACTAAAACTGAAACTGCTGCTGCAGATACATCTTTACAATTCTTTGGCGACAGCATCAATCAGGAGGGCGCAATGCCATCGACTGAATTAGCAGCAAAGATGGAAGGTAAAGACTCCATGAAAGTTAAATTGATGGGAACTATCAATGAAGTTTGTCAGAAAAAAGGTTGCTGGATGACCATGCCGATCGGCAACGACAAAACAATGCAGGTAAAATTTAAAGATTACGCTTTCTTCGTTCCGAAAGATGCTTCAGGAAAAACTGTTGTTATTGCAGGTGTTGCATTTACTGATACTACTTCTGTTGCTGAGTTGCAGCACTACGCAGAGGATGGCGGAAAATCAAAAGAAGAGATCGCAAAAATTACTGAACCGGAAATCAATATCTCATTCGAAGCAAGTGGTGTTATCCTTAAGAAATAAATTTTCCGTTTCATTCACGCTTGTTATTTGTGCTTTGATCCTTGCAAACTGCTCAGGTGAGGCCAAAAAAGAAGAAGTGGAAAAAGCAAAGACTGACAGCATTGCTTCTTGTGCCAAGCCGGTTAATCCCAATGGCGACAGCGAGCTTTCACTTCTCATGCGTGAGATGATGAGCTCTGCAAGCAATTTGAAGGAGATGGTCAAACAAGGAAATGTACCTAAGGAGTTCCCTGAAGCTTTTCTAAAGATCCATACAGCACAGCCAACTGATTCTGAAACGAAAAAAGCATCGTTTAATGATTTCGCAGATAATTACATCAGCAATCTCCATGCTTTATATAATTCTCCGAAAGAAGATCTAACCAAGAATTACAACGCAGTTGTTAACGCTTGTGCAAGCTGTCATTCACAGCATTGTCCGGGGCCGTTAAAAGCAATCAACAAACTTAAAATAGAATAACAACACTCTCCGGGAATATTTTTTGAGTGATACTTTTTAAAAAAGTATTATGAAAAAGATATATGCTCTCTTATTACCGGCCCTATTTTTAATTACCTCTGCATTGCATGCACAAAAGCTTAGTCCTACCCAGCAGGCGCAGGTAAATGAGGCATTCAAAAACAGTAAAACTGCACGATTTAAGTTCAGAGTTTCTTCCATGCAGGAAGTGGCGCCTTTAGCCAAGATCATTTCAATTGAGAAAAATCAGGGAAGCGAGATTTACGCACATGTAACCAAGGCGCAATTTTCACAGTTCATTACTAAAGCATATCCGTATACACTTATTAAGAATCCGAAGCCAGCTACGAAAGTAAAATTAAAAGCTCCGGCAAAAAAGAAATAGGTAATTTGTTTTACTGCCAGAGGTTTGAGTCCTTAAAAAAATCCGACCTAAAAATTCCTGAACCTTCCAAAAACTCCCAGTGGCAGCTTGTTTCCTTCAGTTGCCTGAAGATACAGCTCACCAATATTCAGATTTGCGCCTGCCTTTTTCTTTAATAAATTTTCGATGATCAGGGATGAAAACCCTAATGAATAAGCGTTAAGGATCAGGAAATGTTCTTTGTCATCAAGAAGATTAAGAACACCGGCCATCATCTCATTGATATTATCTTCCAGCTTCCACTTCTCTCCGTTAGGGCCGTGACCAAAAGCAGGAGGATCCAGAATGATACCGTTGTATTTATTTCCGCGTTTCTCTTCACGCTTTACAAACTTCAAAGCATCCTCAACAACCCATCTGATATTATC
This sequence comes from Bacteroidota bacterium, assembly GCA_029237775.1. GTDB lineage: Bacteria > Bacteroidota > Bacteroidia > 2-12-FULL-35-15 > 2-12-FULL-35-15 > 2-12-FULL-35-15. The sequence continues at coordinate 861,247 of JAQZBR010000004.1, forward strand.
AAGCCCTGAAATGTCCATGTTCTCCTTGCTCCATGTAACCACCTGCTTGATAGAATCAACGTGTGTTATATCGGCCCCTGCAGCCTTCGATGCAAGTGAAGCGCCACCTGTATATGCAAACAGATTAAGAACTTTAGGCTGAGGAACCGACATCTTCTTTATCGTTTCATAAATAAAATCCCAGTTGGAAGCCTGCTCCGGGAAGATCCCGACATGCTTGAATGCTGTTAAACCTAATCTGAATTTTATTGCCGAATCAGAATTATTGATCTTATACTGGATCTGCCATTGATCCGGCATTTGCTTAAGCTTTTTCCATTCACCGGAAGAACTTGATTTAGATATGAATTTGATATGAGCACGCTTTTCCCACTCTGCATTGCTTAAAGTTTTGTCCCATACCGCCTGCGGTTCCGGCCTGATGGTTATATACTGACCGAAGCGTTCCAGCTTTTCGAAGCCGCCAACATCGATCAATTCATAATCCTTAAAATTCTTTGGTGATAAAAGTTCCATTAAATATTTTTTTAAATTCTTAATCCAATTACGCAGATATCGTCCACCTGTTCAAGGTCGCCCTTCCAGGTCTGAAATTCCATTTCAACCTTTTGCTTTTGTTCCTGCAATGGAAGGTGATGATTCTTCAAAAGCAGATTATCAAGCTGTTTGTATTTATATTTTTTCCCTTTAGGCCCGCCAAACTGATCAGCGAAACCATCAGTGTAAAGATACAGAATATCACCGGGAAGCGATGTTAAGAGATAACTGGAAAAAGGCCTGATGATTTCTCCATGCCCAACCGGCATCTTGTCTTTGGTTAAGATCGTAATTTGACCATTACGGATAAGTACCGGCTCATTGTTAGCAGCAGCATATTCAACTGTATTGTTTTTTCGGTCAATGCAAAGAAGAATGCCGTCCATGCCGTCTTTCTGTCCACCATCACTGATGGTATCGATCAGACGCTCTCTCACATAATCGAATATTTTACCTGGGCTTTGAATGTTCTTTTCTTTGATCGCTTCACTGAGGAAACCGATATTCAGAAGGCTCATAAATGCACCCGGTACACCATGTCCGGTGCTATCGCAAACTGCAAGGTAAAACTTATTATTATATTCTGTTGCCCAGTAAAAGTCTCCACTGACAATATCCTTTGGATTAAAATAGATAAAGCTGTCAGTCAAATGCTGAGCTATAAAATCCGAATTTGAAATGAGCGCAGTTTGTATTCGTCTCGCATAGTGGATAGAATCTAAGGTTTCCTTTTGATGTCCTTCCACAATTTCTTTCTGCCTTTGAAGCTCCGCCTTTTGAGTTTCAATTAATTTATTTTGTCGCTTGGAAACCTTAAGTCTGTTAACCATAAAAGCACCAAACAAGCCGATCAAAATTATCCCGAAATAAAGAGCGACTCTTTGAGTTTTTTCCTGTTTGAGCTGTGCATCAAAAACTTTTCGCGCCTGCAACGCGCGTATGCTGTCAGCAGTCACTTTCTTATCGTACTCATACTGAAAACCTTTTTGAATTGCGATCTTTCGGTTCTTTTCATTGCTGAGGCTATCGTTCATCCGCTGATAGAGAACTTGCATCTGATATGCTCCTTTCCAGTTTCCTGTTTTTGTATAAATTTTACTCAATACATTACTTGACCGTTTTATATTATCCGGGTAACCAAGCTCCGTTGAGAGCTCAAGACCTCTTTCTGCATACCGGGCAGCTTCATTAATATTCCCCTGCTCCATCGTTGCTTCTGAAATATTTTGCAGCGAGATCGCCATACCTCTCTTGTCCTGGATCTCCTCCCGGATATTTAAACTTTTCTTAAAATATTCGAGCGCTTTTTCTAACAATTCTGAATCAGCGCCCTGTGCCTGTTTCTGATATACAACACCAATATTGCTCAACACATAAGCGATCACTTTTTTATTATTTAACTCATTCGCAACTTTAAGGCTCATTTCGTAATACTTAAGCGCTTCGCTCAGCTTACCAAGATCAGCGTAGGTAATTCCGATATTATTCGTTGAATAAGCAATTCCGCTTTTATTATCTAACTGTTTATACAGCTCAAGATTTTTAAAAAAATAAGCCAGGGCTTTAGTTGTATCGCCCTGTTCTTTATACACAAATGCGATATTATTTAATGTGTTCGCTACATTTTCCCTGTCTCCGATCTGCTCATAGATCTTCATGCTTTTGTGATAATATTCTAAGCCTTTAGGGATGTCACCCCGGAACTTTGCCAGATATCCGGTATTATTTAATGATCCAGCAAGGTTTTTAAGAAAAAATAAACGTAGCACGGATTCGTCCTTAATAATCTTCAAATTATTTTCAGATATCTCCCTCACCTTATCGTTATACAACGGCCAAACCTTATCGTCCTCTTCATTTTCAATTAATGCATTAAGGATATTGCAACGTGTGGTGTCGTGATCAGCTTTGCCGAGAGCAGTCTTAAGCGAGTCTACAATACCTGCGTTGGAATGGAGGCTCAACACGTTCAAAAAGACCAGAAGTATGAATCGGGTTATTATGTTTTTCATTTATTAAAAATTCCCTGATGAATGTTACGGAATTATAAATTGCACCTGACGTTTATTAAATTATTCTGATTCCGACAATGCAGATATCATCGACCTGCTCCAGTTCGCCTTTCCACCTATTATGCATGTCGATCAGATCTCTTCGTTGTTCAGCCATCTCTTTATTATGCTCTTTCATCAACGCCTCTTCCATTGCCTTGTATTTAAATTTCTTTCCTAATGGCCCACCGAACTGATCCGGATAGCCATCGGTAAACATATATAATACGTCATTTTTTTGGAGCTGAAAAGTTTGTTGTGAAAACTGTTTGCTTGTATTGTGAAATGAATACCCTACAGGCTGCTTGTCGCCCTTCAATTCGATTCGCTCATTTCTCCTGAAGATATACAGGGAATTGTTCGCACCGGCAAATGTCATTTCATTGGTTTGTTTTCGGATACGAATAATGGCGAGATCCATTCCATCCTTGTTTACGTTCGTGGTATCTGACTGACGCAAAGCCAATACAATTTTCAACTTAAGGAGATCGAGGATATCGGAAGGCTCAAAAATATTCTTGTCATTTATAACCTCATTCAAAAGCGCTGTACCAAGCATACTCATAAATCCTCCGGGAACACCATGTCCTGTACAATCAGCAACAGCCAGGAAAATGAACTCCTCTTTCTCGGTGATCCAGTAAAAATCACCGCTTACAATATCCTTTGGCATGAGGATCACAAAGCTTTCAGGAAAAATGTTTCTTACCTCTGCATTCGTTGGGATAATTGCCTGTTGGATCTTTCGCGCATAATTGATACTGTCTACGATTTCCTTATTCTTTTCATCAACAAGACTCTTTTGCCTATTAATTATCTCTCGTGATCGTTTTTCTTTTTTATAGGAACGGTACATAATTGAAGCAATAATGATTGCTACAAGCAATCCGCTAACGCCCAAAGTAGCAAGCGTTCGCTGTTGCTTTAGCTCAGACTCATGCTCCATGTCTTTTTGTTTCTCTTCAGAATAACGCATAAGGCTATCCTGCTTTTCCTGAAAGGAGTTTCTGAATGTGATCTCGGCTAAGGCTTCCTGCTTGATCCTTTCAGAGCTCATGGTGCTGTCATTATTATCTTTTACAAGCTTTAAATATTTGTAAGCATTCTTATAATCACCTTTGCCTGCATGAGCTTCGTAAAGGGCTTCAGCGACTTCTGTGCAAAATCCAAACGCATCCAGCTCTTCACCAATATGGTAAGTAACCATACCTTCGCTGATGGCGCGGTCATAGTCTTTCTTTTTTAAATACGCTTTGGCAAGGCCCATTTTGCAAAACGCAATATTGTATTTATCATCCTTAGGCGTAAGCTCAAGAGCCTTTTCGAGGGAGTTGATAGCATCCGGAACGCGGTCGCGATCCGTCATCAGGTCACCGATGGAATAATGGAAATCTATAAGCCGCTGCGTGTCCTTTTTTTCTTCTGCAAGATCCAAGCCCATATTGAAATACGACATTGCTCTGTCATAATCCTTCATTGATTGATACGTGGCCCCCAGCGCACTGTAAGCAAATGTGATATCTTTTGATGAGCCGTTTACTTTTAGCAGATCAAGGGATTCATTCAGATTTTTGATCGCATCGGTGTATTGATCCATGCAACGGTTCATGTCACCGATCAAACCTAATGTGTTCGCGATATGCGGGGTGTCTTTCAGTTCTTTATAAATATACATTGCCTGTGTGATCAGGTTCAGCGCAATGCTGTTCTGCTCTTTCATCCGGTACATGTCGCCCAGAGCTGCAAGCTCATAAGCTATGCTACGTTTATTGAGAGTGAGCCGGGCAAACTTTAAAGAATGAGTGTAGTAATACCTGGCGCTTTCATAATCATCAACATCATAAAAATGATCGCCAAGGGCATGAAAGAACTTAATCTTGTTTTCTTTATTTGATAACCGGGAAGCGACCTTCATGAACAAAGCAGAGTCTTTTGAACTCAGATCGCTGATCAGCTCCGCTCCTCTTGCACTGTCTTTCTCGGTGCCACGGTTAAAATAAAAATAGAGTGAATCGGCCTGAGAGAAAAGTGAAAAGCTTTTCAGGCATAAAAAAAGAATAAACACAGCCGGAAGGGCGCTTTTTCTCAATGTTCTTAATTCTTTGGATTCGGTTTTAAATATACCATTATCTTTGCAAAACTTAATAAAAACTATGGAAAACAGGAGAGTCAGATTACGTTTTGCACCAAGCCCGACAGGTGGTTTACACATGGGTGGAGTGCGTACCGCTTTGTTCAGTTATTTATATGCAAAGAAGCATGGTGGTGATTTTATTTTACGTATTGAAGATACAGATCAGACCCGTTATGTGAACGGAGCTGAAGAATATATTATTGAAGCATTAAAATGGTGTGGAATAGAACCTAATGAAGGAGTTGGATTTGGAGATGGTCCTTACGCACCATATCGCCAGAGTGAAAGAAAAGAACTGGGGATCTATGCAAAATATGCGCAGCAGCTGATCGATGCCGGTCACGCATATTATGCCTTTGATACTTCAGAGGAACTTGATGCTATGCGTAAACGTCTTGAAGCAGCCAAAGTAAGCGCACCTCAATACAATTCCGTTTCACGTCAGAACATGCGTAATTCATTGACACTTTCTGAAGATGAAGTGAAAAAACTGATGGACGCAGGAACTCCTTATGTTATTCGTTTAAAAGTTCCTCGTAATGAAGAGATCCGATTTCATGATATCATCCGCGGATGGGTTGTTGTTAATTCCGCACAGGTAGATGATAAAGTTTTATTGAAGAGTGATGGAATGCCAACATATCATCTCGCTCACATTGTTGATGATATTGAAATGAAGATCTCTCATGCAGTGCGCGGTGAAGAATGGCTTCCTTCAGCACCTTCACATGTATTGATATACCGCTACCTTGGACTGGAAGACCAGATGCCGTTGCTGGCTCACCTCCCGCTTATTCTTAAACCAGATGGAAATGGAAAGCTTTCAAAGCGAGACAAATCGGGAATCCCAATGTTCCCTCTCGACTGGTATGATGAACGTACAGGAGAGAAATATCAGGGTTATCGTGAGTCGGGATTTTTCAAAGAGGCCTTTATCAATATGCTTGGAATGCTTGGTTGGAATCCGGGAACCACGCAGGAGATCTTTTCTCTTGATGAACTTGTTGATGCATTCTCCTTTGAAAGAGTGAATAAATCGGGTGCTAAATTCGATCCGGAAAAGACCAAATGGTTCAATCAGCAATACTTGAGAAAGAAATCGGACGCGGAATTAGCTGAATTGTTTACACCAATCCTCCACGAAAAAGGAATTCATGCTGATCCGAAATTCGTTGAAAGTGTTTGTCGCTTAGTAAAAGAAAAAGCACATTTCGTTTCAGAATTCTGGGATGGAGGAAGCTACTTTTTTATTGCGCCTACAAGTTACGATCAGGAAGTGATCAAAAAGCGTTGGAATCCTCAGGTTGCAGAATTTATTAAAGCCTTGACCGACATCTATAAGAACGTTTCAACATTTACAGCTCACGAAACCGAAGCGCAATTTAAATCAACTGCGGAGAGAATGGGAATAGGCCCAGGACAGGTGATGCAGATGTTTCGTGTTTGTCTCAGTGGAGTTGGCGGTGGACCGAATTTATTTGAAATGATTGAATTGTTAGGAAGGGAAGAAGTGGTAAGGAGACTGGAGAACGCTTTAGCTACAATTAAATAAATATTATGTAGGATTTCATTATTTAGGATTTAGGAATATTAAATCCTAAATAATAAATCCCAAATCCCCAACCTGTGAACAGAATACTTGTAGAAGGAATCAGTGTTTATGCCTACCACGGCTGTCTCGAAGAAGAAGGCCGGATAGGTTGTAATTATCTTGTGGATGTAATGATGGAAACCGACTTTTCTGAAGCTGCAACAACGGATGACCTCACTAAAACAATTGATTATGTTACTGTTTACAATATTGTAAGAAAGCAAATGGGTATTCGCTCCAAACTCATTGAGCAAGTCGGGCAGCGCATAATCGATGAGTTAAAAACAGAACTTCAGGGTCTTAAAAAACTGGAAGTAAAAGTTACAAAGCTTAACCCCCCTATGAACGGGAATGTTGAGAGGGTTAGTATCATTATTTCTGAATAATTCCGATGAGTGTAAAGGCCTGCTCAAAATGCAAGAGGGATTTTGAATGCTGTAATGAAAACCCCGGTTGCTGGTGCGAACAGATCAAGCTATCTTTGGACACATTGCAGGAATTAAAAAAAGATTTTGACAATTGCCTTTGTCCGGACTGTCTTCAAGATTACAGTTCAAGCCCTAAATGATCTTATCGCGGAATCTTCGTCATTTTGTTTTTTCGAGATCGCGTTTTTCCTCCAGTACAACCAAATAGTGTTCGCAAGCAGAACACCTAATACGATAACCAATCCAAAAAATTCACGGGTCTCTTCTATCCAGGGTTTCTCTGCGTGCATCGACTGCGCAATATTTTCAGAATCATGCTCGAACATCCACGACAGAACTCCGGTTTTATCAACCATCAGATACACACTGTACGAAAGATAAATAACAAATCCCGCCAGGTACAAAGAAGGGTTATAACGTTTTTGGATCGCAAAATAGCTTAGCAGAGCCGCATAGAGGTAAATTGGGATCCAGATATAGGGGTCAGGGTCATTATACTGAAGTGCAGCAAAAATGATGAACAATACCACAAAAATGACGTTAAATGTTTTCATAGGACTTTTGTTAGAGATTAGACAAAAATGCACGAATAAGGGGAAAAAAATATGCCAACACGGTCTTTTAAGCCATCACAGTAAATTTAATACCTAAGATAAATAAGGGGATATAGAATATTTTTTTAACTTTGCACCGTAAATTTTACTGGGTCCTGTGGCCGAGCGGTTAGGCTGAGCTCTGCAAAAGCTCCTACAGCGGTTCAAATCCGCTCGGGACCTCAAAGTTTGGCTTCCTTTGAACAAATTTGGAAGCGAATACAACAAGAAAGCCCTCTTTACAGAGGGCTTTTTTATTCAAATGACTTCATTTAATTCCAAAAGATTTCAAAATTCCAACCCCTTTTTTAGCCCCTTTATTCATACTACTTGCTTTCTGAGCTGAAATTGGCGATATTTGAGAATAGTAGCGGTCTAAAATAGAAATGATAAAATATAATCGAGATAAACGATCCCCTCGACCCAAAAATGCGATAGTGTCTAAGGTGATGAGCGCCAATAAATCTAAAAACACTAAGCCTGAACTACTATTACGGAAGGCATTATGGGCAGAAGGTATCAAGGGCTACAGAATTCATTCTAAATTACTGCCTGGTAAACCCGACATTGCTTTCATTTCGAAAAAAGTTGCTTTGTTCATTAATGGATGTTTTTGGCACCGATGTCCCTATTGTAATTATCAATTGCCTAAAAATAACACCGCGTTCTGGCAAAATAAATTCGAAAAAAATGTTGAGCGTGACAATAAAAAAATCACAGCTTTGAAGGAAATAGGTTGGACTACAATAACCATTTGGGAATGTGAACTGCAAAAAAATCACAAAGAACAAATTCTAAAAGTTCAACGGGCTTTGAACAAAAGTTAGATAACAAAATCTAGTTTCTCTCTATCCCCTCTTTTCGTTAAATTAGAATGTACTATTCCTCTCAATGCTAACAAAATCCTACGTTTGTTAAGAAAGAGTTGCTTTTGAATTTGGATCCTACATTTAGCGGGATTATATTTGCAAAAAGGTATTTTAATGAAAAGAGCAATTGATCTATATAGTGGTATCGGTGGATGGACACTTGGAATGAAGTTATCCGGAATTGAAAACGTTTCTTCCTTCGAATGGTGGAAAGATGCGAACCAAACTCACAATTTCAATTTTGGTACATCACATAAAGAAGTTAATATTCGAGAGCTTAATATTAAAAAAGATTTAGTTTTTGATAAGCAAATTGATTTTGTAGTTGGGAGCCCACCTTGTACTCAATTCTCATTTGCTAATAAGGGAGGTAATGGAGATATTGCTGATGGGCTAATAGATATTTACAAATTTTTAGAGGTTGTTGCTTATCTGAAGCCTAAATACTGGGCAATGGAAAACGTACCTCGGGTAGCAGGAATTCTAAGAGAACAAATTGAAAAAGGTGGCCAATTACATAAATTTAAAAAATTAATTCCTGTAATTGAGGTCATTGATACATCAGATTTCGGAGTTCCTCAAAGCAGAAAACGAATGATTGCAGGGAATTTTCCAATTGAGCTTTTTAACTCCTATAAATCAAAGATTGTTAAAAAGACTCTTGGTGATGTCTTAAATAATCTTAGCGGTGACCAAGTAGTTGATACTAATTATGGTTATACGATGCCAAAAAGTCAACTCACGGATGCAGAGTACGAACCAGATTTATCAAGGATGGAAGCGAGAGTAAACAGAGACATGAAATCGTTTCATCCAGTATATAATAATATGAGTTTTCCTGAAAACCTAAGTAAACCAGCGAGAACTGTTACTGCAACATGCACAAGAGTTTCAAGGGAAAGCATAATTGTTAAATCACCTACAGGATATAGAAGATTAAGCGTAAGGGAAAGAGGTGTTGTGCAAGGTTTTCCAATTACATACCAATTCTATGGTAGCACCTTGAATTCGAAGTTCAAAATGATCGGAAACGCAGTTCCGCCAATCGTAACATATTATCTCTTTCAGAGTATGTTAGGAACTGATTTATCAAACTTAGTGACTCCGGATAAAGCAGCATATCAGCACAAAAGTCCAGTTGTCCCAATCCCCAAATCAAAATTTGATAATGTTAAAGCTAACTTTCCTGAAGACAGAAAGTTTATGTATGCGATCCCTAATCTAAGATATGGAAGTGGTGTCCGGTTTGAGTTATCTAACAATTTAAAGAACGATAAACAGGTTTGGAGCTTAAAATTCTTTTATGGTAACTCGAAGAATATTAAAGCTGTTTCCCTTGACTCCAAATTATATAATTTATTAGCGAAAAAATTAAGTTCAACTGATTTAAAAAAGATCAATGAAATTACCAAAGACTTTATAAATGATCATAAAGGCATTAACAGTAAATCTCTTCAAAAAATGTGGGTTACAAAAGACGAAGCCCATAAACCATTTGATTTTATTGACGATATAGGAGAATTAATTAAAAAGGCGGATAAATTGTGCGAATTGAAACTTGATGCTAAAATAATAGAGGGTATTCTTAAAGAAGACAATAAAAAGTTAGCTTTGAATTATCGTTCAGTGATCCTTGGCTTTATTATATTATCAAAAATTAACGAAATCCTTTAAACATACCTTATGAAAATCGCTAAAATACACTCGCACTTAAATGGGTTTGAATGGATTCAGTATCACCAGAAATCTGTATGGGATGAAATTGTAAATACAATTAATAGTGTTGATGCGAGCAAATACATAACAAAAGTAAGTGAGGAAAAAACAATGAAAGGAAGGCTGTTATATAGTCCTACCGAACTCAACGAAAAGTTTAAAAGTGAACTCAGTAAATTAAAGTGGAAGGAAAGTAGAACTAGCTATTGGGTTACCGATGATTACAAATTGATAAGTAAGACAATGCGCTTAAGCAGAGCAGACCAAAAAGCTGAAATCTTAGCTGCGGGCAAAACTCCTATTCCGTCTTATAATCAAACCGATTTTGTAAAAAACCGTATTGCTGTCGAAGTCCAATTGGGAAAATACACTTTCATTGCTTACGATCTTTTTGTAAAGCATTTGGCTTTCTATGTTGGTGATACAATAGATCTTGGAATTGAGATATTGCCAATGAAAAGCATGCAAAGAAAGATGTCTTCGGGCCCAGGATATTTTGAAGGCGCATTATATGACATAGCACGACAAGGGCGTGGAGTCCCTGCTGTACCTTTAATCCTTGTGGGAATCGAAGAATAGAGAATGGCGAGGATCACGCAAAAATCTAGTTTATCCGCTTGACCAATTATCGAGAAAAATTCGACTTGTAAATCGCCCTGACAAATTAAATTCCATTTATTCCAGCTAATTGACGTGGCAGGTATAGAGAATGCTTTAATAACTACTTAAATCTTAAACTCATGATTCTTAATTATGAAGAGATAAAAACGAAAAACATTCTTACTGATGCATCTGATAATGAGTTTGCAGATGGAAGCTATAATCTTACCATAAGTCAAATCATCGACATGAAAGGCTCCGGTAGCCAAGCTTTCACATTAAAGCCCCAAGGAATGGCATATGTAATTTTCAAAGAAAAATTAACAATGCCTTCCAATGTAATCGGGTTCGCACATGTGAAAACGAGCCTCACTAAAAGAGGGATTATGGCAACGAATATTGGAATTATTGACCCTAACTATGTTGGTTATATTTCGACTTTACTAATTAATTTTGGGAAGAGTGATTGCGTCTTGACCGAAGGGGATTCTGCATTGAGAGTTACTTTTGCGAACATGAACGGCCCGACTAAAAAAATTGCTATAAAAAACAACAACCTGGATTTAAAAAAATATACTCAGAAAACGCAAAAAACCATCGGTAATCTTGATGAAAAATTTTTAAATCTCAATTCAGTTGCAACGGATATTAAAAGTTCCGTCTATAAAGCTTTGATAGGCCTCTCGATTGTCTTTACTGCTGCTAATTTTGTAGTTGGGGGTTATTTCAATTATAAAAATTCGAACGAGAGAGAGTTAGATAGGGCCGTTAAAAAATATGAAATGTCACTTTCCACAACTGATGAAAATAATAAGCTTCTAAACGAACAGTTGAAAAGGTATGATTTCATGTTGCAATCGTTACAGGATAGCTTAAAATCGCAGGCCGTTGAGATTAAAAAGCTCAAAAAGAAATAATGAGTATCGGTAAATTTACCTTTGATTCAGTTGATGAAATTCAACTTCATATTTTGGAGAAATTATTTTCCGAGGGCCAATTTATTGTTACTAGAGAGCACAGAACTCTTGAAATTTGCCACGTTAATCTCTGCTTATCGAATCCTCGGAACAGAAATACTTATAACACTAAAAGAAAATGGAAATTTCCTTTGGCAATAGGCGAATTTGCTTGGCATGTTTCTGCTTCTAATAGCCTTGATTTTATAACATATTACGCAAGACAATGGAAAGACTTTTCTCTCGATGGAAAGTTAATTCGTGAAAGCTGTTACGGCCATAAAATATTCAAAATTGACTCTTCTGGAGATAGTCAATGGAATAGAGTAGTGAAATTACTAAAGTATGATAAGTTTTCAAGAAGGGCCGTTTTAGCTCTTTATGACTCTAATGGAGGCATTGATGACTCTGTAAAGGATGTAGCTTGTGTTTGCACGATTCAATTTTTAATTAGAAATGAAAAACTCGATGCAATTGTTAACATGAGAAGTAACGACTTAATTTGGGGATTCCCTTACGATGTCTATTTCCTTACTATGCTGCAAGAATTACTCTCGCTCGAATTGGAAGTTGAAATTGGCAAATATTACCATAATGTGGGCTCAATGCATATTTACGAAAAACATTTTGGTTTGGGAAAAGAGATGTTAAACTATACTATCCAAAAAAAGATTAGTGAGCCGAAGATGGAAGAAATAGGCGCTCTTAAAGAGTTTATTAAGTATGAAGAATTGATAAGAACTGGGAAAATTAACACGAAAGAAATTCAGGATTTTTCAATACACCAGTACTGGAAAAGTTTATTAATTCATTTAGGAAATTTTAAAAATGAAAAGATAAACAAATAAATATAAAGAATCATTGTTTTAGATTCGTGTGTTGAACAATTTGTTTCTACAAAAGGCTGCGTAGGAAAAGTAATGTCAAAAAAAGTAAAAAGTGAATAGTCGTAAGGGAATGTCAAGATCCATTTTAAATAAAGAAGAAATTCGAGGAAAGTATGAAGAGCTTCTGAAAGATGACAGTACAAATCATCAAAGAAGGGGTTTTGAATTCGAAAATATGATTTATTCCATCCTTTATAATGAATCTTTAGAGCCGAGAGCAAGTTATAAACCTGTAGGTGAACAAGTAGATGGTTCATTCTTTTGGCAAGGCCAAACCTTCCTATTAGAGGCGAAATGGGTAAAAGACCCTGTACCTGCTTCCAGTATATATGCCTTTAAAGGGAAAGTAGATGGCAAATTTCACACGAGTAGTGGTGTTTTTATTTCCGTTAATGGTTACAGTGATGATGCAGAAGATGCTTTACTAAAGGGAAAAACCTTAAATATTTTGCTTTTTGATGAAAATGACATTACCATTATTTTTAATGGAGAAGTTACATTTCTTGAAGTACTTAAATTTAAACTTCGTGAAGCTGGAGATACTGGCAGTTTAAGAGTACCCTATACATTAAAAGAAAGGGCTGAAAAAATATCAAAAACAAATTCAGAATTAATTTCTGTAGAAAGATTCTATTCCGACATAAATGAAATTATTCCAAAAAAAGATTTGCTAATTGGTGATCTATTGGTGTTTGTAGAAGGAAAAACAGATATTCCAATTATTAAAAAATTGCTAGAGCCAATAAAAAAACATTATTCACTTTCTTATAAAGTTGATGTTTTAAATGGGGCTAATAATATTCGTCAGTTACCTTCTCTCTTAAGTGTTTATAGTGATTACAAAAAAGCAAAGGCAGTTATTGTTTTTTTAGATGATGATCAAGCGGCAAGACAATTGGAAAACGTTATTGTTAACATAGGAGAACAGCTTCAAAAATCATCTATTCCTGTTAGACCCATTTTTTTACACATCAACGAAAGTTTAAAACACAAGCTTTCTAAAAGAAAATTATCTATTGAAACTCTTAGGAGCGAATTAATTTTTGAAAAGTTAGAGACCTTTATTCAGCAAATAGCCCAAGATTATTACGATCCAGAAGTTTACATACCACTTGAGACTTTAAAAAATAGCTTAGAAACACTTGACTGGAATTTTAAGCAAGGAGTAATTTATGGACGAGAAGATGAAAGCGGACATTCCACCTCAATTGATTCATTAGAAGAATTGATTAAATATTTGGATGAAGAAATAATTCATGCTATGAATGGAGAAATGCCAATGCATTGGTTAAAAGAACAGGATTATTTAGATTATGATCACGAAGTAAGAGAATACTTACGTGATAACCATTTAGGCTATATAAAAAAAATGGGTTGGGATATAAACAATTTATGACTCTATAATCCTTGTCCGAATTGAAGATTAAAGGTCTATCAATGTATTACAATTAAAAGATCGAGCATATAGACGCAAAAATAAAAAAAGCCTTGAAGTAAGCCGTTTTTAAACGGTTAATTTTCTACTCCACTACCGAAGCTTCGACTACCTTAAGAACGATAATTTCCCGATTACTTTAACGGCTTTAAAGACAGTTTCATTCATACCCCCTTTTTTCCTCTTAGTTATCAAGGCAACAAAATTTTCTCTGTTGGAAACACTGGAGAAAAATTTTATTTGTTTGATTATCATGAAGTTATATATAATTTCGAATCATAGCAAGTTTCCCCAAGTTAATATATGGGTATAACTCTAAAAGAAGAAAAAATGAACTACAATTATTCAATTAAAGCTATCCTCAGGAAGGATAAGACTAAAAAAAATGGAAAATGCCCGATTAATTTAATGGTAACATTTGGAGGGAAACAACTAAAGCTTCCAACTCAGCTCGAGGCAGAAGAAAAATTTTGGGATAAAAACCTTTTACAAATAAAAAAGGGTGAACAAGATTATGGACTGAAAAACGCTAAACTAATGCGTTTAAAAAACAAGTTACAAACTCACATATATAAACTTGAACTGTCTGAGCAAATTGTAAATGGCGAGGCTATTAAAAACTTTCTTGGCACAAGCGAAAATAAAAATTCCTTTTATACTTATTTTGAAAAGCAAATACAACTTTGGAAAAGCAAGAAAAAAGAATCTACATTGATTGGTTATAGCCACACTTTAAGTGTGTTGAGAAAATTTAAAGCTGAAGTTAAATTCATTGATATTAATTTGCTATTCGTAAAAGAGTTTGAACAATACTTAAGAGATGTACGAAAAGTGGGAGACGGTGGAGCTTTTAATAGACAAAAACATTTAAGAGCAGTGATCCGAGAAGCAGTAAGGGAAAAAAAATTGAATGAAAGTCCTTATGCGAACGGCAACTTTCAAATAAAAAAATCCGAAAATAAAAAAAGGTTCTTAACTATTGAGGAGGTTGAACAAATTGAAAAGGCTACAATACCGGCAAAACGAACCCGCTTATTAGTAGCAAGAGATATGTTTCTTTTTTGTTGCTATACAGGCTTACGATATTCTGATATGCAAAAATTATGTTGGGAGAATATTGTTAACGGAGAGATTAATATAGTAATGCAAAAAACCGGGAAGCAACTAACTATTAATTTGAATAATAAAGCCTCAGGAATTATTGAAAAATATAAGAACAATGAAAGCTCCTTTGTCTTTGAAAAGTTATCTAACCAAAAGTTAAATGTAGGGGTGAAAAAAATATTCCGTTTGGCCGGAACATCAGAACAATTTACTTTTCACGATTCTCGTCATGCATTTGCATGTGCCCTTGTAGCTCGAGGCGTTAGCCTAACAATTATAAGAGACCTAATGGGACACGCCTCTATAAAAGAAACAGATAAATACGCAAAAGTTGACCAAAAACAAAAGCATTCCGCGATATTACTGTTGGACTAAGTTGACGATTTTGCACGACACGAAAAGAGGAACTATTGAGTTCCTCTTTTTTATTTATCTTCGTACTACACAGAAATTCTAAATGAAAGCCATATTTATTGTTAATCTTTTTAAGCTTTTATTAAGTCGAACGACTTTTTATCGTGTGATAAAAAAGTCTTTATTCAGTGTGTTGTTGCTTCTTATTAATTATGAAATATTCGTAAGGCATTTTGGAAAACCCTCTCTAAATATTAATGACGCAACTCTTTTTGTTACTCATTATCCTGAAAGATTAATCTTTGGTTCTTTAACTTTTATAGCAATCTTTTTAATGGCTTATATTTTGGAAAAGGCAGTTTTACCCTTTGGAATGCTTTTCTTAGGAGAGTACAAATTAAGTAGCTTGAGAGGCGGACTCAAGTACGCGGGCAAAGTAGTCACGAGATTTGCACCGAGGGAAGAAATAAGGGAAGCAATGAATTTTTTAAACAATAATAAGTTTGATATCTACCGTTATATGGCCTATTTGCCTTCCCTGCTTATTTTAGCTTCTATATGGTTATCGTTGCACATCTGTCCTGTTTTTCTCTTATTAATTCCTCTGACCGTTCTTTTTATGAGGTGGTTTTTAAAACTTTTTAATACGATTATAAGAGCATTCAAATAGCTATACTAATATACTTCTATAGCTCTACAAAAAATTCTTCCAAAGATAATTGATGAACATCTAAAATCTTAAGTAGTGAGTTAATTGTAAAATTACTTCCTTTCTCCATTCTCCAATATTGAACTCTATTTAATTCGTTCTCCCAAGCGAAGTCTTCGTAACTGGTATAACCGGCTTCCATTCTAAGCTTTTTGATTTTTGCTCCAATTTTCTGAAGCCTCTTGTCAGTAATATCGTGTTTGGTTTTAACCATTTTTTTTGATGGAAAATTCCTTTAAATGCTTAATATTTGTTACCGCATATAATATGTTTCTTATATTAGACTGCTCTAACTAATCTATGACTGTATGAAATACACTCTCATGTTAGCCATTGTTTTAAAGGCTGCACTCCTTACTTCTCAGGAAAATTATATTGGACTAACTAAACAAGAGATCGCCAAAAAAAACAAAGGACTTGTTGACTCCGGTTTTCTTAAAATTTCAAAGCAGGGAAAAAGCAATAATGGAAATGATTTTATAATGTACGAATGGATTTATGATGCCGAAGCAACGCCAGCCGATAAATTTTTATTGAATGAGGTTTTCTTCTTCGATAAAAAATCGAACAAATGTTTTCAGATAAGTGAGGTGTTTTCTACTTGGTCCGCGATGAAAGTAACTAATTATTTAACCCGCAACTTTACAAGAGATCAGACAACTAAAGGTACTTGGTATCCTAACGAGGCTGAGGGATTTTATGTGGTAGAATCTCTATCCGAGGATAAAAAACAAATAGTTCTAACCACTTATGAGGATTTAGAGGCTGGTGACTAGTCTCCGCCAATTATGGCTCGTTTTGAGCCTTACACATGGAAAATTACCATCTTAGCTAAAAAAAGAGATAATATTCTATCCGAACTTTTTTATGCGTAAAAACCAAATTACCATTATATTTTAAATTTAAAAATATAAATAGTTGGTTTACAATCCTTTAATATCTTTCGGGAATATTATTTGGAATATTATTTGGCAATTAGTTAACAATGATGTATTATTGCAGCATGATAAAACTAATACTTTAAACTATGATTATTACTCAGGAAGAAGCTAAGACTTTATTGCTCCCGTATGCACAAAAATTTTATGAAGCTATTGTTGAAGGATTTAATGATTACATAACAAACGACTCCGCGCAAGCTCATATACATGACCGAACTACAAAAGCGAATTTAATACGTTCTTATATATTGGCTCGTGTTAAAAAAATCGTTGCCGATGATCCTTCGTTAAGAATGCAAACGAGAAAGAAAATGTTAGTTGTTGTTATTGGTGACCGATTGAAAATAAGGTTTAAAAAACTTGATGAAAATTTTAAATCGACTAATATAAAAACGAAACAGGTAACAGCCTTTCGTAACCATTCTTTGGTCTTAGATGATGGAACAAGTGCTTTGTACTTAGATGCTGGCTGGCGCTTAAATGAGTACTTTACAGAGATAACAGATGTTTCTTTTGTTTGTCCTAATGGTGACCGGAATAAATGGAAAATAACAGCAGAAGACTTAGAAATAAATAAACCTCAGATTGAAATTTTCGAAACCGAAGAAGATAATATATTGCCTGTTGTTACTGTAAAAGAAGGCTTAAGAAAGAAAAAGGTGGGTTAAAAATATAATCTGTTTACAGATTTTTCGTTTAATTATACCACAGATTATTGTACATGCAACCTGAAATAAATTATAAAACATTTGAAATTGCTCGTGTTTCGAGAGGGTATAGCCAAAAAGAGTTTGCGGAAAGATTAAATGTTGAACAAGGCACTGTCTCCAAAATCGAAAGAAACATATTGGGTGTTAAAGAGGATTTACTTGAAAGAATTTCTGCGGTTTTAAATTATCCAATATCGTTTTTTTACGAGGATATAATTTTATTATCTCCTCTTCTAACACATTATCGTAAAAGGAAGAGTTTGGCTACAAATGTTCTTGACACGATAGAATACAATCTGTTTATCAGGAAACATTTTTTTAAGAAATTGCTTAAATCGGTCGACATTCCAAATCGAATTCTGCACTTAAATACTTACGATAATGGTACTCCGGAGGATATAGCTAGACTCGTTCGGCAAAAGTGGAATATCCCGAGAGGTCCTATAAACAATTTAACACGGGTGGTTGAGACTGCCGGTATTATTGTTTTACAAATTGAGTATAACGACAATAAACTGGATGGCGAATTACTGCCTGACGAGGATTATTTACCTGTAATTTATCTGAATAAAAATCTTTCCGGAGACCGGCAGCGATTTACTTTGGCCCATGAGTTAGGGCACTTAATTATGCATTATGCCAAGGATTTTATTCCTTCTATGACTGATAACTTCGAGGAAGAGGCAAATAGATTTGCTTCCGAATTTTTAATGCCCGAAAATGATATAAAAGCATCGTTTTATGGTGGCGTTTCTTTTCCCCAGCTCGCTGATCTTAAAAGATATTGGAAAGTTTCTATGGCTGCACTTATTAGAAGAGGAAAAGATTTAGGAATGATTAACGAATCACGATATAAGTCTTTAATGATTCAGCTAAGTCGTGCAGGATATAGAAAAAGTGAACCTGAATTTGATGTTAAAAAAGAAACACCTACTCTTATTTACCAATTAATTAAAGTCCATTTGGATGAGCTTGGGTTTACTTCTGAAGAATTAGCTACTTTACTTTGTGTTACGCAATCTGAATTGAATAGCTTAATTGATTTTTATTCGAACAGTCCTTTAAAAGTTGTGCATAATACCCATTCGAAACATTCGCTTAAATAGCCCTTGAAAGAAAACCCGAAATCTACTTAACAATGGAAAAAACTGAACTTGAAAAATTACTCCAAAATACTTCTTTGAATGCTGAACAAAAAAAAATCTTTTCGTGGCATCTGCTGAACACTGATGACTTAAACCTATACTATATAAAAGACACTAGTGAGCACGAAAGCCATTTGGACTATTTAGAGATGTACAAACGAATTGTAGAGTCTTCACACTTTTCACAATTAGACCAGTCCAAAGAAAGAATGGATCAGCTAAGGGAATTATCGACTCGTTTAATGATGACCGCCAGTTTGAAGGTTACGGATAATAATTTGCCTTTATATCCGGTAAGACTTCCAACCCACCCTGATTTTGTTGGTCTTGGTTTACCAATAAATAATGAAAAAAAAGAGCCTTCTGAACTTGAACTTATTTATACTAAAATAAATTCTGAATTAAAAGAAATTAAGGAATCTCTAAAAAGAACCCAGAAAGAAGTAAGAATTTTAAAACAATCTTTTATTGATAATGTAGCTAATTCTTATTTAGATGATAGAAAAATTCAATTTATTGATGTTGAAATTTATCTTGATACAAACGATGCCGAAGCTATAATTGACATCTACAATAGCGTTCTTAAATATATCACCGCTCTCGATTTTGTTACTGACATTGAGTTGCCAGCCGTATTTGGCTCTTGGTACAAAAAACTCCTTGCGAAATCTAAGGCAGCTTTAACCTCTGAAGAAGTTGTTTCGCGGCTTAAAGAGGTTGAGTACGGCATGGAGGTAAACGGTATATTAAAACCACAATCTGAAGTAGAAAAAAATCAGTCGGAAGCTCTCGTAAATATGATGAAGTGCCTTGAAAATATACCTAACGGCATGATTCGCATAGGCTCCATCTTAGCTGTTAAAGTTACAAATCCTATTACGAATATTCCACATCTTCACGTTCGGACCTTGGCAATATCGGAGATTTACTTTTTAAATAAAAATCCACATCTTTCCTCTAGTCCGATGGAATTACTTGAAGCATTAGCAAATCATGCCGATGATCCTTCGGACTCCTTAAATTAACGTTTGTTAATAATTTGTTAATTAAAAAAGGCGGTTTTTCCCAAAACTCGAACTTTCCCCAAGTTAAGATATATATAACTAATATATTTTAACCATGACTAAATTAAACAGAATGATCTCGGAGTCTATTGATAGCTCTGTAGAAAACAAAGTACTTCCACTAATTAAAGAATTTCTAACTCGACAAGTCTTAGGACAAAAAGTTTTGCTTACCGAAAATGACTTACGCCTTTTTCTCGATGTTTCTTCGAGTACGATAAGAAGATTGCGAAAAAGTGGTTTACCCGCTTCTAAAGTGGGCGGGAAATGGTACTACAAAAAGGCAGATGTTTCCAAATGGGTGGAGGGTAAAAAATGGTAGATAAGTGTACCATTAGATTTTTCGCATCTGAACTTGTAAACAAAGACTTGGGAGAAATATATCACCATGGCAAGGATTGGGAAACGGGAAAGCCAGTTCCGATCATGAAATTAAATAACGATTTTGATAACAGCTTCCTGGCCGTTGCCGTTAATCCAAACGGTAAAATAAAAATTACAGGCAGCTTAAGGAAATGGTATTTAGGGGGTAGGTCGATTAAAGACCTATCTCCAAAAACATTTTCTCTTGCTATAAACAAACTTGCGATTAAGTTAGGAGTAGCTCCTGGTAAGATTTTGAACGCACGTATCTACGGTTTCGAATTTGGCAAAAATATACGTCTTGATTCCTCCCCAGCCTTAGTTTTACCGTGTTTGTTAAAACGCAACAGGTTAAAAAAGAACACCTATGGAAACAATATCGAAACAGTGGATTTTGTAGGAGAAAATTATTCTCTTTCTTTATACGACAAAGTGAAAGAGATGAATGAAAACGGTACAATTAATAAGGTGTTCGCAAAAAAAATAAATATTTTAAGATATGAGGTTAGGATAAAAAAGACCTCTGCGCTTTACAATAAAATTGGCGATGTGCGAACTGTTTATGATATAAAGAAATATTGGAATCGATTAGTAAATGTTTGGTACAATGAATTTAAGAAAATTGAACTTTTAGGTGCCATAATACCTATAACACAAGAGGTGAACTTATGGAGAGCAAAAGACTTTCGTCAGTATCTTATGCTTATAGGAATAGTAAATATTACTCCAGAATTCGCAATATCGATAATTGATAACTTAGGAAAATGCTATCCCTCATCTAAAACTGCACTTAGAAAAGAGATTAAAAAAATTACACAACAGCATTCTACTTTAAGCAACAATACAACGGCTTTTTTGAATGCATTAGACAATGCTTATAATTGCTCCTTAATACCTAAATTATAATATAGGTAAGTTATTACTATATTTAATAATCTACAAGACTTCTCTCCTCCTATCCTGTAAGTACAATTTAATACAAGTGAATTTATTCAGTCCAGTAAAGCCGGTCGTTAAAATATTTCGAGCATTCTGTACAGAATGCTGAATTTAGAGAATCGTGCATAACACAACTTCTGTGTTATGCAAGTAATGTTACCTAAGAAGACCAAGTATAAAATTTTCTTTAAGAATGATAAACATGCAGGGATACTTGGATTGATATAATTGGAGTCTCATTTTAAACTTTAAATTTTAGCTGTAGCGACTTAGGCGCTCCTTGTGTATGCCAAGGTCTATATTAAAAAAGAAAGTGGCTTAAATCGAATAAAAACAAGTGTTTTTGATTGCCGCGTATCCAAACTAATTAAATCTCTGTTCGCAGATATAGTAATAAGTAAAACAATAAAATGAAACCAAAATTATCTGACCACATTAGAAACATCCTCGAAAAAGCTTCCATGGACGAAAAGCTACAAAAAAACAATCTTTCGCAAAGCATAAATAAAAAACCAAAAAATATGAATTACAACTCAGATATTGAAAAGAGCCTTAATGCTCTCGGGTTAAAATAATCCTAAAAATAACCCCTGTTAAAATACTTGAACCGGAAAGGCTTATTTACAGTGGAGATAATCCGTTTTATGGAAGTCCGCTCGGGACCTCAAAAGATCCCTTCTGTACAAAGTACAGAAGGGATTTTTATTTCGCAGAATCTTAAGATCCTTCATCTTGAAGATTCGATTAAATAAAAAAGACCTCAGCTGCCGTTAGGCAGATGAAAGAATCATGTTTGCAAAGCGACCTCTCCGAGATTTTACAAATCTGAATTTAATTTGCTTAATATTTGTAATAAAATCCACCAGTTACGATAGCAGATGAAGAGATTATGCTTGTTAAGCAACCTCTTCGAGATTCTGGAAATTTAATTTACTTAAGATCCTGTGAATTCTGCAAATCCTTATTAAACTATCATGTTGAAAATGCGAAGCGAATTAAACTCACATTTCAATTAGAATCTCATTAGTGAGAGGTTTATTAAAAAAAACAATACTCTTATCCATTTTCCCAGCCTTAATTCTGTTACCGTTATGAATTGAAGATGTAAGAACAATGATCTTACAGTTAGTTAATCTCTCACTGTTTAGCTTTTGGAAATTCATTATAAAATCAAAACTATCCATAATTGGCATGTTTAAATCCACAAAAACAACATCAAGGGAAGGGCCTCTGCCCCCGCTCTGATGAATTCATAAAACCACTTACAAAATTCAACGCCCTTTCTCCATTTACACACACAAAAACATTTTTAGAAAAACGGTAGGCCTTTAACATCCTCTCGCTAATAAAATTTGTCCATTTCATTGTCATCAATCGGTAAAACGTTGCTGTATTTAAATTCTGTATCGATCATTTTAAGTGATTATAATTGTGAGTGTCACACAGGCAATTCAATTATGAATTCAGTTCCTTCACCCTCTTTGCTTTCGACCCGAATGGAGCCACCCAAAGCTTCAACTTGTATTTTTACCATATACAGGCCTAACCCTTGTCCATCTCCATCAAGATTGAAGCGTTGGTAAAGGCCAAATATTTTTTCACCGTGTTTTAATAGATCAATCCCAATACCATTGTCTTGGAAAACAATTTTGATTTTTTGTCTTTCTCTTCCACTCGTGATCTTTATTAATGGAGGCTTATTCCGTTGTTTATATTTTATACTGTTTAAAATAAGGTTATAGAAAATGCTATAGAGATAGCTTTTTACCGAGAGAATTCTATCAACTGAATTAAAATTTGTTTCTATTCTCACATGTTCCCTCTCAACTACCTTGGAAATACTCCCTGTGATATCGTGCACCAATTCGTTAAAAAATACCGGTTCCTTATGTTCGCTGACCTCTGATTTCACATCTAAAATTTTATTTAGGTCCTTTAAAATAAGGTCTAATCGCTCAGTTGCAATAAACAGAAACTGCTCACTTCGAAGCCTGTCTGTATCAGTGATGCTGTTCTTTAAGACATGTGAAAGACCAAGTATCTGCGCGACAGGAGCACGCAAATTATGGGACACAATGAAAGTAAATTGTTCCAGCTTTTTACTTTTTTCAACCAGACTAACAATTATCCTTTCCCGCTCCGCTTCTGCAATCAAACGTTCCGTCACATCCAGAACAATTCCATGTATGGCAACCGGGGTACCGTTTTTATCGGATTCAAACCTGCTTTTTGCGTAAATATTTTTTATACTACCATCCTTTAAACGGATACGATAATTTAAAACAGGTGCAATTCCTGTTTGCGCGGTTTCATCCGTGATCCTTGAAACTTCATTCAAGTCATCAGGGTGTATGAAGGATAACCATCTTTCATGTGTTACCTTATTGTCCTCTGGTAAAAGTCCGAAGATCATACAAGCTTCCTTAGACCATAACCATTCGGCCGAATCAAACCTGATCTCCCAACTCCCTAAATGTGCGATCTCCTGAGCCTCATTCAACCTCGCTTCGCTCTCTAAAAGAGCCTTCTTCGACTGTTTACTTTCAGAAATATCTCGAAAAATCATATAGGTTCTTTTGTTTCCTAAACCATCTGTAAAAACTGTCGAAGCTAATTCCCCGGGAAATACTGACCCGTCCTTTCTAACGAATGTTATTTCACCCTTTGCTTTACCAGTAAGTTCTCTGGTTTTAAGTAAAGGAATTAAATTCGGGTCTTGCGGATCTATTAAACCTTGTCTTCCTGCTTCACAAATTTCTCTCTCAGTTCTTTGCAACATCTCACAAGCAGCTGGATTGGCAGCAAGAATGCTACCGTCTGGATTTGTTAGTAAAATACCATCCATACTGTTTTCAAAAAATGCACGGTATCTGGCTTCACTTTCTTTTATTGCATTTTCTGCTTTTTTTTGTTCTGTGATGTCGGTGAGTATAGACAAATGCAAACCCGGAAGAATATTAGAGCTGGCATTATAGTGGCAAATTACAAGGCTTCCGTCCTTTCTTACCAATTCAATGGCACCGGTCTGGCTTCCGTCCTGCATAAACTCATTCCACAATTCGTCAGTTTGCCTTCCCGAAATTAAGTCGGCAGTGTTCATGCCGGTTAGTTCCTGTAGGCTATAGCCGAGCATTTTTGCTGCCGCAGGATTAACCTGCACATAGTTACCGCTATCATCTGCCAGCACTATAGCGTCATTGGTTTTTTCAAAAATGGCTTTTAACCGGGTGTGAAGTTCGTATTCTATTTTCGCTGCTTTCTTGCGTTCGGTAATATCCTGTACCGTGCCCAAGGCACGTATAGCTTTACCGTTTTCATCTTTTGCAATGAGCCATCTTTCTTCAACTTCTTTCAAAATACCATCTGCGGCTATTATACGATGCTCTATAGAATTTAATGAGTCACTTGTAAGGGAAGAGACCAAAGCTTTATCCACTTTTTCTTTATCATCAGGGTGAACAAATTTTAAAAAGTTTTCGTGGGAAGTATGAGGCAAACAATTGTTAACACCAAAGATGCGGCATGTTTCATCAGACCAGATCACATCAAGATTAGTAAGATCGGTTTCCCAGCTTCCTACTTTGGCTACCGACTGCGAGGCTGCTAATCTTGCTTCGCTTTCTTTAATTTTTTCTTCACTTTTTTTCCGTTCGGTTACATCTTTGAAATAAACCGACAAGCCATTCTCAGAACCAAAAGCACTTACTGCAAACCACTTATTCCTTCGTTTGGAAAACTCCTCAAAATGAATTGTACTGTTTTCCTTTATTGCTTTTTTATATTGATCGTTAAATGCCTTTGAATCCTCACCTGCAAACACTTCATGTACATTTTTGCCAATAAGGTCTTCTCTTTTTTGATCCAGGAGTATCTCAGCCTTTTTATTCCAATAGGTAACCTTCGAGTATTTATCAACTGCAAAAAAACCATCATCAATGCTTTCTAAAACAGCGTTTTTTTCATCATAGGCGCTTTTTAAAGCTATAGCCGATTTTTTACTTTCCGTAATATCCTGTGCAGTACCAAATAATCGAATCACTTTTCCTGTCACATCCTTAATACCATAGCCATGCTCCTGTATCACCCGCTTTTCACCTTTGTGCGTAGTGATACCGTACTCTATTATAAACGCATCACCGGTTTCTTGGGTATGCTTGCTGGTCTTTTCCGCATATTCCCTATCAGAATCATCAATCAGGTGCAGAAAGGAGCCATGTGTTTCATTAAATGTTTGTTTATCTATATCAAATACATTGTACAATTGTTCTGACCAGGTGAGTTTGTCTGCAGCAAAATCAAAATCCCAGCTACCCAGCTTCGCCAGGCTTTGTGCCTCATCCAAATGAGCCATGGTTCGCTTAAGATCCTGTTCAATTTTAGATTTTTCTCTGCTTGCTTTCGCATCTCTTAATGCCCTTAACAGTTTTGTAGTTAAAGCAAACATTTTATCCTTCAGAACAAAATCTGTTACACCATTTTTGATCAGTTCAATAGAAATCTCTTCGCCAATGGTTCCCGACACCAGGATAAAAGGAGTTTCCGGTGCAACCTGCTCCCTTATTTTAAAAGCAGTTGGTCCATCGAATGAGGGAAACCTGTAATCACATAATATGATATCCGGGATAAAATGTTTGAGTGCTTTGCGGTAGCCCTCTTCATTTTGAACAATTTCAGAAACAAAATCAATCCCTCCCTCTTTAAGTTCGTTATCAATCATAGCCAGGTCATGTTTATCATGTTCTGCTATTAATATTTTTATGACAGTATTTATTTTTTTCATTATCGAGGTTGTTGGTTTACGATCATCCAGTATAATCCCAGGCTGGAAATAGCCTTTTGAAATTCATCAAATTCTACCGGCTTTACCACGTAGCTGTTTACCTTCAGGTCATAACATTTTTTTATGTCGGGGTCTTCCTTGGAAGATGTAAGTATTACTACCGGGATATTTTTAGTGCGTTCATCAGCCCGTATTTTTTGCAGCACTTCTATGCCATTCACCTTGGGCATTTTTAGATCGAGCAGGATAATTTTCGGTTTATTTTCTATACTCCTGCCGGCATATTCTCCTTCTGCAAAAAGGAAATCCAGTGCCGCAGCGCCATCTTTAACATGCAAAAGTTTGTTGGCTAAGCCGTTCTTTTTTAAAGCATCAATGGTCATTTCTGCATCACTGGCATTGTCTTCTGCTAATAATATTTCAACTTCTGTGGTCATGTTGTTATGATTTATTTAGTGTAAAAAAGAATGTTGCACCTTCGTTTACTTTGGCCTCCGCCCATACCCGTCCTCCGTGTTTTGAAATGATGCTATGTACCAGGGCGAGCCCTACACCGTTGCCCTCAAACTCATCATCCGAATGCAGGCGTTGAAAGACACCAAAGAGTTTATCGGCATACCGCATGTCGAAACCTGCACCATTATCTTTAATGCAATAGATGATCTGATCTCCGTTTTCTTCAGAGCTGATTTCAATGATGGCTTTCTCTTTAAGCCTCGTGTATTTAACAGCATTGGAAACCAGGTTCAGCCAAACCTGTTTTATAGCCATGTTATCTGCCAGGGCAGGCAACAATGTATCGAGATGAAACGCTATCTTGCGACCGCTCTGTTCATTTTCCAGCTCAGTGCATATTTCCTTTACAATGCTAAGCATGGGGATATTCACTTTTACCAAATCCCTGCGCCCTATACGGGAAAAGGTTAGCAGGTCATCAATGAGCTGCCCCATTTTTTTTGCATTAGCAACAATATTGTTCATTAGGCGGTGGGCTTCAGGATCCAACTGTGTTTCAAAATTTTCCTTAAGCTTTTTTGTATACCCGTTAATGGCACGGAGGGGGGCCCGCAAATCATGCGATACTGAGTAGGAGAATGATTCCAGCTCTTTATTTATTTCTATGATCTGTTCTTTCGATGCTTTAAGATCGCTGATGGCAGTAATTAGTTCTGCGGCACGCCTTTCTTTCTCCTGGTTTTGGGAAATTAGTTCGTCCTTGGCGATGATCAGTTCGGCCGCTCTGTTCTCTTTTTCATTGTTTTGAAAAATAAGCTCCTGATTGGCAATTATCAGTTCTTGTGCACGCTTTTCTTTTTGACTATTTTGAAAAGCGAGCTCTTTATTGGCAAGGATCAATTCTGCCGCCCGTTTTTCCTTTTCAGTATTTTGAAATACCAATTCTTTATTTGCAATGATCAGTTCTGCTGCTCGTTTTTCTTTCTCCTCATTTTGAAAAGCGAGCTCTTTGTTGGCAATCATTAATTCTGCTGCCCGTTTTTCTTTCTCTTGGTTTTGAAGGGCAAGCTCTTTGTTTGCGAGATTTAGCTCTTCCGTTTTTTTAATTAAAGTCATTTTCGCGAATATTAAATTATCTTCCACATTATTGTGAAGCCCAAAGGATACCCTTCAGCTGATGCGCTAGAAAATAGAAGTAGCAACGTTTTCCTGCAATATTTTTGGGAGAGATATCAATCAAAAGCAGAAGACAGATACCTATAGGTGGAAAGAAATAAAAAATCATTTAGAACGCCCGGAGTGTGGACGCCTTATACTAAAGATACGAACATATATCGTCAATCATACTATTAAACACCAACTATTTGTAATTTAGGAAAAGCTACAGATCCTTGATAATTTCAATAAACCTCTCCCTTGAAACAGGCTTGATAATAAAATCCAGAACCTCAGACATTCCCTTTGCCCGCTCAATTTCATGAGGTGAAACAGAAGAAGAAACAATATAGATTGTAATCGGTACTTCGAATTTATGTTTCATTAAAATAAATTCCTCCAGGAAGCCCCATCCATCCATCACAGGCATAGAAAGGTCCAGGAATATTATCCCAGGCAGCAACTCGTCATTGCCTTTGTTGTTTACTAAAGCATCAAGGGCTTGTTTCCCGTTGTTGAATACGGTAACGTTTCCTTCAAAAGATGTTTTCAGGATTGTCTTCTTTGTCAGGAAAACAAAAATCTCATCATCATCAACTAACCAAAGGTTCTTTATTTTTATCATTTAGATTTGGTTTACAAATTCAACAAAAAAAGTACTCCCTTTTTCAACTACACTTTCTACCCAGATCTGTCCATCTA
The DNA here is from genome assembly GCA_029237775.1 of Bacteroidota bacterium. GTDB lineage: Bacteria > Bacteroidota > Bacteroidia > 2-12-FULL-35-15 > 2-12-FULL-35-15 > 2-12-FULL-35-15. Next base: position 889,466 of record JAQZBR010000004.1, read on the forward strand.
AGGCTTCGACCTGCGTTTTGGTAATGAATAATCCAAAGCCTTTCGCGTCAGGATGCTCATGAAACACTTTCCTTATCTTAAACAGGTTATCCTTATGTCTTGACAGATCAATACCCAATCCGTTATCTTCAACTGAAAGAATGATACTGCTGTTTTTTTGAATCGTTTTTACTTTTATGATCAGTTGCCTGTCAGGAAACTGGTATTTTAATGAATTGCTTATAAAGTTATGAAAGATGCTTTTTAAATATTGTGCTGGAAAGTTGACAAGCGGGGCACTGCTGAAATCAATGTCCATAATTGCGTGGGACTTACTAATTTGTCCCTGTAGCCCTTCACAAACCTTGTTTAAATAATCATGGAATGATAATTTTTCTGAAATTATATCCAGATCCTGTTTAACCTGGAGAGATTCTACCAGCTCGTTAAAAACCTCATTAAGATTACCTGTGGCAATGGTTAACTTTTCCCTCAAAAGGGACTGCTCCCCTTCGTCATTACTTTCGGTAATGAAATCTACAAGCATAGAAATATTCACAAGTGGAGCGCGAAGGTTATGTGAAATGATATTACAAAAATCTTCAAGCTGCTTCTTCTGTCGTGCAAGTTCTTTATTTATAATCACTGCTTCTTCAGCGCGTTTTTCTTTTTCGTCATTTTGATACGCAAGTTCTATATTCGCGATTATCAGTTCGGCTGCGCGCTTCTCCTTTTCTTCATTTTGAAAATGAAATTCCTTATTCGCAAGAATTAACTCTGCTGCACGTTTTTCCTTCTCTTCATTCTGATAGAGTAATTCCTGATTAGCAATCAGCAACTCAGCAGCGCGCTTTTCTTTTTCTTCATTTTGATAAGCAAGTTCCATATTGGCTAGGATCAGTTCGGCAGCACGCTTCTCTTTTTCTTCATTCTGAAATTGGAGCTCCTTATTAGCAAGAATTAACTCTGCAGCACGTTTTTCTTTCTCTTCATTCTGATAGAGCAATTCCTTATTAGCCAAAAGCAATTCTGAAGAACGTTTTTCTTTTTCAGAATTCTGGAACGCCAGCTCTTCATTTACCTTGATCAATTCATTTGCCTGTTCTAAAAAAGTTTTATTAATATCCGGAGCCATTTGTTTAATTTTTAGTAACAGTGTATTTAATCGAAAAATGTATTCGATTATAAGCCAGCTAAAAAAATAGAAGTAGCGGTGTTTTCCTGCGATCTCGGTGATAAGGTGTCTATCAAAAGCAGTAGATAGACTCTTTAGGAAGTAACTTTTTTAAGGAAATTTTTGTCCAAACGTAGCAGACAACATCAATAAAGATACGTAAAAAGAAAGGGAATGACTAATTAATCTTAATATGGCGTGAAAAATAAAACGTGATATCATTATTCTATTTTTACTCCTACTATCAATATATCATCCACTTGTTCTAATTCTTTCTGCCAGCAGATTAGGGTTTGTCCTAACACTTTTTTTTGCTCGTCAACGCTCTTGTCCGCAACCGAAACCAACAACTCTTTAAACTGTTTATACATAAACTTTTTACCATTTTCACCACCAAACTGATCTTTATAACCATCGGAAAAAGTATATATCATATCCCCGGTCTGCAGCTGAAATGTATTATTAGTAAAAAATTCCCGGGAAAACGAAATTCCAATACCCTGCTTGTCAGCTGTCAGTTCAATCATTTTCCCATTTCTTACAATACATAGCGAATTATTCGCTCCGGCATATTCTAAGGTATTAGTTTTAAGATCTATTGAATAGAATGCGATATCCATTCCATCATCCACCTTTTGGGGACAGTTCTCCTTTCTAAGTGCATTGTATACCAATACATCCAGCCTGTCAAGGGCTTCTGATGGTTTAGTAATGCTTTGTGATTTGAAAACATCATGTAATTTTCCTACCCCTAAAACCGAAAGCATAGCACCGGGAACGCCATGACCCGTGCAATCTGCTACAGCAATAAATATTTTATCATCCCTATTTTCAAACCAGAGGAAATCACCGCTTACAATGTCCTTAGGAGCGTTGTAAACAAATGATTGCGAAAAGGTATTTTTTAAGGCTTCAGGGTCGTGGCAAATGGCTTGCTGCAGCAATAAAGCATATCGAATACTTTCTGTTTTATGTTTTGCTAGTTCCTGTAATTGTAATTCGGCTTTCTTTTGTTCCGTGATGTCACGGGCGATCGCGTAAAACCAATTTTCACCCGGAATGGGCACGGATCGCCATTCCAACCATATTATTCTTCCATCCTTGCATTTGAAGCGATTTTGAAAATTAAGGGTTGAAATACCATTTTTTAGCTCTGTTAATATATTATCCGTGTTACTGGAATCTTCTTGTACCACAAAGTCAATAAATGGCATTGACAGAAGCTCCTGCTCGGTATAACCTAACGTTCGCGTAAAGGAGCGGCTTATTTTCTTGTAATAACCATCCAATCCGGCAATACAAAGCATATCTAATGAAACTTCAAAGAAAAGATCCTGTTCTTTAGCCTTTTCTTCATTGACAAGATTCTTCAATAACTTCTGGATCTCATCTGGTGATTCGCGAGGGATTTCTTGGCTTTCCTTTTCTAAATCGAATTTTATAATCATGCTACAAAAGTATGACGCAATAGTATCTTTTGTCCATTAGAACACGTCAAGGAACAACACATGTAAGATTTTTCGATCTTCTGTAAATTCGCCATTCTCATATTTAATTGAAAACAAAGCTGACTTTTCAAAAACCTGAGTTGGTTTAATCCAATTGGGATTGTTGGATATAATATAACCTGAAATTAATTTCAGAAAACCCACTTTTGACCAAATGAACATTAGTATATTTCGCTTCAGAATCGCTTCAATGGAAAAAACTAAAGTCTTGTAAGTACTGATTTTATTGATAATGAAATAAAGAGGCCAAATCCGGTCGGGACCTCAAAAGATCCTTTCTGTAAGAAGTACAGAGGGGATTTTTTATTTCGGAGTGTCTCAAGATCCTTCATCTTGAAGATTCCCGCAATAAAAATGTTTGCAAAGCGACCTTGTTGGATTCTATAAATCCAAATACTGATAATTTCGGAGAAATAAAAAATCCCTCACCTGCGCCAGCAGTTGAAGGGATCATCTTTGCAATGGAGCTTTGTCGAATTTTATCCGAAATATCTTTTTAGAAATCTCAATAAAACCTTCCAGATAAAAACAAAAAAAGCGCCCATCTCCAGGCGCTTTCTATCAATGAATAAAATTTACTGAACTACAATCTTTTTAGCTGAGATCACTTGTCCTCTATTCACAAGCTTAACAAGATACATTCCTGCAGCAAGCTCATTTTGTTTTAGGTTGACCTGGTAAGTATCGCTTAGCATTCTTTCAGATAAAATGATTTTACCGCTTAGCTCAGTCAACTGAATTTCCGCACCACGCAAATCACCATTAATGTTAAGTAAATCTGAAGCAGGGTTAGGGTAAACCGTCATCAATTCGGAATCAAGTGTTGTGATACCCGTGCAAAGATCTACTGTTATAGCAGTAGAATCGCTTGCCGCACATAAGTTAGCATCTTCATAATAATAGGTGATCGTGTGGGTTCCTTCTCCCGCAACTGAGGGATCGAAATCTGTTGTGTTTACCCCGCTTCCGCTGTAGGTTCCGCCTGATGGAGCTCCCACAGGCAACGCAATCGGTGAGTTCCCTATGCATACAGTTGAAGGCGAAAATGACGCCATCGTAACTACAGGTAGCGCGTTCACAGCAAGAGTGGTTGATGCTGAAGCGGCACATGTATTAGCGTCCTCATAGTAATAAGTAATTGTATGTGTCCCGCTTCCCGCTGCTGCAGGATCGAAATCTGTTCCGCTCACACCTGTTCCGCTGTAAGTTCCACCTGCCGGGCTTCCTGCAGGTAATGGCAGGGCAGAATTATCAATACATACAGATCCCTGCGCGAATGCTGCAATCGATACAACCGGCAAGTTGTTAACCGTGAGCGTAGTGCTGATGATACTGTCGCAACCTGTTGAAGTGCTGAGTGTATCATTATAAGTCCCGCTATCCAACCTAAACTGACCAGCTAAAAGTATACTGTCTCCATCACAAATTTGGGCAGATGCTGATGTCAAGGCGCTGTGATTAACCTGTACCGGGTTTAATACGTGAACTGATGTGTCTGCATCATACTTATAATAGATCTCGGTTCTTGAAATTGCACCGCCTGGTTCTGACCAAACGTCAAACATTTGCATCGCATCAAGATCATACTGCATTCCCGTTCTTTCAAGAGTAACAGGGAAGCCTCCAATGTCCGAAACAAATGATCCACCACTGCTATAGCTGTTTGTCGCGCCTCTCCAGCCATAGACTCCAATAACATCACCAACGTTTACAGTAATGTTGGTGCTTACAATACCAGTAGATGCTACACTATTAAAGTATGCAAGTGAAACAAAATCATTTGTAAGGCCAGGATATGCAGGCGGGGTTCCAGCGTTAAAACGAAGTATCTCAACGGTTTGATTTCCGGTTGCTGCATCTTCAGGAACGCGCACTCCGGTGATCGTAAAATTGATAGGAGCCGTGAAAAAGTATCCGCGGATATTACCTGAATAAGATCCCGCTTGCGCAGGTAGAGGCATTGACGTGCTGTCAGGACAAAGTGCAGCAACGTAAAAATCTGTGCTAGAATTTATTACAGGAGTAGTGAACGAGCTCCCCGAGCCAATTGGTGTTCCCCCTGATGCAGTGGTGAACCAGCTATATGATGCAGCACCGGTTGCAGTAAGTGTCACAGATCCGCTATCACATATTGGAGAAACGGAAACGGTTAGTGGCGGACCACATACACTACCTCCGCGAGGTATCCCAGGCGAGGAAGCATTTAAAGGCAGATGATGGTAATTTGCAGAATTATCCGTAACCGAAGATTGTGCCGATACCCGGACAGAGAGCTGCACTGCGCTGCAAAGCGCTAACGCTAAGTAAATGTGTTTCATAAAATTTTAGTTGGTTTTGTAAAAATTCGCGCAAAGGTAAATTATTTGTCAGAATTTAAATCTCTCGTTTTAAATGTAATTTAAGATGAAGTCAAAATGACTGGACTGCCCCGGATCGTGTTCAAAACAGACTGCTCAGCATCAACCAATTGCGATTGCAGAATTCAAAACTCACACGGAATTATTACTTTTACGCAACGATAGTCCTTCAATCAAAGTCAACCCTCCGTTAATGAAACCTGTTTTTTTTTTACTTTATCTTATACTTAGTATAACTCTGTCAGCGCAAACTCCTGAAACAGATTCTCTGATCCGTCTTGAAAAAAAGCTGAGATCCCGTTCAGGAGTTCTGACGACCGATACATCCTTGATAAATTGCTATCTCTCACTAGCCAACGAGTATTATGATTTAGAGGAACGGGCCAAGGAGCTGGAAAATACAAACAAGTCATTAGTCCTCATTGACAGAATGATGAAGGAGCGTGAATACTCGGGGCAAATAAAAAAATATCTGTTTATTAAACAGGCTGCAGCGTATGATAACATTGCCAGCTATTATTCAGATATAAATAATTATCCGAAAGCTTTCGAATATTATTTCAAAGCACTGCAAATTGATGAAGCTCATGATAACCCCGTTGGAATTAAGAGACATCTCATAAACATTGCAGTTACTTTCGGGGACCAAGGTGAATATGAAAAGTGCATCGCGTATAACCAGCGGGCTCTTAAAGTCTCATTGCAGAATAATATAACAGATGGAATGGCATATCTTTATGAGAATATCGGCTCTTCCAACAGCTCACTCCGAAAATATGACTCAGCATTATATTATTATTATAAGGCTTTAAATATGTACGAAAATAGCCGTGATACGTTGGGCCTCCAAACAGTTTTCGGCAACATTGCAAGTGTTTATGGAGGAAAAGGCGATCGCGAATTGGATAAAGGCGTACCTGCTAAGGATATTGCTGACTATTACACAGCAACGGTGTTTTATAAAAAATCCTTAGAGCTGTTTCGTTCATCAGGAAATAAACGAATGCACACGATTCAGTTATCAAATTATGGAGCGCAATGTCTTAAAATGGGAAAATTCAAAGAGGCTGAAGATCTGCTGAAAGGCGCGCTATCAATATCAATGGAGCTTTCCGATCTGTACGGTATAATGGAAACAAATCAGTACCTGAGCGAGTTATATGAACAGACGGGTGATAATAAAAATGCCTTTCGTCACTATAAAGAATTCATTGAGGCGAAGGACAGTATTTTCAACACTGAAAACACAAAGAAAAACGTACAGGCAGAAATGAATTTCGAATTCGATAAAAAGCAGGCGCAGAAATCCATGGAACACGAGAAGCAGGTTGTTGCCCTTGAGGCTGAAAACCGTATTCAGAAAAATACGAGGAATTTTATCATTGTTCTTTCATTTATGACTTTACTGCTCGTGGCCTCAGGATTTGTTTATTTCAATAATAAAAGAACCCTGGAGCTCCGTGAGCTGCATGCACAGCAATTGATCATTGCGCAGGATAAAGAAAAACAAAGGATCTCCAAAGAGCTTCACGACAGTATCGGACAAAATATCCTGTTCATTAAAAACCAGATGATCAAAAATAATGAGTTACGATTAATGTCTTCGGTTGATGAAACCCTTGAAGAAGTAAGGAACATTTCAAAAAATCTATATCCTAATCAACTGGAAAAATACGGCCTTTCGGCTGCAGTTGAAGCGCTTGCAGAAAAAACAAAACAATCGTCAGACATTTTTGTCAGCTGTGATCTGGAAGGCTTTAGGGATTCCATTCCACCGGGACATCAGATAAACTATTACAGGATCATACAGGAATGTATTACAAATACCGTCAAACATGCTGATGCAACTGCATTAAGAATCACCGCGACAAAAAAAGAAGGCAATATCGAGTTGATCATCCAGGATGACGGAAAGGGATTCAGCAAAACGGCACTGGCAAAAAAAGCGCAACAATCTTTCGGTATGCTTAACATTGAGGAAAGAATTAAATCTTTAAAAGGAAGATATGAGCTTGAAACGTCACCGGGAAAAGGAACAAAGCATATCTTTATAATTCCGATCCAGGAATCCAGTATATGAAATTTACCGCAATAGTTGCAGACGACCACCCCATTTTTCGAAAAGGCCTCGTTGAGATCTTATCTGAAATGAAAGACCTTGAAATTCTTGCAGAAGTTTCAAATGGCATTGACGCGTACCAAAGTATTATAGCGAAACGCCCGGATGTGGCCATCCTTGATATAGAAATGCCCGGCCTGAGCGGACTTGATGTCTGCAATAAAGTGTTGAGTGAGAAGTCGGAAACAAAATTCATCGTATTGACCATGCATCGCGATAAGAATTTTTTTAATGATGCAATGAAGATCGGGGTGCTTGGGTATATTTTAAAAGACAATGCGATCACCGATATGTTACTCTGCGTTGAATCCGTTTTGAAAGGCAACAAGTATGTAACCCCGGAGATAGAAGAATTTTTAACGCTCACAGAAAAAGAGAATGATTTCCCGCAGCTTGAAAAATTAACTGCCACCGAAAAGATCATTCTCAAGCTTATAGCAGAAAGTAAAACATCACCTGAAATTGCCGCATTGCTGTTTGTCAGTCCGAACACAATTGATAATCACCGATCGAACATTGTGAAAAAACTGGGGCTTGAAGGGAAAAACTCTCTATTAAAGTTCGCAATCACCTCCAAAGGGCTCTTTTAATTTTTATATTCCATTTTTGAACTCTCATTATCAGACTTGTGTCCTAATAGTGGTTAACCACTATTGTGTATCCCATGCATTAAACCCACTTTTGCGGCCTTAACTTACCACAATTATCATAAAACTATAATTAAACATGACAACAAAATCTACCCTTTTATTAACGTTTGCTGTGCTTTCGGCCGGGTTTGCCCGGAGTCAATGCTCAATTCAGCAGCAATCCGTATCCGGAACCAATGTGATCTGTTCGGGAACCGGCTCCGTGACTGTTGCCAACACTGAAACAGGTGTAAATTATTATCTGAGGGACAATTCAAACAATGCAATTGTTGCCGGACCGCTTGAAGGAACGGGATCTTCTGTTACATTCAACACAGGGATAGTAACAGCTCCAACAACATATAATGTAAATGCTGTAGAAGCTACAGATGCATTGGATTTTAATTCCGGGGTGACTCAATATGTCAGCGTAGGGACAGGAATAAATTCTGCACTTAACGGCACCAGCCAGATCACGGCAGAAGCCTGGATAAAGCTTGAATCTTATGCGTGGTATCCAACCATCATTGGTAACTACGGGGCGAACCAGATGCAATTCCTATTAAGAGTTGACGAAGGAAAACCTGCTTTCTGGATTGGAAATCAATTTAATAACTGGCAGCGCGCTTACGGGACAAACTATATTCCACTAAACACCTGGGTGCATCTTGCAGGTACCTGGGATGGAAGCACGATCAAAGTTTATGTAAATGGCGTTCTTGCTGCTTCTGCAGCACATAGCGGTAATTTTTTCATGGCATCACAGGAAGTGCGTATAGGAGCTAGTTCTACCAGTGAAATCTTCAACGGAAGAATTGATAACGTTCGCGTTTGGAACACTGTTAAATCAGATACTGAAATCAACAACAACAAATCAATATGTCTGACAGGTTCTGAAGCCAACTTACTCGCTTATTATGATTTTGAAAATATTTCAGGGGCAACACTGAATGATCTTACTGCAAATAACTTTGATGGGACTTTAGTTAATGCTCCTGCCATTGCGAATGGAACAGAATTCTGTTTAAGCTGCTCTCTGCAGATGGCATCAACAACAACAATATCAGTTGCTCCTTTAACTGCACAAAACCTTACAGCTAATTCAGCTTCACTTACATGTTCCGGGCTTACCACTGTTGGCTTAACTTCTTCTGATGCGGGGGCAAGCTACTTCCTGAGGGATAACTCAAACAACAATATTGTTGCAGGACCTGTGTTTGGAACAGGAGGGGCAATTTCTCTAAACACTAACACTAATGCAACAACTACTTATAATGTTTACGCTAAAAAAGGAGGCGCTGTTAACCTTACGGGAACAGCTCTCAGCCTTGATGGTGTTGATGATTACGTGAACATCCCAGGCAGTACAACTGACCTCACAAATGGCGACTTTACCCTCGAGGCCTGGGTAAATACTACAGGTATAAATGAAGGTCTTCTAACTAAAAGCGATGCTTCCGGATGGCAACCGGGTGAAAAATGCTTTTACATTGATGGCCTTGGTCGCCCCTCTTTTGTAGGATGGGGAAATGATTTTATTGTTGGCGGAACTGTAGTTAATGACGGTACTTGGCACCACGTTGCTGTAACCTGGAACTACTCAACAAGCACAGGAAAAATCTATGTGGATGGAATGGAAACTACAATAATCGACAACTATCAGCCCAACCTACCCGACAACGTTGGAAACACCTTGAAGTTAGGTGCTCCAAATTATGCAGAGGCGACAAATTATTTTTCAGGGATGATAGATGAAGTCCGTATCTGGAATACTACAAGATCTGCATCACAGCTTTCTTCAAATATGACCTCTTGTCTGTTCGGAAATGAGCCAAATCTCGTAGCCTATTACCAATTTGAAAACGAAACATCAACTTCAGCTACCGATTTAACCGGAGGTGCTGAAAACGGTGTACTGATGAATGCATCGACTACACCGTGGATGACAGGAATTGGCTGTGGTACTGTTTGTGACATTACTATGTCAACGCTTTACACAACTACAGTTGCTCCCATTGCTGATAAAGTTGTAAGCCCTGCTACAAGTTCATTGACTTGCGTTGGCAACGTTGCAGTAACAGTTGCTAACACTGATGCCGGAATCGGATATTTCCTGAGAGATGATGCTAATGACAACATTGTTAGCGGACCTTTCTATGGTAATGGATCCACCGGAACGCTGAACACCGGTAATATCACCTCTTCAGCCACTTATAATGTTTTTGCAACGCATCTATCTGCATTGCAGTTCGATGGACAAAACGATTATCTTGAATCGCCTGCGATCACTATCAGTCGCTTGTTCACCTACGAAACATGGATCAAAACAAACGATCCTTCCCCGGAATGGTCTGGAATTATAACCACAAGCACTGTATCGGGAAGCGGAATGTTCAGCCAGCTGGCTATGTCACCAAGCGGAACTTTACGTTGGGAGTCTAATTTTCCGAATTCATTTCAGGATATGACAACCGTTATCAATAATAATGTTTGGCATCATATCGCTGTTGTTTCTGATGGAAACACATTAACATTCTATGTTGACGGAAATATTGAACATTCCATGTCTTTCGTTGCAGGTTCTTTTGAAAGGAAAATGTTATTCATGTCAGAAAGAATGGTAAACAGTTTTACATCTGGAATAATGGATGAAGCACGTATCTGGAATGTTGCAAGAACACAGTCACAGATCCAGGCAGGCATGAGTACCTGCATAAGCGGAACTGAACCTGGCTTGCTGATCAATTATAATTTCGAAAATAATCCACAAAGCGGGGTTGTAACTGACATTGCGGGAGACACACAGAACGGGACTCTTTATAACATGGATCTTTCAAAAGTATGGGTAGATGGAAGTTCTGCATGCAGCAGCTGCTCAATGGAATTGACCAATAAAGCAATTGTAACGGTTAACGGCATCAATGACCAGCTTATCACTTCGTCACCATCATCTTTATGCAACAGCGGCTCGTCCAACATAGTTGTTCCTACATCAGACGCCTCTGTGACCTATACATTAAGAAACGATCTGAACGATACCATCGTTGCAGGTCCTGTGAACGGTAACGGAGGAGCATTGTCTATGAATACAGGAATGATTTCAGCAACTACAACATATAATGTTTACGCAGAGCGTATCGCTGATTCACACGATGCCTTAAGCATCCCTAACAATACGTATGTTTCGGTTCCATCCGGAATCAACATAGCAAACCAATCTTTTACTGTAGAGTTCTGGGGTAAAAGAAATACCAATAACACTTATGACTTCATGGTCGGCCATGGCTCATCTAGTACAAATAATGGATTACATATTGGCTTCAGGGATAATAACAGCTTTACCTTTGCTTTCTGGGGAAATGACCTGGATGTAACTACACCTGCAAATACAGATGGTAACTTTCACCACTGGAGCTGTGTTTATAATGCGGGGGTGAGTGGAACAGACAGATACATCTATCTTGATGGCACCCTGATTGCTTCCGATGATGCTACAGGCGATTTTACGGGTAATGGCGTCCTGAATATAGGAGCCACTCCGAACGGCACAGATCAGCTGAACGGTGAAATCGATGAGCTCAGGATCTGGAATGTTGCTCGTACCCAATCTGAAATTCAGAATGATATGAATAAGTGTGTACTCCCTAATACAACAGGACTTCTCGCTTATTATGATATGACACCAACAGGTTCAGCAACTGTACTTGCTGACAAATCAGGAAATAACGCAAACGGAACATTTGTAAATCTGGATGCGAGCGCATTTGTAACTGACGGACCTGCTATTACATGTACGTATTGTCAGGCGGAAATGTCGCAAACTGCAACAGTAACTGTTAACAGCAGCACTACATCAAACATTACCGTAACAGAATGTGATTCGTATACGGCACCTGATGGAGCAGTATATACAAGCACGGGAATCCAAACGGCAGTGATCAACAACATGGCAGGTTGTGATTCAACCATAACAATCGATCTTACTATCAACAATAGTACTGCATCAACTATGACTGTATCGGAATGTGATAACTATATGTGGACGGCTAATGGTATGTCATATACATCCGGTGGAATTTACACGGCAACGTTAACCAACGCTGCAGGTTGCGATTCAATCGTTACCCTCGATCTTACTATCACTAACAGCACGGCTTCTACTATGAACGTAGCATCATGTGGAAGTTACATTTGGTCTGCGGACGGAAACACTTACAGTAATGCCGGAACCTTTATGGCAACATTAACAAATGCCGCAGGTTGTGATTCAATCGTTACGTTAAACCTTTCGATTAACTCTGTTGATGCAACAACAACAACAACAGGCGTTACTATTACAGCAAATTCTGCAACTGCATCTTATGCATGGTTAAATTGTGATGATCAAACATTAATTGTAAATGAAACGTCTCAATCATTCACAGCGTTGTTCAATGGAAATTACGCAGCGGTTGTAACAGAGAACGGATGTACTGACACTTCAGCTTGTGTTACGATAAGTAGTGTAAGTATTGCGGAAGCAGCGACTGCTAATGAGAATCTGGTTGTTTATCCTAACCCTACATCAGGAAGCATAAACATTTCAAGAGCGAATGAGTTCAACAATGTAATAGTTCAGTTGATGACGATCGAAGGTAAAGTTTCAGTTATAGAAACAAAATTCAGCGGTAATAACCTGAATATCGATATCACAGGCTTCGCTTCAGGAATCTATTTCATGGAACTGATAGAAAAAGAAAAGACCACAAGAATTAAAGTGATCAAGAATTAGTCATTTTAAAATGAAAAGAAAAACCCCGGCTAAAAATTTAGCCGGGGTTTTCTTTTCATCAAGTTTATTTATTCGGTTAGTCCTTTTAAAAAACCACAATATGCAGGCTTCACCCTATTCTTCGTGTCAAAGAGTAAAGGCCTGTCGTGATCGTTCTTATCATACAGCCAGCTATCAGCATCTGAAAGCCCCCACATGGTAATTCCAAAACGTGACTGGGGTTTTAAATTTTTATACGCTGCAACAACTTCTTTTATTCTCTCTTCCTGAAGCCTTAACAAATGCTTGTTCATCATCCAAAGCTTTCCGGTTTTAACCATTGTAATGTCAAACTCAGAATAGTGGACTGCAAAGCCGGCTTCCTCAATTTGCATTGCAGCGAGATTAATATCAGTTAGGTACGGAAAGGTGATACTTATATGCATCTGCATTCCTATCCCGTCAATCTTAACGCCCTTGGCTTTCAGGGACCTGAAATAATTAACCACCGCCTTTAACTTCTCCGGCCTTGACTCAAGATCGAAATCATTATAAAAAAGCATCGCAGATGGATCTGCTTCCGCTGCATAGCGAAATGCTTTTTCAATGTATTCAGGCCCCATGTTTTTCAACCAGATACTTTCCCGCAAGGATCCATCGTCATTGAAAGCCTCATTTACGACATCCCAGCTTCTGACGCGTCCGCGACAATGTCCAACCACAGTCTGTATGTGATCTTTCAAAAGCACATCCCACGCGTTTTTATCGCCCTTGAATTTTTCCATCCATTTGGGAATACCTTTATACCATACCAGCGTATGTCCGTGCAGACGCATGTTATGCTGCCTGCAGAAATCGATAAGAAAATCGGTTTCATTAAAATTATAATTGTCCTTACCGGGATGCAAAACAGAAGCCTTCATACTTTGTTCTGCCGTGATGCTGTTGAATTCAGATACAATTAAATTCCGATAGTCTGTATCTCTGATAAGTTTTGAAACATCTACTGCCACTCCGATAGGGAAATCAGCTTTCCTGCATAAACCGGATCTTCCACAAGTAACTACAGGCTCGGAACCTTTAAAACGCATTGCATTTTCATTGCGTCCATGGTAGGTATCAAGATTCAGCGGGCCGGTCAGCATTAGAATTAATATGAATAAAACACTTTTCATTTTATTCCTTTTTTATTAAATAACGTACCAGCAGCATATTCCATAAAAAAAGCTGCTTTTCAGCAGCTTTTAAAAATCATTAACGAATTATCTCAAGACAACCTTCTGCCTGTACATCTCATTTGCATTTCTAAGCTCGATTATATAAATTCCTCTTTCTTTGTCTGCCATATCCAGGCTCGTACTTACCGGGGTAACAATACGTTTTTGTTCCACAATTTGTCCCAAGCTGTTGATCACCAAAAGATCGTACTCCGAACTTTCAGCATCGTTCAACTCCATTACAAAATGCCCGTCACCCGGATTCGGATACACATTCAGGGAAGCAAGCCTCTTTTCGGTAGTAACCGTTTCCTCCCTTTGGATAAAACTACTGTCGGCTTCCTCTGCTGCCAATTGTTCTTCCTCCCCTTCCCTTGTCGGAGATGAAAGAATTTTTACAATGAACATATCTGTCCGTGAATATGCTGTAAGGCTTGTGCTTCCAAAAGTGGCACCGCTCAGCATAGCACCTGTTGAGTAAACATTCCCATTTGACTCGGCACAGATCGCATTTCCCGATTCATAACCAAGATCCTCATAGGCATCTGCAGAACCTCCTCCAGTTGACACCCATTTAAAATTTCCTGCATTATCTAAACAAGCTGTAAAAATATCAGAGTTATCTGCTGCTGTCTTAGTGTAAGGGCCAAAGCTCACTGTTTTCCCATATTGTCCAGTGATGTACACGTTACTTCCTGCACAAGCAATTCCTCTTGCTCGGTCGTTTACATATCCTCCCGCCTTTTTTACCCACTTCACATTCCCGTTAAGGTCATACTTTGCAACGAAAATATCTGATGATCCTGTACTGTTAACCACGACACCTCCGAAATTTGCACTTGATCCGAATTCTCCTCCGACATATAATTCATTATAGCTGTTTATGGTCACCGCCCAACCAACATCGTTTGAGCTTCCTCCGCCTTTCTTCACCCACATTAGACTTCCACTTGGTGAATATTTTGCAAGAAACATTTCATACCCTGAAGCACTCATTGTTGTAGAACCGAACTTACATCCGTTACTGTACATTCCGCAGATGTAGACGTTTCCGTAAGCATCGCACTTAACCGATTTAGCTTCATCCCTCCCCGGGCCGGCAGCTTTCTGCACCCACAAAAAGTTTCCGTTTGCATCATACTTAGCAATGAATATATCATCATCACCGGCACCGGAAAGCGTGGTGGCTCCGAAGGTGGTGGTGTTCCTGAAAAACCCGCAGACAAAAATATTTCCGCTTGCATCTGTCGCTATACCTAAACCTTTTTCATCATCATATCCCCCTCCTCTTCTGGCCCAGAGCAATGTTCCGCTTAAAGTGTACTTCGCAAGTATCACATCATTATTGTTTTTCGTAGTTAAGGTGATTGAAGAACCCGGAAATATGATCTTCGCATTCGAGCCTTGTGCTTCTCCTGCAACATACACGTAATTACCATCGCAGGCCAGTGCATGCGCATAGTCACCGGACGGGCCACCCATTGTCCTTATCCAATTGAGGCTGCCTGAGGGACTATACTGCGCTACATACATATCGTGGTTTCCCTGACATGGAAGAGTAACTCCGCTGAAGACTGCATTCTGTTCATATTTCCCGGCAACATATACATTGCCCGCTCTGTCGTTTGCTATTCCATAGCCGTAATCATAGGCCCACAATCCGCCCTTCTTCGCCCATGAAACAGTCTGCCCGTAACTGCCCGCGAATGATACATTCAGCAGCAGCAAAAAAAATAGTCGTTTCATTTTTCATATACGTTTTATTGGTTATTCAATTCTACCATAAACTTACAACTGTTAATAAACGTCTTGAGAAATAATTAGTTGAGCAGTAAAAAATGAATGTCATTTAACATATATCCTTAGCTATTCAGAAATCAGACTGCCGCGGATAAAAATTTGCAATTCAAACTACACCCACTAAAATTTTTTACAACAAATTGCCAGGAATTCAGCGAAAAATTAACCAAAAGTGGGGTATTATCGCCCCAAAACCACTATTAACAGGGGCTTTTGCGTATTTATCCGAATTAATAGCCGATGTTTGCACTGCGATGAAAAAGGAGTTAGTTTTTTTTCTTATTGATGATGATAAAGATGATATAGAAATATTTGATCTTGCTCTTAAACAAACCGAACACTCCGTTAGGCTGGTTTCCACAAATAATGGCAATGACGCCATTAAAATGTTTGAATCAGACAAAACATTCATTCCTGATTTTATTTTTCTTGACCTTGATATGCCGGTAATGGATGGAAGGGCTTGCTTCAGAGAGATCAAAAAATTAGAGCACCTGAAAAAGATCCCGGTGTACTTCTATACGACTTCACCTCATCTGCTGGAGAATCCTGAGTTCAGATTATCGGGAACCACACTGTTTTTTTTCAAGCCATCCTATATACAGGAATTGATCGCTTTTTTAAAGAATGTAATAAATAAAAATAATCCTCTGACGAATAACAACTAAACCTAGAATACATGACAACAAAGAACGAAGCGCTGAAAGCACTTCAAAAACGCAAAAAAGAAGTTCTCGAACAATGGATGAAAAACCAACTTGAGGATGAGGGTCTTCGTAATAATCTTATTTCGGATGAAGATCAGCAACAAACATCAGATGAGCTGTTAAATCTTCTATTGGCTGCATTGAACGATTCGAGCATTGAAGATGTTCACTCAAGGGATTTTGAGAAGGTTCTTGATATCCTGTCAGGCATTTCCATTTCACGTGCGAAACAAGGGTTTTCCCCCCGTGAAACAGGGGTGTACATTTTCGGATTAAAGGAAGCCCTCCTTACAACCCTGCAAAAGGATATGAAAGACCCTGCCCAGCTTTATTCAGAGAGTCTGAAGCTCAGCAAGCTCCTCGATAATTTCGCTATTTCTTCATTCGAAACATTTATCAAAGGCCGTGAAGAAGTTATTCTTCGCCAAACCGATGAGATCACCGAGATCTCAACACCTGTCATCCATGTTTGGGATGGTGTTCTGGCAATGCCGATCATCGGTACTCTTGACAGCGCAAGGACCCAGATCGTGATGGAAAATCTTCTCCAGGAAATTGTTGAAACAGGAAGCAGTATTGCAATTCTTGATATATCAGGCGTTCCTGCGGTAGATTCATTGGTTGCTCAGCATCTAATTAAAACGGTAAGTGCTACACGTTTAATGGGTGCAGAATGTATCATCAGCGGAATCCGTCCGGAGATCGCTCAGACTGTTGTTCATCTGGGAATTGACCTTTCAACGATCATTACAAAAGCTACATTGGCAAGTGCACTCAAATCAGCATTCTCTATGCTTCAGCTGGAGGTTTCCAAGTCAAAAATCAATTCAATTCCGTTAGCTGCTCGATAAACATGGATAAGATACCTATTCTTAAAATGAGTGATTTTTTGCTGGTAACAATCCAGGTTGATCTCTATGACCAGCTGGCAGAAAATCTGGAATCCGACCTGATCAACATGGTCAAAAAATATAACAGTCATGGAGTATTAATAGACATCTCCGCAGTTTCCATCATCGATTCATTTATGGGCCGTATTCTCGGAAATATTGCGATGATGTCGAAGATCCTTGATGCTGAAACGGTGGTGGTTGGTATGCAGCCCGCTGTTGCAATCACGCTGATAGAGCTCGGTTTGCCATTGAAGGGTGTACACAGTGCATTGAATGTAGAGAAAGGTATGGCTTTATTACGCTCTAAGATCCATAACATCGAGCAGGATATATCTATACCGGCTGATGATAGTAGTACTGAATAAAGACGAATTAAGGATCATGAAAGAACAGGATGTTGTTCCATACCGTAACAGGGTGAAAGAGCATGCTGTGAAAATGGGAATGGGGCTTGTGAACCAGACCAAGCTTATTACGGCCGCCAGTGAGCTGGTTCGTAATATGCTTAAATATGGCGGTGGTGGAATCGCCACCATTGAAACGATAAGCCAGGGACGGGAAAACGGAGTGAGACTTGTTTTTGCTGACAAAGGCCCGGGAATAAAAGATATTTCGCTAGCGATGAAAGACGGCTTCACCACGGGCAGAAGCTTAGGCTTAGGCTTGCCGGGAACAAAGCGGCTTGTAAGTGAGTTCCTGTTAGAGTCAACAGAAGGCAAGGGGACAACCGTAACTATAATAAAGTGGAAGAATGGATAACAGTGCTGGTTTCATATCCTATCGTCTCGAAGAACGGAGTTACGTATCAGCAGCAAAAAGAGATATTCATTCACGTGTTGTGGCAGCGGGGTTTTCTTCTAAAACTGCAGGAGAAATAGACATCATAATTGCCGAGTTGACATCCAATCTGATCAAACACACACCTCATGGTGGTGAAATTATCTACAGAATCACAGGCCTTCCCTATAATAAAGTGTTCGAAGTATTTTCATTGGATAACGGATTTGGAGAAAATGATATTCAGCGTATGCTGAAGGATGGGCTTTCATCTGCAAACACTCTCGGACACGGACTGGGGGCAATCCAGCGCCTGAGCGACCATTTCCAGATCTATTCAATGAAAGGCTGGGGAACTGTCGCATTCGCGCAGAAATATATGGTATCCCCTTCATTAAAACCATCTGCAAAAACTCCTGTAATTGTGCGGGCTATTCAGGAAAATATTCCGGGAGAAGATGTATGCGGTGATGGGTACGCAGTCATTCATAAAGAGAATGAAACGCAGATATTTTTAGGTGACGGGCTGGGCCACGGCCTCGAAGCAAACATTGCGGTGAAGATGGCTATTGAGGCTTTCAGGTCCTGCACTGAAAAGAGGCCTGCTGATATCCTGAGATTTATCCATGAAAAAGTAAAGAAAAGCCGGGGTTTAGTTGCCGCAATAGCGATTTTAAATCATCAGGAAAAGGTGTGGACATTATGCGGTGTAGGAAACATCATGACAAGGGTTTACACAGGCCTGGAATACAAGAATTACATGGCACATAACGGGATCCTTGGGCTTAACGTTTCTCATACGCTTACCAACTGTGAGATTCCGGCCGAACGCTTTCAGACGCTAATCATGTGCTCTGACGGCATAAAAACCAAATGGGACATCAATAAATATGTATCCATTTTAAAATACGATCCAGCTATACTCGCTGCGTCAATTTTTAAGGATAACGCACGCAGAACAGATGACATGAGTATTCTGGCTGCAAAAATAATATAATCAATGATCGAAATAGTAAAAATAAATCTGGACAATGAGATGGACTTGATCCTCGCTCATAAGCGCACTATGAAGCTTTGTGAGCTTTGTGGGTTGAGTGTGGCAAATCAGACCACCTTTGCAACTGCGGTTTCCGAAATTGCAAGATGTGCAATAAATATAGGGGATCGTTCCCACCTAATTCTTTCCATAAACACCTTCAAGATAAACAAAAAGGAGATTGTTGCCATTATTTATGATAAGGTGAACCTTGGTGAAAACCCTGAAGCGCTGGCCTATGCAAAGCGTTTAATGGGAGATATGAAATCAGTAAAATATAATGATTACTATGAAATCAGGCTTTCACATATCATTAATTTCAGCGGGACAATATCAGAAACAAAGATTCAGGGATTCAAGGATTATTTTAAAAATGAGCCACCTATATCACCTTACGATGAGATCAGAAAGAAGAATATCCAGCTGATCGACATTTCCAACAAACTGATGGAGAGTGAAAAGCAATATCAGATGCTGAGTGACACGCTTCCGCTAATGATGTTTGTTATCAATAACCAGGGGGAGATCACGTATTCAAACAAATGGCTCACAGATTTTTTCCCACTTCAAAAGGTGGGAAGTTCGGGTATTTCTTTTCAGTCGATGTTTCACACAGATGATTTTAAGAGCCTTTCTATTAAATGGGAAAAGTCGCAAACAGAACGATCGATTTTCAGAGCTGAAGGAAGGTTACGCGGAAGAGAAGATAAATATGTGTGGCATCTGATCACAATAGTGCCTTCAAAATCTGAAAAAGATGTTGTTGCCAACTGGATCGGTTTCTTTGTAGACATCCACTCACAAAAGTTGGTAGAAGCTGCATTAAAAGATAATGACGGATTAAAAGTCATTCAGGAAGAGCTCAGGTCGAATCAATCCTTGTTAGAAGCAAAGTTAGGTGAGCTAAAGATCAGCAATCATAACCTGGAGCAATTTGCATTCATCGCCAGTCACGATTTACAGGAGCCCTTGCGGAAGATCAAAACCTTTGCTAATCTGCTGGAAGATGATATAAAACTGACAGAACCTCAGACCAGGTATTTTAATAAGATCAGAAATTCGGCCGACCGGATGTCATCGCTGATCAGTAATATCCTCGACTATTCCAGATTGAATAAACAAAGCAGCAGCTTCTTGAGAACAGACTTGAACCAGATAATGCAAAACATTCTGGTTGATTATGAATTACTGATCGAGGAGAAAAATGCGACTATCAAGGTTTCAAATTTACCGACACTGAATGTTATACCCTCTCAGATACTTCAGTTGTTTTCAAACCTTCTTCATAACTCTCTTAAGTTTTCTGAACGCATTCCTGAGATTGAGATCAGTTCACAAGAGCTCTCCGTAAAGGAGGCTTCACAGGTGGACGGCCTCGTGAATGGTAAAAAATACATACAAATTAAATTTAAAGATAACGGGATCGGTTTTTCGAAAGATTATTCAGAGAAAATATTTGCGATTTTCCAGCGGCTCCGTGAAATAGAAACACCCGGCACAGGGATCGGACTTGCACTTTGTAAAAAAATAGTAGAGAATCACAATGGCGTTATAAAAGCGGAAAGTGTTCACGGGCGTGGATCTGAATTTAATATTTACATACCAGACAATAACCCGGCATCGATAACTAAAGAATAATGATAAAATGGAAGATACCATAAAAATATTACTGGCTGATGATGACGAGGATGATCGTTTCTTTTTCGAGCTTGCATTAAGCGAACTGAAACGAAATGTTAAACTGGACTCAGTTGTAAACGGGGAAAAATTAATGCATTATTTAAACGGGGCAGGAGATAAATTACCTGATGTTTTATTTCTTGATATAAACATGCCGAAGAAAAACGGAGCAGAATGTCTTAAAGAGATAAAAGCTATCGATTCGTTAAAGGACATTCCCGTTATAATTCATTCCACTGCCTTAAGCGACCTTATGACCGAGTCCCTTTATGATAACGGAGCGATCTATTACATTCACAAAAAAGAACCTAAAAAGCTTAAGAAATGCATAGATCACATTCTTAATCTTGTAGCAAACGAAGGTCTCTCGCAGCCGGCAAAAAACGATTTTATTCTTTGTGTGAAAGAGTGATCAACTAATCCTCTCCCGCTTGATATAAGGGCGAAATTGCTCCACCAGCTTCTCTAACTTAATAGGAAAAGCTGTGGATGTGGAATTTACGATCGCGCAAAGCAGCGTGCGGTCCTTTAAGAAAATTCTGAACTGGGTGCCTGCTTTGATCTGCTCGGCCAATTCAACACGGACTTTGCGGTCATTTAAATATTCTATGAATTTTTTTGCTGTGCTGTTCTTGGCGGAATAGCCCGCAATAACAATGGTTTCAAGCTCACGATGTCTATTTAAAAGTTTCAGCACATCGTTATATTCAATAATTTCGATGTCAGTATCCCGTGCACTATGCCCTTTTCTTCTGACCTTGCGTGCAATATTCATAACACCGGTTTGAAGATCTTGCATGATCTTTTTTCTTTCTTCTACTGCCCGTTCTCCCTCTTTATATTTTAAATCTGTTTTGTTAAGAGCTGCAAGAACTTTCCAGAAGTTATTCTGTTTATTTGGATAGAAGAACTCATAGCTCCAACGTTTTTTGTGGGGAGGAAAATTGCCTAGTATAAGCGTTCTCATTACCGGGATATCATAATCCCAGTCAGGATGAGTCTCTATGGTGTATTCTTCGTTCACATTTTAGAATTGAAAAAATTCAGACCAGCAGAAGGCACAAGTTTTTTCACAATTTCGTCAACCACATTTCTATGATATTAAGAAGCGACCTCCTCATTAAATTTTTTGAAATTTTTGCTCCTATAAAAATTCGTGCGATCACTCTTTTTCCTTTCATTGTTATTTCTTCGCAAACTAAAATGGACGATGTGTTGTTAAATCATGAAAGAATTCATTTACGTCAGCAGCTGGAGATGCTCATCATCCCGTTTTATATTTTATATTTAATTGAAGGTATTTTCAAAGGTTACAGAAACATAAGTTTTGAAAAAGAAGCCTTTGCCAATGAAGCAGACCAGGGTTATCTTAGGAAACGGAAATTGTTTGCCTTTGTTAAATATTACAGAAAAAAATATTAACGTAACTAAAATGTATTTTCACAATGGATTTGTTCACTGAAGACTTCCCGGTAAGCATTCTGCCTTATGACGGGACGGTCTTGTACTATGGCAAGGTCTTCTCATTGAAGGATTCTGATGAGATCATGCAGGAGCTTTTAAGTACCATTGAATGGAAGAACGATGAAGCGGTCCTATACGGCAAACATTTTATTACACCAAGGAAAGTGGCCTGGTATGCCGATAAAAATTATTCTTATTCTTATTCGGGAACCACCAAACATGCGCTTCTATGGACAGCCGGGCTCCTTGCGCTGAAGAGTAAAGTGGAGCAGATCACCAAACGCAGCTACAACTCATGCCTTCTTAATTTGTATCACACGGGTGATGAAGGAATGGCATGGCACAGTGACGATGAGAGATCTCTTGACAGCCAATCATCAATAGCCTCTGTTACATTTGGTGCGGAAAGAAAATTTTCTTTTAAGCATAAGCGGACAAAAGAAACCGCATCACTCGTCCTTGAACATGGTAGTCTGCTTGAAATGAAAGGATCGACACAAACCAACTGGATGCACCGCCTTCCTCCGACCACGAAAGTGAAAAGGCCAAGAGTGAATCTAACGTTTCGTTCTATGAAGGAATAGCAGCTGCTCTTTCTTTTCTTCTTTTGTGATAGAAAATATAAGAACAAATTCCAACAATAAGCGGTAAAAACACGGGTACAGATCCCGCTCCTTCACCTATCGCGAATATAGAATAGATCGCACCGATCAGATCGAAGATCAAACCTGCATAAGCCCATTCTTTAACAATTGGAAATCCGGGGATCAAAATAGCAAGGGAACCAAGGATCTTTGCCACCCCAATGAATACGATAAAATACTCGGGATAACCGAGGTGTGTCATAAATTCCACCGCCTGCGGCACCATAAGCACATCCGGAATGGCTGATAAGAGCATAAAAGCGCCAAAAATTCCTGTAAAAATCCAATAAAAGGTATTTGTTCTTTTTGTATTTGTCATGATCACTAATTTTCTAAATATTCCTTAAGGGACGTTCCGATAATGTGTGTCCAGCCGGCTACAAAATTCTTTTTATCGAAGTCGGCTATTGGCGGGAAACTTTCTAATCCGGAATGAGTTAATATTACAGTAGTAAAATCCCCATTGGTTAGCAGTTCAAATGTTACTAGCGACTCACCTTGGTATCCTTCATACTTCCAGGTGTAGCTCAGTTTTTGATTTGCAATCACTTCGCGCACCTCGCATAAATGAACGAACTGCTTTTCGTCCCCACCGAGGAAACGAAACTTAAAACCTGGTTCCGCTTTGAACTCTTTCAAATTGAAATACCACTTTTCCATTTCATCCCTGTCAGAGATCGCCTTCCATATTATGGGCGCCTGTATTTTGAACGTATGCTCAATAACTATCGGTTCATTTGCCATATATTTTAATTATTTGTAATCGTAGTTCACCATCCAGTTGATTCCAAATTTATCGGTAAACATTCCGAAATACGCTCCCCAGAATGTTTTTGCAAGAGGCATAGTTACATTTCCACCTGCCGACAAGCCATTGAATAGTTTATTCGCCTCCTCCTCTGAATCCGCGACCAGGGATATTGAAATATTGTCGCCACTTACTTTTCCGTGCTCCCGGGATATATCACTTCCCATTAAAACTGTGTTGCCTATCGGTAAAGAAACGTGCATGACCAGATTTCCTTCTTCCTTTAATGCCGGCATATCTGATGGTGCGCTACTAAAACGCATAATTCCATCGGGAAACTCCCCTCCAAAAACTGATTTGTAAAAATTAAATGCTTCTTCGCAATTGCCGTTAAAGGTCAAATAAGGATTTACTGCAGCCATGTTTCTCTGAGTGTATTTTATTAATGTTTATTGTATTTAGAAATGTGAACGAATTTACAAAACAATTCGATAACCCTTTCTATTGGGGTTTTATTCGAATACCCTTGATTGCGGAGGTTTTTATACACTTTTGCCGGGAGTTTCAAACGGGGAAAAAATGCTTGTCTTATTTCAACGATGATTTTTCCCCTTTCAACTACACTTATTCCTTTTAGCGGCAATACCGTTTTATGCCAACCGTTGTATATATATACGCTTATACAAGTGTTTTAAGAACAGGAGGACATAATGAAAACGGCAAAAAGTAATGAAAATGGAAACCAAAATGTCCATAACGAGGGCGTGAAGAAAACCGGAAAGTCTTCTCACGTTGAGGACTGGGAAACAGATTCAAATTCACCAAACACGCATGATGTCAAAAGTGAATTTGAGATCCGAAGCCATACAAAAGGTGGAGAAACAGGGGAAAAGTTCCTGTATGACGGACTACACTGGGATCATTCCGAGTCGGGACCCGATGACTCTGGTTCAGGAAATGACGATAGAGAATCCATCGAAGGACGTGATGAAACGATAGGAATACCGTAAGATCAGACATATATCTCTTTAATTAAAGTCAGATATTCATGAGTTTTATTGGTTAATATAAATGAAATCTGAAAACGAAGCCGCACAGAAATGTGTGGCTTTTTTTGTTTGAACGGGTTCAGACGCATCTAATATTTCATTTTCTACCGGGTACGAAATTTTATTACAAGTTTTTAACTACTCTGGAAAGAAAATGGATAAAAGCTACAAAGAGTCCGGAATTATCAAGATAGACCGGATACAAAAGAAGGACATACTGACTATCAGAACGCTGATTACCTGCGGGTTAGTAATAATGGGGATATTTGTTTGGTGGTTTGCGGACCCTTCACATATCGGTTATAAGCCAATATTCTGGCTGCTTACCATCGCCCTTTTATTTAAGTTGGTGAAAATGTTACACGAATGGTATCACTACTGGAGCCTGAGCATTCCGGTGGCACCTAAGCTTAAAACTCCCTTCACTGCTGATGTTTTAACAACTGCTTGTCCCGGAGAGCCCCGTGAAATGATCATCCGTACCCTGCGCGCAATGGTGGAGATCAGATATCCACATACCAATTATTTATGTGATGAGGGAAATGATCCTATACTAAAACAGGTGTGCGATGAACTTGGTGTGATACATGTTACCCGCACCGATAAATCAAACGCGAAAGCCGGTAATATTAATAATGCCTTAAAACAAGCAACCGGAGACATTTGCGTTGTACTTGACCCAGATCATATTCCGGTACCTGAATTCCTGGACCGCACAATTGCATACTTTGAAGATCCTGAAGTAGGATTTGTACAATGCGTTCAAGGGTATTACAATCAGGATGAGAGTATAATTGCAAAAGGCGCTGCTGAACAAACCTACCATTTTTACGGCCCTATGATGATGTGCATGAACACCTATGGCACAGTTCAGGCTATTGGAGCTAACTGCACATTCCGCAGAAGCGCACTGGACTCTATTGGCGGACATGCAGCCGGATTATCGGAAGATATGCATACGGCAATGCAACTGCATGCTAAAGGATGGAAATCCCTATATATCCCTGAAATGCTTACGAAAGGTCTTGTTCCTGCAACGCTTTCAGCATATTATAAACAACAGTTAAAATGGTCAAGGGGAACATTTGACCTTTTGTTCAATCAGTTTCCTAAGTTGTTCAAACAATTTACCTGGAGACAAAAGCTTCATTATTTTACGATTCCACTTTACTTTTTATTTGGGCTCATCAATTTTATTGATATCCTGATTCCATTAGTAGCATTATCGTTGGCAGAGGTTCCATGGGAAGTTAACATTGCAGATTTCGGTATGTTCTTTATTCCGCTGTGCTGTCTTTCAATGGTGATCCGCTTATACGCACAGCGATGGCTTCTTGAAAAACATGAGCGCGGATTTCATCTTGCCGGAGGAATTCTGAGAACAGCTACATGGTGGATCTTCCTTATCGGATTCATTTATGCTATCTTTAATGTGAAGGTTCCTTATATCCCGACTCCAAAAGAAGACGAGCATCAGAATTACGTAAAATTAAGCGTTCCTAATATTATCATTGCCTTGATATGCAGTGCAGGAATTCTTTACGGACTACAGATCGACTGGTCTCCATACAGTATTGCGATGGCTTCCTACGCGCTCCTGAATGCCGGAATGCTATTTTTTATTGTGATGATGAGTCAGCAGAAATGGCTGGATAGCTTTACCAAAAAAGTTAAAGCATTTTCTTTCGTAAACTATTTTTCTCATCAGACAACAATTTATGTGACAAAGATCCAACACGCGTTTTACGGCTTGCTGCGTAACGGGCCGGTTGCATTGCTCATCGGAAGTGCGCTGCTCTTCTTTAGCTACAGCAGTGTTGATAACGATAATAACAAAACCTCATTGCCTAATCAAAAAGAGATTGGTGGTTTCTTTACAGGAATTACTCTTAATGAAGATATAAATACAAAGTACATCCCTACACTTGAATCACTGTACGGAAATAAATTTGAGATCATCTCATTCAATGAAAAATGGAATAATGATCAGAGCATAGCTAAATGTTTCAAAACTAATTTAAATACAATTCCTATGCTATGCTGGCAGATGCCACAGAAAGATAGTATGTGGAAGGTAATCAGTTCAGGGGCAAGTAATAAATACCTTGATAATGTTGCGAAAGAGATCCGTGAATATGGTAAGCCCGTATTTATGAACTTCTCACCGGGCTTTGACAATTATTCCGCATCGGTTAGAAACTCGCCACGTGAATTTGTTCTTGCATGGCAGCATGTTTATACTTATTTCAATAACCTTGGAATATCGAATCTTACATGGGTATGGAGCCCTCAATATGCAAACTCGGCCGCATTCTATCCTGGAACAAAATTCGTTGACTGGGTCGGAATAAGCTGTCTAAACTATGCACATGCAGGTCAGAAAGATCGTTACGCGTTTTCGCAGCTTTATTCTCCTTTCCGCGATAAGTATAATGTTTTCCTTAAACCGGTAATGATCACTGAGCTTGGATCTGTAAAAGACAATACTCAAAAAGAATGGCTTGATGAAGCATTCAGATCCATGAAAGATAAATTTCATGAAGTACATGCTGCTGTTTTATTTGACCGGATGAAGAGTCAGGTAAGTCCTGTGAATCCTTCAACCGAATTTGTTTACAATTTTGATTGCAAAAACTCCGATTGTCTCATGACTATCGCTGATAACCTCAATGAAATCCCATTCCGTAAAAATGTTTTTATTGATAATAACGCAGTATCTCAGATAAAAACGAAATATACTTCCGCGTTCATTAAGGGAAGCCCGGGCAAGTTCGAGCTGATGATCAATGGTAAACCTTTTTATATCCGCGGTGTAGCATACAACACAGCACACGATTGGAGAGATGGGAACATGCCTTTAACTCGCAGACAAGTTGAAAAGGATATGCAAAAGATCAAAGAAATGGGCGGAAATCTGATCAGAAGGTATGATCATGGAATTTACGACCACAACATCCTGAACATTGCACAGGAAAATCAGATGAATGTACTTTACGGATTCTGGTTCGATCCAAAAACCGATTTCTATAAGGACTCTGTTAAAGTGAAAGAATACATGGATGAAGTGCTTGCAAAAGTTGAAGAGAATAAAGGACAATCTTCTATCCTTGCCTGGTCTCTCGGAAATGAAACCTGGGGATTATTGAAACACAACTTTTCAAAACCGTATTTAACAACTGTTCGTCAGTGTTATGTCAACATGATAGAAGTGCTTGCAGAAAGAATTCATCAAATCGATCCGAGCCGCCCTGTTTTCAGCTCAATGGAGCATGAAGAATATCAATTACCGGGAGAGGTTGCTGCCTTTCATGATGGCGCACCTTCCCTGGACGCGATCGGAATCAACTCTTATTATAAAGAGCAGATCAGCAACCTGAACAATGTTTTGACTCATTTCGATCCGCAACGTCCATATATTGTTACTGAGTTCGGTCCAAGAGGATATTGGGATCCTTCCCATAACCGTTATTCGAACGGACTTCTTGTAGAAGACAGCGAACAGGATAAAGCATCATGGTATAGTTATCAGTGGAAAAATTATGTAGAAGCGAATAAAGGATCTAATATAGGTGGCATCGCTTATTGCTGGCATGATCGTATGGAAGGCAGCAGAACCTGGTTCGGTTTAACCGATTATATGGGAAGAGTAAAGCCTGCCTATTATGCACTTAAAGAAGCCTGGACCGCTAAAGCTGAACAGCCGATTCCAACGTTCCAAATTCATGTCCCTAAAGAAGTGAAGCCGGGTGAAGAGTATGTTTTCACTGCCACTTCATCTACTCTTAGCACTAAGACACTGAAATATGAATGGTCCATGAATAAGGACAGCTATTTAAAAAATGCTGACGGAATCACTAAAACAGATGAAGAGAACACTGTTGTTGTTAAAATTCCCGAAACAAAGTCTGAGTACAGACTGTATCTGTACGTTAGCGATGATGCCGGCAACGTTAGCACCACTTCTGTTCCGATCAAAGTATATTAATTAAGAGATCATGAAACGAACCGGACTTTTAATTTTACTTTTTCTGCAGATCTTTATTCTTGCCGCTGATACAAACCCGGAAACATCACCGGTTGTCCAGCAGGATATACTCTACGTATGCAAGGATGCCAGCGAAGTTTATCTGGTGTGGGGAATAAATAACTGGGCCTTACCGGAAGAATCATTGAGGCCGGAAGGAAGCTTTGTGAAAGACAAGCTGCTTTTCACACCAATGAAACAAAAGGGTAACGGCTTTGTTGCTTCACTGAAAGTACTACCAAACACGATGGTAGATTATGTGTTTTGGATCTCAGGCGGACCTGCAAAAAAACCGGTTGATCTGTGGGACCTGAATGTGGCACCTCAAAAAGATTATCACACGTGGAGTGTGAGCAGCAATATGGTCATGGTCAATTCAAAGGTGAACGTGAGACCAAAAGAACCAATCTCAGTGCTTGACTTCGCGGTTCCCATTCTTAGCATCTGCACTACGTTGATGCTATTATTTTTCATTATCAAAACATCCCTTACCGGAGATAATTCACTGAAGAAAACACCTTTTAGAATTATCTGTGCGGGAGCCTTTGTGACATCAATAATGCTTGTATTTATCAGATCATCAGTTACTGGGCAATCCTGGGATCTGTATCTGCATCCTTTTGCATATTTCCCAAAAGTTTTATGGTCAGGCTTCTATGATGTTTTTTATATCCTCATACTCAGTGCACTGTTCATTCTATTAGCGACCTTATTAAGAAAGTATAGGAGAATTCTCGCGGTAGTAATTTCATCCTATATTTTTATTTGTCTTTTCTCAATTGTTGCAGGTATAATGAATATCAGAGTGATCGCAACTTTGGGAAAACCATTTAACTATCCATGGTTTTATTATTCTGATTTCCTTCAAAGCTCCGATTCCCAGGCTGCCATGTCTGCAAATGTCGACTCCGCTTATTTCCTTCAGATAGCAATGGTTTGTTTAGCGTCTGTTTTTGCTGCCATAACAATATTGTTAGCCACAGAAATACTGGTGGTGAAATACAAAATGAAACATGTTTTGACAGGTGCTCTGACCACTATTTGCCTTGCGTATATTATAATCGCGCCCGGAGCGGTCCGTCATTATAACTGGGATTACACGAAACTTGCAAATCCCATAATTGCTTTTGCCGGCTCAATGCCAACATTCTCAGGCAACCCCGAACTATTTACAATGAATGTAAATGACAGCCTCAAATTCGAGCTCTTTCTGAAAAAAAACACTAAGGCAGCCATTCCTGAGCATAAGATCAAAAATGTAGTTCTGTTCGTCATGGAGTCGACACCTGCAGAATATGTTCAGCCGTATGCTAATGAATATAAGATCACTCCTGAGCTTGAAAAGCATCTGAACGAATCAATCGTTTTTGACAACATTTATGCGCATGCACCCGCAACTAATAATTCAATGGTGAGCATTCTTGGTTCTGTTTATCCATGGCTATCCTATAATAGCATCACCAAGGAACATCCTGATGTGCAATTGACCACCATCAGCTCAGAACTGAAAAGACACGGCTACCGCACTGCCTTTTTTAACTCTGCTGATAACCGTTTCCAGAAAGCTGGAGAATTTCTTTCAAACAGAAAATTTGATAACATTAAAGATTGCAACTCGATAAATTGTGAAAAAGGATTCGAGGTAAATGATGAACATTGGGACTTTTTAAATGGAAAAGATGATGCTTGCACCGGTGGCGATCTGTTCTCTTGGATTAGTGAATCGCCTGAAAAGCCTTTCTTTGGTATGATGTGGACCTACCAGACACACTTTCCATACTTCAGTTCGGGAGAAGAGATTACGTATAATCCTACTGACCGCGTGATGAACCGTTATCTCAATGCTGTTCATCACAGTGACCAGGTGCTGGGAAAATTACTTGATGATCTCAAAGCAAAAGGACTTTCAGAATCAACTCTTGTTGTTGTAGTCGGTGATCATGGTGAGGCTTTTGGAAGACATTCCCAGGTTACGCATGCGGGTGGCATCTACGAAGAAAATCTTCATGTCCCTTTTATCCTCATCAACCCCGCATTTAAAGGAGAACGTAAAAATGGAATTGGCGGGCTTGTAGATATTGCTCCAACACTTATGAATATTCTTGGTTACGCTCCTTCTGAATACTGGCAGGGTAAAGACCTTTTCACCGCAAAGGAAACAGACAGAGTCTATTTTTTCACCCCATGGGCGGATTATCTATTCGGATACCGCGAAGGAAATTATAAATATATTTTTAATGCGACCAAAAACATTTCCGAAATGTATGATCTGAAGGCGGATCCGCATGAAACGAATAATATAGCTTCACAATTTCCGGAAAAAACCGAGATCTCTCATCAGCGTATTGCAGGCTGGGTCCAGTCGCTTGACCATTATATGAATACTTTACTGACTGCAGGTAAATAGTTACATCTTTAATTGGCGGGAAGCTGGGGTCGTTTTCCTTAAATAAAGATAAGTTGACTCTATGTAATATAAATCAATTCGTTTTTTAGAACGTCATTGTGATGAGCTTTTCGCGAAGAAGCAATCTCATACAACTATTATCTACCGCCAATCAGACCCATTCGACTTCGCTTAGGAAGACATTGTTTTAAGGCTTTCGCGACAGGCAAAGTCTGTCAAAACATTATCATAATGACGTTCCGCTAGCTGCGGTAAGCAAAGTGCTGAGACACGAAGCAGAAGGATGGTGGCGTCATCCTGAACTTGTTTCAGGATCCGCGCGCAGATTTTGAACTATTTTACGTTCAATAAAAACAATGAGTTGAGATGTTTAGTTTGAATTAGATCCATTCGGCTTCGCCTAGGCGACATTGTGGTAAACCGTGTCGGAAGCCCAGGTTTTTTATACTCCATTCCGATAACTCTTTCGAGCAAAAAAAATCCCGCAGCAAGCGGGATTTCCTGATATTCGTTTATAGGTCTATTTATTTCTTCACATAAAATGGAGCATTTGCAGTAGCAACATTATTATGTCCGTCATACACATAAGCATAAACTCTGTATGCGCCTTCCTTTTCAGGAGTGATAAATGAAAGTGCTTTGCCTTTACCATCCCTGATGAGGCCCGGAATAGCTATTGGTTTTTCTTCACGATCCCCGCCTTCTTTCTTTTCCTGGCTTTCATGTAAGATCTCCCAGTAGTAATATAGATTTTCATTTTCCGGATCTTTACAATCTGTATAAACCATATGTGCGGTTCCCGGTTTTAAATAAACACCTAAATGTGTTTGTTTATCATCTATTCCCAATGGTGAAATTTCGGGTGCCCTGTTCTGCGGGTATTGTCCCGTCCAGTTTTTCTGCATCGCATCAATCATGCTCATCTCTTCACCACCTTCCAGATACAGGCTTAATAATGTATGTGTTCTGGCTTGTTTGTACCCCCAATAAAAAACATACGAACCTAAACAGCGGTCGGTATGTGTCGCTATTGCATCTTTATAATGATCCTCAAAGAGTTTAGCTTTCTGAGTGCTCGTTTCCTCTATGAAAGCGCCCCAAGGCGTCATCAGAGCCTCCCAGTAACCGGAAGCACCGAACTCCCCGACCATGTAAGGGCCTTTGTAATTTGCTTCATTTAAATGACCGCGTACGTTTGGAAGATCCAGAAATGCATTAAGAGATAACACATCCAGGTCAGGACAGCGCTTCATGATTTCTTTTACATGGTGTAGCGGAACTCCGGCAAGCATGGTGGTTGTCGGATGATGCGGATCCACTTCATGGATGTATTTCACCAGGTCGTGCACAGCATCCCACACTTCATAATTTTTGGCAAACTGATCAAGTTCATTTCCCACTCCCCACATCAGCAATGCAGGATGATCCTTGAAAGCGAGGACCTCTTTTTTTAATCTTTCGAATTGTTCAGCCACCGCTTTTTTATTGCTGTAATTAAAACCTCGTCTTTCCAGCTCCATATCCAATCCGAGAGTTACAGTAAGGCCCAAGGCATACGCACTGTCCATGTATTTTTTTGCTCCAATGGTGCTCCATAAACGAAGAGAATTACCCCCGTATTTTTTGACATCCGAAAGGTGTGAATATCCTCCAGCCCCTTTGATAAAGTATGGAGAGCCGTTTAAATATAATTGATAAAGTTTCCCACGCTTTTTGATCTCTACATGGGATCCAGCCGGTGCAGCAGCCTTAGGCGACTTCACGGGAAAAAAGAATGGCATAAACCATAATGTAAAAGGTAAAAGTATCTTCAGCATTTTTTGTTGTTTTACTGTATCCGCAACAAAAAATTTTCCATCTTATTTTGGGGAAAATACTGAACAAAAAAACCGTGAAATTGGCTTCCCACGGTCTTTATACAGTTATCCCCGTCCTATTCTTTTACCACTTTATAATAGCTTATAGTTTCATGCCTTTGAACAGAGATGAAATACACTCCGGAAGAATAATTATTGCCAAAAATATATTCCGAATTTTTCGGCTGGAATGTCTCTATCAGGCGGCCCATATTATCAAAAACCCGAACCTGTGCTATTTCTCTATTTGGTCTGAGAATAAAATTGGAAGAGCTCGGATTCGGATAAACTCTCAGTTCATCTTTCTCGTTGTCTTCTGCAATACCCACTGTGCATTCTATATTCTCTTTCAAATAATCCTGCAAAAATGAGGGAAGGCCTAAGCTCCCGCCTGTACCATTTCCATTGGGATCAATAGTGATTCCCATCTCATCATAATTCGCACCTGCGCCAAAAATATCAGGGTTGTTTATAACACCTAAAAAGGGGCTGCCAAAAGATTCGGCAACATAAATCTTACCATGCGAGCCTATCTGTAAGGCATACAATCCGGACGTGTTGGACAAAGGCACCTTGCTTGCCGCAATCAGAGTTTCTGAAGGCAGCGTAATATTAAATGCAACAAGTGTTGCTGAAGGGTCATAGGTAGTAGCATAAAGATTTTGCGAATTCTGGGAAAATTCCACTCCGTAAACATGATATCCCATAGGGAATGAGATGGCGTTCGACACCACACCGGTGCTTTTATTAAAATCGAAAAGCTCGATCTTATCCTGATACCCTATAGCCAGTGCAAGCTTGTCACCACACATATTAAATTTCATTTGCCCGTATGTATTTTGAAAGGTTGTAGTTGTGTGAACAGATCCGGCATGACTGACAACTGGAGCCGCTATTCCTGTTGCCGTTAAATGATATGCATAGAATTCATCTGTTCCCCATTTATGCACCATGATCCAATATCCCGAACCGAAAGCATCTTTAATAGCACAAATTTTTTCAGCAATACTGTCGGTGAGCATAACGTTTTTTGTAGCTGTCACATCTCCCTTTCCCGCATTCAAAGTCATATCAACCATCGAATAACGGAATCCTGCGGTACCTCCATCCGGAGGAGTTGTGAAAAGATAATATTGTGAAGGCGAGGTTGGTGATGGAACAACGATAGCTGACTGTGAGGACGAGCCATCACCCATAAGCCCAGTACCGTTTGGCATCGGACTGTTTGTAACGTCCCAAACCGTTACACCGTCTGTGTAAAAAAGTGTGGCACCTGAAGGACTTGAAATAGATGCTGTGCCCTCCGTGCTTGCAAGAGAACCGACACCCGCAACAGGCGATCCCGTCACGAAACTAAGTTTAGCGAACGTGCCGAAATACCAGTTGTCTGCTTCTTTTTGTGAATATCCGGAAAATGTTAAAGCAGAAGAAAGGATGAGAAGTAGATTTTTTTTCATCTTTTTAAATTTAGGGGTTAACCAAATTTAAAATAATAAATCCGCTAAGTCAAGCGCCATATCGGGATCAAAAGGCAACAGTAATATAACAATGCCCCCATCCATGATCAAGTCCCGAATAAATTTCCTTACTGATATATACTTTGGTATATTCAACGCTTACTCTTTTATAGGCAAGCACGATACCTGCGCTTCCGGTGCCTACAATCCTGTTGATTTGATCTGCGCGTAGAATATAAACACTGGAACGATTAAGCATTCCCCCTTGCATGGAGGCGTTATATGCAACCCCTTTCAGCGCACCATGCAAAGTAACGTAACATTGAAATTTTTTGTCGCTGCTGTATTTCGATGTCCCCAGATTTTCAAAATATTTCTGGAACCGTCCCAGCCGGATCATGCTGCCCACGCTCAGATCATCGTAAAGCGTTCCCAGCCTTGCTTCTAGTGAGCCAACCACTTCAACATTTTTATGATCGATAATTCCTTTTTCGTATCTCAGTTTATAATTTATGATAATGTCATTGGCTATCTGGTACTCCCATCCGAGAGGCTGAATATTATCAAGCTTTTTATGAATAAATTTCTGTTCCTCTGCGCCTAAGGAATTCGGTCCGATGATCCCCAGATCAATATAATTCGAAAGTTTCTGGTTCTCTTTCCCATCTAGGGAAATCAGAAATGATGATAAATAAGAGATTCCTGCGTACGGCCGTTCATTTAAGTAAATTGAGTCCTTTCGTATGCTCCTTGGGGTAAATCCGTCCCGCTCAAAGGCCAAGCCGTAATACTTTCTGGAACTTCGGTTAACCGGTAGCAGAAGATAAGAAAGGGGGTTATGTTTCAAAGCTTTAAGGATGAGCTCAAGTCTTACGCCCTGCGTGTAATATCGGTCGGTAGCGCTGAAAAAGTCATTGTCGTATGTGTACCTGAAATAGTTTTCTGTTTCAGCTTTGCTGCTGTCAGTATTCTGACTATACAAAGTGTTACATACACTAGCCGTGAACAAAAGTATAATTAGGACTGTTCTCATAAATGCATGTACGGTTTCTGCTGGTACATAGTTTTAGGTTTATATTAAGGACGTATAAATAATAGTTCGCAATGCGAACTATTCGTAATAATAACTATCTTTGTGCCACCATAAATAATAAATGAGTAATGATCTCTTTGAACGGCTTCCTCTTGGTCGTTCTCTTTCCCTTCTCGCAAAAACCTATTTCGGTGCTCTGACTAAAAAGCTGGAGCATCTGGAAGTGGAACGTTATTACTCTATTTTAATTTTTATTGAGGAATCAGGGAAAGGCTGCTCACAGCAATATATCTGTGATCATTTGAAGATCGATAAGGTGTCAATGGTTCGGATCCTCGATTATTTGATAAAAAAGAAATTCATTAAAAAAGTCCAGAATCCGAAAGACAGGCGAGAATATTTCATTGAACTCACACCTAAGGCTGAAAAAACAATGCCTGAAATCCACCGCGAGATCAAAAACCTTAATGATGTCGCATTTAAAGGCCTTTCAAGAGAAAAACAAAAAGAGTTTTACAGGAATATGTGTCTCATTTACGACAATGTTGAAACCCTGCCTGCTCATAAAATTTTTGTGAATTATAAAAAAGCGAACAAAGAAAAGAAATGAAAAAAAGTACAATAATCATTATCATCAGTATAGTTGCCGTTTTAATACTTATTAAAATTGTTTTCCTCAAGCCGGAGAACCAGGGCCCGCCACCGGCTGCCGGCCAGAAGCCGTCTTCAGCAATTGCGACAGGGTATCTGGCCATGCCGGTGATACTTGAAAATAATATTTCTTCAAGCGGAAGTGTACTTGCTTCAGAAGAAGTTGAGCTTCGTCCGGAGATGTCCGGCAAACTTGTTTCTGTTCTTTTCAAAGAAGGAACTACTGTTGAAAAAGGTGCTTTGCTTGCAAAAATGAATGATGCCGAATTGCAGGCGCAATTAAAGAAATTAAACCTGCAATATAAGCTGGCAAAAGAAAGAGAAAGGCGGGTAAAAGGATTACTTGAAATTAAAGGAGTAAGTCAGGAAGAATATGACGTTGCTGCAAATGAACTTGAAACCATTGAGGCAGACATGGAATATACCCGCGCACAGATCGCGAAAACAGAGATCCGGGCTCCATTCAGTGGCAAAATAGGTTTAAAGTCCGTAAGTGAAGGAAGTTTTGTCAGCAATTCAAATGTTATTGCCAGCATACAACAGACAGAAATGTTGAAAATCGATTTTTCAATTCCTGAAAAATATGCAGCGCTTGTTAAGGTGGGCGATACCGTCAAGTTTTCTGTTGAAGGAAACAAAGAGAAGCTCTTGGCTAAAGTGGCTGCCATCGAGCCGCGCATCAGCTCACAAACCCGGAACATTATGATCCGTGCGGTGTATGATAATAAATCCGGCTCTGTATATCCGGGGGCATTTGCAAAAGTTGAACTCATTGCCAGTAAAAAACAATCTTTTATGATTCCCACAGAAGCGCTGATTCCCGAAATGAAAGGGAACAAGATCTTCATCGTTAAAAACGGAAAAGCATTTCCTCAAAAAGTTGAAACCGGAGTGCGTACTGATGCAGGAGTGGAAATATTATCCGGACTGACAGCAGGCGACACCGTGATCACTACAGGTATCATGTCCTTAAAACCGGACACGCAGGTCAAAATTATTCAATTGAAAAAATAAACGCATTTAATGAATATCTCTTCTATCAGCATTAACCGTCCAGTCCTGGCAATAGTGATGAGCCTTATCATCATTCTCTTCGGAGGGATCGGGTTTTCATTTCTGGGTGTCAGGGAATATCCCAGCATTGATCCGCCAATCATTACCGTCCGCACGAACTATTCTGGTGCAAACGCAGATGTTATTGAATCGCAAATAACAGAGCCTCTCGAAAAAGCCATCAATGGTATTGAAGGTGTCCGTACTATTTCATCTTCGAGTAACCAGGGATCAAGCACAATTACGGTTGAGTTTAATCTTAACGCTAACCTCGAAGCTGCTGCTAACGATGTTCGTGACAAGGTTTCACAGGCGGTACGACAGCTTCCGCAGGATATTGATGGGCTACCTACCGTAACCAAATCGGATGCAAACTCGGATGCGATTCTCTCTCTTACCTTACAATCAGACACGCGTTCGCAACTTGAGATCAGTGATTTTGCAGAAAATGTATTAGCTGAAAGGTTGCAGACAATCCCCGGTGTAAGTACAATTCAGATCTGGGGACAAAAAAAATATGCAATGCGAATGCGGATTGATCCCGTTAAACTTTCCGCATATGGGTTAACACCACAGGATGTTAAGCTTGCACTGGATAAGGAGAATGTCGAGCTTCCAACGGGAAAAGTAGCGGGCAATACAACTGAGCTGACTTTAAAAACAGTCGGTCGGCTTAAGACCGAAGAAGACTTCAATAATCTGATCATAAAAACTGAAGGCGATCAGGTGATCCGTTTCAAAGATGTTGGAACAGCAATGCTCGGTCCTGAAAATGAAGAAACTATTCTGAAACTTTCAGGCAAACCAATGATCGGGATGGGACTTGTACCACAACCCGGTGCAAACTACCTTGATATTGCAGATGAGTTCTACAAGCGTTTTGAAGAATTGAAAAAAGATCTTCCCAAAGACTATACACTCGATACAGCCCTTGACAACACATTGTTTATTAAGAAGTCTGTAACAGAAGTTGCCGAAACATTGATCATCGCAATCGTACTAGTGATCATCATTATTTATCTTTTCTTCCGCGATTGGCTTATTGCATTCAGGCCACTGATCGATATTCCCGTATCCTTGATTGGAGCATTCTTCATCATGTACCTCATGGGATATTCGATCAACGTACTTACGTTACTTGCCATTGTGCTTGCTACGGGACTTGTTGTAGATGATGGTATTGTTGTAACTGAAAATATTTACAAAAAAATTGAAGATGGATTGCCACCAATCCAGGCAGCACATGAGGGCTCAAAAGAAATTTACTTTGCCGTAATATCTACTTCAATCACTCTGGCTGCGGTATTCATGCCTGTGATCTTTCTTGAAGGTTTTGTAGGCCGTTTATTCCGTGAGTTTGGAGTTGTGCTCGCGGGAGCCGTACTCATCTCGGCTTTTGTTTCGCTCACTTTAACACCAATGCTGAATGCACGCATGGTAAGAAAGAACCATAAGAAGAGTCGTTTCTACGAAATGACTGAACCTTTCTTTGAGCGCTTAACAAACAATTACAGCGAATCATTGAATAGTTTTCTTAAAAGGAGATGGGTTGCAATCGTAATTCTTTTGGCAGCAACGGGAATGATCTTTGGCCTAGGCAGCACGCTTCAGAGTGAGCTTTCACCACTTGAAGACAGAAACTGGATGCGCGTTTCATTAACGGCACCCGAAGGGGCATCCTTTGAGTACACGGATAACTTCGTAGATAAGTTCACCCAGTTTGTACTTGACTCAATCCCTGAAAAAAGAATTTGCTTAACCGTTACCGCACCCGGATTCACCGGTTCAGGAGCAGTAAACACAGGCTTTGTGAGACTCGCGCTTGTAGATGCATCTGAACGCGATCGTTCACAGCAAAAAATCGCAGATTACATAATGAAGGAAGGAAAGAAATTTCCGGATGGCAAAATATATGTGATCCAGGAACAAACTATTTCTGCCGGAGGCGCAAGAGGGGGACTGCCCGTACAGTTTGTTTTGCAGGCGCCTAATTTTGAAAAGCTGAAAAGCGTTATGCCAAAATTCCTGGAGGCAGCAAATAAAAATCCGGTGTTCCAGGGAGTGGATGTGAATCTGAAATTCAACAAGCCCGAGTTGAACATTATTATCGACCGTGACAAAGCAAAGAACCTGGGGGTGTCGGTTGCCGATCTCGCACAAACATTGCAGCTGGCCTTAAGCGGACAAAGATTCAATTATTTTACAATGAACGGAAAGCAGTATCAGGTTATCGGACAGTTTGAGCGTGCTAATCGGGATGAACCAACAGACATCACTTCTGTGTACTTAAAAAATAACCGCGGTCAACTCGTTCAGCTTGATAACATTGTTAAGATCATTGAACAAAGTTCACCACCTCAGCTTTATCACTACAACAGGTATCAGTCGGCAACGGTATCAGCCGGACTTGCACCGGGAAAAACAGTGGGAGATGGAATTGAAGAAATGGAAAAAATCGCGAGTGAAGTACTTGACGAAAGCTTCACAACTTCCTTAACAGGAGCATCGAGAGACTTTGCAGAAAGTTCTTCCAACATTCTGTTCGCATTCTTACTTGCATTATTGATCATTTATCTGATCCTTTCGGCACAATTCGAAAGCTTTGTTGATCCGTTCATCATCATGCTTACTGTTCCGCTCGCTCTCGCTGGTGCGATATTATCATTATGGTATTTTAACCAAACTCTGAATATTTTCAGTCAGATCGGGATCATTATGCTAATTGGACTTGTTACCAAGAATGGCATTCTTATCGTTGAGTTTGCAAACCAATTGAAAGAACAGGGCAAATCAAAACGTGAAGCGATCCGTGAAGCTGCTGCAGCACGTTTGCGTCCGATCCTTATGACAAGTATTGCGACAGCGCTCGGAGCAATGCCGATTGCATTGGCATTGGGTGCAGGAGCAAAAAGCCGCATGGGAATGGGAATAGTTATCGTGGGTGGAATCATGTTCTCATTGATCCTGACACTTTATGTGATTCCTGCGATCTATAGTTATTTATCAAAAGAAAAGAAACATGAGTAGCCACCACGCTGGTTATATAAATAAATTTATGAATAAGCTTTATATAATATTAAGTCTGCTTTTTTCAATTGCCTTTGTTACTTCAAGGGCACAAAACAATAACGTGTTGACATATCAACAAGCTATCGAAGCAGCATTAAAAAACAATTTTGACATTCAGATCGCAGGTAATAACGCTGAGATCTCTAAGACGCAGAACACTTATGGCAATGCAGGATTTTTACCGCGGGTAGATCTTAACGCAAGCGGAACTCTCGCAAGCAATGATACGAAACAGGAATTCTCAAATGGTACTACGGTTGATAAAAACGGGGTTAGCTCAAGCGGAATCAGTGCCGGAGTGTATTTAAACTGGACAATTTTTGACGGGCTGAGAATGTTTGCTGCAAAGGAAAGGCTGAACCTTTCTGAGGAAAGCGGACAGCTGAATTTAAAGCTGCAGATTGAAAATACTATCCAGCAGGTAACGCTTGCATACTTTCAAATTGTAAAGCAGGAGCAATTAATTAAGGGAATCAATTCAGCAAAGGCTGTATCAGAAGAGCGTATTAAAATCGCTGAAAAAAAGCAGGCACTTGGCTCGGGTTCAAATGTTGAATTGCTTCAGGCAAAATTGGACCTCAACGCCCAAAAAGCCAACCTGATCATACAAAAGAATCTGCTTGAAGAGTTTAAAGGCGACCTGTTGATCCTTCTGAAAAACGACCCGTTCTCAAGCTTTACAGTTGATTCGGTATTTACTTTTGGCAACATACAATCCGCTGAAGAAATAAAAACCAACATTGAAAAAACAAACACATCTATTCTTCTTGCGCAAAAAAACATCCTCATTTCAAATCAATATATTAAAGAGCTTCGTTCGGAGCATTTACCCAAACTTGCTGTGAATGCGGCTTATCAGTATGGAAGAAATCAAACTGCAGCCGGCTTTGCATTATATAACCGTAATCAGGGAGCGAGTGCAGGATTTACTTTTACATGGAATATCTTTAACGGGCTCAATACAAGCAATCAGATAAAAGCTGCTAAGCTTGAGCTTGAAAATAATAACCTGTATGCAGAAAGCACAAAATATATTTTGTTTTCAGGTGCCAATGTTGCTTACAGGCGCTGGCTTGGCGACAAAGAAATGCTGGCGCTCGAAGAAGAGAACATAAAGCTTGCGGAAGAAAGTATGCATATAACCACAGAACGATTACGCCTCGGACTTGGAAACTACCTTGAGATCAAGGAAAGCCAAAAATCCTATGAGGAGGCTATCACACGGTTGGTAAATGCACGCTACAATTTAAAGGCATCTGAAACCGGCTTAAGAAAAATGACGGGAGAGCTTTTAAAATAATCAAGACCATTTCCCTTTTCCCTCGCGCTTTTTATTTTCGATCCATTCAAGGAAGTCAAATGTTTTGTACATGATCTCTTCGCTAGATTTTCGCTGCTGCTTTTTGGTTTCGGAGATAAGCCGTTTTAATTCCTGTTTGTTTTTATGAGTTACATTATCTTCAAAAATAATTCTCAAAGCATCAAGAATATTTGACTGAAGCTTATAAGCACTTTCCTGCGCGAAAAATCTGCGGGTTGCATTCAGCCGGTTTTCAAGCAACCAGTCGTTCGATTCAAACAAGGCGATCAAATAAAGCAAACGTGCGTTCAACTGAAGCTCTTTCCTGATATAAATATCCTGTCCCGCATTCAGGATTCTGTTAAGCCATTTTAAAGCTGCACTATAATTATGTGCAAGAAGGTCGGCAACAGCCATAAAAAAAAGAAGATCATATAAAGCCAGGCTAAAAGACGGCTTAATCTTTCTAACCTCTGT
Organism: Bacteroidota bacterium; assembly: GCA_029237775.1. Classification (GTDB taxonomy): domain Bacteria; phylum Bacteroidota; class Bacteroidia; order 2-12-FULL-35-15; family 2-12-FULL-35-15; genus 2-12-FULL-35-15. The sequence goes on from JAQZBR010000004.1 coordinate 931,324, forward strand.
TTCTATTCTCTTTACCACACGCTCTCCTTCTTTAATATTACCCAACTTATAATTTAGGTAGAGTTCATTTTCGGATGTATTCAAAAAGTTAATGCTTTGAACCATTTGGTTCTTTATGCCATGAGCATCAAGGAATGAGCGTTGCTTACGGATCAAACCTTCAGCCACATCATATTTTTTCAGGATAAACATTCCGTTCACAAGATTATTGAAATTTGTATGATAAACTGCAGCCAGATCCTTAATGAACTGAGGTGCCTCATCCATGATCTTTTTAATTTCACGGTAGCAGCTAAAACGCGCTTGTTGATCATTCCTTACTGAGCAGATCAAACCTAAGGCTGATTGATAATAATAGTCTATCCAGAAGCTTCTTTTTTCCTTCTCACGCGGATAAAGCATTTTCATGCGCTTCTCGCTTTCGGAAAGAAATTTCTGTGAAACATTTCCTTTGTCTATCCTGATCTGAATATTAAAGGCAAGCTGCATGAAAGCAGATTGTGTCCTGACAATATCAAGGACTCTCATCTCCTCATCAAAACTCTTATACAGGTTCTCCCCTTCTTCCTCCTTAATATAAATCAACGTTTCCCATCTTAAGATCACCAGAAGGATCGAAAATTTCTCAAGGCTGTATGCTTCCTTTTTTGAGCGGTTGATGAGCCTCTTACATTGCTCGAAAAGCCCTTTGTTATAAAGGATCTCGATCTCGATAAGAATGTTGCAATACCTTGCCAGGAATGTTTTATCCTTATGGAAAAAAGTGAGACTGTCGAGAACATTGTTATATAAATAGTTTTTCTCCGAAGGGAGGTGTTTGATGAAGGTTTCACCCTCAAACATTTTCTTCAGCTGAGGCTCATCATAGCTGGACTGCTTGTCGATTGCGTCAAACAGCCTGATGTAATTATTCTTCCCACCGATCACATGCCTTGAAGAGTATATTTTAAAATACCGTTTTTCGGACATGTTCATGCTGGAAATTAACTGGTGGAGTTCCTCTGATGGAGTCATACTTACAAGAATTGCATGACCAAAATATACTATTTATAGCAAAAGAACAATGTTTTTATAAAATCAGACTTCCAAGAATGTATGAATTTTTTAATTAGCCCCGGATCACGGCCGCCTATTTTTGAGTTACATGAACTAAATCCCCAAACAATCATTATCATGAAAACAATTCAATTTATCTGCGTAATGATCTTTTAATTTAAAAAGGTCTGCAATTTAAAACAAGATCCCGGTACCACCCGGGGTCTTTATTCTGTTTTTAATTTTTATCTCCCATAAAATGAAGCTAATTAAATACTCCTTACTCTTAGCGATACTCATCGTTTCAAGCCTGACAAAAGCGGAAGATGTCAAAAACTGGAATATTTCGGCTCAACCAGCCCGTGCCTTTATTGAGAATAAAGGACAATTTAAGCTGAAAGAAGAAGTATCCCCGGCAAACTCACAGGTTAAGTTCGCTTATGATGGCGGTTCAACTATGATCTATTTCACCTCAACCGGAATAAGCTACAGCCTTCTTGAACGATGGAAAGAGAATGAGGATGAGGATCCCCGTGAAATGGCAAGAGAAAGAGCACGGGAACAAAGAGAAATCCGTGAGGGAAAATCGCACGCGGAAATCGAGAAAGAGGAACACAGGATGAAGTTCAAGACCGATGTGGTCAACGTGATCTGGGAGGGCGCTGATCCTAATACGCTTGTTATTCCTTCAGGCGCGACTGAAGATTATCATATATACGTTCAGAAAAACGCAAACGGACAGGAAGAAAGCATTAATAACATCAAAGCATTTACGAAGCTAACCTATAAAAATTTATATCCGAATATTGATGTCGAATATACCTTTCATCCACAGGATGGGATCAAATATGCAATCATTCTTCATCCGGGAGCTGATCCATCTCTGATCAAAATGAAATATTCCGATAATGTTTCTATTGCCGGAAATGGTGATCTTCATATTGATACAAAATTCGGTGACATCATTGACCATGCGCCATTAAGCTTTTATTCAGCTAACAATTCATCTGAAATCACTTCGAAGTTTATACGCAGCAATAAAACCATTACGTTCAATCTTGGACCTTACGATGCTTCTAAAAGCGTAACGATCGACCCCTGGACTCAAACCCCTACACTTGCTGCATCTAATGGTGTGTGGGAGTGTGAGAGAGATGGAGCGGGAAATGCGTATATCATCGGTGGAGATTCACCAATGAAACTTTTGAAATATAATTCTGCAGGAACATTACAGTGGACGTATAATACCCCTTGGGATACAGCAAACTACTGGCTTGGAACTCTTGCCACTGATCTTACAGGAAACAGCTATGTGACAGCCGGCTCTTCTGCGAAGCTTCAAAAAGTAAATAATGCCGGAGGACTCGTTTACAGCGTTTCAGGCGGATCAATGGACGAATACTGGACCATTTCATTTAATTGTGATCAGACGAAATTAATTGTCGGTGGAACCCGCTTGATGGGCATCCCTTCACCCACCGGTGCAGGAGTGATATTCGATATAAATACCGCAACAGGAGGAGTGAGCGCAATAAAGATCGTTGGCTACGCCCGAACGACATCTATTTTCGGATTACCGGTTACAGATATTGAAGAAGTGCGTGCAATGACTTCTTCGTTCAACTCAAGGTATTACTATCTTACACTTGACACCATTGGAGCAATTGACCAGAATTTTTCAAGCTGTCCTTCAGGAAATACCATATTTGGAATTAACGATGGATTCGCATGGAGCTATAAATGCGAGAATTATAAACCAAACAACGGAAACTCCGGAGTCAAGGCGATCCGAGCCAATAAGAATTTTGTTTATACGCATAATGGAACAACTGTTCAGAAAAGATCATTGACGACAGGTGCTGTAATTACATCAGTAACAATTCCCGGTGGTTTGAATGTTACAAGTGCAGGTAAGAACCAGGCTGGATGTGGTGGGATTGATATCGACAGCTGCGGAAACGTATATGTCGGGTCCACCAATGCTGTTATAAAGTATGATGCGAATTTGGTTCAGCTAAGCACTTCGGCAACATCTTACAGAGTGTTTGATATTGCTGTAAGCTCAACAGGTAATGTGATTGCATGCGGGGCAACAGGTGATGCATCCAATACCACGAGAACAGGTTATGTTCAACAAATAAATATGTCTTCCTGCAACCCGATGACATTGGTTTGCTGTAATACAAACGTTTGTGCTGCCGGACCTTTCTGTTCTTCAGACGCATCTGTAACTCTTACACCCGGACAAGCCGGTGGAACATGGAGCGGACCGGGAGTAAACGCTTCCGGAGTATTTAGTCCGTCAACAGCAGGGCCGGGAACGCATACTATCAATTATACTTTGGCTTGCGGAACAGGTTCAATGTCAATCATTGTAAATCCTTGTACTATTTCACCAATCACCGCGTGTCAGACTAGCTCCGGACAGATCACCGCTTCGAATGGAGTTGGAACCTATACATGGTATCATCAAACAACTACAACCCCCTGCGTCCCGGGATTCGGTAACTGCTCCGGGTTCGGAACAGTCGCAGGAACACCCGTTACAACATGGAACAGTTTTGCGACCGGCCCAACTATAACTCCGGGAACAAATTATCCGATCTGGGTTGTCGACAGTAATGGAGATAGTTTAAAGATCACTGCATTGAACACACTTCCGAACTGTACAAGCTGTCCTCCGTTAACCGTAACGCCTTCATCACAAGTGAATGTTTCATGCTTCGGACAATCAACCGGAAGCTTCAGTGTATCAACAAGCGGAGGAGCTTCTCCTTATGATTACACTTTAATGAACGGAGCTACAACGGTTGCCACGTTTGCCAATGTAGCAGGATCACAAGCATTCTCAAATCTTGCTGCAGGAACATACACCTTGAACGTTCTTGACAACAGTGGTTGTCCTGGAACAACAACAATCACGATCACACAACCGGCAAGCGCTGCTGCAGTGACCAGCACTTCAACAAATGCTTCCTGTGGTGCTGCAAATGGAAGCGCAACAGCAACTGCATCAGGGGGCAGCACACCTTATGATTATGTGTGGACAGGCTCTTCAGGAACCTTACAGACAACAAACAACATTACGGGTGCAAATATTTTATCCGGCTTAACCGCAGGAACATACACAGTAACAGTTACCGATAATAATAACTGTACAACTTCAACAACGGCAGTTATCACAAACAGCAGCGGAGGAACAGTAAGCATCACCTCCCAGACAAATGTTCTTTGCTTTGGTTCTTCGACAGGGGCGGCTACCGCATCTGTATCCGGAGGCTCTTCTCCTTATGATTATGTATGGACAGGGGCAAGCGGAACACTTCAAACAACTAACAATGTTGCAGGTCCAAACTCAATCACCGGCCTGGCAGCGGGAACATATACCGTAACAGTTACAGATAATACAGGTTGTACAAGCACGGCTCCTGTCACAATAACGCAGCCGGCTTCAGGAGTTTTGGTTGCCCTTACAAGCGCTACTGATGCTTCCTGCGGAGCAAGCAACGGTAGTGCCACCGCGACTGCATCCAGCGGATCCTCTCCTTATGATTACGTGTGGACAGGCGCTAGCGGAACATTACAAACCACAAATAATATTGCAGGAGCAAATACATTAACGGGACTTGCAGCAGGAACATACACTGTTACTGTTACAGACAATAATAACTGTGCAACATCAACTACCGCAACTATCAATAATACAGGAGGGCCGTCCGTTAATATTAGTTCTCAAACAAATGTTCTTTGTTTTAATGGGGTAACAGGAGACGCAACAGCAGCAGCCAGCGGTGGGTCTTCTCCATACGACTACGTGTGGACAGGCTCGAGTGGAACATTACAGACTACCAATAATATTGCTGGCTCAAACACCCTTTCTGCAATAGCAGCAGGAACTTACACAATAACAGTTACTGACAATGCAGGATGTATCAGCGGAACTTCTGTGACTATAACACAACCATCAAACGCTGCTGCAGTTTCAATAAGCGGATCAGTGAATGCTTCATGCGGTGGAACAAATGGAAGCGCAACGGCAACTGCAAATGGCGGAACATCGCCTTACGATTATGTTTGGACAGGTCCATCGGGAACGTTACAATCCACAAATAATATTGCAGGCCCGAATACATTAACAGGATTGGCGGCAGGAACCTATACGGTAACGGTAACTGATGCAAACAATTGCACAACTTCTACTACTGCTGTCATCACAAGCTCAGGAGGAGCAACAACCACCATCACCGCGCAAACAAATGTTCTGTGTTTTGGTGCAGCAACCGGAACAGCGACCGCGACAGCAAGCGGAGGCACATCGCCTTATGATTTTGTATGGGTGGGAAGTTCCGGAGTTTTACAAACAACAAGCGGTATAACAACACCAAATACATTGAGCGGACTCAGTGTAGGGACTTATACGGTAATGGTAACAGATAATGCAGGGTGTACAAGTTCATCTACTGCAACTATCACTGAGCCGGCAAGCGCAACATCTGTGAGTATAACAGCTACAACCGGAACACCATGCGGAGCAAGTACCGGGTCAACTACAGCCCAGGCCAGCGGAGGAACATCTCCATATGATTACGTTTGGACAGGCAGTGCCGGAGTATTGCAAACTACTAATAACATTACAACAGCAAATACGTTAAGCGGATTAGCGGCCGGCACATATACGATTATCATTACAGATAATAATGGCTGTAGCTCTTCGACAACTTCAACTGTTACAAGCACCGGTGGCGCAAGTGTAAGTATTACGGCACAAACCAATGTCCTTTGTTTTGGCGCTACAACCGGTGATGCAACTGCGACTGCGACAGGCGGAACATCCCCTTACGATTATGTTTGGGCAAATGCATCGGGCACATTACAAACAACAAATAATGTTGCCGGAGCAAATACAATTTCTTCGCTTACAGCCGGCACATACACAGTTACAGTAACCGATAACTCCGGTTGTGTAAGCAACACGAACGTGACAATTACACAACCCGCAAGTGCTGCAAGCGTTGCAATCACATCTACAACCAATCCTGCATGTGGCAGTACAAATGGCAGTGCAACTGCACAAGCAGCAGGGGGCAGCAGCCCCTATGATTATGTATGGTCGAACAGCACGGGAACATTGCAAACCAATAACAATATTTCAGGTTCAGATGTTTTAAGCTCCCTGGCAGCAGGTACATACACCGTTACGATAACCGATAACAATGGCTGTAGCTCAACTGCAGTTGCTGCTATACTGAATTCAGGAGGCGGGTTGACCAGCATCACCTCTTCTACTAACGTTACTTGCTTCGGAGGGACTAACGGAAGCGCAACAGCAAATACGGTCGGTGGCTCATCGCCTTATGATTATGTGTGGACGGGCAGTGCGGGAGTACTTCAAACGACTAACAACATTACAACAGCAAATACAATTACGGGATTATCAGCCGGAACATATACAGTTACTGTGACTGATAACGGTGGTTGTATAAGCAACACTTCAGTTACGATAATTCAGACGCCAGCAATGACATTAAGCACAACGGTGAATCCAACCACATGCGGATTGAATAATGGTTCGGCATCTGTAACTGCTACAGGTGGTGCCGGGTCGCTAAGCTATTTATGGTCACCATCCGGGGGGACACTCTCTTCTGCAAGCAGCCTTTCCAGCGGTGCATATACAGTAACCGTAACGGATGGAAACAGTTGTTCAGCATCAGCATCTGTAAACATTGCTCCAAGCACGTCAGTGAGCATCGCGAGTTCCAACACAAATGTCACATGTAATGGAGGATCAAATGGATCAGCCTCCGTGACAGCATCAGGAGGATCCGGAACCTATACCTATTCATGGACAACAGGTAACACAAGCGCAAACATCAGCAATCTTTCTGCCGGAACATACACTGTAACTGTCAATAGCGGAACCTGTTCCACCTCAACAACGGTAATCATTACACAACCATCTGGCATTACAGGCCTGATCAGCGCAACACCTGCTACTTGTTCATTTGACGATGGAACCGCTGCAATAACTATATCTTCAGGGACCGGACCATTTACTTATTTGTGGTCGAATGGCTCCACAACGAATACAGCAAACAATTTATTTGCAGGGCCGGTAACTGTGACTGTGACTTATGGAAGCGGTTGCTCTCAGATGATTGGAGGCGCAGTTTCAAGCACGGGAAGCATCACCGCCACTGTTAGTCCGGACGTAACAGTGTTATTAGGTGAAAGCACAACGCTTAATGCCAGCGGAGGAACCAGTTATTCATGGATCAATCCAGCCGGCTTAAGCTGCAATGCCTGCGCATCCCCGGTGGCGACTCCGGTCGAGACAACCACATACTGTGTTATCGCTGACAGCTTAACCTGTACAGACACAGCGTGTGTAAGAGTGAATGTGGAAATTCCTTGTCCTACAAATAAAGATCTTGCTGTTCCAAACGCCTTCTCTCCTAACGGAGACAGCCATAACGATATCTTCTGTCTTCAGGGCTGGAGTAATTGTATCCAAAGCTTTACTATATATGTTTTCGATCGTTGGGGAGAAAAAGTATTTGAATCAAATGACGCAGCATTCTGCTGGGATGGTACGTATCGTGGAAAGGCCTTAGATCCGGCAGTATTCGTTTACTTCATTAATGCAACATTCACAAACTCCACTAAGGTGGATGCTAAAGGAAATATTTCACTTATCCGTTAATCAGAGAAAACATGAACATAAAAAAAACCATATTCGCTTTTTGTTTATTGTCAGGAACAAGTGCAGCACTGTTTTCTCAAGATCTTCACTTTTCACAATACAATCAGACTCCTTCACTCGTTAATCCAGCATTGACAGGAATCTCAAATGTTCTTCGTGCAAGTGTCATTTATAAGGATCAGTGGAGGAGTATCACGGTTCCGTATAAAACCTATGGAGCTTCAGTAGAATTGAAATTCAAGGGCAGCAACTGGGAAAAAGCGGGTCAGCATATGACCAAAATCTATAAAAAGGCTTTTAACAGAATGGCGGGAGGCTTGTCGTTTTACAGTGACAAGGCGGGCGATGGAAACATGGGATCAACACAGGTGAATCTCTCTCTTGCCACGTTTGTACCTTTAAATCCGAACAGTTCATTGTCGCTTGGCTTACAGGGAAGTCTTGTTCAGAAGAAAGTGGATTACTCCAAACTTGTATTTCCTGATCAATACAGCGGAACGACTTATGATCCCAACATGGATCAGGGAGAAACATACGGAGCAAACAATTTCATTTATCCGGATTTTGCGGGAGGAATTGCGTGGAGTTACGGTTATAATGAAAAATCGATCGGGGCCAACAATGAATTCCGTGCTAACGTAGGTGCATCACTTTACCATTTTAATCAGCCCAAACAAAAATTCCTTGTGGATACGCGTGAAAGACTAAGTATGAAATACGTTCTTCATGGAGATTTCCTTGTTGGTATACCAAATACTAATGTAGCACTTGCACCAAGTTATATTGCGGAAATTCAGGCGCCCTCCACCGAGATTGTAGGTGGAATGATGGTAAAATATTATTTCAGCCAGGATTCAAAATACACCGGGTATCTGAAGAGGTCTGCGGTAGGGTTAGGTGCTTATTATCGGAACCGCGATGCAATGATATTTTCCTTTCTGCTCGAGTATCAGCAGTATGCAATCGGAGTGAGTTATGACCTCAATACATCCAAGCTAAAAACAGCAAGCACCGGAAGAGGCGGTCCTGAAGTATTTATACGCATTGTGACACCAAATCCTTTCCTTTATCAAAAGAAAGCAAAAGCAAGCTTTATATAAAAACAGTTCACACTGCAAACACAAACCGCTCATAGAAAGCGGTTTTGTTTTTTAATCTCTTTCCTCCGATATTTCTATAAGTCCCCAAATGATTTATCTTTGATCAACATTTAATATTAAAACAAATGAGAATTCTGAAAGCAATTGGTAAGTGGTTTCTTATAATTCTGGTGATCTTAAATCTCGCCATCATCGTCTCCGGAAGGACATACATATACAAAGGGTTGGCTAATACTTACCTGAAAGGCCGGTCCGGTCCAAGCATACGGGAATTCGACATCTTTGATAACCGTGAAGTGAAAGCGGGTACAGAACAAAAATGGAACAGATCTAAGAAATATAATTCCAAACAGATACCAGCTGATCTGATGTCACATTTTGAGCAGATGCAAACAGGCGCTTTTGTAGTTATCAAGAATGACTCTATGATCCATGAACAATACTGGGATGGATTAGGTCCGGATACACGTTCCAATTCATTCTCTATGGCGAAATCATTTGTTGGCATGCTTACCGGAGTCGCTCTGAAAGAAGGCGCTATTAAAAGTCTTGATCAGCCCGTATCCGATTTTTTACCTGAATTTAAAGAAGGAGATAACGCCAAGCTCACGATTCGTCATTTGCTTACTATGAGCTCCGGGATCAACTTTGATGAAGATTATGTGAGTCCCTTCGCCTACCCTGCTCAGGCCTATTATGGCAGTGATCTGCACAAGCTCACCTACGGTTATAAAGTGTCTGAAGAAGGCGGAAAAGTTTTTAAATACCTGAGTGGAAATACAGAGCTTCTCGGATTTGTGCTGCAGAAAGCCACCGGAAAGACATTGAGTGAATACATGTCGGAAAAGATCTGGAAACCTATTGGGGCTAAAAATGATGCATTGTGGAGCCTTGATGCAAAGGACGGAATGGAAAAGGCATATTGCTGCTTCAACTCAAATGCGCCTGATTTTGCGAGATTGGGGCAACTGTATCTTGACAGCGGAAAATGGAATGGGCAGGAAATTATTCCGGCAGAGTACGTGGCACAAGCGGTAGTGCCGGCTCCGCTGAATGATGTGGACGGAAAAAAAGTTGACAACTATGGTTACCACTGGTGGATCATTCCGAACTATAAAGGACATTATGTTTTTTATGCAAGAGGAATTCTGGGTCAATACATTGCCTGTATCCCTGATCAGAATATGGTAGTTGTGAGACTTGGTTCAAAGCGTGAAAAGAAGGTGATGGGAAATCATCCGATCGATCTTGATTATTATCTGGATGCCGCGTTACAAATGTACAGTACAGATAACTAATCTTTACAAGATTACAAATCTGTGTGTGATGAGTTTTATTTATATTCGCACGTTTTTAAAATAAGATGAAGAAAGATATTACTCCGCCTGAGGTGAAAGATATAGCTGTTGCTGTGGTTCAGGAACAGAATGACCTGGCGGAAACCATCTGGAATGTCTATCTCATCAATCTGAAAAGCAATTCGATTGAAGGAGTTTTAGTTTCCTCAATGGGTTATGGCAGCTTTAATGATGAGGAGGTTAAAACATCCACATTAAGACATTTCCTGGATGAAGTGGCCGCGAAAGATTTTAAAAAGATCGAACCTATCATGGAAGCGGTCTTTGGACTCAATAATGAGTTCTGGGTCAGCTTCTATGAAAACAAAGTCATGTACGATAAAAAGTACATCTTTCTTCCCGAAACCATTAAGGAAGAGAATTTCGTACTCATCCCATACCTGAACAAAAAAGGTGTAATGATAAAATAAGTTAACCCGCATCCTATACTCCGGGAGAGCAACAAAAACAGAATATGCTCGATAACATTAAACTTTCCAACATCCTGTTTCTGGATGTGGAAACGGTACCGGTAGTTTATGATTACAAGAAACTTCCAAAAAACATGAAGGTGCTTTGGGACTCCAGGTTCCGATTCGCACAAAACGAAACCCCTGAAAGCCTCTACAAAAAAGCCGGTGTTTTTGCCGAATTCGCGAAGGTGATCTGTATCTCAGTGGGCTATTTCAACGACAAAACATTTCGTGTCAAGTCATTTTACGGACATGAGGAGAAGCAGATCCTGTCGGACTTTGCAGCGCTGCTGAATAAACACTTCAACAGAAAGGACCACCTTCTCTGTGCACATAACGGAAAAGAATTTGACTTCCCTTTCCTTTGCAGAAGAATGTTGATCAATGGAGTGAAACTACCCAAAACCCTTAATCTTGCCGGGAAAAAGCCCTGGGAGATCCCTCACCTCGACACACTGGAGCTTTGGAAATTCGGTGATTATAAAAATTACACTTCACTTAATTTACTTGCTGCGATCTTTGATATCCCCACACCGAAAGATGATATTGACGGAAGCGATGTTGCCAGAGTTTATTGGGAAGAAAAGAACCTGCAGCGTATTGTTGTTTACTGCCAGAAGGATGTGCTCACTGTTGCGCAACTGATCTTACGCTTTAAGGGCGAGCCTCTCATTCAAAACGAAGATGTGGTGATTGCTTGATCTGACATCTTACAATTCATCATAACTATTATAATATTTATTAAACCATCATTAGTGAGCGGAAAGAGTACCTTTACCCATACAGTATAACTCTAAATCCGATTATGAAACGTTCTTATTCCGCAGTGGCATTCACTCTTGTGACTTTTTGCTTTCTTTTATTTAACAATCTGTCCGCACAATTACCCGGGTTTAACTGGGCTCACTCTTATCAGGGAGATATTGGGAATGTAATCGTAAACAGCAACAATGATATTTATTTCCTTGAAGGCTCTGTTTTAAGAAAGAAGTCGGCCACAGGAACTATCTTATGGAGTTCCACGCAAACATATTCTACAATTGCATTAGATAAAAACCAAAACGTTATTGGCACGCGGGCAACTGCGCTTGACAAGCATTCCCCCACTGGCGTGGTAACAACATATCCGATTACATTAACCGGAGCCAATGCCTCCTTCAATTTTCTCAATTCCAGTTGTATTGATACTTTAAACAATCTATACGTATTGGCAACCTATCAGGTTCAATCGAGCCTAAGCTATCTGAATGGAATTTCTTTGGGCACATACTTCACCTCTGGCAGTGGAGGCGGTGGCTTAATGGAAAATTACAGGGTTGGCGTTTTTAAATTTAACGCAGCGGGTGTTTATCAGGGTCCTGTCTGGAATGATTCGCAGCAATCTATTTACAGCTACAAATTAAAAACCGGATCCAATGGTACCGTTTATCTTGCAATCAGTTATAATACAAATCCATCAGGAAACGCCACCTACTCCAACTTTTTTGAGCTGAAGAGCCTTAATAATGGAAATGTTTGGGTGAATGAATGGTTGACGTCTGCTAATCTAAGGGTTGGCATGTATGATATAGATATCGATTTTGACAGTTTCAATAATATCATCCTTGCTACAGATTTTTCATGCAACACTTCATACTCTTTCGGCCCAACAAGCTTAACATCTATAGGAAGTACGGATGTTGTCCTATTAAAATATGATATAAACGGGAACCGGATCATCGCCAAGAATTTTGGCTCCACAAGTGTGGAAAACGGGGCGGCTATAGAAATTGATAATTCTAATAATATCTATTTCTCCGGCTTTTACGGAAGTGGAAATACAAATCTTACCATCGGAACCCAGGTACTTGCATTTCAAGGAAACGGGGACGCATTTCTTGCCAAGCTCAGCTCAAACTTCAATTTACAATGGGTTAAGCCATATGCTAATTATGGAATTGAAAGGGTTAATGAAATTGAGATCGATGCTCTTGGAAATGTTATTGTTGCAGGAAGCTTTAATACCGGCACCTTTTCAGTTGAAACTGAAAACTTTACCAATATGGGCGGAACTGACGGAATGATGATCAAATATTGCACAGGAACACCTGCTGCAATATCATCTTTGCCCAAAGCGTGTATTAATACAACAGCCCTGACATTAACTGGGGGAACTCCATTAGGTGGCTCATATACCGGGATCGCTGTCAGCAGCAATGTGTTTAATCCCAGTATAGTTGGATTAGGAACTTACGCGATAACATACACCTATACGGATGGGAATGGCTGTAAGAACTTCGACATAGATTCGATAACGGTTTATCCTCAGCCAAACGTTACCCTCAGCAGCTTCCCCGATAAGTGCGCGAACGCATCTGCCTTCAGTCTAAGCGGAGGATTTCCATCCGGTGGAACGTATTCCGGAACGGGTGTTAGCTCGAATGTATTTAACCCGGCCACTTCAGGTGTCGGAACATTTCCGGTATCTTACACATACACAAACGGTAACGGGTGCAGCAATTCTACTTCAAAACCTTTGACCGTAAATTCTTTACCTGCCATAACCTTTAATGCTTTTGCAAATGTTTGCCAGGGAACATCTACGGTAGCGTTAAACGGAGCTTTACCTTCAGGTGGAACTTATTCCGGGAACGGTGTTTTTTCGAATATTTTTTATCCCTCTGCTGCCGGTGTGGGGGTTGGTTCTCATACTATAACTTATTCATACCAGGATGCCAATAATTGTATAAACACTGCCAGTCAACCAATCACAGTAACACCCTTGCCAGTAGCAACGCTTACTGTAACAAACGAAAGTTATGTTGGTGCCTGTGACGGATCGGTAACAACAGTAATCTCAGGGGGCAGCGGATCTATAAACACTATCTGGACAAATTCTTCAAGCTCGGTTATCGGCTTTACCGCCTCGATCAGTAACCTTTGCCCTGGAAATTATACGCTGACATTAACCGACAATGCAGGGTGCACTAAAACATACCCCGTTAACATTGCTGCCGGTCCTCTGCCTCCGGCTGTTCCTATATGTCTTGTTACAGTTGATAGTTTTTCAAATCACAATATTGTTGTTTGGGAAAAGCCGGCATCTACACTCATCGATAGTTTCAGGATTTATAGAGAAACAGGAACAGGAATATACACGCAAATAGGTTCCGTACACTACGACTCATTGAGCCTTTATCATGATTACTTTGCCAATCCTAATGTCACCAGCTTCAAATATAAGATCTCTTCGGTGGACGCTGCATCGAATGAAAGCCCTTTAAGCCTTGCTCACAAAACCATCCATCTGATCGTGAACGGTGGAGGTACGCAACAAAATCTTCAGTGGAATGATTATGAAGGAGCCAGCATACAATACTATCAGGTGTGGCGGGATAATTTGGGAAATGGAGCATGGCAGGTTTTAAGCAGCACTATTCCCGCAAGCAGCGGAGTGGTGACATGGAGTGACCTTACACCATCATCGAATCCTAACGCCCGATACTATCTGGATGTAATCTGGACAAACGGCTGCGATCCCACAAGAGCCACAGTAAACACTACACGCTCTAACATTAAGAACTCATCGCTCGCAACTGCTAATGGAATTGCTGAGACAGAACAACTTTTATCCGCTGTCATTTTACCGAATCCTGCTTCAGACCGTATCACAGTAAATGTATCCAATATGGCATCAGAATATTCTATTTCAGTTTATAGTGTCGTAGGAGAACTTGTTTATGAAGCAAACAGTCTTTCGTCTCCTGAACATCTAATTAATACGGAAAGTTTTGCCAAGGGTGTTTTTATGGTTTCCGTTAAAACGCAAAATAAAACAATCTTTAAAAAACTCGTAATTCAATAAATCGAAACAGAGGGCTTTTTATTAATTATTGGATCATTGTTTTGTTTTCAATTAATTATCTTTGCATTGCAAATGAAAAATAATTGTTCAAAATATCTTTTCCCACTCACACTTACTATTTTGGTGCTTGTTTCCTCCTGCACCAAAAAAGAAAAAGACCCTCTTGAAAAATACGGTCCTTTCGTACAAACTGTTATGCGCATTGATTCCGGGGCATTCCGCGGAATCAATTTTGGTGAGAGTATCACTTCCGTTATCGCCAAAGAAGGCGCTAATACCACAGAAGCTGACACCAATTACCTATATTATGAGTTCAGCATCGATACCATGGGAACATTTGATGTGACCTATGATTTCGATAATGGAGGCCTGGCTGAAGTACAATCATTCGTATTCATTAAAAATCTTAATCAGGTAGACAGCGTTTTCGATTCATTCAAGGCTTACTTCAATGATCATTACGGTGCCGGTGATACGCAGATGGGTTATAATGTATGGACGGTTAAATCAGAAAAATACGGTGATATTAACATCAACCTTTCTGATGAAAGCGCAGATTTCACTGCGGATAAAACGCCCGGAAAGATCTCCATTTCTATCTATCCAAGCAAAGAATAGATTAGTCCTCTCCTGTTGCCTGCAGGTCTTAATTTTGTTGCATATTTCATTTACAAAATGTATTTTTAGCACTCTTTGTCCGGAGGATTCCTTCGAACGAATATCGCATAGATAAAAATGGCTAAAGAAGTTTTACTCGAGATCAAAAATCTTGTTACCGAATTCCGTACGGAAGATGAAACCGTGAAAGCGGTGAATAACATTTCATTCACTCTTTCGCGCGGAGAAACTGTAGGTATTGTTGGTGAATCCGGCTCGGGAAAATCTGTTACCTCTCTTTCGGTAATGCGCCTCATTCCCAACCCTCCCGGGAAGATCACCGGTGGTGAGATCATCTATCACTCCAAAAACAAAGGTCCGATCGATATAGTGAAGCTTTCCGAAAAGGAAATGAGAACACTTCGCGGTAACGAGATCGCGATGATCTTCCAGGAGCCGATGACCTCTTTGAATCCCGTGTACACCTGTGGCGACCAGGTGATGGAAGCTATTCTTCTTCACCAGAAATGTACAAAGAAAGAGGCGAAAGAGAAAACGATTGACCTGTTCCGAATTGTTCAGCTTCCGAGGCCTGAAAATATTTTTGACAGCTACCCGCACCAGATCTCCGGTGGACAAAAGCAACGTGTGATGATCGCTATGGCAATGAGCTGCAATCCAAGCATTCTTATTGCTGATGAGCCTACAACTGCACTTGATGTAACGGTACAGGCCACCATACTTGATCTGATGCTGAAATTACAGCGCGAGAATGACATGGGAATCATGTTCATTACCCATGATCTTGGGGTAATTGCTGAGCTTGCAGATAAAGTTATTGTTATGTACAAGGGTAAGATCGTGGAGCAGGGAACTGTTCTGGAGATCTTCTCTAATCCGCAGCATCCATATACCAAAGGGCTTCTTGCCTGTCGTCCGCCATTGAATAAACGATTACAGTGGCTTCCGACTGTTAGTGATTTCATGAATACAAGCGAAACAGGCGAAATGGTGGAGAGCAGCGCATCTGTTTCGGAAGTGACCAACCGTTTGGTTGTTACAACTGAGGAACGGAAAGAGGCTCATCAGATCCTCTATTCAAAGAATCCTATCCTTCAGATAAAAAATTTAAAAACATATTTCCCGATCAACAAAGGTATTTTTGGGAAACCGAAAGATTTCGTCCGTGCTGTCGATGATGTGAGTTTTGATGTTTACCCGGGTGAAACCCTCGGACTTGTTGGTGAGTCGGGTTGCGGTAAGACTACGTTGGGCAGAACAGTTCTTCGCCTAATTGAACCTACCGGTGGAGAAGTGATCTTTAACGGAAAGAACATTACGAAGATCAGTAATACTGACATGCGCGAGCTTCGCAAAGATATCCAGATCATTTTTCAGGATCCTTATTCATCGCTGAATCCGCGAATAACTATCGGACAAGCGATCATGGAACCAATGCAGGTGCACGGCATCCTTGCAAACGATAAGGCCAGAAAAGAAAGAGTGGTAGAACTGCTTCATCGCGTTAATATGAATGAAAGCCATTTCTATCGTTATCCTCACGAATTTTCAGGTGGACAGCGTCAACGTATCTGCATCGCGAGAGCATTGGCGCTGAAGCCTAAATTCATCATCTGTGATGAATCTGTTTCCGCTTTGGATGTTTCTGTTCAGGCGCAAGTGTTGAACCTCTTGAATGAATTAAAACGCGAGTTCGATTTCACTTACATTTTTATCTCACATGACCTTTCTGTTGTTAAATTCATGAGCGACCGGATGGTGGTTATGAATAAAGGAAAAGTAGAAGAAATGGGTGATGCGGATGCGATCTATAATAACCCACAGACAGAATATACCAAAAATCTTATAGGTGCTATTCCGAAAGGCCAGCTGGAAGATATCAAAGCTTCCATAGAACGAAAAAAGACATTCATTTTAAACGATTAAAAATGCGCTTCTTTTATCTCTTATCATTCTCCGTTTTAGCTTTCACGTCATGCGTTAAGAAAAAAGCACCTGCAGAACAGGCAGGACAAAGCGATCATGGAAATACGGTTTTGTTTGAGTTCATAGATTTTGAAAGTGTATCTGACGGTCGCGTTGACAGCACAAAAGGTGTTGCCGGAAAGATCTGCGGAAAGCTGAATGACCAGATCGAATATGGTTATGGCTTTGAACGCCAGATAGGTAAACTATCATCGTACAAAAGCATTGAGGAAGTGAATATTAATTTCAATTGCTTCATGGATAAAAAAACTGACGGAGATGTATTTGTTTTTTCTGTAGAAGACACAACCGCAAAAAAGAGTATTTACTGGGAAGCTAAAGGCATTACGCCTGAAAAGACCGGGACCTGGTCGCCAATCAACATCAATTTTAAGATCAACAAAGAGCACCTGAATCCCGCTTATATCATAAAATTGTATCCATGGAACAAAGGCAAGAACACATATTATTATGATGACCTTTCCTTTTCTTTCGAACAAGCTAAAAAATAAAAACATCTAACCTGCCATGATACTTGGAAAAAAGTTAGTTGTTGTTCTTCCGGCCTACAACGCAGGTTTGACGATTGAGAAGACCTACAATGAAATTCCTTTTGATATTGTTGATGAAGTGATCCTTGTAGATGATGCAAGCAAGGATAACACTATAGAGGTTGCACAAAAAACAGGGATCAAACACATTATCAGGCACGAGAAGAATAAAGGGTACGGAGGTAATCAGAAAACCTGCTACGATAAAGCACTGTCTCTTGGTGCAGATATAGTGATCATGCTTCACCCCGATTATCAGTACACTCCCAAGCTTATTCCTTCGATGGCTAACCTGATCGCACAGGATCTTTACCATGTAGTGTTCGGCTCGAGGATCCTTGGAAAAGGTGCATTAAAAGGCGGAATGCCAAAATATAAATATCTCTTTAACCGGATGCTGACTCTTTCACAAAACATCCTGATGAATCAAAAGCTTTCCGAATATCATACCGGTTATCGCGCCTTTTCTCGTGAGGTACTTGAAAAGATCGATTATCACGCCAACTCAGATGATTTTGTTTTCGATAACCAGATGGCAGCACAAGTATGTTACGCAGGATATGAGATCGCGGAGATCACCTGCCCGACAAAATATTTTGCAGAAGCTTCTTCCATTAATTTTAAGCGGAGCACCGTTTACGGGTTGGGAGTATTGGGCGTATCGTTGAGTTATTTTTTGAACCGAATAAAAATTGCCGACTCGCGTATATTCAAACCTAAAAACAGGCCATAAAGAGCAATGAACGCAAACAAGATTGTTCGGATCTTATTACCCCTAATTCTTCTTTTAACAGGTCTTTATCTTGTTCCACTTCAGATCTTTCATGCGGATCTTTCAAAGGTCTCAGGAGATCTGGTGGACTCTAGGTTTAACAACTATGTGCTGGAACACGGTTACCTTTTTTTTAAAGGATCTGTAAATAAATATTGGGATGCGCCTTTTATGTATCCCTTTCATAATGTTATCGCCTTTTCTGATAACCTTTTAGGGATTGTCCCGATATATTCGTTCTTCAGAATGATAGGAGCTGACCGGGAAACAGCCTATCAATTATTATTTATCAGCTTGTTCATATTAAACTTTATCTGCTGTTACTGGGCTCTGAACAAATGGTCACAAAATGTTTTTTTGTCATCAACAGGGGCCTATATTTTTGCATTCTCCATTTTCATCTACGTTAATATTTACCACATACAAAACTTCCCAAGGTTTATTATTCCATTGGTATTTTACTGGCTTTGGAAATACCTGACAGAAAAAAAGACCCGTTATTTTCTTTTAACGCTTCTTGGAATTGCATTTCAATTATACTGCGCTATTTACCTGGGTTTCTTTCTGATATACGGCTTACTTTTTTTAATTCTTGCTTATATAATTGTTACAAGAGATCTGAGCTTGTTTAAACAGTTTAAAGACTGGAGAATAATAATAAAGACATCCTCAATATTGGTGCTTTTCTTTGTGTTATTACATCCGCTACTCAGTCCCTATATTGAGATCTCCCGGCTATTTGGGATGCGAAAGTTTGAGGATGCCATCAATACAATACCAACACTAAGGTCTTACTTCTTGAGTACTGAAGCTGCGGCAATATGGAATTTTTTGTCACACCACTCAAAGGAAGCCCTGCCTGAATATTGGTGTCACACATTATTTCTAGGGCTCCTGCCATGGTTGGGCATTTTATGTTCAGTTTATTTGATCATATCTAAACGCACAAGCCCTGTAAGCAAAAAGCTTATCACTGTTCTATTTATTGGGTGGCTGCTCAGCATGCTCTTTTGTTTGAATTTTAACGGTATGACTTTATACAGGCTCGTTTTTGAGTTGCCAGGCTTCTCGTCCATGAGGGCTATTCATCGTGTTATAAATATAGAATCTGTTTTTTTCATTTTGCTTATGGTCTTTTCTGTCAAAGAACTCTCCATGAGAAATTCCTTTATGAAATATTTTATTTATGCACTTCCTCTTATTGTAATTATTGATAATTATCCGGACATGACCACCATCATTACTCATAATAAATCTGACTCACAGAAGAGAGTTTTGAACGTAAGAAAAACAATAGAGGATACACACATAAAAGAAGGCACCGAGGCAATAGCATATTTGACAAACGAAGAAAATTACGAAGCTGTGCTTATACACCTGGATGTTATGCTCGCCTCTCAAGAACTTGGAATACCCTGTGTCAATGGATACTCAGGCACTTGTCCGGGAGCATTCAACGATTTTTGGAGTTACCCCGGAAGTAAATCTTTAATTAAATGGCTTAATTATGCCGGAGGAGATCTAAAACAAACCCGAATAATAAACAATTCCATTGCCTTAAAGAGAATTCAACTTGAGGCAAGCAATAAGAAATTTGTTTGCGCAGACTTATCATCGAATAATATGCTTACTGCTTCACGCGATACACCAGGTTCATGGGAAACTTTTACTTTGGATAAACTTAGAGATCAGAAATTCGCTATTAAAGCATCTGATAACAGATTCTGGAGTTCCGAGCTAACTCAGCAAGGGGTAATTACCTCGGTTAGGTCAAATGTCGGGGAATGGGAAAATTTTGAACTGGTGTTTCTATTAAAAGACACAGTTGCGATCAAAGCTATAAATAAAAAGTATCTTACATTAAATGTGAAGGACAATCAGCTTTACGCAACAGGTGATTCTATTGGGGCGTTACAAAAGTTTGTTCTCTTCCGTGTTGAGTAAACTACTTTTTATAACTTATATAGATCTTGAATGTTTCTCTTTTGGAAATTGATTCTCCATTTGCAACAAGCCTGCTCTCCGGCTCTTCTCCCACACTGACATATTTTTGATTATCCGCTTTTAGTGCAACCCTGTTGTTACCTAAGTAAATCAGTTCAAAAATTTCCCAACCACCTATATTCTCCCTATCAGCGACCAGCTTCCAACCTTTTTCTCTGTCACTTGATACATATTTTCCATTGTCAGCACGTAACGCGATTTTATTGCCACCGACATGTATAATAGAGAACCGCTCCCACGGTCCACGTTCGTAACGAACAGCATCTAAATCGCCCGTTGTACTCACCTCACAACTTACAGCTTTTAAATTCCATGCTTTCAGGGCGATCTTCTGCCACTCTTTTAATCCGGCAATTTCACTTTCCGATATCTTTTCTGGATAACCCTGAACCAGGCGATCGTAGTCAGGATCTTCAAGCGACTCATACCACTCCACTGTCGGAAGCTTCAAAAAGAAACCTGTGAGATATGATTTTCTTGTCATTGAATCGTAATGGATCATTCCTTCCTCAAATTGTTTTGTCTGGTACAAATTAAGAGAGATCAGGAGTATTATGATTGCAGACATCATGCTCTTTATAAGTATTCTTCCCTCAATAAACATTTTTTCGTAAAGCGCGGCCAGGGGAATGGAAAGCAAGCCATAAAAGTCGACCATTGCACGCTGACTGAAAGATCCGCCATACCACCAGCACCACCAACTGAAAATAACATATATAGAAATTAAAAGTGGAACAGTTATGGCCGAAACAAAAACTTTCTTGTCCCTCTTTAGAAATACAATTCCTGCTAGTGCAAGGATCATAATTGGAGTATAGAGCAACCAACCCTTCCTGAAACTGAATAACCCCTCTAAAACATGAGCATCATTAAAATAAAAGCGCTCTCCGATATAAGAAAAGAAGAACCAGCTACCTGTTACATATTTCCAATATAATAATTGTGGTAGTTGAACTAATAAGAAACAAATTATTATTGCAAGAATGCTTTTAAGATTCTGTTTAATTCTTTCAATCTTAATAAATAACGATTTCTTATTATAAACATCATAGAATACAAAAAACAACGTACAAATAATAAGGGTTGGCCTTACAAGCGTCATTAAACCGGCAAGCAATCCAATGAATATTGCACGTTTGACATTTGCTGAATTGTGCCATAGGATAGTGTGATAGGCAAAAGCATTGATAATACAGAATAAATATCCGTGAGACATCAAGCCATCAACCGTAGAATACCAGAGAAGATTAGTGCCAAAATAGACCGAAAGCAAAGTTATGGCAACGATACCTTCAGTAAAAAACATTAACAGGATGCGCCTTAAATAAAACAAACCCAGCAGAAGATAAAACAAGCTGCTTATGTTCAGACAAACTTGATAAGGCATGGAAAACCCATCCTGTGGTTGATGGAACAAAGGAGCGGTAAAATGGCCAAGAAAGAAGAAAGGCGCATACAGAATGCTTAAGCCGGCAGACATCTTAATTACCTTGCCTCCGTTTGGTGCGTCTTTGGGCCAGAACTTATCCCCGAAAAACGAATTGTTCTCTACAAACTTCAAGCTTAAATCGTGATAAATAAAAGTGGCAGGGAGATAGCTGTAGTATGACACCACATCATTGGTGATCTGGTTCTTCTTCCAGGGTTGATTCAAATACATTGCTGAAAGCCAGAAAACAGCCACAAGGACGATTGTCCATTTACTTAAAGGAAAGCTGCGCGTTATACCGGAATTCATTATGCTTTATCTGACAATCAATGAAAATTTACTATTGATCCCCCACCATCTTTTGTTTTCGGAAACAATATCAACCTCTACGGAATACTCTCCTCTTTCTTTTGGAAGGATCACGGTTAAGCCTTGCAGATATGATTCTTTAATATCCACTTCCAAAGGAGTTCTCACACCATCCGCAATCAATTTCTCTCCCTTGTTATTATAAACGTGATAGCTTAACAAAACCGGATGATCACCCGAAGGTATGGAAGCAAGCTTTTTACCTGAAAGGTTTTCGATACGCAGCGGAACAACTACAAAAGAATCGGAATCAGAATAGAATTTATCCTTTACCGCTGTTAACCGGATGTTGTCTTTACCGAACACCTCTTCATGAAAGGCTGTATCCGATTGATAAGAGTTTAATTTCTCGTATCCGCTGGAAGGGAGATGAAAATAATCGTGATTCAGATTCTGGCTTCCAAACCAGGTAATAGCCCATTTGGGGCCCAGAAAAATATTTTCCTTGTTGATCAATGAATCATGTTTATTTATGTCGTCTGTTACATACACCGTCACCACGGAATCCGGTCCCGCCAAGCCTGAAAACAAGGTTGTCTCAAATGGTACGGCCCATTCTACCCAGCTGGTCTGCCATGGAAAATTGGTTGTACTGACAAGAAATTTTTTATGCTCTTGCTTTCTCCCATATGAAATAAGTCTGCCGAGATAGTTTGTCCGCTTCGTTAAAATATCATGAGCGTTGTAAATTCCGACACAGTTAACAATAAGCAGGATCACAACCACGCTTAATTCTACACTCTTTGGCAAGAAGCCATCGCATGAGAATATAAAAGCTACAGCTGCAAAAAAGCCAAGAACCGTATAGTAGTTTTCATACATCAATGGTGATTCTCCCTTGTAATAGGTTATGAGTATCAGCACGAGAAAACCTAATGAAAATGCGGGCAGAAAAAGAAAATAAAGCCAGTTGCGTGATCTGAACAGATAATACCAGGCAGCCATAAAAACCAGGAACATTGACCAGAAATGCTGCTTTGCAAAGAGTTTAAAATACACGGTGCTGGGTAGATAGCGAATATTCGGGAGCTGCTCGAGGAAAACATCCATCGTAGGGATCTTCTCATTTTCATAGGCTGTATCGGTAAGTATATATATTCGAATCAAAAACCAGGTAATAGTAATTCCCGAAATGATCCAGAGATAACGATCCTTAAACCTTTTACGACCTATGAGCTCGGTTGCTAAAACAAAAGCAATTGTGAACAATGTTAACTGATGCAAATAGGACATTATATAAATAAGAAGAAGCGAAAAGACAAAACGTAGAATACGTTTGCTTTTTGTGCTGTTTTCTTTTGGCTCAGCGATCAAAGCCCACAAAAGGACACTCAGTGCTATCCCTAGGTATAATTCCGCTGTAGTGTAATAAAAAGCGTGTCGGAAGGCGAGACAAAGAGCCAGCATCAGAGCAATAGCAGCTCTGTAATTTTTAAGCAAGATTAGCAACAGAAAAATAATAAGGTAATTGATGATCGGAGCAATAGAAAATAAATGCAGAAAAGTGGATAGATCACATCCGTTTTTTAGGGCGGCTAGTGGTAATACCTGAGAGAATACAGACCCCCATCTACCAAGCGCAATACTGTAATCCCTCTGATCGATCATTAAAAATGTAAAGAAAGACGGATCAAAAGCAAGGACACGCTCTTTGAAAAAATACCAGCCAAGAAACAGAAAGAAGCCAAAAAAAAGTAATCCGCAAAGCAGGATCAGCCTTTTATAATTTTTTTCGATGAATTCCATAGTTCTCTAAAGCAAATATTTAGTTCGGAGCCTCTTCTTTTTTCTCGTACGCTTCCACTTTGAAATCATCAATATACACAGGGTCTTTACCCCTGAACCAGAAATAGATGTTTATTTTATCATTTTCATTTCTGACTTCCGGAGTCAGATAATCGAAAACGAATTTATTCCATTGCCCGAGGGTGACGTGATCTTCAGGAAGTGTTCCCACATCAACAACAGAGTATTTGTACGCCTCCCCTTTATAGTTTGTAAACATGACTACAAGACCTAAAGGATTTTGTTTCGGATCAGCTTTGGGTAAATACCATACGGTTGTCCTGATCCAGGCGTGATCTTTTTCGGTGATCAGATTATATGACAACTCATTTTTATGGGTATAAATAAAATTGCTATTAGTCATTATCGAATATTTCCCGCTTCTTGAAATGGAATCAACGTATTGCTCTTTGCTTCCCGCCTCTTCCGGGACTTCAAAATCATCATAAAAGATCACATGCTTCTGATATTCATTGATGTTTAGAATATGCTCAACTCCAATCTGCGATCTGTCGACCATTAACAACTTCTTGTCCTGAGGTTCCGTTTTACTTTTCCCGAATATCTTTAAGTAATATTCTTTTGTCATCCTGCTCTCATCGATGATCCCATTCATGTATTGCCAGCTCTGAAAGATATTCAGTAACACAAAAAAGCCTATAAGAGAATAGATCAACCATTTAAATCCGCGCTTTAAACCTGAAGCGCTGATACCATAAATAAAATAACCTAAGGGCAGGATCAGAATGGCGTATGAGTCAATCATTGCGCGTTGACCATAGGAAGAAGCATAATACCAACAGCTCCAGCTCGAAACCACGTATACATTCAAAATAAAAAACGCGAGCATGGGCCAAAAGATATTGCGTTGTAATTTGTATACATAATAAAACCCGGCTACCGCGCAGAGCATCAATGGTGTGTAAACAAACCATCCTTTGCGGAAACTGAAAAGCACTTGTAAAAGATAAGGCCTCAGGAATTCAAAGCCTTCACCGGGATTATTTGTGTAGCCCGTACTTAACCATGTGTCGTTCACTGCTTTCCAGTAATTCATCTGCAAGAAGCCAACTGCAAAACAACAAACGAGACCAACAAGCAATTTGAACTTGTGATCAGCAAAAACCGAAACTATTTTTTCTTTTAAGGACTTTAGTGATATAACGTTCCAGAGAGCCGGAACTATAACGATAAGCCCATCGGGAGGCCTTGTCAGGATACAGAACCCGAGCGTCAGCCCTAGAAAAGCAGCTAACAGCATAGAAGGAGATTCGTGAATCCTAATGGTAAGATAAAGGATGATAGAAAATAACGCGAACTCCATTGTATGAATGGACGGACCAATAATGGAACAGACATAATAATTGGTGCCTAAAATTATAAGAAGAAGAAGCAAAGCAGATAAGGCATCAGAAAAAAAGCGCAACAAGGCTTTTCTTAGAAAGATAAACCCTAAGATGATGTAAAAGAAATGACAAACGATCATTGCTTTTTGATAAGGTAAGGAAAAGCCATCCGCTTCATAACCCAGACCTGGCGCGAAAAAATGGGCTGCTGCAAAAAAGGGAAGCTCGAGTACAGCAGCACCCATCGTATATTTGATCATCCAGTTTCCGTTCTCCGTACGGCTACCCTGGTAAAAGGAAGATGTGCTGTTGTATTTTTTATTTATCTCCTCTACTTTCGAAAAGTCTTTCAAACCCGAATCGTCCCAAAGTACATAAGCAGGAGTGTATAGGTAATATCCGAACATGTCCCAGGAAAGGACATTGCCCCATTTGTGTGTAATAGGCATTGAACTGTACCACCCCGCGATCATCAGCATGACCATAAGTGAGTATTTGCGGACTTTAGTATTCTGAAAAATGCTTTTCAAATATTCTTGTGCTTGAGGCCTTAAATTTAGTTTATTATTAACATATAAAGGCAAGAAGGGGGGGTATTTATAACAAAAAAGCACCCTGGTTTAACCAAGGTGCTTCTCCTAAATTTTATCTGCTTAATTTTGGCTGATCATTTCAAATGTTTCCCAATCCCTTCCTGTTTGTCTGTCTCCAATTAAAATATCACCCTTTCCTTTATCGGAAGTCACGAACATCGGCTCGGTGGTTTTAATATGAACGTGCGTTTCATCTAAGGCAACAATTTCGAAGGTTTCCCACTCATTTGCCACATCTTTATCCGCGTAAAGAACAGAGTTTCTTGATCTGTCAGCACTAACGAATTTGCCGTTAGCTGCTTTTAAGGAACACCTTCCGTTACCAAGATCAATCTTTTCAAATACGGTTGCTTTAGTTGGATCTGTTTGATTAGGAACCAACATATTGTTCTCTCCCAATGAAACGAACTGACTATTGTTTGCTTTTAAAATGAATTTTTCACTGACTGGTGCAGCTTGTTGTTCTGAAGTTTGCGTGTCAGGATTGCTCTTTTCTGAGCCGCATGCCATTATAAAAAGGGCAACAATGATTAAGCTGATTTTTGCTCTCATGATTCTATACGTTTTAAATTATTGGCGGTAAATATACATAGAATTGATATATGAATTCGATCTGGTTTTACTTTCGCTTTATTAAAAATTTTTCCGCTCTTTCTGGCGTTGTTTGTTGCGCAAAGAAATATTGGCCTTCTCTAACGAGAAATTTATTGTTGCATGCCTTAATTATAACCACTTCATTACTTTGCCGGATAAGCTCAAATTGTTCCCACTCCTTAACTTGAGTACCCTGATGTGTTAAAATTGAATTTAGGTCTAACCGCACAGAAAAGTAGTTACCATCATCACATCTAAATGCAACTTTTTTATCATCAATTGAAATTAGATTAAAGCTTTCCCAAGAACGGGTTTGATCCCTGGTACCTTCTATCTTTTTATTATCATCCCGGGCTGCACTTAAGTACTTATTCGATGATAGCGCCCGGATACTCACAATATCAGATGAAGCACCTTCAAAAAAAACATCGCATCCGGCAATTCCCTCAAGGTCCGGGGATGTTTTCATAAAAGTGAACCAAAACTTTTTTTCGTTCATGTTGGCATAATCTAAAATATGGTTTTTGTACTGGTAAGTTAAAACCAAGGAATAGGCTACGATAGTTATGATAGGAATACAAACAAGAATTCGTAAAGATTTTTTTCTTATTCCTAAAATTAAAAACACTAAAAGTAATGCAAGTACTGAGTACGAATCAACAAAGGCTCGCTGACCCAGACTTCCACTGTACCACCAACACCACCAGCATGAAATAACATAGGTATTTGCAATTAAGAAACTGCTCACCATTATAAATTGAAATCTGTTCGTCCGGAATAAATATATTAATCCCGTTAAAGCAATAATAAACAGCGGTGTGTATACAAAAAGTCCTTTCCGATAACTGAAAAGTACATTGTAAATTTGAGGGCTTCCAAAGTAAAAACGTTCTTCTCCATATGACCACACTATTATATGACCCGTTTGCAGATAATAAAGTATGAACTGTGTAACAAGAACTGATAAAAATAAGATCGCGCTAATAAAATAGTCTCTTGCGTGCAATTGGCGAAGAGAATCTGTAAATCTTCGAAAGCTTCCCGCAAAAAAGGGAAGCATTAATATTATAATCGCATTTGTAGGCCTCAGAAGAATTATCAGGCCAAATAATAAAGCTGCGCAGTAAAGATTCTTTTTGTTCGCTGTTAATATGACAGCTCTTGAATAATATAAAAAAGCGGAAATTATACCGAATGAATAAACATGTGTAAGGACAGAATCGTATGTTGTATAAAAGAAAAGGTTGGTCCCAAATACTATTAACAACACAACCCCTGAGTTAATAATTCTTGATGGACTATACTCGGATATTAATCTTAAGGTATACCTGCATCCCAGCCATAAGAAGATGTTAGCTGCCAGTAAAACAAATACATGATAAAGATATGAGTATCCATCGGCAGGAATCCCTGCAAGCTTTGATAAGACATGAGCAAGAAGAAAAAAAGGGGTCCAAATAATGGCTAAACCGACAAAATATTTATTTGCTTTCCCCTGTTCTGTCTTAATCAAAAACCCATCAGAGATATCCATATCACTGTGGGTTCTTTTAGCATCTTCTAAAAAAGAATATGTATAGTCATTATAAATAAAAATGGCTGGTAAATAAGAATAATAACCCAGGCCATCGGAGCGGATAACGCCCTCGGGATTTCTATCCTTGATCTGGAAGTGGTAAGAGGTGACAAGAGAGATTATTAATATTAACTCACAAACATATTTGGAAATAATATCGAGAATAAAAAGCTGTTTTTTTTCCAAAAGACTATTTTGAAAACAGATTATACTTCAAAATACACCAAATAGCTCTAAATCCGTCTTTCCAACCGATCTTCTTCCCTTCTTCGTAGGTCCTTCCATAATAAGAAATTCCTACTTCATAAATTCTGATGTTAGGAACACGCGCAATTTTTGCAGTTACTTCCGGTTCAAATCCGAAGCGTTTTTCTTTCAGCTTGATCCCCTGAATTGTTTCTGTTTTAAAAACTTTATAGCATGTTTCCATATCAGATAGATTCAAATTGGTAAACATATTTGAAAGGAAGGTAAGCATTTTGTTTCCGATCGTATGCCAGAAGAACAGAATCCTGTGAGGTTCACCACCGGCAAAACGTGAACCGAATACAACATCAGCAAAGCCTGTTATGATCGGTTTTAAAAGAACATTGTATTCTTCCGGATCGTATTCAAGATCGGCATCCTGGATCACCAGAAAATCACCCGTTGCCAAAGAAATCCCCTTGTGCAATGCCGCTCCTTTACCCTGGTTATATTCCTGGTTAAACAAACGGATGTTGTGTGCACTATTATCTGCAATATATCTTTCGATCACCTCTTTGGTTGCATCCTTCGAACAATCATTAACGATAATGATCTCCTTTTCGATGTCATTAACAAGCTTAACCGCGAGGACCTTATTTAAAATTAAATGAATGGTCCTTGCTTCATTGTATGCAGGTATTACTATTGACAGTTTTTTGATCGGCATTCTTTATTGGTTTTTATATTCTTTTAAATAAAACTTTTTTAATCCATTAGCAAGGTTATCTCCCACCGCTTTTCTTCCAATTTGATTATAGTGCTCCGTTGTCCAATGCTGATCCACGAAATCTTTTCCGTTCACCTTTTCAAGGTTGTCTACCACCAGCACTCCTTTCGAAGTATAACGCTTAACTAAAAGATCTCGGGTCTGATGCATCAAATATATTAAATCTTTTCCCACCAGCGAGTCTGCATACTGAACATTTTCCGCCAAAAGATTGAAGACAATATTAAGATCTTTCTCCTTACATACTTCAACAATCTCATCAAAGTCTCTCAATCTTGGATTGTTCAGCGTATCGATCTGAAACGCGTAGGCTTTTATATAATGACACGCAAGATCGATCTTAGGCTGATCCCAGGAACCGTCAGCTAGTATAAAGCCACCATCAGCCATCCCTTTATCCCATTCTCTGACATTCTTGTACTTGAAGGGATAAGGAAATTTCAGCTCATCTTTTTCCCACTGATCAAGCATATCCTGCTCTCGTTCCTTTTCGCTTTTGTTCTCAAATACATTCAGGGAAAATAAAAAACGGTTCACGATCGCAGGGTAAGTCTGATACATGATCTTTGTCTTAAGCAAATACGACTCGAGTGAGGAGTTGATCCAAGTGGCATCAAAAGACCTTAGGTTAAGTGTGAAAATGACTGTTTTCACTTTTGCGTTTTTTGATAAGTGCTTCACAACTGCACAGTACATCCCAGCATGCATGGCAGGCCTTGTTACTGCGCCAACCTTCAAGGTGGGAAAATGATCTGCTGCAATCCTGCTAATGGATCTTTTGTCAGTATCTAAGCTATCGGTGTGAAAGTCGGATGACTCACCGAAATACAACATGTCGCATGTGTCTTGCTTAGTCAGCAACTCATACAGCATGTCCGCATGGTTGTCGAGATCCTTCATCCAAAACGTTTTTTTGTAGATCACATTCAGGACGAGCACAATCAGCACAAGGGCTACAATTCTTATTACTATTTTCCTTAACTGCTCCATCAAAATTGAAAATATATGAATGGAATATTTTCAGCTCCGGCCAAAGCAAGGACCCCGAATATGAACGTTGAATAGATGCTCCAGCGAAGAGCCAGAGGTTTAGCAGCCATCCATTCTTCAAGCTTTTTATTGAAGAAAAGAATGTCTGTTAAAATAAATACAAGCAATAGTACCCAAATCTTCGGATCAGTTTTTACCTTATCTGAAACATCATAATTACTCAGCAAAGACTGAAAAACAAGCCGGGCTTTCTCAAATGATTCCGCCCTGAAAAACACCCAGGCAATACTAACGATCAGAAATGTTTTAATGATCCTGATCGCATCATAAACCGGATTTGTTTTATTCGTCTGAAGATTCATTAACTTATTCGCACCTCTTTCTATGATATAAAACAATCCGTGCAGAGCACCCCAGATGATGAATGTCCACCGGGGACCATGCCACAAGCCGCTGATAATAAAAACGATCATGATATTGATCACCCATCGCGCGACTTTTACTTTATTTCCACCGAGAGGAATATACAGGTAATCACGAAACCAGGTGCTAAGCGAGATGTGCCAGCGCTGCCAGAACTCAGCAATATTCTTTGATAAGTATGGTGTTTTGAAATTTTCCATCAGGTCAATTCCCATCAATTTTGCAGCGCCCATCGCGATCAGCGAGTAGCCATAAAAATCTGCATAGATCTGAAAAGAGAAGAAGACTATTCCTTTTGCAATGCTTAAGGAACCGCATTCAGCCGGATTAGCATACACAGAGTTTACAAATGGAGCAAGGTTATCCGCGATCACCATTTTTGCGAAAAAACCGAAAAGAATAAGGCGGAATCCTTTCGCGAAATTTCCATACAAAAGAACATGGTGTTTTTTCAGCTGCTCTCCAAGCCTTTGATATCGTTCGATCGGACCAGCCACCATTTGCGGAAAGAAAAGAACATAATTAGCAAAATGACCAAGATGCTTTTCCGCTTTTTGATTTCCGCGATACACTTCAATTGTGTAAGCCATCGACTGGAAAGTATGAAAGGAAAGACCGATAGGCAGTATGATATCAAGATACGCGATAGGGTTCTCCCTTTCCAGGTGATCCAGAAGCCATGTTACATTTTCATTGACGAAGTTGAAATATTTAAAGAAGACAAGGAGGCCAATGTTGCTGCAAAGGCTGATCACGAGTATTACTTTTTTTCTATAGCCCTGTTGTTTCTCAATAAGAATTGCTGAAAAGTAATCAAGGAGAATGATAAAAAAGAGAATCAGAATGTAATACGGAACGAGCGCCATATAGAAGTAGCAGCTTGCAACGAATATTAACATCCATCTGAAACGCTGTGGTAACAAATAGTAAAGGACAATTACTATCGGCAGAAAGATGAGAAAGTGAAGAGAATTGAACAGCATTTCCTATTTATTTTCTGTCTGCTAACGGTAATACGAAAGCCATTTGAATTCTTGTTTCCTAATATTTAATAAGTGTTTGTCGGGGTTCCAAATATATGCTTTTATTTCATCCCCAGATTTAACTGCAGCGGGCACAACACACGTGAAATTCGCCCTGAAATAATCTGTTTCATTCCTTATAAAATCTTTTACATACGCCTTTTGCCACGAATACAATTCTCCTTTAGAATCCTGAAATGACAAAACCATTACCAGATTATCATAATTTAGATCCGGTGCCATCACCTCAGCATAAAAAGCGATCACAGCTTCTTTATTGGGTGTAATGCTATCATTCACAATGTATGAAAATCCCGGTGCGTACTCTACATTTTCATCAACCGTGTAGTGTCCCCTCGATTCATTTCCATAATTCAACTCTTTCACGAATATCGTTTTGATCTCTTTAAAAGGATATTTCGGACGTGCCAATATATTTCCTGTTACGGGATATGTTTTAATTATTTCAATTGAATCCCGGTTAAATTCACTCAGATCTTTTTGCGAGAGGCAATAAAAGTCGTGAAGTGGGCTGTTTGTCTCGGATCGCCACACGCTGTTCAGCCAAACTAATTGATCCTTCTCCCGATAAAAATTTATTGCGGGATCAAAGATCAGTGGAATGCCAATACTGATTGTTTCTTTTCCTTTCGGGATCGTTTTTAATACGCTAATATCACTCAACATCTCTTTTGTGTTCGCATCATATTTCCATTCGAGCACGTATATAAGATTCAAACATTTTGCAAAATGAAGCACCATTATTGAAGCTAATACACCGGCAATGTATATTGTGAGCCCTTCTTTTTTAAGTAGCTGATCATATAGGAAAACAAGAAAAATATTGAAAAGAACAACAAGAAATAAAACAGTGCGGTCAGTCAGAAAAAGAGTGTCAAGGGTATAGAATTGAACAATCGTTGAAAGGGATGTCAAGAACAGCAAGAAAACTATGGCAGCAAGAAATAAAAAGCTTTTGTCGAAGTCTTTCTTTTTAAATACATTCGTTAAAACATAAACAAACCCGAAGAAGCACGATAGCACAACGAATGCTTTTACTGCCCGCTGAACCATATAATGAGCATATGGTTGCTCATAAAAGCTCCGATCGATTATTGTGCAAATCGTGTCCGCCCAAAAGCCTCTGCTGCCGCCAAAATACAAAGCACCAGCTGCTTTGAGGTCAAGGGCAATTGGTATGATCAAACCAAATAATGAGAGAATGACAACGACTGGAAGAGCGATGCTTTTAAGTAAATTTTTTACACTCAAAGAAGTATTCTTCTTCAGAAAATAAATATTTAGCAGGACGATCGATCCGAAAAGAACAACAAAATAATTCAGTAGCACGAAATTGGCAAGCACTGCAAACGCTGCAAAGAACATTGCAATTGTGCTGTTTTTTTTGCTTCCATCTTTCTCTATAAACACAAACAGGTAGTAAATACTTGCAATCATCAATCCAATGGAAAGTCCGTACCCACGCGCTAGTGAGAAAAAGTCGATCATGTAGGGATTCAGATTAATGATAAGAAACCCAAATACAGCGAGCCATTTGTTCCGGCACTTAAGAACCAAGCGACCCGAATAATAAAGGAATAGGCCATGAGCAAGAAGTGAGGGTATTCTTAAAGCGAACTCATTAACACCAAAGATCTTGGAAAAGAAAGTCATTCCTGCAGCGTTCAGGATATGATTGTTTGCCGACATCATATCATACTTATCGAGGAAAACCCTCCCATTCCGAACAAACTCAATGTATGAATATGCCTCGTCCCAGGTAATGCACAAGAGCGCAGCACGGATCACAGTGTAGGCTAACAACAATAGCGCTATCACGAATATTATCGTCCGGCTCCATTTAAGCTCTTCCTTTAACATCATGTGTTTGGCTTCCTTTTGTACAACACCAGTTTGTTATTCTCCGACCTGTAGATCAGCTCAAATTTATTTTTGATCTCTTCTTCAACAAGAGCCGTGCAGGAGTCAGTTACATCCCCGTTAAAGCAGAATCGGCTCAGGTAATCGATGCGATGATGAGTGACATTTTCATAATTCGCAATGTTGATGCAAGGCGGATAGCGGTTGCCATACTTCAGCATAAGATCATAAACCTGCTCACCTTTTTTCCAGATCAGCGGAAAATGAGGTTTAGTGGGCTCATAATTATCAAGATTGATAATGTTTTTATTGATCGCCATGTATCCCGCATGATTGATCTGGATCCAGTTTGCAGAATAGTTCAATGGTAAAAGCACTTTATCATCTTCCATGAATTCTTCCGCCTTAACAAGGGTTGCTGCATCATCGCTTAATGAGGTCGTTTGTTCGTTATGATAGTTTATAAAGAACATGTGATTGATCATTAATAGCAAAACGGGAACAACAAGTATGATGGGCCGTATTCCTTTTGCTGCAATAAGAATGATCAGCATAAGAAAAAAATACAAAGCCCATCTGATGGAAATATACCCTCCGGAAACAACCCAGTCAGGAAATAAATAAAAGAAAAGTAACACCACAAACGTTGGTAGGATCCAGTAAGGCCTTGAGCCGCTGTTGTCGTGATTTCTTTTTTTGAAACATAAGGTCAAGCATATAAAAACAAGCACGCATAGTATCATTCCGATTATGCGCGCAAAAAGGATTTCATTCTCATAGCTTAATGTGATCACCGGACTCAGATCTACTATCGTGGAAGTCAGCTTTTCTTTGGAAAGATATGTTGGCGGAGAGTGCTCGAAATTGCTGTTCGAGATCACAAACAAAAGGCTGAGAATTAAACCCGGAAGGAAAATAAAGAAAGGGGAAATGAACTTTTGCCTTAATCCCTTAAATGTTTTTGAGCTCAGGATGTATTGCATTTCAACACACGTAACGATAATGCCAAAGAGCATAAAATTGAACATGTGAGAAATGTAAAGAAGTGTAGCGAGAACAGCCAACCGGAGCGTCTTTTTCCAGTTTAAGTTATCACGCTGAGCGATCCAGTAACCAAGCGTCCAGAACAAAACCGGAATGCCGATACAAAAATTAAAGAAGCCAATCCTGAAGGTGAAGGAATAAATAAAAGGGAATATGAGGTAAGAACATAATCGTGCAGAGTTTTTGTTGTCTGAGATCTTTTGTGCCAGATAACGGAAGGAAAAAGGCATGGCAAGCACATAAAAAAGGAGGATGCTCTTCTCCACCAGATATCCGGGAAGAAATAATCCCGCAAGCGCGAACCAGATATGGTCTACAAAATTTGAATTGAGGTGCTTGTTAAGATAGAAGAAGTTGAGAATGAAACCGTTTCCTTCAAACCAGAAATGCTTCAAAAGATTGGCATTGTGCAGATGAGCGGGGCCGTCAACAGTAGGAAAATATAAGTGCGAGATTACCGGGACAGACGTAATCAGGACGATGGCAATGAATAAAAATGGCTCCGCTTTCCACCAAAAACCTGATCTTTCCATGCTTAAGGAATTATTCTATTTTCATTTCAGGGATATCACCTTCAATGATCAGTCTTCCTTCCGTTGCATTTTTGATCTGCTCTACGCTTATTCCGGGAGCTCTTTCCAGCAATTTAAATCCTTGCGCAGTTACATCCAACACAGCAAGCTCTGTTACAATTTTCTTTACGCATTTAACGCCTGTAAGTGGCAGGGTACATTTCGTAAGCAGTTTGGACTCGTTCGCTTTATTCACATGTTGCATTGCAACGATAATGTTCTTTGCAGATGCAACAAGGTCCATCGCGCCTCCCATCCCTTTAACCATTTTTCCCGGTATCTTCCAGTTCGCGATATCACCGTTGTCTGCCACTTCCATGGCTCCTAAAATCGTAAGGTCAACTTTCCTTGAACGGATCATTCCGAAGCTCATAGCTGAATCAAAAAATGCTGAGCCGGGAACGGTGGTGATTGTTTGTTTTCCGGCATTGATCAAATCGGGATCTTCTTCCCCTTCGAAAGGAAAAGGGCCCATGCCTAAAAGCCCGTTTTCTGACTGCAGAACAACGTTCATACCCTGAGGGATGTAGTTTGCCACCAGAGTCGGAATACCGATCCCTAAATTAACGTAATAGCCGTCTTTGATCTCTCTTGCGATGCGTTTCGCTATACCAATTTTGTCTAACATACTTTTTCTTTTTACCACTAAGGCACGGAGCCTACTAAGTTTTTGTTCGTTTTTTTTCTCGCAGAGAGTATGGGAAACCTTCGTGTGTTATTTAAGTTTTGCCCCCTCTCCCTCGGAGAGGGGATTAAGGGGTGAGGTCTCTTACTTTTTTCTCACAGTTCTCTGCTCAATCCGCTTCTCATATTTCTCTCCCTTGAAAACACGGTGTACGTATATTCCCGGAGTATGAATATGATCCGGATCCAACTGTCCTGCTTCAACGATTTCTTCCACCTCAGCAATGGTGATTTTACCTGCCATAGCCATCATTGGATTGAAATTACGTGCTGTTTCACGGAACACCAGATTGCCATGCGTATCCGCTTTCCATGCTTTTACGATTGCGAAATCGGAATCAAACGCCATCTCCATCAGAAATTCTTTTTCAACTCCGTCAACCATAAATTTGCGGGTTTCTTTTCCTTCTGCCACTTCAGTTCCCACTCCCGCAGGAGTGAAAATCGCTGGCATGCCATAGCCGGAAGCAAGACAACGGGTAGCGAGTGTTCCCTGCGGGATCAGCTCTACCTCAAGTTCCCCGCTTAATAATTGTCTTTCAAACTCCGCGTTTTCTCCAACATAAGATGAGATCATCTTTTTAACCTGACGGGTTTTAAGCATCAGGCCAATGCCGAAATCATCAACACCCGCATTATTCGAAATGCATGTTAATCCTTTCACTCCTTTTTTTACCAAAGCCGCAATGGTGTTTTCCGGAATACCACATAATCCGAAACCACCGAGCATTAGTGTGGCATTGTCGTTTATGTCTTTGATCGCCTCTTCAGCGCTTGCTACTACTTTATTCATATGTACGGATAACGAATTTTTACGAATTTACGAATCTGTGTTTATTACAAATAACAAATATGGAGTTATTGCAGACAAGTATAC
The DNA here is from genome assembly GCA_029237775.1 of Bacteroidota bacterium. Classification (GTDB taxonomy): domain Bacteria; phylum Bacteroidota; class Bacteroidia; order 2-12-FULL-35-15; family 2-12-FULL-35-15; genus 2-12-FULL-35-15. Next base: position 967,884 of record JAQZBR010000004.1, read on the forward strand.
TTTGTTGGTCTTGTCTTTAATATCTTGCTACAAGCAGAAAATCATAATTGCTGCTCGTCTCCAAACCACTTACTACAAACTACCTTCTCCTCAAAACCCTCCATCCTCGTTCCCGAAATCTTCTCCTCCGCTCTTCTCGACTTCTTTATTGTATTTGCTGCAATCCATTTCAATATCAATTTTTTTAGAAGGCTTTTCAAAATCTCCCTGCGAAATCTTTATTGATTTATCTGCATAAACTTTTTGCATGTATTTCGCAAATATAGGCAATGCCATTTGAGCTCCCTGTCCCTGGTCACCATGGTCGAAATGCACCGAGCGATCCTCTGCCCCTACCCAGCATCCCGAAACAAGATCTGGTGTGATCCCCATGTACCAGCCATCTGAGTTGTTTTGTGTGGTGCCCGTTTTTCCCGCCATCGGCTGCATTAACTTATACCTGTAATGGAGCCTGATCCCCGTTCCTATCTGAACAACACCTTTCATCAACTGAAGCATTACATACGCCTTTTCTTCACTCATCACCTCTTCAGTACGCGGTGCAAAATCAGCAAGCACTTTTCCATTCTTATCTTCAATCCTCGTTACGAACGTAGGCTCGATCCAGGTTCCTTTGTTTGCAAATGTTCCTTGTGAACCTACCATTTCAAAAACAGAAATTTCCGGTGTTCCCAGACAAATAGAAGGTGTAGGATCTATTTTTGCCACAACTCCCATCCGATGTGCAAGATCCGCGACAGCCTGAGCCCCGAACTGCTTAATGATATATGCGGAAATATAGTTGATCGATTGTGCAAGCGCGAATTGAAGTGTGATTATTTTACCATTATACTTTTCTTCACCTGCGGCATTATCCGGACAATACAAAGGCTGTCCTGCAGGCATATCGATACACGTTTTTACATTGGGTAACCGGTAACAAGGTGAGTAACCTTCCTGTATCGCTAAGGCATATACGAATGTCTTGAATGTTGATCCTACCTGGCGCGCATGCCCGATCTGAACGTGATCATACTGAAAATATTTATGGTTATTGCCGCCTACCCATGCTTTGATATAACCGGTCTGCGGCTCCATCGACATAAATCCTGTCTGTAAAAAACCTTTGTAATATCTTATGGAATCCATCGGACTCATTGTAGTATCAATTTCTTTCTTCCAAGAAAAAACGGTCATCGGAATTTTTGTGTTGAATGCTTTTTCAATTGCATCCTCACTCATTCCCGCCTTCTTCATCACGCGATAACGTTCAGAGCGCTTCATGCCCTGTCGTAAAAGATCTTTAATCTCTTCTTTGTTTACGTTCCAGGCAAAAGGAGCATTCTTCTTCTTTTTTAATTCTTTGTTGAATGATTCCTGAAGTTCTGTCAAATGTTCTTTCACAGCCGCCTCTGCGTGTTTCTGCATCCGTGAATCGATCGTAGTGTAGATCTTCAGGCCATCCCTGTAAATATCATATTTACTTCCGTCCGGCTTACGGTTTTCTTCACACCACTTTTTCAAAAATACATCCCGCAGGTATTCTCTGAAATACGGAGCCAGCCCTTCGTTATGATCTTCGGGCCGAAATACAAGTTTCAAAGGGATTTTTTCAAGCGAATCACATTCGGATTGTTTCAGATAATTGTATTTCACCATTTGCCGCAAGACAGTATTTCTTCTACCCTCCGCTCTGTCGTGAAAACGGTTTGGGTTGAAATAAGCCGGGTTCTTGGCCATCCCGACAAGCATTGCAGCCTGTTCAAGTTTTAATGAATCCGGTGTAGTGTTAAAGTAAATTTGCGCGGCTGACTTGATTCCAACCGCATTGTTTACGTAATCAAACTTGTTAAGATATAGCGCAATTATCTCCTCCTTAGTGTACTCTTTCTCCAGCTTGACAGCGATCACCCACTCCTTCATTTTTCGGACGATCAGACTGAAACCATGAAGATTCTCTCTTGGGAACAGCATTTTTGCAAGCTGCTGGGTCAGCGTACTTCCTCCACCGGCAGCGGAATTCCCGGTTGCCGCACCCGAAATTGCTCTTAATAGAGCTCTTACGTCCACACCGGAATGATCAAAAAAACGTGCATCTTCCGTTGCGATAAGCGCATTGACTACATATGGAGAGATCTCTTTAAACTTAACGTTAGTACGGTTTTCAGCATAATACTTCCCTATCACTTTCATGTCGCCCGAATAAACCTCAGTAGCAAGAAGTGTTTTAGGATTCTGAAGCTCTTCTGTGTCGGGAAGGTCCGCAAACAAACGAATACCGAGCACAAACAACAATATGGCCAAAACAGGCCCTGCAAGCAAGATCCAGAACCAGATCACATACTTCCGGAAGTCTTGTTTTTTTGCTTTCTCTGCGCCCATAAATTTGTTGATCTTGTTCTGTTAATTTGTTATTCTGCTTTTTCTATACGTACTCCCACATCCATTATCAGCGGCAAAGGATTAATGCGCATTCCCTGACTCAGTTCAAAAATGTAAGTTCCGGCCATGGGAAAACGAACATTTCTTTTGAATGGTATGCGGTTATCGTAAATGTCTCCAAGCCCTTTTCCGATCCATTTTCCGTTCTCATCTGCAAGTGTGCATTCAAGCGTATCGACTGATTGTTTTCCATTCGGAAATTTTGTTTTAATAAAAAGAAACAGATTGCTGTAAGGGTATCCGTCTGCATTCCTCACATTTATATAAAAACTTGCGGGCGTTGAAGGGTCTTTGATATCAACATTAAAACTTACTACATTGCTTGTGTCCCAGCCCGTTTCCGGAATAGACTTGTTCTCTTCAAAAATTCCGGAATCATCGCATGAAACCCAAAAGATTGAACAAAGCAGTATTACTGCAGAAAAATAAAATGTTCTTTTCATTGATCTTAGCATACCTAGGTCTTATTCTGCCGGTGGTGCAGGGTTGTCATTTGGTTTAGGTCTGTTATCAGGTCTCCTGTTAGGTCTGTTTGGCCTGTTCGGACGCGCATTTGGTCCTGCCGGTTTATTTTCCGGTTTATTTGGTCCCTGACGATTATCCGGTTTATCCCCACCTGGTGGCTTATTGGGATTAGGGTTAGGCCTCCTATTCTGATTTGGATTAGGCGTGCGGTTTGGATTTGCGTTTGGTGTTCTGTTTTGATTTGGATTTGCCGGCCTGTTTGGATTCGGTGTTCTGTTCGGATTATTATTTGGTCCCTGCGGCCTTGCAATTGCAGTTCCGGCTGCACCTTCCGGTCCGCGTTTTTTATTTTTATTTTTATTCCGTGAGTTTGGTTTTTTGCTTTTATCAAATCTCGTAAGACTATCCTGCCCTACAACATTCTCATAATCCGGTGCTTTCTCAATTACTTTTTTCTCAATATGAACGAGCAGATCAGCAGGCTTATTGCCTTCCTTGTTCATCGCCATTACTTCTTTAACGCGATCAACTGTTAACTGAATAAAATTATCCGGTTCATGTGTATAAGAGAAGAACATTCTCTTTCTGAAAATGTCTGTCTTTTGGTGAAACGCCCTTCCCTTTTCGGTCTCAAGCTTAACATTGTTCACTTCCGGAATGTCTTTCAATGCGTCCATGTAGCTGTCGAGCTCGTAATTCAAACAGCATTTGAGCTTACCACATTGTCCGGCAAGCTTAAGCGGATTTAATGATAACTGCTGATACCGCGCTGCACTTGTAGAAACGGAACGGAAATCTGTCAGCCATGTTGAACAGCACAATTCTCTTCCACATGATCCGATGGCCCCTAAGCGGCTCGCTTCCTGCCTTGCACCGATCTGGCGCATCTCAATGCGCACTTTAAATTCTTCCGCAAGCACTTTGATCAGCTCACGAAAATCCACCCTGTCATCTGCTGTGTAATAGAAGATCGCTTTTGTACGGTCGCCCTGATATTCCACATCACTGATCTTCATTTGCAAACCAAGCTTCACAGCAAAGGTGCGCGCACGGTACATTGTTGCCTGCTCAAGTCCCTGTGCTTCCTGCCACTTTTCAATATCCGTCTGCTTCGCTTTTCTGTAAACCTTTTTGATGTCCTGTGAGTTCGGATCCACCTTTTGTTTCTTCATTTGAAGACGAACAAGCTCACCTGAAATAGAAATGATCCCGATATCATGCCCCGGAGAAGCTTCCACGGCAACAACATCTCCAACATTCAGCTGAAGAGCGTTTACATTTCTGAAGAACTCTTTCCGGCTGTTCTTAAAACGGATCTCGACAATATCGAATTCGGGTTGTCCGCCCGGAAGCTCCATGTTTGCAAGCCAGTTGAACACATTCAATTTGTTACATCCACCTGCACCGCACGAGCCATTATTTTTGCAACCGCCCGGTAAGCCTGTACTTGCTGTACTGCATCCGCGGCCTGTTGAACATCCACTACATCCCATAATTTTTAGTTAAATAGTTATTGGTTATTGGTTATTGGGGTTCACCCGAAAAAATAACGCTCACCATTTTTAATTTTTGCTTTTTGGTTGCTGGTCCTGATAACCTAATCAACCAATCCACTAATTACTTCTTAACAAGTTCCCCTTTCGGGATATTTAAAAATTCATTGAACTTAAATGCGAGATCCATAAATAAGATCTTGGCATTGGCATTTCGTTCCATGTGATAATATGCTTTATTCAATTCTTCTGTAAACTTTTCAATATTCTCCTCATGTATGAATGGAGCGAATTTTTTAACGAAGTCCTGCTCATCAGCACCAAGCTTCACTAATGAAGGATCACCATAATTCAAGACCAGACTTTCACGAATTATGTGAAGAGAATAGCTGATAAAATTCTTTTGGCGCTCTCTCCCTGCTGCGCTCACCTCATCTATCCACGCTAATACTGCCTGTGGGTTAAACTTTAAGCTGGCACGCATCAGCTTTTGAAAGCTTGCCAGGTTTTGAGCCGCATTTTCATTCTCACTGACAAGCATTAATGCTTCCGCATAATTTCCATCGGCAAGGTGAGCTGTTTTCTCTGCTAATTCGGGAGACATATCATGACGCTCAACAAGGGCTTTCGCCAAATCTGGATCTGATAATCGCGGAATTTTGATCAGCTGCGTTCTTGAAACAATTGTTCTTAAGAGTTGATCTTCACTTTCGCAAACCAGCAGGAACAATGTCTTATCAGGCGGTTCTTCAAGGATCTTTAATAATTTATTCGCGGAAGCCTGATTCATTTTATCGGCCTGCCAGATGATCATGATCTTATATTCAGCTTCGTAAGTAGTAAGACTTAATTTTCTTAAGATCTCACCGCTTTCTTCAACACCGATCACCGCTTGTTTATTCTCAGCATCAAGGCTTTCGAACCAACTGAATAAAGTTAAATATGGATTGTCTAAAAATGACTCACGCCACTTCACTGCAACATCCGTGCTAACACGAACATCCTTGGAAAGCGCAACAGGATACACAAAGTGAAGATCCGGATGGATGAGCTTGTTGTATTTGATGCAGGAAGAACATGTCCCGCATGAATCTGCAGGCTGCTTGTTCGAACATGAAATAAACTGAGCGTAAGCAACAGCCAATGCAAGACTTCCACTTCCCTGCGGTCCAAGAAACAACTGCGCATGACTGATCCGGCCGTCCGAAACGGAACGCAAAAGTCTTTCTTTTGCTGCCTGCTGCCCTATGATCTCACTGAATAACAATACTTGTCTGTTAACTGTTTATGATCGTTTTAAGGAATCTAAAACGCGATTTCAAAGATAGCAAATCATTCGTCAACAGCGGCTTTTCCAAAGCATAAATTTTGGTTGAGAAATTCCCGGATCCGGGTGGTTTATTCCTGGTTCGGGTGGGCATCTCCCAACCCGGATATAGCCACCTCCCTGGAGTAATTACGAATGGTCTTATAATCAAATATTAGAATGGCGGCCACAATCAGGAGGCAACACATTATCCCTGCTAAGCCGGCAATGCTTCCGATGAGGTCATTGTATTCATAACATAGAATCACAAGTCCGCCACCTGAAGCGTTAACCATCCCGTGAAATAGGGCTGGAGCAAGTACAGAATTTGTTTTTAATCGCATCCAGCTCATGATAAATGAAAGTGAAATGCTTAAGGGGATCATCATAAACACTCCCGCGGTCGGATGGTCTGAGTAATTGTGGCCTTGCAGAATTATTGGCGCGTGCCATAATCCCCAGATAGTTCCAATAAGAAGATTACTTTTAAAGAACCCAAGATGTTTCGTTTCATTGAACATAAATCCCCTCCAGCCTAACTCTTCCCCGAATGTAAAAACTCCGTTTACAAGGCCACCGATAACGATGGAAGAAACTATCGTAAGACCAAATAAGGCAAGGGGTGATATCGGTATTTGAGGAACATTGGGTGCTCCTGTCGCGGCAAGGATCTCGGTCATTCTTTCCTCAAACAGTACCTGATCAAAACTATAGAAGCCGAAACCTTCTATTTTCAACGCGTTCCCAAACACAAAAACTATAGCAACATAAAGGATGCAAAAGAAAAACTGGATCAAGGGTATCCAAAGAAATGCTTTCCAGCGTGTTTGTTTAAAATTCAATCCAAATTCTTTCAGAGGCTGTTTATATATTGCCTTTTGAACAATAACGGCCGAAGCAGCAGGAGCCATCATATAAAAAACCGCCACAACAAGCATTGACCAACCTTGCCCGTAAGGAATATCACACAGATGTAATATGAGTGCGCTTGTCCAGCTAATGCCAAATGCTATCAGAATAAAAAGAAAAACCTTTTTGATATTCATGTTTGCTGCTTTGTTCAACAAGTATCCAAATACTTCTTCGCCCCGCAAAATTATTTTCAGTTTTTTTTCTTGTGTGGCCTCTTATCCGTGAGAAACATTATTTTTGCAGCTCTATCAGCAATTTAAGAATTATGAAAACGGTAAACGACTTTAATTTCTCAGGACAAAAAGCTTTGATACGCGTGGACTTTAATGTTCCCCTGGATGATAAATTCAATGTGACAGATGATACGAGAATTCGTGCAGCTTTACCTACTATCAACAAGATACTTAAAGATGGTGGAGCCGTTGTATTAATGTCGCATCTCGGAAGACCAAAAGAAGGACCGACCGATAAATATTCTTTGAAACACGTGGTGAACCATCTAAGCAAACTGCTCAACAAGCCTGTTAAATTCGCTTCTGACTGTATCGGTGATGTTGCTGCAAATGCATCGAAAGAGCTGATGGCAGGGGAAGTTCTTTTGCTTGAAAATCTTCGTTTTTACAAGGAAGAAGAAAAGGGTGACGAAGCTTTCGCAGATAAGCTTGCAAAGAACGGAACTTTCTACGTGAATGATGCTTTTGGAACAGCACACCGCGCTCATGCTTCCACGGCTGTAATCGCGAAGTTCTTTCCTCAAAATAAATGCTTCGGTTTTGTAATGAGCGGAGAGCTTGAATCTGTTGACAAGGTTTTAAATAAATCAGAAAAGCCTTTTACAGCTATCATGGGTGGTGCAAAGGTGTCGGATAAAATTTTGATTCTTGAGCAGTTAATTAATAAAGCAGATAACATCATAATCGGGGGCGGGATGGCTTTCACTTTCGTTAAAGCTCAGGGCGGACAGATCGGGAAATCATTGGTAGAAGAGGATAAACTCCAGACTGCATTGAATATTCTGGAGGATGCAAAAAAGAAGGGAATAAATATTTACATTCCGGTAGATGCTGTTGTTGCAGATAATTTCGCGAATGATGCAAACAAACAAACCATGGATATCAAATCGATTCCCAATGGCTGGATGGGCCTTGATATCGGACCGAAAACAGAAAAGATGTATGCGGATGTGATCGCGAATTCTAAAACAATTTTGTGGAACGGACCAATGGGTGTTTTTGAAATGAGCTCTTTCGAACATGGAACAAAGTCGGTTGCTGACGCAATTGTGGTTGCTACAAAGAATGGCGCATTTTCTCTTATTGGCGGTGGCGACAGCGTTGCAGCAATCAACAAATACGAATTGGGAGAAGAGGTCTCTTATGTATCTACCGGTGGTGGCGCTTTGCTGGAATATATTGAAAGCGGGAGTTTACCGGGTGTTGATGCGATCGTGAAATAAATGTCTCGCAAAGACGCAAAGGGTGCAAAGTAATATGATGTGTGCGTTGGGGTCATCCTGAACTTGTTTCAGGATCTGCGTGATAGGACTTGCTTAAATTACCAGTTGTTTTAAAGCCCTATCCTCTTCCTTCGTCATCTCCTCTTTCGCAGCTTTTCCCTTATCCTTATATCCTAACAAGTGCAATGTGCCGTGGATGATCACGCGGTGCAATTCATTTTCAAACGATTTCCCGAATTTTTTTGCATTCTCCTGGACTCTATCCACACTAATAAAAATATCCCCTGCAATAGGCATTTTGACATCTTCCTTCGAATAGTCGAACGTAATAATATCGGTGTAAGTATCGTGATTTAAATACTGTTTGTTGATCGACAGCAAATGTTCGTCTGAGCAAAAAATATAATTCAGATCTCCCGGCTTTCTTTTCTTTTTTTCAACAACCGAGTTGATCCATTTTTTAAGAATAGTCTTGTTCTTAAGCGAAAATTTTATTCCTTCCGTGTGGAAACTTATCATGAAACTATTAGCTGTTATTTTTTTACCAAAAGCTTTCTTTTTATTTGAATCATCGCCAACTCTTTTATTGCCTACTGCTAACTGGTTATTTCATCCCCTTTCGCTCTCTCCACATCTGGTTAAAGCTTTTAGGCGCCACCTGCGGCATATCCCTTCTGTCGCCCCACTGCTTCTTGAAGAATTGTTTGATCATAAAATTTTTAAGCTTCGCTCCGCCTTTATCCATTTTACTGCGTTTCAGCATAGCGCCCTTCCAGAAAAACCATACCCAGTTCTCTGTTTTTGTTGTGAATCCTTTTTGAATTGCATCGCTTCTGTTCAAGAGCAAAAGCTTGTGGAGGTCTATTTTCACCGGGCAAACATCTGTACACTTTCCGCACAATGTTGATGCAAAGCTTAGATGTTTGTATTCTTCTATTCCTTTTAAATACGGAGTGATCACTGCTCCGATCGGGCCGCTGTAGGTTGTTCCGTAGGTGTGTCCACCTACTGTCTGGTATACCGGACAGGCATTCAGACAAGCTCCGCACCGGATACATGAAAGCGCCCGTCTCTGCTCTGTTTCAGCCAGTAAGTTTGTTCTTCCATTGTCCAGCAGGATCACATACATTTCTTCCGGGCCATCCGCTTCTCCCGTTTGTTTAGGCCCGCTGTAAATAGTGTTATAAACAGTCATGTTCTGGCCCGTTCCGTGAGTTGCTAAAAGCGGCCAGAAAAGATCAAGATCAACAATCGAAGGAATTACCTTTTCAAGTCCGGCAATTACGATCTGCACCTTCGGAAATGACATTGACATTAACCCGTTCCCTTCATTTTCGGATACCGCAACCGCACCAACATCAGCAATCACGAAATTCGCTCCGCTCACTCCAACTTCTGCTTTGCTGTATCTTTCACGCAATTGAAGGCGGACATAATTTGTAATTTGTTCAGGACTCCATTCAAGGGGAGTTCCTTTTTTCTCATGGAATGTTTTTGCAACATCCTCCTTCGAAAGGTGCATCGCAGGCGTTACAATATGATAGGGCGGCTCTTTTCTAAGCTGTACTATATATTCTCCCAGATCCGTCTCTATACTTTCTATACCATTCTTTTCAAGCTCCTCATTGAAATGCACTTCTTCGGTGGTCATCGATTTTGCCTTCACCACGCTCTTTGCATTCACCTTTTTCATGATCTGCAGCGACTCTTTTAATGCTTCTTCTGCATCCTGCGCCCATATCACCCTACCGCCTCTTTTAATAAATGCTGCCTCAAACTCGATCAGGTATTTTTCAAGGTTATCAATCGACTTTTGCTTGATGTTTCCTGCACGGGTACGGGCCAGCTCGTGATTTGAAAACTGCGATTTACCTTCAATTACTTTCTTATCGTATTGTTTGATGTTGTAGTTGATCGTTCTGCGGTGGTCAATGTCAAAGGCTTTTTTCTCTGATCTTTCTAAAAATAATTCTTGTTCTGACGACATACTTTTTTAATTACAACTAAGGCACTAAGGCCAGTAAGTGTTTTGTTTGTTTCTTATAACTGTCTCTCCCCTGAGGGAGAGGATTAAGAAGAGGGGTTTTACTTCTTATTTGAATCTACAGTAATTCTTTCGTTCCTGTTCGCCAATTCCCATGCTGTAAAGAAAACAAGCCTTGAGATCTTCTCCATCTTATTAAAATCGATCTTTTCCACTTCGTCTGTTTCTTTATGGTAGTCTGCATGCACCCCGTTAAAATAAAAGATCACCGGGATCCCATTCTTCGCGAAATTATAATGATCTGATCTGTAATAAAAACGGTTCTTGTCTTTCTCATCGTTAAAGGTATAATCGAGCGCAAGGTTCGAATACGTTTTATTCGCAGTTTCACTGATATTATGGAGCTGTGAGCTGAGTTTATCAGACCCGATCAGATAGATGTAATCAGGGTTACCGGTATGTTTTTCATCTACCCTGCCAATCATATCAATGTTTAGATCACAGACAGTATTTTTTAATGGGAATTCAGGATGTTCAGTATAATACGCTGATCCCAACAAGCCTTTTTCTTCACCGGAGACTGTCATAAATAACATACTCCTGCGCGGGCCGTGGCCTTCTTTTTTTGCTTTGGAAAATGCCTTTGCAAGTTCCATCACCGCGACCGTTCCGGAGCCATCATCATCTGCCCCGTTAAATACTACATTACCGTCTATTCCGAGGTGATCGTAATGAGCCGTAATCACTATAAGCTCGTCTTTCAGATCAGACCCTTCCACATACCCCAGTACATTCTCGGTCATGATCGTTTGGGCTTTGTTTACAACATTGATCTTCACATCCGATTTCACATTCTTTACGAAAGGCTTTCCGGTAGTACTTATTTTTTCTTTTATTTTCTGGACGGTTTGTTTCTTTAAAATTTGATTTCCCATTTCCTGAGAAATATAGATCACTGGCATCTGCTTCACACCTACATTCTTTATCATTGCTGGTCGTTCCAATCTGTGCTTATTGATCGTAATTTCCTTTTCAATGTCATCTACAATAATAAATAAGGCGATGGCTCCTTTATCTCTGATCTTTTCAGATTTTGCGCGGTAATAGGTCGACCATAAAGAAGGAACCTTTGTTCCGCTGATCAGGGAAATAGAGTCTTTTGAATAAGGTTCTCCTGCGAGGATCATAACAATTTTCCCTTTTACATCTTCCTTATAATCATCGTAATTCTTTTCCTCTATTCCATACCCGAGAAACAACACATGATCAGCACCGGTAACTTGCTCTGACAGGCCCGGATAGTTATAAAAATCCTTATTCCCTGTGAACTTTTTTCCATTGACGCTCAGGTCTGCAGGAGCAGGCAAGATCATATTTACCGGATATTCCTGATAATAGGTGTTTTCTTTATATGGTGGAATTTCAAAAGACTTGAATTGAGCGGCAATGTATTCTGCCGCCATTTTTTGTCCTTTTTTACCCGTTTCCCGGCCCTCATACTCATCCGAAGCGAGCACATGAAGATTTTTACTCATTCCGGCAGCAGTAACATCTCTGGAATAGCGGAGGGCAATAGAATCCTTTTGCTGGGCAAAAAGAGTAGAAGGAATTAAAAATAGTAATGCGATCTTTTTTAAAAACACAGATTCTGGATATTCGTTTTTTTATTCGCGTATTTTACTGAGTTGCTTATCAGTATTTATCCGGTCTAACAACCTTCGGAAATTTTCTTCACTCTGTCTGTATGCCTTCCCCCTTCGAATGAGGTCGAAACGAATATATCAAGACATTTTATAGCTTCTTCTTCTGATATATAACGGGCAGGAAGAGTAAGTATGTTGGCATCGTTATGCTGTCTTGAAAGCTGTGCTATCTCTGAATTCCAGCACAATGCTGAACGTATTCCTTTATGCTTGTTGGCGGTCATGTTGATGCCATTTCCGCTCCCGCATAACAACAACCCGAAATTAAACTCCTTATTCTCAACAGCATTGGCAACAGGATGTGCAAAGTCCGGATAATCAGCACGTTCCTCTGAATGACATCCAAAATCTTTAATTTCATACCCTTTTGAGCTCAAATGAGTCTTTAGTTTCTCTTTTAATTGAAATGCTGCGTGATCACATCCGATTGCTATCTTCATACTATATTATATATGGTTGGCACAACTTTTTATTTGTTTAACTTTTAAATCCATAGCAACCAGGGCTTTAGGAAAACTTTGATGGAAAAACCAATTTCTTGAAAGTCTTAAATCTCGCTTTTCCCTTGTAATTAACAGCTTTTTGACCTTATTAACATGTTTGTAAAGTTCAACAATAATGTGCTGATAACTAACGTTCTATTTTTCTTTTTATCAACACGTTTTATGTTCATAAGAAAGTTTTATGTGTTAAAAGTGTGGAATTTTTTCCTTGTTTTAATGAAGTGGGAATCTCCTTGCACAAATTTTTTAAATTTCAAACACTTTGTTGTTAGACTTTCACACAAAAGGATCAACATAAACGTAACATAATTAACATTAAATTTGCTGGCTAGTTGTTAGGTAACAACTATACTAACATCATGTTAATAAACCTGAACATTTCTACTAATCAGATGTTTAACTGATTATAACTTGTTAATTGATGTTGATGGGATCTTAATAACGGTATTTACAATGCTTTCGGGCTATTTTTATACATTACACTAACAGACCAACAACAACAACATTTTTTATAAATTTTAAAATATTTAAATATTGTTATTGTTATGGGTAACGATTTTCTCAGCAAAGGTTTTTATGATGCGCCAATAGATTTTTCCCTAGATTTGTTTTCGGAAATTGAAAAACTAAAAAAGGAAAAAAATGCGATCATTCTTGCCCATTACTACCAGGATGCCGATATTCAGGATGTTGCCGATTACATCGGTGATAGCCTCGGACTGTCTCAGCAGGCGGCCAAGACTGAAGCTGATATCATTGTTTTTGCAGGTGTTCATTTCATGGCAGAAACAGCAAAGATCCTCTGTCCGAATAAAAAAGTTATTCTCCCCGATCTACGTGCCGGGTGCTCTCTTGCCGATTCCTGTCCGGCAGATAAGTTCGCGGAGTTCAAAAAACAATACCCGGATCACCTGGTAATTTCGTACATCAATTGCACTGCTGCCCTTAAAACTTTGACGGATATTGTTTGTACTTCGACTAATGCAGTTCAAATCGTTGAAAGTCTTCCGAAGGATCAGAAGATAATATTTGCTCCTGATAAGAATTTAGGTGCTTACATAAAAAAGAAAACAGGGCGTGACATGATTTTGTGGGATGGTGCCTGTATGGTACACGAGATCTTTTCGCTTGAAAAAATTATTAAGTTAAAAACTCAGCATCCAGGTGCTCAACTTTTAGCTCACCCTGAATGTGAAGCTGCTTTATTGGAAGTCGCAGATTACATCGGCAGTACGACCGGGATTCTAAATTTTGCTACAAAGTCTGAAGCTAAAGAGTTTATTGTCGCGACTGAAGCAGGGATCATTCATCAGATGCAGAAAAATAACCCGGGAAAGGTGTTTATCCCCGCACCACCGAATAATTCCTGCGCTTGTAACGATTGTCCTCACATGAAGCTGAACACGCTTGAAAAGCTCTATAATTGCCTTAAATACGAACAACCTGAAATTATACTTGAGGCTGATCTGATTGAGAAAGCAAAAAAGCCTATTTTACGTATGCTTGATCTTTCTGCTAAAATGGGGTTATAATTTAAGTTATTGATTATTAATGTGTTATAATATAAATTTAGGTTAAAGTGTGTATTATCAGTACTTTCGCCAAATTTTATTTTGAAGAATGTTTAAAGAATACGATATAATTGTTGTTGGTGCCGGACATGCCGGTTGTGAAGCTGCTGCTGCTGCAGCGAATATGGGTTCTTCTACTCTGTTGATTACGATGAACATGCAGACGATTGCTCAGATGAGTTGTAATCCTGCTATGGGCGGGATTGCAAAAGGGCAAATTGTTAGAGAAATTGATGCTATTGGAGGATATTCCGGAATAGTAACTGACCGGACTGCTGTTCAATTTAGAATGCTGAATCGTTCTAAGGGACCAGCAATGTGGAGCCCGCGTGCTCAAAGTGATCGTCACCGTTTTGCAGAAGAATGGAGAATGATGCTCGAGAATACACCTAACCTGGATTTTTGGCAGGATATGGTGAAAGGCTTACTTATTGAAGATGGAAAATTGCGTGGTGTTGTAACCGGAATGGATGTGCAAATACGTGCAAAGGCAGTCGTACTTACCAACGGGACTTTTTTAAATGGGGTCATCCATCTTGGCGAAAAACAGTTTGGAGGCGGTCGTGCCGGAGAAAAATCTTCGACCGGAATAACGGAACAATTGATAAGTTTAGGCTTCGAGGCTGGGAGGATGAAAACAGGAACTCCCCCACGAATTGATGGAAGAACTCTGGATTATTCTAAAATGGAAGTTCAGCATGGAGATGAAAGTCCTTCAAGATTTTCTTATCTCGATGTGGAACAGTTTGAATTTAAAAAACCGAAATCAGGTGCTTTTGGAGATGGCCCGGAAGGACAAATGCCATGCTATATAACTTATACAAATGATGAAGTTCATGAAGTTTTAAAAACGGGTTTCGAAAAGTCACCGATGTTTGCCGGAAGAATTCAGGGTTTAGGTCCGAGATATTGTCCGAGCATAGAAGATAAAATAACAAGGTTTGCCGAACGCGACAGACACCAGGTATTTGTGGAACCGGAGGGTTGGAATACAGTCGAAATTTATGTGAATGGTTTTTCTACTTCGCTGCCTGAAGATGTCCAGTATAAAGCATTAAAATTGATACCCGGATTTGAGAACGTGAAAATGTTCCGTCCGGGATATGCTATAGAATATGATTACTTTCCTCCTCAACAATTAGCTCTTACATTGGAGACTAAGCTAGTAGAGAATTTATATTTTGCGGGTCAGATAAATGGAACCACCGGATACGAGGAAGCAGCTTGTCAGGGATTAATGGCCGGGATAAATGCTCACTTAAAAATAAACAATAAAGATCCTTATATCCTTCAAAGGTCAGAAGCGTACATCGGAGTTTTAATTGATGATCTTGTTACAAAAGGGACAGAAGAACCATATCGGATGTTTACCTCCCGTGCTGAATATAGGATATTATTACGTCAGGATAATGCTGATGTTAGACTAACTCCAAAATCACATGCGTTAGGATTAGCATCTAAAGAAAGACTCGACAAGGTCAATAAAAAGATCAAAAATACAAATGAGATAATTTCTTTCTTTAAGAAGGAGAGTATAGAGCCGGAGGAAATAAATCCTGCTCTACAGGTTATAGGCTCATCCCCTATTTCTCAAAAAGTAAAGATGTTTGGTATATTAACCAGACCAACAATTACACTGTTAGACTTTGCGTTGAACTCATCTAAGGTTAAGAATTTTATTTCGAAATATGATTTAGAGAGTATCGAACAGGCCGAAATTTTAATGAAATATGAAGGATATATTTCAAAGGAACATGAGCTGGCGGATAAGCAAATTAAATTAGAGGATTTGGTTTTGTACGATGATTTCGATTATAAAAGGCTGACTTCTTTGTCGGCAGAAGCCAGAGAGAAATTAACAAAAGTACGGCCGAGAACAATCGGGCAAGCGTCCAGAATATCAGGAATAACACCATCAGATATTTCTATATTAATGGTATATTTAGGAAGATAGTTTCACGTGGAACATATAATTATATAGATTAATTTTAATACAGTCAAGAATAGTTCCACGTGGAACTATTTCTATTTTATGGAAAAATTAGCACATTGTCCCATCTGTAATTCTGCCAAGTCTTCTCCGTTTTTGGCATGCGTTGACAATACTGTTTCACGTGAAACATTTCAAATTGTCCGTTGTGAAGGCTGCGGTTTTAAATACACTAATCCGCGCCCTGATGTATCAGAATTGGGCAGGTATTATAAATCCGAAGATTATGTATCTCATTCAAATTCAAACAAGGGATTTATTAATTCAACCTATCAAACAGTTCGAAAATACACGCTTTTAAAAAAGCTACAACTGATCTCAAAATATTTCAAGACTGGAAATATTTTGGATATCGGTTGCGGGACTGGTGAGTTTTTAAATGTCTGTAAAAATGCGAAGTGGAATACGCTCGGTATAGAACCTGATGCAGATGCTCGCGAGATGGGTATAAAAAACTTTGGACTCGATTTAAGAGAAGAATCTGATTTATCAAAATTACCTTCTGAGTCTTTTGAAATAATTTCTATGTGGCACGTACTAGAACATGTGCCTCATCTCAATGAGCGACTCGTTGAAATCAAAAGACTTCTAAAATCAAACGGGTTTATTATTATAGCTGTACCGAACTGCGAATCGTTTGATGCAAAATTTTATGGGAAGGATTGGGCTGCATATGATCTTCCCAGACATCTGTATCACTTTACGCCAAAGGATATAGAATCTCTTTTTCGTAAGCACGAAATGAAAGTTCTACGGATATTGCCTATGATCTTTGATTCGTTTTATGTATCTATGTTAAGTGAGAAAATTCGATCAGGGAAGACAAATTTTATGCGTTCTATCTGGAACGGTTTGAGATCTAATATGAGTGGATTAAAGTCTGGCACAACATACTCGAGTCAAATTTATTTGATAAGAAAATAATATCAGATAGATAGAAATATTTCAAATTCATCCTGCAATTTAAGAGGGTTGAATTAACCTATAGTGTCATCTGGTCATTCGATTCTGCATCGATTCCGATGTTTAATTTTATACTTCCTAGTATCTCTAAGTCTTCATCTAATTCCCCATTCGGGATTGTCTGCATCCTGATTATTTTATAATAGCAAGTTAATCATGCCGGCTTTTTTTTTCCGGGCTCCATCGTGAATCAAATTATACTAAAGAGAGATTTGAGTTGTCGTAACTAATTTACTCTCGGTGGAGTCGTTTCGTTCCACGTGGAACTTATGATTGATTAGCTTTAAACTACAACTCATGAGGAAATATTTTGCTCGATCTTTAAGCCCGTGTTAATGCTAGAGTTATTATTAAGACTCTCCAATGAGGGATTGGCGTGAGCTGACAGCAATTCGCAGGACCAAATTATACGAATTTTATACTGCGATGTTTATGGCTTTTATTCCGGTTCATATTAATTGAATTGGTATTAATCTGGTGTTTTCTTATACAAAATTTAAAGTTTCACTTGAAAATGGCTACAACTGATTTCAGAATGTAAAGTACTCATCTTGACGCGAATTCACGCCTTTATACGCTTCGAATGGCTTCTGGAGTGTATTGGCTAGTGAAACCACTAAAACGCGCTTAAATCAAATTAAAGGCACCTCCTTCGTATGCCTTTATTAGCTCGTGTTTGGTATCTTTTACGATATAATTTCATAAAAAAATTCATTGAGCTATATTCTCATAGCTTTAAAGTCTTTTTAATTTTGTGGCAAATAATTTTTTATGCGCGGCTTTTGGACAATCATTCTTCTAGTTCTTTCGAACACCTTTATGACCTTTGCTTGGTACGGTCACTTGAAATTCAAGGAAATGAAGTGGTTCGAAAATCTCGGCCTTATCGCTGTAGTTCTGATC
The DNA here is from genome assembly GCA_029237775.1 of Bacteroidota bacterium. GTDB lineage: Bacteria > Bacteroidota > Bacteroidia > 2-12-FULL-35-15 > 2-12-FULL-35-15 > 2-12-FULL-35-15. The sequence goes on from JAQZBR010000004.1 coordinate 985,554, forward strand.
AGTTGGGGGATAGCACTCTTTGAATACTTTTTTCAGGTTCCTGCTAACCGGCTTGGGTTCAAAGAAAACGGTGGACCATTTAGTTTGGTAGAACTCAAAGTAATCCAAGAGGTGATCACTCTCACAATCTTTGTATGTTTTACATTATTGTTTTTTAAGAATGAAACTTTCAAATGGAATCATGCTGTAGGATTTATTTTCCTTATCCTCGCGGTATATTTTATCTTTAAAAAATAGTTGAGTTATTAACAAATCGACCTCCGAAAAATCACACGAATGGACATCTCTTACATTCTTAATCACCTTGGCGAAGAACGCGATGAATACTACGGTTCTGTAGCACCACCCATCTTTCAAACAACAAATTTTTGCTTTAAAACGGTTGCAGAAATGCGTCAAAAATTAACCCGGGAACTTGAAACGCCATTCTATACAAGAGGCTACAACCCAACAGTAGCAATTCTCAGAAAGAAACTGGCTGCCTTGGAGAAAGCTGAGGATGCAGTGGTATTTTCAAGTGGAAGTGCGGCTGTTGCAGCTGCCGTTATGAGTGTTGTAAAGGCCGGTGATCACGTTATCTGCATTCAGAAGCCTTACAGCTGGACCGGCAATCTGCTAACGAAATATCTCTCAAAATACGGGGTGACAACAACGTTCGTAGAAGGGGGAGAGGCCTCCGGTTTTGAAAATGCGATCCAGCAAAACACAAAACTGATCTACCTGGAGAGTCCGAATTCATTGACTTTCGAAATGCAGGACATTGCGGCCATTACTAAGATCGCGAAAGCAAAAAATATAACTACCATAGTCGATAACAGCTACAATTCACCGTTGAATCAAAACCCGATAGAAATGGGAGCTGACCTGGTGCTCCACTCCGGAAGCAAATACATCAACGGACACAGCGATGTGGTATGTGGCGTTGTGTGCGGTAGCAGAGAGCGCATCATGAATATGCTTGCCGAAGAATACATGACGATTGGAGGCTGCATCTCTCCGCAGGATGCCGGCTTGATTTTAAGAGGTTTAAGAACAATTGAGCTTAGGGTGAATCAAAGTGCCGCTAGCACTAAAAAAGTGGCTGATTTCCTCGAAAATCACCCAAAAATTAAACAGTTGAACTATCCATTCTCTTCCAAAAATCCTCAGCTTGAGCTCGCAAAAAAACAGATGAAGCAGGGTGGGGGACTGCTTTCAATAGTAATTAACGCTGAAAATGAAGCAGGGGTGGAGCGGTTTTGTGATAATCTAAAACGATTTCTGATGGCTACTTCCTGGGGTGGCTACGAATCGCTCATATTTCCTCTATGTGCATTGGCAGCAAGTAAAAGTTTTGAGAATCCGTTGCCCTGGAATATGGTGCGCTTATATATCGGACTTGAAGACGCTGATCTTTTGATCGAAGATCTTAAACAAGCTTTGGATAAGATTTAGCTTATTTCATTTTATAAAAAAGATCTTTAAGCTGAACTCTCGCAAGTTTAGTAAGCGGATCTCTGTATTTGTAAAAAGTCCCGGCCCAAACGGTTTTTGGGTCTTCATAGATTTTTTCCACGATCATTCGCTGATCTTCAAAGGTCATCATCTTCAATGCTTCGTCTTTTGGGATCCAGCGAATATCTGAGCACCCTGCAGGAACACGTTGTGACCCGGAGCTGTATGATGCGGTATAATATTGCATGATAGCGAATTTCGACTGCCCTTCGTACTGATAAGAAATGATAGCGTTTATAGCAATATCTTTAACACGAATCCCATCTTCCTGAGCAAGTGTATCAATGAATTTTGTCAATGAATACGGCTGATTGTAACGCGCACCGGGTAATTCCCAGTCATTATCCCATTTGAGCAAAAGTACTTTTCCTTCAGCATTTGTGATCAGCAGTTTTACATAACTGAAGTTGTCGGTATTTTTATCTTTCTTTTTCTGTGCGATTGAATTGAAGCTGATCAACAAACATAGCAGTGCAAGAAATTTGGTTCTCATAGATCAAAAATTTTCTAAAAATAAAAAATATTATCGATTAGCATTTCTTGGTTTTCCAAACCATTTTTTCGGGCCTTTGCTTGCGCTGTTGCCGTTTCCGGAAGAATTCGGTTTCGCTTGGCCCTGACGTGAGCGTCCTCTGTTCTGTTGTTGTGGCGCAGCTTTCACAGGATTGTGATCCATCAACGGATATGGATGATTATCGATCACAGGAATTTTTTTAGCGATAAGCTTCTCTATATCTTTTAAATACGCTTTTTCTTCAGCATCACAAAAAGAGAACGCTGTTCCGTTTGCACCTGCACGGCCCGTTCTTCCGATGCGATGCACATACGTTTCTGCGATATTTGAAATATCGTAATTGATGACATACTCAAGCTCATCAACATCAATACCACGCGCAGCAATATCAGTTGCCACAAGCACACGGATGGTCTGATCCTTAAATCCTGAAAGCGCACGCTGGCGGGCGTTTTGGCTCTTGTTTCCGTGGATTGCTTCAGCTTTGATATTACTCTTCACCAAAATTTTCTGAACCTTGTCAGCCCCGTGTTTTGTACGGGTAAAGACCAGTGCAGTCTTAATGTTGTTGTTCTTCAGAATATCTACCAGTAAAGCATTCTTGTTGCCTTTATCAACAAAATAAATGAACTGTTTAATGGTATCAGCTGTTGATGAAACCGGTGTTACTTCAACTTTCTGAGGTTCATGCAGAATAGTATTAGCAAGCTTAACAATTTCAGGCGGCATAGTCGCTGAGAAAAAAAGCGACTGGCGTTTCTTAGGTAGGGCAATAAGAAGCTTTTTTACATCATGTATAAAACCCATGTCAAGCATCCTGTCGGCTTCATCAAGAACGAAGATCTCAATGTCGCGAAGTGATACATGTCTCTGATTCATTAAATCAAGAAGCCTTCCCGGAGTTGCAATAAGAATGTCAACTCCGTTCTGTAGCGCATTTACCTGTGGGTTCTGATTAACTCCGCCAAAAATAACGCTGCATTTTAAGCCGGTATGTCTGCCGTAATTATTAAAGCTCTCCGCTATCTGGATAGCAAGTTCGCGCGTTGGGGTAACAATTAAACTTCTGATCTTTCTTTTTTTATCGTAAGATTTATTTGCGCTTAACAACTGGATAATAGGAATTGCAAAGGCGGCTGTCTTCCCGGTGCCTGTTTGAGCACAGCCTAAAAGGTCGGTACCGTTAAGAACGATTGGAATGGACTTTTGCTGGATTGGTGTTGGTGTTGTGTAACCTTCTTCCTGAAGTGCTTTCAGGATAGGCTCAATAATGTTCAATGATTGAAATTGCATTTAAGATGTTTTATCGAAAAAATTTTTGAAAAATATTCCGGAGTGATTATTTGGCAAAGATACGGTTAATTAATGGATATGCCTAAAAACAGGCTTCTTCAGCAATTTCAGTTTTTGTTCTTATACAGCCTTGCGAGTCCGTCTGGAGAAGAGTTGACAAGAGTAAACTCTCTGTTAAGTTGAATGCAAAGGTCTTTGAATGAAGCTGAATCTTTGTAAGGCAGAGGATTGCCGTACAGAATAACAAAGTCAATACTTCCCTTATATGATAACAGATCGACCGATGGAGGATTGATCTCTATCCCGTCTTCTTTTCCTTTACTGATGTGCTTGTATGGATTTAATTCGGGTCTCCAGAGCAACGGAAAGTATGAAGTATTTGCCTCGTAATTATCGAAGCTTACAATGTTTTTACCGGATGCAATATACCCGCTGATATGCCTGAATAAAGGTAGGGCCGGGCTTTCACCGACCAGAACATGCTCACCATAATTAGAAAATCCTAGCGGCAACAATGTTGAGTTATCAGGAATCTGTTTTCCCATTGGAATGTATTGCTCCATCTTTCTGCTGATCTCTAACTGGAGCGGAAGGCGGATAAGAAGTAGGCAGAACGAACCGATAAAAGCAGAAATTACAAAGAATTTTTTATAGCGAAAGTTAGCAAGCAAATGTGCTGCAAGTAATAATATCAGGAGATAAATAAAGATGAGGATGCGCGTGGAAAGGTAAGCTCCACCTGCCAGTTGATCGCTGGCAAAGAAATAAACAAAAAGACAAAAGACAATTGTCATTATTAAAGGCCCTGCACTGTTTTCTAGCTGTGCTCTCTCAGCAGAGAGAACACAAAGACATGTTATCAGAAAAAACAGAAAACTAAAAAACAGAAAAACATATTTTTCGTTAGATGAAAAAACGCTTAGGTGTCCGACCGATAGAAGCAATTTGATGTAATGTGCATCAAATTTGAAATCATAAAGAGCTGTGTTGGAAGGAGCCTGATTTAAAAGATATTTACCAAAGAGTGCAAGAGCAGGGAAGACGATAAAGGCGCTCTGCAACAATAGCTTACCCGGATTTTGAGACTTGTTCGCTGCTTTTATAAACGCAATAGAAAAAATCCAATCCAACCCGCTATATACGATCAAAACGATAAGGGCGACCGGGTGAGTGAAAAAAGTAATTGCAAGAATTATTGACAGCAGCAGGCAATTCGAAAAAGACCGCTCTTGTTTATAGATCTGGAAAACCCCTATAAACAGAAAGAAAAGAATAATGCTTAGCTGAAAATTATAAAATCCATAGATCAGAAAATAGCTGTTAGTGAAAATAAAGGCGAAAAGAGAAAGAAAAGCAGAATTTGGGTGTATCTGCTTAAGTGCAAACCTGAAGGTAAGCGGGAGGGCCATAAAAACAAGCGAGAGAAATAGTTTTTCGGCAATCATCGGCTTAAAGACTAATAAAAGTCCGGAAAGAATAATGTTTGCTGTCCAGTTTGGAAACAAATTGAAGTTTAGAGTATAATAATCGCGATAAATAGAACATTCGGGATCATTGAAACCGAGAAGTAATTTTGAATTGTAAAGATGACTTGGGCCGTCCTGAGTGAGGAAGACAGGAATGGTCCAGAGATAGAGAAGATGAGTGAAAAGTAAAAAATAAAAAAGATGCTTCTCGTTTATCTTCTTTAACATCGAAAATTATAGTTTGGCAACTTTTAATTTCTTTCCCGGAACAAGCGTGTATTTGGATCCGAATCCGTTTAGCTGTTTGATGGCTTCTACCGTGGTATTGTGCTCTTTTGCAATCTTGAAAAGTGAATCACCTTTTTTTACAGTGTAATATTTATATTTTGCTGCTCCGGGTGCGGCTGTTTCTTTTTTCTCCGGTGCAGGAGAAGCGCTTACAGTCGCAGGTTTCTTCTGATAGGTATAAATTGTCAGCTTTTTTCCGGCTTTAACAGTTGAGCTTTTTATTCCATTCCATTGCTTTAGTTCAGCAACAGTGCATCCATAACGGTTTGCAATGGTGCTTAATCGCTCTCCGTTTTTAACCGTATGGATCTTGATCATTTCCTGTGATGCAAGCACATCGCGGCTGTTGATCGTATCTTTCTTATAAAAATTGTAGATCTTATCTTCATTGTTTACGAACGCTCCGATCTTTGATGAAGGCAATGTCAGATAGCTTGTTTCATCCGGAAGTACAGGAACCACATTCTTTTTATAACTCGGGTTCATATACTGAAGATCTTCAATCGGAATCTCCAGAATGGCAGCCAGTTGTCCGAAAGAGATCTGTTTCTTTACGTGAACCGTGTCAACATTCAAAAAAGTTTTTTTAGGAATTGCAGAGTACATGTTGTGCTCCGATGTGTAGCTCATTACATAGTTCACCGCGATAAATGCAGGGACATAACCTTGTGTTTCTTTTGGAAGATAAGGACGGATCTCCCAATATGTTTTTTTTCCACCGCTTCTGCGAATGGCCCTGTTAACGGTTCCCGGACCACCATTGTAAGCAGCAAGCACCATTTGCCAGTCGCCAAAAAGGCCATACAAATATTTAAAATATTCACATGCCGCGATGGTTGATTTATAAGGATCACAGCGATCATCAACATAAGATGAAACTTTTAAGCCGTACATTTTTCCTGTAGGATACATGAACTGCCACAATCCCATTGCGCCCGCCCGGCTTTTCGCCATTGGGTTTAAGGCCGATTCACAAATAGCAAGGTACTTCAGCTCAAGAGGTAAATTGTATTTATCAAGCTGCTCTTCGAACATTGGAAAGTAAAATTGTGACAGGGCCATCATCCTGGAAACAAGTTCCCTCTTGCGGATAGTGTACATTTCAATATACCCTTTTACAATGCTGTTATACTGAAGATCAAAAGGAGAAGCAGCATCTATTTTAGCAAGGCGCGCTTCGTATGTTTGTTCATCGTAACGCGGAACAGAATCTTTCGGGAATTGATATTTTGGATTTTTAGTATAATTGATCTTCGCGTATCCTTTCTCAAAAAGGTCAAGCTTATACAGACTATCAAGTACAGATGCGATTGGGTCATCCTGCATGGAACCGGTAACTTCCTGAGGTGTTTCCTGCGAGAAAGAATGACTTCCCTCAAAAATCAACAAACAGACAAACAGCCAGATTAAATTAACACCCCTTTTCATACAATGAATTTACCGTTCCTTACAAACTTAACAATGATAATTTAAAATACCAAGAAGTTAAGGAAGCAGAAGGGCTTTTTGTTAACTAAAAAATGTTAAAGGTTTTAACACAGAGACCACAAAGAAGACAGAGGGCCACAGAAGAAGAGGTTGAAAAGGAACAACCTTTAAATTCAGAAAGTAAAATATTTTTAAAAGCTAAGAAAAATTTCTAATACTTTTCCAGCACTTCTTTTGAAAAGGCCATCAGCTCAGCATCCGCGAAAGCTTTTGCGGTTAACTGAACACCAAAGGGCATTCCGTTGGAGTGTTTTCCTGAAGGAATAGATATAGCGGGATGGCCCGTAATATTGGCAAGGACCGTAAAGATATCTTCCAGGTACATCGCGATCGGATCCGCGCCTTTTTGTCCGAACTCAAATGCAGTTCCCGGGGTTGTAGGTGAAAGGATCATATCATAACCGTTGAGGATCTCATTCACTTTGTTCTGAAGCATTTTACGAACACGTTGTCCTTTCGAATAATACGCATCGTAATATCCGGCACTAAGGACAAATGTTCCGAGCATGATCCTGCGTTTCACTTCTTCTCCAAATCCTTCAGAACGCGATTTTTTATAGGTGGATTCGAGATCAAATGCATTCGGGCTTCTGTATCCATAGTTGATTCCGTCAAAACGGGCAAGGTTAGATGAAGCTTCTGCCGTTGTTAAAACATAATATGTTGGAACAAGGTAGTCGAGGTAAGGAAAATCAACCGCTTCAACCGTGTGGCCATCGGCCTTAAGTTTTGTGATGATATCGGTGATCCTCGTTCTTATTTCAGAATTTAATCCCGGATTCATCAAACAATCCTTCAAATACGCGATCCTGAATTTTTTGCCTTTTGTATTTAATTCTTTGGAGTAGGAGGGAACGGGCTTTTGTGAGGCAGTGCTATCGTAATTATCGGCTCCTGCCATTACTTCCATGATCAGTGCCGCATCTTCGACATTCTTTGTCAACGGACCAATTTGATCAAACGATGATGCGTATGCAATTGCACCATATCGTGAAACCCTCCCGTATGTTGGCTTATAACCAACAACACCACAAAAAGATGCAGGCTGGCGAATTGAGCCACCGGTGTCTGTTCCAAGCGCAGCCAGACAAAGGTCTGCAGCTACCGCGGCAGCAGATCCACCGGAAGATCCTCCCGGAACACATTTTATATTCAAAGGATTTTTAACAGTACCGAAGGCGGAATTCTCGTTAGAGCTTCCCATCGCGAATTCATCACAATTGGTACGGCCAATGATCACAGCATCTTCAGCAAGTAAACGTTCAACGACAGTTGCGCTATAGAGTGATTCAAATTTTTCGAGGATCTTGGATGAAGCAGAAACCTGGTGGCCTTTGTAGCAAATATTATCCTTCAACGCGATCACCATTCCGGCAAGTTTTCCTGCTGATTTATTTTTTATTTTCTCATCAACTTCCTTTGCCTTTTCAATAGCAGAGTTGCCGAAAACTTCAAGAAAAATGTTCAGCTCCCTGTTCACTTCTATTCGCCTGATGTATTCAGATGTTAGCTCTGCACATGTAATAGTGCCGGAGTTAAGGTCTGCCTGAATTTCTGAAAGAGAGTTGTAGTTTTTCACAAAAAATAATTATCAGTTTGTTCGCTAAGAATATTGCCTGCAATATAAAAAACAAAAACCCCCTTGTGCAGGAGGATTTGCTGTATGTGAAAATGATGATTAATCCTTTTTTTCTACCGGGGCGCTTTCGCCTTCAGCTTTGGAAGCATCTTTGAATTCCTTAACACCTTTTCCAAGGCCCTTCATTAATTCAGGAATTTTCTTGCCTCCGAAAAGTAATAATACGATCACTAATATGATTATCATTTCTGAGCCACCTAAGCCCATGAAACCGATCAAGACACTGTTTAACATTTTGTTCTGTTTTAATTAATTACGCTGCAAAGATAAGGAAAATATCGATTGCAATTTGCCACTTTTCCTAATTGCTTTTAAAAATCCAGCCCTCAGGGTCAAGTTTTGCCTGTCCTTTCCAGATCTGAAACTGAAGCACTGTTTTGTTATCTTCTTCATCGTAAAGGATGGATCCGATATTTTGTTTCGTAGTGACAGCGTCACCGGTTTTCACATAAACATCTTTCAGGTTAGCGTAAATCGTCAAAAATTCACCGTGACGGATGATTACGAATTGCCCGGCCCCCGGCATGCTTCCTACGGCTGTGACCTCTCCGTTAAACACTGATCGAGCTAGAGCACCACTGTTCGTGGTAATGTCAACTCCATTGTTATTGATATCAATGTCAGGCATCAGCGGATGAGGATGAACCCCGAAACGTTCACTGATAATTCCTTTCACAACGGGCCATGGAAGCTTTGCTTTGTTGCTTGCAAATGAATTAGAGAGCTTTTGTGTCTCAGGCGTAAGGACAATTTTCTGTGGCTTCGGTTTGTTTTTGGTAGCCGCTTCATTTTGAGCTTTTTCAAGCTCCTTCTGAATAGCACGCTGGATCGCCTGTTGAAGATTCTGAGCATCTTTTTTCTTTTTCTCGAGATCTTTCTTCAGCTTGCTTTCCTGTTCCTGAAGCTGCGTAAAGACCTGTTCTTTCTCGCCCTTTTCAGAGGTCAGGTTCTTCTTTTCGCTTTCTTCGCCTGTTAGCAGTACACGCTTATCGGTTTTTTTTGCTTCTAGCTCCTGCACTTTTTCATTCAAAGACTTTCTTGTGTTGGTGATCTTTTCTGCCTGACGATGACGAAAATCGCTGTATTGCTGGAGATATTTAAGGCGCATGTAAGCCTGCTCGAAATCTTTGGAAGCAAAAATAAAAACCAGTCGGTTGTATCCATCCTGATTCTTGTATGCATAATAGATCATCTTCGCGTATTCCGCTTTGAGCTTTACGAGATCATTCTGCAAGCCTTTGATGGATTCGTTATTTTCTTTGATCTCTTTGTCAAGAAGGTAGATCTGGCTATTGATATTGGCAATCAGCTCTTCACGCTGGGAGATTTTTTTGTTAAGCGCGACAAGCTCAGTTAAAGAACGTTTTTTGTTCTTTTTAGTTTCTGCTAAAAGCTGATTGGTGTAATCAATTTCTTTCTGAATCTGTTTCTTTTTGTTCTCCAGATCTTTCTTGGTTTGTTTTTGGGCAAAGGAGTTCTGAGTGCCTAACAAAATCAGGAACGCAAAAAGAAGACATGAAAAGAAATTACTGTTTGCCTTTGTAGATGATCTGTTCATAATTGTCCGGTATCTTGAACGGGAAACTTTGTTCTTCGTTCAGTGTAACCTTCGTGTAAATTAGATCGATATTAACGTTTTTCTCTGCCTTTATGTTGTAATTCATTTTCTGTGGGAACAACTGTCCATCCGCCTCAATTTTCATGAAATCGCCAAAGTGTGCATCAAAGCTTCTGTCAGGATTGAATTCGTAAAAAAGCACTCTTGCTATTTTAAAATTTTCCGGAACAAGGTAAATACTTTGTGCCGGTTCTTTTAATTCCTTACCACGTTCCACCCTGCGCATTTTAAATTTCCGCACTGTTCCTAAAGTGTAGGAGCAGTTATCTATTCCCGGTTTGATCTTTTCATCTTCATCGTAAAAAGCTACGCTGTTACCAACCAATAGCGACTGCAGCATTTCGAAATCCAGCTCCGTATTCAACAGCTTGCTAATGTAAGCGTAATCGCCTTTGAAGTATTTATTCTGCAGTGTATTTGTAAATTTAACTGAGTCCTTCGTGATGTAAACTCGTGCCCCTTCTATGCCAAGCTTAGAGATCGACATCCAGATGACACTGTCTTTTTTGATCCTAAGATTGATGGTAAAAGAGTTGGATGAACTGTCGATGAGCGCTTCAGCATTTAGCTTCGCTTTCAGCCAGGTAAAGTTTAATTCGTTCGACTTCAGGTTTGTTGTAAGGGTTCTTGCGTTTTTAAAATCCAGGATACATTTACCGTTGTTAAGGGTGATCTTTTTTTGATTTTTACAGGAAGAGAAGGAAAGCAGAACAGCCAGCATCAGAACGATTGCGGGCCCGAAGGAATTGTATTTCTGTCCGATTTCTCCCGTCACAGCTTTATTCATAGAGTTTCTTATCAGCAATTTTTTTATCGATCAGCTCAGAAGTTCCTCCGGCTTTTTTTGCATCCATCCAGTATTTAACGGCTTCCTCCTTGTTTCCCAGCTGATAAAGAATATCGCCATAATGCTCAAGAAGGGTTCCGTTTCCAAAGTAAGGCTTAAGCGGTTTCCCATCCGGGCCTACGCTGCTTGGATCTGGGTTTAGGTCCGGCCTTCCGCCATTATCAAGTGCTTTGCCTATCCAGATCTTCGCCTCTTCATATTTTTTCATCTGGTAAAGGATCCAGCCGTATGTATCCTGATATGTACTGTTGTTTGGTTGAAGGTCGTTGCATTTTTTCGACATCGCTTCGGCTTTTTCAAGGTTCTTGTTGCGAAGCGATAAATAATATGCATAATTGTTAAGTACATAAGCGTTGTTGGGATCAAGCTCAAGTGCTTTATCATAAGCCGAATCAGAGGCACCGTAATTTTTCAGGGAATTATGCGCATCACCGAGCGAAGCATAAAACTGTACCTGTAAAGCAGGATTATCGTAAACAAATTCTTTTCCTTCAGCAAGAGCTTCAACCGCTTTCCTATATCGTTTTAACTGAATGTTTGAAATACCGTTAAAAAAATAGGGAACAGGCTGGTTAGGAAAAAGCTCCATGGTTTGCTTGCTCTCTTTTTCAAGTGCATCAATATCGCCTAGTTCCGATTCTATGATAAGCAGTTGGTTCCAGATCGCATATTTTTCTTTGTCGAGCTCAATTGCTCTTCTATATTGAGTTCTGGCCTCTTCCTGTTTTTTATCTCTGTAAAGGAAATCTCCATAAATTGAAAATGCTTTCGCATCGTTTGGATGAACCTCTACAAGGATCTTGCATAATTCATCTGCATCCGGTTTCAACTCCGTATAGGTTTCCGTTATTGAATAATACGAAAGAAGGATCTTCACTTTGGTGTCTATATCGAGATCTTTGCTTTTGAAAGCAAGCTTGATCTCTTCAAATGCCTTTTCGTTTTGTTTCTGGCTGCGGTAATAATCAGCGAGCGACAGATGAACATAGGCGTTGGAAGGGTCTATTCGAAGAAGTTCGTTATACGCTTCAAGGGCTTTTTCTCCCTGTCCCTTTTCCTGATAGATCTCTCCAAGCATCCCGTAATATTTTGCTTCTTTCGGATAAGCCTTGATGAGCTTTTGTGCTTCCTCCACTGATTTATCAAAATTATTCTGCGACTTATAGATCTTCATCTTCTGCATCGAAGCGTCTTCCGTCACCCCAACCTGCTCTTCGATCTTATTATAAACTTTGATCGCATCATTCAGCTTGTTTATCATCAGATAAGAGTTCGCCAGCTCATAATAGAAATCGATGCGCTCCGGATTATCTTTTACAAGCTTTTCAAACACACCTACAACCTCAGACATTTGCTTGTTGTCCTTCAGGCTTTGTGCGTATAACAACTGATACCAGACATTTTTTGGATCAGCGTTAGCAGCTTTTTTACTGTAGAAGAGCGCTTGGTTCTTGTTGTTTTGGAAGGCATAAATGTTTGCAAGCTCATACATGGCTGCACTGCTTGTCGGATCAATCTTTAAGGCCTGCGAAAAATAGGTTTCGGCAAGATCATAGTTCCCAAGCATCTTCTCCTTGTTTGCATCAAAGAAGACGCGTTCGAAATCGATGCGCTGTTTTCCTTCAAGGCCGCCTTTTGCCGGAGCGCTCTTCTGTGTTACCGGAGAAGCAGAACTGCTCGCAGCCTTTTTCGTTTTACACGAAGTCAGGGCCACAAGCAGTAAGCAGGGGTAAAGTATAAAAAGGTATGTGTTTTTAAATCTCAATTATCGGATCGTACTGTAATCGCTGATGCTTGCATCGCTGGATTTTCCTGTAAATTCAGAATAATTTCCAACCATTGAATTGCTAAGATCAGCGTTTTTAATTTTACTGTTTGTTTGAATGATACTGTTCTTAACGATGGAATTCTCAATAATAGTGTTATCGCCAATTGATACGTGTGGGCCGATCTTAGCGTTGATCAGCTGCACCCCTTCACCAATAAAACAAGGCTCAGTAATTACGGAATTGTTGTTTGTGAATTTCGTAGTTCTTTTCTCATCTTTAATGAACTCCAGAATACGAGAGTTAGTGTAAACCGTAGCATCCTTATTGCCGCAGTCAAGCCACTCGGTCACCTTGCCCGGACTGAATTTCGTTCCTTTCGCCTTCATATTCTCCAACGCGTTTGTCAGCTGAAATTCACCTTTATCAGTAATGTTGTTATCTAAAAGATATTGTAACTCATCGCGCAGGTAATCGCCATCTTTAAAATAGTAAATACCGATGATCGCAAGATCAGAAATGAATTCTTGTGGCTTTTCAACGAAGTCGGTGATCACATTATTTGCATCGATCTTCACAACACCAAAAGGTTTTGGATCTTCCACTTTTTGAACCCAGATGATTCCTTCTTTTGAAGAATCAAGCTTGAAGTCGGCTTTGAAAAGCGTATCTGCGAAAGCAACAACCACTTTGCCTGTTACACATTCTTTTGCGCACATGATCGCGTGCGCAGTACCCAATGGTTTATCCTGATAAAAGATGCTTCCTTTTGCACCAAGGCTTTCAGCAACTTTAACGAGATTATCTTCCGCTTCTTTCCCGAAACGGCCTACTACGAAAGCGATTTCGTCAACTTTTTCATCACAAACTTTTGTAATGTCCTCAACAATGCGCTGCACCATTGGTTTTCCGGCAATTGGAATTAAAGGTTTAGGAGTTGTAAGTGTGTGCGGGCGCATACGTTTGCCCATTCCTGCCATTGGTATGATAATCTTCATAAACGGTTTAAGTTTTTTAATTCCATCTTTTATAATGGAGGGTTATTTTTTTCCTGTGCTTCCGAAACCGCCTTCACCTCTTGCGCTTTCTTCCAGCTGTTCAACTTCGATCCATTCGGCCTGCTCGTGCTTTGCGATCACCATCTGTGCAACGCGCTCACCGTCATTGATTGTGAAATCCTCTTTTGATAAATTCACGAGGATCACTTTTATTTCGCCCCTGTAATCGGCATCAATAGTGCCCGGTGAATTAAGCACTGTTAAGCCGTGTTTAAATGCCAACCCGCTTCGCGGACGGATCTGAGCTTCGTAACCGACAGGTATTTCAATGAAAAGGCCTGTCGCAACAAGTGTTCGCTCAAGCGACTTTAAAACGAGGGGTGCATCTAAATTTGCACGAAGATCCATGCCTGCTGCAGCAAGCGTAGCATATCCGGGCAATTCATGCTTTGATTTATTGATGATCTTAATTTTCATGCCAACTGCTTAAGGTTAGTTTTCTCGAGTTTCCATGCGATCAACACAAATACGAAAAGTATCAGATTGTTGACTATCAGCGAAATACCAACCGATTCGATCTGAATCAGGGTGCTCAGGAAATACAAAGTTAATGATAAACCAAGGTAACCAAGGATTCGTTTTAAATCATAATTAACAGGATAATGTTTATTACCCCAGAAATACGAAAGAACCATCATTGAAGCGTAACAGATCAGTGTTGCCCAAGCCGAACCCATATAACCTATACGGGGGATCCAGTAAAAGTTTAACGTTATTGTGATAACCGCACCGAATATGGTAAGAATGGCGCCATAAGATGTTTGTCCGGTAAGCTTATACCAGATCGACTGATTTATAAAAATGCCGAGAAACAGGTTTGCGAGCAAAAGAATAGGAACAACGCCAAGCCCTTCCCTGAAATGTTCCCCCACGAAATACCTTATCCAGCTCATATTCATCATAGTTCCCAGAAAAATGACCGAGCAGATGATCACAAAGAACTTCATTATATCCGCGTAGGTTTTCTTCGCGTCCTTATCTTTCGAATGGCTGAAAAAGAATGGTTCGGCAGCAAACCGGAATGCCTGTATAAAAATGGTCATCAGGATTGCGATCTTATAGCAGGCACCGTAAATACCATTCTGACTTTTTCCCAATTCCCCGGGAATTAAATGAGGAATCAATGTTCTGTCGAGCGTTTCATTCGCCATACCCGCCAGGCCGGCAATCAGCAGAGGCAAACCGTAACGCATCATCTTTTTCCAAAGGATTCCGTCAAAGCTCCATTTAACTTTAATGATCTCGGGGCTTAATAAGACGACCGTAATAATACTAGCGACAAGGTTTGAGATGAAGATGTATCCTATCCCGATCTCCGGATCATAGATCTTTTCAACCAAAGGTTTTAAAACAGAATTCTCAGATTCGTATACACCTTTGCAAAACCAGATAAAAAAAAGATTGAGTCCTATATTGATAGCGATATTTAGTGATTTTATGACTGCAAACCTTTTCGCTTTATTCTGTTCACGGAGCTTTGCAAAGGGAACCGCAGAAAACGCATCAAAGGCGAGAATCAGGGCAAACCAGGTAACGTATTCAGAATGACCGGAAAATTTCAATTTCTCGGAAATAGGCGAAGCGAAGCTGCAGGCGACAATTACAAAAATTAAAGAACTGCCGAGTAATGAGAACAATGCTGTAGAGTAAACACTCTCCTTCTCGCTTTCTGTCTGTGAAAAACGGAACAATGTAGTTTCCATTCCGTAGGTAAGAAACACCAGGAGAAACGAGACATAAGCATACGCAGAAGTAACATCACCAAACTCGGTGGTGGAAAACATGTAAGTGTAAAGCGGTGTGAGGAAGTAATTAAGTAATCGCCCCACAATGGTTGGTAAGCCATAGATTGCGGTTTGTGAAGCGAGTTTCTTAAGAGGGTTCAAATGTATCTTATTGGTTAAAGGTTAAAAGTTAAACGTGATACGATTAACATTTAACACATAACTTATTTTCCCGTAAAGGCAGGTTTGCGTTTTTCAAGAAATGCTGATGTTCCTTCTTTAAAATCTTCCGTTGCAAAACATTTTCCAAACTCATCAATTTCGGCCTTAAAGCCATCCACTCCATTTTCATAATAAGCGTTCACCGAATTGATAACACCTGTAATTGCTTTTGGCGATTTTGATTTTATTTTTTCAATGATCTCCGTACATTTTGCAATCAGCTGATCGGGGGAAACAACATAGTTAACAAGTCCAAGGTTCAAAGCTTGTTCAGCGTTCAGCATATCACCTGTCATGTGTAATTCTGCAGCTTTGGATTTCCCGATATATTGGATCAGCCGCTGTGTTCCGCCATATCCTGCGATAAGACCGAGATTGACTTCCGGCTGACCGAATTTTGCATTGTCGCTCGCAATACGCAGATGACAAGCCATTGCAAGCTCACATCCTCCGCCTAAAGCAAAACCATTTACTGCTGCGATAATGGGCTTAGGACAAGTTTCAATTGATCGGAAAACATCCTGACCGGCTTGCGCCAGTGCTTTTCCCTGCTCGGTTGAAAGGCCAACAAATTCTGCAATGTCGGCACCCGCGACAAATGATTTTGGACCTGAACCGGTGATTACTATTGCTTTAACGGAATTATCCGATTTAGCGCCTTTAACAGCTTCGCCAATTTCTGAAACAGTTTTTTTATTCAATGCATTTAGCTTATCCGGACGATTAATGGTGATAGTAAAAATTCCGTTATCGTTTGAAGTGAGAAGGTTTTCGAATGTCATATTAAAAGATTTACCGCAAAGACGCAAAGGCGCAAAGCGTGTTAGAAATTTCGGTGTTCTTTAACGTAGTTTGTGATATAATCAACAATGGTGGAGGTGTCTGTTCCCGGAGGAAACAAAGTTCCAACACCAAGTTCATTAAGCTTTTTGATGTCGTTGTCGGGAATGATTCCGCCACCGGTAAGAAGAACATCATCCATCTTCTTTTCTTTCATCAACGCCATTATTTTCGGGAACACGGTATTGTGTGCACCGGAAAGAATGCTGATACCGATAGCATCAACGTCTTCCTGTAAGGCAGCGTTAACGACCATTTCAGGAGTCTGCCGTAATCCGGTATAAATAACTTCCATACCGGCATCACGTAAAAAAGAGGCGATCACCTTTGCTCCTCTGTCATGTCCGTCAAGGCCAACTTTTGCAACCAAAACGCGTATGGGTCTGTTCATAAAAAAGATCCTTTTTGTTGGTCACGAATATACAAAAACAATTGATTACAAAAGGCGAATTTATGATTCGTTAACAGCGGGAAGAGAAACATAGAAAGTAGTGCCGGCATTGCTTTTGGTTTCAAACCAGATGCGGCCATTGATCGTTTCAATGATGTTTTTTACCATCGCAAGGCCAAGTCCCATTCCACCTGTTTTGGTGGTAAAATTCGGGCGGAAGATCTTATCAAGAACATCTTCGGAGATGCCTGTTCCATTATCGCTAACGCTGACAAGATACACAGCATTTTCTTTTGTAAGTGTGATGCGGATCATCCCTTGTTGTTCTTCCGGAATTGCCTGAACAGCATTCTTGATCAGATTATTGAACACTCTGATCAATTGCTCCTTGTCCGCCATAACAAACGGTTCTTCTTCAAACGCGCAGTTGAAAAGAATCTCTGCAGTTCCGGTATTTTTATAAAGATCAACTGTGTTAAGAATTGTGTGCTTCAGGTTGACTGGTTCCAGGTTTGCCTTTGGCATTTTTGCAAAATTGGAGAATTCGGTCGCGATCGTTGAAAGTGTATCGATCTGCTCAATAATCGTTTTTGTAAGCCGCTCCATCTTTTCATCCATTCCGGGAGCATTGTCCTTATATGTGCGCTGCAAATGTTGGACGCTCAGTTTCATTGGCGTCAAAGGGTTTTTAATTTCGTGCGCAACCTGCTTCGCCATTTCCCGCCACGCACTCTCACGTTCCGATCTTGCCAGTAGTTCCGCGCTATTGGAAAGCTCTGCGATCATCCGGTTATATTCACTTACGAGATTCCCGATCTCATCATTTTCTTTCCATTCGATCGGTTCGTTGGTCTTGCCTAGCCTGATATTGCTTAGTTTATCCTGAATCAGCTTCAAAGGCTTTGTTACATAATTCGAAATAAGGATTGCTGTGATGATGGATAGAGCAAACAGTAAAACGTAAATGTTTATAAGGGCAACAAGGAATCCGGATATCTCTTTTTCCAGTTCGCTTTGCTTAGCGAAGTATGGTAGATTAAGATATGCAAGGAGTTTTCCATCCTTGTTCTTAAACGGGATGTAGGCGGAAAGGTATTCAAGTCTGCCGATGCGCTCGTCATGAATGAATTCTGTTTTTCCTAAAACAGACATTTGCAGAAATGCTTCCGGATTCATTTTTTTAGAGATGAGCCCTTCGTCCGAAACCTTTGAACTTGAAGAAGAATAAAGGTTTCCATGTAGGTCGTAAAAATTGATATCAGTGAAGAATACAGAAGAAGACTTTTTTAAAATGAATGATATATATTCAGAAAGATTAGCGGTGAGCCTGTTTTCAGCAACGAGCTTATCCTCTATATCAATAAGAACTGAATGGATCTTTTCACTGATGTTTTCTTTGTTCTTTGCTTCGAATTGCTGCTTGATATAATAAATGGTTCCTCCTCCGAAAAGAGCCAGGGATGAAAGAACAATAAACACCAGCAGCACCTGGATCCGGTATTTGAAACTGAAATTTCCGGGTAGTTTTCCTAAAGAGATCTGTCTGAAAAACAAAACAGACAGTAACAGCAGACTGAAGAATGAAAACAGGTAAGAGAATGTTGTGATCTGTCCAAGCAAGCCTTCATTCTTTTTACTGAGGACAATTAATGTCTGCTGATCAGCCTTGTATAACAAGTGGTTAAACCCTTCATAATTTAAAAATGAATATTCAGCCGGAGCTGAAAAATTAGAAGATGTAAGGTTATAAGGAAACTTTCCGTACTGATTTATAAGCTGGCCCTTTTTATACTTAGCATACGAATAGTTTGTTAATTCCTGCGATAGGCCGATGTTTCTGTCAAGAAGCAGCTCCGGGAATCCTATCTCATCTGAAATAAATTTTCCATCGAGCTCCAGATAAAGAATACCATACTTTGACTTTGAACGTATGTCGCGGTAAAATGGTAATCGAGCGATATAGCTGATCTTTCCGGAATTGTTGTATAAAGAAAAGAGATGCTCATCAGGTGTTTTCTTACCGGTATTTACGATCAATTCATCAAAATAAAGGAGGTTATCGGTAACCACATTTTGAGATCGTACCACAGGCACACACATGCTGTCGAACAACGCAACACGAACATCGTACTTTTCCCAGAAGCCACTGAAATATTGTTGCTTTATCCGTTTCTCGAATTCATCAGGCTGTTTAACAGAAGAACTTATGTATGACGTCAAAAGTGTATCCTCATTCAGGTTTTTCTTTAGGTCATGAAAAAGCAATTCAGCTACCGGATCTTGTTCTGCAGCCAGTTTTTGAGCGTAGATCTTCCTGCTTTCTTTTTCTTTAGTCTCCGTATGGGTTATCAGAACATGAACTGCATACAGGGAAAAAAGAAACACAAGGAAGACAATGCCTGAAAATGGATATGTGCTTTGTTTCTGCCTGATAAGTGCGATTGAAAGCAGCAGTACAATTGGCCAGAAGATAATTATTGGATCCAGTGTCCCAAGAAAATAGGAGATCAGAAAGTGGATCAGGGACGTACAAATAAAAAGTAATACATAAGTGGAAGTTGCCAGACTCAACTGTTTTAAGCTGTTCACCATTTTTTCCGCAAACAGGAAATAAACAAACAGCAACAGCCCGAAAATAATGATCCCGACATAGCTGTACTGATTAAGGCTGAAAAGATTATTGATGCTGAATGGTATGTTGGAATTCTGGATCAGACCCGAAAAAAGTTTGGTGATCAGCCAGGAAAACCAGAAAAAGCCAAGGAAGGTCAAGGCCGTGACGATCATTTTGGAGCTCTTTTTTAATCCGGATAAAAACAACTTAAAGTTTAATTCGCTGAACAGAACATAAGCGATATAAAAAAGCAGGATCATGTTAATCAGCAGATCACCGAGCGATGAAAGCCAGATAGAATCTGAATCTGCGTAGATCTTCGGACTGAAGAGATCAAAAGAATAAAAGTTTTCCGGGAATGAAAACCGAATGCTTAAATACCGCAAGACGATCAGGATAAAGGCAAAACCTGCAAGCGCGGCATTTTTTCCGGTTTTTTGCTGAAACAGAAAAAGCATTCTCCTGATAAAAACAATGAGAAGACAAAAGCCGGTAAGATTTAGGATAAGTGAAACGTATGACCAGAAAGAAACACTGCTGTTTGCGGGGTCGAAGCGGAGAGAAAAAAGGTATTCGTTTTCAATGTTTTTAATTCCATTTCCTGCATCCGGATCGTCCGTTATCAAAGTGGTTTCAGCAGAAAGCGAAAAGTCTTTCTGGAATTCATTAACCAGGTACTTGTTCTGATAGGGATATTCGTTTTTGATCTTGACAAGGCCGACAATTGTTCGTGTGGTAGTGGAATTGGTATGTGGGTTACGAACCTCGAACCATCCGTTGCGAAGCTTAGCCATCCTGGAATCCAGACAGATTTCTTTCACCCAGTTTTCGACCGCAATGGAATTATCACTCCAGAATTTGAGCGTATCATTTTCGTAAATGAGTAAGGCAAGTCCATCATTCTGCATCAGATCATTGTAGTACGCAGGCTTTTGTGCAAAGAGTTGTTGATAGGGCAGAACTTCCGCCCGCTTTGCAAGAAGAAGCATTTCGGCATCCAGTTTTTTTTCTTTTGCGTGAAGCACTCTCTCAAAATTTTTAAGCGCAGGAGAAGGTCCGCCCGAAAAAGGATGATGCAAAAAATGGGCAAGCACGAAACACGCGATTGCCAGAACCGGAAGGATATATTTATTTTTTTTGTGTAGGGAACTCAAGCAAATTATATATTTGAACGATAAAAGTAAGATTTCTAAATCATCCGGGGGAAACGTTTTCTTTTAATTAAGAAAACGTGTTGAAGCCTCATAAACCATACCAAGCAATGGCCAGAAAGCAAACCAAAACCGCGCAAGTATCTTCAGCAGGTACAAAGGGTTTGTCTTTTTCTTTCGAAAGCTTCAACTTCAGGGCTATATTGTTGATCATCGTTGGATTCATATTCTATGCTAACACATTCACAAATGAATACGCGCTGGATGATGGGATCGTAATAGAAAAAAACGATTACGTGCAACAGGGTTTCAGAGGCATCCCAAAGATACTGAGTACAGATGCGTACGAAAGTTATTATCGCCAGATGAACGCAGCTCAGCAGCTTTCCGGAGGACGATATCGTCCGCTGTCGATAGTTACTTTCGCGATTGAACAGCAGCTTTTTGGGAGCAAGGAAAAAACGAAATCACCGACAGAGCTTTCCGGATTAAGACATGTTTTAAATGTTCTTTTTTATATTTTATCAATCGTTGCGCTTTTTTACTTTCTTCTCTTTTTTGTTTTTAAAGCCAATCCGGATGCAGCATTTCTTGCCGCACTTATATTCCTTATTCACCCTATGCACACCGAAGTGGTGGCAAACGTAAAAAGCAGGGATGAGATCCTCTCATTTCTGTTTGTGATGCTGACATTTATTTCTGTTTTTAAATACAAGGAAACAAACCGCAAACGTAATTTAATAGTAGGGTTGTTATTCTACTTTCTAGCTTTGCTTTCGAAGGAATATGCGATCACTCTTGTGGTGCTGATTCCTATGCTTTTTTATATTTTGAGAAGAGATACTTTCGTAAAAAGCATAATATCCGCAGCACCGTTTTTTATTGTTGCATTTTTATATCTGCTTATAAGGTTTAAAATAGTTGGTAAGGGTGCAACGACCGAGAATACTGACGTGTTGAACAACCCGTATATGTTTGCAACACCCACCGAAAAGTGGGCGACTAAGATCGAGGTGCTGAACCATTATCTGCGATTATTATTCTATCCTCATCCTTTATCAAGTGATTATTCATTCAGCACGATAGCATACACGAATTTTGGAAGCCCGCTCGTTTGGTTTTCTATTTTGTTTCATCTCGGCTTGATCATTTCTACAGTAGTGTTGTTTTTCCGAAGGCACATTCTCGCTTTTGCTTTTGCATTTTATCTGTTGCACCTGGCACTGGTTTGTAATTTATTTTTTGATGTGGGTGCAACAATGGGTGAAAGGCTTGTGTACCATTCTTCTTTAGGGTTTGCGATCAGTATCGCACTGATTATTTCATGGCTGATCAGAAAAACCGGGGAGGCTCAAAAACAAAAACTTGCCTTTATAACTGTTTGCATTTTACTCGCTGTGCCGGCTGCAATTGTTGCTATACCAAGAAATGCCGATTGGAAGAATGATAACACTTTGTTCATTCACGATGCTGAGGTGGTTCCGAACAGTGCACTTGTCAATGGTAATGCGGGCAAAGCATACGTTGATCTCAGCGAATTGCCGGAGAATAAAGCCCGGGAAAAGGAGCTGCTCAACAAGGCGATCTATCATTTAAACAGGGCCGTTTCTATTCATAAAAACTACGTTAACGGCTATCTGAATCTGGGAGTTTGTTATTTCAAGCTGAAAGATTATGATAAATCAAAAGCGTATTGGGATAAAGTCAAAACAATATTCCCAAACAACCCATATTTAAAAAGAAATTTCCCTCTGCTTGGAACAGCATATATGAATGAGGCCTTGACGATAGGCGGTAAAGATCCTCAGAAGGCTATTGCTCTGCTTGAAAAAGCGGTGATATGCGATCCTTCCAATCCTGATCTGTGGTATAACCTGGGTGGCGCATCTTTCACAGTGCAAAATTATACACGCGCAAGAGAAGCCTGGATGCAGACACTTTTGCTCAAACCCGACTATGAGCAGGCGAAGCAGGGTTTAGCTGCCATCCAAGGGAAATAGCATTGACTTTCAGGCGAAAAAATTGTATTTTTGATACTATTGGCTTACGGGCCGGTATGAATTAAAAGACATGAAGCTCCGGGGAAAATATTTTTTTTTTCTGTTACTATTTTTGTGTTCGGCTGTTATCAGTTCGTACGGCATTGACGTGAAGCATCCCGAGCCTCAGAAAAAAGTAAAGTTCACAAAGAACAATTCTCAATGGGCGGCTAACATTCTTTATTCGGCACAACTTGACGGGGGTGCTCTTTTTCTGGAACGAAACTGTTTCACTTATAACTTTTATGATTCTGAAACCCTGAGAAAGAATCATGTTAACAAGAAGGGTAATACAAGCTCCAACGATAAGCTTAGGAGCCATGCATTCAGGGTTAGTTTTCTAAATAGTTTAGCGACCAATGATTTCATCGAGAAATCGATAACACCGGATCATTCCAATTATTTTATCGGGAAAGACAGATCACGCTGGGTAGGCAATGTGCCGAGCTACAGAGAAATCAATTACAAAAGCCTTTATGCCGGCATCGACCTTCAGATCCTAGGTGGAGAGAACAGCATGAAGTATAATTTCATTGTTGCACCCGGAGCCGAGCCTAATTCAATACAATTGTTTTATGAAGGGCTCGATGATCTTTCACTTTCAAAAGGAGCGTTGAGAATGAAGACAAGCCTGAACGAAATGATAGAGGAGAAGCCGGTTTCGTATCAGATGATCAACGGGAAGAAAGTAGATGTTCCATGTAAATTCGTTTTAAAAGATAACACCGTCAGCTTTGCTTTTCCAAGAGGATATAACCGGAATTACGAGTTGGTGATTGATCCGGTTCTTGTGTTCGCATGTAGTTCAGGCTCGCTCGCTGACAACTTCGGGATGTCTGCAACATACGATGATGACGGGAATTTATATGGAGGCGGCACTGTGTATGATGTTGGTTATCCGGTATCACTTGGAGCATATGATCCCACATGGAACGGAACGCCCTCTTACGGAAGGACAGATATTGTTATCACCAAGTATGATGCAAGCGGTACCTTTCTGCAATATTCCACATATTTGGGTGGTGCAAATGGTACGGAGGTGGTGAGTAGTTTGATAGTTAATTCACTGGACGAGCTGATGTTATTCGGGGCTACGGGGTCAGATGACTTCCCTGTTACTCCGACTGCCTTTGATACGGTTTTCAGTGGAGGAACGTACGTCTTCTTTCCGGAGAACGGGACGAAGTATGATAACGGTACAGATCTCTATCTTGCCAAATTAAGCAGTGACGGGAGCTCCTTGCTTGCCTCCACATATGTTGGTGGCTCGCAGAACGAAGGAACAAACAATAGCTCTACCTTGGTGTATAATTACGGAGATTATTATCGGGGAGAAATTCAGGTGGATAATGCCGGGAACTTTTATGTTGCAAGCTGCACCTACTCAAATGATTTTCCGGTGACCACAGGATGCTTACAACCCACAGCAGGTGGTGGGATGGACGGAGTGATTTTCCAGATGGATCCTTTGCTTACATCAATGTCCTGGTGTACCTATCTGGGTGGCACTCAGGATGATGGATGTTATGCGCTCGCGCTTGATAATCTCGATAATGTTTATACCACAGGAGGAACAAGCAGCGTTGATTTTCCTTCCACTGCAGGGTCCATTTCCACAGCATATGCCGGAGGCATTTCGGACGGCTTTATCACAAAAATAAAAAACGATGGTACAACAATTCTGAATTCGACATTCATTGGAACTCCGAATTATGATCAGACTTTTCTGATTCAACTTGATAATCTTTACAATGTTTATGTGATAGGTCAATCGCTTGGAAACATGCCTGTTTCACCGGGAGTGTATTCAAATCCTAACAGCAAGCAGTTTATCTGGAAAATAAATAATACACTCAGTTCCACCTTATTCACCACGGTTTTCGGCAATGGGAATGGGCAGGTAAACATATCTCCGGCAGCATTTCTCGTTGACATTTGCGGGAATATTTATGTTTGCGGATGGGGAGGGCACATCCTTCTTGGCACTCCAACCTCCGGGATGCCTCTTACTTCCAACGCCTATCAGGCTTCTTCTTATAATGGATTTAATTTTCATCTGATGGTTCTCGCACCGGATGCAGCCTCTTTGTTATACGGAACTTATTTTGGTGGTGCGCAAAGCGCAGAACATGTAGATGGCGGCACAAGTCGATTCGATAAGAAAGGCGTAGTGTATCAGGCTGTTTGTGCCGGATGCGGAGGCAATGATGATTTTCCGGTAACTCCGGGTTCGTGGCCGTACACCGCACCTAATTACACTCCGTATAACCCGGCTGCTCCCACTCCTGAGCAGGGAATCAACATGAACAATAATTGCAATATGGGAACCTTTAAATTTGACTTCCAGGCTGCGGGCGTACAAGCGGATGCTGTCATTCTTCCAAATGATACGATCTGTCCGGGTGACCAGGTGGCTTTCAGCAATGAAAGTTCTAATGCATTCAATTATTTGTGGAACTTTGGTGATGGAAGTCCGGTGAGTACCATTGCTTCTCCAACACATGCTTACTCAGTACCAGGAACCTATAACGTAACATTAATAGCCATTGATTCAACAGGGTGCCTTTTTGCTGATACTTCCGATCTTACTATTGTAGTGGCTCCGATTCCTGTTGTTGAAATAGGCAATGACACTGTCCTTTGCCAGCAACCCAATCTGACTCTTAACGCAGGTACTTCTGCAACGATCTATAACTGGTCGACCGGTGCAGCAACGCAGACAATAACGGCACAAACCGCGGGTAATTATTGGGTGGAGGTGAGCAACGGCCATTGCAGCGCTTCTGATAGCCTGAATATTGCTGTGATCACACTCGATCCTTTTTTAGGAAATGATACTTCTTTGTGCGTAGGGCAAACAATCCTGCTGAATCCGAACGAACCCAATGCATCCAATTATCTGTGGTCGACAGGAGCAAGCACTTCAACAATTACTGTCAGCGCTTCAGGAACATATTGGGTAACGGCCACATTGGGACCTTGCTCGGAATCGGATACAATTATTGTAAACTATATTCCTTACCCGGTGATCAATCTTCCTTCCAATATTTTAATTTGTCCGGGAGATTCTGTTGTGCTTAATGGTGGTGCACCCGCAACAAGTTTTCTATGGTCAACAGGCGATACTACAGCTAATTTAACTGTGTCTTCAAGTGGAACATACTCTGTGACAACAACCAATATCCAGTGCAGTACCACCGCGTCAACTACAGCTCAAACAATCATACTGCCGGCACTTGGAACCGATACAACTTTATGCGATGGCCAGCCAATCACTTTAAACGTTGGTTTTCCGGGCGCATCTTATTTGTGGTCAACCGGTGCAACGGCATCTGAGATCACCGTGAGTACTTCAGGAACATACTGGGCTACCGTTACCTTTGCCGGTTGTCAGCAATCGGATACAATGACTGTAGCCTACGTTCCTTATCCTGTTATCGGCCTGCCGGTTTCATCAACAATTTGTCCCAACGATTCTGTCTTATTGAATCCGGGAGGGCCTGCACAAAACTATCTCTGGTCTACTGGTGCAACCACTCAAAATATTTATGCTTCATCAACGGGAACCTATTTTGTGAATGCTTCCAATGGGCAATGCAGCATAAGTGCAAGCACGGTTGTAAATCAGATTATTTTTCCGCAATTGCCGCAGGATACTATTTTATGTGATGGCCAATCGATTATGCTATCAGCAGCTGTAGCAGGTGGAAGTTATTTGTGGTCAACCGGCCAGATGACCTCTGCAATTACTGTTAATTCATCCGGACAATATTGGGTAATCACAACCATAGGCGTGTGTCAGAAGAAGGATACGATCAACATCAGCTATGTTCCATATCCGGTGATCAGCCTCCCTTCGATTGTTGACCTTTGCCCTGATGGTTCAACCATACTGGACCCGGGTTCTTCAGCCTCAACATATATTTGGTCGACCGGTGCGCAAACGCAAACCATTAACGCTTCAATGAGCGGAACATATATTGTAACAGCCTCAAACGCTCATTGCAGCGTTTACGATACAACAGTTGTGAATGTAGCGAAGCCAATTGCGTGGAGCAGCACGGAAACCATCTGTAATGTTAATGAATATACACTTGATGCAGGTATTGATGCACTTTCTTACACATGGTCCACAGGAGAATCGGGCAGAACAATCAATGTTACAGAATCAGGTGTTTATTGGGTTTCTGCGGTCACAGCAAACTGTATCATCTCTGATACGATCACGATCAATGGTGATCTGGCAAGCGGGATATTATGGTTCCCGAATTCCTTTACTCCGGACAACAATGGGCTTAACGATAAATTCTTCGGCAAGGGAACAGATATAACTTTTTATCACCTGATGATTTTTGATCGTTGGGGAGAATTGATATTTGAAACACAGAAGCAGGAACTTGGCTGGGATGGATTTTACAAAGGCAGACTGGCACAACAGGACGTTTATGTTTGGAAGATCAAATACAAAACAAGATGCACGGAAGATCTGATGAATACAAGGATAGGTCATGTAACTCTCGTGCGATAACCACTATCTTAATATGAAGATTATATCATTAACCAGATCTTTGTTTATAATCCCACTCGTACTGCTTACCTTGGTTTTACGCGGGCAAGTGATCCCTTCTTCAAGAACTGTCGATTGGAGCCTTGCCGGATTAAGTGATACACTTCCTGAACCATCAATAATAATAAATGTTTCCGGCTTTGGGGCCGCGGGTGATGGGGTTACTATAAATGATCTTCCTGTGCAGAATGCAATATCATCAGCTGGAGGGAATCCTGCTGTGATCTTTTTCCCTGGCGGCACCTATCTTTTTAATTCATCTTTAACTATTCCTTCATACATAATCATAAGGGGTGATTCAAGCAGTCTGACAACGTTACGTTTCGATCTTGCCGGTGCATCTTCTGATCTGTTCAGAATAAATGGAAGCATCTCGACATTATCGTATCCGCTGATTTCTGACGGTCAAAAAGGGAATGATTTTATACTTGTCAATAATTCGGGTCTGACAACGGGTGACTATTTTAAGCTTTATCAGAACGACAGTTCAATTATTACATCCTCTTGGGCGCTTAATTGTGTTGCACAGATCATTCAGGTCAAAGGAATCAATGGAGATACACTTTTCCTGAAAAGCCCATTGAGAAAAGATTATTCACTAAGTGATTTTTCAAGGATCAAAAAAATTATTCCAAAAGTTTTTGTAGGCTTTGAATGTTTTACTCTCGAAAGAATGGATTCGACAGCTGCGCAAACATCTAACTTCGATTTTGATCTTGCGGCAAATTGCTGGATAAAAGGTGTTGAAAGTAACCGGACAAACTTTGCACATGTGGCCGTTTCCAGGTCAACGAATTTACTTATCCGGGGAAATTATTTTCATCATGCCTTTGCCTATGGCGGAGGCGGACAGGCATATGGCGTGCTTCTGCAGTTTTCTTCAGGGGAGAGCCTGGTAGAAAACAATATTTTCAAAAACCTGAGACACTCAATGCTGCTGCAGGCAGGAGCAAATGGAAATGTATTCGGATATAATTATTCATTAAATCCATTCTGGACTGAAGGTAGCTTTCCCGCTAACAGTGCGGGTGATATGGTATTACACGGCAATTATGTTTTTGCAAATCTGTTCGAAGGTAACATTTGTCAGAACATTGTAATTGACGACTCTCATGGGATTAATGGCCCGTTCAACACTTTTTTCCGGAATCGCGCAGCGTCTTACGGAATTATCATGAACAACAACCCGGCCTCGAATGATCAGAATTTTGTAGGGAATGAGATCACAAGTACAGGCTTCCTGATGGGTAATTATGCATTAAACGGAACAGGCCACTTTCAGTATGGGAATATAGTCAGAGGAAACTTAACACCAGCCGGAACTACAGGACTGAATACAACGTCCTATTACCGGGACTCCGCGCCAGGTTTCTTTGGTGCTTCATCATGGCCTTCTTTCGGTCCACCGTTGCCATACAACACAGGCACGATTCCCGCACAATCGCGGTATAATTCCGGTGCGTATGTGGTATGTTCGGAGCCTGTTCTTGATATCCCGGTAAGTGAGCTATCAAATCAATTGAAAATATTTCCTAATCCTAATTCAGGCGAATTCAGAATTCAGTGTGATCGTATTTCTAAAAGTTCGGTCATCGAGATACTTGATCTCGGTGGAAAAAAGGTCTTAACGCGTGAAACCAATAATGTGAATAATTCTTTTATTTCATTGAAACCTGTTGAAAATGGTGTTTATCTTATCCTTATTAAAAATGAAGCGGGAATGATAATGCAGCGTTCAAAACTGATCCTCGTAAACGAATAAAGCTTAATATTAGTAAATTTCTTTACAAAGAATTTTTTGCCTATTTTTAATGCAGGCTCTCAGGCCAATGCTATCATGCAGACAGTAAAGTCCGTTTTTCTTTTATTTATACTGTTTGGTATTTCATCCATAGCTTCTGCATCGGATATCAAAACTCCGCATGGCCATACCGGAATAAGATTCACAGAGAACAAAAACCAATGGGGTTCAAATGTGCTTTACCGTGCTCAGCTGGATGGTGGCTTATTGTTCCTGGAAAAAAACGCATTCACGTATAATTTTTACGACAAGGAAACTCTTCGCAAAAATCATCTCGGAAAAGATTACAGTTCCAACGGACTGATCAAGATGCACGCCTTTAAAATGTCATTTCTGAATGCATTAAAATCAGTAGGCTCAGAGTCAAAACAAGCCACTCCAGATTACTGTAATTTTTTCATCGGAAAAGACAAAAGCAAATGGGTTGGCGGTGTCAAAAATTATAAAGAGGTTATATATAAAGATCTTTACAGTGGGATCGATCTGCAGGTACTTGGGCTGGAAAATAATATCAAGTATAATTTTATAGTTTCTAAAAACGCAAAATCAGAAGACATTCAGCTTTTTTATCAGGGATTAGATAAAATAAGCCTTTCAAATGGCAGCCTGATTCTAAAGACGAGCATCAATGAAATGGTGGAGCAGAAACCGTATGCTTATCAGGTCATAAATGGCAACAAGGTTGAAGTGCCTTGCAATTTCGTTTTGAAAAAAACAACGGTAAGCTTTGAATTTCCACAGGGTTACAATAAGGAATATGAGATTATAATTGATCCTGTTCTCATCTTTGCATGTTCTTCAGGATCCACTGCGGATAATTTTGGAATGACAGCAACCTACGACTCGCTTGGAAATTTGTATTCCGGGGGAACCTGTTTTGATGCAGGTTTTCCAACAACTCTTGGCGCGTATGATAATTCATATAACGGGGTTGTTCTATATGGAAGAACAGATGTAGTGATCACAAAATACAGCAGTGATGGAACTTCACTTGTTTATTCAACCTACCTTGGTGGTGCTGACGGTACAGAAATAGTTACCAGCCTTATTGTTGATCTTCAGGATAATCTTTTACTATATGGCGCAACCGGATCTTATGATTTTCCTGTAACACAAACCGCATTTGATACAACCTTTAATGGCGGCTTATATCTTCACTTTATTTCTAACGGATCGTTTTTCGATAACGGAACAGATATTTTTGTTGCAAAATTTAATTCAACAGGGACATCTCTGATCGCTTCAACTTACATTGGTGGAACGATGAATGATGGGGTGAACATTAACAACGACAGCACACCTGTATCCGCTGGTTCCTCAGTATATGAGTTTCCTGCGGATTCACTTCAATATAATTATGGAGATCAATATCGAGGCGAAATTCAGGTTGATTCAAGCGGTAACTGTTATATCTCAAGTTCCACACGGTCAGGTAATTTTCCGATCGTGGGGGGATTTGATAATACCATGGGCGGTAAACAGGACGCAGTTGTTTTTAAGCTTAACGGTAATTTTTCTTCATTGATCTGGAGTACATATCTGGGAGGCACGGATAACGATGCAGGGTATGCTCTTATTCTGAATAACAATCGGGAGGTATATATTACCGGAGGAACCCGAAGCAGCAACTTTCCTACAACGGCAGGTTCCTATAAACCAGTTTACGGTGGAGGCAAGTGCGATGGTTATATCACTCACATTAAGGCTGACGGTTCGGGTATCCTTCATTCAACGTATATCGGAACAAATAATTACGACCAGACCTATTTCATTCAGGGTGATAATGAGCAGAATGTTTACGTTTTCGGCCAGTCACTGGGCGCCATGCCTGTAATTAATGCAGCCTACTCTAATCCAAACGCGAAGCAATTTGTTACCAAACTGGATAATAATTTGTCAGCGATAATTTTCTCTACCCGGGTGGGCCGCGGTGGCCCACAGGTGGACATATCTCCGTCCGCATTCCTCGTTGATTACTGCAAGAATATTTATTTATCCGGCTGGGGCGGTAGAATCGTTGGACAAACTACAACCACGACAAATATGCCGCTGACTTCGGATGCTCTGCAATCAACAACAGACGGACATAATTTTTATTTAATGGTGCTTTCCACGAACGCATCTTCATTAGTGTATGCAACCTATTTCGGTGGAGCTACCAGCTGGGAGCACGTAGATGGAGGAACCAGCCGTTTCGACAAAAAAGGCATTATTTATCAATCTGTTTGTGCGGGATGTGGTGGTAATGATGACTTTCCTGTCACTGCCGGGGCTTGGCCTTATACCTCTCCCGATTATGTACCTTATGTTCCCGGAAATTCAAGCACGGGAATTAACATGTCATCAAACTGCAATAACGGTACATTCAAATTTGCGTTTCAGGTTCCTGTAATGGATGCAATGTTTACAATAGATACCGCAGAAGGCTGTGATCCGTTTGTGGTCACCTTTCAGAATCAAAGCTCTCCACAATCAGATTATCTATGGGACTTTGGAAATGGTGACACAAGCTCTGTAATTTTTAATCCGACAGTTACATATAATTCACCCGGGACATATGTAATACAACTGTTTGTGAAAGACCCGACCCGATGCAACGTGTGGGACACTGTTTCACAAGCGGTAATTGTTAACCCCCACGCGAACACAAATTTCAGTGCGGCATCAATGCAATGCAGTAACCAAATGAATTTTACTGATCTTTCCACTTCGGGGGCAACCGGATGGCAGTGGTATTTTGGTGACGGAGATAGTGTTGGTTTGCAGAACCCGTCACATGTATTCGATTCTGCAGGAACATATAATGTTCAATTGGTTACTACCACTGCGAATGGCTGTAAGGACACATTGGCGATACCTACACTGGTAGATGGCTTGCCCAATATATCCATATCAACTTCAGATACAATTTGTGTCGGGAGTACATTTCAGCTCAATGCGTCAGGTGGCGTTTCCTATAGCTGGAGCCCTACGGCAAACCTAAACAACCCAAATATTGCGAATCCTATTGCGAGTCCGACAAGCCCTACAACTTACACGGTCACTATTCAAACGGTGAATTCTATAAATGACACCTGTGTTCAGATCGACTCTACAACCATCTACTTAAAGCAGGATACAACGGCATTTGCGTCAGACACTTTAGCCGGTTGCGCACCTGTAAATATTCAGTTTCTTAATTTAAATTCTCCTTCAACGGTTTATGTTTGGGATTTTGGTAACGGAGATACATCTGTTGTTTTCAGCCCGAACCATACATATCCTAACCCGGGCGTTTATAACGTGCAACTTTTCTCTAAAGACACATCGAGCTGTGCAATATGGGATACCGCAAGTCTTTCAATTACGGTAAATCCGGGAATCACAGCAGATTTTGATTTTATTACAGTTCCGTGTTCCGATCAATTTACATTTTATGATTCATCTGCGCTCGCTCCTGTTGCATGGGCCTGGAACTTTGATGATGGTGGAAGCTCGACATCACAAAATCCAACCCATCTTTTTCCTGCTGCAGGTTCTTATGATGTGGAGTTAATATCTGCAAACACATTCGGATGCAGGGATACAACAACGGTCCAGCTGAATTACAATGGCGCGACAACTACAATAAGTGCTGATGATACTATTTGTATTAATGATCCGGGCGTTCAGCTTTTGGCTTCCGGTGGTTTCGCATACAGTTGGGCTCCGGGAGCTACTTTGAATTCCGCTGTGATCGCCAATCCTATTGCCACTCCGTTAACCACGACCACTTATACGGTAAATATCAGCACGATAAATTCGCTTGGCGACACCTGTCTTCAAACGCAATCTACAACCGTCTATGTAATTGATCCTTCTCTTTATTCACTATCCGCGACTGCTGATGATGATACGATTCCTGAGGGAACATCCACTATCATTCATGCAATAACAGACACAAACTTTACTGTACACTGGAGTCCTGTTGAAGCGGTAAGCAACCCTTTTGCATTGAACCCGACAGTATCTCCGGAAGAAACCACAACGTACACTGTTTCAATCCTCGACTCCACAGGCTGTCCAAGAACAGCGTCCGTTACTGTTTACGTGGTTTCGATGCAATGCAAGCCCGACAATGTTTTCGTACCTAACACATTCACTCCGAACAACGATGGGGTAAATGATGTGCTATACGTACGAAGCAATGATTTAATGGAATTGTATTTCGCAGTGTATAATCGCTGGGGACAAATGGTGTTTGAAACAACAGATATCAAAAAAGGCTGGGATGGAATTTATAAAGGAATGTCAGCTGATCCTGCGGTGTTTGCATGGTATTTACGAGCGAAGTGTTTTAATGGAGATGAGCTTAGGAAAAAAGGAAATACAACGTTGATCAGGTAGATGAAAAAAATAAAGGACATATTGTTTTCTGTTTTGGGTGTGCTGCTTTTATTATACGGTGAGGCCGGACTATATGCCCAGGACATTCATTATTCCCAATACAACGCGACCACTCAGAATCTAAATCCCGCTCAAACCGGCTTATTTGATGGTGATTGGCGCTTCGTAGGAAACTTCAGGACTCAATGGTCTGCCATACCGGTTCCTTATAAAACATTTTCACTGGCAGGCGATACGCGTTTAAAAACAAAGCTGGAGAATGATGTTCCTGCTGTTGGAATGCAAATAAATAATGATAAATCGGGAGATTCAAAATTCACTACAACGCAGGTTTTTCTGAGCGGATCGTATATTAAAAAGCTAACATCTGATTCCACCAACTTTGTTTCCGTTGCATTGCAACCCGGAATTTCCACAAAGGCATTCAACGTAAATGCTCTGACGTTCGATAATCAATACGATGGAGACCAGTATGATCCTTCGATTGCAAGCGGAGAAAATTTTTCAAAAACGAGAATAACTTATCTGGACCTGGGTGGAGGTGTGGCTTATCTGTGGAGAAAGAACAACCGGATGAAAGTGAATGCGGGCTTCTCGGCATTTCACCTTAACAGGCCGAAACAATCATTCTTTAATAATGATGAAATAAAGCTCGATGTTAAAACGGTTTTTACAGGAATCGGTCAGATACCTGTCAGCACGAAGATCGATGTATTACCCAGCTTCATGTATCAGCGACAAGGGAAGTTCAATGAAACATTATTGGGTCTGTTTGGCAAATATTATCTCGCTCCGGTTAACGGCCAGGAGGCCGCTTTTTCATTGGGCGCTTTCTATCGTGTGAAAGATGCCTTCATACTTGCAGCCAACATGGATTACCGTAGTTTTAATGTTGGGATCAGCTATGATGTGAACACTTCGAAGCTAAGGGAAGCAACCAACAGAAGAGGTGGATTTGAGATCTCTGTTATCTATATATTTAAGAAGCTTGTACCTTTTGTTGCAAAGAAACGTGTCTGTCCAATTTATATGTAATATGATAAGGGGGAAAGGGTATTTAATCACTAAGGCACAAAGCGCACCAAGGCTTGTTTATTCCGGCAATTGCTCCGTGCTCCTTAGTGCTCTCCGTTCCTTCGTGGTAAAGTTTTTTTTGGTCTTAACATGTTTGTTTTTTGTCTCCCCGCTGCAGGCACAAAAAGTAAAAAAACAGCTGATCACAGATGGCGATAAAGCCTTCTCTGAAAATGATTTCTTCGCAGCTTCAATTTATTACAACAATGCTCTGAATATGGATTCATCCGACATTGTGATCCAGTATAAATATGCTGAAGCCTCCCGCCTCAATTACGATTATGACATTGCAGACCACTGGTATGCAAAGGTGTTAAAGAAAGATCCTGGTGGAAAGCTCTATCCCGAATGCGTTTTCTGGCTGGCAACTATCAAGAAGAACAAAGGCAAATACAAGGATGCCAAGAAAATGTTCGATAAGTATGCGAAGAAAAACAAAAAGAAAAAAGATAACTATTATGTGAAGAAGGCTGTACAGGAAGTCGCAGCCTGTGATCTGGCTCAGCTGCTGGTTGCAAATCCTGATAAGTCGGTCACGATGATCCACCTCGACAGTGCGGTGAACAGCAAAGTTTCAGAATATGCTCCGATCGAAGTGGATAGTATCTTATATTTTTCTTCTTTGCGTGATAAGAAGGATCGCGATAAAAAGAACAATGTCAGCTATAATAAGATCTATACCGCGGTTCACGACAGCGTAAAATTTCATAAGGCTAATGAGCTTGATTCCCTTTTTAACAAGAATGGGATTCATAATGCAAACACGGCATTTAATTACGATCATACAAAAGTATACATCACGAGATGTATCCAGAAGGATGCACAATCCTTTAATTGTGAGATCTACACATCAGATTATAAAGAGGGGCATTGGTCGGCATTAACGCTGTTGCCCGAAGAGATCAATCAGAAAAATTCAAATAACACTCAGCCCGCAATCGGATATTTGGGTGAGCAGGAGGTTTTATTTTTTGCGTCAAACCGTCCCGGAGGTGTAGGTATGATGGACATCTGGTACAGTCCGATAAACATAGATGGTAGCTTCGGTAAAGCTGTCAACGCTGGAAAAAAAGTGAATACAATTGAAGATGATATCACTCCATTCTATTGTAAACCGTGTCAGGAACTTTTCTTTTCTTCCACCTGGCACAAAGGATTGGGCGCATTTGATATTTTTAAGAGCGAGTTTAAGAATAGTGAATTTGAAGAGCCACGCAATCTGGGCTCGCCAATCAACACGAGCTATAACGATATTTATTTTAGTATTAATTCTAAGCGAACTGCGGCATTTTTATCTTCCAACAGGATTGGATCTTACTTTGAGGAAAAAGAAAGCTGCTGCAACGATATCTATACGTTTAAGATTCCTCACATTGATGAGCCTCCTGTCAAGGTGGATAGCACAAAAATCTTCGTGACGCAAATGAAATTACTTGTTCCTCTCACGTTGTATTTTCACAATGATGAACCGGATAAAAAAACATTGGCAACCACAACCACAAAAAATTACCGGAAAACATATGAAGATTACTCTGCAATGCGTGAGCAGTATAAAAAAGAGTACACAAAAGGTGCTTCTCCCGAAAATATGGACCGTGCGATCGGAGAAATAGATAATCTTTTTGAAGACAGTGTAGATGCGGGGATGCAGGATCTTGACCGGTTTGCTCAACTCTTATTAAAAGTGTTGAAGGATAATGAGAAAGTGACGATTACAATGCAGGGCTTCTGCAGTCCACTCGCTTCCACCGATTATAACGTTAATCTGGCGAAGCGTAGGATCTCCAGCTTACGAAATTATTTCATGGAATATCAGAATGGCGTTTTCAAAAAGTATGTGGATAATCCAAATGCTTCTGAAGGCAACATTAAATTTGAAGACGTACAGATCGGAGAATTGAAAGCCCGCCCGAATGTTAGTGATGACTATTATGATACGAAAAACTCTGTTTACAGTCCGGCAGCTGCGCTGGAACGGAAAATCCAGATCATAGCGATCTCCACATTTTCGGAAGGAAGTAAGTAGTTAAAAAATCGATCAGATGAAAATTGTTAAAGTCATTATTGTAATTTTTATTGCCCGGCTGCTCATTTCATTAACTGCATGCTGTAAAACCGTTTACAAATATTATTTCAACAATATTCAACTCGTTAATCTTGATAATAGCGGTAAATCACCGGTTGAAACATCAGAGAAAGTTCTTTCTGCTGCTTCGTTCGGAATAAGAGTTAAAATGAACAAGGTGATTGAATATTCACAAACGGGAGGTTTCGGGGTATCGGATGCATATGCATTCAGTTGTGCACGGGAAGTAGTTCCAAAAAAAATTCTACGTGCTATTAGATTGTTTACGCTTACAGATTTTGATAGTACACACTTATCCGGCTCAGAAATAACAAATTATTTTCTCTCACGCAGATCCGACCAACCCGAAAAAAGCTATTCAGCCATGGACGATTTTGTAATACAAATTAATTCAGAAAAGAGTAGTTATCATGCCCAGGATCCTTACTACGATTTCTTTTTAACCGCATCCCCTAAACTCGATTCAGTGAATTTGTTCCGCGTTGAATTTAATTATCGGGACACAGCGTTAGTTGCAGTTTCTGATACGTTGATCTTAAGATGATGCGTCAGGTACTGTACTTTTGCCTTTGTTTGCTTTCTCAGATTGCTTTTAGTCAAACTGGAAAGCCCTTTTATATAAGCACTTCACTCGGTGGCACGGTGAAGAACCACAATAATTACAACAGTAATACACTTATCAATCCTTCAAATGAGAATACTGTGGCCGGTAATTTCGCATTGGGTTATATAACAAAAAACAATTTTGGATTACTGGTATCGCTTAATCTTTCTGAATACTGGATAGATTCTGCAACATATTACAGGTTCGCCCGGGACAATTATCCCACCTGTTACACACTTTCCACGAACACCTCTCCATTCAAACAGTATAACTTAAAGCTTGGTGTGAGCTATTCTTACAGGGTCAGTCGTTTTGAATTTGTACCTGCTATAATGGCTGGACGATATGTCAAGTTCGAACCTGTTAAAGGAGAAATAATTCTTAAAGAAGATGGTTCTAATAAGACGAGAGAGCTTATTTATGACCCTGTGAAGACGAAAAATTTAGTTAGTGTATCCGGGGCGCTTATCACTAAATTCAATTTTAAATTTGGCCTGGGCTTCCATGTAATGCTTGAGTATTCCGTTTCGAAGCCATTGATAGAATACACGGTGTATGAAAAGGAATATATGCAAACAGTAAATAAAGGCGAGTATCATCGTAGGATAAATCTATCCAGGTTGGATTACCTATTCGGAATTCATTATAATTTCCGATTAAGGAACGCGGGAAAGGTTGCAGAATAAATGTGGCTGGTCTCTTAAACCTTTAAAGTTTAAATGATAGGAACCTTATATATGTTTATTGTATCACAAGCTTTCTAACTTCCCTTCTAGTTCCACTTTCCATACTTACAAAGTAGATCCCTGCTTCAAGCGAACCCACATTCAGTGAAACTGTGTGTTTTCCAATAGGAAAGTCTTGAGAACTTACAGATGAAGCTGTCTGCCCCAGTATGTTCAATATGCTGATCTTTACTTTAGCCGCCTTATTTAAAGAAAACTCAAGTGTTGCTTTTTCTGAAGCCGGATTTGGATAAAGTTGAAGGTCCGTAGCCGCTTCAAGTTCGCTGATCCCAACATACGGCACTTGACTTCTCAATGAATCCAGATAAGTGACATTTGTAACAACCGGTGCTCCTCCGATAATGTTTTCCTCAATTTGTAAAACAGGAACTTTCTTTCCAACAGCAAGCCATTTATATTCGATACGAAGTGGCCTTGGTGTTGCGAAACCCCCGATTGTTGAATCAAGATACAATGTGTCGGTTTGCATAATAGTGGATTTCACCCTCAAAGTGTTAAAACTTCCGAAAGGTGTCGTGAGCATTCCCCAGCCGTCCACTTCATTGAAACGGGTTCCTGTTCCTCCATAATAAAACGGGAGAGTACCCGTTGGGATTAAATGATGCGGTTTGTACTGAAAGTTACAGGTATCAGCATCCTGATAGTTCAAGGGGAAATTATATACGACATCCGGAACGTTATATTCAAACGGCAACGGGAGTGAATCATTCAATGTGTAAGCTAATCCAACCTGCTTAAGATTTGTGGTAGACTTTTTAAAAAAGTCGTAAGCTGCAGAAACCGTCAATCCCGGAATAGGGATCAGGCTGGCTGTGAAGTTAACTTTTCCGTATGTTGTTGGAATTCCTGTAAAAGGGTTATAAAGGGCATTGTAATATCCTGAATAGCTCCCTGCTGCGTCAAAGATCTCGTATCGCTGAAAAGAAGGAATAAGAGTAGAAAAATCCCAGGTGGTATTTGGTCCGGTCAGGCTAAGGTCCGCAGTTCCCGCTGTGAGCGCAACACTAGTGAGGATGTGGTCTCCTCCCGCAGGCAGGTCAAATGTAGTGATGGTGATCTGGCTGAAAGAGCAGGTGCAGCTTAATAGGAGAGCAGCTCCAAGGGTATTTTTAAACATTGGTATATTGTTTTTTATAAAAGTATGACAATATTTCGAGATAGAACGATTTTTGGGGTGCAGCAGAAGGAGCGTTCCCGGTTAAAAATCAGATGGCAGCACCATTGTTTTGAAACTAGGGCATTTTGTTTAAATTTGTATACAAGATTAAATATGAAAAATATTATCAGAATAATTTTAGTGCTTTGGCCCTCTTTAATTTTTGGGCAGACTCCTCAAAAAATTACCAACCCCAACGGATATAATAAGTTTTATTACGATAACGGAATTGTTTCCAGCGAGGGAAATATGCGTGACGGTAAGCCGGATGGTTATTGGAAAACCTATTCGCTGGCAGGAAAAATAAAATCAGAAGGTAACCGCAAAAACTTTCTTCTCGACAGCACCTGGAGATTTTATAACGAACAGGGAAAACTTGCTTTTGAATTCAATTATAAAGAAGGCAAGAAGAACGGATTGAAAAAATCATACGACACCAAGGAAGGTTTTCTTGTGACATCGGAAAATTATGTAAATGATGTTAAGCAGGGTAATACAACCAACTACTATAAAGACGGGAAAGTAAAACAAACGATTCCTTTTGTTGATGGAAAGGAAGAAGGGCGTGGACAGGAATATGCACCTGACAGCACTATCATAACCATCACCACATATAAGATGGGCTTCATTCAGAAAGAAGAGAAGATCAACAGGAAAGATGCTAACGGATGGAAGCAGGGCATGTGGAAGACTTTTTATCCATCGGGTATCGTTAAAACAGAAGTCAACTATACCGATGATAAGATGAACGGATATTTAAAAGAATATTCTGCTAACGGAAGTTTACAAAATACCACCAAGTACGTTAATGGCAACATTGTGACCAACGCTCCCGAGCTTGCTAAGCTTGATGTCAAAACCACTTACCATGATAATGGTGCAGTCAAGTTCACTGCTACATACAAGGATGGTGTTGCCG
This sequence comes from Bacteroidota bacterium, assembly GCA_029237775.1. Classification (GTDB taxonomy): domain Bacteria; phylum Bacteroidota; class Bacteroidia; order 2-12-FULL-35-15; family 2-12-FULL-35-15; genus 2-12-FULL-35-15. The sequence goes on from JAQZBR010000004.1 coordinate 1,025,324, forward strand.
AAGGAATTCAGCGTGAATTTTCTCCGGAAGGAAAAGTGATCGGGGCAAAAATGTTTTCCGAAGGTGTAATGGTTGGCGAAGGAATTCTGGATACTGCCGGCCGTCAACAAGGCCCATGGATAGAATACTATTCTAACGGACAGGTTAAATCCAAAGGAGAATACCTTAATGGCAAACGAATAGGAGAGTGGATCTTTTATTATGCAAATGGCAAGGTTGAGCAGAAAGGAAAATACGATAAGAAAGGGAAAGCTCAGGGTCCATGGAAATGGTATTATGAAAGCGGTAATCTATGGAGAGAAGAAAATTACAGAAATGACCTTCAGGATGGAATGATGACAGAATACAACGATGCAGGGCCGGACAGTGTAAAGGTTATAACCAAGGGGGAATATATTGATGGGCAAAAGGAAGGACCCTGGACACTTGAGTTGCCGGATTACAGGGAAGAAGGAAATTATAAGGCAGACCACAGGGATGGTGAATGGAAACATTATTACACTTCCACAGGGAATCTTAGATTCAGTGGAAAATTTATTGATGGTGTTCCCGATGGAATGCAAACGTTTTATTACCCGAACGGGAAAGAGCGCCAAACGGGGAAATATTCCGGTGGACTCAAAGAAGGTGAATGGAGGTTTTATGATGAGTCAGGATTTCTTTTTCTGACGATTTTATTTAAGAATGACGTTGAAGTTCGTTTTGATGGAGTAAAAGTTGTCCCGGAAACACCGACCTCTGAACCAAGTATCAAATAATTGTCAGAACCAGTATGACGCTCTCCTCAAAAACCAAAGCTGAACTGATTGCAGAAGTAAAAAAACTTCAGCGGCAGGTAAAGCAAAAGGAGAAAAAAAAAACCACTCCTCACGCAACCCGGAAGGAAGATTTGTGGACTGCCATCTTTAAACATTCTGGAAATATTGTTGCGGTTGTCGACCGTCAGCTGAATGTTCTGGATGTGAATATGGTTAGCAAAGGCAATAAAAAAGAGGCTGTTATCGGCAAAAAAGCTTTTGAGCTGGCTTTCCCTGAATCACACGCAATCATAAAAAAATCACTGAATTTAGTTTTTAAAACCGGGAGGCCCAGAACCTACACCATAAAGGCTTTTTCTACAAACGGGAAACCCGGGATCTATTCATGTAAAGCTACTCCGCTTTACGAAAATAAAAAACGTATTGCTGCGATAGTTGAGGCAACTAATATTACAAAAGAAGTTGAAGCGCAGGAGCAGTTAAAGCAGGAAGAAGAAAAGTTCAGAATGCTTGCGCAGAATGCAGCCGACATTGTTTACCGTTATCGTACCTATCCTGATTTTGCCTGCGAATTTATCAGCCCATCTGTTAAACAGATCACCGGGTATTCACAGGAGGAATATTACAAGGACCCTGCTATAGGGATGAGGATCATTCATCCGGAAGACCGCCATATCGCAGAAGCGAACAATAAAAAAATAGCGGAAAGCAAAGGAAAGACAAAATCTGACCCTGTGGTTTTCCGTAGCATCAGGAAAGATAAAAAGGTAGTCTGGATCGAAAGCGTTAATAAGCCGGTATGGGATAAAAAAGGCCACATGATTGCCATCGAAGGCATCACGCGCGATATCACAGACAGGAAGAATGCCGAAGAGATTTTAAGACAAAGCCAGGAAAACCTGTCGCAGGTACTCAATAATATTTATGAGCTGGTATATTACATTGAATTTTTACCGGATGGAAAAAAACGTGTTAAATACCTCAGCAAACAGATAAAAGAAATCCTTGATGTTAGCCAAAAGGAATACATCAACAGCAGCGAAAAGCTGATCTCACTTTGTCATCCGGATGACATTGATAAAATTAAAAAGATAGCCAGAGAATTACGAAGAACGAAGAAACCGCAGGAGTTCACCTATCGTTTTTATCATCGTTCCAAAAAAGAATATATCTGGATTGAGGAGCGGATTACTCCGCAGATCAATGAAGATGGTGAACACATCGGCAACTTCGGTTTGGTGAGGGATGTAACAGCTCACATCAAGTCCGAGACCCAGTTAAAGGAAAGTGAAGAAAAATTCAGAATGCTTGCCGAAAATGCTTCCGATGTTGTTTATCGTTTTGCATTAAAACCGGAGCCCCGCTATGAGTATGTAAGCCCTTCAGTTTACGACATTACCGGTTATACTCCGGAGGAATTTTATGCCAACCCCAATTTAGGTTTCAAGCTGATTCACCCTGACGACCGGTATATTCTTGGAGATTCGGAAAAGATCATATTCGGAAAGCATAGGGTGAATAATGTGAAGGAGCCGAATATCAAGCTTCGCTGGGTAAAAAAGGACGGAACTGTTGTATGGACCGAAACAGTTAATACACCGGTTAAGGACGCGAAAGGAAACGTGGTCGCAATTGAAGGGATCTCGCGTGATATAACGGAGCAGAAAGAAAGTGAAGAGCGTTTCAGGATATTATCCAATGCTACTTTTGAAGGAATTGTTTTTTCAGAAAACGGAAAGATCATAGATGCAAATGATCAATTCCTGAAAATGTACGGCTATCAATACGTAAGTGAGATCATTGGTAAAGATGTTGTCGAGGATTTCGTGATGAAGGATGAGCGTGCGATGGCGCGCAGATATATGAGGCTGCCAAAATCGGAACCGTATGAAGTGCAAACAGTAAGGAAAGACGGTAGTATTATTACCGTAGAAACCAAAGCACAGAATATTCCATACTTCGGAAAAACGATCAGGGCAACAGTTATCTACAATATCACGGAAAGAAAACAATACGAAACAAGCCTTCGTGAAAGCGAGCGTGCCATGTCTACCCTTATGAATAACCTTCCGGGGATGGCCTATCGTTGTAATTACGATGAAGCGTGGACAATGAGATTTGTGAGCAAGGGCTGCTATGATCTCACAGGGTACAGGCCGGGTGAGCTGATAGATAACAGAAAAGCTTCTTATAACGAGCTGATACTTCCAGAGGAAAGAAAAAAAATTAGAAGTCTTGTTGCAACTGCAGTTGAGAAAAAGAAACCTTATGTGCTTTCCTATAAGATCCGTTGTTCGAATGATGAGATAAAATGGGTTTGGGAAAAAGGTGAAGGTGTTTTTTCTGATGAAGGAAAGTTGTTGTTTCTCGAAGGGTTTATAATAGATGCGACTGAACGTCAGAAGTTCGAAGTAGAATTAAAAAGGAGCCGTGAGAATTATAAAAGCCTTGTAGATTATTCCCCGGACGGAGTGTTTATTCACATTGACGGGAAAGTGGTGTTCGCAAACCCGAGCGCCACAAAACTTGTTGGCATCAAGAACCAGGAGGATGCTTTGAACTATTCGCTCTTCGATTTTCTATTACCGGAATACAGGGAACGAATAGTTGAAAGGATCAAAAAAGTGATAATGGGTGAACCCCAGGAATTTATCGAACTTAAAATAAAAACGCTTTCAGGTGAGATCAGAGAGGTGGAGACCAAACCGATCCTTATTCGCTTTAATGGCAAGAATGCCGTGTTAACTGTTGTGCATGATATATCCACTCAAAAGAAACTTGTGCAGGAGCAAACTCGCGCGCAAATTGCTGAAGAGACCAACGAGTTACTTGAACAGGAGATCACAAAAAGGAAAGTTATTCAGCTTCAGCTTCAGGAGTCGCAGAAGTACACGCGCTTATTGATTCAAAGCTCACTCGATATGATCTGCGCATCAGATAAGGAAGGATATATAACAGAATTTAATGCAGCTGCGGAGCGGACATTTGGTTATAGTGCGAAGGAGATCATCGGAAAGCATATGAGTATGTTGTATGCTGATTCGGACCAGCGTTCCCAGATCACGGAGGAAGAGCTTTATAAGAAAGGAGCTTATTCGGGAGAAGTGATTAATGTGAGAAAGAACGGAGAAAAGTTCATTGCATTTCTTTCAGCTTCTGTCCTTAAAAATGAGGCAGGCGAAATAGTCGGGGCCATGGGTGTATCGCGTGATATTTCTGAGCTGAAGCAGGCAGAAGAACAATTACGTGCGCAATCCGCCAAGCTTAATGCTGTTTTTGAAAGCAGTTCACATCTTATCTGGACACTCGACACTAATCTATGCCTTACCTCTTTTAACCAGAATTACGCACGCTTTTTTAAGAATCATTATGGTAAGGAGGTGTATGTCGGGTTACAGATGGCTGCAGGGGAAATGATCAGTACGGAAGACTATAATTCTTTTTGGGTACAAAAGGACAAAGCAGTGCTTCGTGGTGAGCGGCAACATTTTGAAACCAAGCTGATCGATAAGCACGGCTATGCTATCTGGCGCGAAATTTATTTGAATCCTATATTTGATGAGGATGGTAAAGTACGGGAGATCTCAGGAATCGGAAATGACATAACAGAGAAGAAAATCGCTGAAGAGAAAATAAGACAGTCGCTGCAGGAAAAAGAAGTTCTTCTGAAGGAGGTGCATCACAGGGTAAAAAATAACCTTCAGGTTATTTCAAGTATTCTCAACTTGCAATCCTCTTATGTGAAGGATGTTGGAACGCTTAACATCCTGAAGGAAAGTCAGAACCGAATAAAGTCGATGGCATTTATTCATGAAAGTCTTTATCAGACAAAAGATTTTTCGAGCATAAATTTTTCTGAGTATGTGGTGAATCTTTCACATAATCTGATTCAGTCGTATTCAAATTTTGACAACGAAATAAAATTAAATCTTGACATTCAAAATGTTTTTCTTAATTTAGACCTGGCTATTCCATGTGGATTAATCATAAATGAGATCATATCTAACGCTCTTAAATATGCATTTGTCGACAAAAGTGCTGATTGTGAGATAGTAGTGAAGATGATCCTTGAGAACGAAGATTTAATACTTGTGGTTGGAGACAATGGAAGAGGCTTACCTAAGGAGATTGATTACCGGAATACTCAGTCATTAGGATTACAATTAGTAGTAACTTTGACCGATCAGTTGAACGGAACCATTGAAATGGATTCCAAGAATGGTACTAAATATACCATCATATTTAAACAGAATCAAGTAAAAAACCGAATATAAGATGTCAAAAACAAATATTTTAATAGTTGAAGACGAGAGTATTGTTGCAAAAGATATTCAGCATAGTTTGAAAAAACTTGGTTACACTGTTGTTGGTATGTGCTCTACCGGTGAGGACGCTATACGGACAGCAGAAGAGGTGAAGCCGGATCTTGTGTTAATGGATATCATGCTTAAAGGCGATATGAGCGGGATAGACGCAGCCGGACAGATCCGCGAAAAATTCAATATTCCTGTGATCTATTTAACGGCTTATGCTGATGAAAGCACACTGAGCAAAGCAAAAGTTTCTGAGCCATACGGATACATCATTAAACCCTTCAAGGAAATAGATCTGCACACTTCTATTGAAATGGCGATCTATAAGCACGAAAAGGAAACTGATGTAAAAAAGGAAAGAGATTTTCTTTATTCTATCGTAGAGAACAAAGAATCAAAGGATATCATTTTTGTTAAATCTAATTCACGTCTTGTTAAAGTGAAAACAAGTGATATCTACTTTGTTGAAGCCTTAAAGGATTACGTTGTGATCAATACAGCTAACGCACGTTATACAATCCACTCTACCATGAAAGACATAGAAAAGAAATTACCTACAAGTGATTTCATTCGTGTTCACAGATCTTTCATTGTGCGTATTGACAAGATCGTTGCAATTGAGCAGCCTAACCTGATCCTTGAAGAAGACAAAAAATTAATTCCTATCGGAGGTTCTTATAAAGATGATCTTTCTAAGAGGTTGAATATGGTTTAATATTTAACGGACTCAATTAATTAAACGCCTTGCCGATCGCAGGGCGTTTTCATTTTACACACGCAGGAGCATTGGCATGAAATTGTCCACATTGCTTAAAACTGCGATGAGAATGAAGAAAGTTCTATTTATTATCTGTCTTTTTAACTACCAGCTATTCGGCCAGTCGTGGAATTGGGCAAAAAGTATTGACCCATTTTCGGCTGGTCTTGCCTACTCGCGAACGCCTTTAACGGAGGATGACGATCAGAATGTTTATATAAGCACATATTCATGGCATTCAGATGGGAGCGGTTCTGCAGATAGCGCGTGCATAATAAAGCTGGACGTTTCCGGAACTGAATTATGGAGGAAATATATTTCGGGCGATCTGTTGATAAATGAAATTGCTTTTGCTGATAATCACTTATATGTCACCGGTCAATTTAGGAATACGTTAACAATGGAAAACAATACGGTCGTTAGTGCTGGCCTGTATGACGGATTTCTTGCAAAATATGATGGGAGCGGAAATTGTATTTGGCTCAGAAGATTTGGAGGAGGATCCGATGATGTTTCCAACTCACTTTGTTCCGACTCACAGAATAATATTTGGGTGACGGGCGGATATTCGGATACGGCCGATTTTTCATCCGGGTCATTAATTTGCCAGGGCGATGTTAATATGTTTATCACCAAATATGACAGTGGGGGAAATTTGCTATACATAAAATCTGCAGGCAGCGCCTCCAATTCAGGAACGTCAAAAGGACGCAAGATACGTTGTGGCATTGATGATAATCTTTACATACTGGGAGAGTGGAATGAAATGCTGCTGGATACTTTTTATCTACCGAATTGCAGCTGCTCACCGTATACCGAACCGGAGTTTTTAACAATGATCGATAAATATGGTGTTGTTCATTGGTTGAACGGGGGCCTCAGGGAGGATATGACATATTTCACCAGTGATCTGTCAGTTGATGAAGCGGGGTTTGTATACACTGCCGGAGCATGGAACTGGACTTTTGATGCTCACTACTCAGTAAATAAATTTGGTTTAAACGGCCAAAAACTCTGGGCAAATACTATCGATAAGGGTTATGGTTACAGCTTGCGATCGGGACCTGTAGCAGTTAAGGACGATACAGTTTACTCAACTGTAGTTGAGGAAATGTCCGGAGGAAAATATTTGCTTCTGGAAAAAATAGATTCTTCAGGAATATTAGTGAACATAGACACAATCCAAGTTGATGTCTACGCAGTTCCCCGTAACATTTATTACAACAAAAGTCATAATCATTTCATTTTAAACGGTATCTATGAGGGTGAACTTACATTCGGCAATAATTCTATCAATTCAATGGATGGAAAGATGTTCGTTGCGAAATACGCTGATGGTACATTGACCTCGGTTCCGGAGTCTTTTTTTTCTGAAGATTCTGAGCTTTTAATTTATCCAAATCCTACCGATTCAAGGCTTACAATAAAGTGCCGATCATTTTCGCCTAACTATGAAATGAAAATATATAATACAATTGGTGAGTTGATTTCTTCAAGGGTTATTACTTCATCAATAATGGAAGTAGATCTTTCAGTTCAGAAGAAGGGGATATATTTTTTACAGATTAATTCTGATAACGATAGGATTGTTAGGAAGGTCGTATTACAGTAGCTATAAGATCAACTGTATGTTAAACGCCACAAGTTATTTGTGGCGTTTGTTTTTAAAATTTCTTTAATTCTGAAATGCTTTTCACCACACATCCCGGATAATTTATTTCAGCTTTAATATATGCCTCTGCATAAGAAGTTGCAGTGATCACTACTTCAATCGTTTTACTTTGGTATTCAATCTTAACTTTCCAGTTTTTCATAATCTCGTATTGCCTTCAATTCCCTAATAGGAAATGTATAAATAGTTTAAACAGTATTGTCTAAGCTAAGTAAGGCGGTCCCCTTTCACCGGAGTAGAGGAGAAGAGGTGAAGAAAAAACTCCGGGTAAGTCGTCCGTCTTAATAATAAGAGAACAACAGGAGGAAGCAGTTAAACTGGTTATAAATGAAGGGAAGTAATCGGACTTGCTATGTTTGTTTAACTCCAATTTCTTTTCACAGGAATGAAGAGCGGCATTACGTAATGCTAAAACACGCTTGGTAAGCCCCTTTTCGTAATTATGCGAAGTGTTTATTTGTTGGAAAGCGGTGAAAAAACGGCCGATTTGACAGCTATAGCCGCAAAGAAGAAAGGAAATAAAAAAGACTAACCGTAACGACTTTTTCACGGAAACAAAACTAACAAAAGCTTTGTGAAATTAAAAATTCAATGATAATTTTTAAGGGGGTAAATATTCCCCAAAATCAGATATTTAATAACATTCTTTCCTAAGTGTTTTCTAAAGAAAAGATAAATGATTAATATAGTAAATCGATCAATGTTTTCTATCCTTTGACAGCTTTCTGATGACGATTAGATTTCAACTTTTTACAGGCTTTATTATACTTATTTTAATTTTTGTAATTGACTTTTTTGTTAATCAGGGATTATCAAATCAGGTAATTAAGAACACAACTTACATCAGCAGTTCTGAGTCAGTTATCCGCAACTCAAATATTCTTCATAAAGATATGATTGAAATGCAGAGTGGTTATCGCGGTTTTCTACTGACCGGCCAGATAGCGTTCCTGCAGCCGTATTATGAAGGCTTAAGAACTGTCCCGCCTTTAATGAAGGAGCAGCGAAAGTTATTATCCACCCCGCAACAGAAATATATTCTTGATAGCATTAATCTTTTGCATTCGCAATGGGTTGAGTATTCAAACTCCTTAATCAAAAGCCGCCTTGATACGCTTGCGGGAAGCAAGAAATACATTGAACTGTTTAATGCCAAATTCAGAAAGCAAGTTGGTAAACATTTGAATGACCGCATACATCAGGCATTTCTCGCTTTGGATAATTCTGAATATAAAATACGCAGGGAGAAAAGGGCTGCGCTGCAAAATGCACTTTATAAGACACGGGTGCTAACTCTTTCATTGACGATCACTTCAATCATAGTTGCTTTGTTGTCAAGTTTTTACTTTATTCAGGTGATTACTTCCCGGATCTCAAAAATGGTCAGGCAGGCGCAGACAATTTCCAATGGTCAATTCGTGGTGATAGAAGACAAGAAGAAAGATGAATTAAATCAGCTGGCTATTTCGTTAAACACAATGTCTGAAACCTTACAGAAAAATTTCAATGACCTTACAAAAAAAAATACGGAGCTTGATCAGTTTGCCTACGTTGTTTCCCATGATCTCAAGGCTCCGATGAGAGGAATTGCCAATATCATTTCATGGATAGAAGAAGATCACAGCCATGAGTTGTCCACGGATCTATATAAAAATCTTATGCTGATTAAGGGAAGGACGATACGACTTGAGAATATGATCAATGGATTGCTGGAATACGCAAGGGTTGATAAAGTGAGGCGTGGCGCAGAGATCACGAACATTAATCAGTTACTTAAAGAAATTATAGACCTGCATGTTCCGCCAGGGTACGGGATAAACATAATTGGTGAAATGCCTGTATTTAAAACTGAAAAAATTCATATTCAGCAAGTTTTCTCAAATCTGATAAGCAATGCTGTTAAATACAATAATAATCAGCAGCCGAAGATTGTTATTACCTGTGAAGAGAAAAAAGAGCATTACATTTTTTCGGTGAGTGATAACGGCCCGGGAATTGAAGAGCAATATTTTGATAAAATATTTGTTATTTTTCAAACACTGCAGGAGCGTGATGCTTTTGAAAGCACCGGGGTGGGTCTCGCGATAGTTAAGAAAATCATAGATGATTATAAAGGAACAATCAGTATTAAATCAGAACCGGACCATGGTTCAACATTTAGTTTTACATGGCCGAAATCTATAGCTTAAAATAAAATGAAACATACAGAAATATTATTAGTGGAAGACGATTATCTTGATGTTGAAAGTGTAAAAAGGACATTAAAAAAGAACAATGTATCGCATAAACTTCATGTTGCGCATAATGGAGTAGATGCAATAGAAATGCTTACCAAAGATGAGAAGCGTATTATTCCGAATGTAATACTTCTCGATATAAATATGCCGAAAATGAATGGTATTGAGTTTCTTGGAATTATCAAAAGTTATTATAGCTTGAAAAATATCCAAATCTTTATAATAACCACTTCAGCGGAAGAATATGATAAAATGGCCACCAGTAATTTAGGGATCTCAGGATATATCCTTAAGCCCTTGGATCTTAAAAATAAAAAATCGGATGACACAGAGAAATTACTTTCTTTGCTCACACAGTAAAGGCATCAGATCTCAAAACCCCATTCATCGTTAAAAGTTTTCCCTTCTGTAGGCTTCTTTTTACTTTCAGTTTTGGCAGATGTTTTTTTCTGGAAACGCTCATTCCGAGGGCCCTCGTTAACAGGCGCCTCCTTTTTATTCATTTCCTTCTTATAATCTGATTTTTCTTTTCTTGGCTTGTTGTCAGCATCAACTCTTTTTCCGAGAACCTCTACAAGCGCAAAATCCAATTGCTTTTTAACAAGGTCGGCACGTTTAACCTCTATTCGCACTTCATCGCCAAGGGTTAATGTTTTGCCGTATTTTTTCCCGCGCATGCAGTAGTTGTCTTCATCAAAGAAATACTGGTCATCGCTCAAATCACGTGTGCGGATCATTCCTTCACAATGGTTTTCAATGATCTCCACAAAGATCCCCCACTCAGTAACACCCGATATTTTCCCATCGTATTCCTGGCCGATCTTGTCTTTCAGGAACTGCACCTGTTTGTATTTGATAGATGAACGTTCCGCATCCGCAGCTAGCTTTTCCATATCGGATGAATGCTTGCAATCTTCTTCAAGCTCTTCGATATTCACGCTTTTTCCACCATCCAGATAATGTTGTAATAAACGATGAACCATTACATCCGGATACCTTCTGATAGGCGAAGTGAAATGCGTATAATACTCAAATCCTAAACCGTAGTGGCCGATATTTTTTGTTGTATAGATTGCTTTTGCCATCGTACGGATCGCAAGTAATTCGATCACACCCGCCTCCTTTTTTTCATTTACTTCTTTAAGTAAATTGTTCATTGAATCAGCAACAGCTTTTTCGGTTTTGATATTCAGTTTATATCCGAATTTCCCTACAAACTCCGCAAAGCTTTGAAGCTTGTCAGGATTAGGTTTATCATGTACGCGATAAACAAAAGAACGCTGTCCTCTCTCCCTGAGTGCCTGTGTTGTTTCTTTTTTACTGTTTTGGTTTCCTATGAACTCAGCTACTTTCCTGTTTGCCAGAAGCATGAAATCTTCAATGAGCTGATTCGCATCCTTTGCTATTTTAAAATATACCCCGGTAGGATTCCCTGCTTCGTCAAGATGGAATTTCACTTCCATTTTTTCAAAAGCGATACTTCCTTTTTTAAATCTGTTTGCTCTTAAGATCTTAGCAAGCCTGTCAAGCGTAAGGATCTCGTCCTTCAGCTCTCCTTCTTTTGTTTCTATAACCTGTTGCGCTTCTTCGTAAGTAAAGCGTTTATCTGAATTGATCACAGTTCTTCCAAACCACTCCTGGACAACTTCCGCTTCATCTGTGATTTCAAAAACCGCAGAGAAACAAAGCTTTTCTTCGTTAGGACGAAGCGAACAAACATTGTTCGATAAGATTTCAGGGAGCATCGGAACAACCCTGTCTACAAGGTAAACAGAGGTCGCACGGCTGATCGCTTCTTTATCGATCATAGATCCCGGTTTCACATAATGGCTTACATCAGCTATGTGAACACCGATCTCCCAGTTGCCGTTTTTTAGTTTTTGAATTGATAAAGCATCATCAAAATCTTTCGCATCATGCGGGTCAATGGTAAATGTGGTTATGTCGCGGAAATCACGCCTTTTTGCTATCTCTTCTTTGGTGATCTCAATCGGAATGAGGTCGGCAGCGCGTTCAACATCTTTCGGAAAGTGATAAGGGAGGCCGTATTCAGCTAAGATCGCGTGCATTTCGGTGTCGTTGTCACCAACATCCCCAAGAACTTCAAGAATCTCTCCTATTGGGTTCACTCCACCTTTCGGCCATTCGATGATCTTTGCGATAGCTTTTTGTCCATCCTTCGCCCCATTCAGTTTTTCCAGCGGGATGTAAATATCCACATGCATCTTGTTGTTGCTTGGTACAAGGAAAGCAAATTTTGGTGACAATTGAATTGTACCCACAAAATCTGTCTTTGCTCTTTCAATGATCTCAACGATCTCGCCTTCCTGTTTTCCCTTTCTTTTAGGATACAGAAGAACCCGCACCATATCTCCATGTAAAGCATTCAAGGTTTTACGAGGCATTACCATTACATCATCTTCCGATTCCTCGGAGATAATGTATGCAGTTCCTGAGGCCGTCATGTCCACTTTTCCGCTTAAATAATGCTCAGTGGTCTTTATCCGGAATTTTCCGCGTTCTACCTGAGAAACAGCATCATTTGCTTCAAGTTCGTCCAGGATGGAATTTATTAATAAGCGCTGGGAATGATCTGTTACATTCAGCTCGGCCGCGATCTGTTTATAGTTTAAACTTTTTGAGGGAGATTTGCTGAGAACATTTAAGATTTCTTCGAAAAAATGACTCTTTTTCTTACCCTGCTTTTTGCTTTTAAATTTCTTTCCCATACACCAAAAGTGCTATTGTTTATTGATTAAATTGACATTTGTTAATAAAAAGTAAAAATATCATTTGCTGTGCAACCAAATGTTGCAACTTTGCGTCTGATCTACAGGAAACCGTTATGACCGATGAGCAAATAGTACAAGGTTGCATTAAAAAAGATGCCATAGCTCAACGGCATTTGTACGAACGGTTTTCGAGGAAGATGATGGGTGTTTGCCTTCGCTATTGCGATAATCATGAGGAGGCAGAGGATGTGGTGCAGAATGGCTTTGTAAGTGTGTTTCAAAACCTTGAATCTTTCAGGGGTTCGGGCTCACTGGAGGGTTGGATCAGAAGGATCATGGTGAACACAGCCTTAACAAACATCAGAAAGAATAAAAAACTGAAACTAAACATAGAATTGGAAAGTGTGGAATTTATGCTCCCTTCCGGCAACTACTTAAGCGAAAGCTATGCCGCGAAGGACCTTTTAAAGATCATCCAGACACTGCCAACCGGCTTCAGAACAGTATTTAATCTTTATGCTATTGAGGGATATTCCCACAAGGAGATAGGTGATATGCTGGGAATTTCGGAAGGAACATCCAAGTCTCAATACTCAAGGGCGAAAGCTCATTTGCAAAAAATTATCTCTGTAGACAGGGAATAGTATTATGAAGAAAAATAACATTGAAGATCTTTTTAAAGACTCGTTTAAAGATTTTGAGGCGGAGGTAAGTCCCGGTGTGTGGTCAAATATTCAGACTGCTCTGAAAGGAGTTGGAATAGGTCTTCTTGGAAAGGCCCTTCTTAACAAAATTGGAACGAACACTATTATTGCTCTTGTGTCATCTGCTGCTGCTGTTATCAGCACTGTGGTAATTATGAACTGGGGCGGTAAGAACCCGAATAAACAAACAACTCAAAGCAAACCATTGCCGCATGCTGTTATAGAAAAACCGAAGCCTGTTCACCCTGAGGAGATCAAAGAATTTTTAGCGGAGGAAAAAAAGTCGGCTGCTGCAAAAACAGAAATTAAAAAAGAAGAAAATAAAATTCATGATATTTCTCACGCAGTTAAGAAGGAGAAAATGAAGGAAGTGATCAGTCAATACTCAACGCTCCCAGTTGCTTCTATTTCTGCGAGTCCTGTAGGTGGAACTGTGCCTTTGGTGGTTAATATCAGCAACGTTGGGACCGGGAAGATCAATAAATGGAATTTTGGCGACAACAAAAAGGATTCAGGAAATAATCCTTTACATGTATACGATACCCCGGGAGTTTATACCATCACACTTGCTTCTACGGGTGAAGACGGGAAAACAGCTTACGACAGCCTGAAGGTGGAGGTGTATGGTAATTCATCAATACTTTCTGCTCCGAAAGAATTTACACCTAACGGTGACGGAAACCATGATATTCTGCGTTTCAACACGCAAAACATAACCAGCATGAGCGTAACTGTTTTTGATAAGAACGGTACAATATTCTATAAATCTGAGAGTCTGGATGCCAAGTGGGACGGAACAGATATGAAAGGCCTTAAAGCAAAAGACGGGGTTTACTTCTTTATTCAAACAGCTCAGGGTGTGGATGGTAAAAAATATGAGCAAAAAGGAGCGATAAGCCTCAAGAGGTAAGAAGCAGTTCGAATATTCACAATACACTTCAATTTCCCTTATTCAGGGTAGTACAAAAGCTTGCTAAAAGAGTAAGCTTTTTGTACTTTTATATTTCTAAATTTTTGTAAATGAAAAGAATTCTACTCTTTTGCTCTGCTGCTTTTATAACAGGCAATTCCTTTGCACAGCTGATTGATGCGGAACCTGAAGTTTCGAATATATGTGCGGGCGGTTCTGCTACACTTACTGCAACAATAACACCCGCTGGCACTTCAGGCGCTCCGGGTAGTTTACCAACAAATTCATATGCTGTTTCAAGTATTCCTTATACCCCCAACTCTTATTCAGCGGGCACTCCTGTAACCTTTACGGGTGGATTGGCCGGAGATGACCAGGTAAGTGGTGCATTACCTATAGGATTCGACTTTTGTTTCTTCAGCGCCACTTACAATCAATTTTATGTGGGAAGCAACGGGTGGATAGGATTTTCACCGGGTGAGCCAAACAGTTTCACTTCTGCTCCGATTCCCAATACCTCTGCTTCGGATGTTCCTTTCAACTGTATTATGGGCCCATGGCAGGACTGGCGTCCCGGTACAGGCGCAACGAACATTCGTTATATTACTACGGGAACAGCGCCTAACCGAAAGCTTGTTGTTTCATGGGATAATGTTCCGTTTTACAGCTGTACAACAATAAGCGGAACTTTTCAGATAGTGATTTACGAAGGATCTAATGTCATTGAAAATTATATCGCTTCCAAACCGGGTACCTGTACCTGGGCGGGAGGAACTGCAGTTCAGGGAATTCATAATGCTGCTGGAACAGTAGCTTTTACAGTCCCTGGACGAAACAGTACTGTATGGTCAGCAACTAATGACGCCTGGAGATATACCCCGAACGGAACAGTCACCTACACTATTGAATGGTATATCTTACCTGCTAATACTCTCGTTGGCACAGGTAGCCCAATCACATTAACTCCTCCAACATCTCCACAATATTATTATTCTAAGGTGGTCGGCCCAGGTGGTTGCGGCCCCGGTTCAGGTAATACAGATACGGTTGTGGTAAATTCGATTCCAATGCCGGTTGATGCGGGATCGGATGTAACAATTTGCCCCGGCTCTGCAACGATGTTAAGTGCAACAGGCGGCACAACATACTCCTGGTCACCTGCAACAGGTTTAAGTGATCCAAACATTGCCAACCCTATTGCGAATCCAACAACAACTACAGTTTATAGTGTTATGGCCACCGGTCCTTTTGGCTGTATGGGTTTTGATAATGTAACAGTGAATGTTCAACCGGTTCCTTTGGTGGATGCCGGTCCATCTTCTGTTATTTGTCCCGGAGAAAACATTCAGCTCAGCGGTAATGCCTCAGCAGGAACATATGCATGGAGCCCGGCCACGACATTGGATGATCCGACAATACTAACACCTGTGGCAATGCCTTCAGTGACAACAACCTACACGCTGACGATCACTGATGCGAACGGATGTACGGCCTCTTCTGCAACAACTGTCTCAATTGGCAGTCCAGCGGTTGATGCCGGAGCAGACATTTCTATTTGTCCGGGTACTTCAACAACCTTGAATGCGAGTGGAGGTGATACATATACATGGTCTCCTGCGACAGGCTTAAGTGACCCTGCGGTTTCAAATCCTGTTGCGAATCCAACTATCACTACCACATATACTGTTATTGTTTCCTCAAGCAGCTCAGGCTGCAGCGGTACCGATTCTGTAACTATTACAGTCACGCCTGCAGTGATCGCGGATGCCGGAAATAACATTGCCATCTGTGCAGGTGATGACACAACACTTACTGCTTCAGGTGGCACATCATATTCCTGGACTCCGGCAGCAAGCCTGAGCAATTCAGGTATAAGTAATCCGATAGCCGAACCACAATCAACAACCACATATACTGTTGTAGTAACGGATATTTCCGGATGTACTGGACTGGACTCGGTGACAGTTACTGTTAATCTATTACCAATTGTGAATGCAGGCAGCGATATGAGTATTTGTGCCGGTGACAGTGCTAATCTTTCAGCAACTGGTGCTCTTAATTACTACTGGACTCCGGGCTCCGGCTTAAACAACGATTCAATAGCAAATCCATCAGCTTCTCCACTGGTCCAGACAAATTATATTGTGACCGGTATTGATGTGAATGGTTGTATTGACACAGATACGGTAATGGTAAGTCTGAATGGCTTTACGATGAATACAGGGCTGAATGCAACGATATGCAATGGCGACAGTACTATGATAAACGCTTCGGGAGCGGTAACGTATGCATGGGTCCCGGCAGCCTCTTTAAATGATTCAACACTTGCGAGCCCATTTGCTAAACCTGCTTCTACAACAACCTATACTGTAGTGGGAACTTCTGCAAGCGGCTGCAAGGATACAGCCTTTGTGACGGTCACAGTAAACACTTTACCTCCTGTGAATGCCGGAACCTCCTTGTCTACCTGTGTTGGAGGGAATGCAAATCTATCAGTCACAGGCGCCAACTCTTATGTTTGGTCTCCTTCTGCTTCTCTGAACAATGCATTTATTCCGACACCTGTAGCGACCCCAACTGTAACAACATTATATACTGTAGTGGGCACAGATCTTAATGGTTGCAGTGCCAGTGATACAATCAGTGTTATTGTCCACCCACTGCCGAATGCGAATGCAGGAACTAACACAAGTATTTGTCTGGGCTCTTCTATAACATTGAATGGTAGCGGAGGAGGATCCTATTCCTGGTCACCTTCCGGTTCTTTAAGCAGCAATAATGTTGCTGCCCCTGTTGCCACACCAACTTCCACTACAACGTACACCGTTACTGTAACGGGTGCCGGTTTCTGCACAGCATCTTCTCAGGTTACAATTACTGTGAATCCGGTGCCGGTGGCAAATGCCGGTTCTGATGCAAGCATTTGTAACGGGACTTCTGCAACGCTTAACGCCAGCGGAGGATCGGCATACTTCTGGTCGCCTTCAACAGGACTAAGCAGTACAACATCAGCCAATCCTATTGCAAACCCCGGCACAACAACACAGTATACCGTTACCGTTTCAAACCCTTCGGGATGTACATCACAGGATTCAGTTGTTGTAAATGTGAGCAATGCAATTACCATAGCTCAATCGACAGTAATCAGTGAAACGTGTTCCAATGCTGACGGATCAATTACTTTAGGAGCTGTTTCCGGTGGAACATCGCCTTACCAGTATTCGCTTAACGGAGGCCCTAATCAAAACTCGGCAACCTTTACTGGTATTTCTCAGGGTAATTACGCAATAGTGGTTACTGATGCGGCAGGTTGCATTTCAGGTCAAACAGTCACTGTTGGACAGCTCACTAATGTAAATGCATCTTTTACTGCTGACCCATCCTTCGGCCCGAATCCATTGAATGTTAACTTTACAAACACTTCTACGGGTGCAACAAGCTTCATTTGGGATCTCGGAAATGGAATAAGTACAATAGCTGCTGACCCTTCCACGATCTATACCGAAACGGGTTCGTACAACGTAATGCTTATTGCATCAAATGGAGGATCTCCCTGCGTGGATACCGCAATATTTACAATTGAGGTTTACGAAGAATCAATGGTTATTATTCCTAATATTTTCACACCTAACGGAGATGGTAAAAATGATGTATTCATGATTCAGTCAACCGGTGTGAGCGAAGTGACCGGAATAATATTTAACCGTTGGGGGAAAAAGATCTATAATTGGAGCGGTGCTGCGAATACAGGTTGGGATGGCAAGATAAACGGTAATACTGCTGCAGATGGCACTTATTACTATGTGTTGAAGATCAAAGGTGTTGATGGAAAGGAAAAAGAGGAAAAAGGCTATTTGCAATTACTTTCTGAATAATCAACAAATATCGGAATAAAAACAAAGGCAGCAGAGAGTATCTGTTGCCTTTGTTTTTTAAATAATTTGATTATTTTAGCAAAGTAGTATCTTTTCAATCAGTCAGTTGCATAAATCGCATTTAACAGGTTCTCATGAAAAAAACACTCCTTTCACTATTCGTTTTTTGTCTTTTAGTAGGATCACAGGCAAGGGCTTCCCACATTGCCGGTGGTGATCTTAGCTATGTGTGTCTTGGTAACAATCAATACCAGATCAACCTGAACCTGTTTGTGGATTGTCTTGGATTTGATCCGGGGAATGTTCAAACTGTGAATTTTAATAGTCCCTGCGGAGCAACAACTATTTCAGTCAATGCATTAAATCCGGGTGGTACAGAGATCTCACAGCTATGCCCTCAACAAATAAACAATAGTACATGTAGTGGAGGCAATCTTCCGGGGATGTGGGTGTTTCATTATACGGGAACTGTTACCCTTGCTCCATGCAGTAGTTGGACAATGTCATGGGATGTTTGCTGCAGGAACAACGCAGTACTTAATCTTGTCACTCCTTTTTCCTTCGGAAGCTACATCGAAGCAACACTTAACAACATCACTTCAGCATGTGACAACTCTCCGTCTTTTACCGCACAGCCGATTCCTTATGTATGCCAGGGACAGCTTGTAAATTACAGTTATGGAGTTACTGAGACAGATGGTGATTCACTTTACTATTCATTGATCAATGCAATGGATGCGGGAGGAGTATCTTTAGCTTATTCTGCCGGATATTCCGCTTCTTCACCAATTCCGGGAATTACGCTCAATCCTTTTACGGGGATGCTGACGTTCACTCCTGCAACGTTGGGGAACTTTGTGGTGGTTGTTCTTGTAGAAGAATATGACAGCAATGGAAACCTGATCGGGACGGTGATGAGGGATATTCAGTTTATTGTTCAGAACTGTTCCAATTCTGTTCCGGATCCCGCATCGGGACCGATAACAAGTTTGACGGGAACAGCAGCTCAAACAGGGCCATTTTCAGTTGAATTATGCGAAGGGGCCAGCTTTACTTTCAATACCACGTATAGCGATCCTAATCCAGGTGATATCCTGACTCTAATTTCTAATTTATCGACAGTCCTTCCGGGTGCAACAATAACTACAAGTGGAACTAACCCCATAACAGCTACGATCAGCTGGACTGCCCCTGCAGGTACTGCAAACACTAACACTACCTTTAGCGTTACCGTTAATGATGGTTCTTGCCCGGTACCGGGACAACAGACCTTTGTGTACGACATTCAGGTAAACCCAAGAACATTAGCGGGTCCTGATCAGATCATTTGTGGGCCACAAACAGCAACACTTGATGGAACAGGAGGAACAATCTTTAACTGGGTGGTTCTAAGCGGTCCGCCAATGGTAGTCGGAACAAATTTCTCTTGTAATCCATGCGCTACGCCAATTGCATCACCGGCAAGCACAACCGTTTACGAGGTTACCAGCGATTTCAGCGGGACATGTGGAAATAAAGATACCGTTACGATTACCGTAGTGCCAGATTATACGTTTAATATTTCCCAGAGCACCGCGACTCTTTGTATGGAGCAATCGGTACAATTCAGCAGCACGGAAAATCCTGCAGGTGCGTACACTTATTTATGGGGACCCTCAGTTAATCTTGATAATACATCAATTTATAATCCGACCGCAACACTGGACTCCGCAGGGACATTTGAGTTCGACCTTACCATTACCAGTCCTCTTGGATGCGTAAAACATGATACAGTAAGTGCACTGGTACAACCTGCCATCAGGACAATTGCAACCGGTGATAGTACTTTGTGCGGAAATCAATCTGCGAATCTGAGTGCAAGCGGAGGAACCACTTTTACCTGGGCTGTAATTTCAGGGCCTGCAATGGTAGTTGGAACAAACTTCTCCTGTAATCCATGCGCAAATCCTGTTGCCACACCATCGGCAACAACCACTTATTATGTAACAAGTGATCTGACCGGAACCTGTGTAAATACAGATACTGTCACTGTGACTGTGGTTGCTGATTTTACACATTCAACTTCGCAGAGTGATACCACATCATGCCTGGGAACAACTATTCAGCTAAACAGTTTGGTTAATCCCGCAGGTTCGTATTCTTATACCTGGAGCCCTTCAAACTATCTTAACAATACAGCAATATCTAATCCTGTAGCAACTATAACCACTCCGGGAGCTTATGATTATGTAGTGAACATAGAAAGTTCATTAGGATGTTTTAAGCTTGATACGATCACCCTTAATATAGTTGGTTCATATGCACCTTCTCCTATTCTGAGCTATACTTCAAGTGCGTGTCTGGGCGATTCAATTCAGCTAAGCGCCACTTTTGGAACAGCGCCACCGGCAACGTGCGGAACGAATCCGGTGCCATGTAACGCTTCACTTGCAGCAACTGTAGGAATTCAATCAGGCTCTAACTCGAGTACAACCTGGCCGGCTATATTTGGTAACTGGTATACATCCGAAAAACACCAGATGTTATTCCGCGCTTCGGAATTAATTGCGGCCGGAATAACAGGGGGAAAAATTGATCAGATAGATATTCCGGTTTCGGCAATAAACGGAATTACTGTATATCATCAATTTACAATTAAAATGGGCTGCACCAACCTGAATGCCTTGGGAACGACCTGGGCATCCGGATTGTATCAGGTTTTCGGACCCGCTACTGTTAATGTTGCAGTTGGCATGAACACGTGTTCATTTACAAATGCGTTCGAGTGGGACGGTATTTCCAATGTGATTGTTGAAATTTGCTCTTCCGAAGGTCCTGGCCCTGTTAGTTATTCAGATTATACCAATAGCTCTATAAGTCCGTATTCAACCACACCTTTTATGTCTTGTCTGTACAGTTATACGGATCAGTTTGATATGTGTCCCGATCAGTCTAACTTTACTAATCTAACTGCCGACAGGCCGGTTCTGAAATTCCACTATTGCGGAACCTCACCTGACACTTCAAATTATTCTTATGCTTGGTCGCCAAATCTTTATCTGGCCGATTCTACATCTCAATTCACAGGAGCATATATTCCGGGTGATACAACCTTTACTTTAATGGTTACAGATATGTTAAGCGGATGTGCGGATACCGCTTCCATCAGTGTTGTGGCATTACCTCCGACAACTTTTAACTTGACTGTAGGCAATGATGTTACAATTTGTCCGGGTACACCAACCACCCTTAGCGCATCAGGGGCAACCACCTATTCCTGGAGTCCTGCAACGGGTCTTTCCAGTACCACGGCAGCCAATCCGGTTGCAAGTCCGACAGTTACTACAACCTACACCGTAATTGCATCAACGCCTTGCGCGCCAACGATTATCGACAGTGTAACCGTTTCTGCTGTAAACTCAGTGATATTGAATGTTAGCGCGGGTACGGATTTAAGTACATGTCCGGGAGCTCCTGTAACATTAAATGCAACGGGCGCGACTACATATACATGGACTCCTGCAACGGCATTGTCGAATGCGAACATCGCCAATCCGGTTTCAACGCTTCCATCAGTTGGAACAATTACATATACAGTAACCGGAAATGCACCATGTGCTAATCCGGTGTCAGACGTAGTTACAGTCACTGCAGTAAACTCTGTTATACTCAATGTGGATGCGGGAGATAACACTGTGGTTTGTCCGGGTGTACTAACTCAACTGACAGCAACAGGAGCCACACAATATGTATGGAGTCCTGCAGCTACTTTGTCGAACGCCAATATAGATTCTCCATTGGCAAACCCATCAACAACAACAACCTATACTGTAATCGGGACTGCGTATTGTGCTGATCCTGTTACAGATTCTGTTACAGTTAGTACAACAGCTTATAGCGGGCCGTTAACTACAGAGGCCGGTTCTCCGGGTTCAATTTGTGTTGGCGAACCATTTACTTTAAACGGTGCGTCAACAGGGGGATATGGTAATAATAACTATATGTGGAGTGTTGTGCAGGGCGAGTTTAATGATTCGGCAACCAGTCCTACAAGTCTGAGTACACCGATCATCACCGCCTTCCCGGGAATGAACGTGTATGAACTTCAGGTAGTGGATCAGTGCGGATATATGAGCGCAGACACTGTTATTGTTGATGTCCTGGCAGACTGTATGGTGATCATACCAAATATCTTCACACCGAACGGGGATGGTGATAATGATGAGTTCATCATTGCAGATGAGCATGGGGGCATAAAAACATTCAGCATGGCTATTTTCAATCGTTGGGGTAAAAAAGTGTTTGAAACCAGCGATATAAGAAATGGATGGAATGGAGATAATTCCCCTGATGGAACGTATTTCTATATTATAACGGCAGAAACAAGCAACGGACAGCCTTTCAATAAGCAAGGTTATTTCCAGCTATTAGGTAAGTAAATTAAATCCCTTTGCGATCGCAAAGGGATTTTTTAAAAATATATATAAATAAACTTTCAGAAAGTTTTGAAAGTTCGGAAAATGTAATACATTTGTACTGTAATTATTAAACAATGAAGTTAACAGAGAGCAGAGAAAAGTTTATTAATGCCTGGGGAACACTCGGTACCAGCTGGGGCATTAACAGAACCATGGCCCAGGTTCATGCCCTGCTTCTCATTTCAGCTGATGCATTGACCACTGAAGAAATAATGGAAGAGTTGAATATTTCGCGTGGAAACACAAATATGAATGTGAGAACTCTGATTGATTGGGGCCTGGTTCAAAAGGAGCTTAGGGCAGGTGAGCGCAAAGAGTATTTTGTAGCGGAGAAGGATATCTATAAAGTCTTTAAACAGATCGCAAAGGAAAGAAGGAAGCGTGAGCTTGAACCGATATTCAAAGTGCTGGATGAGGTGAAGAAGGTCGATGGGGATAAACGCGATAAGAATATTAAAGCCTTTGTAGACACAATTGAACAGATCGAACGTTTCACCACGAAAGCGGATAGAACCCTGGAAACCCTTATTAAAGCTGATGAGAACTGGCTTATGGGGTCTTTTATGAAATTGATGAAGTAAAAAAATTTGCAATAATGTTTCAATTAATATTGAAAGTTCAGAAACTATGAATTACAATATCTGCACATACAGCTTTTACCTCCTGATTACATTATACGTGGTATTCAGAGTCGGCCATCTTCTTTATAAATACGGACGTCCGTTTCTCATTTGCACTTTCAATGGAAATGCCTCAGTGGCTGATGCAATAAATAAAGTGCTTCTTGCCGGATACTATCTCGTCAATGCCGGATACTCTATCACGGTTCTTAAAGTGTGGCAGACAGTCGGCTCACTTGAACAGATGTTGAATGTTCTGAGCTATAAGGCTGGTACGATCGTACTGACATTGGGGTTCATGCACCTGTTCAATGTTCTGGTGCTTTTACGAATCGGAAAAATGAAAAAAACAATTAATAATACTAACCAATAAAAAACCAATTACCATGAACTACATCGTATTAGCTTACAGCATCTATTTGCCAATTGCGGTAGCGCTGACAATCTGGGTTGCAAGAACCCTCCACACAAATGGAAAAATATTTCTGGTTGATATTTTTCACGGGCAGAGTGAACTGGCGGTATCAGTGAATAAATTGTTGCAGGTAGGATTTTATCTGATCAGCCTTGGTTTTGCTATCATCAAGCTTGAGATCACTCCTCAATGGGAATATAACAGTGTTACAAGCACAAATATGTTAGTTGATATAAATAATGCACAAAGCATGATAGAGATCCTCAGTTATAAAATAGGCTCTTTCATCCTTATTCTTGGCTTGATGTTATTTATTAACCTCTTTCTTTTATTAATGCTCCGAAGCGGTTCTAAACCAAAACCGGTTACTGTGCAGCAGCCAATTGTAAGGCCGGTCTAGTCTGCGGGATGTATTAGGGCAACGTAATATTTTATCAGGGATAACAAATGGAAACGATACAGCTGGAAACAAAAATAAATGCTCCGGTCACACGATGTTTTGATCTTGCAAGAAGCATTGATTTTCATAAGCTAACTACTTCCAAAACGGATGAGAGAGCAATTGCAGGAACCGTTACCGGTCTTATAAATAAAGGCGAAACTGTTACATGGCGCGCGAAACATTTTGGAGTGTATCAGGAATTAAGCTCTGTTATCGCTGAAATGGAATCGCCTTTTTTCTTTGAAGACCGGATGTTGAAAGGTGCATTTAAAAGTATTCGTCACCGACATTATTTTGAAGAATATAATAATGTAACAACAATGAAAGATGTGTTCGAGTTCGAAGTTCCGTTCGGTTTCCCTGGTAGAATATTCGGTAAGCTCGTTTTGAAAAATTATTTACGAAAGTTTCTGATCGAAAGAAACAGAATGTTAAAAGTAGCTGCTGAGAGTGACCAATGGAAAGAATTCCTGACCTGATCAGGCAGTTACAATAACTTTTTTTGAAGCATGTTTTTCATAAAGCTGATGAACTATTCCATCTGATAGTCCTATTTCAGGTACTATGATCTTATCTATCTCCGCTTTTTTAAGTGTGGTAAGCAGAATTTTCGATGCAGGAATAATAACATCGGCACGGTCCGGATTCATCCCCAAAAACGAAATACGCTCTTCATAGGTATAGGATTCGATCATTTCACAAAGTGATCTGAGCTTACTTACTGCAAGTGGCTTGCCTGTTTTTTTCCTCAGCATCTTGGAAAGCTTGTTGATGTTCCCTCCGGAGCCGATGGCGATCAGCGGTTTATACCCAACAGTGATCTCTTTGATCCAGTTTTTGAAATAGTTCCAGTACTCTTTATCTATCTGGCCATGGAGCATTCTGATCGTACCAACATTAAAAGACTGTGACGCGACAGGTTTGTTTTTCGAGAACAATGTAAGCTCGGTACTGCCGCCCCCTATATCGATGTAAAGATAGTTCTGATCTTTATCAAGGTGTTGTTCTAAATGATTTGAATAGATGATATCCGCCTCAGTCTTCCCATCAATTATTTCGATCTTAATTCCGGCTTCTTTTCTGACGCGTTCAACAACTTCATATCTGTTATCGGCATCACGCATAGCAGATGTTGCGCAAGCGCGATAATCAACAGCATCATAAACATCAATGAGGTGTTTAAAAGCCTTCATCGCGCTGACAAGCTTATCGGCTTTTTTAACAGAGATTTTTTTATTCAGGAATGAGTCTTCACCTAATCGGATTGGAACGCGGATGAGTTCGGCTTTTTTAATTGAAGTCTTACCTTCATGCGTTTGAACGTTACAGAACAATAATCTGACTGCATTGGATCCTATGTCTATTGCTGCGAACTTCAATTGCTTCTTGTGTTTTTTTGTTTCAACTGTAAATAAATGTCTTCCTGGGCACGCACTCTTGACATTGAATCGTTTTTGCGGTACTCGTTATCCTGTTTACTACCCAAAATACGTGCCTTGGTATTGTCATCCCATAGGGTGTCTATAATTGCCCGAAGTTCTTTTTTGATTTTACTATCATAAATTGGCAGTGCAACTTCCGAACGGTGATCAAGGTTCCGTGTCATCCAGTCGGCCGAAGATATAAAGTATTTTTCGTCATTATTATTACAAAATATAAACACGCGGCTATGCTCAAGAAAACGATCAATGATACTTATCGCCTCTATGTTGTCACTCAGGCCTTTTACTCCGGCCACAAGCGAGCAGATCCCTCTGACCATTAATTTTATTTGAACTCCGTGGGTGCTTGCTTCATACAGCTTTTTGATCATTAACGGGTCAACGAGGTTGTTAAGTTTTAAAATAATATAAGCAGGTTTTCCGGCTTTCGCATTTTTGATCTCCTGGTTGATGAAGGCAACAAGCCTTTTGCGCATGAAAAAAGGTGACACGAGCAAATGTCTGTAGGTTCCGGGCTTTGTATTGTCTTCATAAAATCCAAAAACTCTTTCGACTTCTTCTGTAAGGTTTTTATTTGCCGTGAGCAGGGAATGGTCTGTGTATATTTTGGCGGTATCACCATTAAAGTTTCCTGTTCCTACGTGCGCATAGTGCGTTATTTTTTTACCCCCTTCTTTACGAGCGATAAGAAACATTTTCGAATGAACTTTCAGTCCGGGCACTCCAAAAATAACTTTAGCCCCTTCTTCCTCAAGTTTGCCAGCCCAATAAATATTGGCCTCTTCATCAAACCTTGCTTGTACTTCAATAATTGCAGTAACCTGTTTTCCGTTCTTAATGGCGTTGATAAGCGCTTTTACAATATTTGAATTTTTTGCAACCCGGTAAAGAGTGATCTTAATGCTCTGAACTTTCGGATCGATCGAGGCCTCCCGAAGAAGGTCAATTATGTGTTCGTACGACTGGTACGGGAAGGTTAGCATCACATCCTTTTTTTTCAGGACTTTAAAATAGTTGGCTTGTCCCTTCAGCTCGGGATGCGGAAGCGGAGCGATCTTCTTATAACTGAGCTCCTGGGCGCCAACATTCGGAAAGGAAATAAAGTCTTTGAAATTATGATACCTCCCTCCGGGGATAGGATTGTCTTCTTTCCGGAGTTTTATTTTTTTCATGATGAACGCAAGGATGTCTGGCGCGATTTGCGAGTCATACACCAAACGGACAGGCTGTCCTTTTTTTCGTTCTTTTAATCCTTTGGAAAGTTTTTCAACAAGGCTCTTTGAGAGATCATTATCAATATCGATCTCAGCATCGCGTGTAAGTTTTATGTTATACGCTTCAATGTAGTCATGTTCGAAGTTCGGAAAGATCTCTTCCATGCACACGCGGATCACATCATCAAGCAGTATAATATAGTTTTTCTCATTCTCTTTTGGTAGAACTACAAACCGCGAGATCTGATCTGTTGGAACTTCTATCAGTGCATATTTACTCTTCTTCTTATTCCTGCCAAGTTTAACTATCAGATAACCTGATTTATCTTTAAGATACGGGAAGCTCATGTTGTGTCCCAGCATCACTGGGAATAATGAAGGCATTACCTTTTCTCTGAAATATTCTTTTACAAAGTGTTCCTGGCGTGTATCGAGTTGTGTTTCATTAACGATCGAAATGTTATGCTCTTCAAGGTCGCTGATGATCTGCTGGTAGATGTGTTCGAATTTAGTCTGCTGGGCAATTACGATTTTCTGTATTGTTTCGAGCAATCGTTTTGGATGCTGGCCCATGATACCCTGAGCTTTTTTCTGATGTTTCTGCACCCGTTTGAGAGTGGCAACTCTTACTCGGAAGAATTCGTCTCTGTTATTCGAATAGATCCCAAGAAATTTAATGCGCTCAATAAGAGGTACGCTTTCGTCCTCAGCTTCCTGCAACACCCGTTCGTTAAAAGAAAGCCAGCTGAGCTCCCTGTTAATCAGAACTATATTTTTCTTAGCCATATCCCAAACCAAATAATGAACTAAGATACATGAATTATTTTTTCTTTTTTACTGGAACGGCTTTCTTCACAGCCTTTGCAACTTTTTTTATCGCTGTTTTCTTTGCGGGAGCTGAAAGCTTTGATGGCTCGGAGTTTTTTAACTCTTTGATCGCCTTGTAAAATTTTTTCGCAACCAGCCTGGATGCTTCATTTACTTTTTTTCTGATCTGTTTGGCAACAATCGCATTACGTTTATTAAGAGTTTCTTCTATTGACTTAATAAGCGCCTGTTCCAATTCTTTACGAAGTGTCTTGTGATTCATGTTTGTTTTTTATTTAAAGATGGTAAAAAAGGAATCTCAATCAATTGCCTGGAATAAACCTTAACAATTTTTTAACCTTGGATATTCTTTGGAAAATCGAAGAGTACAAGCTTCCCCTGAGTCAATATAACTTCGGTCCAGGTATTAACAGGAAAAGAGATTGCGGTGACTGCACAGGTGGGAATGTGATCCGCAAACGGCTCTGTGAGTTTATTAACAAGCGTTGTAATTGTTGAGTTGTGTCCGAATATCATGGCTGTATCGATCTCATGGCTGATTCCGGCTATCACGTCCAGATATTCTTTAGTGCCGGTTTCATAGAGTGATTCATCAAGTATGACTTTAGCAGAGTTGTATTTAAATGTCCTGGCAAATATAAGTGCAGTTGTAAGCGCGCGTACAGCAGGGCTCGAAATGATCAAATCAGGTTTTTTCCCGGTATCATTTATTTTAGTAGCCATTGCATGCGCATCAGTATATCCTCGTTGGTTGAGCGGTCTGTCGATATCTTCAAGTTTCGGATTGTCTTTGTCCGACTTTGCATGCCGCACTATGTATAATGTTTTCATATTTTCTGTATCTTTAAAAAGACCAATTTACATTAATTGTCTTTGAGAAAGTTTTTTCCCCTTTTAATCTTTGTTTCTTTCGCCTGGAGTAATTCTCCACTGTTCTTGCGTAATAACGGTGGTGAGGCTTTTCGCGACAGCCTGAAGGCTTTTAAACAAAACTTTGTGCCAGGGTTTGCTATGTCCGATCAGGTCATTCATCACAAAGGCTACACACTCTGTTATGATGAAGGGTCTGAGCAGGCAAAGTGGGTGGCATATCGTCTTACTGCAGAAATGTGTGATAATAACGGGGAAGAAAGAACCGATAACTTCAGGACAGACAAAGCTGTTAAAACAGGTTCGGCATCGCCTAATGATTATAAAAAATCGGGTTACGATCGCGGACATCTATGTCCCGCAGGTGATATGGGATGGAATGCTGAAACTATGAGTGAATCTTTTCTGATGAGTAATATGAGTCCTCAGGTTCCGGGCTTTAACCGAGGCATCTGGAAAAATCTTGAAACTGATGTTAGGAGATGGGCCAAAACAAACGGGGAGCTTTATGTTGTTACGGCCGGAGTTTTAAAAGACAGTTTGAAATGCATCGGAAATAATGTGGCTGTTCCTGAATATTATTTCAAAGTGCTTCTTGACCTTCAGGAGCCGGAGTTTAAAGCAATTGCGTTTGTTCTTCCAAACCGGTCATCAAAACTGTCAGTCTTTAAGTATGCTGTAAGTATTGATTCTGTTGAGCGTCTGACAGGGCTCGATTTTTTTCCGCTTCTTCCCGATTCACTTGAATCACAATTAGAGATGGGGGGAGATGTTTCAAAATGGAAACTAGGAAATGACCTGGAAAACTAGTTAGTACTAGTTAGTGGTTTAGGTCAGATCTAAATAAAAAATCCTTTCGTTACGAAAGGACTTTTTATAATTATACCTGAATTTATTTTCTTCTTCTTCTTTTCTTTCCCTGGCTCGAGTTGCTGAAACCATCTCCGTCTACTTTATAACCGCTTTTGCTATTCTTCCTATAGCTTGTTCCGTTATGTCTCATTTTAGGATCTTTCTTTTGTTTGTCAAAGTGACGCATTTGTGCATGCGGGCTTTGTTCTTTGTGGAAGAGGCGATGAAAAAAACCACCGGACTTTTCACTGCTTCCTTTTCCTGCGGACTGAGCAAATGAAATTGAAGAGAGGCCCGCGAAAAACACAGTAAGGAGTAAGATTTTTTTCATTCGTTTTATTTTTAATGCGATGAAACACAAATATAAATATAAGTTTTAGAAAATTTCCCTTGTTAATAAATTTCTGTAAATTGGTGGTTAATAAACCCCAAACATTTCCTGAAATGAAAAAACTAAGCTTAATATTGACCGCTTTACTTGTAACGATTTTATTTATGAATGGTTGCAGTGAAAGTGCAAAGCATTCAGAAACACCACCTGCAGAGCATGTTAAAGAAGAATATCAATGCCCTATGAAGTGTAATGATGCCAAGTACGATAAGCCTGGAACCTGCACTGTTTGCGGAATGGAGCTTGAAAAAATAACAAATGGCTGATAGACAGCTTTAATTAATCAGATAAAATGAAAACCGTATTTGTGGCGTTATCGCTAATCCTTACGCTTGGTGCTGCAGCTCAGGCAACTTACAACAGTCCCGAGAGTGTGGAGTTTGATTATGCCAATAACAGATGGTTCATCGCTAATAACGGTGGAAACAATATCCTTGTAAGGAATAGCAGCAATGGTGCGCGGACTGTGTTTGCAACAGGCTTTGTATCCGGCCCTCATGGGTTAGAAATCGTCAATGATACCTTGTATGCCTGTGATGGTGCAAGTTTGAAGGCATACAATATAAATACAGGTGCTTTGGTTTTCAATAAAGCAATGGGAGCTTCTTTTCTGAACGGAATTACTCACGACAACAGCGGCAACTTATACATCACGGATTATTCTGCTAAGAAGATCTATCGTTTTGATATTACCACAAGGACCTCTTCCGTGTTTGTAGCTGCAACCGGTGCAGGCTCTCCTAATGGAATTATTTTTGACCAGCCGAATAACCGCTGTCTTTTTGTGAACTTCAGTACTTCAGCAATAAAAGCGGTAGACCTCACAACAGCAGTTGTTTCAACCGTTTTATCCACGCCAACTCTCGGGAACTGTGACGGTATCACAAAGGACGGTGCCGGAAACTATTATGTTTCATCATGGGGTATCAACGGGATTGCCCGATTCAACAATACATTCACAACCGGACCTACAACTGTGGTTACAGGGCTTAGCAGTCCGGCTGACATTTTTTACAATGTTGTAACAGATACCTTGGGAAATCCGAATTCCGGAAGTGCAAACAATACTACCTATCATTACTTTGGCAGTGCAACAGGGATTGCAGAGGCTCAGAAAGCAGGAAAATTAAATTTCACTGTAACTCCGAATCCAATCATCAGATCAGCTGAGTTAAATTATGAATTGGCTGAAGGCAGCAATGTGCTTATCGAATTATATGATGCGAGAGGGTCGCTGGTAAAAACTATTTTAAACGAAAAACAGGCTAAAGGAAAACAAACATCTTTCTTCAGCCGGAATGGTCTGAAAGCAGGCTCTTATTTGGTAAAGATCGAAACAGATAATTTTCTTGAAACAAAGAGGATCATCATTGCCGACTAACAGAATAAACCTAATAAAAATAAAAAAAGCTCCGAAGTAATTCTCCGGAGCTTTTTTATTTTGTGTTAGTTCTTAACTATAAAAACTGATTGGCCAGATTAGCGAGCTCAGATCTTTCGCCTCTTTCTAGAGTGATATGTGCATAGAGATTCTGATCTTTTAACTTATCGATCAGATAAGAAAGCCCATTACTTTGTGTATCAAGATAAGGAGTATCGATCTGATAGATATCACCTGTGAAGATCATTTTAGTGTTTTCACCTGCACGTGAAATGATTGTCTTCACTTCATGTGGTGTAAGGTTTTGCGCCTCATCAACAATAAAGAAAACATCGGATAAGCTCCTTCCGCGGATGTATGCGAGCGGACAAACAACAAGTTTCTCATGCTCAACCATCTCATTGATTTGTTTGAATTCACGGTCTTTTTCAGAGAACTGATTCTTGATATATTTTAAATTATCCCAAAGAGGCTCCATATAGGGATTTAGCTTCGACTTGATATCTCCGGGAAGGTAACCAATGTCCTTGTTGCTTAAAGGAACGATAGGCCTTGCAAGATAGATCTGGTGATAATTTCTTCTTTGTTCAAGTGCTCCTGCAAGCGACAGTAATGTTTTACCTGTTCCGGCAACACCCTGTATTGAAACCAGTTTTATATTTGGATTCATGATCGCATCCAATGCAAAAGCCTGTTCAGCATTGCGCGGATTGATACCGAAAGCAGTTACTTTTTTTACCCGTTCAATTACATCTTTCGTAGGACTGTACGATGCAAGAACTGACTTACTGCCATTCTTTAAAGTGAAAAAATGATTCGATGCAGGCTTCTGTTTTTTCAGAAGTTTTGTGGTTTCACAAAATCCCTTTTCATAGATCTCATTTATCACATCATTGGAAACCTTTTCCATCTCACTTCTTCCGGTGTAAAGCTGTTCGTTTACATCTTTGATCTTTCCTGTTTCGTAATCTTCAGCAGTAAGCTTAAGGGATTTTGCTTTGATCCTAAGATTGATATCTTTTGTCACCATTACCACCTTGCGTTTCGGATACTGTTCCGCAACATACATAGCAGTGTTCAGGATTCGATGATCACCTTTTCGCTCTCCGAATACTTTCTCCGCATCGATCTTGGAGCTGGTGTGCATTTCAATCTTGATCATTCCATGGCCTTTGCCATTTATATTGATCCAATCCTGTAATGTATTTCCAACTGAAATTTTATCTATGTAGCGTGTGAACTCTCTTGCCGCGAAATTCTTGGTATCGTTCCCTTTTTTAAAGTTGTCCAGCTCTTCTAAAACGGTAATGGGTATAACCACATCATGTTCCTGAAAATTTTTGACTGCCATGTGATCATAAATAATTACAGACGTGTCAAGAACGAAAATCTTTTTCTCTTTCACCATATACAGAACGTTTTAATAAATAATGTTTTGATAAAACTATAAAACAATCCCAACGATTTCAAAACATCAGAAGAAAGTAATGAACAAGTTATTGTTTAAACTATAAAATGGCTTTTAAAAAACATGCCAGCTCGATTGACCCTCCACTTTGCAGGTCAGTTTTGGGTTTCAGGACCAATTAACGGACAGGGTAAAATTAACTTCAAACCATAAGCAGAAAATTTGTCGTACGTAAAAACCGAAAATGGTTGTCTGTGAAAATTACTGTTTCGTCTAAAAAGCCTATAAAAAGTTGATTTTATGTGATTTAAAATTTATGTTCGTTAATAGAAATTACCATCTCATGAAAAAAAGAACATTCTTTTTCGCTTTTATTCTCACTGTTTTATTTTCAAACACTTCGCTATCTCAAAGCTGGGTTGAGAAAATGCAGGACCCTTCCATTAACTTCTATGAGGTGCAGAAAGCATTCAGTAAAAAATATCACAGAAAAGAGAAAGAGATGTCACATGAGCGTTATGAGGCTTTTCTGAAAAAACAAAAGCTTCAGAAGCGGCTGGAGGCTAAAGGAATTACGGCTCCTAAGGGGTCTGAAGTTATGGCTGAAGAAGATGAAAGTGGCGAGATCCCGGGATGGGAGATCTACAAGCGCTGGGAAGACTACATGAAACCACGGGTGTTCCCGAGCGGTGATCGTTCAGTGATGATCAACGCAATGAACGAGTATCTTGAAAATTTTTACAATGGTTCAGGAAGCAATGGCAGTATGCGCGGAATGTCCGGCACAGGTGGCCCTTCAACGCCCACAATTCAGGCTGCCAACTGGTCAATAGTAGGCCCTACAACTTCAATCCCTGCCGGTGGCGGAGCCGGGCGCGTCAATTTTATCCGTTTTGATCCTTCAAACACAAGTATTATTTGGGTGGGCTCTCCCGATGGTGGTCTATGGAAGTCCACAACAGGAGGTACTTCCTGGTCAACAAACACCGATAATCTTCCCCTGATAGGATGTTCTGACGTAGCCATTAACCCGCTCAACAATCAGATCATGTATCTCGCAACAGGAGATGCGGATGCTTCCGATACTTACAGCTTAGGTGTTCTTAAATCCAGCAATGGCGGTACAAGCTGGAGTACAACAGGCCTTAACTGGGTGGTAACGAACGGTAGAAATATCAGTAGGCTGCTCATTAATCCTGTCAATCCTAATACAATTTTTGCAGCAACAAGTAACGGTGTTTACCGCTCTATCAATGCGGGTACCAACTGGACGCAGATCACAACGGCTGCCGGTAACATAAAGGATATTGAATACCGTCCTGGTGACACAACTACCATCTATGCAGCGAGTACCACCCGTTTTTATAAATCAACAAACGGAGGAACAACATTTACAAACATTACAAGCGGATTGCCTGGAAACACGGTGGTCGGCCGTTTGGCTATTGCTGTTACTGCCGCTAATCCGGCTTATGTGTATGTTCTTGCCTCCCTGGCGTCAGATGACGGTTTTCAGGGATTGTACCGCTCAATTGATAACGGTACAACATTCACTACACGTTCCACTACGCCAAATGTTCTTGGTTGGTCATCCACAGGAAATGATAGTGGCGGTCAGGGTTGGTATGACCTCGCAATTGCCGCCTCTCCGTCAAATGCGGATCTGATAGTGGTTGGCGGGGTTAACATCTGGAAATCAATTAATGGTGGAACTTCATGGACTATCAATGCACACTGGACCGGTAGCGGAGCACCATATGTGCACGCGGACTGTCATGCACTGGAATTCTTACCTGCCAGCGCAACAACTTATTTTGCAGGTGTTGATGGCGGATGTTTTAAAACTGCAAATGCCGGGACTGCGTGGACCGATCTAAGCAACGGACTGCAGATCTCGCAACCGTACCGTTTAGGTTTATCTGCCACGAATGCAAATTTGCTCGTTAGCGGATTGCAGGATAATGGAACTGTCAGATGGAATGGTACTGCCGCATGGAACTACATCCAGGGTGGTGACGGAATGGAATCAATAGTTGACTGGTCGAATGCGAATGTACAGTACGGAGAGTTGTATTACGGGGAGATCAACAGGACAACTACTGGTGGAAATCTTACAACAACCATAGTGTCTTCAGGTGGTACAGGCGTCAACGCTGATGGAGACTGGGTAACTCCGTATATCATGAATCCGCTGAAAGCATCCACACTTATTGTAGGTAAAGCCCAGGCGTATCGTTCCAGAAACCGTGGTACAGCGTGGGCTGCTTTGGGAACGATCACAGGTGGTTCGGGAAATTTGATTGCGCTTGCTTATGCACCGAATGACAGTAATTACATTTATATGGCAAAAATGGATAAGTTCTATGCCTCAACAAATGGCGGTACTTCCTTCACTGATCGGACAGGGTCATTACCGGTTGCCTCTACATCTATTTCTTATATAGCGGTTGCAAGTAATAATCCCGCTCATGTTTGGGTAACACTTTCGGGTTACTCTGCTGCCAACAAAGTTTGGTATTCTGCTGATGCAGGGGTTACGTGGACAAATTACACCACGGGTCTGCCTAATCTTCCTGCCAATTGTATAGTTTATCAGAATGGGTCTGCTAATGATGCATTATATGTAGGAACTGACGTTGGTGTTTATTATCGCGATAACACAGCAAGTTCATGGACTACTTACAATTCCGGCTTGCCGAATGTGATTGTTAAAGAACTTGAGATTCAGTATACTGCAGGTAAGCTGAGAGCAGCAACTTATGGAAGGGGCATCTGGCAATCTGACCTCGCCACTCCTGGAACATCACCACCGGTAACCGACTTTTCTGCAAACAGAACAAATATTTGTATTGGGGATTGTATCAGCTTTACAGATCTTTCTACGGGTGCACCTACCTCATGGAGTTGGTCGTTTCCCGGTGCTGCAACCACGACTTCAACATTGCAGAACCCGACAAATATCTGTTATAATACTGCAGGAACATATAATGTTACTTTAACTGCAACAAATGCTAACGGAAGCAATCCGATAACAAAAACAGCATATATTACAGTAAGCGGGACCGTTGCACTTCCTTTAACGGAAGGATTTCAGGGAGCCTTTATACCAGCGGGCTGGGTGCGAAATAATCCGGATGCTGATAACACCTGGGCACAGGTGACGAATGCCGGAGGGTTTGCTACCAGCACATCAAGTGCAATGATGGATAATTATTCTCCGGCAACTACTATTGTTGGGACCATTGATGATCTGATCACTCCAAAATATTCTTTCAGCGGAGTAACCACAGCGCAGATGACGTTTGATGTTGCATACGCAAGATATAACACCACTTACACTGATTCGTTAATTGTATATGTCAGTACGAATTGCGGTGTTAGCTGGACACAGGTTTACAGCAAGGGTGGATTCACCGGGCTACAAACGGCTCCGGATAATGCAACGAGCATGTTCGTTCCTACTTCAACTCAGTGGAGAACAGAAACAGTTAACATGACTCCTTATGCCGGACAGGCTAATGTATCGGTGAAGTTTACCAGCAGATCAGGATGGGGACAAGCGCTTTATCTCGATAATATTAATATAACCTCTGCCGGTGCTCCTGTAGCTTCAGTATCGATTGCTCAAACGACAGGAACGAATCCAACCTGTGCAGGTTCTTCAGTAACTTTTACAGCAACACCAACTAACGGTGGAACTGCTCCAACTTATCAATGGCAGGTGAATGGAGTAAATTCGGGAACAGGTGCAACCTTCACAACAAACACACTTACAAACGGACAAATAGTAACGTGTATAATG
>JAQZBR010000005.1 GCA_029237775.1 Bacteroidota bacterium
GTGCGCCACTCGTCAGCATCCATTGCTGGACCTGTTACCGTTCGACTTGCATGTATTAGGCCTGCCGCTAGCGTTCATCCTGAGCCAGGATCAAACTCTTCATTGTAAGTTTGATATGCTCTTCTTCATAAAAGAAAAATTATTTGTTTAGGATTTGTTTCTCAATATACTATTAGAACATAATAATATAAGGGATACTTATTATTTTTTTAACTTCACAATATTTTCAAAGAACTTATTTATATATACTCTTCTTGATTTCTCAAGACTATAAATTCAAGTTATAAAGAACTTCCCGGTTTGTTTGGGGCGACAAAAGTACTAATACTTTTTCAACCTGCAAACTTTTAATCAAAAAAATTAAAAATATTTTTTTCTGTTTAAAATCAAAAGAACGTTTCTTTTTATCGGGGCGACAAAATTACTAATTATTTTTGATCTGCAAACTTTTTCAAAAGATTTTTTTTTATTTTTCTTTCGGTTAGACTTTTAAAGAACGCTGCTTGTTTTATTAAGCGGGGTGCAAAAGTACTAACTTTTTTTGATCTGCAAACTTTTTTAAAAGAATTTTTATTTTTTCTTTTCGGTTAGCTTTTTAAAGAACGCTGCTTGTTTTATCAAGCGGGGTGCAAAAGTACTAACTTTTTTTGATTTGCAAACTTTTTTAAAGATTTTTTTTATTTTTCTTTAATCGGGTTGTTTCAATGAACGTGTGCTTTGTTTTAAAGCGGGTGCAAATGTACGTTGTTTCTTCATACGTGCAAGTGTTTTATCAATCTTTTTTTGCCAAAACCCCTAATTGCACTGATTTGCAGCATGATAATTTTCAATAAATGTTAACTTTGAAATTGCAGTATGGGTATTCTATTCTACAAATTGCTCTGCGTAATAGCATTAAACCTGTATAGGAACGGATTTTGAGGTGGTTTATTATATTAGAAGCATAAACATATATATATAGAGTAATACTTTCATTAATGAATATTCCAAAAGGCAAACTTATATCAGTTGGTGGCAGTGAAGATAAAGGAACAGGGATAGATCCGCATTTCGCGCAGCATACGCATCTTAACTTTTTTGAATTCGGTATTTTAAAACGTATCCTCTCTGAAATGAGGGGTATTGATTCTTATATTGAAGTTATAACCACCGCTTCACAGATTCCAGAAGAGGTCGGGGAAAACTATATACAAGCATTTGGAAAGCTTGGCTGCAGGAATGTAGGTATTCTTCACATAAAGAAAAGAGAAGATGCTCTCAACCAGGAATATTTAGAACGCATAAAGAAAGCTGACGGTGTTATGTTCACAGGTGGAAATCAATTGCGCCTGAGTATGATCTTTGGTGGGACTGAATTCCTGAAGATCCTTATTAAACGTTACAACGAAGAGAATTTTGTGATTGCCGGAACGAGTGCTGGTGCCATGGCGATGAGCAATACAATGATCTATCAGGGAAGTAGCACGGGTGCTCTGTTAAAAGGAGAAGTAAAAATCACCACCGGCCTAGCCTTATTAAAGAATGTGATTATAGACACTCATTTTGTGACGCGTGGCCGGTTCGGAAGACTTACACAAGCAGTAGCCGGAAATCCGGGTTGTATTGGAATAGGCCTTGGCGAGGACACGGGAGTGCTGATAACAAACGGGAATATAATGGAAGCCATTGGCTCCGGGCTCGTGCTTATATTTGACGGTCATGATATAAAACATTCCAATATTGCGGATATTGAAGAAGGGCAACCTTTATCTATAGAACATATGGTTGTGCATATCATGGCAAAAGGAAATTACTATTATATAAATGAACGTAAGTTCTATAACGAAATGAATACAACGGTAAGTGTTCAACAAAATCACTAATACTATACTTACAGAAAATATTTATTGATTACTATATAATGGAGACAAAAAAAGCTGAGCAAATGCTCAGCTTTTTTTGTTAATTAAGGCCTAGGTTAAAATACAAAGGATAATCCTAAGTATCCTGAATAAGTTTCAACATTTGTACGGTCTATAATATAATATGAACCGGTTGTTTTGGTCTTACTATTATCACTGATATCAACCAATCCGTAAACACCACGGAAACCAACGTTCAATTTAATTGTACGCATTTTATTCAGCGCAAAATCAAATCCTGCTCCATACGCTAAACCAACGTCAGCCTGTTTAAGCGCAACTGTAGCTGCTACTGTACCTGCTTCACTGTTTCCACTGCTTGTAACACGAGAGCCTACATTAATTCCCATTTGAGGACCAACTGCCACTCCAAAGTTCACACATTTAGATTTATCTGTGTTTAGGGTAAGCAACAACGGTATATTAACATAATTGATATCAACCTTTCTTTCCAAACTCTGATCTTTATATTTCTGAGAGATCTGGTTATATATCAATTCTAATTGTAAACCAACATGCTTTGAATTGATACCAATAAATCCACCGTAACCATAACTCATTGTCAACTCTCCATTCACAACATCACCCTTTTCATTTCTTAAATTGAAAGTCGAAAAAGTTGGCATAAAGCGCAAACCAAATTCACCACTTTTAAAAGGAGGCTCTTTATCTTCCGGCGCAGCAGCGGGAGCCGGTGCTACCGGAGCTGGTGCAGGCACAACCTGTTTTACTGTATCATGCACCACTTTTACACTATGAACTGTATCAGGACTGCTTTTTGTTGAATCCGCGTTAATATTCACATTTACGTTATTCACTTGTGCTAATGATATTGAGGAGCTAAATAATAGGACTCCAAAAATACCTAATGTTTGAGTTTTCATTTTTCGTTTTTTTAAGTTTAAATTAATCTTTCTCAATTCCTATTGGCTGAAAAGTATGCCATATCCCTTACCCACTCTCACTTTCATCGATTCTCGTTCATTTGCTATCGTTGAAAAGGAGAAAAATTGTTTTAAAGTTAAATTGACGATTCATTGAACCAGTTATCGGCATCATCATTTTCCTCAATTAACTGGGAATCATTATTCACATTTTGTTCATTAGAATTCACTTCGAAAGTTGAGTTATCCTGATTTACTTTTACTCCCGGAGAAGAGATACTTGATCCTTCTTGATTATTTTGCGTTTTCATGGCTTATTTTTTTTAGATACTTTATAATATTTTATACCAAAATTAAGGTCGCGAAAAACGTAATTAGAGTTTAATTCGATAGTCATCCTGCAAACCTCGACAAGAGCGATAATTAAAGATCAAACAAAAAAAAATCAGCCCTTGGGGCTGATCGATTTTCAATAGGATTTGTAAGTTCTTATGATTTGGATGGGTTAAGGACGCCCTGGATCGTACTCGTAACATGGGAAAAAACAAATTTATCTTTGAGTACAAACTCATGTGCACCAAGTTGCAATGTTTTGGCCGCCTCGTGCATATCCTTTTCGTCAGAGATTACAATCAGCGCGGCTTCTGGAACTACTCTTCTGATGTGTTCTATATTTTGTTTGCATGGAGCCTCCTCGTCACATTGAACATTTAGCAGGTAATCCAATACGACCACATCGGGCTGTATGCGATTAGCTTCTACTTCTTTAAAAAAATCATCGGGTGTTAAATAAGGCATTATGGAAGCTTTGATTTCAATTCCGCTAAGGATACTTTTCTTCAGCATTTCGGCAAAAAGCGGGTTGTTATCAAGAATTGCGATGGTTAAATGTTTAAATGACTCCATTGTTTGATCAGTTAGTTAATTGTAATACCAATAAAACAAACGTGCCCATAGTGGCAAAGGTAGCTGTAAATACCGCCAGGAATTTAGTCACCGGAAATTCCCAGACATATTTAAAAGGCCTAATGATAGTGGTATCCAACAGTACACTTATTTTTCCCCAAGCATTATTATTTTTCACAACGAAGTTTTTAGCTCCAAGTCGAAAAGATTCCACAGCCGTCCCCACGTCCTCGTTACCTGATAACATGATCACTTCGGTTCGGGGATTAAGTTCCTTAATTGTTTTCAGGATCTCATTCCCGTTTTTTCCCTGAAGAAAATAATCCAGGATAACCACATCAGTAAATTCATTGATATTTTTCAAACAGGTTTCCCCATCCTCAAAGGTTGAGATTCTGAGCTTATTACCGAACCTGCCCGAAAGGTATTGCCTTAGCGCTACTAACATTGACCTGTTATCGTCAACAATGTATAAATTGATTCCTTGCGTTTCCATAGCATAGTTTTTTGGTTATACTAAATTAATATAGGATTAATACTTAAAAGGAAGTTATTCGTTAAAGGATGGTAACCTATCGGTGAACAGCAGAAATCATTTTGCGGCTGGCATAATAAATGGAAAAAATTTACGTACTTTTACAGGTAAGTTCTTTTAAAACATGGGGTCGTTACGGTTTTGACAGCGAGTGCGATTTTTATGTAAGCATGCCGTGTGTTGTGGATATGACACGTTAATCCTAATTCTCAAACTCTATAAATGGCGAGTCTAACTACGCTATGGCTGCTTAATACCAAGTATTAAGTGCCTTTGTTTCCGGGGAAGCGATGCTCTTCCGCGTCCCCGATGAAGCATCATAAATGATGAGCTGGTTGCAGGAAGCTTCGGCCTGCAATGAGATAAAGAAGCTAAGTAAGCCTTATGGTTTGTAGACCTACCTAAGCTTACCGACAATTAAAGTTTCTGCTAAGCATGTAGAAAGCATATTAATTCCTTGTTTGGACGAGGGTTCGAATCCCTCCGACTCCACTTCGCCCTTCATAGCTCTAAGCTTGAGGGGCTTTTTTATGGCAGTACATTATTCAATCCGAGAATAATTCCCCCTTACCCATTTGTTTACATAGGTTGCGAGACCTTTTCCCTTCAATGCAAACTTTTTCATTTCGTTCACGTGTGCACGACCCGGATCATCATAATCATAGACGTAAACATCTTCTTTATCACTGAATTTAAGCTTAATAAAATCATCTCCTATTTCATAAGCCCGAATTCCGGAATTTCCACCCTTATTTCCATATGGTTTCATGTTGTAATTATTCTGATCAGGTTTCTTTATAAAAACATTCCATCAAAGATCCTTAACCTCCGTAATTCTACGCTAATTTGAGCCACAGACAAGCGTCTTGAAACATTATTGGCATTATGTTTTATCCCCGCCTATTATTAAAATTACCCAAAAATTACGTGTGATTATATGAAAAAAATTTACCTTTTATCAACCTTTCTATTTTTTGCTTTTGGAAGCTACAGCCAAATAAATAATGAGGAACAATTTATAAAGGATTCTATAGAAACCGTGAAGATTAAATTGATTCGTCCTCAAATAAAGTTCGATAACAGAATCAATTTTTATGGGTCGCAAGCTTTGCCCATTACCGGTTTTGACGTAGGTGTGTTACTTGCCGAAAAACTTCGTGTCACACTCGGCTATTACAATATGAATAACAGCCTGAAGGAAAAGGAATTTGCAAAGAATGATACAGCTTATGGAACACTGATCCACCTTGAATATGGAAGTATTAATACAGAGTTAATGTATAAAGATACCCGATTTTTATCATTAGGATTACCACTCGAAATTGGTGCAGGAATGAACACTTTCAGAGATAAAAATATTACTGCGGATAGAGTACTCAAAACCCGGAGCGGAGCTTTGATTTTTGTCAATTTCGGAATTTCAGCCACTTTCAAACCAATGCGTTTTCTTGGGTTAAAGGGAATTGTGGGCTACCGAAAAATGGCATACAATCAAGTGAAAGAATTTAATTTTGATGGTTTATTCACCTCCATTGGTCTGAACGTGGACTTGCATGCGTTAACTACTCAAATAAAAATGTTCAACCTAAAAAAGAGATATCATCGTGGAAATAATATCACTAACGCAGTTGATATCCTCACGAATTGATTGTCCTTTTTCAATTTCCTTTGTATTGCTTCTTGGACATAAAAAAACAGGACACAGTCTTACTGTGTCCTGTTAAACATTAAAAAATTAATTACTCAGTTTTTCCCAAATTACCTACTGCGTCTGTAACAAATTTTTTAACATCATCAACTGTTACATTATAGTGTTTTGCGACCTGGTAAGCTGCTGCAGCCCCTAAGCCTAATAAAATCAACTTTTTCATAGCTTTAAAATTTAATTGTTTGAATAAGAATCATCCATTAAAATGCCAAAGGAGGCTCAAAATGCATTTTTGTAGACAGTAAAACAATTAGCAAAGCCGAATGTCAGTTAATCATTGTTCATCATATTTAACCATAAAGGATCCCCTGGCAAACAAATTCTCAAATCCATATTAATGTGGGGAAAATACACATTAGAATGGGTATTCCGCAATAAGAAGCCGGCACCAGGCCGGCTTCCTTATTTTTTATATTTTTTTACTCAATAATCACCTTAGTCGTTTTCCTTTGTCTTTCAGTTATAACATTCGTGAAATAGATTCCAGAAGAAACATTATCAAGCATTATTTTTTTCCTATAAATACCGTTGAAATTAACAAGCTTCTCTGAGTAAACTATTTTTCCAAGGATATTCATCACATTAATTTCAACGTCACTGTCCTCTACGAGATTAAAGCTTAGCGTAAATGATTTATTACTGCTTGGATTAGGAGATATATTAACATTCAGATCAAGCGAAGACAATTCCTGAATGGATATTGGAAGATTAACGTTGATTGTATCCTTAGATGAACAACCTAATCCTTCAGTAACAATTACAAAATACTGACCTGAAGTTGTAACCGTTATACTTTGAGTTGTCTCACCGGTGCTCCACAAATAATTTGCTCCGGGATGTCCAGCGTCTATAACAAATGACGTAACCGCAGTTAAAGTTGTGTCGGGACCAAGATCAACAACCGGTGGTGAAGCAAAAGTCACATGCACTGTATCACGATCCATACACGTGCCGTTGCTGACAGTCACCCAATAATCACCTGTTGAACATGCATTTATGATTGCATAATTCTGTCCATTGCTCCATGAATAATAAGTAGCCCCCGGATAGCCAGCATTCAGAAGAACGCATTGACACACTGTAGTATCTCTGCCAAGATTCACGTTAATATTATTATTTATGATATTAACATTGATCGTATCTGAACCCACGCAACCTCCCTGATCCGTTACCATCACATAATACGTTCCCGAGGTCGTTACATTTAGCGTCTGGCCAGTAGTTCCATTGCTCCACAAATAAGTTGCTCCTTGATTGCCTGCGTCAAGAATAAACGGGGGCGCCTGACAATTCATGAAGCTTGTATCATTACCGATATCAACTGTCAAAATACCAGGGATGACAATTACACTAATTGTGTCCGATCCGGTGCATCCGGTATTATCAGTTACTGTTACATGGTAGACTCCGGTTGAAGAAACGTTTATTGTTTGGGAAGTTTCATTTGTACTCCATAAATAATTTAAGCCTTGATTCATTGCATCCAGTATAATTGAACCCTGGCATAATGCCACAGTAGTATCAGTCCCAAGATCAACAGAGATAATAGCAGGATTAACGGTAATATTTATAGTGTCTGTTACCGAGCAACCAAATTCATTTGTTACAGTCACATAATAGTTACCTGTGCCAGTTATATTAATAGATTGGGTGGATTCCGATGTGCTCCATAAATAAGACAATCCGGGGTTACCTGCATCAAGTGTAATTTGTCCCTGACAGAATACCATTGTGGTATCATTACCAAGATCAACGATCGGAGGAACATTGCTGTTTACAACGACAGAATCACTGGCACTGCAACCATTCAACGGGTTTGTTACTGTAAGCACATATGTTCCTGTTGCGTTGACATATATATCCAGGGAATCTGTCGCAGTTAAAATGTTTCCGTTATTTGTGTTCCAAATCATAATTCCGGAAGCATTTCCTTGCAGCATTACTGAATCGATACCACATCCGATGACAGTGTCTAATCCTGCAAAAGCCATAGGCAGTGCTGTATCGGCTATTACGTTCACTGTATCTGAAGCACGGCAGCCATTTACAGGGTCGATAACATTGAATATATATGAATCCGGAGTGCTTATCAGAACAAAAATCCCCGAAGCAATTGTATCGTCCGCTGAGTTGGTCCAGTACATTATCGCATTTTGAGTTGAAGCAGTTCCTAACAGTGGTAGTAATGTTACCTGACAATTAAGTGTAGCATCCTGACCGCCATCTGCAACCGGTGAATTTGTATTTGAAGAAATATGCAGAGAATCTAAAGCAGTACATCCAT
The DNA here is from genome assembly GCA_029237775.1 of Bacteroidota bacterium. Taxonomy (GTDB): domain Bacteria; phylum Bacteroidota; class Bacteroidia; order 2-12-FULL-35-15; family 2-12-FULL-35-15; genus 2-12-FULL-35-15. Next base: position 8,219 of record JAQZBR010000005.1, read on the forward strand.
TAACCGGATTGGTGACCGTTAACACATAATCGCCTTCCGCGCTAATAACCGGATTTAGCGAAGTGTTGCCCGAAACAATATTCCCATTGATTGTAGACCATAAATAATTTACACCGGAAACAGCAGCTATACCATTTAACGTTATTTGCGTAACAGTGCAATTCAATATGCTATCGATACCTGCTTCAACAACGGGAGGATCATTATCTAAAGTTATAAGAAGAGAGTCAGAAGAGGAACAGCCGTTCACCATATCGGTAACAGTGAAAACATATGTTCCACCGAGAGTTACCGTTGCATTTAATGAATCAGATCCTGAAATAATATTACCATCAATTGTTGTCCAGCTAAATGAGGTATTCGCTGTTGATGACGTTCCGCTGATGGTAAGGATTGGATTGGTGCAATTAATAATTGTATCGCTACTCACCATCACATTCGGCAAGATATTATTTAAATATACGGACGCTGTGTCTGAGCTACTGCAACCATTGATCGTATCCGTAACAATGAGCACATACTCCCCTACTGCATTAACAGAAGGCGTAGCAGTTTCAGGCCCCAATAAAATATTTCCATTTAAGGTCGTCCAGCTGAAACTTACATCAGAAGTTGATGAGGAACCGTTCAACATAACTGCGTCAACGATGCATGTAAGGTTGAAATCAGCTCCGGCATTCACCTGGGGAATTGTGTTATTTAAATTCACTTCAGTAATATCAGATGATTGACATCCATTGATTGTATCAGTTACCGTAAGAAAATAAGTTCCCGGCTCGTCAATTAATGGTGACAATGAAGCATTACCACTTACAATGTTCCCGTCAAGTGTAGTCCAACTGTAAATAGTATTTGAAGTTGTGCTAGACCCGGAAAGCATTAAGGATGTAACAGAACAGTTAAGCACCATTGATGCACCGGCATCAACATCCGGAGAAACTATATTCTGGTAAACATTTGCGGAATCCTGTGCAGAGCAACCGTTTACAGGATTCTTCACCGTGAGAATATACGTTCCAGGAATCTGAACAACAGGATTAGCGGTATTCGCACCGGAAAATATAATTCCACCGTTGGAGGCGGTCCAGGTAAAAATTGCATTTGGAACTGAAGATGTACCGTTTAATGTGGCAGAAGTGAGAGTGCAAGTCAGCGTTGTATCATTCCCTGCACTGACATCCGGAAGAGCCATATTTGACATCACTGTGACTGTATCTGAAGCAGAACATCCATTAATCGAATCAATAACAGAAAGGAAATAATCACCTGCAAGATCTACCGTAGGATTAGTCGTATTACCTCCGGAAACTATATTACCAAGATTAGTTGTCCAGCTGAATGAGGTTTGAAGCGTAGTTGACGATCCGGCCAACATCACTGAAGTATGATAACAATTAATAACCGAATCTACGTTTGCGTTTACATCGGGAAGTGTATTGTTTAAAAATATCTGAACAGTGTCAGAAGATGTACATCCGTTTACAGTATCAGTTACAGTAAGAACATATGCACCAGATGCATCTATTGTAGGAAAAGAAGTTGACGTTCCTGCAGAAATATTTCCATTTGTCGTATTCCATAAGAATGTTGATGAAGGAGTCGCAGACATCCCATTTAAAACCAAGGAAGTAACAGAACATGTTAAAGTGCTGTCCCTCCCAGCATTTACATCAGGAGAAGTTAAGTTTAGAACCACGTCTGTAATGTCCATTGACTGACAACCATTAAGCGTGTCTGTGACAGTGAGCATATATGTACCCGGCTGATCCACCAGCGGTGTAAGAGAATTGGATCCGCTCACTATGTTTCCATCAAGTGTTATCCAGCTATATATTGAATTAGAAGTAGTTGTGGAACCGCTTAGATTGACCGAGGCTACTATACAATTCAAAATTTTTCCACTACCTGCCTGGGCATCAGGGGCTGTAACATTTTGATAAACATTCACCGAATCCTGCGCAGTGCAACCGTTTAACGGATTTTTAACAGTTAGAACATAGGTACCCGGAATTTGTACAACAGGATTAGGTGAATTACTTCCTGAATAAATTACACCTCCGTTAGTCGCTACCCATTGGTATATCGCACCTCTTGTTGAAGACACCCCTGTCAGAGAAATTTGTGTAACCGTACAGGTCAATGTAGTATCATTCCCTGCCTCGACATCCGGTGCGACAAGATTCGCTATTACCATCACCGTATCAGATGCAGTGCATCCGTTTATTGAATCTGTAACTGTTAAATAATAGTTGCCTGCTGCATTCACCTCCGGCATAGAAGTGGCAGATCCTGAAACAATATTTCCTGAAATTGATGACCAATTGAAGGCCGTATGTTCGGTAGAAGATGATCCTGTCAGATAAACAGAAGTATGATAACAATTGATCATTGAATCGACACTTGCATTCACGTCAGGAGCCGTGAGGTTTAAATTAACACTTACGGTATCTTTTGCACTGCAACCATTAACAGGATCTGTTACAGTAAGAATATAAGATCCCTGTGCATTAACAGTCGGTGTCGCTGTTGCACCACCTGCAGTTATATTTCCTCCTGAAGTTGTCCATAAATATCCAGCACCTCCTGTAGTGGACGAACCATTTAATATTACTGCGGTTGTAACACAGTTCAGGGTTTTATCATTACCGGCCGAAGCATTAGGCGGAGAGTTATTAAGATTTACAATCGCGGTATCTTTTGCGGTGCAGCCATTAACCGGGTTAGTAACAGTTAAAATATATGTCCCTGCCGCATTTACCGTAGGTGTGGCTGTTGTTTTACCTGATACGAAATTCCCGGTTGCGGACGTCCAGTTATAAGAAACACCTGAAGTACTTGAAGAACCATTAAGCTGAACTGAAGTAACGACACAATTCAGAGTCTTATCAGCTCCGGCACTAGCATTTGGAACTGTTGTATTAACTGTGACCTGTGCTGTATCTCTTGAAATACAGCCTGCTGTGCTTGTCACAGTAAGCACATATGTTCCTGCTGCATTGACAGATGGCGTAGCTGTTCCTGCTCCTGAAACGAAATTTCCGCCAAGGGTTGTCCAGCTAAAAGTAGCGCCACCTGTTGAAGACGACCCGCTCAGCGTCACAGCAGTTGCAGTGCATGTTAACACCTTGTCCGGCCCGGCATTTGCATTTGGAAGAGCATTTCTTGTGATAACTACATCATCGGAACTGGTACAGCTTCCAACTGAAATTGTCCATCTGAAAGTATTTGCTCCTATACCTAAGCCGGTAATTCCGGAAGTTGGTGACGTTGGTGTTGTCACTGTTCCGCTACCACTTATTAATGTCCATACTCCACCACCTACTGAAGGGGTGTTTCCTGCTAAATTTGCTGTTGTTGAATTACAGAAGGCCTGATCCGGACCGGCAGCAGAAGGTGTTGGTGCCTGATTTACTGTAACAGCGACAGTGTTGGAAATATTCGATCCACCAGAGCATGATCCTGCACCATTTCCATTAATTACGCGCACATAATAATAGACAGTACCAAACGTATTTGTCGGGGGTACGTATGAAGATGATGTTGCTGAAGCAATAGGAGTTCCTGTTGTATTATTATTGACGCTATTGGAAAACCACTGATAAGAAGGAGACACAGGCATTCCGCTACCGCCTGATGCGATTCCGGAGGTAAGTGCTGAAGCTGCAGCATTCTGGCAAAGAGTCTGTGTTCCAGAGGCTGTCACTGACTGAACGCATCTTTGAGCCAAAGCCGAAAAATTAATGATAAACAAAAGAAAACCGATCGTAATTTTCTTTTTACTATTAAATACGTCTGAGAGGAAAAGTGTCTTCATGTTTTACATTTTAAAATTTCGATGTAAGCTTTTTTTTAATCGCCAAAAAGTTTTTTGTAGCGGATAAACACCGTAAAAATTGATGCCGCTTTAATTAGAGAAATTCCCTTAATAAAAATATTTTTTTTGTTTTAACCGCCAAGAGCCGCGACTGGCAAGCGCTTGATTTACCCGAGATTAATTTAAAAACAGGGAGCCTTAATTGCAGCGCGTTTCAAGCGTACTCGACTTCACTGACCAAGTGTTCAAAGGATTTAACAGCATGAAATAAGCGTTGAAAAATTTATTCAGAATTTTCATTTCCGTTTATCTTTCTTTTCAGCTTTCCCAAAATGGGGAAAACATTCAGAATTGTGATTAACGATTGAGTAACAATTTTACATTCTCCGTTCTGCTTCCTATCCTTATTTGAAGGAAGTACACTCCGGTAGCAAGCGAGCTGCTGAGTTCTATCGTGTCGCGTATACATCCACTGAATTTTGTCGGAGCTGCACGATAAACAGTTTGCCCAACGGAGTTTAAAACTCTTACCTCCAGCTCGGCCTGGGAATCATCTTCCAGACAAAAGTCAAATGTAAACAAGCCGGTTGTTGGATTTGGATACACACTTACGCGAAAAAAATCCTTAACCGCTCTGATCGGCACAACGGCAAGCTTATCGGTAGTAACGAGAGCATTATTCAGGTTGGTGGAATCTTCATCACCGCAATCCTCAAGCGTAATTTGAGCTAATGCCGACCAGGCAATAGAAGATCCACTCAATATCATTACCTGATAACTACCCGGCTGCTCAGCATAATAAGTTGCACTCGTTTCTCCGGGAAGATCTTCGCCATCACGTTTCCATTGATATAAATAATCACTGCAAGTATTCGCATAGAGAGGAATTTTTGTCTTGCCGCAAATGGTTGAGTTCCCTCCAATAGTTATTCTTGCTGAAAGAGAATTTGTAACGGCAACCTCTATCGGTGCCGACCAGGCAGTGCATCCGTTGTTATTTACTTTTACCTGATAATTACCTGATGCTTTTGCTTCATACGTTAAAGATTCAGCACCCGGAATTTCCTTTTCGTTAACGATCCATTGATATGTTAATCCTTCTGTAGTATCTGCCTTTAGTAAAACCGATCCTCCATCACAAAAAGTTAAGGGACCTAAAGGTGTAATCGCGGTAAAGCATTCCTCGCTTCTTTGAACGGATGGTTTATACAATGAATAATCATCGATCAAAGTATTAGAAATATTATAAAATCTGAAGCGAAGTGAATCTGTTTTAACATCAACTTTCATTGCTCCATAATTCTCACTGTATCTTACAACACTGCCTTCAACAGGATTCGGAAAAATTCCATATTTACTTTGGCCACCTAAACCATTGACAATATAGGGGAATCCGTTTTTTATAATTCTTTCATAAATGTGTGCGTGCCCTGCAATGACTGCATCTGCTCCCCATGCCTGGAATGGCCAGTTCATGTACAATGCAGAATTCATGTGAACGGAATCCGAACAATAGGGTGCATGATGAAAATATACGATGTCCCATTTCGATACCGAAGCAGCTAATTTATTTTTCAGCCATAAGGCCTGGGCCGATGTAGCCGAAGTTCCATCGGGCTCCTGAGGATTGCTGTTAATCGCATAGAAATGTACATCTCCTTTTACAAAATCATAATAACGTTCATTACCCGGAAGAGTGAAATAGTTATAGTATGGAACCGCTCCTGAAGTGACATAATCATGATTTCCTGAAGAAGGAAAAAATTTATTTGTGCTTGCGGATGAACCATATGCACCCATGTAGGGATAAATGTAATCGTGATAATACTTCCCGATATTTGCATCAATTGTAGATTCTGCACCGTTAGGATAATTATTATCTCCGACTGTCAGGATATACTCAGGTTGCCACGACTTCACCAGATTAGCAACAGCAGCTTCATTCGTACTGTTAGAACCGTAATCCCCTATTATCGCAAAACTGCCGGAAGTTGCTGCGGCCGGAGCGCTTATCGGTTTTAGCTTTAGATTAAAACTTATATCAGAGCTTGACACGGATGATTGATGGATCTCAACAGCGATCACATTTGTTCCGGTAATCAGTGATGCTGAACTTATGTTCGCAATATTATATGTTGATTCCGCGGTTCCATCGATAGCAGAACTAGCGGGAGTGGTATACGAAACAGTTCCGGAAGGCATATTGCTTCGGAATACTTCAACTCCATTTAAATATACAACTGCCCCGTCATCACGAAGGAGACTTAATTCCATCCCGCTGATCCCGGATGTGCCGGCAACTGAAAAGCTTTTTCTGAAATAGGTGGTAATATATTTATTTGTGGAAGAAGTACCGTAAGACACTAATGTTGCTTCTCCCCCGTCTCCGTACCCGAGTTCAGCACTTCCTGTTTTCCATGTAGCATCACTAAAACCCGTGGATCTCCATGCAGTGCCTTGATTAGTGCCGTTGTCAAGATATTTCCAGGATGCTCCGGCTGAAATAAATTCCGAAGTAGGCGGTGGTGGTGGCGTTGAATTAAAGGGCATCAAACGCATCCCGGGGATTGGGCGCTCCTGAACACCGCTCGGGAGTTGCCATCCGACTTCTACATGATCTCCCTGCGCTGATTCTTTATGCAATGCTTCGATATAATATTTTTGTCCCGCAACAAGATATTTCGATACTGATTTCTGACTTGCGTATTTGGTCCACTCCTGTGAGGCCGTCCATCCGCTGACAGAGGCAATTTTTTGTCGACCAGAAGGCTGATCATTTGTACTTAACCATAATTCACTGTTATCGTCACTCGCGATCCAGAAAATATAGTTCCCGGTTACGGGAGGACAAATATATCCCCGAATACGCTGGCCGTAGTTATCAGCGACATTTGATGGAGACTTAAAAATAGTCAATGTTGTGCTCGAAGAAGGCGTTGTAGAAACAGGGATAGACGAAATTGAGTATCCGCTTATACCATTCCAAACTTCCCTCGTAATTGTGCCTGTGCCGCTACAGGATGAGGGCGGAGGAGGAACTGCCGTACTCTTAAAATAGTAGGTGTCATTCCAGATATTATTAGTTACCGACTGAATTGAGTTTGAGGAAGAATTGAGCAACCAGTTCTGATCAGCGTGGGCGTCAAAAAAAAGCAAGCCGCGCACTTTTCTGAATTCAGACTGTAATTCTTTATCCATGCGAGCGAACCATGCACCTTTTGTTTCTGAAGAAACATCTTCAGAGCTGAATCTCTCACGACAACCTAATTCACAAATGAAGAGCGGTTTTGAAGGAAAATACTTCGTGAGATAATAATATGATTCTGCGATCTGCCATCTGAATGATCTCCACCATGGCAGATCGATCGGGTAATGATTATTGTATACATCGGTTGCAACTATATCCACATAACTATTTCCTGGATACGCAGGCGGGAGCCAGTTAAACGCCCTCCGTGGGAAATAATCAGCATTTATACACCACATCCATTTTACTTTCGTTGCTCCGCGTGAACGAAAAACATCCACAACGTGCCGGAAGGCATTCACAAATTTTGCAGGATCATTGTTATTATGCACTATCGACCATGAATACCAATCACCATTAAATTCATGCATAAAACGCATAACAACAGTATCATTAAAAGCTTTGAGCTTATCTGCAAAGGTTCTCAGGTATGCATCATAGTTACCATTAATAATGTTATCCAATCTTGGCTGCACAGGATCTAAGCGTGAGAAGCCTTTGAACATTGGCTCTAATGTAATAACCGGAGTATATCCGTTATTCAATAACTGCTGTACTTCATTTCCGGGATACTCTTTAGGAACAGTAGATCCATCCCTTGCAAAAGCTATAAAGTAATTCGCATATTTTATTTTTTTGTCGGGCGAAGATGGGAAATAAGACTCAACAACTTGGGGTATAAGATATTCCTGCCCTCTTGGTTCCGAATGGTAGGCACCAAGCAAGCAATAGTCCGATGCATTTTTTCCGGGAAGATCAAGCATCGTGGCTCCATGCGGAAGTACTCCCTCAGAAAAGTTTATAAAATCCATATAAAAGGTAGGATTACTTAATCCCGAAGACGCCCTGTTGAAGCGAAATTCAGTCATAAGCAACATTCCCTTATTGCTGCTGAAATTGGCGTCAAAAATACCGTTGCCTCCCGGGTTAGTATCAACGAAATCTTTTAGCGGAATAGCAATGAACTGCCAGCCGGAGCTTCCGGAGACTGATATCGTTTTTTTCCAGGTATCATCCGAAGCCAATTCGTAAGCATAACTTTGATTATCATCTTCAGTTATGATCACATCGAAAGTCGCGTTCTGATTATTGGATACCGGGTTATAAAAGAAAAAATTAAAATTATCGGTGTTTGGGTCTAACTCCACAAATCTTGAGCTGCTTCTTCCAAAAACACCAACTCCCGCGCTCCAGGTCAGATTTATCTTTAATACACGGTCCCCGATCATATCGGCAGCAGCGAGCGGATTGGCAGCTACCCGGTAGGTAAGATCGCTTTTTCTGTAATCTCCTTCTGGAAGATCAGTATCATTTATATCTAATCCATCGAAATCGTAGATGATACATTTTAATTGCCCAAACGCATCCGCATGAATGAACATCCAGATAAAAAATGAATATAAAAACTTCTTCATGTTACTGAATTATAAATTCCTTATTCAATTCATTCTCGTCTATCTTAACTTTAATTGAATACTCTCCTTTCGAGAAGCTGTTCAGATCAATGGTATTTTTATATTCGCCTTTAAAGTGATCCTTGTTATCCATAAATACAGTCTCTCCTTTTTCATTAGAAACCAGTATCAACAAATCGCTAACTTCATCCTGAGTTTTAAAACTCAGAGCTGCCGTGTTGTGATTTTTATCTATAAGGAGTGTTACGTCTTTATCTTCTAATTTTTGTAGGCCTTTTTGCGCAGCCATTTCAAGGGGGTCAGTATAGATCAGGATGACGAGGACGGAAGTTAGTAGTTTCATGATAGGGAGTTTATCGATTTAACACTCCTTTTCATCTACAAAAAAACATACCATATCGAAAATTATGGTATCTAAAGAGTGAGGGGGAAATTTTTCTTCGTAAAAAAACCTCCGGACGGAGGTAAATAATATCAGATCCTGACACCCATAATCAGGATATCATCAATTTGTTCCAAATCTCCGCGCCACTCTTCTATCTTCTCATTAAGATGCTCTTTCTGCTGATCCATTGATAAGTTTTTTACAGCCAACAAAAGGGATTTCAGATTCTTTTCCTTGAATTTTTTTCCTTTCGGCCCACCAAACTGATCTGAATAACCGTCAGTAAATATATAGATCTGATCTCCCTTTTTCAGGCTGACCATATTGTTGTCAAAATTCTGCACCGCATCATCCATAAATGACCCAATCGGAAATTTATTTCCTTTGATCTCTATTATATCATCCCCGCGTAGAAGCCAAACCGGATTATAAGCCCCGGCACACTCCAAAGTCATTGTCTTTCTGTTAAGCGAACACAGCGCCAGGTCCATTCCATCCCGAATTACGTTATCCTCATCTTTTCCAAGTGTACGGGAAACGCCCTTATTTAATGAATTAAGAACAAGATTGGGTTTGGAAAGTCCATGCTCGTTGACAGCCTGATTAAGCATATTCTGCCCCACAATACTCATAAAGGCTCCGGGAACACCGTGGCCCGTACAATCAACAGCAGCGAACATCACCTGATCACCCCATTCTGACACCCAATAAAAATCCCCGCTGACAATATCCTTTGGTTTGTATAATATAAAAGAATCAGGCAGTAATTTTTTTACCAGTTTATCATTCGGCAAAATCGCTTCCTGAATACGTTTTGCATATGTGATGCTATCAGTAATGTCCTTTTGTTTTATTTCGAGCAGACTGTTTTTGTAATCGAGATTACGCAAGGCTGTGTTCTTTGTATTCTCAAATACAATTGCAACCAGATATAAGATTAAAATCAGGCCGAGGTTTGTAGTAAAGCTGAAAATATTCTTGTACTTAAGATTATACCCTTCAGGAAAATCATACTCATTAAGATAGAGGTAATAAAAACCGGTCAGCACCAGAGAACATGCGATCAATGACATCAGTCCTCCCCTTTTACCTGCTACGAGCAAAGCAACAATGGGTGTTGACGCTATCCATGGAGTTATAAAGGACTCATAGCCTTTAGTGAAGTACACAGTGATCGCAATTGATATGATACAAACAATAAAAAATATTAAATGAACAAGCCCGGGAACAAATTTAGCCCTAAAAAGGAATAAGCATACTGCTGAACACAACAGCAACGGAACCTGAGAATAAAGTCCTCCGGCATATTCAAATATGATAGAAATGATGATATAGTTAATATTGAAATATGCGACAACAAGAAGAGCTCCCACCGTAATTTTTGCTTTCCGATGCTCCTCTTCGTTTCTGAGAAAATGAAGTGGTATGAAATATTGTATGAGCTTGTTCAACATTATTTCAGAAGATTATACATTAAAAAATATGCGGCAAAGACCCATAAGCCTTCAAGGAATCCGGCAATGACAGCCGAAAGCCAGCCATTTCTGCTTTCATAAAAGAAAATAAAAGGAAGAAAGAAACAGATCAGTCCTTCCGAAATAATAATGTACCATGGTGTATTAAACAGCATTTTACAAGGATTGTAATACCACCACCCTGCAGAATATGCACATTGCTCGAAAACGGGAATAAAGAAAATCCCGATGATCATGCACAGGATCATTGCTTCAATCATTTTCTTTTTCGCACTGATCATGAAGCCAAGGTATCCCACCTGAACAAGAACAACGGCCCATGCAAAAGGCATGTAATCCGGGGAATACCAGATCTTGGATTCACCTGCAGGATAAACCAGTGATCTGATATCATGAACCAGCCATTTATCTGCAATTAGTTCCGTAAACCCTGCAACAAGTCCGAATAATAAAAGCTTTTTTAAATAAATATCAGATGTGATGAATGCAAAAACCGCTATTGCTGTGTACATTCCGGTGGCAAGCAAAAAGGCAGACATGTATCCCCATTTAAAATGGGCTGAAAGTAAAGTGATAGCGAGAGTCACCACCATGGAAATTATAATAAAGACGGATTGCTTTGTATTTAAATTCCTGGCGTAAGTTTTCAAAAGCATATTATTCATCTAAAATGTTTTAAACTTAAATTACTGTTTATAACAAACATAACAAATAGTAGCGGCTCCATCCACTATGAATAATTTATTTATGCGGATGCTTACCTCTGAAGAGATCAAGGAATTTTTTGAAGATCCTGATCATGAAAGTGATAAAACGTGATAATAATCCCCAGATGCCATATGCTTTGCCGTCCCATGGAAGCCCTTTTATAAACCTCTGCTGATCATGTATCCGCCATGGAGCGAGCAGGTCCGGCTCGTGAAGGTTCCAAAGCTCACAAGGTTTTTCTTTACTTTCGCTTCTTTCAAGAATGGCATTCACGGCCCTTCTTGCGGCTTCATTTGCACCTTCCATGGTCGCAAGATCCGTGTAGGTCCGAACGTAATCTGATGCGAGGAATAAATTAGGAATTGCACAATCAGCCTCAGGACGCAGCTTCCATGTATCTTGTTTATTTACAAGCAAAGGCTCAAGGTTAACAGTTGGATGGGGCCGGTCACCATCAGGGATCACGATATCAGAATCGAGGAACCACGAATGCAACATATCATCACTTAACACTTCAGTATCAATATTCAGGCTTTTCTTAAGCTGATGCCACACTTCCTGCATCACTTCTTTTCGTGAGCATTCACTCGCGCATTTATATTTTTTAGTAAAAGGCTTTTGAAATAATGTTCCCGGTGTTTCCCAATCGGAAATATCGACAGACAAAATACCTTTTACCGTTCCATCGCCAAGATCCTGGAAGTTTACCGAAGGCCAGAATTGCTTTTGCGATATGGACGTCAACGCCCATTCTGAATCAATGTAAATTGTGTGTCCCTCTACTATATCGATATTTCTTTTCAGGTAAAACTGAATTCCGTTCATCCATGCCACACATAGAGCAAGCGTTTCCAGATTCTTTAATTTAGGATCTGCCGCAAGCAGTTCTTTGTTTAAAAGCTTTGCTACAACTTCAATTGGGAGTGCAGAAATAAAATAATCACCTTTCACTTCAAACTTTTTCCCGTTCTGACTTACGGTAGCACCGGTGATAATATGTCCGTCACAATTAATGCTTTCAACTGTTGAATTAAGCTGATAATTCACACCCTTTTCCTTCAAATATGCCAACCATGGATCAAGCCATGCATCATTGGTTGGAGCATTCAATAATCTGTCGGCACTTATTCCCGGGGTTGTGATATCAAATATTAATTGAAGCAGAATGTCACCACCTGTGCGCGCGCTTGCTTCCTTCGCCTTTGCAGCGACTAAAGTTCTTGTCAGCCCGATCGCCAGCAAATGCTGATATGCTTCAGATCTTCCTTCAGCCCCGACAAAATCCCACCAGCTTATTTTTTCATATTCCGCAAGTCTACGCTCGTAGCAGCTCGACATAAGCTGCCATAACCTTCCCGCAAAAAATTCGAGATCATCAGTTGTTAAACCTGTGTCGTTTCCACCGAAGATCTCTTTCAGCAGCGCTTCCACATCGGCCGGATTTTTAGGAAATCTGGTTACAAGCACAAGCGGCTTTTTAGCATAACGTGCAAGCTCTCCCCGGGTAGCCTCAGTCAGGTTTCCGAAAACACCATTAACATTTCCGGGAAAGGGTATCCTTGCCATTGTATCGGGAAGATGTTTATAAAAGCGGGGGAAGAATCTAAAGCCGTGCTCACCGGGCAATGGCCGCCTGCCATCTTTAGCAGAATCAGGGACGTTCATACTCCTCGCCTTCCCACCCTGAAGTTCTTTGAGTTCATATACACTAACCTGGAACCCACGTTCACAAAGTTCATGAGCAGCACTCATTCCTGCTACGCCACCGCCAAGGATGACAACTTTTTTAGCCATAAAAAACCGTAAGATTGAGATAGATCACCGGAGTAGGGAAACCTATGCATTCTGTTTATATTACAATTATAAACAATTAATTCATCCGGACGAATCCGCGCTCAGAAATTTTGAAGCATAATTTGAAATTTAATAAATCTTACCAATTGACGCTTGTATTGAATCGAAGACTGATTCAAACAATTTGTTTTTACTATACTTGTAATATGAGAAAAGCGTACATATTTATTACTTACCTCTTCTGTAGTATTGCAGGGTTCTCACAAGATCAACAAACGATTGACTCCCTGCAAAAAGCCTATGATGAGGCGACAGTTGACACAACACAAATGAGCATTCTCTCCGAATTAGGAGATGCCTATTATGCATCGGATCCCGAAAAATGTCTGCAGATCAACAACCAGATCCTCGGGATGGTTGATAAAGCATTACCAACATATTCGGGCAAGGCGAAGGAACATCTTTACCTTATGCAGGCTGCATGTATCAACAATCTGGGCATCCTCGCAATGGACCGTGGTGAAATAATGAAGGGACTCGAATATTATAAGCAAAGCATTCCTGTGTTTGAAAAAGGCGGCAACCTCGATTTTCTCGCTAAGTCGTACAACAATATCGGTTTCGTTTATGAGAATCAGGGCGATATCGAGCGCGGACTGGAATATTATTTCAAGAGCTTAAAATTGCGTGAATCAATTAACGATCACAGCGGAATTGGTGAATCTTATAACAACATAGCTTACATGTATCAGGCTCAGGGCGATCTTGATAAAAGCCTTGAAACATTCAAGAATGCATTGACACATTTCGAAAAAGTTGATGATCAGCAGGGAATTGCATTGGTTTATAATAATCTTGGAAATATTTATAAAAGACAACATAAAGCTGAACTTGCAATGGATTATTTTCGGAAGGCTGCAGCTATTAAATCAGCACTCGGAGATCATAAAAGCTTATCCAATGCATACCTTAATATCGGTGATATATTCTTCAAACGGAAACAGAGCGATTCTGCAAAATATTACTTCGATCATGCATTAGCCGAAGCGCAGCAAGCAGGGAACAAATCCCGGATCGCTGCGGCTTTGCAGTACCTGTCAGATTTTTATCTGGAAACGGGTAACGTGGATCTTGCACTGAAGTATGCAAAGGAATCATTTGATCTGGGAATGGAACTTGGTTTCCCGGAAAGGATTCGCGATGGCTACGAAACCCTGAGCAATATATACCTGAAAAAAGGTGATTATAAAAATGCATATTTGAATTACAAGGGCTATAAAGAAATGTCGGACAGTATTCTAAGTGATGAAACCAAACAGAATGCTGTAAAACAACAAATGAAATATTCATTTGATAAACGCGAAGTGGAGATCGAACGTGAGAAAGAAAAAAGCGAGCTCGAGCACCAGGCTGAAGTTAAACAACAGCGTTTCATCATATATACTTCCATTGCTGTTATCCTGATCGTCCTTGTCTTTTCAGGATTCCTGTATAATCGTTTCCGGGTAACGCGAAAACAAAAGATCATCATTGAAAAACAAAAAAATGAAGTGGAGGAACAAAAACAAATTGTTGAATTTCAAAAGGAGATGGTGGATGAAAAGAACAAAGAAATTACAGATAGCATCAACTATGCAAAACGAATTCAACAGGCGATCCTCCCTCCTGCCCGTCTTTTGAAAAGTGCTCTTCCGGATTCATTTGTTTTATATAAGCCAAAAGATATTGTCGCAGGTGATTTTTATTGGATGGAACAAAAAGGCGACCTTGTAATTTTTGCCGCTGCCGACTGCACCGGACATGGTGTTCCAGGGGCGATGGTTAGTGTTGTTTGTCACAATGCGCTCAACAGAAGTGTTCGCGAGTTTGGCTTAACGGATCCAGGAAAAATATTAGATAAAACACGGCAGCTCGTGATCGAGACATTTGAAAAAAGCGACCAGGATGTGAAAGATGGTATGGACATTTCGCTTTGCTGTTATGATCGAAAAACCAATGTGATAAAGTGGTCTGGCGCCAATAATCCGCTCTGGATCATCCGTGAAAATACTCTGACAGAATACAAAGCTGACAAGCAGCCGATAGGAAAATTCGAGAATGCAAAGGAGTTTACGACTCACGCTATTCAGATGGCAAAAAAAGACCGCCTGTATATTTTTACAGACGGTTATGCTGATCAGTTTGGTGGTGATAAAGGTAAAAAATTCAAATACAAGCAGCTTCAGGATCTTCTTATTTCCTTTTCATTAAGCACTCCGGATGAACAAAAAAATATACTTGAAAACACATTCGAATCTTGGAAAGGGCCATTGGAGCAAGTTGACGATGTTTGTATAATTGGCGTTCAATTATAAAATGATCAGCTGGCCATTCGTTCAATCTCTGATTCTTTGATGAGCTGATCATCGAAAGATATTACACACCACTTTTTGAGCGTGTCAGCCTCTTCTTTTTCAAGTAAATTTAAAGCCTTGTTTAATTCTTTTCTGAAAATTACCTTGTCAAAACTTACTTTTCCAAGGATATATTTATACATTTCAAGCATCGCATCTTTTTTCATATTATTGTCCTACCAGGTAGCGCTTTAATGCCCATGCAACAGCTTTATGCTCTTCAATGATGCCGTTTAAAAAATTTGAGATATTGCGCCCGTCACGGTAGCGTTCATAATAGTTAGCGACTTTATTTTTGATCTGGAGTATGATCCTTTCATGATCTTTGATCAATTCCTTCATCATTTCGTTAGAACACGGATATTTATCAGCAACTGACTTTTTAGAGTCATTTTCTGATTCAAATTCTTTGATAACACTAAGAGTGGCATCAATATCCGGTTCTTTATCTTCAGGAATGATATGATCCACACTTGCTTTAATAAGGCTTAAGGAATATTGAGCCGCAAGTTTTTTCGATTCTGCATTGCTGTTTAAAACTCCTGCATGAAGAGTGTTTAAAAAATCAGTTTTCCCTATCGCACCTGACTGGGAAGTGCTATTGCTTAGTTCAGTTGTTTCCATCGCTTCTAATATTATTTTTCATCAAAGATATCCCTGTATTCAGGCTGTTATCGGGCGTAATCGTTAAGAAGCCTGAATGAATAGCCAAAACCAAATTGTCTTTTGCTGAGGTCATATTTAATTGGAATAAACTTTTATGCCTGATCGAGAAAATCCCGCGAATTGTGAATAAATAGGAGTAAATTGACACTTTACAGCCCTTATAGACCTGCTCTGCCATAAACCGGAGCTGCCCAAATTTCTTATATTTGCCTTTCAAAATTTTGTCTTATGAATAAATTGAAGATCGGAGTATTAAGGGAGGAGAAAACACCACCGGATAAACGTGTACCCCTCACTCCTCTGATTTGCTCGGAGCTGATAAGAAAATATCCGCATGTGGAGATCGTAGTTCAGCCCAGTAAGATCCGCTGCTATGAAGATTCTGAATACACCGCTTTCGGGGTGCCTTTGCAGGAAGACCTGAGCGATTGCGAAATTCTGATGGGAGTTAAAGAAGTGCCAAAGGATAAATTAATGACCGGCAAAAAATATTTCTTCTTTTCGCATACGATCAAAAAGCAGCCTCATAACAAGAAGCTAATGCAGACCCTGATCGAAAAGAAGATCCAGATGATCGACTACGAAACGCTTACAGATAAAAGCCATAACCGGATCATTGGTTTTGGACGCTTCGCGGGAATTGTTGGCGCATACAACGGAATTCTCGGTTATGGGAAAAAATATGATCTCTTTCAGTTGCGTCCCGCAAATGTTTGTCGCGACCGTGCCGAAATGGAAGAAGAATTAAAGCGCGTAAAATTACCAAACATTAAAATCGCGCTAACAGGTGGCGGACGTGTTGCTAACGGAGCAATTGAAACGTTAAGCGCATTGAGAATCCGTAAAGTAACTCCTGAAGAATTTCTAATGGCCTCTTTCCGCGAGCCTGTCTATTGCCAGCTGAACCCGCGTGATTATGTGGAGAGAAAAGGAGATCACAATTTCGATTTGCAGGATTTTTATTCTCACCCCGAACATTTCGAATCAACTTTTAGAAAATACACAAAGGCGACAGACATTTATATTTCCGCACATTTCTGGGACCCCCGCGCACCGCGCATGTTTGAATTAAGCGACATGCACGATCCTGATTTTCACATGAGCGTTATTGCAGACATTACCTGTGATATTGACGGCAGCGTTCCGACAACCATCCGCTCAAGCACAATCGACAAACCTTTCTACGGATATAATATTAAAGAGCATAAAGAAGATCTTCCATTTAATAAAGATACGGTCTGCATCATGGCAGTTGATAACTTACCTTGCGAGCTTCCCCGCGATGCGAGCGATGATTTCGGCAAGGACCTGATGGAGCGTGTTCTCCCAAGCATTATCGGAGAAGATAAAGAAGGAATTATTGAAAGAGCAAGCATTTGTAAGGATGGTAAGCTGATGAAGGATTTTGAGTATTTGAGTGATTATGCTTATTAGATGACAGATGTGGGATCTGGGATGTGGGATGTAAGAATAGAGATATAGAAGGAATCAAAAAATTACTAATATGGATGAGAAACCGAAGCGCAGGATAAGATACAAAGGAACTCATCCAAAATCCTTTAAGGAAAAATACAAGGAACTTCAGCCTGAAAATTATTCAGATGATGTAGACAAAGTAATTCAGCAGGGACGAACACCTGCCGGTATGCATCGGTCTATCTGCGTAAGTGAGATACTTGAATTTTTGAAAATTTCTCCCGGTCAGATCGGATACGATGCCACATTAGGTTATGGGGGACATAGCCTTGAAATGCTGAAATGCCTGACACCAGGCGGACATTTATATGCAACAGATGTAGATCCATTTGAATTACCGCGGACACGCGACCGTTTAGCGGCATTAGGTTACGGGCCGGAAATCCTCACTATTAGAAAAATGAATTTTTCAGGAATCGATCAGATCGCACTTGAGGCAGGACCATTGGACTTTGTTCTTGCCGATCTTGGTGTATCCTCCATGCAAATAGATAATCCTGACAGAGGTTTTACCTTTAAGATTGAAGGGCCGCTAGACCTGCGGCTCAACCCTCATAGCGGAAAACCCGCATCAGCATTACTGAAAAAGATTTCCCTGGAGGAACTGGAAGAGATCTTTATAGAAAACGCAGATGAACCTCATGCACACCTGATCGCCAAAACGATCGTTTCCAGAATTGCCGGTGGTATGGTGGTTTCGACAACGACACAACTGAAAGACCTGATCGCAGATGCACTTGAAAAAATTTCTACCAACGACCGGAAAGAACTTATAAAAAAATCCTGTCAGCGATGTTTCCAGGCTTTACGAATAGAAGTAAATAATGAATTTGGAGTTCTTGATAAGTTTCTCGCCAAGCTTCCTGATACGCTTGCTGAGAACGGAAGGGTTGCCATACTGACTTTTCATTCAGGTGAAGACAGGAGAGTAAAAAAGTCATTTCAATACCTGTTCAGAGAAGGAATTTATAAAGAGGTCGCGCCCGATCCGATCAGGCCATCTGCAGAAGAATGCAACACAAACCCGCGAGCGAAATCCGCGAAATTAAGATGGGCGATAAAAGCTTAGTTGTATCTGAAGCTTCTTTTTTTAACCGTTTAGAGAATATTTTAAACTCTTCTCCTCACCTTATTGATCACCATTGCAACAATCATTGTGATCACGAAAAACACCATCAGTTTTACTGCTGCTAAAGTCACAGTGGAAGCATCTCCACCGCGAAGGAACAATTCATAAAAACCTTCCAGCGACCAATTAAGCGGTGAGTAAGCACTTAGGTTTCTCATCATCTGCGGCATTACATAAGTCGGCACCCAGATTCCGCCCAGCGCTGACAATAACAAAATCGATAACGCTCCCATGATCGCGCCTTGCTGTTCAGTTGATGCAAGTGTTCCCACCATTACTGCATATCCTGTAGCGGCAAATGCGGTCGCGACAGAAATAAGAATAATTCCCGTGAAACTGTGACCAAGATCTAAAACGGGCAAGCCAAGCATAGGTAAAAAGAATGTCCCCACTGAAAGCATTAAAACTAATTGCAGCAGACAAACAATTACATAAACGATTATTTTTCCAGTGATAAGGGTGAGATATGAACTCGGCATTGTATTCAAACGAAAAATGCTTCCCTCGGTTCTTTCCTTCATAATACTTCCGGACAGAGGCATAACAATAAAGAACATTGCAAATATTGCCCAGGCAGGTACATTATGCTGCACGGCATTCGGGACGATCTTCCCAATGCTTTTTGAAGCATAAACCTCTGTGTATTTTATGATCTGCGTTTGATCAAAAGCATTCAAAGGTGTTTTCTTTTTATCAGGGATCAGCTCTTCGATCTGATCCGCAAAAGTGCGGAACATTATCTTCGTCTTCACTCCGGAAATAAACTCACGCAAGGAGCTGGTTACCGATGCAATGAAAGACTTTTTTGTGATGGGATCGATAAAGATCTTGATTTCGACAGAATCCGGCAAAGTTGATTTTGACAAAATTGAATCTGTGCTTAAAGTCTGTTCAACCAACTGCGTCACATTCTTTCTTACCGCTTCGGTTGCTCCTTTTGGTATTACTATTCCAACCAAAAACTGTCCTTCAGCAACTGCCTTCATCGCGAGCTCTTCCGTAGCCGGCTTTCCATCAACTGAATCATAAACAGTGCATAGCTCCGATGCCCGCAATCCATTTTCAATATCTGTTCCTAAGGAATCAGGATCGTTATTAACAACAATGATCGGGATCCCTTTTTCATTCAATGTTTTGAAAGCAGAGTCCTGGATCAAAGTCATGACGAAAATGAGGATCATCGGCATAATAAAGAGTATAGCTAAGCCAACCCTGTCTCTTATGAGAAGGAGAAATTCTTTTATGATGGCTGCTTTTAATTTCATGATTTTAATTTACCGCAAAGACGTTAAGGCGCAAAGTTGCTTTAACCACTAAGGCACTGAGGCCACTAAGTTGTGTCGTTTAAATGTTTGTTTCTCGCAAAGACACAAAGGAGCTAAGCTCGTTTATATAATTTCCAATTGATAAATTGTTTATTGTTTATTTGTCTATCTCTTTTCCCTAAGCTTAATCAAAATTATACTGTTCCGGCCACCCGTCCACGAACTACCAACTACAAACTACGAACTAACAAACCCAAACTAATCCCTCAAACTCCTTTTCGTTAAATGTAAAAACACCGATTCTAAATTTTCACATCCTTCGTAATGACTGATCAGCTGCTTCGGTGAACCTTCTGCGATGATCTTTCCATGATCGATGATCGCGACTTTAGTGCAAAAGTTCTCGGCCTCTTCCATGTGATGTGATGTATAGATGATCGTCATCCCTTTCTTGTTGAGCTCTTTTAAATGTTCGATAATTACGTTTCGCGACTGGACATCCACTCCTACTGTTGGCTCATCAAGAAACAGGATTTTCGGATCGTGTAAAATTCCTGCTATCAGATTCACCCTCCTTTTCATCCCTCCTGAATAGGTTGATACGCGTTTGTTTGCTGCTTCGCTAAGACCGAAATTATTTAGCCACAACTCTATCTTGTCTTTTAAAACCTTACCAGAAACACCGTGCATGTTTCCGAAAAAATTCAGATTTTCCCTGGCTGTTAAAGTCGGGTACAAAGCGATATCCTGCGGGACAACACCGATGATCTTTTTGATATCAGTAAGGTCTTCCGAAAGTTTTTTATTATCAATTAATACGTTTCCTGAAGTTGGTGGAAATAAACCGCAAAGTATAGAAATAGTAGTCGTTTTCCCCGCTCCGTTCGGGCCAAGCAAGCCAAACACCTCACCCTGATCAACGGAAACAGAAACACCATTGACCACAGGTAAGGTTGAACCCTTAAAGGTTTTGGTGACTCCCATTGTCTGAATGATTGCTTCGGTCATAGTGCTAAGGGGCCAAATTTAGCAATTATTTATTTGGTAAAATGCTGATGTAAATCATACCCTTTCTCAATAAAACAGGGCATCTTTACAGGAAGACAAGAGAAAAATTAATTACCTTTGCATCCTACAGAACAAATAAGAATTCCTGCTGTTTTATTTAATCTCAGGAACAAAATATAATCAGAATGAATACCGAAAAGACAGATGTTTTAGTTATTGGTGCCGGTCCTGCAGGATGTATTGCGGCTTCGATAGTTCATAAAAACGGATTGAAGGTCCGCGTAGTTGAAAAAGTTAAATTTCCTCGTTTTGTGATTGGCGAAAGCCTCCTACCCCGCGTAATGGATCATCTTGATGAAACAGGTTTACTGGAGGATGTAAAAGCGGCAGGATTTCAAGAAAAATTCGGAGCTAAATTCCTTATGGGTGATAAAGTTTGTGATTTTAACTTTTCAGATCAGTTCAGTAAAGGCTGGACTTGGACATGGCAGGTACCGCGTGCCCAATTCGATCAAATTCTCGCTAATGGTGTTGCTAAGAAAGGTATTCCTGTCGAATTTGAAATGGGGGTGACTGATATTAAATTCAATGCAGATGAATCGTCAGTAACAACAGTTGTTGATAAAGACGGAAACGAAAAACAGATCGAAGCACGTTATGTAATTGATTGTTCAGGCTACGGACGTGTGATCCCGAACCTTTTAGGATTAAACAAGCAATCCAGCTTCGATCCGCGCAAAACACATTTCACACATTTCAAAGATCCTAACCGTCCGGAAGGCGTTGAAGGTAACCGTATCACGGTTGTTGTGCACCAACAGGAAGTTTGGGTTTGGATCATTCCATTTTCAAATGGTATCACATCGGTAGGTTTCGTTGGTAACCCTGAATATTTTAAAGCATTCCCTGAAGATGCCGTTGAGCGGATGAAAGCAATTGTTGCTGATTGTCCGCAACTGAAAGAACGATTCAAAGACCAGGAAATGGTTCTTGCACCGAGAACAATTGAAGGTTATGCAATCACATCCACAAAATTCTATGGCGATGGCTTCGTAACAGCGGGAAATGCAACCGAGTTCCTTGACCCGGTATTCTCGTCTGGAGTAACATTCGCGATGGAATCGGGCTCGACTGCTGCAAAACTTGTAAGCAGAAAATTAAAAGGGGAAACGATTGACTGGGAAAAAGAATATGTCGGCCACATGATGCAGGGGATCAATACATTCAGAACTTATGTAAAGAGCTGGTACAACGGAGACCTGCACCAGATCTTCTTTACAAAGGATCCGGACCCGAACATCAAAAAACAGATCTGCTCAGTCCTTGCAGGTTATGTGTGGGATCTTGATAATCCGTTTGTGAAGAAGCATGAACGTGCGGTGAGCACACTTGCTACGATCATTCGTATGCAGAAAGCGTCTGCGGCTGAGGAAGCGGAGAAGAATAAATAATTTCTGATGTGCGAATGAACTGACCAGATGAACCGAGTTAAAATCGGCTTTCTCATGCTCAATATCGCTGAACGTAATCATTTGTCATTCCGACCGAAGCGGAGGAATCTAATTCGAAAATCAGTAAAATTATAAATGAAGATCAATATTATCGGAGGCGGAGTTTCAGGTTTAACTGCAGGGTGTTTTCTGCAGATGAACGGATTTGAAACTCACATCTTCGAAAAACATTCGATCCCGGGAGGTTTATGTACGAGCTGGAAAAAAGGTGATTACACGTTCGACAGCTGCGCACACTGGATCTTAGGTTCTGATGAAGGATCTTCTTTTTATAAGATCTGGTCAGAGATCCTGGATATGAAAAAGATCAAGTTTCATAACCATGATATCCGTGTTGAAGTCGGAACCAAAGATCACGCAAATAAATACGGTGAGAAGAATTTCAAGTTGTACACCAATCTGACTCAACTTGAAAATTACATGATCGACCTCGCACCCGAGGACACTAAGGCGATAAGAGAGTTCATTAAACCGATGCGTGTTATGCAGAAGTTTGACCTCCCTCCCATCCTCGATGATCTTCCGTTTATCCCTTCCATGATCCGCGGAATAAAAATGATGCGCTACATGGAATTTCTTTACTGGTTTTTAAAGATTAAGAACTACACCAATTTTACATACGCGAAGAAATTCAAAAATCCATTCTTAAGAGAAAGCTTTGAATTACTTTATGATGGCGAAGAAGTGAACATGATGGTGCTCACTATGCCGCTCTCTGTTTTTGATAAGAAAAGTGCTGGTTACCCGATAGGTGGATCAATGGAGTTTGCTAAAAAGATCGAACAGACCTATTTATCACTAGGTGGAACTATGCATTATAAAACACCGGTAAAAAAGATAATTACTGAAAATGGTGTTGCGAAAGGTTTACTCGTAAGAAATGATGCCAAACATTTTTCTGACCTTACGCTTTCCGCTGCAGACTGGAATTTTACAGTATTCGATGCGCTTGATGGAAAATTTACGAATCAGGAGATGCTTGACCTTCGCGACTTAAAAAAGCTGGAAGTTTTTTATTCTGTGATGCAATTCTCCTTCGGAATAAAAAAAGATCTGAGTGATTTCCCTCACTTTTCCCGGATCCCGCTTGATGAACCAATCGTTTCACCTGACGGGACCAAATATCCAAGGTTTGAAGTTCACATTTATAATTACGATGACACGCTTGCCCCGAAGGGTAAAACCTCTGTCACCGTTAGTTTTTACACCACTAACAGGGAATTCTGGATTGATTCAAGAAAGAACGATCGTCCGAAATACCGCCAGGCAAAAGAAGAATTCACCAACAAGATCATTGATCTCCTTGACAAAAGACTTGGAGGAATCAAAGAATACATTGAAGTAATTGATGTGGCCACGCCCGCAACATTTCAGCGTTATACCAATAACTGGAAAGGCAGCACACAAGGCTGGCTCCCCGGTAAAAACCTTTTGGCAAAATCACCGGTCGGATTTAAAGTTCCCGGCTTAAAAAACTTTTATTATTCAAGTCACTGGAACCAACCCGGTGGTGGCTTACCGATCGCCATTAAAACAGGGCGAGATGTTGCCAAACAGATCTGTAAAGAATATAAGGTTCCTTTTAAAACCATCCCTCAAACGAAGGTGAGTTAATAGATTCATCTCGAATCTGTAAATTCAAAATATTCCTTATCCGTACTCCTTTTAAGATTATCTTAGTTCTGTCTTCAGAACATTCTGCTCCCTTTTTGCTACCTGAAGTTCACATAACAGAAATGCGAAATCTTTACTCATCCGACCTTGCAAAAGTCCATTATGATGCGATCATAATAGGATCCGGAATGGGCGGGCTGACAACTGCTGCCTTCCTCTCCAAGGCTGGTAAGAAAGTATTGGTTTTGGAAAAACATTATGTCGCTGGCGGGTTCACTCACACTTTCAAAAGGAAAAAATACGAATGGGATGTGGGAGTTCATTACGTTGGACAGGTTAATTTAAAAGACGGGCTCCTGAAAAAAGCTTTCGATTATGTAACCGATGGAAAGCTCAAATGGTCAGAGATGGGCGAAGTGTATGATCAGGCAAATATCGGAGGTGATATTTATAATTTTAAAAAAGGAAGAAAAGAACAGGTTGAGCAGATGATCGCTTATTTTCCACACGAAGAAAAAGGAATCAGGGAATATTACAAGCATGTTTCAAAGGTAGCCAGCCTGTCACTGATGTTTTTCGCGGAAAGAACAATGCCCGACTGGTTAAGTAAAAGTGTCGGATACTTTTTAAGAAGAGGTTTTTATCAGTATTCACAAAAAACAACATACGAAGTACTCAGTTCATACATCAGTGATGAAAAGCTTATCGCTGTATTATGCGCTCAATGTGGCAATTACGGATTACCACCAAAAAAGAGCAGCTTCGCGATCCATGCAATGGTGGTAGATCATTTTCTTGACGGTGGAAATTATCCGGCAGGAGGAGCTTCCAGTATCGCCAGGCGACTGGTCGATGTGATCGAAGCGAATGGAGGAAAGCTTGCAATTAAAGCTTCTGTTAAATCAATTGTTATTGAGAAGAATAAGGCAAAAGGTGTTGAAATGGAAAATGGTGACATTCTCACTGCATCAAAAATTGTAAGCAATGCAGGTATTCACAACACTTATAACAAATTAATAAAAACACCGAAAAGCGTTGGTACGGAAGAGATCAATGACCTCAACGCGTCTACTTCACATGTGTGTTTGTATCTTGGCCTTAATGCCAGCGATGCGGAGTTAAAACTTCCAAAACACAATATCTGGCTATATAAAAGCTACAAGCTCGATCAGGATTTTGATGATCACAGTAGTGACAAGAACGGGATACCATCACTTGCGTACATTTCCTTTCCCTCCGCTAAGGATGAAAGATGGGCAGCCACACATCCGAATATGAGTACGATCCAGGTGATCTGTCCTTGTCCGTACGAATGGGTGAAAGAATGGGAAAACGGTAAATGGCAGAAACGCGGAGAAAAATACGAAGCATACAAAGAAGAAACCAAGCAAAGGCTGCTTGAAAAAGTTTACAGTGTGCTCCCGCAGATCAAAGGAAGAATTGAGATCTGTGAACTGTCAACTCCTCTATCAACAAAGCATTTCAGTAATTACAATCACGGGGAAATATACGGCCTTGAGCACAGCACAAAAAGGTTTGCTCTACCACAACTAAGAGCGACAACACCTTTCAAAAATCTTTTTCTTACCGGACAGGATATTGTTTGTGTTGGTGTAGGTTCGGCATTATTCTCCGGTATCATAACGTCTGTTGTGATCCTTAACCGAAATCTGCTTGTCAGGATAAATAAATACGCTAAGAAAAATGCAGACTCTTAAATTTTGTTAAGAGTATAAATGCAGATCAACCAAGAACTAAATTTTTTATTTTTGCTTCATGCTTAAAAAGATACTTTTTACTACTCTGTGCGTTCTTATGGGCGCAGTGTTTATCATTTCCGGTTTTACAAAAGGCGGCTTTCCGTTTCTGCATAAGTTCACTTCGCCAATTGAGCCTTTTGAGATGACATTTGTTGACTTGGGCGTTGCCAATTGGAGAACTGCACCTTTCATTGCACGGTTGCTGATCGGTTTGGAGTTTTTTATAGGGCTTGCATTGATCTTTCATGTACAATTAAAAAAGATAGTTTATAAGCTTGGTATTGCCCTACTCCTTGTTTTCAGTATTTATTTGATCCTTCTGATGATCTTTCAGGGAAGCAAAGGGAATTGCGGATGTTTTGGAACTGTGTTCACAATGACACCGATGGTGGCTTTGGTTAAGAACGTCATCATGCTTGCCGTTTTCTTACTTCTTTACAAATTCCATGATGGCTGGAGCACAAAGGCTGCAACAATCGTTTTATGGATCTGTCTTGCATCTTCATTGATACTTCCCTTCATCTGGAATCCGGTTGAACTCGACTACTCCGAAGCTTATCTTAACAAGCCGGAGAACAATTTTGAGATTCCGCTTGATACCTTGTATAATAACGCCACATTGAATGTGCCGCCACGTACCCTTTCAAAAGGGAAGCACATTCTTGCCTTCATGAGCTTAAGTTGTCCGCATTGCCGTATTGCAGCTAAAAAGATCAGGATTATGCATGAACGTAATCCGGAAATTTCTTTCTATTTCATTTTAAATGGGGATGAAGAGAAGCTAAAACCATTCTTTGAGGATACACATACCGAAGAGATCCCTCATTGCATGCTCTTAGGCAGACCATTTGTTTACCTTGCAGGAACAGTGATGCCGGCTATTTATCTCGTAAACAACGGAGTGGTTGAACACGATCTCGACTATATGAGGCTCGATCAGGGGGAAATTGAAGAATGGTTGAAGAAATAAGTCAGAAGGCCAGAAATCCCAGCCCGATATGTAAGTTAATCGTTTCATATCGAAATAAGCGCCTGTTTGTTTCTTGTCTTAATACGCTCTCCAATGTGCTGAGACTTGAATAGTCAGATTCCATATTTAGAGTGGCAACAAGTGCAGCGGGAACTACTCCGAATTGAATACCATAATCCAGTACTAAAAGATCAAACAATACTCTCTGGCGGCCCAGTGAATATGTTAGAGCAAAGGAATTGAATTTGTATTCACCTGTCCCGATCTTACCTTTAATTGGATTAGCATTGGTGTAATTATCGAAAATAATAAAGCTCTTGCCACCATAAGTCAGTTTCGAAAAAAGAAGCACAAGCTCAAACTTCCTGTATTTCCCTACAGGTGCCAACACACCGGGATCGAAAAACTTAAAGCCAAAACACAAACCATTTGTCTGAAGCAGTAAAGGCTCCTTTGAATCAAAATTGTATGTAGTATTTCTGGTGTTTCCAAAAGAATCGACCTTGCTTTGAATAAACGTATGATTAATGTTTACGCCTGTTCTGAATCTCTGAAATGAAAAACAAAAATTCGTTCTGTTCTTTATCGTGTACTCGAAATTGAGACCATGAGTCGAGTTTAAACCCTTATTGTAACTTTTAGCCACCGGTCCGATCAATGCCGGGAAAAAGTTATTAGAATAACCCAGGGTAACATGCTTTCCGAGATACCCCGGAGATTGAGCCAGAGCAGATAGCGGCCAGAGTGTAATTGCCGAAATACAAACAGAAAAAATTTCTTTAAATCTCATCTAACTTTTAAAACATAACTCAGAAAGCCAGCAAACCAAGCCCGATATGAAAATTAAATGACTCATATCGCAAAAGTCTTTGGTTTGTTAATGCTCTTGAATATGAGCCAACGTTGGAGCTGGTTGTGAATTCAAGATCTGAATTTATATAGGACAACATACCAATCGGATGGACGCCTAATTGAAAGCCATAATCTAATACTATCCGGTCAAACAAAACGCGTTGCCTCCCGAAAGTATAAGTTAAGGCAAAAGACTTAAAAGAATATTCACCGGTCCCAATGTTTTTTTTTAAAGTGTACGTGGTGTCATAATTATAGCTGTAAGTTTCAGCGACAAAAGCATTTGATTCATAAGTCAGCTTGGGAAACAAAAGAACCAGCTCGAATTTCCTGTACTTGCCGACAGGCGCCAGTGCACCAGAATTAAAAAATTTCAATCCTAAACAAATGTTATTTGATATTAGCTGAGAAGGCAATCTTGATTTCGGTCTGTATCTGTATAAAGCGTTTTCATAACTTCCGTATTGGTCTACATATTCCTCACTTAATTCATAATTAAAATCAACACCGGTTTTCAGTCTTTGATAAGAAACGCACAAATTCGTCCTGTTTTTAATCGTATACTCAAGATTAAAACTATGTGTTGCGTTGATTCCCACATCCTGGCTTTTAGCCGTAGGTCCGATTAAAGCCGGAAAAAAATTATTTGAGTATCCGATAGTCAGATGTTTGCCCATATAACCAGGAGTCTGACCATTGGCTGAATGCAGCATACATGTAAATGCAATTATGAATATAAAATGTATATGTTTCATATGAATCTTATTAAAGTCCGGATTTAAAGTGAAGGTTTTTTATGTACATGCATTAAGGAATTATAAACAAAGGACGTGATAAGGTCACGATTATCATTGCTTCTCACATACCTTGTTTCGAACTTCATCAGCTTACCCGACTCAAGATCCATCAGGATAAAAAAGTAGGTACAATGATGAGCTTTGCCTTTACTGTCATAAACACCGCTCCATGCAACATATTGAGTCCCCGCTTCTTTGATCAGCTGCTTAATATATTCTGAGCTGGTTACTAGTTCACTGTTATTATCACCATGTCTGAAACGTTCACCAAGCCAGTCATTTAAAACAGCATTTTGATTATATCTTTCGATATCAGATTCAGAAAGATCTTTTGTGGTTACTGTTGAATACTCCAGCTTAAGTTTATCTGCACATTTCTTTTGAATGTCGGCAAGTATTTTCTGATGCTCTTCGATCTCGTAATATTTTACATATTCGGTACCGTGATCATTCTTCACTTTCATATAGAATGGGTCGAGAAAAAGCACTTTGTCTATCCCCAAAAAAGGGACTGAGTTTTTCTTCTTCTTCTTCTTTCCTTTGATCTTTGGGGAGTTAGTATATTCGTCTATTAATGGCTTTTGAGTCAGGCCTCTTGCCATTTTCGTATACCGATTTACAAACTCTTCATCCTTCAACAAGCCAACAAACGCGTATTTAGTGAAATTATCATCTGTCTCCACTTCTGTTTTCTGCTGTTCCTTCTTTATTTTAGTGTATTTACTTTCTTCCTGATCCGGTTCCGCGAGTGCAGCTTTCCCAGTAGTATCTGATTTTTTTATCTCGGCTTTACTTTTGGATGAAAAATCACGGAGAAATAAGTTATTCGAATTGACAAGAACAGAGAACAAGCTGTCGGTTAGAGCGCTAAGCACCGGGTCGCCTGCGTGTTGCTTGTACGCTTTATAAGTATACGAAAGGGCGACTGTATTAAGCTCTGTAGAAGTCATATTCCCGAGCATGTAATATAATTTCTGAGAAGCTCCTTCAATATTCATATAGTCAGGAACAACATATTGCTTTGAGGAGATGTTGCCATTTCCAATGGATACAGTGTTAGTAAACGATCGGTGATCTGAAGGCTTATTCACAAGGATGTTATACAGTGCTTTGGAGATTGTTTTTTTGAGATAAAGATTATTCATGTATTTTTCGCTGAGTATGTATGATGCATACACTGCATTCACATAATCCCTTTCAATCAGATAAACCCGGCACAGTTCAAACCGGGCCATTTCCCTTACATTTTTAAACTCCGTTTCAGATACAAGGTATTTCTTTCTGGATGATTCGTCATTCACTTTCAGCTCCGGCTCAATGGAACCTCTTCTCTTACGAATATTGGGATGGGAACTTTTAGTGTCGTCATAATCATCATTCGATTTAACTTCCGAAGATTTTTTCAGATAAAGTGTATCCGGGAGATTCAAATATTCATCTTCAAAAAAATTCTTTCTGAAATCCACCAACTCGAAGGGCAAATAAGAATATTGAAGCACATCAAAAGCACCGCCCATCGCTTTGATGCTGTAGCCCGTTTGTTTCATTAATTTCAGGCCTTCCATGTCTGCTTCACTTTCCTGTTCTTTTGAAAAACGGTAACGGGCCAGGTTCCTTTCTTCAGAGGATCCCCTTTCATAGCTGCTCGTCCCATTCTCAAGGCGGATATTTTCGATATATTGATTAACGGAGTGTTTTTTAATAACGTGGGTTATCTCATGCGCAAGAATAAATGCGAGTTGTGATTCGTTTTCCAGCTGGGCAAGTAAGCCAACATTCACAAAAATAAAACCTTTATCGAAAGCATAAGCGTTCACATCGCCCGATCTTGTAACGTACACATGCAGCTGCTGACGCAATGCCGGCTGATCTTTAAGGAGCTGATCCACAACTTTATTAACGTATCTGGATAAGGGATCATTGACAAGAACATTCCCGCTTAAAAGAAGATCACGAAGGAAATAATTGTTTGCAATAATAAATTGCTGCTTGGCCGACCTATCCGTCACTTTACCAAGATCACTTATTTCCTGTTTCGATATTTCTTTTGCGGTAGTGATGAATTCTGCCGGCAGGCTGCCGGAAGAGGTTAATGGGGTATAATCTGATTCAAACTGTGCGAATGAAATATCCGCATTAATGAACAACAATAATCCAACAAATAATTCTTTAATAAATAACTTCATGGCGATATTCTTATATTTTTATTCTTGATTAGTTAGCGGTTTTGACAACATGCGACAATGATTCATAAAGTAATGAATTCAGCATTGCCTTATCATCTCTTCCTTTATTCTCTTCTGTCTGATACTTAACTTGTTTACCAGTTTCGAGATCCATTAGTATAAAAAAATAATTGTTGCGCTCCACTTTACCCTTGCTATTGCTGATACCACTCCATGCCACATATTTCGTTCCTGCTGTCTTAATAAACTCCTCAATAAATTCATAGCTCGTAACAAGCTCCCTGCTTTTATTACCGTGCTTTAACCTCTCTTCTACCCAGTCATTGAACAATGCATTCTGGTTAAATTTTTCAAGATCATTCTGTTGAAGATTTCGGACAGAAACATCCATGTACTCCAGATGAAGCTTATCTGCACACTCTTTCTGTACAGTTCCTAACAATTGCTGATGTACCTCTGTTTCATAATACTTCACCGTCTTTTTTTCGCCATCATCTTTCAGCTTTAAATAATACGGATCAAGGAATATTACTTTTTTTATTCCCAGGTACGGAACTTTTTCTTCTTCGTTTTTTGACGGTTTCTTTTGAACAGGCTTAGCATAGCTTTCTGTAAACGGCTTTTTAGTGTGACCTTTCGAGATCCTGGAATAACGACTGACAAAGTCCTGCTCTTTCAGAAGGCCTACCAATGCATATTTTGAAAAATTATCTGCTGTTTCAAGTTCTGCTTTCTGTTGATCTCTTTTAATGCTGGTGTATTTACTTTCCTCCTGTTCCAGGTCAACTGAGGCACTTAATGGCGCAGCCTTCAGCTCCGTTTTGGTCTTCCGGGAAAAATCATTCAGATAAAGATTATTTGAATAAACGAGATGAGAAATGAGGCTGTCCGTTAATACCGACAATGCTTTATCCTCCGGGTATTGCTTATATGCTTTATAAACGTAGGACAGTGCCATAACATTCAGCTCGACTGAATTCATATTCTCCATCATATAATAAACCCGTTGAGATGGCCCTTCGATGTTACTATAATCAGGGATGGAATATTGTTTTGACGAACTGCTTCTCCCTGCACCAATGCTTATTGATGGTGTGAAGCTTTGATCCGGAATGGGCTTTGTAACCATTACATTATAAAGTGCTTTACCCATGATCTTTTTGAGATAGATATTGTCTTTATATTTTTGCAAAAGGATGTACGAGGCATAAATAGCATTCATATAATCCCGCTCTACAAGATACAACCGGCATAATTCAAAACGGGATGTTTCCCTAATCTTTTTAAAATCTGCTTCAGAAACAAGAAATTTTTTCCTGTTGTTTTCATCATCAACAACAAGTTCCGGATCGATTGTCCCTCTCCGTTTACGAATATTAGGATGAGTACTCTTTGTATCATCATAATCATCATTTGCCTTTATATCAGATACCTTCTTAAGATTTAAAGTATCAGGCAAAGTCAGGAACTCATCTTCAAAAAAAGACTTTCTAAATTCAACAAGCTCAAAAGGCAAATAGGAATATTGCAATACGTCAAAGGCGCCACGGATAGCTTTTATACTATATTTAGTAGCCTTCATCATTTTTAGCCCTTCCAGGTCAGCTTCTGATTCATGTTCTTTCGAAAACCTGTAACGTGCCAACCTTCTTTCTTTGGCAGTGCCGCCTTCATAATCGCTTGTTCCTTCTTTCAGTTTAATATTTTCAATGTATTGACTTAATGAATGCTTTTTCAGGGCATGTGTCAATTCATGAGATAATACATACGCAAGCTGCGCTTCATTTTCCAGTTGCGCTAATAATCCAATATTAACAAATATGTATCCGTTGTCAAATGCAAAAGCATTTACATCAGGCGACCGCGTCACAAACACTTTGATCGTGCTCCTCACAGATGGATCTCCTTTTAGAAGTTCATCCATTACCTTATTGACATATTGGGATAATGGGTCATTCAGCAATACATCTCCACTCAATAATAATTCATGCAAAAAATAATTATTGGATTTAAGAAAATCCTCATTTGCCGACTTATACTTGATATCACCCAGCCTGCTAATGTCTTTCTCAGACATTGACTGTGCAGTGCTCAGAAATTCAGCAGGTAAAGTACCTGACGATATCACAGGCTTATAATCCAATTCAAACTGAGCATTGGAATAATTAATAAGAAAACAAAACAGAATTATAAAAAGGGCTTGTGGAGTAAATTGAAGTCTCATGTTATAAAAAAGAAAAACTCCCGGATCTTTCAACCCGGGAGTTGCAATAAGTAAATTAATCTTAAGGTTTTACATCCAAAGAGAAGATCATATTCTGCTTACTTCTTCTTTCAGTGCTTATTAAGTTGCTCTTTGATCCATCGATAAATGCCTGAATGTCGAAATGCATATCGTAAGGTGCAACATCCACGATATCTGTAAATTTCATTTCACCTTTCGGAGTGATCATGCATCCGCGTAACATACCGTTTGTTCCGCCAAATCTTGCAGGTTTCTCTGTAGAAGCGCGCTTGGAGTTTTCAGGTTTATCTTTCCAGAAAACATGAACATTGTCTCCAACCAGCAATGTATTAATTGAACAACCTCTTCCTGTTGCAGACATTTGATATTTAGGAATTTTCTGAACCCATTCAAGTTTTCCACCTTTAATATTCATCACCACAATGTCCTTATAATAATAAGTATACGTTACCTGGCCATTACTGTTCCTGCGTGCAACGATGTAATGTATTTCCGCAACCATCTTTGTAGCACCGTCAGGAGTGTTGTAAATTGACCTGATTCTCAAATTATTTAATTCAAGATCGAAATCTTCATCTTCCTCCATTTTCTCTTCAGCTTTTTTTAACTGACGCTCCGACATAAATGTCTTAAGAAACTCCGAAGGCAATTCATAATAACCACCATTAACTTTGGAAATAGTGGCTTTGTCAACATCCAGGCTTAGAATATAAGAACCGTCAACTCCTGCTCCAACCTTTTGTCCATAAAAGCCGGCCACCACAATACTTCCCTTACCATCTTCGTAGATATAAGCTTCTTTATTAAAATAGTTATCAAGCTTGATCTCAATTTTCTTAGGAGTTTTAGACCCTTTGTCGTAAACAATTACTTCAAAGTGATAGTTCGGCTTTGTTTTATCTTTTGCACCATCCTTTTTTGATTCACCTTCATACACTTTTGCTAACAGGCAAACTTTTCCGGAATTTGTCAGTGTATAACCAAGATTATCCATCTTAGCTTCAGTGTAAGGCATCTCTATTTCATCTCCCCACACTTTGGTTAGATTTTCGTCAAACACATAGCAACCTATAATGTCTTTATTTAGTTTGTCATTTCTTTCTTTTGAAACACGTGCATATGTACACATCACTTTTGATTCATCCTGAGAAAAATAAAGATCGTATGAAGACGGCCCGGCAGCACCAAAATAAACAGTACCGTATCCGAACATAACAGCACTCTCCATTCTGACTTTACCATTTGATTTGAAGAGATTTCTTGCGTTACCCACCACATTCAAATCTTTAGGGGAAATTTCCAAAGCAGTTATCCCTTCTGATTCTGTTTCTCTGAATACCTCACGGTTAAAAGCGTATAATTTATTTTTGATTCTAACCATTCCGAAAAAACGGACATCCTTGTTAAATTTATCAGCCACAGAAACTGTATTTTCCTTAACCATCTTAAGATCGTTTGAAAACCACTGAAGATTATACGACTCAGTCTGCTCAACATTCACCTGAAGGATCCCATCAGGAAATACACAAGGATCCTGCACAGCATGTCCTTTAGGAGAGGTGAATTCAGCCGAATTCCTTAGGGTGTAAGGCCCGGATGTTTTCTTTCCTGCTGCAGTTTGAGCAACAAGATCATTTCCGGCAAAGCAAAGACATAGCATTGCCGTAATTAATGTGGTTTTTTTCATGATTTAGTAGTTTTGATAAATGTGTGTTTTACAAATTTATCAGAATCTTCGGGAACACCAAGATTTATTTCCATTTCCAATTGAAAAAAGCCTCCAAAAGGAAGCTTTTTATCATGAATTTGATACTTATCTACTTAATATCAAGTGAAAAGAGCATGTTTTTCTTCTTTTTCCTCTCCACAGCGACCATATTATTTTTCCTGCCGTTTTTAAACTTTCTCATGTAAAGATTGGTTTCAAACTGTTCTGCCTCGCCAAGATTGAACTTTTTCACATTCCCCTTTTCATCAATATTAACCGCAGCAATAAAGCCACCCCTTCTGCTCTGGTGAACCTTCGGAGCCTCATCTTCTTTGATCGTGAAGTTATCGAGGTTGTCCAGATAAAAAATGTGGACATCGTTTCCTTTTACAGTGGATGAAATAGAAATTCCATTTCCGGCCGCACCACCCTCATGCTGACGTTTAGGTATTTTTCTGATGTAGGACAGCTTTCCTCCTTTATCTATGCAAAACACGAAAATATCATTAGCGTAGGTATTATAAGTTGTTGTTGTTGTTTTACCGTTTGAAGTGGTTGTTGCAACAACGAAATAAATTTCCGAAACAATAACAGTAGAACCATTTTCCAGAAAATGGACACTCTCAATCTGAAGGTCACTTATTCCAAGATCTTTCCCGTCATTTCCCTCACTTTTCTTTTCCTTCTTTTCAATTCTTTCTTTCTGCCGGTCGGTCATAAAGGTTTTGATAAGTTCTGAAGGAATCTCATAATATCCACCCCCTAATTTTGAGAATTTCCCATTTGCTGCATCCAGCTTTACCATGAATGCCCCGTCAATCGAAGGATTCTTCTTCTTGGAATAAAAACCAGCAACAACAATATTGTTGGTTTTATCTTCATACAGATACGTACTTCTTGGCGTGTACTCATCAATAGCAAATTGAATTATCTTGGGATCTTTTTTAGTTTTTTCATAAACCAATATCTCAAAATGACTTTCTGCCTCTCTTCCCAATACATCATATACACGTATTAAATAATACAATTTTCCATCATTCGATACCTGAAAGTCGACAGTACTCATCTTAGCTTCTGTGTAGGGCATGGTGTATTCTCCTCCCCAGATCTGTTTCAGGTTTTCATCGAACATATAAAAACCATACTCCGCTTTATTGATAATATCCTTTCTCTCTTTGTTTATCAGGTTGTACTTAAAGAAAACTTTAGACTTATCATTTGAAGCAGAACTGGAATAGCCCATACCGCCACCTATAATTCCTCTAGAGCTTTCAAAAAGCTTAACAGTACTTCCGGCAGTATTCAATGAGGTGCGAGAGAATTCAACGGCAGATAGGACTTCTGTCTTGGTTTCCTTCATCGGTTCTCTCACAAAAATGTAGGATTTATTATTGAGAACCATTAAACGTTCAAAATATGATCTTTTGTTTGTGAAAAGAGATTTTACTTCAGGAATAGTGCTGTTAACCAGTTTCAGGTCAGCATTAAAAAGCTGTAATCCGATTTTATCAAGTTTTTCGCCTTTTGAAAATGTAAGCAGCACATCACCGTTTGCACATGGAGTTGTTTGTGATAATGGAAGCCCTTTGGTATCCGGAAACTCCTCTGAATGGCGGATTGAATAAGGTCCGAGATTTTGGGCAAATGAAGAAACACCAATAAAAAATGAATAAAATAAAGATAATTTTAACAGAATTTTCATACCGTAAATGATTTTGTGTGGGGATGAATTTAAACAAAAATCTCTACTAAGGTCTTTTCCTGCTTTTCTGATAACTCAATAATAAAAAGATCCTCTGTAAAAACAGAGGATCCGGCTAAAACAATAATCTTTTTCTATTTATAATTTCATGATTGTAAATTCAACTCTCCTGTTCAATGCTCTTCCTTCCTCCGTGCTGTTGTCAGCAACAGGTTTCGACTTTCCATAACCCGCTGTTGTGATTCTTGAGGCGGCAATCCCCTTGGAAACCAGATAATCAAAAACCGATTTCGATCTGTCAGTGGATAATTTTTGATTTGATTCCTCCGAACCAACATTATCTGTGTGACCGCCCAACGCAATTTCCATATTCGGATTCTGTTGCATTAATTTATACAAACGATCAAGCTCAGAGAATGATTCTGTCTTTAATTCCGCTTTAGCTGTTTCGAAGAATATATTATTGATCCTGATCACTTGTCCTGTTTCAAGCGGAACAAGGTAAAGATCACGTATGATTTCTTTGTACTCCGAAACTGCTGTCAGATCAATATTATCAGATATCGAAATATAGTTTGACGCAGAAGCGTTAAACCCATAATTGATCCCATAAGGCAATGCTATCTGGTATTCGCCTGTAGTCGGATTACTTATAGCCACACCTTCATTCGCAGCTGTCGTCAGGTTTTCATAGCTGATGTTCGCTTGCACAGGTAGTGATGTATTTTTATTCAAGACCTTACCTTTTATAAGAACTACCGGCTGTGGCTTGTTCTCAACAGCAAGCTTGATCTTTACAATATCACTTTCACCCAAACTATTTTTAGAGCTGGTCATGTACGCATATTCTCCTTTTGCATCAAGAGAAAAATAGGCATCCCAGTCATTGGAATTAATGGTCGGCCCCAGGTTTTGCGGCTCGGTCCAGTTCATCCAGGTGTCGTCTGTCCTGGTGGTTTTCCAGATGTCGTTATCACCTAAAGTTCCGGGACGATCACTGGAGAAATAAAGCGTCTTATTATCTGATGCAATGAATGGAGTCGATTCATCTGCGGCCGTATTCAGGCCTTTCATACTGGCAGGACGTGTATATGTTCCATCTTCTTTTTTAAATGATACATAAAGGTCATTGTCACCGGAGCCTTCAATTTCACTGAAATAAAACACAAGGCCTTTTCCATCAGGCATTAAAAATGCTCCTTGAAATTTCCCTTTTGACATTTCATTGTACCCCGGAATATCAAGGCCTACTGGATCGTTCCAGCCCTTAGCACTACGAGTAACCATCGAACAACCATTGTCTATCCTGTCGCCATATTTGAAATAACCACGAATAAGAATTGAGTTATTGTCGGGTGACACGTTAAAGATTCCGGAACTCATTAAACCAGTATTGAAAGGCTTACCCATATATTTTGCCGGGAGCCACTTCCCTGTAGTGTCCTGTTTTGAATACCAGGCGCTTTGAACGGTCTTATCTATAGATTGACGATACAATGCACGCCAGAAATAAATCTCTTTACCATCTGCAGAAACCACTGAGTGGCCTTCTGCATTCTTTGAATTTATATTGTCTCCTAAGTTTACCGGTGCATACTGATCCTGACTGTACACACCACTCACAAACAGATTCAACAATATTGCAATTAATATTTTTTTCATATCTATTTTATAAAAAAGCTGCCCCTGAGTTGTCAGAGGCAGCTTTTAAGTGAATGTTATTATTTTGCAATGTCCATTCTGGTAAGAAGGATCTTACCTCCTTTTGTGTCTTCACTAAAGAAGTAAAGGTAATTAGCCATCTTGTAACTGTTGGTGTTATTGAACAGGTAGAAGCTACGTTTTTCGTCTTCACCGAAGGTCTTGAATTCAGACAATGATCCGTCTGCAATATTAATAGAACCATAATCAAATCCGTAAAGGGGAGTCCATGTAGTTGTTTTTGTTCCCCATGAAGTGTGGCTCTCTTCCCTTACTGATTTCGCGTTTTTCAACAACCAATACAGCTGTTTGCCATCTCCTGATTCCTGAATGAAATTCTTTGCAAGGATCATATCGGAAGTCAATGGTGACTTGTTAAAGAAACCTGATTTTTTCTTCTGATCAACAAACACTCCGTAATTACGCTTAAGCTCTCCAGATGGAGCGAACTGGAACATATAGATTCCTTTGTAGATACGCTTATCATCTTTCTTTGTAAAATCCTGACCGCTGATAAAGATATCTCCTGAACTTGCGAAAGAGATTCCGCTGATGATAAATTTCTTACCGTCAAATTTTACGAATTTTTTCTGATCAGCAGGTTTAGCCTGTTTCTGCTCAAACTCTTCAATATTAGGTGAGCTGATGAAATCAAATTTACCGTCAGTGATCTTACCTACCTGGAAGTTAGTATATTTTAATTCATCAAGGGCAAGGTCAACCTGATCCTGAGTTTGGCCGTAGTCCATTGCTCCCATTGCAGAGAATGCTGATACTGAACCTGCCACTGCACCCGGTCCACCGGTTGAATTAGCCATTGCTTTCTCATCTGCATCAGCCGAAGTAGAAGCAACGAATGGCTTGTCTCCATACATCTTATCCATGTATTTCTTCTCCGGATCCTTTGTCATTGCAGAGCCATAAAGGAAAACAGAACCTTCTTTTTCGTAAGCACCCTGAATTCTCCAACCGTTTGATGGTGAATTGAAGCTGAACTTTTCAATGATCTTTCCTTTTGGAGACAGTCTTAAATAAGTAAAATTTGTTGGTTTTGGATCTGCGTCCTTCTTGAACTGACCGCTTGGAGCGAATACTACGATCCAGTCTCTCGGTGAATCGTCATTTGTAAGCTCATCGATCATTTCATCCTGAAGTGGAGCAGAAAAAATAACGGACTGTGGATACTGGAATTCAAACTTGTCGACAGTGGTAATATTCACCTGGTTATCGCAGCTCATTACTTCGAAGAACTTTGTCTCGTTGTTTGTTTTTTTCTCAGGTTTACCAACGATCACAAGAACTGTACTGTCAGCCTCGATCTCGTATGCACATCTGAATTTATATTTAAGATCGTTTTCTGTTTTTGGCTTAACTTTTTCAAGTTGCTTTACATTTCTGTAATAGCTTCCGGTTGCCCAGATATAGGTTCCGTAGGTCGCCTTTTTTCTGAATACCAAACCTCCTGAAAGATCGATAGAAGCTGTTAAGCTGTTATACACCCAGTTCTCCCCTTTATAGTTGAACCACTTGTAACGTGTTTTTACCTTCTCCAGCCACTCTTCCTCTTTTACTGTGTTTAATAGGTTCAGATCCTTATCATAAGTATAAGTTTCTGTTTTCACTTTTCTTGCGATCAATGAAGGAAGAATGTAAACCATATCAATGGTTTCTTTTTCCTTATTCATTTCAATTCCTCCAAGGTATCCTCTCTTGGCTTTGTTTGAAACTTCGTAAGGTTTTTCAAGAATAGGCACCTGAGCGTAATAATTTCCAATGCTTAGTAAAGCAATGAAAAATGTGAGCAAAAAATTTTTTGTTTTTCGATTAATGTGTGTCATAAATAAAATTTTAAGGGTTCATAATTATGAACGCAAGATTGCTCTAATCTACTTTCGAATCAATCCGTGAGTAAGGGTATTTTGATGTACGTACTGGTACGGAGGAAAAAGAGTTGGAGATAGTATCATCCTTAGAGTTGAGAAATACAAAGAAAGTATTCGGCTTTCTGAAACCTAAGGGCCGCGAAATGGAAATTAACGCTTATCGAAGAACACCACCGGCTTCCTGCTCAATTCAGGGAATTGAAGACGGTTGATCAGGTCGGGATCTTCAAATTTCACCTGTGGAGCAACACGAAGCTTTGCGCGGAAATGGTCTTTGATATCCTTTTCGAAATTCTCTGGAATCGAATCACATCCGATCCTGATCAGGATATCATCCGTGCCAATTTCATTCGTGAAGACTTCCACGACATAGTTCTTTACTCCTTCAATATTATTAAGGATATCATACAATGCAGGGGGATATAATGTGGTTCCTTTGTATTTGATCATTTGTTTGGTCCGCCCGACAATTGGTCCTAAACGAATAGTTTTTCTTCCACAGCTGCATGGATCCGAATAATAACGGCAAAGATCACCTGTCTTGAAACGCAGCAATGGCATACCTTCAACACCCAATGTGGTAATTGTAACTTCACCCGCTTCACCTTCAGGAACCGGATTGTTGTTTTCATCCAGGAACTCAACAATTACCAGCTCAGGGTGATGATGGCCTCCTTTGCCTTCCTTACATTCTGTAAAGGCTGCGCTCATCTCAGTGGATGCATAAGTGGAATACAATTTAATGTCCCATTTCGCATGAATTTTTTCGCCAAGTGTGGTAAGTGAAAAATCCTGATTTCGTAATGACTCTCCTATACAAATAGCTTTTGTAATGCTTGTATTCTTATAATCAATATTGTTGGCTTCCGCATATTCTATCAGCTTCAGAAGGAAAGAAGGCACTGTTACGAAAGCTGTAGGATTTATTCTTTTTATTGTATCCCATTGTAATTCCGGAATTCCTCCTCCAACTCGCACTACCCCTGCTCCCAGTTTCCGGATCCCAAGGAAATAAGCCAATCCGGCCATGAAACGCTTATCCAACGTTGTCATCAGTTGAAAGACGTCTTCCTTCGTAGAATCAGCACATTCAAATGAAATGCATTCGTTGTAAGCAAGGCGGTCAAGGTCTTTATCGGTCATAGGAAACATCACTGGATCACCAAGCGTTCCAGATGTGGTTATATAATCAATGATCTTGTTTTGAGGAACACAAATGAAGTCTTGATTTCGTTCCTGCAATTCATCCTTGGTGGTAACAGGAATGCTTTTGAGATCTTCTAGGGTTTTGACCTGATCGATATTAATTCCGTTTTTTGCAAAAAGTTCAGAATAATACTTCGAATTCTTTTGCAGATAGGCAAACAATCCCGCTAGTTGCGACTCCTGATATTGCTTTTGCTCCTCGAGCGGTTTGGTTTCTATTACAGGTAACATTGACTTTAATTAAGGTTTATTCGACCAAAACGTTCTTTACCCTTGACATTAAAAAAAACTATCGCTTTGTCATTATATACATAAAAGATATTTGTTAAAAAATTTCTTGTATCGGGAAGATTAGGCTGAAGATTAAAATGCTTTTGTGCCAGAACATGATCTGAAACACCGAAGCTATTTATTTTAAACATAGCGATATTTACATCCTTTAATTCTTTGGACAACTTCAAATCGCTGGATTTAATATGCTTGATATCTAAATCTACATCTTGTGTATTTACATATTGCAATAAATAAATATTGCTATCTAAGGATGCGGTTAAATAACCACCATTTAGGGCTAGTGAGGGCGCTGCGGTTGAAATATTACAGAGGTTTTTCGGAATAATGCTTACTTGTGCCAAAGTACCGTCCAGTTGAAGCTTACATATTATTGTGCTATAATAAAATGTTTTGTACCATGTCCCACCTCCACTACCCGGCAATGAGGTTACAGTCCTAAAACCCATTTCTTCCCCGACCAAATAATAATTTTCATCAGTCCTGTATAACTGATGTGCTAGTTTGACACCACCGAATTTATTTACAAATTTCCGAGAAACTGTACTGCTGAAATTTTGATACTTTTCAAAATGCTCTTTCGTTTTTAGATTCAAGGTGTAACAAAAGGTACCTGATGCGATAGAATCATTTCTAAAATTATTATTAAAAAAACCGCATATCATTAATGTATCACCAAATATCTCTTGTTTCACTGAAGATAATTTTAAATCAAGATTATTATCTATATAGAGATTGTTATAAGGAACATAGTCACCCATAAATTTTTTGGGATTCAAAGATAAAGTATCACAAGAATTAATATTAATGAAAGTTAGGATGTCCCTTTCCTGAATTAAAACATGCTTTAATTCGCGTTCGGTAGCAACGTCAGTTTTTGTATAATCAAACGAGATAATATTTTCTCCGTTATCAATTTTGAAATTATGATCATACACATCGACATTTAACAAAACACCATTCCAATTTAATTTTAAAGTTCCTGAGTCGAATATATAACCATTTTTTTCAACATTCTTCTCCCCCTTAGAAATTGCAGTTATTAAAAGTTTTGAATGGTTAGGAGATATGCTTGAACTAAAATAACTCTTAGCACCATTAAGCATTCCTCCTATTTTCTCCACCTCTACTAACTTAATTGACTGTGAGACATCACAATTTTCAGACAGAATTCGATAGGCCACACCAACTTTGTCTATTTTTCTATCGTTTGTTATGGATAACAATACAAACTTATCTTTGAACGCATAAATCTTAAAAAAACTTTTATGATTAACCCCCTCAACCTCGACTGATTTTTCCAACGCAAGCGTTTGTTTTGAGTATTTTTCAAAATAAATAGCACCTCTATCTTTCAATACGTAAAAGAACTCTTTATTATCGCCTACTATTGTCGTCTGAACTCCAAACTTAGATTTCAACATCGGCCCCTCCTCAATTTTTAACTGAGAGAACAATAGGTTACATATCAAACATAATAAAATTAAAATAGATCCTTGTTTCATATTATAATAATTAATCCTCTATTATCACAGTTGCCATCGCCACATCTTTAATATGCGACAATGAAACGTGAATTTTCTTAATATTTCTTTCTTTAATTATTTCAGCAGTATTCCCGATGATATTTAAACTCGGTTTCCCGAGATCATCATTCCATACCTCCACTTCATTGAACGACATCCCTCCGCGCCAACCGGTTCCTAAAGCCTTGAAGAACGCCTCTTTCCCCGCAAATCGTGCAGTGTAACTTTCTGCTTTATTTGCTTTAGACTCACAATATTCAATTTCGGCTTTTGAGAAAATTTTTTCCTTAAAGCCGGCCTTTTCAATGCTCTTCTCTATACGGTGAACTTCTGCTATGTCTGTTCCTAATCCTATAATCATTAATGTAAGTTAATGGTTAAAATGTAAAAAGTTAAATGTTAGCAAAACGATTCAATTTGAAAAACACTTTCAAATTGAACCGTCTACGAACTACAAACAACAAACTACGAACTCTTTGACAACTCCTTCACTGCTTTCTCGATCGCTTCTTTATCCTGCACAGTTGTAATTTCCTTTGTCAATGCTAAGTTATAATATTTCAAAGCCTCTTCTTTATTCTGCCTGTCTTTATAATAATTCCCAAGAATAAAATAAGTTTCAAAATATTCGGGATTACAGTTTATAAATCCAAAAATTGTTTTTTGATTAAGATCGTAGTTTAATTCATGTTTGTGTAAAAAACGAAATGCTTCACGAAACTGCTTATAGACTACGAACTTCTTAAACTCCTGTGAATAAAGAAATGAATCTGCCGGGACATTCTTTTCTTTTTCATACAGCTCCTTCTTTTCGGCAAGGCCTGGTGCTTCAGCAAAGATCTTATTCAGATCATAACAAACATATTGTCCAAGCTGAAACGGATTTGTGGAGATCCAGACCATTCGACTTTCAGGTTTAAAAATGACGGAATGATGTGCGATCAGCTGATTCAACGATTTTTCATTTCCTAACCCAATGTCTTTTTTATTTAATCCATCACGGTTACGAAGAATGGCAGCCGCATCTTTTACAGAAATTTTTGGCTGCTCATTTATCAATTGCTTAAGATGTCTCAACCGGTAATCAGAGGAACTCTTTTCAATATTTTCCTGATTGATCTTATCAGCGATGAACGTTTTTCCCTGATAGTGATTGGCGCAGATAATATAATTCGGATCGGGTGATTCGTACAATTCTGTTTTAGATGGTGTCTTTTCGATGGTTGCCGTCCGCTTATCCTCTGCGGAACCAATCAACAACGATTCTGAAACAAAGGTTTTTCTTTTTTTCGCGATCTCCAGCGCTTCATTTATATTCTTTGCATATTGAAGGATCTCACGCGCGACCAGGGAAATTGGTGTCGCAGCTGAAGTCGGGATTTCCGATTTTGATGCATTCAAAGTAACTGTAAGCCCTTTTTCATTCATCCCGGAAACCGC
This sequence comes from Bacteroidota bacterium, assembly GCA_029237775.1. Taxonomy (GTDB): domain Bacteria; phylum Bacteroidota; class Bacteroidia; order 2-12-FULL-35-15; family 2-12-FULL-35-15; genus 2-12-FULL-35-15. The sequence continues at coordinate 52,386 of JAQZBR010000005.1, forward strand.
ACCTATCATGCCTGCCCAACTTACCATCATGAATTTGTATCCATTTTTTGGCTTTACAAAATTAATCAGCTTATCCTCCGCGAACTCATCTCCCACAAAAAAATCAAAATTGCGTCCGATAAGTAATGTTCCATCATCTGTTCTATCAGCCCAAACCCCAAATGCTGTACAACCGACAGTCATGTTCTTATCCTGCAATGCATGTCCGATATCATGAGCTGCGTGATAATTCAACATCCGATAATATTTTGGCGCTACGAAATCAAATTTATCAGAGGCAAAAAGTGATTCGCCATAGATCTCTTCTTTGTATTCCTCCGTTACATACTTATCAATATTTCTGTTAAAAAATCCGATGAAAAACTTAAGATAATTAAGCATCGCTTTGCTCGGGATCATCTTCTGAAGCTGGCCGACAAATGCAATTTCCTGCTTTTCTGCAAGCTCCCTGTTTAAATTCCCTTCGGTAACGCCTCTTTCAAATCCATCACCTTCAACATACATTTCCCACAAACCGGTTTCACTTTTTTTGATCCAGCTTGGTGAAAGAGTATAAAATTCAGAAGAGACCTTCGTCCTGTCCTTTCGAAGTATCTCTTTTCTGTCGTCAGAAATTTCAGGGGATTTTATTGTGATAGTTATGAGAAACCAGACCATGAATAAAACGATAACATCCATCACAATAAAAAATGTGAAGAAAAGCCCGCGAAAAATCCGTTTGAGAATGTTCATGTATCTCTGCAAAGATAAGCATTATAGGCACTCGTGAGAACTGGCCCAAAATAAAAAAAGACGGATAAACCGTCTCTTTAAGTTTATGAAAACGACTACTGAATGTTTATAACATCAAAACGTTCATCACCCTTGTTGATCATCCGAAGCAATAGAGAATTATCTTTTTTTAGGGTTATGTTAAACGGTTGGGGATCATAGCACCACCCTTTATTATCGAATATTTTGGTTCGTTTAGCGGAGCCATCAGACGAAATTTCCAATGCAACGACTACTGAACCGTTATAATTTTTAATGTCCTTATACTTTTCAGGCAAGTATGAATCAATTGTTGAATTTTCGAGATTATCCGGATGTTCCAGATAGAACAGATGCACGTTGTTATCATGAACGAGAACATTAAATGTGTTCAGATTATTAATCGTATTCTTTGGATATACTTTGGTCCAGGCAATACTGCCCTGCTTGTTGACTTTCGAAACAATAAATTCTCTTTCATAAGTGGCAACTGCATCTCCTGTAATAGTGTAACTATGATTTTCTATAATATAAAAATCCCCGTTGGCTTCAACTAACTGAGAAGCTTTGTAATATTTATTTCCCGCACCAGAGGTAAGAAGCCCCCCGGCATAATCAAGCTTCTTTGAAACCTCTTCCGGGAATTTTTTAAAATCACTTGTCACTTCCATTGTATTATTATCCACCATAAATGAAAAAAAACCTACCTCTTTGTTAAATGTGCGCTGTTTTTCATATTCGGCTTTCTCTTTTCTTGACATTGACGCCATTGCACTTTCATCTTTTTGCAGCTCCGACTTATAAAGACCGGTAAAAATAAATTTACCGTTAGCAGCAATCATGGCTCTTCCATTTTCAATCTGGCCGGGGTTCTTAGAAATCAGCGGTACCATTTTAGCCTTTTCATTTGCAATTCCTAAAATCCCCATTCCCATACCAATTTGACGTTCTTCTTTATTTATAACGTATTGCATTAAAAAATATACATTTCCCGTATTGTCAACGTTGTAATAATACGACTCCATTGAACCGTTTTTAAAATCAGTTGGAAGCCTTTTGTTCCAGAGTTTTCTGAGTGTGGCTGCCTCGAACATAGTGGCCTCAACATTCTGCTTACCATCCACCCATGGCCATGAAGCTATCGTTAAAAGTTTTGTTTTGTCCGGGCTCTGATAAAAATCCACGTCCACTTTTTCATTAGTGTTCAGAATCTCATTAAGCGCTCCCAAACGTCCATCTGAATAAACAGTTTTTATAAAATAACTGAGAGGCAAATCAGGATTTTTCCGACCATAAAAACATAAGAAGATATTGTCATTGGCACAAAAAATCTGTAAGTGTTTAGGATCCACTGTCAGCTTAGATTCCTCTTCGATAGGAACCTCAAGCTCATATTTTTTCTCACGATTCGCTTTGTTGAATGACTCAATAAAATAACTTATTCCCCTTCCTTTTTTAGATACCCTGAGCATAAAGAAATTGGTCGCATTCTCACCTGCAAACTTATCCCACTTTCCTGCGTCAGGGGGTGTAAATTCCTGGCCTTTATCCACCGAGTAATTTTGTGCATTTGTAAATATTGAAAACAGAAAAGAAAAAACAATTAAAAAGATCTGAGTTAGCTTCATGAAATAAGTTTGGATTTATACTGTATAGTTTTAAGGAAATCAAATATAAAATTTAATCCTTGACTTTTCAGAAAGTACTTTTTAATCAATTTAAGATTATTTTCGTAAATTCAGGCTCTAATCCGCACAGGACAAACTAAAGAATTAAAAAATAGATGGGTAATTTTAACTTTGAAGACATCAGGCCATATTACGATCAGGAGGCTAGGGATGCAATGCAGAAAATAATTAAGGATCCTCTGTTCATGCAGCTTGTAAAGTATATCTGGCCTGATATGACACAGGAAGAAGCTTTCGCGAAAGCCGAAAAGGTCAATAACAACATGGATTTCCAGTTGCAATTCATGCATCAGGCTATCCGTGAGATCGTCAGAAGGTCCTCTGATGGCCTTACCTCCAGCGGTTTTGAAAATATCGATCCTAAAAAAGCATACCTCTATATTGCTAACCACCGCGATATCCTTCTTGATTCAGCCATTCTTCAGATTCTGCTCGTGGAGCATGGTTTCGAAACAAGCGAGATCACTTTCGGCAACAACCTCATGCAAGGTGGATTTATTACGGATTTCGGAAAGTTGAACCGGATGTTCACTGTCCTTCGTGAAGGCAACAGCCGTGAATTATACGAGATCTCACAAAAGTTATCTGCTTATATCAGGCATACCGTTACCGAAAAAAATGTTTCCGTCTGGATCGCGCAGCGCAACGGACGAACCAAAGACGGGTATGATCTTACTCAAACAGGCTTGCTGAAAATGCTTAACCTGAGCGGCAAAGGAAGCTTTGCACAAAATGTGCAAGAATTGAATATTGTTCCGCTCAGCATTTCGTATGAATATGAACCGTGCGATGACCTGAAGGTCCAGGAGCTTTATCTGTCTTCGCTCCATTCAAAATATGTGAAAGCTCCGGGTGAAGATCTTAATAGTATTATAACCGGTGTTAAGCAACACAAGGGCCGTATTCATATGTCAATAGGAAAACCGATCGCTTCTGAAGCGAAGGAACTGGAAAACATTCCAAACGAAAATGAAAAGATCAAGCAGCTTGTTAATATCATTGATGAACAGCTCTACAATAATTACAAGCTGTGGCCGATAAATTATGTCGCTGCAGATATCGCGGGCAATACAACTGAAAATTCACTTCATTATACTTTGGAAGAAAAAGAAAATTTTATACAATATATCAAAGGCAAAGTTTCAAAGCTTAAAGGTGATGAGCAAACACTTTTCAATATGTTCATTACCATGTATTCTAATCCGGTGAAAGCAAAGAAACAGATCGCAGTAAGTTCAAACTAAAATTGATCTCAAAGAAAAACATTTATGAAATTACAGAATTATGTTCAGGGCCAATGGATGGCCGGAGAAGGTGAAGGACAAAAATTATACAATGCTATCAACGGTGATGTCATAACTACAGCAAGCAGCAAAGGACTTGATTTCGGTGGCATGCTGGATTATGCGCGAAAAACTGCAGGGCCTAAATTAAGAAAACTCACATTCCATGAACGCGGAAGAATGCTGAAAGCATTGGCGATGCACCTGCAATCCAAAAAAGAAGATTTTTATAAGTTAAGCTGGGCAACGGGTGCAACGCGCACCGACAGTTGGGTTGATATTGAAGGAGGAATTGGTAATTTATTTTCTTACGCAAGTTTAAGAAGACAATTTCCTGATGAACCTTTCTGTGTAGAAGGTGACATTGCAAAGCTTTCAAAGAACGGAACGTTCATCGGCCATCATATTTGTGTCCCGAAAGAAGGTGTCGCGATTCATATCAATGCATTTAACTTTCCTGTTTGGGGAATGCTGGAAAAAGTAGCGGTTAACTGGCTTGCGGGGGTCCCTGCAGTGGTTAAACCAGCTACCGTAACTTCATTTTTAACGGAAGCTGTTGCCAGAGAGATCATCGCTTCAGGGATATTGCCTGAAGGTGCTTTGCAGCTTATCTGCGGAAGCGCTAACGGAATCCTGGATCACGTGCAATCGCAGGATGTGGTAACGTTCACTGGTTCTGCATCAACCGGAAAAATGCTAAAGGCTCATCCGCGTTTACTCGAAGAAGCTGTTCATTTCAACATGGAGGCTGATTCCCTGAATTGCTGTATTCTTGGTCCGGACGCTAAACCGGGTTCTGTTGAATTTGATATTTTCGTTAAAGAAGTGCAACGTGAGATGACCACGAAAGCAGGACAGAAATGTACTGCAGTGAGAAGGATCATGGTACCTGAGAATATGGTTGAAGATGTGCAGATCGCGCTTGGAAAAAGACTGGCGTCAACAACCATCGGTGACCCGAATGCAGAGGGTGTCAGAATGGGATCTCTTGCAGGAATGGCTCAGCTGAAAGAAGTTCATGAAAAAGTTGAACTACTTTCCAAAACACAAAAGATAATTTTTGGTGACCTGAAGAATTTTGATGTTGTAGGAGCTGATAAGAACAAAGGAGCATTCATGTCGCCAATTCTTTTCCTCAACGAAAATCCGTTCAAATATACCGATGTGCATAACATAGAAGCTTTCGGCCCGGTAAGCACCATTATGCCTTACAAGAACATAGAGGAGGCGGTTGAGCTTGCAAAAATGGGCAAAGGCTCGCTGGTAAGCTCAATAGTAACTGCCGATGACCGCATTGCAAAACAATATGTTTTAGGTGCAGCATCTATGCACGGAAGAATTTTAATTCTAAACGCTGATTGCGCGAAAGAAAGCACAGGACACGGCTCCCCGATGCCAATGCTTGTGCATGGCGGACCGGGACGTGCGGGTGGCGGAGAAGAAATGGGTGGTAAACGTGGAGTCTTCCATTATCTTCAGCGAACTGCTATCCAAGGCTCTCCGACTACACTTACAAACATTACGAATCAATATCAGTACGGTGGAAAATACATCGAAAAAGATGTACATCCTTTCAAACGTTATTTCGAAGAGCTTGAAGTTGGTGAAACTTTGATCACCGCAAAACATACCATTAGTGAAGCTGACATCGTGAACTTTGCAAATGTCAGTGGAGACAATTTCTATGCACACATGGATGCCACTTCCCTTGAAGGAACAATATTTACAGGGCGTGTAGCTCACGGATATTTTGTGTTAAGTAAAGCTGCCGGTTTATTTGTTGACGCCAAAAAAGGCCCTGTCCTTCTGAATTACGGCCTGGATGAATGTCGTTTTACAAAACCCGTTTACCCGGGAACAACGATCGGAGTGCGCTTCACTTGCAAGGAGAAGATCGACCAGGAGAAGAAGAGCGAAGAAGACATAGCTAAAGGAATCGTTAAATGGCTCGTGGATGTTTATGACGAAACGGGTGAAACAGTTGCAATCGCTACTATTTTAACGATGGTTAAAAAAAGAGCGCAGAATTAGATCTGTGGGAAGGCAGGAAACCAATAAAAGAGAAGAACTCATCCGCTTTGTGGATGCCGCCAATAAAAAAATCTGGCTCAACAAAGGCACGCCAGACTTTAATGTGGATGAGCTTTTACAAGAGGCGGAAACTAAGGCTTTCGAAGCAGACTACACTTTTGGAAAAGGCCAATGCGCCCTTAACAAAGCAATGGGCGCGTATGTGATTCATCAGAACACACAACTGGGATTTCAATACCTTGATGAAGCACTCGCGATTTTTCATAAATGTGATAATTCTAAGTGGATCGCTAATACCCACAGTATAGCCGGGATCTTTAATAATAGTGCAGGTCACACAGACACAGCTCTTTATCATGCATTAAGAGGTTATGATTACTATGAACGTCATCCTGAGGATGATGAGGATGGAACTATGTCTTATTACGTGCTCGGGACGGTATACAAAGATCTGAAAAAATATGGAGAGGCGGAAGACTGCTATTTAAAAGGAATTCAGCGAGAAGACAAAAACAGGGTCACTTGGAAAGGTCGTGTTCATACCGGACTTGCAAGTCTTTATGGCGAAATTGGAAAACTGGAACTTGCCCTTACCCATAGTTTTGAATCAGCGCGAATTTTAGAACTAGAACAGAACATTGTCGCTATGAGTCGGGTATACAATGATATCGGCATTATATACAGGAAACTGAAGAACTATGATCTGGCCCTCAGCTATCTGAACCGAGGATTAGAGATCCGGCAGAAATACAAATTAAAGGCTTTCCTTTTTAGTAGTTATATGGAAATTGCCGGCCTTTATATTGAGATTGGCTCATTCGATAAAGCAATTCTGGAACTTCAAAAGGCTGAGTTAAATGTAAAAGAAACGGCTCAGAGTCCCAAACTGGCCAGAATTTATGAGCAGTTTATGCTCATTTATAAAAAAACCGGAAACTTTCCGGAAGCGCTCGATTATTCTGAAAAGTTATTGGCTATTAACGAAGAGATCAACAGGCAGGAGATGGAAACTCGCATTTCTATCTTAAATACTTCCTTCCAGAAAGAAAAAGAAGATGAAATAGAAAGACTCCGTACCGTAGAACTTAAGAAAGCATACGAGCTTATTGATCAGAAGAATAAAGATATCACAGACAGCATCAAATATGCGAAGAGAATCCAGCAAGCGATACTTCCCTCCGAAAAATATATTCAGAAAAGCCTGGAAAGACTCAGCGGAAAACAATTATGAAAAAACTGTGGAATTTCATTTCCTATGTCGGTTGCGATACTGACCTTGATTATCAGGAAAGAAGAAGGTTGATGCTTCTGAATCGACTTAATCTGATTTCATTTTTAGTTCTTGTCTTGTATATGATCATCGAGGTCATCATGCATGTGTATGTATTCATTCCATTTATTGTCGGCATGCTTTTCCTTTGCCTGATAACCTTTGGCCTCGTTTCTCTCAGATGGTACAGTTCCGCTAAACATTTCGCAGTGCTGGTTATTACAATGTGTATTTGTTTTTTCACATTGAACACAGGAGACGCCTTAAGCGAAGTACTCTTTATTCCTTTGTCTGCAATGCCTCTTATTATATTTAAAGACAAACGCATTTCCATCTTTTATCTTTTTTTTCTGATTGGAGTTTCTGTTATAGTGAGGAAAATGCAATCTCATATGGTCCCGTTACTGGTGCTTTCCCAGGATCAGTATTTCTTTTTCCGCGCGGTAAATCTGATTAACGGCATCGCGATCACTTATATCATTACCTACTATTTTAAGAAGGCTAATGAATCATTCGAAGACAAGTTGCTTCATATGAACGAAGTGGTGACTGAAAAAAATAAGGAGATCACCGATTCAATTAATTATGCAAAACATATTCAAAGTGCTATTCTCCCTTCATTGCGCACGTTTAAAGATCATTTACCGGGTTCATTCGTACTTTATAAACCGAAGGATATTGTAGCAGGCGATTTTTACTGGATGTTTGCACAAGATGATCATATTTATTTCGCTGCCGCAGATTGTACAGGACACGGGGTTCCCGGAGCAATGGTAAGTGTGATCTGTTCGAATGCATTGAACAGAAGTGTAAAAGAATTCGGAATAACACAGCCGGGAGAGATACTGGATAAAGCCCGCGAGCTTGTCATCGAAACGTTTATTCATTCGGAAGATATTCGTGAAAGAGAACAGCATGAAGTGAAAGACGGGATGGATATTTCATTATGCTGCCTGAATATCAAAACAAGGGAACTTCTCTGGAGTGGGGCCAATAATCCTTTATGGATCATACGGCATTCAGAACTTTTGGAATTTAAACCGGATAAGCAACCTATTGGATTGAGTGATAATCCAAAGCCTTTTAATACTAAAAGTATACAACTGGAACCCGCTGACAATATCTTCATTTTCACTGATGGGTATGCGGATCAGTTTGGCGGAGAGAAAGGAAAGAAATTCAAATATTCCAAATTCAAAGAGTTGCTGGTACGAATCTCTCGACATACTCCGGAGACACAATTAAATACGATTGAGAAGGAATTGGATGAGTGGAAACACGGGTTAGAACAGGTAGACGATATTTTAGTGGTAGGAGTTAGAATTTAAGCCTATTTAATTTTTGTTATGAAATACATCATTTATTTGCTTCTGTTAAGTGTGTGCTCCTCATGTGCTTCTTTCCAGATCACTTCTTCCCAATTTGCGGAACAACTAAGATCCTCTCCTGTAAATGGCAAGAGTGTAAGTAAGAAGACTACTTTGATTAAATACAAATCAAATTATCTGGATAGAATAAAGTGCATGGATAAAAAGGGTAATGAGGTATGGTTAAAAGTCGATAGTAACACTCAGGTTCTTTTAAAAAGAAAAGATGGTTCTTATATTCAGGGATACTTTGACACATTTACGATCAGTAATGATTCTATATTTAGTGTAGAGTCAAGAATTGCAGGTGGGCGACATTTAACTATGCTCGATCAGATAGAAAATATTAAAATCAAAGCAGAATTTCCGAAGACCGAACCAGCCCATTGAATCATATACATTAGGGGATATTCACAAAAAAATTATAAATTAGCGCACATGGAAACTTTAACGGAAACTAAGAATTTTTTCATTTTATATAAGCCAAAGGACATTGTCAGCGGAGATTTTTATCATGCCCTTGCGCATAAACCTACCGGAAGTAAAAACGAATTGTTTTATATGTGTACCGCAGATTGCACGGGCCACGGAGTTCCGGGAGCCCTCATGAGCATGATGGGCATCTCTCGTTTAAATGAGTCGATCATTGAGCGTAATCTCATCCATCCTAATGAAATTCTTGATAATATCCGTATTGGGATCATTGCTTCATTAAACCCTGAAGGTAGCGTTGAAGAAAGTAAAGACGGGATGGACTGCGTACTTTGCGCCTACGATTTTGAAAACATGCAGATGGAGTTCGCTGCTGCGAATAATCCTTTATGGCATGTCCGCGATGGGAAAGTAACAGAGTATAAAGCAGATAAAATGCCTGTGGGTAAATATGGTGGAGAAATGAAGCCATTCAGCCTTCAAAAGATCGATCTTAAAAAAGGAGATATAATTTACACCTTTACCGATGGTTTTGCTGACCAATTTGGCGGAGAAAAAGGTAAGAAATTCAAATACAAGCAGTTGCAAGAAGTTTTATTAAAGCACGCAAGTCTCCCAATGGAGGATCAAAAGGATCTTTTAGATAAAACCTTTGAAAAATGGAGGGGGAATCTCGAACAGATTGATGACGTGCTTGTTATAGGCGTGAAAATCTGATCTACTTGGATTAAGCCACAAAAATCCCCTAAAACACCCGCTAAAATCCCTTTAACTAACACCTTCTCTGTGAGGAGGTTATGGAGACTTTATTGCCTTTCATAGGAACAATGATGTTATTCATCGAAACAAGGGGTGATTCATCTACACTTTTTCAACAATGGTAGTTGATTGTAAATCAATGGTCTAAATGTCGGGTTGTTAATAACTCAAAAGACGATTTATGTCGTATCTTTGTAGTCCACTAATATAGGAAAGTCATGTTCGAAATATTAAAAAGCTTTGAATCTAAATATGGTCACCTTAAAAAAAAGGGTTTGACAATTGAAGGATTAGCAATGGTAGATCCTAAGAAAAAGAAACACGTAATAAAGATCAGCCGTCCGCTGGTTTTCGATAACCGCCTTTTACCGAAAAAGTTTGAAGGTCTGGATATCAAGACAAATATAAAAATGAGTGATGATATGCCTATTGAATTCAATGTTGACCGTTCACAACCGGAGTGGTTCAAATTGCAATACATTTGGGCGCCTGAGCGTTTTGAAAAATATGTTGATCGTTGTGAAAAAGAGATCAAAGTTCAGTTAAACGATTCTCAGCTTACTAAAAAGGAAATGCTTGATGCACTTTGCTTTGGTAACTTCGAGGAGCACAAACAAAAAAGCATGCAATTGATCAAAGAAGGAAAATTGCCTGCATACAGGGAAAACTAAGATATCTATTATAAGGGTTAGACAATTAGTTTAATTAAGCATTCTGAGCAATCAGAATGCTTTTTTTTTATATTCGCATTTCACAAGTCTAGCCCTGTTAACTAATAACCATTAACCACTCAACTAAGATGGAAGGCCACATAAAATCAAATACATCAAACGGAATTGCAACAATTACTTTTTTTCATCCTCAAAGCAATTCAATGCCTGGAGCATTGCTTCGTCAGTTAGCTGAAGAAATCACAAAAGCGGGTAAAGATGATAACGCTAAGGTAATTCTTCTGCAAAGTGAAGGCGACAAAGCTTTCTGTGCAGGTGCTTCATTTGATGAGCTTATTTCAATCAAGGATCTTGAAACCGGAAAGAAATTTTTCTCTGGGTTTGCAATGGTAATAAATGCTATTCGCACTGCACCGAAATTTGTGATTGCACGTGTTCAGGGAAAAGCCGTTGGTGGTGGTGTTGGTATCGCAAGCGCAGCGGACTACACTCTGGCTGTTGATTCTGCTTCAGTAAAATTGAGCGAACTTGCTGTCGGAATCGGGCCTTTCGTGGTTGGGCCTGCGGTGGAAAGAAAAATCGGAAATTCTGCGTTCACATCACTTTCAATTAATGCGACTGAATGGCAATCAGCACAATGGGCAAAAGAAAAAGGATTGTATGTCGACATCTTCAAAACAACAGAAGAATTGGATGCGGCAATTGCTGCTCTTGCAGATAAGCTTTCGAAATCCAACCCTGAAGCAATGTCGATGCTGAAAAAAGTGTTCTGGAGAGGAACTGAAAACTGGGATACGTTATTGATCGAGCGTGCGGAAATGAGCGGCAAGCTGGTGCTTTCGGAGTTTACGGTGAATGCTATTAAAAAATTTAAAGCGAAGGCCTGACGAAACCCACCATGATCACAATTCGGAAAGAATTAATCATTCTAAATGCAGCAGCAATACTGATTTATTTTATTGTTCTTCTGAATTTAAATATCGGTATCAATAATGAGATCTTTTTTTCGACCCCGGATGCGCTCACTTTCCGGGATGTTTCCAACTTTTTGCTAAACGATCAGCCTGCTGATCACTCAGTTCTTATCAGGCCGTTCTTTTACCCACTTCTAATTACATTATTCTACAAACCATTCGGGGTGTTCGGACTTTGGTCCGTCCACTTTGTTTTCTGGATAGCTTCTTTAAATTTGCTTTTCCTTTCAATCAGAAAAACAACCGGGAGCCGCATCCTCAGCTTTACAGGCGCAATTATAATGTCATTAAACCTTACATTGATCACGCTGACACTGCACGCAATATCCGAAGTAAGCACAATATTTCTCTTATCGATAACTCTCTATTTTTTAACAAATAAGATCGAAGAACGCAGAACGCTTAATTTCTTCCATACTATATTTTTCTGTCTTGCACTGCTTTCTGTTTTAAAACCTCTCTTCTTCCCTTTTTTATTGCTCCTGACCTTTATAATTTTGCCTCTATTTTATTTAAGGGCTTATCTCAAAAAGCCGGCAAAGCTTCTTATTCTTATGCTACTCAGTCTTCCCGTGGTTTTCCAACTTAGCATAATGAAAGTTAATTTCAACATGTTAAAAGTTTCGGACATAGACAGAGATACTTTCCGCGATTATATTTTCGCACAGGGTTATTCAAAGATCAATAACCTCAGCAGAAATGAAACCCTCGAAAAGGTTAAAGATTACCAAAAGCCAGATATATTCGCTTACATGGCCCGGCATAAATCTGTCTTCATTGATGTTTATCTTGAAAACCTGAAGGATAATTGTAATGGAAAACCGGGTTTTCTTTCATACCCGAAGGAATTCGAGCATGTGCCCTTTCGTGATTTTATGGTGGTCACCAACTCCTATTATTCATCTGTCTATAAGATTTTATGGTGTCCGGCTCTGTTAATGAGCATACTATTTTTAAGAAGGAAAAGGTATCCTGAATTGATCTTAGTTTTCAGCAGTACGATAGTCATTTATTATATCCTGCTTACAAGCGGAATATCAGCCTGGCAGGATGACCGATTGGCCATCACAACTTTACCGCTATGGCTCTTTCTGTTAGCATTTATCATATTCTCTTTGAAAAAGATCAATACTTTGATCTAAAATAAGGAACTGACATAAATAAAAAACCGCCTTTGCTCAAGTGCAAAGGCGGTGCTTAATTTTCGGAATTACAAACGCTGGATCCAATCAATGATCTCGTCCTTTGTCTTTCCTACTTTCTTCTGAAGTCTTCCAACCAATTCATCATCTTTCCCTTCTTCGTACTTCAGATCATCATCTGTGAGGTCAGCGTACTCCTGCTTTATCTTTCCCTTCACTTCGTTCCAACTGCCTCTTAACTTCAACCTCGTGCTGTCCATAACTTTATTATTTTGATTCACATTAATACTTTCAAATTATTCTCCAGCCGTTTTTTACAGCCCCTCGAGCAATTAAATCCGCATAAATCGTATTTTAGTGTTTCAGCACCCGAAATTGTATGTCGAAAGCAGAAGAATTATTCCACACTATTGCATCAGAATTACAAGGTGTGACAGAAGGTAAAATGTTTGACGCACTGTGCACAAAAACTCCGAACGGAAAAGCATCAACTATGTTCTGGAAAGAATATATGATCTTTAAATTACCTCAGGATGATGAAAAAGAAGCAATGAAGCTTGCGGGAGCTAAGCTTTTTGACCCCAGCGGAATGAATCGGTCTATGAAAGGATGGGTTCAATTATCCGATAAGCATTCTTCGAATGGAAGTCACTGGCTGTAAAGGCTACCGAGTATGTCCGTACCCTTAAGAAATAATAAAATATTCTTACAAATATCATATTTATCGAACAGAAATCATCAGTGAAGGAATTCAAAAACCATTTAAAGCCATATCTACCGCTATTCCGACTCAGCTTTGCTTCTATAGCAGCCTTCAGCGTTTATCGCTTATGTTTCATATTCTCCAACACTGAAAACATCCCCGTAAACCCTGACCAACCGGGTTATCTCTATGGAAGATCGTTACTGTACGGGCTGAATTATGATCTCGTTATTACCTGTTATCTGGTAGCTCCGTTTGTTCTTTTTATCTTTATAAATAACACACTACAGAATAGATTATACAAAGTATTCAGTTTCTTTAAATGGTATTTCATAATAACATTTACCATTTGTTTTTTCATTTGTGCAGCTGACATTCCGTTTTATAAACAATTCGGTAATCATTTAAATAAAGGTTTTCTCGTTTGGACCGAATCTCCTGCCTTTGTTGTGAAGCTTATTTTTTCAAATATTTCCTATTGGGGGTATCTTTTATTGTTTTTTGTTTTAAGCTTCTTTTTTATTCACCGGACAAAAAACACATTCAGAAACATTGATCAGGGACACACGTATTCGTCCCTAAAATATTCAGTTCCGATTTTCTTTGTTTTGGGACTTTTCACCTTCATCGGGATCAGAGGGCGAACATCCCCAAAATCACCAATAAAGGTAGGAACCGCTTTCTTTTCCGAATATGCTTTTTTTAACCATCTCGGGTTGAATCCCTGTTATGTATTCATTCACAGTCTTACTGAGAAAAATAAAGAACGTAAATTCCTGACTGGTAGCTTTTCCGATGCTGAGCTTCAAAAAGCATTAAATAACATTGCTACCCAAAAAAGATACACTGTTAGCGGTGATGCAGAAAGAACTTATCCGGCCGACTCAGCCAAAAAAAATTACAATGTTGTTGTGGTGTTGATGGAGAGTATGTCGATGACAAAGCTGGGCTATCATAAATGCGACCGCCTTACAAGCCGCTTCGATTCCCTGATCTCAAAAGGATTATTCTTCGATCATTTTTATTCTGCAGGCATTCATACATTCAATGGCTTATTCAGTACAGAAACCGGATTCCCGGCTATTATGGACACTCATCCGCTGAATACATATACAGAAAAAGCATTCAAAGGAATTTCGTACTGGCTGAAAAAAAATGATTACACAAATTATTTTTTCACCTCGCATGATCCGCAATTCGATAATATGGAGGGCTTCTTCATGTTCAATGATTTCGATAAGATCTACTCACAATATGACTTCACTTCGGATAAGACGAACGGTCCGCTTGGAGTATTTGATCATTATCTTTTTGAATCGGCAATCGAAAGAATGGATGAGCATGTGAAAACAACCAGGAAGCCGTTCTTCTCATACATACTTACTTCAAGCGATCATGGACCATGGGAAATCCCTGACAATATTTCTTTTAAGCCGGATGCAAAAACCAAGCAGGATCGTGCTACGCAATATGCAGACTGGGCCTTAGGACACTTTATAGAAAATGCCCGGAAGCATGAATGGTTCAATAATACTTTATTTATTTTTGTTGCAGATCACGGAGGAAATCTCGGCCACACCTACTCTATGCCGCTTTCCTATAATCATATTCCGTGTTTGTTTTACATGCCATCGCAGATAAACAGTGATACAATTTCATCTGTGGGCGGACAAATTGATGTACTGCCCACATTGCTGAGTTTTTTGAATATTCCTTTTAAGAACACTTCGATGGGAATTGATCTTGTACATGAAAAGCGTCCATACATGTACTTTACAGCTGATTCTAAAATAGGCTGCATTGATGATAAGTATTATTACATCAATCTCCTTGATGATCAGAAAGAGCTCCTGTACGAATATAAAGATCTGGATACACACAGCTTCCTCGATAAAAAGAAAGCGAAAGCCGATTCAATGAAAACCTACGCCACACAAATGCTGAAAGCTGCGAATTATATTATTATGAATAAGAAATATTGAATTTTTTCACCACTCCGTAGGAGTCCTTGGGACTAAGGCACTGAGGCCACTAAGAATGATGGCCGCGAAGATCAGGAAATTCCAAAGCAAATAAAAGGCTGCAAACAAATCGCCTTACAGATCAAAGCGTTTTTGTAAATTTTTCGACAAAAAGTTAGAGATATAATCATTACTCCGAAACCGCCATCTTTATTTTCCTCCCCTTTATCTTTTCTTCCCTCACCAGACTAACAACCTTATTGATCTTATCTCTTCTAACCGCTGCGTAGGCCGACTTATCAAGCACTTCGATCAGGCCTAATTCATCCTTTTGTAATTTGCCCTTCTGCAAAAGCATGCCGACAATATCCATTTTATTGATCTTATCTTTTTTACCTGCTGCGATGTATAACGTGCTCCATGGGGTGTTTTCGGGAAGCGGATAATTTTCTTCTAATTCCTCAAACTCCGGTGTTTCCTTTATAAAGGTCGGCACGTGGTCAGTGTCCGATAAAACCAGATATGAAGTTCCTTTCGCATTCATCCTTGCCGTCCGCCCGTTACGGTGAATAAAAGAATCCTCCGTTGTAGGAAGCTGATAATGAATTACAATTTCAATTTCAGGAATATCCAGTCCGCGCGATGCAAGATCTGTTGTAATTAAAATTCGGTGGCTTCCATTTCTGAACTTTATAAGAGCCCGTTCTCTGTCGTCCTGCTCCATGCCCCCGTGAAAAATGTCATGTGATAAGCCTTTATCTTTTAGTAACTGACTGATCCTTTCAACTGCATCGCGGTGATTACAAAAAACGAGTGTTGCTTTATCTCCGTATTTACAAATGAGCGAAAATAAAACATCCAGCTTATCTTTCCCTTTAACTATTTTAAGTTTTAAACCTGCGGGGCGTGACGGGACTTTACCGAGAAAGTTTATCTGAACCGGATCTTTTACTCCGGTGAATGCCGGGATCTCTTCCATATTGGTAGCGGAAGTAAGCATTCGCTTGTTCAGGTTTTTCAGGTCATAAATGATAGCCGACATGTCTTCCTTGAAACCGAACTCAAGTGATTTATCAAACTCATCCAGCACAAGCATGTTAACTGTACTTACATCAAAATTTGTATTTCTGATATGATAAGCAATTCGTCCGGGAGTGCCAACCAGTAAAGCTGGCGGATGTTCCAGGTTATTTTTCTCAATGCGGGTTGAATGTCCGCCATAACAACAATTAATCTTAAAGCCGGTTCCCATTTGTTTAAAAACAGTTTCGATTTGGATCGCCAGTTCCCTTGATGGGACCAATATTAAAGCCTGAACTCCTTTCTTGTCCTGTTTCAATTGCGATAAGACTGGCAAAAGAAAGCCAAGCGTTTTACCGGACCCTGTTGGTGAAAGCAATATCACATCACCTGATTTCGATGATGCCTTGATCACTGCGTTCTGCATTTCATTCAAAGCGCTGATCTTCAAATTTGCAAGTACTGATTTTATTGTTTCCTCCATACTGCAAAGGTAACAATATGGTAAGCGTTTCAGCCTGAAAAAGAATTATATTTGAAAATGCTCAAAGCAAAAAATCATGTTTTCTTTTTTTTCATACTTCTGAATTATCTCGGTCATTCTCAAAGTTTCAAAGAAAAGATTGCTGCACTTCCAGGAATTACCTTTTCTTCGATTTTAAATGAAAACAGCTCTGAACGATACGAAGTTTTTGTCGAGCAGGATCTGGACCACAACAATAGTTCAGCAGGAAAATTCAAACAAAGAATTGTTATCGACTTTAAATCTCTGGATTCTAATGTCGTAATGGACACTGACGGTTACGCAATCAATTACGCTGTTGCACCAATGCATCAGCATGAATTAGCCACACTCGTAAACGCAAACCTGATCATAATTGAACATCGCTTTTTCGGCCGTTCCGTGCCAGACAAAGTTGATTATAAATATCTAACCACTTCTCAGGCTGCTGCAGACGTGCACTATATCAAAACACTTTTCAGCAGCATTTTCTATAAAAACAAATGGATTTCCACAGGAATAAGCAAGGGTGGACAGGCAGCTCTGGCGCATAAAATAAATTACCCGGATGATGTTGCGTTGACAATTGTATATGGTACAGCGATTAAAAAAAATCTTAACGAGAATAAGATCGACTCCATGTTAACTGCGCTTTCTAACACAGAATGCGGCAAAAAACTTTCTTTATTCCAGAATAATCTGTTTCTTAATAAAGCGTCATTACTCCCGCAGCTAAATGATTTCGTATTCAAAAACGGGATCAGCTTCGGGGATTTAGATACCGAAACGGTTCTTGATTATATGATCCTGGAGTTGCCTTTTTCATTCTGGCAGTCGGGTGGAGATTGTTCCAAAATTCCTTTAACAACCGAAGATCCTTTTGAAATGATGAAGTTTCTGTCTTCGGTCATTACGCCATCATTCTACTCCGTTAAAACATTAAAACGGCTGGAACCCTCATTCTATATGAGCTATCATGAATTAGGCTTTTACGAGTATGATATAAAAAAATTCAAGAACCATTTGAAACAAAAAAATTACTCAAATAAAAGATTTGCTCCATCCGGAATTAACATCCCCTTTGACAAAACTTATCTCCGAAAACTTTCAGAATTTCTTAAAAGTCCGACAGCAGAAAAAGTCTTATTCATTTACGGTGAGAACGATCCATGGTCCGCTATGCAATCAACAGGGAAATCAAAAAAGATCATTATTAAATATGGCTCTCATAAAAGCAGAATCAGGAACATGAGCGAACAGCAAAAGGTTGAGCTGGAAAAATTCGTCAAAAGAAATCTTTAAATAAGATTTGGAGCCCTCCTTTACAGGCATGTTTTTTACATCAATAAAGCATCATCTTCTTCAATATGATGAGACGTTTAACTTATATTTAAAACTAGTTATTGCATGAAAACATTTGTTATTACCGGAGCTACCGGTGCGATTGGGAAAGCAACTGCAATGGAACTTGCAAAGCCGGGAAATAAATTAATCCTTCTTGGAAGAAATAAACAAAAACTTGATCAGGTTATAAAGGAGATCAAATCTGCAACTGCGAATCCGAATATAGAGGGAGTCATTGCCGACTTTTCGGATATATCGTCAGTAAAAAAAGCTGCAGGCCAGATCAAAAACAAAATAACACAGTTGAACGGATTGATCAATATAGCTGCTTGTTATAAGGCGAAAAAAGAATTCACAAAAGACCTTTTCGAATTCATGTTCGGAGTCAATCACATGGCAGTTTTCGTTCTGACTAAAGAATTGTTAAGCCTGATCAATGCTACTCCGGGAGCCAAAGTGCTTACGGTTTCCGCGCCTTCCTCAACACCACTAAACTTTAGCGATTTAAACGGTGATACAAAATTCAGCGCGTTCACTGCCTTTGGCGCTTCAAAAATGGCGAACCTGCTTTTCACATTTGCGCTGTCAAAAAGGATGCATGGTGTTGGGACAAGCGCTATTGCCTTTCATCCCGGCCTGACAAAATCAAGTTTAACCCGCGAAATGCCTTTCTTCGTAAGAGGACTGCTTAACCTGATCAGCCATAAACCTGAAAAACCTGCCCATTCTATTGCTCAACTTGTGAGCGGAATCCATTTCAATGATATGAATGGAAAGTTTTATGACTGTAAATTTAAAGAATTACCTAAGCCTGGTAATTCCTCAGACGAAGCGATACAAGAAAAGCTTTGGAAAGTGAGTGAAGAAATAGCCAACAGGTTTGAAAAACCAGTTGCTGTACATTAAAGTGTACAGCTATCAATATAAAGGGCCGTCATTTCGTTACGGCCCTTTTTATTGATTCTCGCCAGAATAAAATACCGACAAAATAGCAAAATACAACATTTTATATTGCTTTTAATTACCATTAAAGAATTAAAGTAAATAATTTTTACATTGGACTACATTTTTATAAGGTTGGTCTAATACATTATGAAAACGATGGGGTGTTTCCTAATTTTAATATTGTATATATCATGAGGGACTAACTCATCTATCAACACACCATGGCGGAATCAGTAATGGATAAAAAAAGGAAAATAAATTCTTCACTCTCTGAAGAAACTTTGTTAAAAGGCTTTGAATTAATGTGTACTGCGAAATCTCTTGCGGAACTATATGAAGCAAACAAAGAAGTTACAGCTAAATATGTTCACGCTACTTCGCGTGGACATGAAGCGATCCAGTTAGCAGTCAGTTTACAACTTAAGCCGCAGGATTTTCTTTCAGCTTATTATCGCGATGATAGTATGCTATTGGGAATTGGTATGACTCCCTATGAACTAATGCTGCAGGTGCTTGCAAAAAGAGACGATCCTTTTTCGGGTGGAAGAACATATTATTCTCACCCGAGTTTACGCAGGGATAATATGCCAAAGATCCCGATGCAGTCATCTGCTACAGGAATGCAGGCTATCCCGACCACCGGTGTAGCTATGGGTTTACAATACCTGGAAAAACAAGGCCTTGCTGTTGATTATGGTGATGATAAACCAATCGCTGTTTGCTCACTGGGTGATGCCTGCATTACTGAAGGAGAAGTTGCTGAAGCATTCCAGATGGCTGTTTTAAAGAAAATGCCCATCCTATACGTTGTGCAGGATAATGAGTGGGATATTTCCGCGAATGCAAAAGAGATTCGCGCACAGGATGCAACTGAATATGCAAAAGGCTTCAAAGGACTTGAAACACGCACAATTGATGGAACGGATTTCGAGAAGTCATATAATACAATCAAAGAAGTGATCGCGATCATCCGTAAGGAGCGCAGACCATTTCTGATCCATGCAAAAGTTCCATTATTGAATCATCACACTTCTGGAGTTCGTAAAGAGTGGTACCGCGATGATCTTGATGAAGCGCAAAAACGCGATCCTTTTCCAAAGCTTCGCAACCAGATGCTGGTGGCAGGATTTGAGGGATCAGAGCTTAGCGCAATAGAAAAAAATGCGAAAATAAAAGTAGAAGAAGATTATCAGAAAGCATTGCTGGCTGAAGATCCGCAACCATCAGACCTTTTCGATCACGACTTCGCTCCTACCCCGGTAACAGAAGAAAAAGGTGAACGTGAACCTGCAGGAAAAGAAAAAACCGTAATGGTGGATTCTGCATTATTTGCGATTCGTGAATTAATGGCGAAACATCCTGAATGCCTGTTATACGGACAAGACGTGGGTGGCAGGCTTGGCGGTGTTTTCCGTGAAGCAGCTACACTTGCTCAAACCTACGGTGATAACAGAGTTTTTAACACACCTATCCAGGAGGCGTTTATTATCGGCAGCACTGTTGGAATGAGTGCTGTCGGATGTAAACCAATTGTTGAAGTTCAGTTCGCTGATTACATCTGGCCTGGCTTAAATCAGTTATTCACTGAAGTGAGCCGTTCATGTTATTTATCAAACGGTAAATGGCCGGTGAGCTGTATTATCCGCGTTCCTATTGGAGCTTATGGCAGTGGTGGTCCGTACCATTCATCAAGCGTTGAAAGCGTGCTTGCGAATATCCGCGGAATAAAGATCTGCTATCCTTCAACCGGTGCCGATCTGAAAGGGCTGATGAAAGCAGCTTACTATGATCCTAATCCGGTGATCATGCTTGAGCATAAAGGTTTATACTGGAGCAAGATCAAAGGAACAGAAGATGCACGCACTATCGAGCCTGATGAAGATTATATCATCCCTCTCGGAAAAGCAAGAATGGTTCAGGAGGTTGAAAAGAGCACAGAAAAAGCAACCTTAACCATCATCACTTACGGGATGGGCGTTTACTGGGCAAAGAATGCAAGTAAAGAATTTGCCGAACAAGTAGAGATAGTGGATCTACGAACGATCAATCCACTGGATGAAGCAACTGTATTTGCATCTGTAAGAAAACACGGAAGATGTATGGTGCTGACTGAAGAACCTTATAACAACGGCTTCGCGCAAGCGCTTGCTGGAAGAATTTCCAAATTCTGTTTTGAATCGCTGGATGCTCCTGTTGAAATTATCGGTGCAGAAAATTTACCTGCGATTCCGTTAAATTCAACTTTGGAAACAACAATGCTTCCCAACGCAAGTAAGGTTGCCAAAGCGATTGATCAATTATTAAAGTATTAATTTAAACTTCGCGTCTTGGCGCCTTCGTGGTAAAATAAAATTATGCTCTCAAATAACGACATACTAAAAAAACTTCGCGTAGCTCTAGAACTTAAGGATGAAGACATTGTAAAGATCCTGAAGCTTGTTGATTTCGATATCACGAAAAGCGAAGTGAACGCACTTTACAGAACTCCTGACCATCAGAACTTCAAAGAGTGTGGTGATCAGCTACTCAGAAATTTTCTGAACGGACTCATCATTTACAAACGCGGGCCTTTACCTCCAAAGCCGGAAAAGAAAGCCTAGCAGTAATCACTTCCTGCCCCCAGGTGAGGTATTCAATTCAAGTTATCGAACCAAGGTTGTCATCCCGACCGCAGCGGAGGGATCTAATTCGAAATTATGTCTTCCTACATTCTAAAAGAAATCAATACCGTCACAGAAATGTTAAACTACATTTCTGTGATCAGGGAACTCAGCGGACCAGGTTTAACAAAAGAAGCTTACCAAAAGAACTTGGAAGCGATGATTCCGTCCGGTTATAGCCAGGTCGGAGTTTTCGAAGGTGATACATGCATTGCCCTGTCCGGCTTCTGGATCAACACGAAACTTTATTCCGGAAAATATCTGGAGATGGATAATGTTGTTGTGCTTCCGGAATATCGTTCAAAAGGAATTGGAAAGCTCCTTTGCGATTGGTGCGAAAATAAAGCGAAAGCAAATGACTGCAAAACCTTGATGCTTGATGCGTATTTGGAAAATGAGAATGCCCATAAATTTTATGAGAGAGAAGGTTACTTAAAAAGAGGTTATCATTTTTTGAAACACATTAAATAAAAAATGCTCCATTCAGGAGCATTTACTTTGGGTCTGCGCATGAGCGTATAATTAGAATCCTTTTATCACTTTTCTGATAATATCAACGCATTCCATTAATTGAGATTCGGTGATCACCAAGGGAGGAGCAAAACGAATAATATCACCATGAGTAGGCTTCGCTAACAAACCTTGTTTTGATAATTCAACACAAACATCCCACGCGTTCTTCCCATTTCTTTCAGCGATTACCATCGCGCAGAATAAGCCTTTTCCGCGAACGGTTTTAATAAGCTCAGGATATGAAGCCTGGATCCCTTTTAATTCGTCCAATAATATTTTACCTAAGCGTTCTGAATTCTCAGAGAGCTTTTCTTCTTTCAATACTGTAAGGGCTGTAATTGCCACTCGGCATGCTAAAGGATTTCCTCCGTAAGTGGAACCATGTTGCCCCGGCTTAATGCAAAGCATGATCTCATCGTTTGCTAAAACCGCAGACACCGGATAAACTCCGCCTGCCAAAGCTTTCCCAAGGATCAACACATCAGGTTTAACACCATCATGATCACATGCAAGCAATTTACCTGTACGCCCAAGTCCCGACTGAATCTCATCTGCAATGAATAATACATCGTTCTTTTTGCACAGCTCGTAACACTTTTTTAAATAACCTTCATCAGGAACAACAACTCCTGCTTCACCCTGTACAGGCTCAACAAGGAATGCAGCAATATTTTTATTTTTCAATAGCTCTGCTAAAGCTTCAACATTGTTATATTCAACAGCAATAATTCCGGGAGTGAATGGCCCGAAATTCTTTCTTGCATCAGGATCATTGCTTGCTGAAACAATAGAGATCGTGCGGCCGTGAAAATTATTTTTACATACGATGATCACTGCTTCGTTCTCCGCAACTCCTTTTTTCTCATATGCCCATTTTCTAGCCAGTTTAATGGCCGTTTCTACACCTTCTGCTCCCGTGTTCATCGGCAATACTTTATCAAAACCAAAATAGGAAGTGATGAACTTTTCATATTCACCTAGCGTATCGTTATAAAAGGCTCTTGAAGTAAGAGTCAGTTTTTTCGCTTGCTCAGTCAGTGAATCAATGATCTTCGGATGGCAATGCCCCTGATTAACCGCACTATAAGCAGCAAGGAAATCGAAATATTTCTTTCCATCCACATCCCATACATATACACCCTCACCTCTTTCAAGCACAACCGGCAGCGGATGATAATTGTGTGCACCGTATTTCTCTTCCAGATCGATCGCCTCTTGCGAGCTTAGTTTTTTACTGTTCATGGTTGCCATATTCATTCAATTTAAGGGTACAAAATTAACAAAAAAAGCGGAATAACCTTTGCAATATTCGACAGTCGAAAGCGTTTAACACCATGTCTTTTCCCTTTACCAGAAAGCTAATAGCATTATTTACAGCAGTTGTTTTTCAGGCGGGCCTTTTTGCCCAAGTTGCTGAGACTGATTCTGATTTTTCAGATCCGGAAGGGGTGAATACCGGAGCAAAGATTACGCAAGTGGTCTCTGTTTCGAACAATTATTCTTCCGTTGACGCTTATTCTCTCAGGTTAAAAAACAAGTATAAAAAGATCCCTGAACTCGCCACAGATCTTACCGCTCCCTTTTCAAATGATCAGGACAAAGTGCGTTCCATCTTCATCTGGATCACCGATAACATCGCCTATAACTGCTCTGAATTTCATTCACAAAAAGCACAGAGGGTCAGTTTCTCATATCGCACTGCTCAGGAGCTTAACGATAAACGGAACAAATTTTATTATGATTATGCTACGCGCGTATTGAAGAGCCGTAAAGGAATCTGTGAAGGTTATGCGGTGCTTTTTCAACAGCTTTGTCTTGCCAATAATATTCCATGCGAAATTGTAATCGGAACAGCAAGCGGAAACATTGCCAAAATTCAGCGCCTAAAAGGCAAGAAAAACTTCGGGACCAACCATGCCTGGGTCAAAGTGAAACTGAATAATTCCTGGTATTATGTTGATCCTACCTGGGCAAGCGGGTATTGCGATAAAGGTGTAAGAAGATTTTATAAAGAATTCAATCCTGAATATTATCTTACTCCAACGGATAAGCCTTATCCAACGCATGCTGCGAACGAAAAAGAGACAGAGCGCAGGAATAATGTCTTTGTAAAAAATCATTAATCTTAGCATTATTCATCCCCATTTTTCGCTTGTTTCCGAAGCATTAATTAAGACTGTTTATTCAAAGGGTTTTAGTAAATTTACATCCCTGCTGAAAAGCCAGAATTAATTATGAGAGCGACTAATAAAAAGCCTTTACCCATACTTGAAAATATTACAGTTACGGACACCAGTTCTGATGGACATTCCATTGCCAGAACTGATGAATATGTGATTTTCATTAAAGGCGCAGTTCCCGGTGACGTGGTGGATCTACAGATCACCCGAAAGAAAAGTAAATACCGCGAAGCAAATACAATCGCGGTTAAACATCCTTCTGAAAAACGTACGGAGGCTGTCTGCAAACATTTCGGAACATGTGGTGGCTGTAAATGGCAGAATATGGATTACGAATGGCAACTGTTCTACAAACAAAAGCAGGTGACAGATGCCCTTACAAGGTTGGCCAAGATCGAGCTTCCTGAGATCCAAAAGATTTTCCCCTCCCAAAAAGTTTACTTCTACCGCAACAAGCTGGAATATACTTTCTCCAATAAAAAATGGCTTACACTCAATGAGCTGAATGATAAAACGCTTGTTTTTGGTGAGGAAGAAGGCCAGATGAACCGCAATGCTCTCGGATTTCATATTCCGGGTGCTTTCGACAAAATTCTTGACATTGATACCTGCTATCTTCAGGAAGAGCCTTCTAATGCTATCAGAAATGAGATAAAGAATTACGCATTAGAAAACAAGCTCACTTTCTTCGATCTGAGAGAACAGGTTGGCTTACTGAGAAATATTATTATCAGGAGCACTTCTACAGGTGAATGGATGTTGATCGTATCTTTCTTTTACAACGATAAAGAAAATATCGAAAAGCTTCTGAATCATGTTTCAGAAAAATTCCCGCAGATCACTTCGCTTCAATACGTGATCAACTCGAAGCGAAATGATACCATCGGTGATCTGGAGATCATCCCTTACAAAGGAAATGACAGCATCTACGAAAATATGGAAGGCTTGAAATTCAAGATCGGGCCGAAAAGCTTTTACCAGACCAACTCAGAACAGGCCTACGAACTTTATAAGATCACGCGAGATTACGCAGGAATAAAAAACACTGATGTCGTTTATGATCTTTACACAGGAACAGGGACAATTGCCAATTTCGTTGCTCATCAGGCTAAAAAAGTTGTCGGTGTTGAATATGTTCCCGCTGCGATAGAAGATGCAAAGATCAACTCCCGGATTAACAACATTTCCAATACTGTGTTCTTTGCAGGTGATATGAAGGATGTGCTGAATGATGCATTCATCACTGAAAACGGCAAACCCAATGTGATCATTACAGATCCTCCGCGCGCGGGGATGCATGATGATGTGACAAACAAGATCCTTGAAATAGCACCGGAAAGAATCGTTTATGTGAGCTGTAATCCCGCGACACAAGCAAGAGACTTACAGCTGCTTGACGCGAAATACAAAGTAGCGAAAGTTCAGCCGGTGGATATGTTTCCACAGACACATCACGTTGAGAACGTAGTTTTACTGGAATTAAAAAAATAAGATGATTTCAAATTTCAGATTCGTTCACTTTGTCATATAAAAACATAATACTTCTTTTTATTTGCATTGTGTTTTCAGTTCAGACACGAGCTCAAAACGAAACTGTCATTTCCGGACATGTTACCGAAAAAGGAACCAACGCAGGGATACCATTTGTAAACATTTATTTTAAAGGAACTGTCATCGGAACTGTCACTGACTTTGAAGGAAATTATATTATAAAAACGAATACTCCAAAAGACTCTATTTACATTTCACTTATAGGCTATAAATCCAAAGCCAAAGCAGTAAAAAAGGGACAGACGCAGGTTATAGACTTTCAGCTCAGTCCGGAAGCGCTCACCTTAAATACTGTTGAGATCCATCCCGGAATTAATCCTGCATTGCGGATCATCAAAAATGCGCAGGAAAACAAATCGAAGTACAATCGCGATAATCTAAATTCGGTTCAATATCTAAGCTATACAAAACAGGAAGCGGACGTAGATAACATCACTCCAAAAATGCGGAAATGGAGGCTCTTCCGGCCTTTTATAAATATGTGGGACAGCCTGGATGTGTTGGCAGGCGAGGAAAGTAAAGCGAACCTGCCTGTGATGATGAGTGAAGTTTTATCTGAAATCTATTCATACAAGGATGCAGAAAAAAAACGTGAAAATGTTGAAGCCGTGAAGATAAAGTTTGTCGGAATGAAAGACGGCAGCGCAGTTTCACAGCTGACGGGAACTGATTTTCAGAATTACAATTTCGCGAATAACTCTGTCGCCATACAAGGCAAAGACATCCTCTCTCCTATTGCTGATAATGCAATGTTGTTCTACAATTATTACCTGATCGACAGTGTTGTGATCGACAGCTTCAAATGTTATAAAATTGATTGCAGGCCGAAAAACAAAAAGGATCTTGCCTATACAGGTACGCTCTGGATTACTGATACAACCTTTGCTATCAAGCAACTGGATGTTGAAATCACCCCGGATGTAAATGTGAACTGGATTGACCGGGCTAGGATTCAACAAGTTCTTATTCCTACCGAGGTGGGACCATGGGTTCCTTCCCAGACACGTACTGTCGTAGATTACACCACCGTTACCAGCAAGTTTGTAAGTATGGTTGTAAGAACATATAATTCCAACAGGAACTTTGTAGTCAACAAACCAAAGCAAAAAGACTTTTACGAAACGAGCACTGTTTACGCGGAAGATGCCCTTTTAAAAGACACTACCTGGTGGAGGGGCAACAGACATGAACGATTGACAAAAATGGAATCCAAGTCATACGATATGATCGATACCGTTCGGCAGATCCCTTTTATCAAGACAGGAGTGAATGTTCTTTACTTTTTATTTTCAGGCTATAAAGATTTTGGGCCGGTTGATATTGGCCATTACATGCAGCTGTACAGCCGAAACAAATACGAAGGCGATAAGGTCAGAATAGGCTTCCGGACGAATACAAAATTCAGCAAATCGTGGATCATCAGGGGGTACGGAGCTTATGGATTCAAAGACAAAGGCTTCAAATACAATCTTCAACTGGAAAGGATCCTCACGCGGTTTCCATGGAGTAAGGCCGGAGTTCAATACAGAAGTGATATTGACCAGCTAGGAACGAATTACAGCTTTTCAGGAAATATGAATCTGGGGCAGTCGCCAAACAACCTCTTTAATTTTGCCGCAGGCATCGGACCTGTTTCAAGGCTTGTAAAAAAGCAGGAAGCAAGGATCTGGTATGAAAAGGATTTTAATGTCGGATTAAGTTCAAAGATCACATTTCATAACATCAGAACCAATCCGTTGTTTCCAGTTGCTTTGGGAGACCAGTACAATATCTTTCTTCAGAGGAAATTCTCTATTACAGAAGCTTTATTGGATCTCAGATATTCAGTTAAGGAACGTTATGTACAAAATGGCACTGAAAGGATCAGCTTCGGAAATAAACGGTCGGCAGTAATCAATTTCAATTATACACTCGGACTCAAAAACGTGTTTGACGGAGATTTTAATTATCACAAAACAAGTATTTCCTACTCCAATCGCTTCAGGTTTGCCACACTTGGATATTCACAGGTATTTATCAAGATGGGTAAGGTTTTTTCGAGGATTCCTTACACTCTGCTCGAAATCCCCAGAGGAAATGAGACTTTCATTTATGCCAGCAATTCATTCAATCAAATGAGCAATTTTGAATTTGTAAGTGATCAATATCTGGAAGCATTCTTGCAGCATCATTTCAGCGGCCTGCTCTTTAACAGGATCCCTCTTCTAAAAAAATATAACTGGAGAGAGGTTGTCGGGATCAATATGTTTTATGGAACCCTCAGCTCAAAAAACCAGGAGTTCAATGCCAACAATTATTTCACGGCAATGGAGGATGTTCCGTATTTTGAAGCGGATCTCGGCATAGAAAACATCTTTAATATCTTCCGCATCGATTATTTGTACAGGCTCACCTATAACGATGATTTTTATTTAAGAGATTACCGCAAAGCAAACCCGGATGACAAGATCAGTAATTGGGGAATAAAAGTGGGGGTACAGTTTTCATTTTAATTTTCACACGGGGGGAGCAGAACTTAAGTTTTACAGAGAAAAAGCAAAATGTTACTCGATAAAAACTACTGGACAGAACGTTATCTTAATGATGATGCAGCATGGGATACCGGCAGTATCACCACTCCTTTGAAAGAATACATCGATCAGCTAAAGGATAAGAATATTCAGATTCTTATTCCCGGTGCGGGGAATGCATACGAAGCGGAATACTTGTTTAATAACGGATTTAAGAACATCACGGTTATAGATCTTTCTTCTGAACCATTAAACAATTTACAAAAACGAATTCCCGACTTTCCGGCTGAAAATTTGATTCAGGGCGATTTCTTTGAGCATAGCGGACAATACCATCTTATCCTTGAACAAACCTTCTTTTGTGCCATTGATCCCTTATTACGAATAAAATATGCCGAAAAGAGCCATGAATTATTGAAACCAAAGGGAGTTCTTGCAGGCGTTTTGTTCAACGATAAATTAAATAGCGATAAACCTCCTTTTGGCGGTAATAAAGAAGAGTATATATCATATT
Source organism: Bacteroidota bacterium (assembly GCA_029237775.1). Lineage (GTDB taxonomy): Bacteria > Bacteroidota > Bacteroidia > 2-12-FULL-35-15 > 2-12-FULL-35-15 > 2-12-FULL-35-15. The sequence goes on from JAQZBR010000005.1 coordinate 81,156, forward strand.
TCGACAAATATTTCACCTTCAAAACCTTTCAGCTCTGCTACAACTCTATTAAGCCGAGGTCCGGGAGAGAGCTATTTATTAATTTTATCCGGAAATAAAAAAGAGAAAAGATCTCTCTTTTCTCTTTCATATTCTCTAAGCAAAGCCCAACTAATTCATAGGTACATCAATCACTAAAATTTCAGATCCTGCCGCAATGTCCATTGAAAATTTATCCGTTTCTGAAATTCCCATAGCATCCCGTTTTCCAAGCTTCTGGCCATTAATAGTTGCTCCGCCCTCTATAACAAAAACGTAAGCGCCATTGCCAGCGTGTTTTATTTCGTATTCCTGCGTGGACGCATCACTGAATTTACCCAATGAGAAATAAGCATCCTGGTTTATCCACATCACATCATCTGAACGTTCGGGAGCCACAACCGTTTTAAACTTCCCCTCTTTATCTGAAGCAGAGAACACCTTCTGGTCATAACGGGGCTTTATATTTCTTTCTTTCGGGAACACCCAGATCTGAAGTAAATTTATCGGTTCAGTCTTGGAGTGATTGTACTCCGAGTGCATTAATCCGGAACCCGCGCTCATTGCCTGAATTTCATTAGGTTTTATAACACCAATGTTTCCCATGCTGTCGCGATGTTCCAAAGTTCCGCTTAATGGAATTGTAACGATCTCCATGTTATCATGCGGATGCATTCCGAACCCTTGTCCGGGCGCAACAATATCGTCATTTAGTACACGGAGTAATCCGAAATGAACTTTAGACGGATCGTGATAACTAGCAAAGCTGAATGAATGGTGGGCATTTAACCAGCCATGATCTGCATGGCCGCGTTCATTTGAGCTGTGAAATACAGTCTTCATATATTGTTTTACTTTCTTTTTTAGTTCATTATTAATTTAGGCAATTCGTTTGAAACACTGTTATGAAATGCCAGTTCCGTAATGATCGGGCTCATGAATTGAAATAATGGAAACGATCTTAAGATCCCCATCACCTTCTGCTCCGATTCTGCTACAACTGTCACCCACAAAAAGCTTCTGTCTGCTGCCAGCGAATACTGCAGCACTTTGCCTTCGTCCATTAACTTATCAATATGCGCACGCTGTTTGGGTATCAACAACACGAACTCTTCTGTGAGCTCATTCGGCAGTTTTATTATCACCATGTAAGGATTCATTATTTCCATTATTTAATTCAACAATATATGGCGCATGCTCATTGTCCCATATTGCCAGCTCATGTGCGGAAACTCCACCTTATCCTTCTCATTCCTTAAACCCATAAGGTAAAGAAGAGGGATAAAATGATCATCTGTGGGATGATTGATCCGGTAAAGCTCAGTCTGATGTTTAATTCTTACCAGCTTTTCCGGAGCATTGTTCAAGAACGCATTTTTCACTAACTCATCAAACTGCACTGCCCAGTCAAAAGGTGACGCATTCTCATTCGCAAAATTGATATGCGAAAAATTGTGTGTCATGTTACCGCTTGCAAGGATCAAAACGTTTTGTTCGCGAAGCGGAGTGAGCTTCTTTGCAAACTCCAGATGCTCTGCAAACGTCTTGTTTCGGTCGATGCTTAGCTGCAGCACCTTTATTTGTTTTTGAGGAAATAAATGTACCAGCATACTCCATGCACCGTGGTCGAGACCACGCTTTGTATCGCGCTGAACCACTTCACCTGTGAGCTTTTCAATTTCCGGAATTAATTCCAAAGCAGCTTTCACCGGGTATTTTACCGCGAATAGCTCTTCAGGAAACCCTCTGAAATCATGATATGTCGAAAGCTCATCACTTGCAGTCGTAAATAAACCCTTGGTTTCCCAATGCGCTGAGATAACTAAAATAGCACTCACATCCTTCAGTCTGTTGCCTAGAGCATTGAGGTCCTGTGTGTATTTATTTTCCGCAATCGCATTCATTGGTGAGCCGTGGCTGACAAATAATGCCGGTGTGATATGATGGTTTGACATGATGATAAATGTATTGATATTATTTAATATTACTTAGGTGTGACAATCTCGATCTCAGCCTGAAGCTTAACTGTTTTTCCAACCATTGCACCGCCCGTTTCAATTAGCGCATTCCAGGTAAGTCCGAAATCAAACCTGTCGATAGAGCTTTCCAGTGTGAACCCGGATCTGATATTTCCCCATGGATCGATCACCTGTCCCCCATAGTTTACTTTAAATTCAATCGGTTTTGTCACATCTTTGATGGTGATATTACCTTTCAAAAGGTAATCCTCCTCATTTGTCTTTTTCATTTCTGTTGAGACAAATCTGATTACAGGATATTTCTCAGCATCAAAGAAATCTGCGGAACGAAGATGATTGTCCCTGTCAGCCATTTTTGTGTCGATACTCTTTACATCTATTTCAAGTTCTATCGAGGCGTTTTCAAACTCGAGTCCGCTGGTTGTCACATTGAGCTTGTAATTCTCGAATGAACCTTTTGTCTGACTGATCACCATGTGCTTTACTGCGAAGTGTACACTTGAATGTGTCGGGTCAAGTGCCCATGTTTTAACTTCATTTTTCATTGCTGTTTCCATTTTTATTTGTTTTTAGACTGATTTAATTATTTATTATTTATTATTTATTTGTAATAACATTTAATGTATATACATATATTTTGGTAAAAAAATTATCCTCTCAGCTTGTCGAGCAACTCATTGATCTGCTCCGCTTCCTTTTGCGAAAGATTTTTCAGCTCTTTCAAAAAAGCGGCTTCATTCTCATCGATCTCTGTTAATAGGTCCAACCCTTTCTGAGTGATGATCACATTTACAGCTCTTCTGTCTTCCGGACAAGTGGCCCGCTCCACCAACTTTTTCAACCTTAGTTTCTCAACTAAGCGTGACGCGTTCGAATTTTTATCCAGCATCCGGTCGATCAATAAATTAACCGTAGCAGGTTTTGGATGTTGCCCCCTTAAAATTCTCAACAAATTAAATTGTTGCGAGGATATCCCATAAGGCTTTAAAGTACAGGCATGCTTTGCGCTGAGCCAGTTGCTTGTAAACAAAATATTGATCAGCATCTTTTGATGCTCGTTCTTAAATTTTGCTTGTTTTATTTCCTTACCGATTTCCATTTATTCTTAATTACAATACAAAGATACAAAAATTTAAATACAAATACATTATATGTATATACATTTAATTTATTTTTCACAATTAATAGGGATTCTTGCTCTTTGCTCTCTTTTGAAGCTGTTCGTCCGTAACGATTTTTACATGTACCGTCTTTGCTACATAAGTTACATTGATCTCTCCTTTACGTTTACTTCCTTCCCTGATCACATTTCTGATAGTCCTTTCAAGGCTAAATAGGGCGGGTCCTGCTCCATAAGTTTGATTCACCGGATAAAACACTTCATTCCCATAACGTGAACCAGCTGGAAATAGCTTCCCTTGCGAATCTTGTATTGTAAAGGCAATCCATTCGCTTTTCTTAATTTGGTCTCCAATGAATCTGAATGATAATTCATAATTTACATTAAATTCATCAAAATGTGGAATAGCGATACGACTTGGAGCTTCCACCCTATTTCTCTGCTTATTGCTGTTTGCATCTTCCCAAACGAATTCGCCAGCTTTAACCAAACCAATAAAAATTTTGCGATACTGAAACGGACTGGTCTGATCTAATAAAACTCCATTAAAGCTTACGCGACTACCTTTGGCCAGCCCTTTAGGCCTCGGGGCCCTACAACCAGTCATTCCATCTTTTTCAACAATAGGCTTGAGAGGTTCATAAAACATCGCTAAAACCGTTGTTGAGTCAGTATTTTCATTATAAGTTACCTGATAACTAAAATCAGTATTATCCATTTCTTTCTCTTGGCCCTTGCAGGCTAACGTGAAGATTAGAATAAATAGTGATTTGAAAATTTTTTTCATTGTATACAATTACTTGCCGCAACCCAGGCTGTACTCCAGGCATTTTGAAAATTGAAGCCACCCGTTACCCCATCAACATCTATTACTTCTCCGGCAAAGTAAAGCCCCGGAACAATCTTACTCTGCATGGTACTAAGATCAATTTCCTTCAGATTTATTCCACCGCATGTTACAAACTCCTCCTTAAAAGTAGTTTTCCCTTTCACTTTATATTCATCATTTAAAATATGGTTGACCAATAAATTCATGTTCTTTTTAGACAGATCGGCCCATCTGACCTCCTCGCCTATCCCCGATTTAATAACATGGTATTCCCATAACCTGCGCGGCAATTCTACCGGACAATTTCCATAAATAAGCTTTGCGGGCGATTCTTCTTTCTGATTATTGAATTCAATTCTAAGTTTTTCTTCAGTATATTTAGGAAGCCAGTTGATAAGCGCGCTGAAATTATAATTCAGATCACTTAAAATTCTTGCTCCCCATGCAGAGGCCTTAAGGATTGCAGGACCGCTTAAGCCCCAATGAGTGATCAACAGAGGACCATCAGTTTCGAGCTTTGTTCCTGCCACTTTCACTTTAGCCAGTGGCACTGAAACTCCCATTAATTTGGTCACCGGATTATCGGGAATATTAAAAGTAAAAAGCGAAGGAACAGGCTTAGTAATTGAATGTCCTAGCTTTTCAAGCCATTGATAGGCTTCCTGTTTTGAATTTCCACCGGTTGCAACGATCAGTTTATCGCACTCGAACTCTCCCCCACCGTTTATTTTTAAAAGAAATCTTTCTGACTCTTCTTTTACAATTTCTTTTACATCTGTACCCTGCTTCACAATTACATTTAGTTTCTCCGATTCCCTTACCAAACAATTTATTATCGTTTCTGAATTATCACTTTCCGGAAACATTCTTCCGTCAACCTCCGTTTTTATTTTTACCCCCCGCTCTTCAAACCATTTTATCGTATCGTTTGTCGTAAAGCGGCTGAATACATTTCTTAATTCCTTTTCTCCCCGAGGATAATTTTTAACCAGGCTGCCATTATCAAAACATGCGTGCGTTACATTACATCTGCCTCCCCCGGAAACTCTGACTTTAGATAAAAGCTTATTTGTTTTTTCGAGCAAAAGAATCTCAGCTTCGGGATCTAACTGCGCAGCATTAACAGCAGCAAAAAATCCGGCAGCACCGCCCCCAACAACTATTATACGTTTCCGATCCATTTGTTAAAAGTAAGTTTTTTCCTAAAACGCGAATGAACTTTCTATTTTGTTGATTTTATGTATTCAAATTAATTTGATTTTTCTGCTTTTTACGTTATGTTTGAAATACAGAAATCAAAACACACATCATGGGATTATTTGACAAACTCAAAGGAGAATTTATTGACGTCATTGAATGGACGGATAGTTCGAACGACACAATGGTATGGCGCCATCCGCGCTATCAGAATGAAATAAAAATGGGGGCTAAACTTACTGTGCGTGAATCACAGGTCGCGGTATTTGTAAACGAAGGCCAAATGGCTGATGAGTTCAAGCCCGGACTTTACACGTTGCAAACCCAGAACATGCCGATCATGACCACGCTGAAAAGCTGGAAATTCGGTTTTAACAGCCCGTTCAAGGCAGAAGTATATTTCGTCAACACAAAACAATTCACGAATCAAAAATGGGGAACTAAAAATCCGATAATGCTTCGCGATGCTGAATTCGGACCTGTTCGTCTGCGTGCATTCGGGACCTATGCGTTACGTGTGGTAGATGCAAAAAAATTCCTGAAAGAAATTGCCGGCACCGATGCTCATTTTACAACAGAAGAAGTTACCGAACAGCTAAGAAATCTCGTTATAACAAGATTCACTGATGCTGTGGCAGAAAGCAAGATTCCGGTTCTCGATCTCGCTTCAAACTATGATGAGCTTTCTAAATTTGTCGGAACCAAGATCAATCCTGAATTTCAGGAGCTGGGTATCGAAGTGACGAAACTTTTAATTGAGAATATTTCACTACCACCCGAAGTGGAAGCTGCATTGGACAAGCGCAGCAGCATGGGCATAATTGGAAATCTCGGTGCCTACACTCAGTTTCAGGCAGCCAACTCAATGGAGAAAGCAGCAGAGAACGGGAACAGCATCATGGGTGCGGGTGTCGGAATGGGGATGGGTTTCGGAATGGCAAACCAAATGGGAAATATGTTTAATCAGAATCAATTCAACCCTAACCAGAATCAGAACACACCTCCCCCACCTCCACCTGCAAGTCAGTATTACGTTGCGGTGAACGGGACTCAAACCGGCCCTTTCAGTGAGCAAACGCTCAGCCAGATGATCTCGCAAGGCACATTCAAAAAGGAATCAATGGTTTGGAAAAATGGGATGAATGCATGGGCTGCAGCAGAATCGCTTTCTGATCTTAATAAATTATTCAGCGCAGTTCCGCCACCGCTGCCTCCAATGTAAACTAGTGATTGGTTATTGAGTTAATTTAGGCTTAGCCTGATGAACCCATTCCACTATTAACTATTCAACCAAACAAAATGGAATTAGAAGAAACAATACAAGCCACCAGCAAACAGCTCGACTGCCGTGAGTGCGGAGCATTATTGAAATATGCGCCCGGAACTTTGCATTTGAAATGCGATTATTGCGGTTGTCAGAATGAGATCAAGGAAGCTTCAACACCTTCAATTGTTGAGGAGATCGACTTCGAAAAGTTTTTGAACGAAAATGATGTGAGTGTTGAAAAGCATGAGGTGACAACTATCAAGTGCGGAAATTGCGGTGCTTCATCAAGCTTAAAGCCCAACATCACTTCAGACAGCTGTCCTTTCTGCGCTTCACCAATCGTTGTTTCCGGAGGTGGAGTGGCGACCAGCATCATTAAGCCTAAATATCTACTTCCTTTTAAAATCGACCAGAAAACAGCTTTTGCAGATTTTAAAAAATGGGTAGATGGGTTGTGGTTTGCACCAAATGACCTGAAAAAATACGTGGACAATGCAGATAAGCTTAGTGGTATGTACATCCCCTATTGGACGTATGATTCTAAGACTGTAAGTGAGTACACCGGCCAGCGGGGCGACAATTATACTACAACAGAATCCTATACGATCACTATTAATGGAAAAACAGAACATCGCACCAGAACAGTCACCAAAATAAGATGGAGCTATGCGAGCGGCACTGTGTATAATGATTTTGATGATGTATTGGTATTAGCCAGCAATTCACTACCGGAAAATTACACAAATGCACTTGAGCCCTGGGACACCGAAAACCTCACTGATTACAATGATAAATTCCTGAGCGGCTTCAGGTCCGAAAGCTATCAGATAGATGTTAAAACGGGATTTGAAAAATCAAAACTGGTGATGGATGCTGGTATCCGCACCTCCATCTGCAATGATATTGGTGGCGACCACCAGCAGATCAGTTCTGTGGACACACGTTACAATGATATCACCTTCAAGCACATTCTTTTGCCAGTCTGGTTAAGTGCTTACCGTTACAATAAAAAAGTTTACCGGTTCATGATCAATGGTCGCACTGGTGAGGTACAGGGGGAACGTCCTTATAGCGCTATTAAAATAACCTTAGCTGTGCTTGGAGTAATCGCGCTTGGTGTAGGAATCTACTTTGGAATACAGATGTATAATCAATAGAGTGGTGAAACGCGCTCTTACGCGCGTTTTTCTTTTCTCTTTTCCCTGCAAAAAAGCTGAGTAAAAATTTCCTCAAACCTCACGGCAAATACTTTTTATACTTAAGAGTATGGAACAGTATAAAAAGAATAATTCCGGTACTTCCGGAGTTGAGTTTTATGAAATTGAAGATAAAGATATAATTGTTCAATTCATAGATGGCTCCATCTACAGATATACCTACAAAAGCGCAGGAGAAGAAGCCGTAGAGCACATGAAAGAGCTTGCAATTGCAGGTCAGGGCCTCACAACATTCATCGAACAGCATGTAAAAGATAAGTACGAGGCGAAACTAAACGAGTCTAATTATTAAGCTGAACAATCGAACTTTTCGTTGTTGTTTTTCCCCAATTTCTGTTTCTGAAGATCTTTGCCGGAAAAGCAGAATGGCAAGTTATTCCAAAACTATTTGCTCTTAAAAAGGAAACACTTATCTTACATCCGATTTCAATTTATTATAAATAATGGAAATACCGAAGGATGCTAAAATCATTGACTGGCCAACGAGTGTTCTATGGTTTGACGAATACGGAATTTTATATTCGAAACCAAAGCCGGGTGCGGAACAGACCGTGATTTCTAGGGAACAAACCCTGCGGCAGATGAACGAGGTTAAAAGGTTGACCGGGAATAAGAAACTTTGCATGATCCTTGAAACGAACAGTAATTCGAAACCTCCGCAAAAAGAGGACCGAGACTTTCTTTCCGAGCAACTGAGCCTGATAACAAAAGCAATGGCAATAATCTCTTCCTCTCCTCTCAGCAGAATGATCGCGAATCTTTTTTTCGGGCTTAAGCCACCGGAGTATCCTGTAAAGTTTTTCTCAAATGAAAAAGAAGCACAAGCCTGGATCAAACAATATTTATAGATCAGAACAGTGAAAGAACAATCAAAATATAAGAATGATGAACGGATAGAGCAGATTTATGCTTTACTGGTTCAATATACAGTTGCCGATTTTAGTGGTCGCATTCCTGTATCAGACAACGGGGATGAGTTGGATGCTATCATTGTAGGGCTAAACACGCTTGGAGAAGAATTACAGGCCTCCGGTAAAGCAGTGAAAAAATTCAATGAGAGAATCAATTCTTTGATGGAAGTACTCTTGAAATATACCGTAATGGATTTTTCCGCGAAGGCTGAGATCACTTCAGAAGGCGATGAGTTGGATGCAATTGCGGTAGGATTGAATACACTTGCAGAAGAGTTGCAGGCGGCTAAGGAAGCGGAAGAATTACATGCAAAAGAACTGGAAGAAAAGGCTGAAGAGGTTTCGAGGCTTAATAAAAAAATGGAGAGAAATCTTGAGGAGCTTGAAATTGCCAATAAAGAACTTGAAGCTTTTACATACTCTGTTTCGCATGACCTCCGCTCACCATTAAGAGCAATTCATGGCTATACGAAAATCATTGCAGCTGATTATGGCGATAAGATTGATGGTGAAGGAAAAGAATTGATGGAAGGTGTTATGCGTAATGCAATCCGCATGGGACAGCTTATTGACGACCTTCTTGCTTTTTCCCGGACAGGAAAGAAAGAACTTGTGAAGCAGGATATTGATATGACCAATCTTGCAAATGCGGTTGTTGAAGAAGTAAGGGTTTCAACAGGTAATCGGAAAGGGAAGATTGAAGTGCAGGAATTACCCCCTTCATACGCTGATCACAGTCTGTTAACGCTTGTATTCACCAACCTTATAAACAACGCTCTCAAATACAGCAGCACGAAAGAAAATCCTGAAATCACTATCGGGTCAATGAAAAAAAACAATGAAACCATTTATTATATCAAGGACAATGGTGTTGGGTTCGACATGCAGTATTACAATAAGCTTTTTGGTGTTTTCCAGCGATTGCATTCTGCCCAGGAATTTGAAGGGACCGGTGTCGGACTTGCATTGATCAAAAGAATTATTTTACGCCATGGCGGCAGAATATGGGCAGAAGGCAAAAAAGGAGAAGGAGCAATATTTTATTTCACATTAAATTAAAAATTATGAATACAGGTTTAGAGATCATTCTTATTGAAGACAATGTGGACGATGCTGCACTCGTAATACGTGCATTAAAGAAAAATAATCTTGCGAACAAAATGATCCATCTTAAAGATGGCGCAGAAGCGCTTGAGTTTTTTTTCGGGAAAGACGATAAAAATCCTGAACTCCCAAACGTGGCGGCTAAAGTTGTCCTGCTCGATCTTAAAATGCCTAAAATAAATGGAATGGAGGTTTTGGAAAGAGTAAAATCAGATCCCAGAACCAAACAGATTCCCATTGTAGTTCTTACCTCTTCTGCCGAAGATCCGGATATCAAACGCTGTTATGAACTGGGCGCTAACAGTTATATAGTAAAACCTGTGGAATTCGATAATTTCTCGAAAGCGGTTGCTGATCTCGGTATGTACTGGCTGATTCTGAATAATCCTCCCACAGTATAATTCAGACGTTTTTTGTATTGAACATTTTACCCGGATTCAGAATATTATTCGGGTCAAACACCTTTTTAATTGAACGCTGCAGATCGAGCGCTTTTTCAGCAAATACTATATTCATGTATTCCTGCTGAACAAGTCCGATCCCATGCTCGCCACTTATCGTGCCTCCTAACTCCTTGCAAATAGTGAAGATCTCGGCAATCGCTTTTTTAATATAATCACCATCCCACTGCTCGTCAGTGAGATCCCCTTTGATCAAACGAATATGAAGATTACCGTCTCCGGCATGTCCATAGCATACAGTTTTAAAATTATATTTTGCACCAACAACTTTTACTCCTTTAACAAGTTTCGGAAGTTCCGCTCTCGGGACAACGGTGTCCTGCTCTTTACTGATCGCATTATTCTTCACTGCTTCATTAATTCCTCTTCGCAACCTCCACAATTCATTTTTTTGTGCCGCGCTGTCGGCAAATAAAACGTCAGCCGTGTTGTAACGGGCCATTAGTTCTGCAATCGCTTCCATTTCTTTCATCAATGCATCAGGATCATTACCATCAACTTCAATCAATAAATGTGCGTGTATATCTTCTTCCAGCTTCACAACATTGCTTTGCACATATTTGCTTACCCAATCAAGAGCGTCACGTTCCATCAGCTCGAGTGCACTTGGTGTAAATCCTGCACGAAACACTTCACTGACTGCAGCACAAGCTTCGTCCAGACTCCTGAATGGAACCAACATCAGCAGATCGTATTTTGGTATAGGAAGAAGCCTAACTATGATCTTTGTGACGATTCCGAGTGTACCTTCACTTCCAACCATCAGCTGAGTGAGGTTATATCCTGTGGAATTCTTCAAAGTATTTGCTCCGGTATAAATGACCTCTCCTGTCGGTAGAACGACTTCCAGGTTTAGAGTGTAATCCTTAGTTGTTCCATATTTCACACACTTAGGGCCTCCACTGCTTTCTGCCACATTACCTCCCAGAAAACAACTTCCTTTACTTGCAGGATCCGGAGGGTAAAACAAACCTTTTTCAGCGACCGCATTTTTGAATATCTCATTGATCACACCCGGTTCAACAGTTGCCTGAAGATTGCGTTCATCAATCTCAAGAATTTTATTAAACCGCTCCATTGATAAAATTATTCCTGCGGCCACCGGAAGTGCTCCTCCGCTTAGCCCCGTACCTGCTCCGCGAGGTGTTACCGGAATTAAATTATCGTTAGCAAGCTTCATGATCCCTGATATCTCCGCAGCTGTTCGTGGCTTTACAACGACTTCAGGGAGAAACACCAGCTCTTCCGTTTCATCATGTGCATAATTCCGGAGTGTTTCAGTATCAGCAAAAACATACTGTTCACCGGTTATCCCTTTTAAGGAGTTAATTATTTGCTGAGTTATCATTATATGATGGATTTATTGCTGTTTTGCAAAACTACAATTTTAAGCTCTCACTGATATAAAAACGCCACCCATGTTTACTAACAAGGATGGCGCTGCCGATGTAGGATATTAAACAATTACATATTTCTGTACGAAGTGTTCTTTTTGCGAGGGTATAAATTGAACTGAAGTCCGTATGAAGGAACAAATGTCCAACCCTTCAATGTTACATTATTTCCGCCAAGGAGCGGGAACGTACCATACTTTTGATAGTAAGCAGCAAGTCCAACATTGAAATAAATAAATTTATAGCCCGCCTTTAAGTTCATTGTGGCACCGTAAGCCCCGTAGTGCTTTTTCACATTAAGCGGTTCCATTGCACGCTGAACACCTTCGTTATCCTTCAAATACACATTAACAGGATTTATATTATACTTCACAAAACTGTGAGTGTAGATCAATCCCATGGATATGGCACCGAACTTTTCCTCAGCCCCGAAATCCTTACTGAATATCAAAGGAACAGAGATATCTTTTCTTGACATACTCATATCAAATATTCGCTTCAGCTGATCGAATTTTCTGTCATTGAAGCCATAATTTTGCCAGCCATACTGAACACCTACACTACCATTTATTCCTTTATGCTCGGAATATTGATAGGTACTGTTTGAACCCAGGAACTGGTAACGTGCGTCCACAAGGTGTGATTTTCCTGAATACCTGTACCCAACATCGATATTGTGCCCAAGACCATAACGGAGATAAAGGTCGGTTTTATAGCCGATCGGATCGAGAGAATATGCCAAAGCAGCCGCGTTTAGATGTTCCAGTCCCTGGTTAAATTCAAATGAATCCTTATTTCCCATCTGGCTGAATTCTTCAACACCTTTGATAGTTTCCTGAATGGGTGAAGTTGATACATTCACCGAATAGTTGTTTCCAAAACGAATTTGATTTTTCGTGACCACTTTTCCGGAATCTACAATAGAACGCGGGGGACTGCAGGCAAAAAAACCTGTCAATGGTAAAAGTATTAAGCTAAGCTTCTTGATGTTTTTCTTCATTTCGTGATTTAGTTTGTAAAAGCACAGCTGTGACTATCAGATAACTGATTGGTTTAAGCCGGCTTAATAAATAATAACGATTTTACTTGACTTTTATTATATTAATACAATATCTTTGTGATATCAAATTAATATCAAAAAACACTTTACAACTACTATACCATGATCACAGAAAAAAACCTAAACCCGATATCCGGATACGGAATGTTGGCTCTGAGCTTCCTCCTTCTTGGGGGAGCTATCTTTAGTATGATCTCCGCGCTTGTCTTTCCGGGCATTCTCCTCATACTTCTTTTTACATTTACACTTATAGGTCTAGTTATCATTAACCCAAATGAAGCGGTGGTGTGTACGCTTTTCGGGGATTACAAAGGAACGATCAAAAAAAACGGATTCAATTGGGTCAACCCGTTCTATCTGAAAAAGAAGATCTCACTAAGAGCCCGCAACTTAAACGGACAGTCTTTAAAGGTCAATGACCACATCGGTAATCCGATCGAAATTGCTGCTGTTATCGTATGGCAAGTTGAGGACACAGCCAAAGCCGTTTTTGAGGTGAACGATTACTCACAATACGTTTCCATTCAGAGTGAGGCTGCTGTGCGTCACCTTGCCGGACTTTATCCTTATGATGATTTTAACGAAACGGGCACAGCGCAAATTACATTACGCGGTGGGGCCGACAGTGTAAGTGAATTATTGGAACAAGAGCTGAATACACGCCTTGCTCCTGCCGGTATTAAGGTACTCGAAGCCCGCATCTCTCATCTTGCCTATGCTCCGGAGATAGCAGGAGCAATGTTAAGAAGACAACAAGCTGCTGCGGTAGTTGCGGCAAGAAGACTGATCGTAGAAGGCGCTGTTGGAATGGTTGAAATGGCATTGGCCAAGCTTTCAGAAAGAGAGATCGTTCAATTGGATGAGGAAAGAAAAGCCGCTATGGTAAGTAATTTACTTGTGGTTTTGTGTGGCGATAAAGACGCAAGCCCGGTGATCAACGCAGGAACACTTCATAATTAATTAATATCGTGGCAGAAAAAAAAGCATTTGTACTTCGTATTCATCCCGACACACTCAAAGACCTTGAGAAGTGGGCGGATGATGAGTTCCGCAGTGTGAACGGCCAGATCGAATATCTCCTGCAGAAAGCCTTAAAAGAAAGTAAGCGCATTGCCAGCGAGAAAAAAAATCAAAAAAAGAATCCTGAGTGATCAGGATTTTTTGTTTAAGCTTATCCATAAATACTACCATTCATCATTTCCTGCACAGGGATGAAAATTATTTTCCTATTTTCGTACCTATCCACTCTGGAAAAATAAATATTATCCTTATGAAACACCTGTCAGTCTTTACAATTTCAATATTGCTTCTGGGCAATGTTAGCGCTCAGAAAAAAAACATCTCACTTGATGATATCTGGAAAACCGGAACTTTTCGTGCAAACGGAGTTTATGGTCTTGTTTCAATGAATGACGGACTTCACTACAGCGCTTTCGGTAATACCGATAAAGATGCATTTATTTTACGTTATGAATATGCAAAAGCATCGAAGCCTGATACTATTTTAAAAGAAAGCCAGTTAAAGGTTGATGGCAAAACCATCTCGATTGATAATTATTCGTTCAGCCCGGATGAGAACAAAGTATTGATCTCTTCAGCTACAGAACAGATCTACCGCCATTCAACACGTGAGAATTATTATGTTTATGACCGTAAGACCAAAACGACAACACCTGTCACTTCCGGTGAAAAACAAAGCTATGCTAGCTTCTCGCCTGATGGAACTAAAGTTGGATTTGTTCGCGGGAACAACATTTTTATCAAAGATTTAGCCTCAGGAAAGGAGACGCAGGTAACAAATGATGGTAAATTCAACAGTATTATCAATGGCGCTACCGACTGGGTTCATGAAGAGGAGTTTGCTTTTTCGGTTGCTTATTTCTGGAGCCCGGACAGTAAAAAGATAGCGTATTATAAGTTTGACGAAAGCGCTGTAAAAGAATTTTCTTTCAATGAGTTCAATAACATGCTTTATCCAACAGAATATAAATTCAAATATCCGAAGGCAGGAGAAGCAAATTCAGTTGTAACAATCCACACATTCGATCTCGGATCCGGTTCTGATAAACTAATGGATATCGGAAAAGAAACTGATCAGTATATTCCCAGGATCAAATGGACAAAAGATCCGAACAAGCTTTCAATTCTTCGGATGAACCGCCACCAGAATAAACTCGAGCTGATGATGGCTGATGCGTCTACGGGAGGTTCCTCCACCATATACACCGAAAGCAGCGACACTTATCTTGATATTCATGAAGGTGAAGGTGATTACGTTTATTTTACTGCGGATGGAAAAAAATTTCTGATCCAGAGTGAAAAGGATGGCTTCAATCACCTGTACTTATTTGACATGAATGGTAAGCTTGTGAACCAGATCACAAAAGGAAAGTGGGATGTTGTTGAGTTGAAAGGCATCGATGAAAGAACAAAAACTGTATTTTATATTGCTTCAGAAACTACTGCAACAGAAAAAGATGTTTATTCGGTAAAGCTGGATGGAACAGGAAAGAAGAAAGTTTCTTCTGAAAAAGGAACACATGCACCGGAGTTTAGCTCAGGTATGAAATATTACATTGACGTATTTTCCGATGCTAACACTCCTCCTGCTTATACAATTGTCAGCTCAGATGGAAAACAGGTTCGTGTTCTTGAAAACAATTCCGCACTGGCCACTAAGATCAAAGAATTTAACACCAGCCCGAAAGAGCTTTTCATGTTTAAAACTTCTGAAGGCGTTGAGCTGAATGCATGGATGATCAAACCGGCCAACTTCGATCCTAAAAATCAGTATCCTGTGTTCCTTACCTTTTATGGAGGGCCGGGACGCAATATGGTGAACAATGCGTTTGACGGTCGTGACTATTATTGGCATCAGATGCTCGCGTCAAAAGGGTATATTGTAATGTGTGTAGATAATCGCGGAACAATGTACAGAGGTGTTGCGTTCAAAAAATCCACCTACAAACAGCTTGGAAAACTGGAAGTGGCTGACCAGATCGAAACTGCGAAGTACCTTGGAACATTATCCTACGTAGATAAATCGCGGATTGGAACATTTGGTTGGAGTTACGGTGGTTACCTGAGCTCATTGTGTATCACCAAAGGAGCCGACTATTTCAAAACAGCAATTGCAGTTGCACCTGTTACAAACTGGCGTTACTACGATAATATTTACACTGAAAGGTTTATGGCGCTTCCGCAGGAAAACGCGAGCGGTTATGATGACAATTCCCCTATCAATCACGTAAAGGAGTTAAAAGGTAAATACTTACTGATTCACGGAAGTGGTGATGACAACGTGCATGTCCAGAACAGTATGGAAATGATAAGCGCTCTTGTTGCCGCAAATAAACAATTTGACCTCTTCATTTATCCGGACAAAAATCACAGCATTTACGGAGGGAATACACGCTTACATCTTTATACTAAGATGACCGATTTCTTACTGAATAATTTGTAATTACGAAATCGATAAAAAAGAAACCGCAGCATCCAGCTACGGTTTCTTTCTTTATTCATCAGTATTTTTTAAAAACATGCTGTTCTAAAAAATCCCTGCTGTTCATTACGTCTATCTCGGAAAAATAAAAGTCTTCCCTGTCCTCCGTGATAATATATCTACAATGACTTTCAAGCGCTGAGTAATACTGCAATCCATCTTCGAAATCATGGATCTTCTTATTTTTTTCAACCGCAATCACCGTATCCTTATCCATAGAAGTGAAATTCAACTTATCGGTTAGGAGTTTAATTTTCTTTCTCGCCATAGCGTTCCCGCATTTTTTTTCAGCAAAATAGAATGCGATCGCCATACAAAGCGGTGAAGTATATACTTTAAACTTAGGATCATCAATTAGACTTAATACTCTCGAGCTATAAGTAAAAACCGGATATTCTTTATTTAAAACAGATACAAGTACATTCGCATCAAGGAAGATCTTCATTTTTTGCGGTTTTTGTATTCATCCTTAAGCTTTGAGCGCTTCCTTTTTTTTGTGATGTACTCTGCCTTACCTTCCGATACGGCTGTGACCCAGTCGGAAACCGGGAGATCTTCTAAGGAAGAATAATCATCAGACGTTATTTTATCAAGGAGGTACTCCATTAGCCTGGATAAACTTATATTTTGCTTTTCAGCATACTGTTTAGCTTTTTCAATTATTTGCTTATCGAACGACAGTGTGATCTTTGCATCCATAACTTTTAATTTATACGACAAAAATAATAAAATCATACGTATAAGTCAATTTTTTTTAGCTTTCTTACCATTCAACCCATTCAGCTATATAAAGTCATTATTTTACTTATATTCGCAACATTCAATTAAAAACTTAACAGAACAATTACATGTCGACAGAAATAGCTGCAAAGGGTGGACACCCTAAAGGATTATGGGTTTTATTCGGTACTGAAATGTGGGAAAGGTTCAACTTCTATGGGATGAGAGCTTTATTAACCCTTTTCCTGGTTAATTCCCTGATGATGAAAGAAGAAGATGCCTCACTTATTTACGGAGGTTTTCTTGGCTTATGCTACTTAACTCCTATGCTTGGTGGATTTGTCGCTGATCGTTTTTTAGGTAACCGTAACTGTATCCTTTTAGGGGGAACAATGATGGCGATAGGACAATTGTTCCTCTTTGCAAGTGCTTCTGTTTTCTCTACAAACCTCCCTTTAGCGACAACATTGATGTGGACCGCTCTTGCCATTATTATTTTTGGTAACGGTTTTTTCAAGCCGAACATCTCCAGCATGGTTGGAAGTCTTTACCCTAAACAGGATAAAAGCAAGCTGGATTCAGCCTTCACGATTTTTTACATGGGTATCAACCTTGGTGCATTCCTTGGCCAATTGATCTGCCCAATCGTAGGAGATGTTAAAGACAGCGGTGGAATCAGAGATATTTATGCTTTCAAATGGGGTTTCCTTGCAGCTGGTATAGCGATGATCATCGGAACGATCATATTCCTTATCCTTAAAAACAAATACGTAGTAACACCGGAAGGAAAGCCTTTAGGTGGTTTACCATCAAAAAATGATGCTTCGGATTTTGAAGAAGGTGAAGTGCAAAAAGCTGTATTCAGCACAAAATCACTGATCGTTGCTGCAATTTCATTTGTGGTTCTGTTCTTTGGAATTCAATATTGTATTTCGGGGACTAACGTAGTTAAAACAATTATTTATCCGATCATTTACGCCAGTGGTTTAACTCTTGCCGGATTAATTATTTCTGATACTTCCCTGACAAAAGTGGAAAGAGACAGGATTATAGTGATTTACATCGTTGCATTCTTCGTCATCTTCTTTTGGGCGGCATTTGAGCAAGCGGGGTCATCATTAACCTTTATCGCGGACAATCAGACTGACAGAAATTTCTTCGGATGGCAGATGCCTGCTTCCATGGTTCAAATCTTCAATGGATTATTTGTAGTTGCATTCGCTGTTCCTTTCAGCATGCTTTGGGACAGATTAAGATCTAAAGGAAGAGAGCCAATTGCTCCTGTTAAGCAGGCGATCGGACTTGCATTAATCGCATTAAGTTATTTCATCATCGCGCATAATGTGAAAGATCTTGGCAATAATGGACTTCTGGCTATCAAATGGTTGATCCTTCTTTATTTGATTCAAACTGCGGCAGAATTATGTCTTTCTCCGATAGGCTTATCACTTGTAGGAAAACTTTCACCTAAACGTTTTGCATCGTTACTTTACGGTGTCTTCTTCCTATCAAATGCAGCAGGTTATGCATTAGCCGGAACATTGGGCTCGATCTTACCTGCAACAGGTGACAAATTCAACAAAGCAAATGAGCTTGGCATTAACCTTCAGGGCGTATTAGACAAAACGGTTACCCTTACCCCGGAACAAGCGGAATTGCTTTCTAAAAATCAGATCAGCACAGACTACCCTGTATTCGCTGGGTTTCAGATCCATAATTTATTTGAATTCTTTATGGTGTTTGTTGTTCTTACCGGTTTAGCCGCTATTATTCTCTTTTCTCTGCGTCCGTTATTAAAACGAATGATGCACGGTGTAAAATAAATTTATTCTTTTCATTAAGCCTCCGTCTCAAGCGGGGGCTTTTTTATGCCCGGAATTTTCACCATAATTATTTACCTTTACTATAGAATTTAATAATCATGATTAAAAAGATTTTTATAGCACTTGGGATTGCAGCGTTAATAGTTATTGCTCAAAGCTTTATCACTAATATTCAGTCTCCTGCAGATGAGCACCCGGGTCCTGTTCACTGGTATTCCTTTTCGGAGGCTGTTGCCTTGCAGAAAAAAGCACCAAAGCCTATTATGGTAGATATTTACACCAGTTGGTGCGGTCCTTGTAAGATGATGAGTACTAACACATTTGGTAACGCTGAAATCGCAAAGTATCTGAATGAGAACTTTTATCCGGTTAAGTTCAATGCCGAGACTTATGACAGCGTAAGTTTCAACGGATATGTTTTTAAAAACAAGAATGCTCCCGGTACCAACCGTCCGGTGCATGATTTCGCAGTTTCAATACTTGATGGGAAACTCGTTTATCCTTCTATTGTATTCCTAAATGAGCAGATCCAAAGAATTCAGGTGATCACAGGGTATTATCAGCCGGCTCAATTTGATCCCATCATGAAGTTCTTTGGAAGCGGCAAATACAAAGAGATGAGTTATGAAGATTTTCAAAAAACGCTTGCAGTTCCCGTAAAATAAGACGGCTGGTATTTCGTTTATATTTATAACCTTTTTAAAGATTTAACGTAGAACGAGTCAGTCAAAATTACCCAATATGAAAGTTACAACGGTCCAAATGGTTAACCTGAAAGCCAAAATTCTTCAGGTACTTGAAATGAAAAAATTTACGTATGCTGATATGGCATCGTATCTTAATATTTCTGAGTCAGACCTGGACTACGCCCTTGAAAATAACACCCTCGAAATCAGAACCTTAGAGTTGATTTCAAAAGAATTACGCATTCCTCTATATAGCTTTTTCCGTGAAAATTTTGAAAGCTTTGATTTTGAAAAAGAGCCATACTACAATGTGAATATCTGGAGTAAGGAAGAAAGCAAATTCACCCTTGAATTAAAAGCTTTGCGTCAGGAAATCGATCAGCTTCGGATTGACCTGAGAAATAAAGACCTTCTTATTGATGCTCTTGAGGCTCAAATTGCTAAAGGTTAATCAGCCGGCAACTCCCGGCTCCTCTTTTTTTTCCCTTTATTTTATCATACATTTACATATAATCCACAGATTCATTGTCTGTCCGGATTCTTATGCTGAACGGGTTTAACCACAAAATTCATGACAAAAGAGGAAAAGATCAATCTGATAGGCCAGAAGATCATGTTGCTGTCCAACGATCTCGATAAATACAAAAAAGAACTTGATCTTCTCAAAGAGCAGTTGCAGGCCTTTCAAAATTCTGAGCCTCTCATATTCCCTGTTCTTTCTCCGTCTATTGATCCTATCTTAGAAAAAGAAGAGAAAATAAGCTCCGTGAGACCTGCAGTTGAAATTGTAACAGCTCAACATGAACCACAGAAACCTGCTGCAAAGCCTCAATCTGCATTTAATTTTGAGGCATTTATAGGCGGAAAGCTTATCAGTATCATCGGTATTGTTGTTTTGGTTGTTGGACTTTCCATCGGGGTTAAATATGCGATCGACAAGGACCTGATCAACCCTTTAACACGTATTGTACTCGCTTATGTCGCAGGAGGAATATTACTTGCTATTGCTCTTAAGCTGAAGGAGAATTATAAAGGTTTCAGCGCAGTTCTTCTTAGCGGTGCGATGGCATCTCTATATTTTACCACATTTTCAGCTTACAGCATGTATTCTTTGTTTCCTCAAATGGCTGCATTCGGGATCATGGTCATATTTACCGCCTTCACGGTTTATGCTGCGACTGTTTATTCTCTTGAAGTAATCGGTGTAATTGGTTTGGTCGGTGCTTATGCAGTACCAATGCTTCTTAGTGACGGAAGTGGTAAGATCCAGGTGATGTTTTGTTACATGCTTATCATTAACTGCGGAATTCTCTACCTCTCGTTTAAAAAATACTGGCAGGTATTAAACCATGTTGCATTTGGGTTTTCCTGGTTGATTGTCGGTGTGTGGGTAGCCACCAAATATGATTACACACAGCATTTTCCCATGGTGCTCATGTTGAGCTTTCTGTTTTTCATCATTTTTTACATAAGTAACATGTCTTATAAGATCGTAAAACAGGAAAAGTTTGCTGTTATTGATATTATACGATTACTCAGCAATAGCTTCATCTTCTTTGCAATTGGTTATGGAATATTGAATAATTCTTATTATGAAAATTTACTCGGTTTGTTTACTCTCTGCAATGCCTTAGTTCATCTGGTATTCAGCTATATAGTATTCAAAAACAAACTGCTCGACCGGAAGTTATTCTATTTACTAATTGCAATGGTTTTAACATTTGTCACCATTGCAGTTCCTGTCCAACTTGAAGGCAACTGGGTAACGCTTTTCTGGAGCCTGGAAGCTGCTCTTTTATTTGGAATTGGCAGATATAAAGATGTCCGGTTTTATGAATGGCTTGGAGGCATTATGATAATGCTGGCAATGTTTAGTCTGATCGGTGATTGGAGCAACTCTTATTACGTTTCTTATTATCCTGAATTATTCCGCTTCTGGGATCCGGTATTTAATATTTACCTGCTCACTTCGATTCTATTTACTGGAGCTCTTGCCAGCATTGTGTATATCCATTTTAAAAAGCCATTGAGCGATGAAGAGTCCGTAAAATATAAACTCTCTTTAGTGTACAGTCATTTCTTCCCTGCGATACTTTTCATTTTTACCTATTTAACGTTCAGTAATGAGATAAGCGCTATTTTTAAATCTGCCTTTGACCGATCTCTAATAAAAGTTCCTTCAAAAGAATACGGTGATATTATTGAAGAGTACAATTACACGCTTCAAACTTTCGGTGGTCTCTCGCAAAGTATTTATTGTGTTTTATTTTTCTGTATAGTAACTTTCTTCGGTATATGGAAATGGAAGAATTATATGACCAGATGGATCATTTTCTCACTAAATATTTTCAGCGCCTGTGTGTTTCTTTTAGTCGGATTAGATCTCCTTTCCGAACTACGAACTGATTATTTAAGCCAAGCATCCCGCTATTATCCTGTTGAACAATGGGTGCTTATACTTCGATACGGGTGCTTTGCCTTTATCGCTGTCCTTTTGTATGTTACTTACAGGCTGCTTCAAACTGAATCGTTCAGACGATACAAAATTTCGAACATCTTCACCGGTTCTATCATCCATTTTATAATCTTAGTAATCCTTAGCAACGAACTTATTAATCTGGATATACTCAGCGGCAGCAAGGATGTTTACAGTGCAGGCAATGCGACCTACAAGCTTGGATTCACCGGGCTCTGGGGAATTTATTCATTTGTTATGATCGCATGGGGAATATTTAAAAGGAACCGAATTATGAGGATCTTTGCCATATCTCTTTTCGGAATAACATTGATCAAGCTGGTAACGTTTGACACATGGGACCTTTCTACCGGCTATAAAATAATTGCATTCCTTATGCTGGGAGTTATATTACTTGTTGTTGCATTCCTTTACCAGAAATTTAAAACGCTTATATTCGGGGATGACGCAATACAGCCTGAGGCAGAAGATGCGGAAGAAAAGGAACTTGAAATCTTATAGCTAGTCTAAACATGCAGAAAACATTATTGCTTTTTTTTATGACACTCCTTTGCTCACACAAAGTGAATGCTCAATTCGCAGATTTCCAGTTTCACAGAAAGCTTGATAAAGTCGGGACCGAAAATTATTACTCAGTTCCACTTTCACCCGCTATAATAGCAAACATGCAAAATCCGCTTGATGATCTGCGGATCTATAACATTGACGGAAAGGATACCATCGAAGTTCCGTTTCTGCTTGAGTATCACGGGGATGAAACTATTGAAACACCTGTTAAGTTTGAATTAATCAATGATGTTACGCGGTTAAAGTGTTGCTCTTATATCACCTTAAAGATGCCAAAGAAAATGGTCATAAACATGATCAATCTGAAGGTTCTTGAAAATAATTTCGATAAGATACTCAGTGTCGAAGGGAGCAACGATAATAAAGAATGGTTCACGATCGCCAGCCATTTAAGGATCACAGGCTTCGAAAATTCAAACTCAAGCTTTCGTAGCACATCGGTAAGGTTCCCTTCCTCTGAATTTGTTTACTTCAGAATTAAATTTGATGATGATTCAAGTCCTAAGATCACGGTAACCGATGCTAATGCTTTCGAAAACAAAACTATCAAAGGTAACTATGATGAAATCGCGATAGTTAAAAGCAGTCAAGTGGAAAACAAGAAAGAGAAGACCTCTGAGCTGATACTTGAGTTGAAGGGGAATAACAGGCTTAGCTATATTCTTTTGAAAAGCAACGCAAAGAATGACTTCTATAGGAATATTAATATATACAAATCAAACGGAAGTTACCAGACCCCCAAAGGTCCTGAAGAAGCCTGGCAGATAATAAATTCCGGAGTGGTTATTTCAAATACAAGCAATGAGCTTTCATTACAGAATGAACATTCCTCAAAATTAAAAATTGAAATTATCAATCATGATAATCAACCTATTTCCTTTGATGAGATAAAACTTTATTCAGAAAAGATAGAGATGAAGGCGAAATTACCTGCCAGTGAAAATCTTTTTCTTGTGTATGGGAGTAAGTCGATAGCTGCACCCGTGTATGACCTGGTACATTTTCAAGAAAAGATTCCGCAATCCCTATCTGTAATAAATTCTGGGAAAGAAGAAATTCAAGCGGCAGTATTGGTGGGGAAAGCGAATGAGCCGTTCATACAAAACAAAAAGTGGCTTTGGCTTATCATGGGTTCTTTAATAATTCTGATTGGATATTTTGCATTCAGCATGCTGAAAAAAGAAAACAGCGAAGATAATGTTTAGAGCTTTAATCCGAACAAAAGCATGTCATCCACTTGTTCATGATCTCCTTTCCAGTCATTCATATAGTTTTCAATAATCACCTTCTGTTGAATCATATGCTTGAAGCGGAGTGATGAAAGAAATGTTTTAAATCTCTTTTTCATAAGCTTCTTACTTTTCTCTCCGCCAAACTGATCAATAACACCATCTGTAAATAAGTAGAGCATGTCACCGGGTTCTGCTTGTTTAAAATTTGTTTTAAATCCGGGGAGTTCATGATCATTGTCGCGGGTTCCGCTGATCGCCCGTTTAGTGCCTTTTATTTCTTCCAGTCCGTGCTGGTGCATGATCCACAAAGGCCGGTTCGCACCTGCAAATTCAATCAGATGTGTATTAAGATTGATACTGCAAACGGCTACATCCATTCCGTCTTTTGGATCCTTTTGACGAAAAAAATTAGAAATTTCAACGTTGAGCTCGTCTAAAATATCAGCCGGTTTAGTGATCTGTTTCTCATTTATGATTTTATTCAGCATGATCGTCCCTGCAACACTCATTAACGCACCGGGGACACCATGGCCTGTGCAATCCACTACAGCGATGATAAGTTTATCATCGCATTTTTCCAACCAGTAAAAATCTCCGCTGACAATATCTTTCGCCTGATTGTACACGAACCAATCAGAGACAAGCTCATCGAGCATATCTGTTTCAGTAAGCATCGCTTCCTGTAACTTCCTGGCATAAATTATACTATCCGTTATATTTTTGTTTTTTTCCTCAATCTCCCTGAATGCATTTTTCAATTGTCTGTGCAATTCTTCTACTGCTTCTTTCTCACGCTTTATAAGATCTCCAGCCAATATATTTTCGATGGACGCAGGCAGCCTTTTCAAGGAATGTTTAAGAATATAGTCATTCACTCCTGCTTTCATGCATGACACTGCAAACTCTTCAGATACAGTGCCTGTAACGAGTATAAAAGGTATGTTGTAGTTCTTATTAACAATAGCAAAAGCATCAAGAGAATTGAACTTTGGAAGTGCATGATCAGAAAGAATGATATCAGGTTCAAAATTATTCAACCCTATAATAAAATCCTCTCTTGTATCAACCACATGAAGGGTGAAAACCAATCCTGACATACTTAACTCGCGTTTGATCAGTCCCGCATCGGATGGATTATCCTCCAGCAATAATATTTTCAGATGCTTCTTCATAGAAATTGCGGGCGATTGACAGGGAGATTCAATCTTTTTATGAAGTTCACGAAAACTTTGTGCCCGACTATTTTTATTCATTTAATTCAGGGCAAGATCAGGCAGATCAAGAATAACTGTAGTCCCCATCTGCTCCATGCTAGTTATTTCAATTTTCCCATCGAGCTTATCTGTTCCTATTTTAACAAGATAAAGGCCCAGTCCAATTCCGTCTGATTCAGTGTTTGCTCTGTAAAACATATCGAATACCTTTGGAAGGCATTCCTCCTTAATACCCGCTCCGTTATCTGCTATGGATATCGAGGCTCCATTCTCATTCGACCATATATTTATATTAACATAAGGCCCCGGAACGGAGAAATTCTGGAATTTCACAGCATTATCGATAATACGTTTCAGAACGAGTGTAATGATCTTTGAATCAGAATAAAATGATGACTGCAGGTTTGATTCAATACTAAACTTGAGTTTATTACCGGTTTGTGTGGTATAACCTGCTATAATTTCATTAACAATCGCCTTTAGATTCACTTCTTCTTTCACAACATTCATATCACGAACTCCAAGGGTTTCGATAAGATCAACGACAATCCTGTCCATTCGTTCAGCGCTTACATTCATCATATCAATAAGCTTCATAAGTTCGGAAGGCTCATTTTCGATCTTTGCGATGTTTATCAAACCTTTCATAGAGCTTAATGGCCCGCGAATATCGTGCGAGGCCCGATACATGAAGGTCTTAAGTTCATGATTGACCTCCTGCAGTTTGAGAATGTTCTGCTCTCTTTCGCTTTCCGCTTTCTTTTTAGTGAAAGCGTTAATAATGGCGGAGGGCAAGCGGGTTAGTGATGATTTCAGAACGTAGTCGTTGGCACCTGCTTTTAGAATGTTAACGGCAAATTCTTCCGAAACGGTGCCGGTTACTAATATAAAAACACATTCACGGCAATATTGGTGAGCGAGAGGAAGGGCTTCTTCTGAAGTAAAGGATGGGAGGGAATGATCCGATAAAATTACATGTGGCTTAAATTCAAGAAGAGCAGCAATAAAATCATCTTTATTATCGACTACCCTGTGTTCATAGCGAAGGTCCGACATCTTCAATGCTCTAACTGTAAGACCTGCATCAGCAGGATTATCTTCCAAAATCAAAATCTTCAGCACAAACATATTTATCTCCTTCTTTTAATAAAAAGAGCAAGGTGTCAACGACTACTTCCCCCGTTAAACACCTTGCCTTTTTAGCTTAATAACCAAATTGTTTATTAAACCCTTGAACAAAAACTTATATAAAAATCAGTAGGTATTAACCGCAATCTCATCTCCTATCGATAAAACATCTGCCACATGATATTCCCCATTCTTCACCAAAAATGCGAGCCACTGATTTGTGTTTTTAACCGGACTAATGCTACAAACTATATAACCTTTATCTGTGAGATATTTATCAACTTGTTTAGCTGTTTTATAGGCCGAAGCATTGGTCTCCGGTTTTCCAATCTCTTTTATTATCAGACTCCCGAACGTATATAACAAGATTCCGATTGCTGTAATAAACACAAGAAAGAATACTATTTCCGGAAAGGAGGTGAAGGCTGATTGCATATATTTATAGTGGCATGTCTGTATTTCCTACAATACTAGTTTCTGTGCAATACACTGTAGTGGTATATCGAACAAGATTCTTAGATGTCTGAGCTGTCCAATCCATACTTCCTGACTTTGGTGCTAGACTAACAACGGTATATCCGTGCGATACTAAATATTCATTTACCTGACTATATGAGGCAGCATTCGCCTCGCTTACTGTCTTAATTCCCTTGGTTGATAATACTACTGACCCACCTGTAAATAAAGCTATTAATAATACACCCTTAAGCACTAATTTCACGACCTGTCTCATGTTTTGTTGATTTATAAGTTAAACTGTTACTTTGATTGATACAAAGTAACATCTGTCAGAATAATAAAACATGGACAAATCGTACAATCACGCAACATCCTCAAAGACGTTTATTTTAAAGGGATTTATATAAAAATATAGCATATTTTTACATCGCAGTTAATTTTTGTTTTTTCTTTAACACATCTCGTTTTTTCAGAAATGCATTAATTTTATTTACAAAACTCGCGAACTTCACGAACATACAACTGGACAAATGGTCTATTTATGCAACATTCAATAAACCATTAATAACAGTAGGTTTCCTGTCAAAAAACAGCTTTTTTTAATTAATAAATCAAACAAGAATGGCACAGTTTATCGATTCAATATTGGAAAGTTTAACCGATTCTGAAAAATGGGTAGTTGAGCGTTTTTTTTCCTTACAACAGAAAAACAACAACTATTTAACAAGAAAATATATTGTTAATAAAATCAAAAAAGTCAAAGCTGACAAGTCGAATGTTTTCAGCAGGACCTTAGTTTCAAGAGCTTTTGACGAATTGAGTGAGGTATTGACTTCTACCTATCATTTAAATAATGGAAATTTCAGTCGACACGATAGAATTCTTTTACAATTAAAAAAGAAAATTTTGCTAGCAAGAATAATATCGAAGAATCTAAATCAAAATAAGATGAAATCTTTTAAGGTTTACTTGAATGTACTGATTTCCGAAGCCTTAAAGAACGAAATATATGAGGTTGCGATAGAAGCGTTGATTATTAAGAAATACGCATATGCCCTGAAAGAAGGTTCCAGAGAATTTCAGAAGACCAATCAGCTCATTGATTACCTAGAACTCTGTCAAAAGAAAACCTTTTATGCAGCTGATTGCTATTTTATCATTGTCAGTAATAACGACTTATTAAAATTAAAAGATAGTAAAGCACTACACGACTATATACTGAAAACTATTAGAATCCTTAAGGCTGATTACAAAAAATTTAAATCGTCTCAGATCAATTATTATTTACAAATTATTCTAATGTATTATAATGAGAAACGAAAAAAGTACAATTTGGCGAGCAAATATGCGAAACAAATCTTCGACCTAGTAAAGAATTCCCCTGTATTGTACAGAGAAGAAAGATTGGGATTTGCAATGATAAATTTAAGTCAATACAAAACACTTACTGGAAATTATTCCTCAGCTGCTAAATACATAAAGTTATCGCAAGCCTATTATATCGAAAGCTCCAATAATTATCTTATTTCGAAAAATCAGGAATTTTTAATTTTTTTATATCAGAAAAAGTACGATAGAGCACAAAGTTGTTTAAATGAATTGATGGAACACAAACTTTCCGATAGCGGTACTTTTAACCACGCGAAGTATATATATTATAATGCAGTGCTCCTTTTTCAGCGAAAAGAATTCAAGAAGTCTTTAACAGTACTTGCAAAGTCGCTCGAAATTGAAAAAGATAAAACAAGATGGAATATTTCTGTACGAGTACTAAGTATCATGCTATTTATCGAACTAAGAAAAGTGGATGAAGCTATTTTAGCATTGCAATCGTTGCGGAAATATGTTGAACGACAAAATAAAACAAAGGAAATAACTAAAAGAGATATTTTAATAGTGAAACTACTGCTAGAACTGGAAAAATCAGGGTTTGACTATGATAAAAACAATTTCACATTAAAAAGAGGCTTTGAAAAGCTTTCAGAAATCAACTCAATATATTCCTGGCAGTATTTCAGCTCTGAACTTATCCCCTTTCATGAATGGGTCAATAAATTCATCATTTCTAAACATATGGATTAATCGGACTAATTTTTTTCTTTTAATTTCCACTAATTGTAAAAAATAGTATATTTGCAGCCTTAAATATGGTGGCCATAGTTCAGTTGGTTAGAATATCGGTTTGTGGTACCGAGGGTCGTGGGTTCGAGCCCCATTGGCCACCCAAAAAAAAGTCTTAGTGAAAACTAAGACTTTTTTTATGCAAGATCTCGCGGGAAGTCGATCATAATTCATTAATCAAAAGCCTCCTCTATTCCGCTGATGACTTATATTTCGTAAATTCGCCAATATCATGGCATCCCGATCAAATCATATTACATTACTTGTCGAGGGTATGGATTGCGCAAATTGTGCCCTTGGAATCACAAAGGATCTCAAAAAAAAGGGTTTGCAGGATGTCCACGTAGATTTTGCCACCGGTGAAGCGACCTTTGTTCTTGACGACAAATCAAAGCTGCCTTCAATTATTGATGGCATTCATAATATAGGTTATAAAGTAGTCGATAGTAAGACACGCGAAGAAAACGAAGGCAAAATCTCGCCTGTTGAAAAGCTTTTTTATTTCACCCTTCCTTTTACCATCCCGCTTTTTTTCGGACACATGTTCTTTCCACATGATTTTATTATAAATCAGCCGTTTGTTCAGCTTTTATTATGTCTCCCTGTTTTTATTACCGGCATTTTACATTTTGGCAGAAGCGCCTGGAGCTCATTAAGAACAGGCGTTCCAAATATGGATGTGTTGATATTCATAGGTTCAACCTCTGCATTCGTTTATAGTCTGGCGGGCCTTTGGCTTTACAATGGCGATCATCGGTACCTTTTCTTTGAAACCTCTGCCACGATAATTACTTTGGTGTTATTGGGGAATGTCTTTGAACACCGTTCTGTAAGACAAACTACTTCTGCTCTGAAAGATCTGATCAGGATTCAGAAAAGCACTGCAAGACTCGTTAGCCTTCAGATGGGCA
This sequence comes from Bacteroidota bacterium, assembly GCA_029237775.1. Taxonomy (GTDB): domain Bacteria; phylum Bacteroidota; class Bacteroidia; order 2-12-FULL-35-15; family 2-12-FULL-35-15; genus 2-12-FULL-35-15. The sequence continues at coordinate 110,552 of JAQZBR010000005.1, forward strand.
GGGAGATCATTACAGAGATTGAATACAAAAGCATTCATACTGGCGCTATTTTACAAGTCAACACGGGCGATAAAATTCCGGTTGATGGCGAGCTGATCTACGGAAGCGCAGAAGTTGACGAGTCAATGATCACCGGTGAAAGTATCCCCTCAGGAAAAAAAACGGGTGATAAGGTTATTGGCGGAACAATCGCTGTCAGCGGATCTTTCAGGATGCGCGCTGAAGCAGTAGGCGATGAAACCGTACTGGCAAAAATCATTGAGCTTGTAAAGAAAGCACAGCATGAAAAACCTGCGATTCAAAAGCTTGGTGACAGGATAAGCGCAATCTTTGTCCCTGTCGTATTAGGAATCTCGATACTTACATTTCTTATTTCCTATTTTTTTGTTCATATAGAACTTAAAGATGCGGTAATGCACAGTATAGCGGTGATGGTGATCTCTTGTCCCTGCGCGATGGGTTTAGCTACTCCAACTGCAGTAATGGTCGGCATCGGCAGAGCTGCTAAAAAGGGGATTATAATCAAAGGCGGCAGTACGCTGGAAGAATTTGCAAAAGTTCATACTATCGTCTTTGATAAAACGGGCACCCTCACCACAGGTGACTTTAAAATCAAAAAAATCGCAGTCTTCAACAACACATCAAAAGAAGAAGCCGAACAAATTATATACAATCTTGAACTGCACTCCTCCCACCCGATTGCGCGTTCTGTTGTTAAAGAACTCAGCCATTGTCCTACAAAGGAAGTTCAAAACATCCACGAAGAAAAAGGTTCAGGGATTTCAGGAATCATTGATGGCTCTAATTACTTCCTAGGTTCTCACAAGGCGGCCTCACTAACAACAGCCGATTCACATAATCTTTATCTCTTAAAAAACAAGATCCTTATTGCAGCATTAGATATTGAGGATGCGATAAAACTGAATGTAAAAGAAACAATTCAGGACTTGCATACTTCCGGGATCACTACAGTTTTACTAAGCGGGGATAAACAGAGTAAATGCGAAGCGCTTGCTAAAGAAATCAATATCGATAATGTTTACAGTGAGCAACGTCCCGAAGAAAAGCTTGATGTTATCGAAAAGCTCAACAATCTAAGTCCTGTAGCCATGGTTGGAGATGGCGTAAATGATGCTCCGGCCCTTTCAAAAGCTTCTGTAGGCATTTCTTTAAGTAATGCCAGTCAGGTAGCCATCCAGTCGGCACAAATCATCCTGTTAAAAAAAGATGATCTCTCACAGCTTAGTGAAGCCTATCTCATCAGCAAACACACTCTGATCACTATCCGTCAGAATTTATTCTGGGCATTTTTTTACAACATCATAGCAATACCCATAGCTGCAATGGGGTTTCTCAGTCCTGTATTTGGTGCTCTTATAATGGCGTTTTCAGATGTGATCGTGATCGGCAATTCTATCCGTTTGAAAACAAAAAAATTAAAATAGGTGAAGGATAAAAAACTAAACATTCTATTTTTATCCGGCTGGTATCCAAACCGCGTTGCACCAACACTCGGCAATTTTGTACAGAAACATGCAGAAGCAGTTGCAATGCATTCAAATGTCATTGTTTTAAATGTATGCGCGGATAGATCGTGTAAAGAGACCGTAGAAGTAGCTGAAAGCTGGTTAAACAATGTTTACACTATCAATGTATACTATAAAAAGGTTGATCATAATATTCCCGTTCTTTCCCAATTTCAGAAACTTATCCGGATTACTAGAGCATACCAGCTTGGAATAAATATCGCCTTAACAAAATTGGAAAGAATAGATCTAGTTCATCATAACATTTTATTTCCTTCCGGAATAGTAGCATTTTTGATAAAAAAGAAATACAAAATTCCATATATCATCACCGAGCATTCTACCCGATACCTGCCATTAAAAAATATAAAAATTGGAGCGATAGAAAGATTCATCTCTTCTAAGGTTGCATCAGCTGCCGGATTCATTACACCTGTATCAGATGATCTTAAAACCGCCATGATTCAAAAAGGCATCAATGGAAACTATAAAATAGTTTATAATGTTGTTGACACCAAGGTCTTTCATCCAACTTTAAATCAAACCACAAGTTCAAAAATAAAATTCCTTCACATCTCAACACTTGATGATGCTCAGAAGAACATTTCAGGGATGCTTCGGGCTACAGCCGAATTATCAAAGACACGACACGATTTTGAGTGCTATTTCATAGGTGACGGAGATACAAGTCCTCACAAACAAACTGCTAAAGAATTAAATATCCTCGATTCATTTGCATTTTTTGAAGGCACGAAAACAACCGCTCAAATCGCAGAGCTTATGAGGAATGCGCACTGCTTTTTATTATTCAGCAATTATGAGAATCTTCCTGTGGTGATCATCGAAGCGTTTGCTACGGGCCTTCCGGTTGTTTCTTCAAATGTCGGTGGCATAGCTGAACATTTGAATGAAGAGCGTGGAATACTTGTAAGAAAAGGTGACGAAAAAACGTTGCTCCAGGCTATGAATCAAATGATTGATGCAGTTAAAGCGCGAAGATATAATAATGAAGACATTGCGCGATACGCAGCGAATCATTTCAGCTATGAAGCTATTAGTGAAAATTTTCATGATCTTTATCACCAGACACTAACCAGGCATGTTTAGAAAGATCGCTTTCACTTTCGGAATTAAGATCATCATTGCTATCCTTAACCTTGCCATTGTTGTAACGTTGTCGAGGTACACAGGTGCGGCAGGCAAAGGTGAGGCCAGTCTGATCATTACAACCATTGCAATGATCCTTTTGTTTTGCAATATGGTTGGAGGATCATCACTCGTTTATTTTGTCCCGCGAAATAATATTCTGCAGCTTTTTATTCTCAGCAATAGCTGGTCGCTGATCGTATCTGTAGTCGCTTATTTTATTTTCATTTTTTTCCCCTTTGTAAATCCAACAGTGATAATACCGGTCCTTATTCTTTCACTTCTTAACGCATTGCTCGCCACGAACCTTAATATCCTTCTTGGCAAAGAACGAATCAATGATCACAACCTGGTTTCACTTTTACAAACAGTTCTTAATATTATTGTTTTGTGGTTCATGGTGATGCAACCCGATGAACAAAATGTGACGGCATATATCTATTCTCTTTATGCTGCTTTTGGAATTTGTTTTATTGTAAGCCTCGTACTTATCCTAGCGATTTTAAAACATGACAAATCTGAAAGGGAAAAAGGCCTTTTCACCAAACTTTTTCAATACGGGATTTATAGTCAGGCCGGCCATATCATGAAATTTGCAAGTTTCCGATGCACCTATTATCTGCTCGTTAATTCAGCGGGCGAAACGATTCTTGGTATATTTTCTAATGGAATTTCCCTGGTGGAATCGGTGCTTCTGATCAGTAACAGCATTTCCACGGTATTATATCCCAAGGTTTCCAACTCAGAGGACCCATCCTATTCACAAATGCTGACGCTCAAGCTAACACGGCTTAGTATTATATTATGCTTTGCGGCATTAGTAATTTTGACAATTCTGCCCTCCGGTTTCTTTGTTTGGCTATTTGGCCCTGAATTCAGTGAGGTAGATCGTGTGATCAGAATACTAGCTCCGGGGATTTTATTTTATAATGTAGCCCTCGTCATTGGACATTATTTTTCGGGAATCGGTCAGTTCAGAGTTAACACTTTTGCAAACCTTACAGGTCTCATCACAACACTTATCTGTGCGACAATATGGTATCCTCACTTCGATATCATTTCAATCAGCTTGATTTCCTCGATTTCATATTTAACAACTGCAGGCTTTATAATGATTTATTTTACAAGACAAAGCGGCTTAAGTTTATTCAGTGTTCTTCCCCAAATAGGAGACATTAAATTATTGATCACTGAAGTAAAAGGTTTGCTGAAAAAAAACAGCAGCATTTAATTCATACATTACATTTTTTTATTTCTTTGTCGGAATGAATAAGCTCAACAAATTATTTAAAGCCATTTCATTGATCATTGCACAACCTGCGCTTCTTAATAAAGTGCTGGATGATCAGGATGTGAACAGGATACAGGTTGACAAACAACATGGCTTTGCCAAGGGTTTGCCTGCAGTTGACATCTGTGATTTACTTCCCGGTTTTAACGAAACTGTCGAGCCCTTCTGTTATCTCGATGGCGGCTCCACCCCTATCGATCTTGCATTATTAAAAGGACTCGCTAAAAGATATAAGGATTGTAAATATTTTGAGATTGGGACATGGCGCGGAGAAAGTGCGGCCAATGTTGCATCTGTTTCAGGACACTGCACTTCGTTGAACCTGCCTGATGCGGATATGATCGCAATGGGCTTGTCAAAAAAATATGTGCAATTGCATCGTTTTTTTTCAAACAAGCTTCCAAACGTAACGCATATTCAGGCAGATTCTCTCAAATTTGATTATTCATCACTTCGTAAAAAAATGGATCTTGTCTTTATTGATGGAGATCATCATTATGAAACTGTAAAAAGCGATACGGAGAATGCGTTTGAACTTTTGAAAAATGATGATTCGGTGATAGTATGGCACGACTACGGTAATACACCAAATGATGTAAGGTGGGATGTTTTGCGCGGAATTCTTGACGGCACACCGGCTGACAAACGAAAAAAATTATACAGAGTTTCCAATACGCTTTGCGCGATTTACATAAATACTCCTTTAAATTCGTTTCATCAGGAACAATTCGAAACGCCTTCAAAATCCTTCACTGTCAACATACAGGCGAAGCCAATCAATTAATGTGGAGATTATTGCCCAAATTGAAAAGTTTTTAACAATCTACGTCAAAACCTTTATCACTATTGGTTTTCCCGGCATCTGATATTTATATTTGGCTTTATCAATACACGTCTAACAAATATAAAATGCTATGAAAAAACAATTACTTTTTACCCTCGCGGTGGGTATCGGCTTTTGTGCAATTGCGCAGACAAGACAAAACTCACAACCACTTAAACCTAACAACAAGTTTTTAAATGACCCGGAATCGGGCTCATTTGTAGCGAAGCCTCGGCCTTCATCCTTTTCCGGATCACGCGCTATCGGTTGCACGCCATTAGGCACCTCTGCTAATGCGATCGGTTTATCAGGTGGAGCCAGAACTGCATTAACTGCTGATCCGGCTTTGAATACGATTGTGCTCACTCATCGTGCTTCCACAAGTCCCGGAAGCGGATATTTGCAATTCGACAAATCTACAGATGGCGGAGCTACATTTACCACTAACACTACAATGTACAGTCCGAGCGGAGCTAACGCACGCTATCCACAAGGATTGATCTATAACCCGGCAGGGAATACGGATCCTAACAATGCTTATGTCACATATTTTGCTCCGGGCCAGGATGCCAGTAATGGTGCTACCTGGGGAGCTTATGTTTATGGCGTTGAAAAGCTGAATGGAACAGGTGCAACTCAAAATGTTCTTCCTTCCAATTCATCACAAATGCAATACATCCCGGATGCAATGACTGTTACACAAGGCGCTAACCCGACAGTGTTTGTTGTTGATGCAGAATATGACGTGTCTTCTGGTTCACTTGTATATCAGGGAAATATCATTATCGGCAAAGGAACTTTTACGGGAACAGATATTTCTTATACGTTCACTAAGCTGCCTGTTCCTGTTAGCCTTGATAATACTGGAGCATCGGTAGGCATTGCTGCTTACAACATCGCGTTCGGGCCTGACGGACAAACAGGATATATCGGCTTACTTACACACCTTGATTATACTGCACGTCCTGATTCATCGTTCTATCCTGTATTCTACAAAACAACAGATGCGGGTACAACCTGGTCGGGACCTTATAGTGTGAACATTGATAATGTTTACAGCTTACTTGGCGGAGCTTCGGGTGACTTCTATACCACGGCTTTCGAATTAGACATGGCTGTAGACGTTAATAATGATCTTCACATGACAATGGCAATCGGGCCATCAAGCAATGGATGGTCTATCTATACAACCCCCGGAATATGGGGCCTTTTTGATGTATATACTTACGGAAGCCCTTTAGTTACGAAAGCTAAACTTCTGATCACACCACAAACTTTCCGCGGAACATTCGGTGCATTGAGCGAAGATTCACGCCCGCAGATCTCAAGAACAGTTGCAGGGGATAAATTATTTTTTTCCTGGTTTGATACGGACACTGCAACTTTCGGTGCAGGGGACAATGCATATCCGGACCTTTTTACGATGGCAGCAGATATAACTTCTGCTAACCTTTGGACATCTCCTGTAAACAAAACTGTTGGGACATGTGCAGATGGAGCAGTCACTTTCGGCAGTGTTTCACCTCTTGTTTTCGGAACGTCCGGGACTTATACTATTCCTGTGGCTTATCAGCAGATCCTTACAGATGATGCATCACCGGTGCAGCTTCAATATCTTCAGGGAGTTCAGATCACTGATGCTGCATTTACTGATCCCGGCAATGCAATTTTATTAAGCTCAACAGTCGGAATCGATGAAGACGCCACTAATTCTTTGGTTTCAGCAGTAATTTATCCTAACCCGGTTTCAAGTTCAGCTTCTCTGAATATTACATTGAATAAAGCTGCTACTGTTTCCGTTGGAGTTTACAATTCCCTGGGTCAAATCGTAATTATGAATAAATCAGAAACTCTAAGCGCTGGAGCCCACACAATCACTCTTGATGCCGGCACACTTGAGAGTGGATTATATTTCTATACAGTAAGAACCGGAGATTTCTGTGTTACAAAGAAAATGGTTGTACGCAAATAATTTTGCTTGATTATAAAACAAAAACTCCGCTTTAGAGCGGAGTTTTTTATTTTATAATATGATTGGATATACAAAATCCCTTCATTATATTTGTTAAATCAGAATGCACGTCTAACCATTAAAATAAAAAATGCTATGAAAAAACAAGTACTCTTAGGAGTTGCTTTGGGTGTTGGTACATTTGCGTTCGCGCAAAGAACTTATACCGGAGTTACTGCACAAAAAGTTAAAGCAGCAGCAGCAAACAGAGCTGAGCTTTACATTAAGAATCAGCAGGCAGGAGCAGAAGCTTCTTCTTTTTCCGGGCTGGCTTCAAATTCAAATAATGCTCCGCAAAACAGAGCTTATACAACAACAACGATCGGAACAACTGGTTATCAACTGCAAACAAACGCTTCTATCTGTAACCGTTTGATCAATAGTCCCGATGGAACCTTAAGCGCAACCTGGACTTTTTCAACTCAGGCAAGCTCATGGTCGGATCGCGGTACAGGTTACAACTATTTCAACGGAACTTCATGGGGGCCTAATCCTACGACACGTATTGAAAACACAAGAACAGGTTTTACCAACATCGGTATTACTTCAGGAGGTGCAGAAGTTGTTGTTTCCCACGAAGCATCAGATCTTCACATCTCTAAACGTGCTACCAAAGGTATGGGAGCATGGTCTAACGCAGCGTTCTTAGGTTCTCCTGATGTATGGTCGCGTTTAGCTGTTGGCGGTGCTAACGGTACAACACTGCATGTTATTTCTCAGACAACAGGTACCGCAAATCCTCCTTTCCAGGGGCAGGACGGAGCTTTAGCTTACTCTCGCTCTCTTGACGGTGGAACTACATGGGATAAGTTACACACAGTAATCCCGCAGATTGACGTAAACAGCTACCTTGGTTTTGGCGGTGATTCATATTCAATTGACGCAAATGGTGATGTTATCGCTATTGTTGCAGGCGGTTTTGATGTTGACGTTGTGTTGATCAAATCAACAGACAACGGTGAAACATGGACTAAAACAATTGTTAATTATTTCCCGATACCATTATTTGATTATACCGCTACAACTTCGGATATTGACAATGACGGAAATCCTGACACGTTAGAAACTAACGATGCATCAGTGCATGTGATGCTTGACAACCTAAACAGAGCTCATGTTTGGTTTGGCCGTATGAGAATTTTCCATGATGATGTCACTGCAACAGGAGTTAGCTACTTTCCCGGAACTGACGGTTTAATGTACTGGAATGAAAGCATGGGCGCTTCAAACGCTACCACTTCAACTCCTGTAATGATCGCTGCGGCTGAAGATATTGATATGGATGGAATTTTAAATGTTACCGATTGGGGAACATACCAAACGTCTTTAACGTCTATGCCATCTTCAGGAATTGATGCTAACGGAAATCTTTATCTTTCTTATTCAAGCATTTATGAAGGAAACGCTGAGAATGGCGCTCCAGGTGACGGAAAAAGCTACAGACATACTTATGTAATGCGTTCTAATGATGGTGGAATGAACTGGTGCCCACCACAGGACATCACAGATCCGGGTGGAGTTATTGATTTAACAGAAGGTGTTTATCCTGCAATGGCAAAACGTGTTGATGCAAATGTTCATGTAATTGTTCAGGTGGATGGTTCTGTCGGACACGGTGTATCTGCAAATTCTACTGATCTTCAAAGCGGTGATGCAAACATTGATTATGTGAAGATCCCTACAGCAGATCTTACATGTGCGGTTGGTGTTGCTGAAAACACTTCTTTATTAAGTTCTTTCGAAGTATATCCTAACCCTGCAACTGAAAACATTAACCTTGCTTTCTCTGTAAAGAACAATGGAAATGTGATCATTCGTGTTTACAATGTAACAGGACAAATGGTTGCTGAATTAGCTAACCAGGATCTTACTGCAGGAAAGCATTCAATGAATGTAAATACCACCAAATTCAATTCAGGTATCTACATGATCAACATGATCTCTGCAGAAGGAACTGCAAGTCAGAAAGTGATGATTAAGTAATCAATATTTTTTAATAAAAAACGCCTTCCCAATAATCCGGGAAGGCGTTTTTTTATTTACTATTTTTGTGTACTAAAAAAAATGTTATGCTAAAAAATGCACTTGCAGTCATACTTGGATTAGTTGGAAGCTCTTTCATTATTTTCGCGTTGGAGGTCATTAGCCATATCATTTATCCTCCTCCCGCCAATCTGGATATTAATAACCTGGAGCAGATCAAAGAATTCACCGGCTCTGCACCAAAGATCGTTTTCATCCTTGTCATCTTATCTTATGCAATTGGTTCCATTGTCGGTGGACTTATTGCTGCAGCTGTCGCTCCAACCAATAAGATCACCAAGGCAATAACTGTAGGGGGAATTCTAATGGGGTTAGGTGCATATAATCTTTTCATGATCCCTCATCCGATCTGGACGATTGTCATTTCGATCTTTCTTTTTATTCCCTGCTCCTATCTAGGTGGTTATTGGGGAATGAAAATCTCTTCAAAAAAAGAGAAATAAAAAACCCTGCCTTGCAGCAGGGTTTCCTTAATATTTTGATTTAAAATTATCTCAGATCTTCAACTGAAATTCCAGGGTAAGCTTTTGTGTTGAACGTAAAATCGGTATCCGGTACAGCTACATTTGGGGTAAAAGATTTTATAGCGTAAGTCTGCGTGGACCCATCCTTCATCATCATTTTTGCACTTGAGATCTGCTTCTTGGTTTTATCAACGTACAATTTCACTGTGTGAAATTTTTTCTTGTCAGGATTTTCCGGGAAAAGGCTGATGGTTTGTGTTGTAGCGTCTTCACCATCAAACTTATATTTGAATCCTTTTTCGTAGATCGTGAAGATCGTTGTCGGGTTCATTGCATCTTCACCACCGGTTTCCATATCTTTAATCTGAACTTCGTTAGATGCTTTAATATAATCCCAGACTGTTTTTCCATCGCAATAAATTACATGTCCCGGGATCTCCAACTTATACTTGTTACCTTTTGTTTCAATCTTGCCGTTCTGCACATCTTTTGATTTATCCTTCTTCTCATTTGTGAAGCTAAACTCGGCTTTAATAGATGTATATGCTTTTGTTTTTGCACTTAATTCGTCAAGGATCACTTTTGCCTTGGGATCGTTCTGAGCTGCTAATGAACAAAAACTTCCCACTCCCAACAATGCGATAATTATACTTTTTTTAGAAAACATCTTTAATTTTTTTAAGGTTTGTCTGTGTTATTCAAAAACTGTTCCAAAGATAGCATATCTTTTATGAGAACCTCTCTCGCCTTCGATCCCTCAAAAGGCCCAATGATTCCGGCCGATTCGAGCTGATCTACGATTCTACCGGCACGGTTATATCCCAGCTTCAACCTTCGCTGTAAAAGTGATGCCGAACCTTGCTGTGTTGAAACAACAATTTCTGCTGCCTGGTTAAAAAGACCATCTCTTTCGGAAGGATCATCCATTTTTCCGCTACCCTCACCCGTTTCATCAACATACTCCGGTAACATGAACGCTGTTGGATAACTTCTCTGACTTCCGATGAAATCGCAGATCTTATCCACTTCCGGAGTGTCTACGAATGCACATTGAATACGGATCAGATCGTTACCGGTTGACAAAAGCATATCACCTCTTCCTATCAGCTGATCTGCCCCACCTGCATCTAAAATAGTTCTTGAATCTATTTTTGAGGTTACCCTGAAAGCAATACGGGCAGGGAAGTTAGCTTTAATGGTTCCCGTGATAATATTCACTGAAGGCCTTTGTGTTGCAATGATCAGATGTATCCCGATAGCACGTGCAAGCTGTGCCAGGCGAGCGATCGGTGTTTCCACTTCTTTACCGGCAGTCATAATAAGATCGGCAAACTCATCCACTACCAAAACAATGTAGGGAAGGAACTTATGACCGTTATTCGGGTTAAGCTTTCTGGAAATGAACTTCGCGTTGTATTCTTTCAGATTTCTTACCTGCGCATCTTTTAGAAGATCATATCGCTGATCCATTTCTATACAAAGTGAATTCAGAGTATGTACTACCTTTTTTGTGTCTGTAATGATCGCCTCAGCGCTATCAGGCAGCTTTGCCAGGAAATGGCGCTCAATTTTGTTGAATAAGGTTAATTCAACCTTCTTCGGATCGACAAGAACAAACTTAATCTGGGAAGGATGCTTCTTGTATAAAAGTGAAACGAGGATTGCGTTCAAACCAACGGATTTACCCTGTCCTGTAGCACCCGCCATCAGCAAGTGCGGCATTTTAGCAAGATCCGCGATGAATGTTTCGTTACTGATAGTTTTTCCTAATGCAATAGGAAGGTCCATTGAAGTGTTCTGGAATTTCTCAGAAGCAAGGATAGTCCTCATCGGAACCATTTCGGCATGCTGGTTCGGAACTTCGATCCCGATGGTTCCTTTACCCGGAATAGGCGCGATTATACGGATCCCGAGTGCAGATAAGCTAAGCGCAATATCATCTTCCAGATTTTTGATCTTCGAAATTCTGACTCCCGCAGCAGGTATAATTTCATATAATGTTACTGTCGGGCCGACAGTTGCTTTTATCTTTTCTATCTCAATTCCGTAATCACTAAGAGTTTTAAGGATCCTGTCCTTATTTGCATTAAGCTCCTCTGTATTAATCACAATATCCTTTGAACCGCCATAATTCTCGAGAAGATCTAAAGGAGGAAATTGATAATGTCCCAGATCCAAAGTAGGATCGTACTCTCCTACCTGTGCTACCAGCGCTTCCGAGATTTGTTCCGGAGTCAGCTCCTGCTCCCGTTCCTCATTCTTTTCAACAGTGAACTGAACCGAATCCGTTTCCGCGGAAAGAACTATAGGCTCTGATTCCACCGGCTTTTCCACCTCTTCAACAATATCGTGCTTCACTTCATTTGTGATCGTTAGATCCTGTTTATTCGATAGGATTTCAGGAACTTCCGGTTCATCTTCCTCTTCAACAAACTCTTCACGCAAAGTATTCAAAGGTAATATTTTCTCTTCCGGTTCCGGATCCGGTTCGGGAGTTTCATCAGTGATCGGATCCTTTTTACCAAGATCAAATGAGAAGTTAAAGGCTGCAACAAGAAACACGACAAACGCAAAAAACAGTAAAACGCCTGTTCCGATATGTCCGAGATAAAGATCCAGCTTATTGGTCATTGTGTAACCAAAAGCACCGCCCAGGTAAAACAACATATCATTGAAAATGTAACCGAGTGTAAGTGAAATGAAGATCAGGAAGAAGAATGAGTATGCGTATACTTTACCGATATTAAAAAATGCAATATTAAATGTGATTCTCATTCCTGTTACAAATGCTACAAAAGCGATAATGTAAGAAGCGACTCCAAACCATTTGTGCACGAAGATGTGAGACAGCAAGGCCCCGAATTTCCCAAGCCAGTTCTCCACCTTTACATCAGGTGAGAAGAGATCTCCAAGTACTTTATCCTGATCTACCTGCCATGTGAAGGCAAAAGATGTAAAAGCAATGCAGAGGTAAACCGAGAACAAAAGTAGGGTCAGTCCGAAAATTTTCTGAAATCTTTCATTGCGTGCAAAGGCGAAAGCGTTTGTCACTTTTTCAGAAATTCCGGGCCCTTTGCTTTCAGATACAACCTGTTTTTCCTTTTTAAGTTTTGTATCTTTTTCTTTTGATGAAGCTTTCTGCTCAGGCTGTTGTTCCCTGATCGTGTTTTTTAAGGTATTTTTCTTGGTCTCAGCCATTTATATTTCAAATTTCAGATTGTCGAATTGAGCGCCTGAATTATCGGCTTTTAAAATTACCAAATCGTTAAGCCTTAACGCGGCAATTAAGAAAATCTTATAAACTTGAAATTGTGGAAAACAAAAAAGCCTTCCGGAGATCCGAAAGGCTTTCTGGTAAAGAATTATAGTATTATTGTCCCATCTGCTGCATTGATTTCTGAAAATCTTCCATGGTAGTTTCCTTATAACCATCCGTTGGCACATCGAATTTGCTATCAGGTACAGGATCTTTTGAAACGGATTTGGTTGTGAACGTCATCTTAAGGCCACCCTGATTCATTGCGAATTCCATTGGGAAACCTTTCAACCCTTTATAAGCTGCTTTTAGATCAGAAGTCGGAATTTCTTCAGTGTAATAGACATTCATCACATCTTCCTTACCTTCTTTGGATTTAACTGTCACCTCCGCTTTTTTACAATTATATCCCGCAATCATTTTTTTCTCATCTATGTATTTGATGCTTGTTTCAGGGGCTTTCGCCTCTTCCTTTTTAATATCCGCTTCGTTCATTTTTATCATGTATTTCTGTCCCATGATATCCATAAGCGTGATGATCTGTTTTGATTTCGTGTCCATTAAAGACGTGGTGCTCTGAATAGCCATATTCAGATCCGTTCTGCGTTTATCACCTTTGATATACGTCACGGATTCAGCTCCGTTCAGCATTGTTAAAGCTTCCGGAGGCAAACCCGAACCTTCAAAAGAAATACCGTAGGTTACAGTTCCTTCAAAAGGAACCGCTTTTTGGGCAAATGAGTAAACAGTAGAACATGCTACCAGAACAGCAGTAAAAAATAGTTTTTTCATGATATGGATTTATTGAAGACTTAAAAAGAAATTGTCCATTTCCTCTTTTGAAATGGTTTTATAATCTGCCGGCAATTCAAATGTTGAATCGTCAATATCTTCCGGCTTAACCGATTTAGCGGTGAACTTCATTTCAAGCCCGAATTTTTTCATCTGATATTCCATCAGCACACCTTCTATTTTACAGAAAGGATTAGCAAAATTTGGATCTTTTATATCAAGATCGTTCGTGTAAAAAATGTCGAATTCACTTGCCGTCTCATCGTTAACCTTAACGTGGGCCTTTTTACATTTATAACCTGCAATAACTTTCGTTTCCTTTAAAGGAGTGATCTCAACAGGAAAGGCGGAGTTTTCTTTTTTGATATCCGCTTCCGACTGGATCAGAGAAAACTTCTTGTTAAGAAGCTTAACAAGCTGGATCATGGATTTAGTTTCAGGATCTGAGATAAAAGAAGTGCTGAATAGACCCATCCCTGCGCTCATTTCAGCACATGACTTGTTATTCTTAAACTTAATGGTCATTTTATTAGGAGCCATGCTGGCCATGGAGTTACTCTGGTCAACAGCCACTGCATCATATTCAATGATACCTTCCGCGATGAACTTTTCATCGGTATTACCGCATCCCGTAAAACTTAATATATAAATACAGCTCGCAAAAGCTATGAGTAGTGACTTTTTCATATCGGTCATGCGTACCGGATGCTCTGTGTAAACAACCGAAGGCACATATAATTACGATTAAGGTGCGAAAGGTAGCGATAAAATGAGATAAGTCAAAATAATTAATATCCCAGAGTTTTCAACATAGATTTAAAGCTCTGCTCCTTCGCAAACAGCCTTGTACTTACTTCGCCATCCTCATCACGGTCAATGATCACATGCTTTGGTGCCGGAATCAGGCAATGCTGAATCCCGCCATAACCACCGAGTGATTCCTGGTAAGCCCCTGTATGGAAAAACCCTAAGTACTGCGGGATTTTCTGCTTTTCGGTCACAATAGGCATATAAACCTGATTCAGGTGAGACTCCGCATTATAGTAATCCTCGCTGTCACATGTCAATCCCCCCAGATTCACGCGCTGATATTCTTTTTCCCAGTTATTAATGGCAAGGAGAATGAATTTCTGCTTTATTCCCCATGTATCAGGCAAAGTTGTGATGAATGAACTGTCGATCATATACCATAACTCATTGTCATTCTGCTTCTTAACGTCCACGATCGAATATAGTGCTGCTCCGCTTTCTCCTACCGTATAGCTCCCGAATTCTGTAAAAATATTCGGCTCGTCCACATCGCGTTCATCACAGATATTTTTGATCTTCTGGATGATCTCGTCAGCCATGTATGAATAGTCGTAACTGAATCCCAGGGATGTCCTGATCGGAAAACCACCTCCGATATCAAGGGAATCCAGTGTAGGACAAACCTTTTTCAGATCACAGTATACATTGATGCATTTCGATAACTCCGACCAATAGTAAGTCGTGTCCTTGATACCTGTATTGATAAAGAAATGCAGCATTTTCAACTCACATTTTGAGCTTTCTTTGATGCTTGTGTTATAATAATCGATGATATCCGCTTCACGGATCCCTAAACGTGAAGTGTAAAATTCGAATTTCGGTTCCTCATCTGTTGCAACACGGATCCCTACTTTGAACTTCTTCTTACAAAGTTTTTCCAGCGAGGGAAGCTCTTTCTTGTTATCAAGGATTGGAATTGCATTTACAAAACCATCATTGATAAGCTCTGAAATGTATTTAAGATACGTAGGGCGCTTATAACCGTTATTGATGATATATGTATCCTTGTTGATTCTCCCTGAGCTGTAAAGGGAACGGATAACCGGGACATCAAATGCAGATGAGGTTTCGAGGTGAATATCGTTTTTAAGGGCTTCCTCCAAAACAAAAGAGAAATGGGAGCTCTTGGTACAGTAACAATATGTATATTTGCCCTTATAGTCAGCCCTTGCCATAGCCACGTTGAATAATTTCTTGGCTTTCTGGATCTGAGCGCTGATCTTAGGTAAATAGCTTATTTTTAATGGAGTGCCATACTTTTTAATGATATCCATAAGAGGAATATCATGAAAGTAAAGTTCATCATCAACAACATTAAACCCCTCTTGTGGAAAATCAAATGTTTGTTCAATGAGATCGCGGTATTTATTATCCATTTTATGGTTGAGATTAAGTTATTTAATTTATTAAACAAATGTAAGTAACTTACTTTGATAAATTTTATTGTAAGTAAGTTAATTGGTTTTTATTTTAATTGGGGCTGCGAATTTAATTTATAATTAAAGAATTACGAGATGAGTATGAAAACATTAAAGTTTATTGAAGTAAAATCTGAAATAGGCGCAGGAACACGCGGTGCAAGTATGGGGGTGGACGCCATAAAAATTGCTGCACTCGATTACGGAAGCAATATGTTCAAGCAGATTGAATCTGTGGAGATAAAAACGGAGAATCATCTGCTTTTTGAGGCATCAAAACGTCCGTATGCAAAAAGAATAGAGGGAATCCTGGCGATTTATGAAAGGGTTGCCAACCAGGTTGCTGCCACATTAAAAAAGAATCACTTTCCAATAGTTTTGGCGGGAGATCATAGTTCAGCAGGCGGTACCATTGCCGGAATTAAGATGGCTTATCCAAAACAACGTCTTGGCGTTATCTGGATCGATGCACATGCTGATATTCACAGCCCGTATACTTCACCTTCAGGGAACATGCACGGTATGCCAATCGCAGTTTCGCTTAATGAGGACAACATGGCGAGCAAAATGAATAAGCCCGACAAAGAAACGGTTGATCTATGGAACCGACTTAAGAAAGTTGGAGGGATTGCACCGAAGATCAACTACAATGATCTGGTATATATCGGTGTTCGTGATGTAGAACCGGAAGAAACCTATTTACTTAAAAAGCATAAGATCAAAACATTCACTACAGCCGAAGTGAAAAGAAACGGTGTAGAGAAGATCGCAAGAGATGCCCTGGCTCATTTATCAGGTTGTACACATATCTATGTTTCTTTTGATGTAGATAGTATGGATTCTTCCATCTCTAAAGGAACAGGAACCCCTGTTCGTAACGGTATCACAGAAAAGGAAGCGGGAAGCTTATGTGTAAGGCTTATCCAGAATGAAAAAGTTTGCTGCTTTGAGATCTGTGAAGTGAATCCTACACTTGACAAAGAAAACCTGATGGCGGAAAACACTTTTGAGATTCTGCAAAAGGTTGTCAGCCAGCTCACTTATTAATTAGAGAGTTGGAGAAGGCAAATGGAGAAATTGAGAAGTAGAGAAATAGAGAATTAAAAGTTGAAAGACGTAAAAATCTGAGGAGTTCCGAGAGAAAAAGAAAGGTTATTATAAATAACTAATTCTCCATTTCTCCACCTCAACAATCACCAATTGATTATGAACATTGAGCAAAAGCTTTCTGACAAAACTGTTGAAGCACTGGAAAAGCTTTACGGAGCAACGATTGACAAAGCCTCATTTGAAAAGACAAATCCTGATTTTACGGGTGACTTAACTCTTGTAGTTTTTCCTTTCCTGAAAGTTTCTAAGAAAAAACCTGAAGATACCGCGAATGAAATAGGAAATTACCTGAAGGAAAATGTGGCGGAGATAGCCTCCTTCAATGTCGTGAAGGGCTTTCTTAATATTGTGATTGGAGATACTTTCTGGCTTAATTACTTTAAATCAATCAACGGAAAATCGCTTCTCCACCCCGCTCCTGAGAATAATCAGGTGGTAATGGTTGAATATTCGTCCCCAAATACCAACAAACCGCTTCATTTAGGTCACGTAAGAAATAATCTTTTAGGTTACTCCGTTTCGGAGATCCTGAAAGCGGCCGGGAATAAAGTGATAAAGACCAATATCGTTAACGACCGTGGTATCCACATCTGTAAAAGCATGCTTGCGTGGCAGAAATGGGGAAATGGAGAGACTCCTGAATCATGCGGAATGAAAGGTGATCACTTGGTAGGAAAGTATTACGTTGAGTTTGATAAGCATTACAAAGCGGAAGTAAAGGAACTGAAGGCCAAGGGTATTCCCGATGCGGAAGCGGAAAAGAAAGCGCCACTGATGCTTGAGATTCAGAATATGCTGTTGAAATGGGAGGCAAACGACAAAGAAGTGCGTTCCCTTTGGGAGATGATGAACGGTTGGGTTTACAAAGGCTTTGATGAAACATATAAAATGCTCGGAGTTGATTTCGATAAGATCTATTACGAAAGCAACACTTATATTTTAGGGAAGAACATTATTGATGAAGGACTGGCCAAAGGTGTATTAAAAAGGCGTCCTGACAATTCGGTATATGCGGATCTTACGCCTGACGGCCTGGATGAGAAGACATTATTGCGAGCTGACGGAACGTCCGTGTATATGACGCAGGACCTGGGTACAGCACTTGAAAGAGCAAAAGAAACAGGATTTGATAAACATATTTATACGGTAGGAAACGAGCAGGATTACCATTTTAAAGTGTTATTCCTGATTCTAAAAAAGCTGGGTTATAAATGGGCTGATGGTTTATATCATCTTTCCTATGGAATGGTTGAGCTTCCGGAAGGCAAAATGAAATCACGTGAAGGGACTGTTGTTGATGCCGATGAGCTGATGGAAGAAATGATCGCAACTGCAAAGAAGACAGCCGAAGAACTTGGAAAGGCGCAGGATCTGGAAGAGGCCGACAAGCAACAGTTATATAGAACCATCGGCCTGGGGGCATTAAAATATTTTATTTTAAAGGTTGATCCGAAAAAGAAAATGCTATTCAATCCCGCTGAATCGATTGACTTCAATGGAAATACAGCACCGTTCATTCAGTTCAATTATGTCCGTATAAGAGCTCTGCTCCGTAAGGCGAAAGAAGGCATGCTCAATTTTGATGATATCAATGTTTTCATTCACAATGTTACTTTACTTCCAAAAGAAAAAGAGCTGCTTATAAAACTCTATAATTTCAACACAACGGTTCAGCAGGCTGCAGCGGAATATAGTCCTGCGGTTATTGCCAATTACGTTTATGATCTCGCGAAGGAATATAGTCAATACTATCACGATACTCCTATTCTGAAAGAAGAGAAAAAAGACCTGATCCTTTTCCGTTTGCAGTTATCTTCAGATATCGGCAATGCAATTAAAACGGGAATGAGTTTATTGGGAATAGAAGTTCCGGAGAGGATGTAAGTAGGTGTCGGGAAAAAGGAGTTCGGAGATCACCTCATTATTCGTTACAAAAAGATCCAAAAGAAGAACTCAAATTATTAAAAAAGGTTTTACTACATTAATTGTATTGACCGTATAAGTAAAAAAGAAAGGCTGTCTCGCGACAGCCTTTCTTTTTTCGTGATAAGTAGTTTCTATTTGCTTAGCAATTGTATGAATCCTTGCTTCTCTGTCGTCTTATCATTCAAAGCAGTAAAATTAAGAATGTAAAAATATACTCCGTCCGGTGCAGGATTTCCGGTTGTGGTTCTTCCATCCCATCCTTCATTCACCGAGCCCAGCTCGGCAACCTTTAATCCCCAGCGATCAAATATGCTGCATTTCAAAGATTTCAGTCCGCTTGAGCTGATCCTGAAAACATCATTATGTCCGTCACCATTCGGTGTGAAAATATTAGGAACCGAAACCACGGCATCATCAACAACCATTATACATTCTGAGGTGCTGTCGATACAACCGGAATTATTGGTGGAAACGAGTGTGATGCAATATGTCCCTGCACTGGAATAGGTGTGAGAGTCGGACGATAAGAACGATGTATTATTCACCGAAGCTGTATCGCCAAAGTTCCAGAATTGGTTACCACCGGAAACCGATACATCGGTAAAGGTTACAGTTGTATTTGTAGGCAGAACCCCTGTAGGTGAAATATTTATTGCAGCAACAGGAACAGCTTGTACGTTTATGACAAGTGCAGATGAAGTCGTTCCTGTACATCCGTTCATGTCTGTACAGCTGATTGAAACCGGGAAACTTCCGGAATTGCTATAGCAGTGGTTTGGATTGGAAGAAGTTCCTGTGATCCCATCACCAAAGTCATAAGTTACACCCGTGCATGCAGATGATGTTTGCTCCGTAAAATTAACGCAGACGGGAGCGCAACCTGATGTGATATCAGATGTTAATGCAGGAACCGGCAAAGCATTCACAACAATATTTTGCGATGCGTTATTTCCGCAAGCACCCGCAATTGTATAAGTAACAGTGAATGTTCCCGAACCCGCAGGATCAAACGTTCCGGAATTTGCATCGGTAATTCCTGTACCCGTCCATGTTCCGCCTCCAGGAGTCGCATTGATGTTAAACGTTGAAGAGCCCGCACAAACCGGAGAGACAGGGGTTAAGGTAATAATGACAGGAGAGTTAACTGTGATCACTTCAGTATCAGAATTTCCGCAGCTTCCACTTATGGTGTAAGTAACCGTAAACGTTCCTGCAACAGAAGGATTGAAAGTTCCATTCGTGGTATTTGTAATTCCGGTACCATTCCAAGTTCCACCTGCTGTTGCTGCTGATAGATTAAATGGCGCTGAACCCACACATACCGGACTCACTGCCGATATGGTTGCATCGAGAGAAGATAGAACGGTTATAACGACTGTGTCGCTTGCCGGGCATGCGCCTGATAGAGCGTAGGTAATTGTATCCGACCCAACACCGCTTCCAGGGAAGAATGTCCCGTTGATCGCATCTGTAATTCCGGTCCCCGACCATGTTCCACCGCCTGTCACAGCTGAAAGGTTAAATGATGCAGCACCCACACAAATGCTTGCGGGCTGAGTAATGGTAACATCAGGCGGTGCTGTAATTGTTACCGTGGTTGAATCAACAGATGGGCATGCACCTCCAACAGAATTATAAACTGTGTATGTTCCCGCTGTACTTAATGAAACATCCAAAACTCCGGTGGTCGAATTAATTGCTAATCCCGAAGTAGATGAGAACGTTCCTGCAGTGCTTCCTGATGATAACACCGGAACTGGATCTGCAGCGCTCTGACAATAGGATGCCACACTATAAGAAAATGCAGCTGCAGGAACTGCATTTATTGTCACTGTTGTTGTAGCTGTTGCAGCAGCGCAACCACCGGAAGAGGCGATTGAATTGGTTACAGTATACGTTCCCGGTGTGCTTCCCGAAAGATCTATCAGACCTGTTCCTGATGCGATACTTAAGCCTGTAGTTGAACTGAAGACTCCGCTGGTACCGCCACCTGAGAAGACTGGCGCAGGGTCGGTTGCATTAATACAGTATGCTGTGGAGGCATATCCGAATGTGGCAACCGGAGCTGTGGTCACTGTTATACTGATTGTGCTATCATCTCCGCAAGGACCAAGAGTTGTATACGTTACACTGTAATTGTTCAATGCACTTGAGGCAAGGGTAATTACACCCGTTGCCGGATCGATCGTTAAACCGGCCGGTACAGAAGAGAAGACTCCTCCTGTTGTTCCTGAAATAACAGGTGTTGGATTAGTTCCTGACTGACAGAATGTGGAAGTTGAATAGCTGAATGCAGCGCTTTGAACAGGATTAATTGTTAGAGCGCTCGTTGCAGAAACAAGAGGACACCCGCCTGATGCAGCAATGGTATTAGTAACTGTATATGTTCCCGGTACGCTTGCAGATAAGTCTACTATTCCTGTTGAAGGATCAATGTTCAATCCGGCTGTAGAGCTAAAAACCCCTGCCAGTCCTCCATTCGTAAAGACAGGTGACGGGTCCGCAACATCCTGGCAATACGGAGAAGCTGAATAATTAAAATCAGCCGTCTGAGGAGCTGTGATGGTGATGTTAGCAGTTGAGCTGGCACTGGGACATCCTCCACTTGCTGCAATCGTATTTGTCACGGTGTAAGTTCCCGGAAGGCTGGCAGAAAGATCTACTGTGCCATTCGATGCATTGATACTTAACCCGGCAGATGAGGTAAATGTTCCTGCAGTTCCGCCTCCTGAAAATGTTGTTGAAGGATCAGATGCTGTTTGACAATACGGTGAAGCAGTATAGCTAAACGTTGCGACAGGTACCGGTGTAATTGTAATACTGGTCGTTGACTGTGATTGGGGACAACCGCCTGAAGCTGCAATTGTATTAGTCACAGTATATGTCCCAGCAGTACTTGCTGCAAGATCAACAACTCCGGTTGCAGAATTAATTGTCAATCCGGCTGTCGAAGTAAAAACACCCGCAGTCCCGCCCCCTGTGAAAGCAGGTGACGGATTAGCTGCGTTCTTACAATACGGGCTTCCCGGATAATTAAACGTTGTAACAGGAGGCGCAGTAATTGTAATGTTCGCTGTTGCAGTAACCTGCGGGCATCCGCCTGATGCCGCGATGGTATTTGTAACAGTATATGTTCCGGCAGTACTTCCTGATAAGTTTACCAATCCTGTGGTTGAATTAACAGTTAAGCCCACAGTGGATGTAAATACCCCAGCACTTCCTCCACCACTAAAAGTTGGAGAAGGGTTAGATGCCGTCTGGCAATAAGGAGACGCGGTATAACTGAACGTTGCAACAGGCAACGGAGTTATGGTTATCGAGGAAGTCGCAGTAACTTGCGGACAACCACCAGATGCGGCTATTGTGTTTGTTACTGTGTATGTCCCTGCTGTACTGGCTGCGAGATCAACCACACCTGTTCCTGAAGTAATGCTTAAACCTGCGGTTGAAGTAAACACCCCGGGTGTTCCTCCTCCGGAAAATGTTGGAGAAGGATTAGCCGCATTCTTACAATATGGGGTACCTGTATAACTGAAGGTTGCAACTGGTGCTGAACCAACAGTAACCGTTGAAACTGCCGTACCTGAGCAGGAACCTGTGGTACCTGTAACGGTAAATGTTGCAGTGCTTGCCGGACTAACCGTAGCCGTGTTCACTCCCGTAGAAGTCGCACCTGCTGACCATGTGTATGAAGTTGCACCGGTAGCAGTAAGTGTTGTTGTAGAACCTGCACAGATGGTTGGTGAGTTTACTGAAAGCGTCAACCCCGGATTTACTGTTACAACCACAGGTATTCTGAAAGTTCCCGGACATGTACCAACATAATAAGTGGCTCCTGAAGTGAGTACAGGAGTTGTAAAGGATGTACCGCTGCCTATGGAAGTTCCGCCTGTTTGAGCACTATACCACATTAATGTTGTTCCTGCAGGAGAAGTCCCTGATATAGAAGCAGTCAGCGTTGCTGTATTACCTGAACATATGGTAACATTTGAGGCTGTAATAGTAAAATTCGTTATTGATTGGCCGGTCAAACCTGCGCCTCCCATGGTAGCTCCATTCGGGGTAAACTCGGTAACATGAGGTGATTGTGAAATCCCGTTAATTCCTCCATTTGCAACTTGTACCGGAGTTCCGTTCGATATTGCAATGTAGCCACCCCCGCCTCCACCACCAGGGCCTTCGGCCTCGGTAAGCGGAAAGAACCCGCTTGTGTTCTGAAGCTGGTGTCCTCCGACTCCGCCATTTGCTTTGACAGCAACTCCGGAAACGGTACCGCTTGCATTTAAAATAATAGTTCCTCCGCCACCGGCTCCACCACCGGCATCTTTACCCGAATTTGAACCTGAGATCAAAGTGCTCCCGCCATTGGCACCATCACTAAGAATTGAATCGTTGCCCGTACCCGTGATATTTCCGTAGCTCACAAAATAAATTATACCTCCGCCTTTTCCACCGGCACCCGCTTGCCCGTTATCCTGTTCACCGGCTCCGCCTCCTCCACCAAGAAATATTCTTCCGGAAGAGTAATCAAGCGGACGGCCTCCAAGACCTCCCAGGTTATAACGGTAAGCTCCTCCCCAGGCATTAGTCGATCCAGGTGTACCGGGTCCAAGAGTTAATGCGTTTTGGTTGGAGCCTGAAAAAGAATATCCTCCGCGGCCGCCCCCTGATGATGTTGATGTTGCAAACCCTGCAGATTCTAAATTCCATGCGGTTGACCAGGCTGCAAGACTTGTATTAGGATTTCCCTGCCCGGTCCAGCTTCCTGTGTTTCCTGCATTTGCACCTCCACCTCCACCGCAATTCCATACGTTTCCACCACCTCCGGCATTAGCAGCCGCAGCCCTGCAAAACTTTCCTCCAAACGGAGTATAATCAGTATCATACCCGGCAATTCCTTCACCTTTATTGGTTCCTACATCTAAACTTACACATGAATAAATAGTTGTTGTTGTTCTTCCGCTCGTGGTAAATAGTGCACCGCCCCGAAACCCAGTCCCTGAAGCACTGATCTTAGAGCCTGCATTCATCGTTGTATTGCCGAGAACTTCAACGGCAAGCACTCCACCTGTGGTCCCGTTCCATGCCTGACAGGTAAGTACACCCGGGGCAGTAAGAGTAAGCGTATTGTAGCGCTGAACACGGATCACCTGCACTTTTCCCGCTGAAGTATAACTGTTGGTTAAACCGCAATCCACTGTGATGCTTGTCGCATTCGGAACTGAAGCAACCTGAGCGTATTCATATCTTCCGCAGTTATTGTAATTTGTAACGGAGCCCCAGGTAGGATCATTAGGATTGCTGATGGTTGGAACTCCGGCATCAGGCTGTCCCAGAATTGTAGCTCCCTGCATCTGAATGATCATGATCAGATCACCGGCAGCCAGTGATGATGTAAAACGGGCATTAGTATTTAAACCACTGGCGGCAACACTGATCGTTGTTGCACCGGCTGCCGCATTCGCAGTCAGCGTGGTATATTCATTTACGATCTTATTTGCCGTATTAATTGTAATATTTCCATCTTTTCCACGCTGAGCGTATGATATGGTGGCTAACATCCCGAAAGTAAAACTCAGGTATCTGCTGAATAATTTCATTAATGACGAATGGTTTTCTGAAACAAATAAAAAATTAGTTAGCCAATGTAGGAGTAATTATTGGCTTTTCCAATACACGGAATATCCCGTTTCTATCAGATGTTGATTTCCTTAAAAGGGTTGCGTGGAACCCATTCTGAAGGTTTAAGAAAATCAATGAATGGCTTAATGATACGGTTCGAAAGTGGATTTCTGTGGCGCACATAACAGGTGAGCTCATAAGCTTCCGCACCCACGGTACTCTTTATTTCAGAAGCAGTCCTTCCCAGAAAAAGTTTCTTTTTGTTTTCACTGATGCTTTCTTTTACATAGTCGTAAAGAATATTCTGATACAGCTCAACATCTTTATTCAGACTATAATCGAGGCCAACAAAGTGTGCTTCAATGGAATCCTTTAAAATAAATGAAGACCTGAAACCAACAAATTCACCCTTGATATAATAAGCTGTGAAAACGAATTTATCTCCTAACACTTTTTTCAATTCCGCGAAATAGGCCGGACTGGCTGAAACCATCCGAAATCTGGCTTTCAGATGAACATTATTGAAAAGAGTCTGGATCTGCTTTGCATTTTTTAGAATATCCTTTTCAGTAAACTCTATTCTTTCAAGATCAGAACCTTTTTTTATGATTGACTTCGCACGGTTCCTGTATTTTTTACTCATTGCGTTCAGGTAGGCCTCAAATGTATCCCACTGAACATCCAGGATCATGTTAGGTTCTACCAAAAAATCATGATATTTAAATTCTTTCAACTCAGAAGTGTGGTCGACTGATGTGTTGTAAAAATCCTTAACAAGAATTGCAGCTATTTTCCCCCTCAGCTTTTCAGCTCTCCCAATTCTGTAGATCACATCAGCAAGGGCATCTATCATTTCGGCTTTATCAATTCCGTCTACGCAAGCAAAACCATGTTCACCGCTCACATAAGAATTCCCGCATATAAGAAGGCGCATATTTATTTTATCCGCAGTCCGAAGGATATGATTTGTAATATGCTTTTTAAGATAATCGGTGACGATGCAGGACATTTCTTTATTCTCCGGCTCTATAAAGCTTCCCAAACTTTCTGTGGAAAAATCGATTACCTGAAAATATGCAACTGCTACCGGTTCCTTTTTATCATAGATAATTGCATAGTGATACCTCATATTATCCGGTCCTGCATTTTCCAGAACGGTAAGAAAAGGGATTTCCAAAAACTCGCTTCCAAAACTGACAACGTGATTCCAATGATCCTTATTGAGCATGGAAACCGAATCATATAGCGCAAATGCGAATCCGGAGGATTTCTTTCCAGCACCCGACTTCTTCTTATTGGAAACTTTATCACACGCGATAAGCATATCTTAACTATTTTGTACTGTTCATTTCAGCAAGCATCAATTCTCTGATGTATTTAACGGGAGCGCTTCCATAGCTCAGGAATTTTTCATGGAACTTTTTCAGGTTGAAATTATCTCCCATTTGCTTTTTCAATTCTTCCCTGAAATCATAGATTTCCGTATAGCCTGTATAATAACAACATAACTGCACCTGAGTAACAGAAACACGCCTCCATTTGTTTTCTGCTTCTGTTTTTTGCTGAAATGCTTCGTCCACAAGAAGATGCATCGCTTCCCCCTTTGTCATATCTTTCGTATGAACACTATAATCCAGAATGGTATTGCAAGTGCTTCTCATATTCCATTTATAATACATCAACCACATCTCATCCTCGTTGTTTCCGTAACCATTCTCCAGCATCATTCTTTCTGTATAAACGGCCCACCCCTCAATCATTGCATTATTTCCAAACAACGATTTGATTAAACTCGGAGACTGATTGCTGTAAACGAGCTGAGTATAATGCCCCGGTATCGCTTCATGGATATTGAGTATCTGAAGAATGTAATGATTGTATTCACGAAGATAGCTTTCTGCCTTTGCTTTATCCCATCCCGAAAGACTGCCCACATTGTAATAGGTATTACCATTCTTGTCGTAAGGCCCCGGAGCGGAAATTGAAGCACCCGCAACCCCGGCCATATAATCCGGCTCTTTTCTTACAACCAGCGGCTTCGAGGGATCAATATAAATAAGATCTTTTTGCTTGATAAACTCCACAAGCATAGGGATCTGTTTGCTTATAGCTGATTGAAACGAATCTGCTTCAACATGCTTTTCAGATATTTTATCAATCATTAAGCGGATCGCCTGAAGACTATCTTCAGGAATATGTGTGCCTGAAAGATATTTGTGCCACAACTTTTCTGTCAAGCCGTACATTTTACGATGCAAGTACGCCTTATGCTTTAGAGCCTTCTGATAAATCTGCTCCGCAGTATAACCTGATTGAATATCAATCTCGAATTTCTTCGCGTACAGATCCTTTCCTAATCTGAAACTACGCGGTGTTTTGTTATCAAGCTCTTTTAACCATTTCGCGAAATCTCTGATTGCATCTGCCGATGCTTTTGCAGTAGCCTCCATCGCCTGCTTCTCATGCTCTCCGAATCTGGTTTTGTTTAATACATCGTGAAAATCTTTTTCAAACACAGAAACACCCCCTAAATTTTGCTCCATGGCAAGTTGGGTGTGCTCAACAGTAGGATTTTTAATATTCTTTTTCGCTGCTTCATAATACGCAGGGACATTCGCCATTTTCAGGTAAAAACTTCTGAGTCTTACATCGAGGGAGTCATAATTACCATTCAGCAGCTCCGCGAAAGCACCGGAAACATTATATTCGGACGGGTTCCATTCAAACGAGCGCAGTTCATTAATGCTCCAGATGATGGAATTCAATTGATTTTCAATCATCCGATGATCAGTCTTATTGTTATCTGACAATGAATTCAGGTCATATACTTTTAAAGAATCCAGGTTAGCTTTTGCAAAAGACAGTTCTTTTTGGCGGGAAGCTTCATCGGGAATCACCAGCACGCTATCATACTTATGATATCCCTGCGAACTTGCCCAACCCGGATATATCTTCCATAGCTCCTCAACGAAGTTTTCTTTATAACTTTCAAAACCCGAATCACGGTTAGTCCTTGTATTTTCGCTCACTGACGATGAATTGTCGGAACAGGAGCATATAACAATTAGAATAAAGAAATGTAAAAAAGAATTTTTCATATACTGATTATAGGAGCGCAAAGGTAAAAAACAATGCGCTCCGTTGAATTCTTTTGATACCATTTATGTAATATTTAAGCTTTCCATTT
This sequence comes from Bacteroidota bacterium, assembly GCA_029237775.1. Taxonomy (GTDB): domain Bacteria; phylum Bacteroidota; class Bacteroidia; order 2-12-FULL-35-15; family 2-12-FULL-35-15; genus 2-12-FULL-35-15. The sequence continues at coordinate 137,977 of JAQZBR010000005.1, forward strand.
ATTATTTTACCTTTGCGGCCGAAAACACAGAACTCTATACACCTTATTAGATAATTGATGCCTATTCGCCAACTCACCGTTGTATTATTTACCCTTGTTTTACACTTCCAGAATTACGCACAGGATGCAGGCTATTTGCGCTTAAAGATCCATGGTGTCAGAAAGCCAAAATTTGAGATAGATAACATCAGATATACAGCATCGGATACTGTTTTAAATTATTCTTCAGGCAGCCATCACCTGCAAATTAAAGTTCCTACAACAATAGCCATAGATACGACCATCTTTATAAAAGCTAATGATACCAGTCGTTACACTTTCAAGCTGCAGCATTCACCGGAGTATTTAACATATCTCGCAAAGTATAGTGATTACCGCTCGACCAGGAACAGACGATATTTCGTTTCTCCTATCTGGATGGGAATCACAATAGGAACCGGTGCCCTGATAGGCCGGTATTTAGGGAAAAAACAATATGATCTGGCCATAGATGCGCGGGAACAATACGGGAGATTAGGTAATCAATCACGAATGAATGAGGAAAAGCAGAAGTTTCAACTTCACAAAAAAAAGTATGACAGGCTGAAAACTGCAGAGCGTGGATTTTATGCTTTTTCCGGATTGATTTTCGCAAATTATGTGAGGATCCTTATCAAACAGTATAAAACGCCTATTCCACAGTATAGTGAGAGTGGCTTTTTTTCAAAAATGCAATTCGATGTTTATCCATTGATAGTAGATAAAAAAGTACAATGCGGCTTATCAATCCAGTTTTAAGATGAAGAAAATTTTATTTTTAATTATAGCAACCGTTTTAGTCTCCTGTAAAAGCAGGCTTGAAGATATTCACCTTGATACTAACCCTTATGATGAAGAGTATAAAGGTTATAACGTGGTGGATATGCAGGATGCAAAAACCATCCATTTGTCTGTCACTTCACGTCCTACGCGCATAAGCCTACGGGTGTTAACGGAGCTATATCAATCTGTCACATTATACCGCGATAACGTGGCATTTACAACCATTACCAGAACTGCACACGGCAGTGATGGATTATATGAATATTTCTATGACCATACGGCAACCGTTGGTTCAACGCATGTTTACTCAGCTGCACTGCATCTCGATGCCGGCACTACACAGAGATCTCTTCCATTAACCTTTACCAAGCCCTGATTAAATGAATTTTACAAAATTCAACTATTGTTTTCTTATTGCTGCCGTCTTTTTTATCAGCAGTTTAAAATCGCAGAATATCCAGGGAAAAGGAACCGCGGTTATTTTTTTCGAACCGGCAGCATCTGCAACAGTGATAGTTGATTCGGTAAAGATCAACCAATCGAGAAATCCAATTCAGATGACAGAAGGAAAACACTTTGTATCTGCTTCTGCACCGAATAAAAAGACATTTAGAGATACAATTAAGATCATTGAAGGTAAAACTTCGATCCTTGTCAAAAAGCTAGAATACACTAATGAATATGCTGCCTATTTAAAAAGCATGAACATGTACAGGCTGAAAAAAACCGGAGCTTACTTTGTAATCCTGCCTGCCACTGTTATTTATGGTTGGGTTGCTTATTCAAAGCATTCGCAGAATAAAAAAGAAATAGCAAAGTATTATGATAAGGCCCTTGAATCGCAGGCAAAATTTGAAAACTCAGTTAGTACCGCCAATCTGAATTTTTACAAGTCAGAATATGAGCAGAACAAGGAAAAGTATGAAACTTATCTTGCCACAAATAACCGGATCGCCAAATCTGCGAGAATTATTATCCCTGCCGGGATTGTTGCTTCAGCCGCATTGATCTGGTTAGGCACAAAGATCAAAAAGCCCGAATTAAGCAATCATCCTGTTAGCTTTAACAGCCTTTCTTTATCACGGGACGAATCGGTTTTATGTTTCAACTTATCTCTTAACATTAATTGCAGATGAAAACGACCTTAAGCACCAAACTGCTTTTATTTATATTGTTATTTATAATGACTTCATGTACAAAAAAAAGTGAACTGGAACCTCTTGATGCTGAAAGCAATTTTTTTTACTCACCCGAAGAAACCTACAACAACTATTTCATTTTTGATTCAACTTACAGCAGCCAGTACCCTTACGTACAATTATATTATCACCTGAACCCGGAAGTTCCTGTTGCGTCCATTTACAAGATCTATATTTATAGGGACGGAGAAATAAGATTCAAGCTTCTTCCTTCTCAGGTTAATGCATTCAATCCCAGAGACCTTAATGTTTCTCGTTTTCACACTTATAACTACACGTTTGCCATTGCAGAAAGTGATGAAACAATAACTAAAGTAAGTCTTCCGCTTACCGTTACGGTACATTAATACGTTGCCATTCATCTCTTCAAACTGCCGTTAATCAAAATACTGATTCTCATCCCTTTATTTTCATACTTTTGGTTATCCAAATCAAAAACCATGTTTAAAAAAATATCTCCATTTATTTTGCTTTCAGTTTTTGCATCTTGCACAAATAATGAAAAGCATACTGAAACAACCAAGATGAATTATCCTGTAACCAGAAAAACCGATTCCATCGATACCTATTTCGGCACTAAAATTTCTGATCCATTCCGCTGGCTTGAAGATGATAAATCGGCAGAAACAGGTGAATGGGTTAAGGCTCAGAATAAAGTAACATTTGACTATCTGTCAACCATTCCATTCAGGGACAAGATAAAAGAAAGGTTAACAAAGATCTGGAACTTTGAAAAAGTAAGTGCTCCGTTTAAAAAAGGCAAGCGCTATTTCTTTTATAAAAACGATGGAATTCAAAATCAGAGTGTATTGTATGTTCAGGATGGTTTGAACGGAACTCCCCGCATGTTGCTTGATCCAAACACACTTGCAGCTGATGGGACTGCGTCTCTTGGTGGACTTGGTGTGAGCAAAGATGGTAAATACCTTGCATACAGCATTAACCGTGCTGGCAGCGACTGGAGCGAAATTTACACCATGGAAATCGAAAACGGGAATAAGCTGAAGGATGAGATCAAATGGGTGAAATTCTCTGATATAGCCTGGAAAGATAATGGTTTCTACTACAGCGCTTATGGAGAACCAAAAGGCGGTAGCGAGCTTTCCAATAAAAATGAGTTCCATAAAGTATTCTACCACAAGATTGGTGATGAACAAAAAAATGATGCACTTGTTTACGAAGACAAAGCTCATCCTTTGCGTAACTTCTCAGCTTCAGTCACTGAAGATGAAAAGCTTCTGATCGTCTACGGTTCCGAATCAACAAGCGGAACATCACTCACGGTGAAAGATCTGACAAAAGCTGATGAGTTCCATTCAGTCGTAAGTGATTTTGAGCATAACTACAATGTTATCCACCATGATGGCGACAACCTTTATGTGGTTACCGATAACGGAGCTCCAAAATATCAGCTGCTCCTGATCAATTTCAAGAACAAGCCGGATCCTGAAAACTGGAAAAAGATAATTCCAGAATCATCAGATCTTCTTGAAAGTGTTTCATTATCCAATGGAAAGCTTATAGCGACTTACCTGAAAGATGTCACTACGAGAATGTATGTTTATGACATGAACGGTAAGCAGGAAAAAGAAATAAAACTTCCGGGAATTTGTAAGGTGGATGGTTTAGACAGCGACAAGGATGACAGCCTCGCATTTTTCTCATACAATACATTTACTGCGCCTGCGAGTATCTATAAGTATAACATTGTGACTAATGAATTAAGCGTTTGGTTCAAACCGAAGATCGATTTCAAATCGGAAGAGTATGAAACAAAACAGGTATTCTATACAAGTAAAGATGGAACAAAGGTACCGATGTTCATCACTCACAAAAAAGGGATTCAGCTTGACGGAAATAATCCATGCTTTCTTTTTGGTTACGGTGGTTTCAATTCATATTATTCTCCTGAATTCAGAATTGACCGCGCTGTGTTCCTTGAAAATGGAGGAATATATGCTATCCCGGGACTTCGTGGCGGTGGAGATTACGGTGAGGACTGGCATAAAGCAGGAACAAAATGCCAGAAGCAAAATGTGTTTGATGATTTTATTGCTGCAGCAGAATATCTGATCAAAGAAAAATACACTTCTTCTCAAAAACTTGCCATTCATGGGCGTTCAAACGGAGGATTGCTTGTAGGAGCAGTGATGACTAAGCGCCCGGATCTTGCCAAAGTAGCGATACCAACCGTTGGAGTTCTTGACATGCTGCGTTATCATAAATTTACAATCGGATGGGCTTGGGCTTCCGATTATGGAACAAGCGCGGATGAAAATGAATTCAAATGTCTGATAAAATATTCACCTCTTCATAATGTTAAAGAGGCGGAGTATCCTGCGACACTTGTTACTACAGGTGATCATGACGACAGGGTTGTGCCGGCACACTCCTTTAAATTTATCGCAACACTTCAGGAAAAACAAAAAGGATCAAACCCCGTTCTCGTTAGGATTGACACAAATGCAGGACATGGTGCCGGCAAACCAACTTCGAAACAAATTGAAGAGTATAGTGATATCTGGAGCTTTGTCTTCCATAACCTTGGAATGAAGTATTAGCGAATAGTTTTTTATTAAAAAGATCGCTTTGTTAACGCAAACAAAGCGATCTTTTTGTTTTATGAAATTTAAGTATGATGTATTGTTCTAACGGGTACTCTCCTCTTTTCATTAAAATCTATTGAACTTAGCGCCTTAGTGGTAAAAATAAAAACCTGTATATTTAACACACAATTCATTCAGGTGCCGCTCAGATAAATGGTTTTCAGTTCACCCTTTTTCATTTTCGTCTTTTTACCTGTCATACTCATTATGATCGCGTTGTTTCCGCAACGTTTTCATAACATTATTCTACTTCTTGGCAGCTTGTTCTTTTACGCCTGGGGTGGAGTTTCATACACTATCATATTTGTTGTATCGATTATCTTTAATTATGTGTTCGGAATTCTTATTTCAGATGCCCCCGCAAAAAAATCTAAAACCTTTCTAATCGTTGCAGTCTGCTTCAATCTTTTGCTGCTTGGATATTTCAAGTATTTTAATTTTTTTCTATCAAATATCATTGCTCTTTTTCCGGATGATTCAAATTCAATTGAATTAAAGAAAATAGCACTGCCAATAGGAATCTCGTTTTTCACATTTCACGCTTTGTCATACGTGATTGATGTTTACCGTAAGAAGGTTATGGCCCAAAGAAATTTTATCAGCATGGGCTTGTACATGATGTTGTTTCCTCAACTTATTGCAGGACCCATTGTCAGATACATCGACATCTCAGCCCAACTCACCAGGAGAACACTTATTCTTGAAAAAGCAAGTGCAGGTATCCAACGGTTCATTTTCGGCCTCGCAAAAAAAGTGATCATTGCCAATACACTGGCTTTACTTGCTGATCAGATCTTCGCCTTGCCCGCGGCACAAATTTCCCCCGGACTTTCATGGCTTGGAATTCTTGCTTATACTTTGCAGATCTATTTTGATTTCTCCGGTTATTCTGATATGGCAATTGGACTTGCAGCGGTTTTTGGCTTTCACTTTCCCGAGAACTTTAATTATCCCTACATCGCGCGGTCCATTAAAGAATTCTGGAGAAGATGGCATATCTCACTTTCCACCTGGTTCCGTGATTTTTTATACATTCCCTTAGGTGGTAACAAACTTGGCGAGACCAGGACACTTGTCAATCTCATTATCGTATTCTTTTGCACAGGGTTCTGGCATGGAGCCAGCTGGAACTTCATTGTGTGGGGCTTATTTCATGGATCATTTCTTTTGCTGGAGCGTATCGGTCTTGAGAAAATTCTAAGTCGAACAGGAACCATTCCGGCCACTATATATACAATTATCGTTGTGATGGTTGGATGGGTGTTCTTCAGGTCGGATGATCTTACTCATGCAATTGATTATCTCGGAAGAATGTGCTTTTTGCCTTCTCATACAAAACTGGAGATTATGACCATCTCTCAGTTCATTGATCCGAAGATCATTACAATTCTCATCATTGCTGTATTATACTCACTTAGGGTTTTCAGAAAATTCATAGAAATGTTGCAAAGAAGATTTCCGGAAAGAAACGCAGATGATCAACTGATAATTTCCTTCCAATCTTCAAAATTTATCTTAAGTTCTGTATTGCTGTTTATTTCACTGCTTTATCTTGCAGCCGGCACGTATAACCCTTTTATATATTTCAGATTTTAATGGTAAGGGCCTCAAAGAAAATACAGATCCTCATGCTTATCGTCTTTGGCGGTTTGATCCTCTTGCCTGCCTTCAATCATTATTTCGAGTTTATATATAACGAGCCAGGAAATGAGAATCGCGCAAAATCAAAAAGACCGGAATTAAACCTTTCGAACCTTGATGCTTTTGTTAAAAACTATGATAATTACTATACAGATAACTTTTCACTAAGACAAAATGCGATAAGCCTTCATAACAGGTTTGAATATTTCACGTTTGGTGTATCCCCTGTTCCCGGAGAAGTAGTTGTCGGAAAAGATGGATGGTTCTACGACAAAGATTGTATCGATAACTATAAAGGCTCGAATGTATTCACCCCAGAGCAACTGGGCGCATTGAAAAATGAACTGGCATATCGGTGCCGCTGGGCGAAAGAAAGAGGGCTACAATATTACACTGTTGTCGTTCCAAGTAAAATGAATGTTTATCCTGAATATCTGCCGGATAATATCATTAAGGTTTCCGAAACCTCGAGGTATGAGCAGATAGTTTCGTTAAATAATATTGAAGGAATCAATGTGGTGGATGTAAGACGAAATTTGCTAAAGAATAAAAACGCAAATTACGACCTCTTTCAGAAAACAGACGGACATTGGAATGACCTGGGTGCTTATTACGGTTACGAGGAAATAATTAACAGATTGGCGGAACAGATTCCAGAAATGAATGCGGTCCCTCTTTCGGATTACAATATCGGTATTGAAAAGCAAATGGGTGGCAGCATCGTTAAAATGATCAATCTTGAAAAAGAATATCCTGAAGAATTTGTCAGACTCACCGAGAAGGAACCTGTAAGTATTTATGATGGACCTAAACGAGCATATTCTTTGCCTGAAGGAATCTCAGCAGAAGACCATCAGATCATAAAGCTCAACGATAAAGCAAAATTAAAATGTCTCGTTATACGTGATTCGTTCACTTTACTTCTTGTTAAATTCCTGTCAAGGAACTTTCATGAGGCCGTATTCATCCATGATGCATGGAAATACAGGATGCGTGAAGATTTAATTGAGACCGAAAAACCGCATGTGATACTTAACATTGTCTTTGAGACAGGCCTTGAAAAGCTGCTTCAGTATTCTTCTCATAAAGCAAAACGACAATAAACTTGTAGAAAAAATTTCCCAACTTCTTTTCGGCCGAGATTGTTCACCTTTAAATTACCTAATGATTAAATCAAGCCCACACAAATAAAAACACTTGTCAGTCAAACAGTTAACACTACCCGCAATTAACGAGGTGTTTGACAAGCCTTTACCACACTTGCTTTTAAGATAAGGCATCCAATTTGAATCACTCCGATTCATATCATGAGATTAAACCCATAAAAAAACCACAATTATGAAAAAGTCTATTCTTTCTATTTTCCTGATCACAATTCTTTCGTTTGGCCTACAGGCGCGAGACGGATTTGAAAATAAATCTTTGCTACAAGATAATTCAGGCACAAAATGTTTTAATGAAAACACAAAAGTATTAAACGCTGGAGTTGGATTTGGATCGGGTTATTACAGATCTTACAAAGGTGCAGGTTACGTAAATAGAACCTCCCCGGCTATCAATCTTTCATATGAACAGGCTTTGCCAAAAAAATTAGGTCCCGGCTATCTTGGATTAGGCGCCTACCTTGCTTATCAGAGCTCGCGTTCACGTTACAACAACAGTAAATACAATGGTAACTACTATTACTATGAGCACAAATGGAAGAATTTTATTGTTGCCGCACGTGGAGCCTACCACCTGGATTTCCTGAACAGCGAACGTGCTGAAATTTATGGAGGTGTTATTGCCGGTTTAAGGATTCAAACGTATAACTATGAAACAAATAACCCGGATCCATATACCTATTACGGATTGAAGCAGGGAAGCGTATACCCTGTTGCAGCTGCGTTTCTTGGAGCAAGATGGTATTTCCTCCCAAACATCGGAGTTTATGGTGAGGTCGGAAGTGGAATCTCCTATGCAACTGTTGGATTCAGCTTTAAATTATAATCGACTTCGATAACAAACAAAAAAGCGCCCTTCTGAAATTTCAGAAGGGCGCTTTTTTATGAGCTGTAATTATTATCTCAGTGTTACATTGTAATTATGATTATTGATCATCACCATTGCTGTATTGTCACAGGCGCCCGTTCCGAAATCTACATGACGAACAGCTTTTCCGGAAGGTGTAAGATCGAACTTACCGCTAACAAAATGACGGCAGGTTAATTCCTTCCTCAAAGCATCAGTAATATTAACAGTAAAAGATGTGGAAGATGTAGTGTTGGTGGAACTCGTACCACTTGCGGTTCCTGTGATGAGATAAACATCGTCCGTCCAAACCATTGTGCTGTCTCCCAATATCCACTCACGGGTACGTGCAGAAGTCCATGTGATGATACCACCCGATGCTTTTTCAATAGTTCCGTTCACATTCACAGAATACGTTAAATTGCCTGCAGTATTGTATCCATTATTGGTTACTGTTTTCGTACCCGTAACTTTGTTGTTATCCACGTAATAATTATTAAAAGTAAAAGTATGTGTTGACGCTGAATCACGGTAATTACCGGTATAGGTCACCACAATGATGCCTTTGCGGTAGCGGCCATCGCGACACAAGCAAAGGCTTGTTCCGAAATCAATTGTAAGTACACGGGGAACGCTTACTGTGTCGTGAGTTACGTTCGCGCAAGTGGCCATAAATGATTTAAAGTCCGACTCCTGAGGTATAAAATAGCTGCTTACAGTTCCGGTAGCAGCCTGATCCGCAATGTTTGCCACGTCATTATAAATAGTTTCTGCAACGGCATTATCGCGACTGGAGATAGTTTCAACATCTTCGTCCTTATCCTTTTTGCAGGAAACAATGGATATGCTTATAACAGCCACTGTTAATAAGCATTTTGCTGCGATACTAAATTTAATTTTCATGTTATGTTTTTGATTTTCTTACAGTTTTGTTCTTGACTGCTGGTTTTACAGAGCTAATATACAATAACTTATTTTATTTACGAATAGGTATTACAGATCTCAGTATATCCATCTTACCGGGAGTAGCGGGCGTAAAAACACCCTGATTGGCATTTTTAATATCCTCTATAGAATAAAAAGCCGTTGGATTATGCTGTGCAATAAGCATTTCAACGGATCGCACATTTTTTCTTTTCATGATAGTGAAGATCATCTTCACCGGCCCGATTGCTCCATGCGCATCAACAATTGTCACACCGTGCTTTTTTTCGCGAAGTGCATTTATAAGTTCATCATGATTCTGATTGGTTATGATCCTGATCACCTGCAAACCTAAAGCAAGCCTCTCTTCTATTCTCAAGCCCACATATGTTCCTGTTGCAAATCCACCGGCATATCCAAGATAACAGACCACGTTATTTAAATTTTTCATCACCTGCCCTACGACAACTATCCATATCAACACCTCAAAGAAACCGAGTACAGGTACGATCTTGCGGTACCCCTTTGAAATAAAAACATGTCGCAACGTCCCTAAACTCACATCACAAACGCGGGATAAAAATATGATCAGGGGAAGAATGATCCAGCTGAAGTAGTCGAAGTCTGAAAAGAAAGAATGCATTTTATAAATATTTACGTAAAAGTAAGGGCAAAAAAAATCCTCCGTTTGTCCGGAGGATCTTTTTAATAACAAGAGCCTGTTTATTTAACTATAACCATGCTACGCGTTTTTCTTTTATCATCCGCAATAAGCGATATATAATAAACACCCGGTTTCAGGTTTCCTGACGAGAAGTGAACGCTGTGATTTCCGGCAGACATGTTCTCATTAATGAGAGTGCTTACTGCCCTTCCGCATTCATCCCAAACCTGCAAAATAACTTTCGATCTTTTTCCGATGTTAAAGCTTATTGTGGTAGCTTCTCTTACAGGGTTTGGATAATTATTAAGGTCTGGATCCTGCTTTTGTGAAAGTAAATCAGCCCCGGTAGTTATATCATTGATACTTGTCACATTCGCAGAATAAATTCCGCTGGCATGAGTTGCAACAACCAGCAAGCCGTCAGAATCGCGCGTTTCAATCATATCACAAACACTGTTGCCAATTGTTGTAGCACCCTGCTGAACCCAAACTGTAGACAGTCCGTTCAGTGAATCTGTTGCGTATAAGCCTGTACTTGTGGCTACAAAATATGCAGTACCGTCACTTACATGCATGATGCTTGCCCAGCGCACAGAAGGCCCTGCACCGGAACCGGAAGTTGTTGATTCAAGATTTCCTGCTGCCTTTGCCCATGTTGTTCCTCCATCTGTTGAATAAAAAATACTGTAGACAGCATAATTGGAAAACACAACCATGATCTTATCGCTGTCAAGCGGATCACTGGTAATACAGCTCACATAACCTGAGGTAGGAAAAAGTATTCCGGCAACAGGTGTAATATCAATTGGTGTTGGAGTTCCTATATTAGCGTTATCGATACGATACACTTTTTTCTTGTCTGTACCGTAATAGACCCTGTTAGGTGTTGCCTTACAGGCATGCACTGCTGTGATCTCAGATCCTGCCGTTGGCACAGAGTCAGCGAACCTTGTCCAGTTGGTGTTGATAGAATCCCAATTATTGATCATAGGAATTCCTGAAAGATCATGATTTCTCCAGAGATATTTTCCTCCTGCCAGATACATGATATTGTTATTGTTTGGATCGAGCACAAACGGATTAATGAATTGAGGATTCGCTAATCCGATAGGATCTATGCGCGCGTATGAAGTCAACGAGCCGGACGCATCCAATGTTGCTTTCATCATCTTCGCATTCTGAATGGAAAAATAATACGATGACTGATTATCTGCAATTGCACAGTATGATCCATCACCGCTTCTTGGCTGAACCCAGGGAGCCGTAGCATTTGCCGAGTTTGTGTACCAGGTGCCGTTATCCTGCGCTCCACCAATAATAATATTATTTCCCGGAGTCGCGTGATCGATTGCCACAGTATAAAACATGGTAGTGAGATAACCATTATTCAGCGATTGCCATTGAACCGCAGAGGCTGTGTTGTCAAGAGTTTTAAACACCCCTCCATCATTCGAGCTAAGCATCATATCAGGATTGGAATTATAAAACAGAACGCAATGCTGGTCAGGATGGTGATTTGGATAAGAATTTATCACAGGGAGTGCAGAGAACTGCTCATATCCTCCAATGAACGTGGTATTTGTAGAATCCTGAAAAGCGCTTGTCGACCTATAAAGATTAGTACCTCCTATGAAAACTGTGTTAGGATCATTTGGTTTTACTTTAATCACCATATCATAAGATCCCTGCACCTGCCAGCGGTCAAATTGTCCTCCGGTATTTGGAAGATTCATAGAAAGATCCTGCCATGTTCCGTTGGCACCTGCGCCATCTCCACTGATATAAGTGTATTTCCATAAGCTGTTCCACTCAGGATCACCTAAATAATTATATGTTACTTTACCAAAGCCGGGAGTGTTTGCAAGAAAATACACTTCATTTTCATTGGAAGGATTTATTCCTGAAACAATGCGATTATAGGCAGTTCCAAAGGCGGCAGGCATGATGTTCACATAGTTGACCCCATCAACCGAGCGCCAGATCCCTTTTTGAGTACCGTCATCACTGAGTGTTGCATACACAACTCCGGAAGGGGAAACATTTACATCAGTGTAATATGATCCGCCACTGCGGACTGTTGTCCATGCTGTACCGCCATTAATACTCCTGTAAACAGCTCCATAAGTGGCAGCATAAACTTCATTGATCGTATCATTAGCAGTACTGTCAGTCGCCATATTCCAAACCAGCTGCCAGTTCGTTGTAAACGATTGAGGGTTCCCACCTGCAGTTGAAGCGATTGGGTTCCAGGTCAGGCCGCCATCAATAGACTTGAACACACCATCACCCATATAATATCCGTTGGTACCGTGACTTGCAGAAGCACCATAAGCTTCACCACTTCCATAATACCATGTATTAGTGTGTCCCGGACGAGTATCCTGTGTTATGCAGGTCACATTTTTTAACTGACCAGTAGTGTTGGTTTGTGTCCAGCTTGCACCTCCATCTGAACTCAGCCACATTCCACCTGAAGGGCTGCCTGCAAGGATCCTGTTTTCATTATTCACATCAATGGCCAACGCACGCGTTCTGCCTCCCACATTCCAAGGGCCACGATTTGTAAGATTGATGGAAGATGCTCTTGAATTCAAATTCGCATCAGAAGGTAAGGTTGCAGCAAAAGCAAGTTCTTTCTGACGAATATTATCAGGAATCATTCCTGTTGCAGGATCCGCCAAACGTTTTATTTCCCATTCCAATCGCTCTAAGGCATCATCTTCCATTCCTTCATGCGCGCGTTCGGATTCTTCCGAAACTTTTTCTGAAGGAGTTTCTGGTTTGGTAAAAGCCATATATGATACGGCTGAAGCGGCTATGGCACAAGCCAGGCTGAAAGTGTATATTTTTGTCATCGGGGGATTTTATTCTCTCAAATATACTGATTTTCCCTAAATTTTAAAAGGAGAAAACAAATCCGCCATGTGAATATATTTGATCTCACCTTCCAAAAACGCCTGTTTTTACTTACGTTCGGTTAAATTTAGGAAGACTCAGATTCTTCTTTACAGCAATTATGCGGATAGTTATGATAATGAAAGCAGAAAGCAAAAAATTAACATTTCGTTCGAGTCCTGCATAATCCAATGTAAGATAGGTTACTGCGCCAGTCAGACAAGCAGTTGCATAGATTTCTTTTTTGAAGATGATCGGGATCTCATTAGTCAGTACATCGCGGATCACGCCTCCCATAATCGCGGAGAACATTCCCATGATAGCAGCAATAACAGGATGTACACCAAGACTTAAGGCTTTTTCGGTACCTACAATTGTAAACATAGCGATACCAACCGTATCAAATAGAAAGAAAGTTTTCCGTAAACGAATGAGCACTTTAAAGAACATACTTGCGAGGATAATTCCAATGAATATAGCATACATGAAATTAATATCGTGGACCCAGACAAGGGGATAACTTCCTAACAGGATGTCTCGCAGACTACCTCCACCAATGGATGTAATAAATCCGATGAAGCTTGCCCCGAACCAATCAGGCTCTGCTTTATCGTTTGCAGCCAGCGCGCCTGAGATTGCGAAAAAGCCTGTTCCTATAACTTCAAGGATATATTGGATCTGCATAGTTTATTCTAAATCTGACAGCAAAGTTATAGGATTAAATCATTGATAAATTAACTATTAAAATTCCTTTCTATAATCCTACAGCATTTTTCTGGTGCTATGTGTTTGTTTATCCTATTCAGTCATCTTGCGTATGCTTATGTCTGAATAGCATTATCATATATTTATTTATATTTGAAATAAGAATAGTAATGTATCCGTCAACGCGTAAATCATGATAAGCCTTATAATAGCTGACGACCACCCCCTTTATCTTGAGGGTCTCGAAATGCTTCTTAACAAAACGAAGCGGATCAGAATAGAGGCTAAGTGCAGCAGAGGAGCTGAAGCGATAAGTGTTCTGAAAGAAAAGAATTGTGACGTGCTGCTCCTTGATCTGCACATGCCTGATATGAACGGACTTGAAGCTGTTGAAGAGATCCGGAAGTTCAAGCCTGAGCAAAAAATCATAATGCTTACACACCAGAAAGGAAGCCGTTATCTTTCAAAACTTGAAAAACTTGGGATCAACGGTTATGTACTTAAGAATGTAAATAAGGAAGAATTGCTGCAAGCCATAGAAACTGTGAATGAAGGGAAACCATATTTTACAGAGGGCATTCACCACATTTCAAAAGAAGACAATTTCTATATGAAATCTTCAATTATTGTGAATGATAATGATCCGGATGTTCTTTTAACACCAAGAGAACAGGAAATTCTCATACGTGTTTGCAATGAAATGAGTAGCTCTGAAATTGCGAAAGAGCTTTTTATCAGTGTAGGAACTGTTGACACTCACCGAAAGAATATTCTTCAGAAGCTCGGGATCTCAAATACAGTCGGATTGGTAAAATTCGCACTTAAACATAATCTGATCAAGCCTGATTGAGCAGCAGAACTACTTCGGCCCCGCCTTCTTTTTTATTACTGAATTTCAGTTCTCCGTTCAACAAATTCACAAATCTTCTGCTCACTGCCAGACCAATACCGCTGCCCTCAGAATGAACGGACGTGTGAAGATCTTTGTCATTCAATAGTTCCAACTTTTTCTCCGAAAAACCTTTCCCCTCATCAGAAATAATCACCATCAAGCCCGTATTAATTTTCTTTATTTCTATGCTGATCTTTTTTTGCGGCAAGGAGAACTTCACAGCATTGTTAATTAAATTTCTTAGTATAAATGATATCATCAGGCTATCGGTGCTGATCACATTATTATCTTCGTGCTTCAGTGCAATAGTTATCCCTTTAAAGGAGGCGGATGGCCGATACAATGTAATGATATCCTCCGTTATAGTTTTGATATCAGTAACTTTTAAACGAGGCTGAATGCTATTTTTCTCAATTCTTGCCCATTGTAAAATGTTATCTAAAAGATCTTTCAAAGGGATAATGGCATTACCAGTCATTTCAAGAGAATTCACCAGCTCCTCCTTACTTAACTCTTTGCTTTTATCTATAATACCTGTAGTATAATTGATAACAGATGTTACAGGATTATACAAATCATGTGAGATCATACTGATAAGCTCATCTTTGGTTTCGTTGGCCTGAGTGAGATCCTCTTCCGACTTGATGAGTTCAACATTCAGCTGCCGTAACGTATTATTCTGATTACTTACTTTTTCGTTTATCCTCTTAAGCTCGCTGTTAAGTTTTTGTTTATTTCTGAATTGAAAGTAAACAAGTAACGCAGCAAAAAACACGATTACGAAAAGCGCTGCGAAAAGCAATTTCATTATTCGTTCCTGATGAATTTTTGTGAGCTGCAATTCATTATCTTTTTTCAACACGATATTCTCCGATTCTTTTTTATCAGAATCATATTTCACTTTCATGTCTGCCAGATCCTTATTAAACTTTTCGGAGATTATAGAATCTTTAAGCAAAGAATACAGTTTATAGTTCTCCAACGACTTTTTAAGATTTCCCTGCATTTCGAAAGCGCGTGAAAGATCCAAATGAATATCTTTTTGGCGACCGACCGCTCGTTGCTCTTTTGAGAGTTGCAGCGCCATCTCATAAAATTCAAGAGCTTGTCGCGGATTATTTCTACCTAAGTACACATCGCCTATATTAGAATATGTCATGATCAACCCGAACATGTCCTTCAATTTTATTTTCAGATCACGGGAGACCATAAAATGGTCAAGAGCTTCATCATACTTTTTAAGGTCCTTGTATATATTCCCGAGATTATTCTCAACTCTCGAAAGATTCCTTTCATTTTTATCACGGATATAAAAGTCCCTTACTTTAAGATAAGCATCCAATGCTTCTTGCAAACGATTGGTATTACGATAGATCATTCCAAGGTTAGAATTTACCATAGCCTCACCTGCCTCATCTTTGATCGCAATATATGTTTGTTTCGCACGATCCATATAATTAATCGACTCAGTGGCCTTACCCTGATGGAAATAGTTGAGACCCATAAACAGCAGATCCATCCCAACTCCATCATGGTTCGACAACCTCTCGTCCTCCTTTAGAGCCTTAAGCAAATATTCCATTGAACGCACATATTCACTGCGTTCACTGTAAAACAAGCCTTTCTGCCGGAGAGCTGAACTGACACCTTTGGGATAATTTATTTTCCTGGCCAGATTTTCTGCCGAGTCCAGGATACGAAGGGCGGAATCAGGATCATTGTATGTAAGGTCATAATAGGTTTCAATCAACGCGTCTGTTTTTTTGATCAAAGCTGAATCCACCTGCCCCTCAAGGAAGCTGATCTTAAAAATGAAAAACAGAAGAATTGGAAAGCACCTCATACTGAATGATTATTGCTGATTTGAAGCAGACTAAAATAAGTATTTTAAAAGATAATCAGAACCGATGCTTTTACTTTCCTGATTTATCAAATTTTGAATATACCCAATCACAGGATTGTGCAGCATAAAGTGATGAGCGAATTTTGTTTTCAATAAAGTTGATATAAACTTAATCCAACCACATGAGAAACAAAAAAATCAAATCATTTGCGCTCCTTCTGGGCATAGGCCTTTCCGGCTTGCAGGCACAGAATGCTGCGACCGCTTCGGGGGGTGATGCTTCCGGGACAGGAGGGTCACTGAGTTATTCAATAGGCCAGGCTGTGTACACCACCGCTGTAGGAAGCAGCGGTTCAGTTGCGCAGGGTGTTCAACAACCCTATGAAATTTCTGTCCTGACATCAATTGAACATGGCCAGGAGATAGATCTTCAGTTAAGCACCTATCCGAATCCTACAACCGATTTCCTTAATCTCAGAACTGGAAATCTAAGGGTGTCCGGAATTTCCTATCGTTTATCTGATATAAACGGGAAGCTTTTTAAAAGCGGCAAAGCTGAAGGTTCCGAGACAAAGATCCTTATGGCTGATCTAAGGGATGCCGTTTATTTATTGGAAGTAATGGAAAACAATAAAGAAGTTAAAACATTTAAAATCATTAAAAATTAACATATGAAAAAGATAGTTACAATCGTTGCCGCACTTTTATTTACCGCAAACGTGTGGGCACAAAGTCCTCAAAAAATGAGTTACCAGGCAGTGGTCAGAGATGCCAGCAGCCAGCTTTTAACTAATTCTTCAGTGGGAATGCAGATAAGCATCTTACAAGGATCGTCTACAGGTACAGCAGTATATGTTGAAACCCATTCAGCGACAACCAACACAAACGGACTCGTTTCATTGGAATTAGGAAACGGAACTATTGTTTCAGGAACTTTTGCGGGTATTGACTGGTCAAATGGGCCGTACTTCGTTAAAACAGAAACGGATCCTGCGGGAGGAACAAATTACACCATCACCGGAACTAGTGAATTTATGAGTGTTCCTTATGCATTATATTCGCTTAATGGTCCGGCAGGTGCGCAAGGTGCAACAGGCCCGATGGGTCCAATGGGCCCTCAGGGTCCTGCAGGAGCAGACGGTACCAATGGAACTGATGGTGCTACGGGCGCGCAGGGACCACAAGGGGCAATGGGGCCAATGGGGCCAATGGGGATGCCGGGAACTAACGGAGCAACGGGAGCTACAGGAGCTACGGGAGCAACAGGAGCAACAGGAACGCAGGGAATTCAAGGTATCCAGGGGCCTCAGGGACCACAAGGGCCACAAGGAGCTCAAGGTTCAGTTGGAGCTACTGGCGCGGTAGGCGCGACAGGAGCACAAGGGATTCAGGGTGTTGCCGGAGCGACAGGGGCGACCGGTGCCACGGGTGCAACAGGGGCAACTGGTGCAACAGGAGCAACAGGATTTCTTGCAAGTGGATCAGCTGCCGGGAATACTCCATACTGGAATGGTTCTGCATGGGTAACAAACAGCAATAATTTGTTTAATAACGGTGGTAACATCGGGATAGGAGCTAACTCACCTACAAGAATGCTACACATTAACAGTGCAGATGCAAACACTGAAACAAGTGTCTTGTTCAGCAGAGAAGCAAGCTCTCAAATGTTATTTATGGGAGTTGCGGCTGATAATGACGCAACTGTTGGTGGAGGTACTCTGCTCGGAGGAAAAGCATTTTTAAATTCTGCCAACACCTCTCTTCAAATTGCAGCCCTTGGTGCAAATAACCTGGAGTTCGCAACCAACGGTGTAAACAGGATGTATATTAACAGCACCGGTGATGTAGGAGTTGGTACCGCAGCACCTGCTGCCAAACTAGATGTGAACGGCTATACCAAACTTGGTTTTTTCTCTCCTAAGGTCCAAATGGTGAAACTTGGCGGAGTAACAGCTTCAACCCAGGGAGGTCTTTCCGGCATCAGCTATCCGTTTGATCCAACTAAGATCATTTCCTTTACTGTCCTCATCGAGACCGTTCCGGGAGTCGAATATATTTCGATCAACTCGAGCTATTCAGGATATGAAGTTGATGCTTACATCAGCGGCAGCAACATTGTATTGGAGAACAGAGCAGGAAACAGTGCTGCAGTATTGAACAAAACCGCTAAAATACTAGTGACGTACGAACAATAACACATACAGATTATAATGACGATAAGCCTCTGGAAGTAAATTTCCGGGGGCTTATTTATTTCTATCAAAGGAAAAGCAAGTTATATAAAAATATATTTTTATTATGCTTGCATAATATTATTATTTATTATACATTTGGTACCCTATGGCAAAAAAGCATACCGAAACAGTCGATTCAAAGCTTAAGACATCATGGCAGATCATCAGCCGGATGTATAATGCTCAGGCTGCACAGTATGGGGGGAGCATTGCTATCGGACATTTTTTATTGAACATAGACAGTGATGACGGTGCCTACGCGTCCGAGATAGCCCCGATGCTTGGGATGGAGAGCACTTCGCTTTCCAGGATCATCAAAACACTGGAAGAAGAGAAGATGATCATTCGCAAAACCGATAAAAACGACAAGCGAAAAGTTAAGATTATCTTAACAGAAAAAGGCAAAGAAAATAAAGAGCTCGCTAAGAATATTGTACGTAATTTTAATTCAGAATTAGAAAACAAGATCGGTAAAAGCAGGCTTGAGGATTTTATAAAAACATTATCTGAGATCACGCTTTTCGCTGAAGAAAAACATAAAACAATAAAACAGGGCTTCGTGCTTTAGAAATTAATTCATAAATAAATATATGAACAGATCAATTAAAAAGGTTGCAGTGCTTGGCTCCGGAGTGATGGGAAGCCGCATCGCCTGTCATTTTGCAAACATCGGTGTTGAAGTTTTGCTTTTGGACATTGTTCCGAAAGACGCGACTGCTGATAAAAAATCACGGAACAAAATTGTTGACGATGCTCTTGCATTTGCATTGAAATCGAATCCCTCTCCTATTTATCGCAAATCATTCGCGAAAAGAATAGTTACGGGAAATTTTGATGACAACATGAAAGACATCGCGAACTGCGACTGGATCATTGAAGTTGTGATCGAAAGACTTGACATTAAAAAGCAGGTCTTTGAAAATGTGGAGAAATACAGAAAGCCGGGAACACTTATCACATCAAATACTTCCGGGATCCCGATCCATTTAATGAATGAAGGGCGAAGTGAAGATTTCCAGAAACATTTCTGCGGATCACACTTTTTCAATCCTCCAAGATATTTAAGATTACTGGAAATAATTCCAACTCCAAAAACTTCACCTGAAGTAATTGACTTCTTGATGCATTATGGTGAATTGTATTTAGGAAAAACTACCGTTTTGTGTAAAGATACACCTGCCTTTATCGCCAACAGAATTGGTGTTTATGGCATTATGAGCTTGTTCCATACAGTTGAAAAAATGGGACTGACAATAGATGAAGTTGATAAATTGACCGGCCCCGTTCTGGGCCGGCCGAAATCTGCAACCTTCAGAACCTGTGATGTTGTAGGATTAGATACACTCGTTCATGTAGCGAATGGAGTTTCACAAAGCTGTCCGAAAGATGAAGCCATTGATGTCTTCAAAATTCCGGGATATGTCTCGAAGATGGTGGAAAATAAATGGCTTGGAAGTAAAACCGAACAGGGCTTCTTCAAAAAAGTAAAAGGCGCTAATGGAAAATCAGAGATCCACTCTCTTGATCTGAAGACATTGGAATACAAGCCCTCAGTAAAAGCGAAATTCGCAACACTGGAGCAAACCAAATCAATCGATAATTTACGCGAGCGCATGAAAGTGTTGCTGGCGGGGAAAGATAAAGCCGGGGAATTTTACAGAACTTCTTTTTACGGCTTGTTCGCTTATGTAAGCAACCGCATTCCTGAGATCACCGATGAACTTTTCAAAATAGATGCTGCAATGAATGCAGGTTTTGCGTGGGAGCTTGGCCCTTTCGAAGCGTGGGATGCATTAGGTGTTTCTGAAACAGTAAAAGCTATGGAAGCTGCCGGAAACAAACCCGCACAATGGATCTACGATATGCTTGCAAGCGGAGCATCCACATTCTATAAAGTGGAAGACGGCAAGAAAAAATATTATGATATTCCTTCTAAATCATACAAAGTAATTCCGGGAACCGAATCATTTATCTTACTGGATAATATCCGCGGAAACAAAACTGTATGGAAAAATTCCGGAGCTACGCTGACCGACATAGGTGATGGCATTGTGAATTTAGAATGGAATACGAAAATGAATTCGATCGGTGCCGAAGTAATTGAAGGCATCAACAAATCGATCGCAATCGCGGAAAAGGATTTCAGAGGATTGGTGATCTCCAATGAAGGCGCTAATTTTTCTGCAGGAGCAAATGTCGGGATGATCTTCATGATGGCCGTTGAACAGGAATATGACGAGCTGAACTTCGCAATCAAAACTTTCCAGAATACAATGATGCGTGTACGTTACTCTTCCATCCCGGTGGTTGTAGCACCTCACAATCTCGCCCTTGGCGGAGCATGTGAGATGAGCTTACATTCCGATCGTGTTGTTGCCCATGCAGAAACCTATATGGGATTGGTTGAATTCGGTGTCGGATTGATCCCGGGTGGAGGCGGAACTAAAGAGTTCGCGGTAAGATTATCGGACGAGTTGCAGGAAGGTGATATTGAGTTAAATAATTTCCGTGATCGCTTCCTAACGATCGGACAAGCAAAAGTCGGAACTTCCGCTTACGAGGCATTTGACTTGGGTTATTTGAGAAAAGGAAAAGATGTTGTTGTCATATCGCGCAACCGTTTACTGACCGAAGCAAAATTAAATTGTATCGAATTAGCTGAAGCAGGTTACACAAGACCCGTTGAGCGCAAGGATATCCGCGTGCTTGGAAAACAGGCTCTGGGATTGGCTTACCTTGGCGCTAACTCTATGCAGGTCGGACATTATATCAGCGAGCACGATACAAAGATCTCCCAGAAACTAGCTTACGTATTATGCGGTGGTGATCTTTCTCAGCCGACAATGGTAAGTGAGCAATATTTACTTGATCTTGAACGAGAGGCTTTCTTGAGCCTTTGCGGAGAAAAGAAAACATTGGAGAGATTACAATCGATCATAACTGGAGGAAAGATCTTGCGGAATTAGAAGTTTTTGCGGAAGCGTCATCCTGAACTTGTTTCAGGATCCGCGCGCAGATTCTGAAATAAGTCCAGAATGACCAACACACAACTAAAGACAAAATTTAAATAAACTAAGTGTTCTAAGTGCCTTAGTGGTAAAAAAAATAATCGTATGAACGCATATATAGTAGCAGGTTTCAGATCCGCAGTAGGCAAGGCCAACAGAGGCGGATTCCGTTTTACTCGTCCGGACGATATGGCATCGGATGTCATCAAACATCTAATGGCAAGTGTGCCGAATGTAGCACACGACCAGGTCGATGATCTTATTGTAGGTAACGCGATGCCTGAGGCAGAGCAGGGACTAAACATGGCAAGATTAATTTCGCTGATGGCATTTAACACTGATAAGGTTTCCGGCATGACCGTGAACCGGTATTGCGCGTCAGGTTTGGAAACCATAGCAATCGCGGCAGCAAAGATCCATGCAGGAATGGCCGATTGTATTGTAGCAGGAGGTGCAGAAAGCATGAGCCTGATCCCGATGGGCGGATGGAGAATTGTTCCGCATGCAGGTGTTGCACTTGCACACCCTGATCATTATTGGGGAATGGGTTTGACAGCAGAAGCAGTTGCATCAGAATATAAAGTGAGCCGTGAAGACCAGGATGCATTTGCATTCAATTCTCACATGAAGGCGATGAAAGCCATTAAAGAAGGCAAGTTCAAACAGGAGATCGTTCCGGTGAAAGTGACTGAAACGTATCTTGATGAAAATGAAAAAAAGAGAACAAGAGACTTTATTGTCGATACAGATGAAGGTCCGCGCGCTGACACAACTCTCGAAGCACTGGCAAAACTAAAACCCGTATTTGACGCAAAAGGCAGCGTGACAGCAGGAAATTCTTCCCAGACAAGTGACGGTGCTGCTTTCGTGATGATCGTGAGTGAAAAATTCCTAAAAGAAAATAATCTTACTCCGATCGCAAGAATGGTAAGCTTCGCGGCAGCGGGTGTTCCTCCACGTATTATGGGAATTGGTCCGGTTGCCGCTATTCCAAAAGCACTAAAGCTTGCCGGATTGAATCAGAATCAGATCGACCTTATTGAATTGAATGAAGCCTTTGCATCGCAATCCTTAGCAGTGGTAAGGGAATTAAACCTTAATCCTGATATCGTTAATGTCAATGGTGGTGCTATTTCACTTGGACATCCACTTGGCTGTTCCGGAGCGAAATTATCGGTTCAGCTGTTCGGGGAACTAAAACGCCAGAAGAAAAAATATGGTATTGTAAGTATGTGCGTTGGAACCGGGCAAGGCGCTGCCGGCATTTTCGAAATGTTAAATTAAGCTGGCGCATTTTTTTAATAGAAATAATGCTTTAAATTTTAAAAACCAAAAATCACATGGAAACTGTTCAAAACCCAACTAATACTATGACATCAACCAAAGGAGGAGAATTCCTCATTAAGGAAACACAGGCTAAAGACGTATTCATCCCTGAAGAATGGAATGAAGAGCAGCAGATGATAGCTCAAACCTGCCATGATTTTCTTGCACAGCATGTGTGGAATAGCCTTGACCGTATTGATGCTCAGGAAGAAGGTTTGATGGTGGATCTTCTGAACAAGGCCGGTGAGCTTGGCTTATTGGGAATTTCAGTCCCGGAAGAGTTTGGCGGATTCGGTAAGGACTTCACAACTTCAATGCTGGCAACTGAAATTTTAGGAGCGGGGCATTCGTTTGCGGTTGCAATCTCAGCACATACAGGAATCGGTACATTACCGATTTTATATTATGGTAATGCAGAACAAAAAGCTAAATACATCCCGAAACTGGCGACAGGCGAATGGAAAGCAGCATATTGCTTAACAGAACCTTCTGCAGGATCAGATGCAAACTCTGGGAAAACAAAAGCTGTGTTATCCGGAGATGGCAAACATTATATTCTGAACGGACAAAAAATGTGGATCACGAACGGTGGATTCGCAGATATCTATACAGTATTCGCGAAGATTGATAACGATGAAACTCTTTCTGCATTCATTGTTGAGAAATCTTTCGGTGGAATATCATTGAACCCTGAAGAGCATAAAATGGGTATCAAAGGAAGCTCTACCCGCCAGGTGTTCTTTAATGATTGCAAAGTACCGGTTGAGAATCTTTTATCGGAAAGACAAAACGGATTCAAGATCGCGGTGAACATTTTAAATCTTGGACGTATCAAGCTTGCAGGTGCAGCTATCGGAGGAAGTAAAGAAACAACAACTAAATCGATTCAATACGCTAACGAGCGTCAGCAATTTGGAAGATCTATCTCCAAATACGGAGCGATCAGATACAAACTTGCTGAGCAGGCAACCCGTATCTACGCTGCTGAATCTGCAATTTACCGTGCGAGCCAGAACATCGAGGATGCAATCAAATCATTGATCGCAGGCGGAATGGATGAAGCTAAAGCAAAATTAAAAGGAGTTGAGCAATTCGCAGTTGAAGCTGCAATTGTAAAAGTACATGGCTCAGAAGTTCTGGATTATGTTGTTGATGAAGGAGTTCAGATCTATGGTGGAATGGGCTACAGCGCTGAGGCTCCAATGGACAGAGCTTATCGCGATGCGCGTATCAATCGTATCTTTGAAGGAACGAACGAGATCAACAGAATGTTGACTGTGGATATGATGCTGAAGCGTGCAATGAAAGGTGAACTGGACCTTATGGGCCCTGCACAAAAAGTTGCATCTGAATTAATGAGTATTCCTGATTTTAGCGCTACTGCTGAAACCGGAACATTATCAAATGAGAAAAAGGTTGTTGATGGATTCAAAAAGGCTGTCCTGATGGTTGCCGGAGCTGCCGTTCAAAAACTAATGATGCAGCTTGGTAAAGAGCAGGAGATCTTAATGAATGTTGCCGACATGATCATAGAAACATACGTTTGCGAATCCGTTTTACTTCGCGTGGAAAAATTAATTTCTCTCAAAGGTGAAGAAGCTTGCAAAGAACAGATCGCGATGATGAAAGTTTATATCAATGATGCAGCTGACCGTATACATAAATCAGGTAAGGAAGCTGTGAACACTTTTGCAGAAGGTGATGAACAACGCGGAATGCTGATGGGCATGAAACGTTTCACTAAAACAGAACCTATCAATACTACTGAATTGAGAAGAACTGTTTCGGCTAAATTAATTGCTGAGAACAAGTATTGTTTTTAAGTTTTACCACAAAGGCGCTAAGACGCTAAGTGAAACCCATAGCTCAAGCTATGGGTTTCTTTTTTTGCTTCTTCTTCGCGCCTTTGCGCCTTCGTGGTAAAAATTTATCTTTGCATCATGGAACTCTACTACGCATACTACTCCTCTCCTATCGGACTCATTGAAATCAGTGGGAATGAAGATGGTATTGCAAGCTTGTATTTTGTTGACGAAAGAAAGAGCAATTCTTCAAAGGTTCATGCATCTTTAAAAGAATGTTTACTTCAGCTGGAAGAGTATTTCAAAGGCCTGCGAAAAGAGTTTGGATTAAAACTTAATCCCAAAGGAACTGATTTCCAGAAAAAGGTCTGGGATATATTATATACTCTGCCTTATGGCAAAACTGTTTCCTACCTGGATATCTCAAGAGTACTCGGGGATGTGAACGCAACACGCGCGGTAGGAAATGCTAACGGAAGCAATCCTATTTCGATCATTGTCCCTTGTCACCGCGTTATTGGCGTGAATGGAAAGCTTGTCGGCTACGGTGGCGGATTGTGGCGTAAAGAATGGTTGCTGAATCACGAGCGTGGTGCTACTGTGGGACAACAAACCAATCTGTTTGCTATATAAATTTAAATTCAGGGCGTATTGATAGTTTCAAGCTCTTCAAAAGAATCGATCTTCAGCTTTTTACGTTTATCTTTTACTGAGTAGTGGATCACAACTCCTCCTTCAATATTTGTTGTGTCTACCATTGTATTCTGTGGTGCTCCGGGTCTGCCCCCACCTCTTTGTTTTGTTTTACTGAAACTGATGCGGTAATCACCTGTTCCTAAATTCTTAAAGGAAGATAGCTTCTTATTAATGGTATCTTTTTTTTCAACCTTAGATACGTAAAAAGTGACAGGCTGTCCGGCCGAAATGCTAACAACTGAATCAAGGCTCCACTTTGCTTTTTTACAATTACACACCAATACCGAATAAGTTGTGGTTGAGGTTGGCGAAGCACCATGATTAACCGTCTGCATCGTAGCTTTTTTCAATGTGATCTCCTGCGCATCCGCAAACGAAGATAATAGCAGAAATAAAAACACAATTTTCTTCATAATTATTAATTTAGCTTAAAGTTAAGAATTAAACAAATGTACATACCATCCTATTACCGCGAAGAAGACGAGCCCAAGCTTTTGGACTTCATGCGTGCACATAATTTTGCTAACCTGGTAAGCAGTGTAAATAATGTGCCGCTGGCTACTCATCTCCCTTTTGTTATTGAAAAACGCGAAGAAAAGATCTTTCTTGTATCTCACATGGCGAAAGCAAATCCGCAATGGCAGAGCTTTACCAATAATTCTGTGCTGGTTATTTTTCAATGGCCGCACGCTTATATTTCTCCTTCTAATTATGAGAAGCAGCAAAATGTTCCAACCTGGAATTACGTTGCAGTGCATGCCTACGGTATGCCAAGGATAATTGACGAGCCTAAAGAGGTGTGGAGCCTAATGGAACGTACAATTGAAAACTTCGAAGAAAAATTCATGTCGCAATGGAAAGACCTTTCACCTGAGTACGTGAATGGTATGCTGAAAGCCATTGTAGCATTCGAGATCGAAGTGACCAAGCTGGAAGGGAAATTTAAGTTAAGCCAGAATAAAACAAAGAACGAGCAGAAAAACATCATTGAGAGTTTGGAAAAAAGTGAGGATTCGGTTGAAAGGGGAATTGCGGAGGAGATGAGGAAGAAGCTGTGATGTTTTTTACCGCTAAGGCACCAAGGGCACAATGAACCAAACGTTATTATAATATTCGGTAGCGGTGTGTGGCCGTCATCCTGAACTTGTTTCAGGATCCGCGCGAAGATCCTGAATCAATACATAAATATAAACATGAAAAAACTACTTCTATATTTCACTCTTTTCACTCAAACACTCTTCGCCCAACTCCCGAACACAGACATCTGGCTTTTAGATATCACTGTTATGAAGGATTCGGTGAGCCTGACGAACCCTGTTAATATTACTAACCGACCAGGATATGATAATCAGCCTACATTCTCACCTGATGGCAAATACATATTATTCACTTCTATTCGTGATGAAAAACAAAGCGATATTTATAAATATGATCTGAACACAAAACAAACAACCCAGTTTACAAAAACCGAAACGAGTGAGTACTCTGCGACTTTTATGCCTGACGGAAAAAACATTTCTGTTGTAATGGTAGAACCCGACAGCACACAAAGGCTTTGGAAATTTCCGCTAAAAGGCGGTAAACCTTCCCTTATTATGGATAAGGTAGATTCCATCGGATATCATTGCTGGATAAATAAAGATAGTCTCGCATTGGTAATGATCACAGAACCTTCTACCCTTTCAATAGCTGATCTTAGGACTCAAAAAATAAAATTGTTTGCAGAAAATGTAAGCCGCTGCATTATTCCATCGTCTGAGAAGCATGGCTTTTGGTACATGGATAAAAGCGGGCAGCAAAAAGATGAATGGATCCTGAAAAACAGTTTGATCAGATATTCAAGCATTGAAGTTTCAGCAGAACCCATTAAATTACCAGAGGATACACAAGACTATAACCTGCATACCTATAACAAAAGGCAGATTATTTTTGCAGGAATAAAAACCGAGATGCTATGCACTGATTTCACACAAAGTCTATACTCTCATATTCCATTGGGAAAGCTGGGAATGAAGATCAGTCGTGTAGCAATAAGTCCTGACGGCTCTAAAATGGCGGTGGTCATGGAAAGTCTGGATGCGCATTAATAATTAAAACAATGGACAAAGAAAAATTCACAAGAGATCAATACACAATCAGTACAGATCATTCATTACTTGACATTGATTTTATCCATTCTTATCTTAGCCGCTCCTATTGGGCAGAAGACATTCCAAAAGAAATTGTCAAAAAGAGCATCGAGAATTCTCTCTGCTTTGGAATTTATAAAAATAACACGCAGGTTGGTTTTGCGCGTGTGGTCTCGGATTATTCCACCTTCGCTTATCTGGCTGATGTTTTTGTGATTGAAGAAGAGCGGGGCAAAGGACTTTCAAAATGGTTAATGGAATGCATCTTGAAACACAAAGAGCTGCAGGGCCTCAGGAATTTTTCTTTGCTGACAAGGGATGCACATACTTTGTACGAACAATTTGGATTTAAGAATCTGGAGAAGCCTCATAATTTTATGGCAATAAAAAAAGACAACTTTTACAAAAAACACAAGCTGCAATAAGTAAAAATGAAGAAGTACATTTCTCTCAGCCTGTTGATATTGGTCCTGATATCGTGCGATTCCATTCGGATAGAAAAAAGAAGGTACATGAAAGGGCTTTATGTAAATGCTTTAACAAGACATAAAGAGCCTGAGCGATTCTCTCAACCTTTGACTCTTCTTCCAAAAAGAACCCATACTTTTTTTATTGCAGACAGTTTAGCTTCCTCTCCATTGCAAGTAAAAGCTGCTGATATTCAGTCACATACAAGAACAAGCTTCCGGACAAAGAAACAAACAGGTACTTCAACTATTGCCTTACACTTAAAAAAAGCGAAGGCCCGAAATACACAACTGCATTACAGTAAGCAGTCGCTCAATAACTTTTCCTGGAGCTGGATCTTCTTTTTAGCCGGATTTAGTGCGGTTTCATTTATTGGAATGAATTATTTCTTCAGCACACAGTTGATGAAAATCAAATCCTGGGCTTCCCGAAACAAAGCCGGAGCAAGACTGATAATGATATTCACAAAAATTGCACTGGGCTTTTTTTCATTCATAATCGGCTATAAATTTTTTGAGCTTGATGTCCGGTTCCCGGATTATGCGGGTACGATCTTTTCACTTGCTTATATAACGGGCATTCTGATATATCCTTTTAGAAGGTCCTATCTTGAAAAAGGGTTTTCCATTATCAGAAAAAAAGCATGTGAACTAGCTCTCAGTGTGGCAGGCTTGCTTATGTGCCTCAACTTCGGAAACCATATCGCGCAGGATAATTTTTCCGATAAAAAAGATCATAACATTATCCGTACACTGACTGCCAGATATCTTGATCACACGAAAAATATAAAAGATGATGGAACGGTGAAAAAGCACTTTTCCATTCTTGATGATACAGACAAAGCCGATACCGTTACATTAAAGGTAACTTTAAGCGTACTTACTATTTTATTTTCTATCCTTCTTCAGATAGCAATTATCTATTTCAGCTGTATGCTTGCCTGCAGTGGGGCCGAAGGCCTGGCGCAATTGGTATTATATGGAGGTTCCGCGCTTTTGATCGCAGGCTGCGTCTTTGCTTTCATAGGCATTAGTAAAATTGAGGTCAAACACAAAGAAACTACAG
This sequence comes from Bacteroidota bacterium, assembly GCA_029237775.1. Classification (GTDB taxonomy): domain Bacteria; phylum Bacteroidota; class Bacteroidia; order 2-12-FULL-35-15; family 2-12-FULL-35-15; genus 2-12-FULL-35-15. The sequence goes on from JAQZBR010000005.1 coordinate 166,885, forward strand.
AGTAGATTTCATCTTTTCTACAATGCTGTATACGGCAGGACAAACAGCTGTATTCTTGATCGTGAGGTCAAGGATCTGATGGAAACGTTTACGGTTGGTGTGAGGGTATTCGCGGCACGCTGTTGGGCGGTCTTCGTAAACCAGACAATAATTTTCCGAATCTAAGAAAGGACAGGGAGCTGCGTTAAGTACGTAATCTTTGTCTTCGTCAATGTGAAGATATTTAGCAATAAAGTCTGAAGGGCGCATCCTTAAACGCTTTGCAACACGGTCGATATCACGTTCATAAAAAATGGGGCTTGTCGTTTTGCAACAATTCGCGCACTTTAAGCAATCCGTAGTTTCAAACGCCTCATCATGCAAACGATGAACAACATCATCCAGAGTATGAGGCTTTTTACGTTTTAATTTATCAAACAGCTTTTTAGTGGAAGGCTCTGCTTTCTGCGCCAGCTGCTTTAATTGATCCGGTTGCATAATGTAAAGGTACGGAAAAAAGCATAAAAATCACTTCAACATCTCCTCCGCCACCTTAAATATCTGCTCTTCCCATACCTTATACCCTTTTGCCGAAGGATGCAACCCGTCATCAGAAACCAATGTTTTATCGGTGCCCATTTTTTTTGAGATGGTATAAAGGTCCGCGGTTTTGAGTCCGTGCTTCTTTGCTTGCCTTTCAACTATAATATTGAACCAGGCAATGCCCTCCGAAATATTTCTTCCATTGCTGAAGATCTTTCCGTTTTCTGTCACACCGAAATCAGGAATGGTGATTAAAAGAAAATTGTTTTTGTCACTCAACTTCGACTGCACATGTTCAATGATGTGCTCAAGATTCTTTTCAAAAGTTTCCGGTTTCATACCTTGTACCCAGTCATTCACACCAATTAAAAGTGTTACAAAATCCGGGTTCGATTTATCAAGCACAGGCAGCTCGCGTTCGATAACATCGGTGGTTGTCCATCCGTTATGTGCAGGATTTGCGACCAACTCTATCTTGATATTTCTCTCCTGTAAATGTTTCGTCAGGACGGTAGGCCATGCATTTTCCTGCGTAGTGCCTGTACCAATAGTGTAGGAATCACCAAGGGCTACATACCTGATGGTTTTCTCTTGCGTGAAGGAATAATTGCTCAGCATAGCTCCGAAAAGTAAAAGGAATAAATATTTCATATGTGAATATTAGTTTTTTGAAGGTCATATGGTATACGCCATTATTTCCATTCTGATTTGTTTCTGAAGGTAATGGCTATTTCATATGTGAATATTGGTTTTCTGAAGGTCATATGGTATACGCCATTATTTTCATTCTGATTTGTTTCTGAAGGTAATGGCTTTTCATAGGCCTAATTAAATATACGAATTCGACATCCGGCAGGATTGATCTTAAAATTACTTACTTTGTATTGATATGAAATTCAATGTTTAAATACTTTATCATAGGATTGTGGATCATCATTCCACTTAGCCTGAAAGCGCAAAGAACTGATTTGAGTAAAGGAGTTGAGATACACGGACACAGGGGTTTCAGGGCAAAGTATCCGGAGAATACGCTCATTTCCTTTAAAGAAGCAGTAAAAGCCGGTGCCAATGCTCTCGAAATGGATATAATCATCTCTGCTGATTCTCAGGTGGTGGTTTCGCACGAACCCTGGTTCAATTATAAGATCTGCTCCGAACCCAACGGTGAAAGAGTTAAAGCACTGAAGCAGCATAATCTTTATAAAATGACCTATGCGGAGATCAAAGCTTATGATTGCGGCAGCAGAGGAAATAAAGAATTTCCCGAACAGGAACCCTTCAAAGCCTACAAGCCTTTATTAAGCGAAGTGATCGAATACATTGACGAATTTTGCCGCGCCAACCGGTTCCCTTTAATGACTTATAATATTGAGATCAAGAGCGGGAAGATCGGTGACGCAAAATGGCATCCTGAACCGGCAAGGATCGCTCAACTGGTTTATGAAGTGGTGAGTAAGTATAACATCAATGAACGGATCCTAATCCAGAGCTTTGATACGAGAAGTCTTCAGGCACTTCACAAGTTAAATCCGGAGTTGAAATTAGGCCTGCTCATAGCCAACACAGGAACAGTCGATAATAACATCCGTAAGCTCGGTTTCACGCCTTACATGTATAATCCCGCAGTGAAGCTTACCAGGGAACATACGATCAAACAGGCGCATGATCATGGCTGCAAAATTTTTCCGTGGACGGTCAACCATGTGGAAGATATGGAAAGGCTTATCAGCTGGGGCGTTGACGGAATTATTACGGATTATCCTGACGTAGCCCATAAACTGATCAAAAATTAAGCTTTTTTTCGCCCAAAACGCCTGATTCACTAGTGTTGCAAGTGTCCGGCAAATTCCAATCTTCATTTTGGCTTATTACCATTATTTTACTACTTTCGGGACGCTAAAATTGGTTCTCAAAAACACGTAAATAATATAGCTTAATTATGAAGGTAGGCATTCCAGCGGAAATTTTTCCAAATGAATTAAGAGTTGCTGCAACTCCTAAAACGGTCAAACGATTGCAAAAGCAAGGGTTTGACGTTTATATTCAGCACAATGCAGGTATAAAAGCAAACTTTTCTGATAAGGAGTTTGAAGAAGCCGGTGCTAAGATTGTTGGTACAGCTGAAGATATATATGGCAAATCAGACATTGTACTGAAGGTTAAAGAGCCTGCAATGAATGAAGTTGACATGATGCGAGAAGGCCTGGTAACACTTAGTTATCTCTGGCCGGCACAAAATCCGGCTTTACTACAGAAATTAGCCGAAAAGAAAGTGAATGCTATCGCGATGGACGCAATTCCCCGCATTTCCAGAGCACAAAAGATGGATGTTCTGTCTTCAATGGCAAACATTGCAGGATACAGATCGATCATCGAGGGTTCCTTCCATTTTGGAAGATTTCTTAACGGACAGATCACGGCTGCAGGTAAAGTAGAGCCGGCAAAAGTATTGGTCATCGGTGCGGGTGTAGCAGGACTTGCTGCAATCGGAGCGGCTCATTCATTAGGTGCGATCGTAAGAGCATTCGATACACGCAAGGAAGTTGCTGAACAGATCCAGTCGATGGGTGCCCAATTCTTAACAGTTGAAATCGAAGAAGACGGAGCGACATCATCAGGTTACTCAAAAGAAATGAGCAAGGAGTTCATCGAAGCAGAGATGAAGCTCTTTTTAGAACAGGCAAAAGAAGTTGATATCGTTGTTACAACGGCACAGATCCCGGGAAAACCAGCACCTAAATTGTGGATGGATTACCACGTGGCTGCTATGAAGCCGGGCTCAGTAATTATAGATTTAGCAGCATCCACAGGTGGAAACTGCGCATTGACAAAAGACGGAGAAGTTTACACAACCGACAATGGAGTAACCATGGTTGGTAAGCTAAATCAGTTACCACAACAAGCTTCACAGCTTTACGGGAATAACTTATGTCATTTACTTGATGACATGGGCAAAGCGGAAAAATGGAAGATCGATATGGAGGATGCCGTTGTTTCACGAGCAATGGTAACCCACAATGGCAAGATCAACTGGCCTCCTGCCCCACTTCCTGTCAGCCCGACAGCAGGCGGAGGAGCTAAAAAAGTTGTCGCGCCTACAGCAGAAGAAATAAAATTATCAGACGCTGAAAAATCGAAAAAAGCTACAACGTCCATGTTCATTCGCTTAGCGATTGTAGGAGCGTTATTACTGCTTGTCGGACGTTACGCTCCGGCTGCCTTCATTCAGCATTTCACAGTATTTATATTAGCTGTGTTTGTTGGCTGGCAGCTGATCACTAACGTTGCACATTCATTACACACTCCGTTGATGGCTGTAACAAATGCGATCAGCGGAATCATTGTAGTAGGCGGATTGTTACAAACTACAAATGACCTTTCAAACCCAATGACAATTCTTGCCTTTATCGCGATCTTAGTTGCGAGCATTAATATCGTTGGTGGTTTTATGGTGACGTACCGTATGTTGAACATGTTTAAAAAATAATAATCAATCTCTTTCCGCGGATGCGGTAAGCTGAAAAAAAATATATTATGACAATAGGAATTCAAACAGCAGCATATTTATTTGCAAGTATTCTCTTTATTTTAAGTCTTGGTGGTTTGTCCTCACAAGAATCTGCTAAACGCGGTGTGTTCTACGGAATCATCGGTATGGCAATCGCAATCTTAGCGACAGTTCTTGGAGAAGGTGTTTCAGGACAGGTCTACATCATTGCGGCTATTGCAATCGCATCAGTGATCGGTTTAATGCTTGCGCGAAAAGTGGAAATGACAGCAATGCCTCAGCTGGTTGCGATCCTTCACAGCTTCGTGGGATTAGCAGCAGTGCTTGTTGGTTTCGGTTCTTATCTGGATCCTAAAACGCATACCCTTGAAGGTGCCGAACACATTATTCACTTAACGGAAGTGTACATCGGAATTTTTATCGGAGCAATCACGTTCACAGGATCTATTATAGCTTGGGGGAAACTGGAAGGAAAGGTTCGTAGCAAGGCTTTACTGTATCCCGGCAGACATGCAGTGAATATTGTTTTAATCATCATTTGCGTTGTGCTTGGTGTTTTGTTTGCGCAGCAGCACGGCACCAGCGGTTTACCTCATTTACTGATCATGACCGCAATTGCTTCCTTCATCGGTGTAATGCTGGTAATGGCAATCGGTGGTGGAGATATGCCGGTTGTTGTGAGTATGCTTAACTCTTATTCAGGATGGGCAGCATCAGCAGCAGGATTCATGTTAGGAAACGATCTTTTGATTGTTACCGGTGCTTTGGTTGGTAGCTCGGGTGCTATCCTTTCCATCCACATGTGTAAGGCGATGAACCGCTCTTTCTTCTCCGTTATTTTAGGAGGTTTTGGAAATGCTCCTGCAGCCAAAGGTGAAGCGAAAGCAATGGAAGGGGAAGTAACTGCACTGAATCACGAAGAAGTTGCAGTGTTACTGAAAGAGGCAAAATCGGTTGTGATCGTTCCGGGTTACGGTATGGCTGTGGCGAAAGCACAGTATCCAATTTATGAAATGGTTCAGGTTTTACGCAAAGAAGGAAAAAATGTACGTTTCGCTATTCATCCTGTCGCAGGTCGTTTACCCGGACACATGAATGTGTTACTAGCCGAAGCCAGCGTTCCTTACGACATAGTTCTTGAAATGGACGAGATCAATGATGATATGCCTGATACAGATGTTGTAATGGTAATTGGGGCGAATGACGTGGTAAACCCAAGTGCTCAGGATGATCCTGCAAGCTCTATTTATGGAATGCCGGTTATTGAAGTGTGGAAAGCTGAAAAAGTGATAATTATGAAACGCTCGATGTCGGCAGGTTACTCTGGAGAAGATAATCCTTTATTCTACAAGCAGAATTCAGAGATGTTGTATGGTGATGCGAAGGATAGTGTGATTAAGATATTGGATTATTTGAGGGGATAAAACTCTGGCTTTACGACCCAGGTACGGGAACGCAGATTTACTAAGATCTTTATACTGGAATTTTGATGCCCTTCGGCCATTTATGATAAAATTATGATCTGATCTTCTTCAGGATTTACCGAAAGATTTTTCGTCACCGAGATTATTATAAAACAATTAAAAAACGTCCCAAAAGGACGTTTTTTTCTTTACCCAGAATGGGAACAATATCCTCGCGGTGTTGCGCAGGTTAAACCTCAGCGATTCTACCGCTTTTGCTAAGATTGTCATGATTACCCGATGTGTTCTTTAACTACCATCAATACCATGAAAGAAAACAGGAGTAATAACTCAAGTATTTCTTTGTTAAAAGGTGTTTTGCTGCCGCTCATGATTATTTTCCTTTCTATATTTTAATTTAAGCTCCGGACCAGTTTCGTCTGCCGCCTAGTTTGTTAACTGCTTCTTTTTTATCTTTTACCACTTTTTCGTTTTGAGTTGCCTCAATACGAACAGCTTCTTTCGTAGGTTCAATATCCCTGCCGAAGTGTAATGCCACCTGTTTTGTGTATTCTGCTCCCAAAAACACGATCATGCTGGAATAATTTACCCACAACATGATCAGAATGATGGAACCTGCTGCCCCATACGCAGAACCCGGATTTGCTTTTCCGAAGTATAATCCCAGGGCAAATTTCCCGATAATGAACAAAACTGCTGTGATCATTGCACCTACCCATACATCCCTCCATAAAATTTTTACGTCAGGAAGGATTCTGAACATCAGGGCGAACAAACATGTAATAACCGCAAAGTTGATCACGAAACTGATGATCCAGAAAACAACCATCATAAAATCGGGTAAGCTCGCTTTGATCCATTCGCTGAAAGCAGATAATCCAGCAGAAAGCATTAGTGAAACAAGAAGTAAAAAACCAATTGAAAGAATCAATCCGAAAGAAAACAGACGATCCTTGATAGTCTTCAGCCATGCTTTCTTCATTTTTTTCACTTCAACTTCCCAGATCAGATCAAGGGATTTCTGAAGCTGAACAAATACCCCTGTTGCACCCATAATAAGGGTAATTACACCAATAATGGACGCGATCACCGTATTTTCACTTTTTGCTGCATGGGCAACAATTTCTTCTAATTGTGCCGCTGTGTCCTCACCCATCGCTGCAGTGATCTGATTGGAAATGTGTCCGCTAACCGCTTCTTTTCCGAAGACAAAGCCGGCCGCTGAAATTATTATTACCAACAAAGCAGGAATTGAGAAGATCGCGTAATAGGATATGATTGCACCTTCACGGAATGGATCTGCTTTCATCCATGCCGTAAATGATTTTTTTGAGATCTGAAAAAAATTACCAATATGAGTTTTGATTGAAGCCATAAATTATCTTAATAAGTGAATACACACCTGTCAGACAAACTTTATGCTTTCGGAAAAAAGGGGATTTTTTGAGGAATTTTGACCACGAGAGATACTCTGACGCTGGTCGGAAGGTACTAAAAATAAAAAAACGCTTCCTGGAGAAAGCGTTTTTTATTTTATTTATTCTCCAGAAATTAGGCCGTTACGCCCTCTTTGCTGAAATCATAATTCATATAATCGGTAACAGTATTATAAACAGTATCGCGTTCTATCGGATGGCGACCAACCTGCTTAACCATTTCCACAAGCTGCTGCGTAGTTAACGCAGGGTTCTGCTCCTCAGAACCTGCCATTGTATAGATCTTTGTAGAATCATCAATGGTTCCGTCAATATCATCAACACCGAATGCAAGTGATAACTGCGTTGTGGTGCGGCCGATCATTGGCCAGTATGCTTTAACATGATTGAAATTATCCATGTAAATGCGTGACACAGCATAATTACGGAGATCTTCAATAACAGTACTTTCCTTGATATGGCTCATCTGATTTCCTTTGTTACGGAATTTCAGCGGGATGAATGTATTGAAACCGCCCGTTTTGTCCTGCAATTCACGTAAACGGTTCATGTGGTCTATTCTGTGTTCGAACTTTTCAATATGGCCGTAAAGCATGGTTGCATTTGACGGCATTCCAAGCTTATGTGCAGCCTCGTGTATCGCAAGCCATTCTTCACCCGTACATTTATCTTCACAAATCTGTTTGCGGATATCTTCATGGAATATCTCAGCTCCACCACCCGGCAAAGAATCCTGACCGTGCTCTTTTAAAATTCTCAATCCTTCTTCAAAGCTTACTTTCGCCTTCCTGCACATATACTCCAGCTCCACTGCGGTGAAAGCTTTAACGTGAATATCAGGACGAATCTCTTTTACTTTTTTGATGAGGTTAGCAAAATACATCAATCCCATTTTCGGGTGGACACCACCAACAATATGCACTTCAGTTACAGGTTTGCCATTGTAACTTCTGACAAGGTCAAGGATCTGCTCTTCGGAAAGTTCCCATGCAGCTTCAGAATCCTTTTGTTTTAACAAACGGGAGTATGAACAGAATTTACAATCAAACACACAAATGTTGGTCGGCTCAATATGAAAATTACGATTGAAGAAAACATAATTTCCATTCTTCTTTTCACGAACATAATTTGCAAGCGAACCTAAAAAGCCCAGCTCCCCTTTTTCGTAAAGGAATACACCTTCATCAAAAGTGATACGCTGATTATTGTAAACCTTCTCCGCTATGTTTTTGAGTTCTCTTGAAATGTTTGAATTCAATAAAACCGTTGAATTATCCTGAGTTTGCATGTTCTGAAATTGAAATACAAAGTTAAGCTTTGCCTTTAGTAATAACAAACACAGGGCAATTTTGTTTCACATTGAGCTATGTCCACACATCTCCAATACTGGTCATATATTTTTACGTGTTCATATATCAAAAAGCTATCTTTGCAGCAATGCATCAGAAACATATATTACTGGTTGAGGACGAAGAACACCTTCTGAAAATCATCCGCTTGAATCTTGAGCTGGAAGGATATTCTGTGGTTTCGGCAGTTACAGGAATCGAAGCTCTGAAGGAATTCAGAAAAGGTACCTATGATATCATTCTGCTTGACGTGATGCTTCCGGAAATGAATGGATTTGATGTTTGTGAAGAGATCAGAAAAGAGAACAAAGAAGTTCCTGTATTATTCCTGACTGCTAAGGGCTCCGGTGAAGATCGCATTCAGGGCCTGAAGCTTGGGGCAGACGATTACCTGACCAAACCTTTTAACCTTGAAGAATTATTATTAAGAATACAGATCCTGTTAAAACGAAGCAACAATAATCGTTCGACAGCCCCCGCGGTTCCTGACATTTTTAAAATTGGCAACAATGAGATCAACTTTATCACTTACGAGATCGTTGATGTAAATGGAGACAAAACGCAGATCAGTAAGCGGGAAATCGCATTATTAAAATTACTGATCGAAAGAAAAAATGAAGTGATCTCACGTGAAGAGATCCTGGATAAGGTCTGGGGAACTGATGTGTATCCATCCTCCCGCACCATCGACAATTACATACTTGCTTTCAGAAAATATTTTGAAAAGAACCAGCGTGAGCCGGAACACTTCCATTCGATAAGGGGTGTTGGGTATAAATTCACGGAGTAGCTTTTTACCACTAAGCACTGAGAAAGCACTAAGAATTTTTGTATAAAAACGGCATGGCGAGCGTTAGAGTCATCCTGAACTGGTTTCAGGATCCGCGCGCAGATTCTGAAATAAATTCAGAATGACCTTCACACAGACCCCGGGTATTCTAGATGATAAAACTCCCCCTCTTAATAAAATCAACACTCTTCTCAATCTCCGTATACATGATCTTATCTACATCCACAAAAGGAACTTCATTTCTAAAGTCATCGACAAATTTTTCTATGAAAGGTGATGATTTTGCAGGCCTTCTGAACTCCAATGCCTGAGAAGCATTGAACAGCTCGATCGCAATAATTCGCTGAACATTCAGCACAACCTTATAACATTTAGTTGCCGCGTTTGCGCCCATTGAAACGTGATCTTCCTGTCCGTTCGAGCTCACTATCGAATCAACTGAAGCAGGTGAGCACAATTGTTTGTTCTGACTCACAATGCTCGCTGCTGTATACTGCGGGATCATGAATCCGGAGTTAAGTCCGGGCTGGGCAACCAGAAATGGCGGTAAACCACGCAAACCGGAGATCAGCTGATAAGTCCTTCTTTCCGAAATGTTCCCCAATTCCGCTAAAGCGATGGCTAAGAAATCGAGCGCCAATGCAAGCGGCTGACCATGGAAATTTCCTCCGGAGATAATTTCATCTTCATCCGGAAAAACGGTCGGGTTGTCGGTAACAGAATTTATCTCAGTAAGAAAAACATTACTCACGTATTCAAACGTATCCTTCGAAGCTCCATGTACTTGCGGAATACAGCGAAATGAATATGGATCCTGTACATGTTCTTTATGCCTTGTAATAAGCTCACTTCCGCTTAATAGTTTGCGCATGTTATTGGCAGTATCTATTTGTCCTTTGTGCGGACGAATTGCATGTATATGCGGTTTGAAAGGATCGATCCTTCCATCAAATGCTTCTAAAGAAACAGCCGCAGTAATATCCGCTGCGTTGCTTAAATTCTTTGTTTGCAGTAAACACCAGATCCCATAAGCACTCATGAACTGTGTTCCGTTAAGCAAAGCTAAACCTTCCTTCGATTTCAGCTGAATAGGTTTCCAGTTCATTTCCTTTAACACCCATGAAGCATCTTGTCTCACATCGAGATGATACACTTCGCCCATTCCCAGCAATGGCAAACTTAAATGTGCAAGAGGCGCCAGATCTCCTGAGGCACCCAATGAGCCCTGCTGATAAACGATTGGTAAAATATCATTATTGAAAAAATCAACAAGCCGCTCAACAGTCTGTAACTGCACAGCGGATTTACCGTACGCAACTGCCTGAATTTTCAGCAGCAACATGATCTTTACAATTTCCTGAGGCACTTCATCACCGGTCCCGCAGGCATGAGACATCACGAGGTTTGTCTGTAACTGCTCCAGTTCATTATCCGGAATGATCACATTACACAAAGAACCGAACCCTGTGTTGATCCCATAAATTGGGCTCTCCTGAGATTCCATTTTTTTATCGAGGTACTCGCGGCAGCGGGTAATATTATTTTTAGCTTCATCCGAAAGGACAAGCTTTTTGTTGTTTGATATGATCTCGGAGATTGTGTTGAGATCAAGGAGCTGGGTTGTTATTTGATGCATTTGTTTACCACTAAGGCGTTTTCACCACAAAGGCGCAAAGACGCGAAGATTTTTCTTTTTAATATGTAGTTCAAAAAATGTTTGTTCACTTCACAATTGAAATTACGCTTTTAGAGACATTAATTGCTGTATGTTTTATAATATTTGTTTACAAACCGTTGAATTCCTTGTTTCATTAGAGGCACATTAAAATTAACAAGAAAACCGAAACGTTTATCAGTTAATTTTAAATACGAAATTGTTTGTGCAATATAAACGGGAGGCACTGTTTCGGCTGATTTTAATTCAAGGATGATCTCGTCTTCAACAAGTATGTCGATTTTAAATTCTTTAGATAACTGAAACGACTTATACATTAACGGGATGACTACCTGATTTCTAGCCTTGATACCTCTTAGCTCAAATTCCTTCATCAAACATATTTCATAAACCGATTCCAGCAAGCCAGGCCCCATCTCCTTGTGAACTGCAACACAAGCGTCCACTATTTCCTTCGCCAGACATTCAAGCTTTTCTCTTTCCATCCATTAAGTGATTAACCCTTTATGCTTTAAACGTAATTTTGACTATTTACAATGTGTATTCTTTGTGAACAAACATCAACGAAGCAATCACTTCAATAACTTTTTTCTTTGCGCCTTTGCGCCTTAGTGGTAAAAACCTTTCTCGTGATTTATTTTAATTTTTGAATTATATCTTCGATTCTTATTTTCTCCTGCTCCCCGCTGCTCATATTCTTCAACGTCAGCATACCGCTTTGCATTTCATCACTTCCTACTATGCAAACAAAAGGGATCTTTTTATCATCAGCATATCCCATTTGTTTTTTCATTTTCGCTCCGGCATCGGGATAGATTTCTGAATTAATTCCGGCTTTGCGGACCTGCGCCAATAGTGGTAAGCAATAATTCTGTTCGGCTTCACCGAAAGTGACAAACAAAACTTTTGTGCTTGCAGCAACCGATTCCGGGTATAAATTCATTTCATTCAACACATCGTAGATACGATCTGCACCGAAAGAGATCCCGACTCCACTCATATTTGGCAATCCGAAAATGCCTGTGAGGTCATCATATCGTCCGCCACCGCAAATACTGCTGCTGAGAGTTCCGACATTTGCTTTGACCTCGAAGATAGCACCTGTGTAATAATTTAATCCGCGCGCAAGTGTAATATCCAGCTCGACTTCAGCAGTGTTCAGTTTTAAAGCTTCGACAGTTTTGAAAATATATTCAACCTCTTCAATTCCTTTCACACCAATCTCAGATGATGATAATAATCCTTTCAGAAAATTCACTTTTTCCAGTATTGTTCCCTTGAATTCAATAAGCGGCTGTAATTTTTGAATTGCTGCTTCACTTATCCCATTCTCCTGCAACTCCTTAATTACGCCATCAGCACCGATCTTATCAAGCTTATCAATAGCAACCGTGATCGTGATTATTTTTTCCTTCTCACCGATAACTTCCGCGATTCCTCCTAGGATCTTTCTGTTGTTGATCTTTATAACAACAGGAACTTTCAATGTTGTAAAAACATCATCGATCATCTGTGTTAATTCAACTTCGTTGATCAATGCATTACTTCCGATGACATCTGCATCACACTGATAAAATTCGCGGTAACGGCCTTTCTGCGGACGATCTGCACGCCATACGGGCTGTATTTGATAACGCTTGAAAGGGAAGGTTATTTCACTTTGGTGTTGAACAACGTAACGTGCAAAAGGGACTGTCAGATCATATTTAAGGGCTTTCTCTGAGATCTTATTTGTAAGCTGTTTTGCTTCCAGGTTCATATCAACTCCGGATTTAAAATCCCCTGAATTCAAAATCTTAAAAATCAACTTGTCTCCTTCATCCCCATACTTACCCATTAGCGTAGAAAGATTCTCCATTGCCGGAGTTTCAATAGGCAAATAACCAAAGCGTTGAAAAACCTTTTTAATAGTATCAAAAATATAGTTCCTTCTCACCATTTCCTGTGGTGAAAAATCGCGGGTTCCTTTAGGGATTGAAGGTTTTTGTGCCATATTTTATTCCAGAATTTTCGAATCCTGAATCCTGGATCCGCTCGCGAATATCGGCATTTTTTCCCTTCTAAGCTTGCCGTTAGTCCTCAAATATCCTATGCTCGTCCGCCATATTTCTGTGTTCCTATAAAAGCCTGATAATGATAGCCTAAGAATGTTATTTTTGTACCTCTCTAAACAAGAAAAACTCTCTTAATGAAAAAGATATTTACAATCATTTCCGCCCTGTTTGTAACAGGAGCAACAATTGCAGATGAAGGCATGTGGTTGCCTGCACTATTGAAGAATAATTATGCTGAAATGCAAAAGCTCGGATTAAAATTAACTCCGGAGCAATTGTACGATGTTAACCACAGCAGCCTGAAAGACGCCATAGTCTGGTTCAACGGAGGCTGTACTTCTGAGATCATCTCCGAGCAAGGGCTTCTTTTGACAAACCACCATTGCGGTTACGAGGCTATCGCGAATCACAGCACTACCGGTGATAACATCCTTGACAACGGTTTCTGGGCTAAATCTTTCGCTGAAGAAAAACCTAATGAAGGCATGTGGGTTTCTTTGCTTGTCCGCATGGATGATGTGAGCGACCGCGTAAACAAAGCTCTTGCGGGTGTTGACCCTAAAATGGCTGATGCAAAAAAGAGCGAGATCTTCAAAGAGATCGAAGGAGAGATCAAGAAAACAGGTTACGATGCTCAGGTGAAATCAATGTTCAAAGACAATGCTTTTTATCTTTTTGTTTTTGAAAAGTTCACTGACGTTCGTCTGGTTGCTGCTCCTCCGCAATCGATCGGGAAATTTGGTGGCGATACTGACAACTGGATGTGGCCTCGTCACACGGCTGATTTTTCTATGTTCCGTATCTACGCGAACAAAGACAACAAGCCCGCTCCATATTCAAAAGAAAATATTCCTTACAAGCCGAAGAAGTCATTACCGGTTTCTCTTAAAGGTTTAAATGAAGGTGATTATACAATGATCTTCGGTTACCCTGGAAGAACGAACCGTTACGAAACTTCATACGGGATCCAGCTAGCTATTGAAAAGATCAATCCAACGATCGTTGCTCTGCGTGATGTACGTTTAAGTGCATGGAAAGAAGAGATGGACAAGTCTGACAGCGTTCGTTTATTAATGTCATCTCAGTATGCCAAGATCTCCAACTACTGGAAATATTATATCGGCCAGACCGAGCAGTTAAAGCATTTGAAAGTTCTTCAGGAAAAGCAGGAAGCTGAAAAGAAGTTTGCTGACTGGAGTAAAAACAAAGCGGAATACGCTTCTATTCTTAGCAATTTCGAAAAGGCTTACAAGGATTATAATAACTATGCTTTACATGCAACATATTTCCGTGAAGGTGTATTGGGTTCAGCGATTATTTCATTTGCTTCAAATTTCACTACACTTGAAAAAGCGTTGAGCGGTGATTCTAAAAATGCTGAGGAGATCACAAAGACAGTTGAGAATATAAAAAAGGCGGAAGCTAATTTCTATAAATCATTCAATCCAAAAGCGGAAGAAAAAATCCTTGCGCGTTTCACACAAATGTTCTATGAAAACGTTGCGCAGAGGCAGCATCCTCAATACTTAACTGATCTCGCTAAAAAGAGCAAGGGAGAGAATAACACTTCGAAATTCAATGCATTTGCAGCAAAAACATTTGAAAAGAGCTTCCTTTCTTCTAAAGAAAAAACAGATAAATTCCTTGCAAACCCGGATTTGAAGAAACTTCAATCGGATCCTGCTTATGCTTATTTCAAAGCCTTTTACGATAATTACATGACCAATGTAAAATCTCATATCGATGACTTTAATATCATCAATAATGAAGAAGGAAAGAAATATGTTAAGGCTTTGATGGAGATCAACGCAGGAAAGAACTTCTACCCTGATGCAAACAGCACAATGCGTATGACTTACGGAACTGTTAAATCATACCAGCCGAAAGATGGTGTGGATTATAATTACTTCACAACATTGAACGGGGTAATGGAAAAAGAAAATCCGAATGAATTTGAGTTCCGCGTTCCTGCTAAACTAAAGGAACTTTACAAAGCGAAAGATTACGGTCAGTATGCAAATGCCAAAGGAGAGCTTGATGTTGCGTTTATCAGCAACAACGACATTACCGGTGGTAACTCCGGAAGTCCGGTTATCAACGGTAACGGAGAGCTTGTAGGTTTAGCTTTTGACGGTAACTGGGAAGCAATGAGCGGGGATATATATTTCGATCAGAAATACAAACGTACGATCAGTGTTGATATCCGCTATGTATTGTTCCTTATCGACAAGTTCGGTGGCGCAAAGAACCTGATTGACGAGATGAATATTGTGAGAGGTGATTCTTCTCCGGTAAAAGGCACGAAGTAAATCAATCTTATAAAATGAAAATCCCTGCTGATGCTTCAGCAGGGATTTTTATTTTTCGGTCGTTCTATTATTCTTTGTTAAAAACATTAAACTCATCCTTTTTCGCATTTTCTAAAAATTCGTTTTTTTGAGCGGCTCTTAATTTGAGTTCTTTCATAATTGTTTCAGCAAATTGCTTTAACAGGTCAGTTTCTTTGTCTGAAAAGCTGCGTGGCTCTTTATCAACAATACAAACCGTACCGATATGGTTGCCTTTACTAGTTGTAATGGGAACACCTGCATAAAAACGCAAACCGAACTCACCGGCAATAAGGGGATTATTAAGCAGACATGGTTCTTTTAATGCATCTTCAAAAATCGTTGGATCAGGATCCAGTACTGCGAGCGAACATAAACTCATTCCGCGGTCAACAACGTTGACGCCTTCCATCCCCGCGTTGCCCTTAAATTCCACATGTTCTTTTGCAACCATTGAAATCAAAGCAATAGGTGTATCGAAGGTTTCCGCAATTATTTTCGCGATAGTAGTAAAATATTTATCAGGTAATCCATTGAGTTCCACATAGTAGGCAAGCTCCTCTAGCCTTTCCTCATCATTCTGCGGGACAATAGGCTTTCCAAAAGTATTATTCATCAAATTATTCTTTCCCGTTAATCATAAAAAGTCGTACCAGAACCTTCCAGATAGAGCTGTTCACGAGCCAATGACCAACTAGCTCAATACAATTAAGATCTGTATTATTATTTGGATAAGAACCTCACAAGGCTGGATAGAAAAAAAAGCGGCCTGCTGATGTCAGCAGGCCGTTTTCTTTTAATTCATTTGCCGTATTAAACCGTTAGCTTTTTATACCTCACACGCTTCGGCTCAACATTACCCAAACGTTTCTTTCTGTTCTCCTCGTATTCGGAATAACCTCCCTCAAAATAATAAACGGTTGAATCACCTTCGAATGCAAGAATATGAGTACACACGCGATCCAGAAACCATCTGTCGTGGCTGATGATCACAGCGCAACCGGCAAAGTTGTCCAAGCCTTCCTCCAGTGCACGTAATGTATTTACATCAAGGTCATTGGTCGGCTCATCCAGCAACAATACGTTTCCTTCTTCTTTTAACGCCATCGCTAAATGCAGACGATTACGCTCTCCACCGGAAAGGATCCCGCATTTTTTTCCCTGGTCTGATCCTGCAAAATTAAAACGTGAAATATAAGCCCGGGCATTCATTGATTTACCACCCAGCATAATATTTTCAGAACCTCCGCTTAATACATCATAAATTGATTTGTTAGGATCGATGCCTGAGTGAGACTGATCAACATAAGCGATCTTAACAGTCGGGCCTACTTTAAATTCACCCGCGTTTGGCGTTTCCTGGCCCATGATCATGCGGAACAAGGTCGTTTTACCCGCACCATTCGGCCCGATGATTCCAACGATTCCCGCAGGCGGTAATTTAAAATTCAGGTGTTCATACAACAATCTTTCTCCGTAACCTTTCGCTACATCAACCGCTTCGATTACTTCATTACCCAAACGAGGCCCGTTAGGAATATACAATTCAAGCTTATCTTCTACTGCTCTGGCATCTTCACCAAGCATCTTTTCATAGTTCTGTAAACGGGCTTTGGATTTCGTCTGACGGCCTTTTGCGCCCTGGCGAACCCACTCCAACTCACGCTGTAAAGTTTTCTGACGCTTGCTTTCAGTTTTCTCTTCCTGTGCCAGACGTTTTTGTTTCTGATCCAACCACTCCGAATAATTTCCTTTCCATGGAATACCTTCTCCCCTGTCAAGCTCAAGGATCCAGCCAGCAACGTTATCAAGGAAATAACGATCGTGGGTCACAGCGATAACAGTTCCTTTGTAATGTTGTAAATGCTGCTCTAACCAATCTACCGACTCAGCATCCAAGTGATTGGTTGGCTCATCAAGTAATAAAATTTCAGGCTCCTGGATCAATAAACGGCATAATGCAACGCGTCTTCGCTCACCACCTGATAAATTCTTGATCGGTGTATCGCTTTCCGGACAACGCAACGCTTCCATCGCCTGCTCCAGCCTGTTATCTAAATTCCATAGATCCAGCTGATCGATCTGCTCCTGTAAATATGCTTGTCTGTTGATAAGCTTATCCATTTTATCAGGATCATTCAGGTACTCTTCTTCACCGAATTTATTATTTACATCATCATACTCTTTAAGAATATTCACGTGTTCTGCAGCACCTTCACGAACTACTTCCAATACTGTTTTGGAATCGTCAAGATGTGGTTCCTGCTCTAAATATCCTACACGGTATCCCGGAGAAAAATGGATATCACCCTGGTAATTTTTTTCGATCCCAGCGATGATCTTCATCAACGTTGATTTTCCGGAACCGTTCAATCCGAGGATCCCGATCTTTGCACCATAATAAAATGATAAATAAATATCTTTTAATATGGTTTTACCTGTTGGCAACGTGCGACTCACGTTTACCATTGAAAAAATTATTTGTCTGCCTTCTGACATCGTTAATTAGAGATTTGTTGAAATAGTGAATTGGTGAATTATTAAAAATTCAGCTCGCAAATATCGTAAAATATCATGAAAGATATACCTGAAAACATGAGATAAATGCTGAAACTCAGGACATGTAAAGCCCGCCATTTACAGCAATGTCAGCACCTGTTATAAATTGGGCTTTTTCGGAAACAAGATAAGCCACCGCGGCTGCAACTTCTTCTGGCTTTCCGAGCCTGCCTGCTAGGGTCTGACCGATGATTTTGTTTTTGAGATCTGCTCTGACTGCTTCTGACATCGGAGATTCTATATGTCCCGGAGATACAGTATTTACAGTAATTCCACGGGAAGCAACTTCAGCAGCAAGCGATTTGGTAAAACCGTAAATACCTGC
This sequence comes from Bacteroidota bacterium, assembly GCA_029237775.1. Classification (GTDB taxonomy): domain Bacteria; phylum Bacteroidota; class Bacteroidia; order 2-12-FULL-35-15; family 2-12-FULL-35-15; genus 2-12-FULL-35-15. The sequence goes on from JAQZBR010000005.1 coordinate 184,854, forward strand.
TTTTGAAGCAGAATAATTAGTTTGCCCCGCCTGCCCTTTCTGCGCATTAACACTGGAAATATTTATAACTCTTCCCCAGCATTTTTCGAGCATCCCTTCAATTACAAGCTTTGTACAGATAAAAACTCCGTTAAGGTTTGTATTGATCACATTAGACCATTGTTCGAAACTCATTTTATATAATGCCGCATCATCTGTGATCCCCGCATTGTTAATCAATACATCAACAGAACCATATTGTTTGTTTATACCTCTGATCATTTTCTGAATCGATATATAATTAGCTACATCACCCTCCGCAATGCTGATTTCAATACCTGATTTCAACTGCTGTTTTTGCCATTTTTCAGCTGCTTTTCTCCATTTTTCACTTTTATCAAAAGCTTTGTAATTTGCAATAACCTGATAACCATCTGCGTGTAAAGCACGGCAAATAGCGGTTCCAATACCACCCGTACCACCTGTAACCAAAGCAATCCTTTCTCTCTTATTCTTCATATTATTTTACAGGTAGGTATAGCGGATGTTTTTCGTTAAAAGACCGGAGGTAAATAAAGATAGATTCTGCTTTTTTTCTTCTTTTTAGTTTCATGAATTCCGCATACAATTGAGGATCATCTTTTAATATCAATTCCATATTTGTTACATTGAAATCAACCACCTTATTTGTTTTAGTATTCAGAATAAATTGCCGCACCTCGCTCTGAGTGTTAATTCCATAAGTATTCATCGGATCCTGATAACCGCCTTGTACGAGCACCGCTGCAGTAAAATGCATTAACGTTCCAATTACATTAACGCGATTAAAATCTTTATTGAAGTTTACATAAATAGTTCTGTTTTGACAATATCCCCATAAACTCAGTGTTTCCAATCGTTGTTCTTTGCCGGCTGAATCTTTATAGACCACATCTTTATACTCCATCACATCCTTCATAAAATCAACACTGGACCTTGGCAGGCTCGATCCGATGGAGGCTTTTGGAATTGGATCATTGCGCTTAAAATCTTCTAAAGTGCGAAATATACCTTCTTTAAATTCATAGTCGCGCGAATAAGCAACAGAATCCTGGCCATTCAAAGCAACAGCAAAAGAAAAAAAGAAAATCAATAATAAATATCGCATAGATAAATTATGGCTAATGCAATTTACTTATTTACATTCAGATTTTTTATAAAATGCCCAAGAGAATCGGTAAATATTCTTGAACCTTTAAGATTCGTGTTCAGTGTTGACATATAATATTCACGTGACTCCGCTATTTTCATACCCTCAAACTGAACAAAGTTTATTTTATAATCATCAGCTACCTGTCTGATCTTTCTAATTATCTCCTTACGGTTAGGCTGATATGGTAAAGCTTCTTTTAAAACAGGTGATTCGAAGAGCCATACCTCAGTGCCCTTCTGCTGAGCAAGCTCAATTAACTTCCTGAAATACTTTTCCCTCAAAGCATTCCATTCAAATAAATATCCATGAGGATAAAGATCAATAAATTCTTCCAGGTGGTTATCCCATTTCACTTCGAAGGGAGGCTCGTAACCATCTGCAAAATGAGGCAGTTTGCGGCCCGCGATAAAATGTTTCATCCCCTGGAGAGCTTCAAAATTGATCTTATTGCTGTAATATGCATACTTCATAAATGGCAAGCGAACCCACTTGTAATAAGCGGGATCACATTCATTTAATACAGTGTCGACAACGGGATCACCCACAAAAGCTGCAAAATGATACGTATTGAAAACATTATACTGAGGATCCATTGACTCCGGGGTAACGTAATAGAAGAGATATTTGGGCGCTTTATTATTTTTCAGATAGAAATATAAATGAAGATAGTTATCAGCGAAATCGGAATGACTGAGGGCGAGGTTATAAGATTTCATTCCGGTAATTTTGTCCAATGCCGCAGGTGCAATCATCCAGAAAGGTTCGCAGGGCCCGTGAATAAGAACATCAGCATCAATTTTTGCTTTTTGCACATATGCCGCCTTCAGATTACAGTTCTGACGTAAAGCAAAGTCGTAAAGCTTCTCAAGGCCAAACAGGACCATGAAAATTATGATTATTGAAACTATTATTTTACCAATCAATTTCACACCAATCCTAATTAACTATTTAACAATTGCCTATTTACTAAATTAGAATTGCATATAAATAAAGCGCGTACCGCTATCGAATATTCCAAAGGTCATTATCAGCAGAATACATGCAACAACATATTTAACATTAAAACTCACACTCTCTGAGATCCTGTTGATCTTCCTTTCAAAAAGCAAAAACACCAATAACAAAATGATAGTTGAAAAAAAATTGAACTTATCGAGTTGGTGCCCACCAACAGCAAGCGGAGCTATAAAATCGCGAAGCCAGTCACCCGGAATAAAATCGGAGAATTCGTTTTTTATTAGCTCGAAAGCCCTTCCGATTGAATCGGAGCGGAAGAATATATTACTGAAGCAGACCGCATTAAAAACGATAAATACGCCTACACATTTAAAAAGCTTATCATTTATTTTTTCGGATAGATCTTGTCTGTATCTTTTTGTAAAGACCTCAATGCTCAAATAAATAGCGTGACAGATCGCCCATGCAAAAAATGTTATCCCTATTCCATGCCAGATCACAGAGACAAAAAAAGTAAGAGAAAGTCCAATGACTGCAGCCATCTTCTTCAAGGATCGCAAACGATAAGCAACCGGATAAAAGACATAGGTGGTGAACCAGGAGATCAGCGAAATATGCCATCTGCGCCAGTAATCTGAAACCGAAGCAGAGCGAAACGGCAAATTAAAATTTTCCTTCAATTCATATCCGAGCATCCTGCCTATCCCTAAAGCCATATCGGTATAACCGGAAAAATCAAAATAAAGCTGTATGGTAAAAAGATAGCTTGCGACTAAAGTCGTTAAGCCGCTGTACTCATTCGAGTGGTCAAAGATGGAACTGACAGCCGGAGCAAGCCTATCGGCTATCACCATTTTCTTCAAAAGGCCAAGAAGCAGCCTTTGAAATCCTGAAACCAGTTTTTCTTTTGTAACAACTGTATTGTCGATCTGCGGAAGAAATTCCTTTGGAAACATAACTGGACCGCTGATGATCTTTGGAAAGAAGCTATTGTATAGAGTGAACCTGAAAATATTCTTTTCCGGCCGCATTCTCTTGTAATAAACTTCGGTCAGATAAGAAATATTCTGCAGTGAGTAAAAAGACAATCCCAATGCGATTATAAATTTCTCAACATGGAAGCTTACCGATGAAACAGAAAAGATAAAACCGAAGATACTCTCAGAAAAAAAATTAAAAAGAAGGATGGCCGCTGCATTAATACTTACAGAAGATATATACAAAGCGCGTTTCCCGCTAACTCTCTTCGCAATGAAATAATTAAACAGAGAAAAAAGAATAACAGCAAAAAAAGATTCAATGTTATGCCATCCGATAAAAAATAAACTTGCACCTGCGAGAAACCAGAAACGTGATCGCTGCGGTAAAAGCCAATTGACTAAAACCACAATAAATAAAAAAAGAAAGAAAACGGAAGAATTAAAATTCATCTTGTTATAATTAAATCTTCTCCCTGATCGCGTGCATCATATCTCCAACAGTATTGAACTCCATTACTTCAGTGAAAGAAAACCTGATGTTAAATTCGGTTTCCACTGCAGTTATCAATTCAAGATGCGTAAGTGAATCCCACATTTTGATATCCTTTGCAGAAGTCGATTCTGTGATAACAAGCTTATCATTTCCAAAAACCTTTCTAAAAACCTCTTGTAATCTTTCCTGCATATTAATTCAGTAATTTACTTTTATCAATTTTACCATTCATGCTTAAAGCGAATTTCCTGACAGCAACAAAATCTTTTGGGATCATATGCGGAGGCAATTCTTTTCGCAGATCATCTCTGAGCACGTTTTCATCAATTTCCTCTGATTCAACATAAGCATTGAGCTGATTAATATTATTAGTGTCTTTTGAGCATAAAACAATACATTGTTTCCCCGTAATTTTATTTATTACATGTTCAACTTCACCTAATTCAATTCGAAAGCCATTCACCTTCACCTGGCTGTCAGACCGGCCAATGAAATAAAATCCATCATTTGAATTTCCGGAGACTACATCCCCCGGCTTGTAATATTTTTTTCCGTTATAGGAAAAAAACTTCTTATCATTCCCCATTCCTAAATAATTCTCAATCACCTGAGGACCGCTGATTGCAAGTTCGCCTTTTTCAACCGCAGCGCCATCTTCATCAACCACGATCATATCAAGGTGTCCAAAAGGCTTTCCTAAAGGCACAATCCCGTTCGGGGGCTCGGCTGAATTCTTATCGAACAGATGATCCGTGCAAACAATCGTAGTTTCCGTTGTGCCGTAACAATTATGAATTTGTCCGTTCGGCATGCACTCACTCCAGTTCACTGCAAGATCATGATATAAAGCGTCACCGGAGAGAAAACAATATCTTAAGTAAGGCAAATGAATCTCATTCATGTAATTTTCAATATACCTTAGAATACTTGGAACCATACTAAGGATAGTGATATGATGGTCCTTCAGCATTTGAACGATCTTCATGAATTTTATCTTATTATCCCCCGGAAGCACATAACAACATGCACCTAGCGTTAACGGCATAAAAAACGAGAAGACTGAAAAATCAAAGGTTAATTCGGAGGCCTGTAAAAACCGATCATTTGAATTGAAATCATAGTTTCTTAAAAAATAATCGAAACAATGGTTTACGTTTTCATTAGTAATTGCAACTCCTTTCGGTTCACCTGTTGAACCCGAAGTAAAAAGAATGTAGGCCTCTGTTTGTTTGGCTTTTTTGTAATCGCAAGTAATAGGTTGCTGGTTATGTACTTCGCCTTCTTCTAAGGTTAGAACAAGTTTACACTGAGAGGCGATTTCCTGTACATCAGCATTATCAACTGAACAGAGGATGAGCAGGCATTCACTCAGCGTAACAATCTTCTTATTTTTTAAAACCGGATATTTATTATTAAGCGGGACATATGCAGCGCCATACAAATTCACTGCAAGTATTGAAGCGTAAGTTTGCAAATCATCGTTGCAATAAATTCCGATCCGTTCGTAAATTTTATCCTTGGGGATCTTTTCATAAACTAAAATCACATGATCCCATAATTCAGCGTATGTATAATATTTACCATCAACCCACAATGCATTATTCTGTGGGAACAATGAAACATTCCTTATAAAACCGGAAACAAGTGGAGCCTTCAGATCTATAGGATTTATGGCAGAATTATTAATGCTCATATACTTGTAAAAGTAAGGATTATGTAGTAATTTTAATGCTACACAGGCATTTAATTATCATCCGTTTTTTAGCTTTTAACGCAAGGTCTATTCTAATCATAAAATGAAAAATATTTTTACATTTTTATTTGTTGTAATACCAGTCTCTTTAATTTTTTCTCAAAGTAAGGTCAACTTCGACCTCGCCAGGAAACTGAAAGAAAATCCATCATCAACGGCTCTCACCGATGCTTTTGTGAAAGGAAACACATTAACAGTAAAGCAGCTGTGTGAATCATCTGGCGGAGCTTTACGTTATTCTTCAGGTGATATTTCCGTTATCCGTATTCCTCTTTGCTCATTGAAACACGTTATTGACACCAAGTCCATTATCCGTGTTGAAGCCTATAATCAACGGATGCAGCCGCTTAATGACACGATGGCCATTCAGACCAATGTAGTTCAGGTGCAAAATGGAGCTGCACCATTGACCCAGGGTTACGATGGCAGCGGAGTGATCGTTGGAATAATAGACACAGGCATTGATTTCACACATCCCGATTTTAAAGACAGTACAGGCAAGAGCAGGATCATCAACCTCTGGGATCAAACCCTTCCGGTGGCGTCAAATACTCCTTCGCTTTATAGTTACGGACAGGAATGGACAAATATTCAGATCGACAGCGGACTGGCTTCTGCGCACAACGATCTGGCATTTGCGGGACATGGCACACATGTAGCCGGAATTGCAGTAGGAAATGGCTTGGCAACAGGCAACTATAAAGGTGTTGCGCCTAAAGCAGATATAATTGTTGTCGCCTTTGATTTTAATAACGGGGGCCCGACCAATATGATTGATGCAGTAAATTATATCTATGACAAAGCACTTGCTTTAGGCAAACCTTGCGTGATCAATGCAAGTCTTGGTGATTATTACGGCTCTCATGACGGGCGCGACTTGCAGGCACAGATGATCAATTCAATCCTAAATACACAAAGCGGAAGAGCATTTGTGTCAGCGGCCGGGAATGCCGGCAATTATCCATATCATTTAGGTTACAATGTTACCACTGATACCAATTTTACATTCTTATCCGGACAACCAGCTTACATCCAGATCTGGGCTGATACAGCGGATCTAAAATATGTGGATTTTTCTATAGGAGCAGATCAGCTTAGCCCCTATTCTTTCCGTGGCAGGCTTCCTTTTTCCGATATCAGCACCCATTTGGGTGTTTTAAAAGAAGATACCCTATATAATAACGGTAACAGAATCGGAAGAATTTTAAGCTATGGAGACAGTATAGCCGGGACTTATTCGATGGAGTTTATGATTTATCCTGACTCAACAAATTATAAATGGCGACTGATGACTACCGGCAATGGAAAATTCGATGCGTGGAGCTTTGACCTTTACAGCGGAACACTTCCACCGGCAACTTTTATGACTGACAGTATCTTTTATAAAAAGCCAGATACAGATAAGACAGTGGTAAGCAGCTTTAATTGTCTGGATAACGTTGTCAGCGTTGCTAATTACACAAACCGACATCATTACGTTGATTACAATGGCAATTTAGCGATTAACACATCAACGATCGCAGGCGCACGTCATATTACTTCAAGTCTGGGGCCGACACGTGACGGGCGCATCAAGCCTGATATTTCCGCTCCTGGCGATAATACAGTTGCTGCGGTAGTACTTTCCATGGCGCCCGGGATTATCGCTAACTATCCCGATGCGCTTGCTCAGGGAGGATATCACGTTCGTGACGGAGGAACATCACATGCGAGCCCATGTGTTGCAGGAGTGGCAGCATTGTACTTGCAAAAAAATCCGACAGCTTTTGCAATGCAGGTTAAAGATGCGATCATCAATTGTCCTAAAATAGATTCATTCACGGGCAGCGCTTTACCGGATAATGCCTGGGGATATGGAAAAGTGGACGCCTTTGGAGCATTGTTATGTTCATTGACAGGTGTTGACGAAAACAATTTCTCTGCTCAGGAGTTTAAAATATATCCAAATCCTTCAGCTTCCGGAACACAATTGTATATTAATCTTTCGGGGGTCGACCTGAAAAATAAAAACTTGATCAAGGTCTATGATTCCATCGGAAAACTAGTGAAAACAATTAGTATTAACACACATGAATCAAATGTGTCGGTGGACCTTTTACCCGGGCTTTATATCTGTCAGCTGATTGTAAACGGAAAGACCTCATCCTCGCAAAAATTGATAATTTTGTAACGCAAAAAGAACGGAGATTGGAGAACGGAGGTTGGTGAATCGAGAGCGTAAGGTTATGATTTTGAAATTTAGACCATTGGAAAGAAGATTGAAAATTTTAGGTTATGTCTGCATAGGCTTCGGCTTACTTGCAGCTCTGCTTTGTATAACTCCGATAAAGTTCGCTGTGTTTTATGCGATCCTTGCCGGTTTCATCGGCATGGTTACCTCCTCAATATATGTGTTCATTGATACAAGAAATGAGATCAACAAAAAGAAATTCACGCCTGGTGTGATCGGAATGATCTTGAGCTCTATTCCAATTTTATTTATGCTGGCGATCATCGTCATGACAAAAATGAATCATTAATTTTATTACTGTGCCGACAAAAACAATAAATAACTACCTCTCTCTCGTTACATTCAGTCACACAATCTTCGCATTGCCATTTGCCATAATAGGATATTTTCTTGCACTTACTGTCACAGGCAAAACTTTTGATCCGAAATTGCTCGGACTGGTCATTCTTTGCATGGTCTTCGCCAGAAGCGCGGCTATGGCTTTTAACAGATATATTGACCGTTACATTGATATTGAGAATGAAAGGACTGCTATCCGTGAAATTCCGGCCGGCATTGTTAAACCGGGATCAGCACTATTGTTTGTGATTCTGAATTGCATACTTTTTGTCAGCACCACCTTTTTTATTAATACACTCTGTTTCTATTTATCTCCCATCGCCTTGCTGGTGATCCTCGGCTATAGCCTTACAAAAAGATTCACAGCTTTTTGCCACATGGTGCTGGGAGTAGGTTTGGCACTTGCCCCTATTGGTGCGTATCTTGCGGTTACGGGTGAATTTGCAATGCTGCCATTATTCTTTTCATTTGCAGTTTTATTCTGGGTGAGTGGTTTTGATATTATATATGCTTTGCAGGATGAAGAATTCGATCGTTCTAAACGACTACACTCGATACCGGTATGGCTGGGCAGGAAAGGTGCTTTGATCCTGTCTACGGTGCTGCATGTTTTCAGTGCGGTATTTGTTGTTTATGCCGGATACTATGCACACTTTAACGTATGGTATTGGCTGGGGGTATGTGTTTTCACCGGCCTTCTCATTTACCAGCATCTCCTTGTAAAACCTGATGACCTGAGCAAAGTGAACAGGGCTTTTTTCACAACAAACGGAATCGCCAGTGTGGTATTCTCGATCTTCGTATTGATGGAATTACTGTTTTAATTTTGTAAATTTCACGCTGATATAAGCTGGTTATGAACTTACATGAGTTGCTTTTCTTTGGCGGATTCCTGATTTTCATCGGGATAATGCTTGCTCTTGACCTGGATATTTTTCACAAGCGCGAGCATATTGTTTCTACAAGAGAAGCAACAGCCTGGACAATTGTATGGATCATGTTGTCAATAGGCTTTTATGCTCAGTTAAACTATTTCGGAGATAAGATCCATGGAATAGATAACCTTGAAGACCTTAAATCAATTGCTCTCAAATACAACCAGCCATTTGAAATAATCTCCGAAAATTTAGAAGCGAGTATCGATAACTATCAGAAAGTTCTTTCTCTGGAATATCTTACGGGTTATTTGATAGAATTGTCCCTTTCCGTGGATAACATCTTTGTTATGATTCTTATCCTGTCTGCTTTCAAAGTGGAAAAACGTTACTATCACCGGGTGCTTTTCTGGGGGATCATAGGTGCTATCGTCTTCAGATTTCTTTTTATTTTTATCGGTGCAGTATTGATAGCCAAGTTTCATTGGATCATTTATATTTTTGCAGCCTTTCTTATTTACACCTCCATCAGGATGTTCCTTACACGTGAAGAAAAAGATGAGATGAACCCTGAACAGCATGCCATAGTTAAGCTGGCTTCAAAATATTTTGCAGTACATCACCGGTTTGAGGGCAATAAATTCTTCATAAAGCTCAATGGCAGAAGAATGATCACTCCATTATTCGTTGTATTGCTTATAATTGAATTTACCGATCTGGTTTTTGCTGTTGATTCTATTCCCGCGATTTTTGCAGTGACACGAGATCCCTATATCGTATTTTTTTCTAATGTCTTTGCTATTCTCGGCTTAAGATCCATGTTCTTTTTGCTTTTAGGAAGCATCAATAAATTCCACTATTTTAAAGTGGGCTTATCCGCTCTTTTATTATTTATTGGTCTGAAAATGTTGCTCACCAACTACTTAAAATCTATCGGATTTACAACAATACATTCACTGATAATTATTGCATCCATTATCTTTATCAGCATTGTTGCATCACTTCTCTTTCCTAAGAAAAAGAACATCGAAGACGCATCACACTAATAAATTTCAATATGCTAAAAAAGGTCGCAACACTTCCAGTTCGGAGAATTTTAAGCTGGTTCTTGATTTTGCTGTTGATGACGGTTTCTGTAGCGGTTATTTGTAACCTCTGGGTTATAAAAAGCACCGAACTACAGATCTTTAATGATCCGGCCAAAATTGAATCCAGAACTGTGGGCCTTTTATTGGGCACAAGCAAACTTAACCGATACGGCGAGCCCAATCTTTTCTTCAGATACAGAATTGAAGCAGCAGCCACGCTTTATAAAGCAGGGAAAATAAAGCACATTATTGTGAGTGGTGATAATTCAAAAACAGAGTACGATGAAACAACCGACATGCACGATGCACTTGTCGAAGCGGGTGTACCCGACACTTGCATTACATTAGATTATGCTGGTTTCCGGACGCTTGATTCCGTTGTAAGATGTTTAAAGATCTTCGGTCAGAACGATATAATAATCATCTCTCAGGAGTTTCACAACGAGCGTGCGCTATTCATAGCTAATCATTATAAAATGAATGCACTTGCTTTTTCGGCTCAGGATGTTCCTGCCAGCTATAGCTTAAGAACCACAGCGAGAGAATACCTCGCTAAATGCAAAGCGGTTCTTGATCTGTATATCCTGAAAAAGGAGCCACATTTCTTAGGCGAAACAATTAAGATCAGGATCTGATCTATAGAAAGGAATGAATAAAAAATGCCGGATAATAATTTTTCTACTTTTCATGTCAACACTTGGCTTTAGCCAAAACAGAACAACGGTCTACCTTTTCCATGGCCAGGGCTCAGATGACCGTATATTTTCCAAACTGCACTTTGGGAATGATTATAAAGTAGTGAATATTGATTTTCCACTTCCCGATAAACACGAAACAATCAAAAGCTATGCACTTAAACTAAGCTCTCAAATTGATACAACAAGTAAATTCATTCTGATTGGTATGTCGCTTGGAGGAATGATCTGCAGTGAATTATCGGACGTTCTCAAACCCGAACATACTATTATTATCTCAAGTGCAAAGTGCAGAAAAGAGCTTCCATTTCGATACAGATTTCAAAAAGACATTCCGTTGAACCGTATAGTTCCTGCAGGACTGATTAAAGCAGGCGCATTATTCCTTCAACCGATTGTAGAGCCCGACAGGGATAAAGAGGAAGACACATTCAAAAGTATGCTAAAGGCGAAAGATCCCAGATATCTTAAAAGAACGATCAATATGATCGTAAACTGGGATAAAGTGAATTACAGCAAGGACATCACTCATATTCACGGCAACAAAGATCATACAATTCCAGTCGAAAATGTGAAGGCGGACCATATTATTAAAGATGGATCACACATGATGACGCTGACACGCGCGGAAGAGCTCAACGCAATACTGCAAACTATTCTGGGAAGTAATTAAACGATACGCTTCAACAAACGCAAACGGTGGGAGTAATCTTTCTTTTCATTATTAAAGATGCCCTGATGATCGAAGCCATCGATGCGGACTTTGCCTGAAGCATGAATGATCTTATTATGATCCATTACGATTCCAACGTGGACAATTCTACCTTCGTCATTATCGAAGAAAGCAAGATCACCCGCTTCAGCCTCTTCAACAAAGCTTAAGGTCTCCCCCTGCTCTGCCTGCTGGTATGCATCACGTTTCAATTTGATGCCATTAAGCTTGTAAACCATCTGAGTGAACCCGCTGCAATCGATTCCGAAAGGAGTTTTTCCTCCCCAGAGATAGGGTGCATTCAGATACATCATCGCGGTTTCCATGATGCCCGCTTTTGTGAAAGGTAATCGTCCGTTAATGAAAGCCCCTTCATACAAATAACTTTGATTCTCAACGGCACACTCACCATTATCAAAATTTGGCAGTGTTGAACCGATCGGTACAGGAAATAATTGTTTGGTATTGTTATGAGTGATGATCCCGATCAGCTCATTAATAGAATAGATCTCAGTAGAATTAAAAATATCGAATGTTGGCTGAGCAATCGGGAGAAACTGTTTTTTATCTATCCAGCATTCGTAATTATCGTAGCTGATCTTGATCCGGCACCAGCTCCCCAAAGTTTCAAGCACCTCGAAATGATCACCAAAAAGAAGCTGTGTTACCATCTCGCTTCGATCGGAGGCTTCCTTTCGGCAGGGGATTATACTTAAATTACAAATACCAAACATTGATTTCAGGTTCCAGGTTTAAAGTTTCAGGTTGACGAACTAGTAACTACGACTTCTGAAAAGTTTCCTTAAATTTTGTTCCTTTTACTTCAGTGGAATTAAGATATCTGATAAAGCTTTTTAGCTGTTTACTAATATCCTCAGCTTGCTTCCTCAATAATTGAAATTGTTCTTCTGTGATATGTTTACGATCCAGAGCACGGTATAATTGCGATCTCACTTCACCGCATGAACCTTTAGCAATGCTTAAGAATTGTCGGAACTCAATTTTTCCATCACGTTCAAACCCTTCAGAAATATTGTCCATAACAGATCCGCTTGAACCATTTATCTGATCTCGAAGCTTAAAATCCCGTTCAAACGTTCCTGAGTTTGTAAGCGGATAAATAGCATTACATAAAGCTCGGGCATTCTTCCAAACTTCAAGATCCTCAAACTTTTCTATTGTAGCCATACACAGAACATGAAACTTAAAACCTGAAACTAAAAAACTATACTAATTCCAAAACAACAGCGCTCGCACCGCCACCACCATTACAGATCCCGGCAGCACCGAATTTACCTTTGTTTTGTTTTAATACATTGATAAGAGTTACTATAATACGTGCTCCTGAACAACCAAGCGGATGTCCTAAAGAAACCGCACCACCGTTAACATTAACTTTTGAAGGGTCTAATTTCATTTTCTGCATGTTTACCAAACCTACAGTTGAGAATGCCTCATTAAGTTCGAAGTACTGCATGTCTTCCATTTTCATACCTGCTTTTGCAACAGCTTTCGGAACTGCGATGGAAGGAGTAGTTGTAAACCATTCAGGAGCCTGTTCTGCATCAGCGTAACCGCGAAGGATCGCGATTGGCTTTACACCAAGCTTTTCTGCCTTTTCTTTGCTCATCAAAACAACAGCTGCAGCGCCATCGTTCATAGTCGAAGAGTTTGCAGCAGTCGCTGTTCCTTCTTTAGAAAATGCTCCTTTTAATTCAGGGATCTTATCGAAACGCACATTTTTATACTCTTCATCTTCTTTCATTAGGATCGGATCGCCTTTACGCTGAGGAATCTCCACAGGTACGATCTCGTCATTGAATTTTCCGGCAGCCCAGGCAGCCTGTGAACGCTTGTACGATTCGATAGCAAATTTATCCTGGTCTTCACGGGAGATATTGCACTCTTTCGCACACATATCAGCAGCATTTCCCATCGCGTAATTATTGTACACATCGGTCAAACCGTCTTTCGCAAGTCCATCGATCATAGTAACATTGCCATATTTGCTTCCCCAACGAAGGTTCTCACTATAAAAAGGAACCGCGCTCATGTTCTCCATTCCTCCTGCAACAACAACATCAGCATCACCACACATAATGCTTTGTGCACCGATCGTGATCGCTTTCATTCCTGAAGCACAAACCTTATTGATCGTAGTCGCCTGAACAGTGTCGGGTAAACCTGCGAACTTAGCTGCCTGACGTGCAGGAGCTTGTCCGAGGTTAGCCTGTAATACACTTCCCATATAAACTTCCTGAACTTCTTTAGCATCAACACCTGCTTTTTCCAAAGCACCTTTGATTGCTGCAGCGCCTAATTTAGTTGCAGAAACACCTGCCAGTGCACCGCCAAAACTTCCCATTGGCGTACGTACTGCCGAAATGATATAAACTTCTTTCATAATAAATAATATTGATTTGTTTAGATAGATTTTCGAATTGGAAACTGAGGTGCAAATTTACGCATAATTCGGGCTTTTAACAAATCCGGAAAACGTAGGGTTAACCATCAATCTTAAGCAAAAATCGTTAAGTTGTGATTTCTGCTAACCGAATGAAGATCCCGTGTCAAGCACGGGATGACTTCATTAAGTTTAATTGCTTTAACCTGAGACAGCATGGAGATTAGCAAATTCGTACAGAATCCTCGTTTTTTTGGTTATTTTCGCATAGCAAAAGACCCATTTTGAAAAAGATAATTTCATTCATTCGTCACAGTCACCCAGAAATTTACAAAGGGATACTCTTCCTGATTGCGCTTGCTGTTATTGTTTATATTTTTCCAAAGCAGGGAAAGTTTAAATATGAATTTCAGAATTTAAAGGGAAAACCCTGGTTCCACGAAGATCTTATCGCACCATTCGATTTCGCCATACAGAAAACTAAAGATGAACTTGAAAAAGAGAAGTCGGAAGTTATTAAGAATGCCAAGCCTTATTTAAAGTATGATGCGAATATCGCTAAAGAAAAAAAAGCGGCATTTGAAAAAGCATTAAAGGAAAACTGGAATAAAAAAAGTTCAGATTACCTGAAGCAGCGCACGCTTGAATTTGGACATTCCCTTATTGACAGCATTTATTCCAAAGGAATCATTCAACCTGTAGATGCGCTTGACAACAAGCCTCTGGACTTTTCGGTTTATGTACTAAAAGATAATGTTGCAGAGGAGCACGACCTGAACGATTTCTATACAGCAAAATCTGCATACGAATATATTGAAGACAGGCTTTTTGAATCAAAGATCGCTGACATTGACAAGATCCTCCCTCTTCTTGAAAACTCAATCGCGCATAACATCTTTTATGATAAGGAAACTACCGATAAGGTTCTAAAGCAATCTATTGCCGATATTGCTCCTTCACGTGATATAATTTTAAAAGACCAGAGCATTGTTTCCAAGGGTGAAATAATTGATGCGGAAAAATATCAGGTTCTCGAATCCTTGAAGCTCGAGTATGAAGAACAGTCGAACGGGACAGGAAATTATCTTTTTATTATTCTCGGACAGATCATCATCATTGGGATTTGCCTCGGGGTGCTTGCCGCGTTTCTTATGTTCTTCCGCAGGGATATTTATTCTGATAATGGTAAAGTAACCTTCATTTTACTTCTCGTTCTGTTGCAGGTGGTTATGGCCCATTTCTCCATCAACTCTCAATCGTTCAGTATATACATTCTGCCATTTTGTGTTTTGCCGATCATCGTGCGCTCGTTTTATGATACACGTGTGGCTTTATTCGTGCACATTGTGGCGGTTCTGATCATTTCTTTCATGGCGCCAAACCGTTTTGAATTTGCTTTCATTCAGCTTCTTGGCGGGATGGTAGCGATCTTCAGCATTGTGAACATGCGGAACAGGTCTCAGATCTTTGTTTCCGCGGTCCTGATATTTTTAACATACAGTATTTCTTATATCGGCATTACGATCATCCAGGAAGGAAACAACGATGTGATCACCTGGTTCGATTTCGCCTGGTTTGGTGTAAGCGCTTTATTGACTTTATTCTCTTATCCTTTGATCTTTGTTTTTGAAAAGATCTTTGGTTTTACATCCGATGTCTCCCTTCTTGAATTATCAGATACTAACGGAAAGCTGCTACGTGAGCTGGCTTCCCGTGCTCCGGGAACATTCCAGCATTCACTTCAGGTTGCTAATCTTGCAGAAGAGGCGATCTACACGATTGGCGGAAACTCGCTATTGGTAAGGACAGGAGCATTGTATCATGATATCGGGAAAATGGAAATGCCAATGTATTTCATCGAGAATCAGGCTAACGGAATGAATCCTCATGAAGACTTAAGCTATGATGAAAGCGCAGGGATCATTATTTCACACGTGATAAAGGGAATTGAGATCGCCAAGAAAAACAACTTGCCGGAACAGATCATTGATTTTATCCGTACTCACCACGGAACAACGATGACAGCTTATTTTTACCGTTCATTCAAAAAAGCATTTCCTGAAGAAGAGATCGATGAGAATAAATTTCATTACCCGGGACCAATTCCTTTTTCCAAAGAAACCGCGGTTTTAATGATGGCCGACTCTGTAGAGGCTGCATCCCGTAGTTTAAGGAAATACGATTTTGAATCGATCGATATGCTGGTTGAAAAGATAATCGATTCACAGATCGAACAGAATCAATTCATCAATGCTGATATTACTTTCAAAGATATTGCCCGCCTAAAAAAGATCTTCAAGAAGAAGCTGATGAATATGTATCACGTGAGGGTTGAGTACCCCAGGTAGTACGGATAACGAATCTAAACTAATTTACGAATCGGTGTGCGCGCGTGTCAGTTCGAGTGTTGTTCTATTTCAGAAAACATATCGAGAACGTGTGAAGCTCGCTTCTTTTCACCACTCCATAGGAGTCCTATGGACTAAGTCACTAAGGCCACTAAGCTTTTGTTGAATGTGCCGCGGAAAGTGTGAAGACTTTAAGCTTCGATTTGCCTCACTGAAATTATCTTCGCTTATTTTACGATTACAACCTTCTTAGTCACACTACTCCCGAGCTTAAAATAATAAAACCCATTGGAGAATTCATCAAGGGCAACAGTGAGTTCGTTTACACCATGCTCTATTGCAATCTCTTTTATCAAACAGCCTCGGACATCAAAAATCTCTAGGCTTTTTCCAAGTTGCCCGATGCCCGGAGAATAAGTAAGTGTTATAATATTTTGGGCAGGATTCGGAAATAACTTTAACTCTTTCACATCAGATTCATTAATACCAAGTCCACTTGGAAACTGCGGGTATTGACCTAAAATAACTACGCCATTCTTTTTAATATAACCTAAATTACCGTTGCATTCGCTCTGAGGCAAACTGGTATGGTCAACGGATCTTAACATGTAACATCCACATCCCGATATGCATTGATAAATCGAATTATTCTGCTCCATGGGATGCTCATAGCAGGAATCACCCAAATAATATACATCTGAGGGTATCGAATAACTGAACAGTCCGGCATAATAGGAACTATCATCCATGACAATCTCAAAGGAGCCTATTGAAAGATCATGAACAAGAACCTCTGCAGGCATTTCAGTGTAAACTTCGCTCAACAAATCAGTAACCCACCAATGAAGAGTTGTATCTAAAGAAGAAATAAAATCTAAATGAGGGGTAGGATTCCAATTCATCTGGTAATGCCAATTTAATTGCTGTGCGTGGTAAAAGACTGTATCACCATTCATGGAATATGTTTTACCGAGTATGGTCCTTACATAACCATAAGGCGGGTTGGATCCGCCTGTTGGTCCTCCATTACAGCTGCCACTGTAACCGAATTCATCTCCTATATTAAAATCGTTTAATTCACCATTCGTCATAACGTGAATGGGGTGTATATAAAAAGAAGTAGTATCGTTTGGGAAACTATAAATATCAAACAAGCTTACTATACCATTTAATTTTGAAATTGAAATCGTTTTCGCGTTGAACGCATCAAAAACAGAATTTCCATTTTGATCTTTACATTGAAGGGTTATGGTTTTAACTGAGTCTGGTATACCTAATAAATTTTGAAGGGATATAGATGTAACTGCCCCTTCAAGATAATTACCATTTGGGTACCTGTATAAAGTCCATTGATTGCCTAAGACTGCATGAGTGCGGATGATAATGGAGTCGTTAAGAGAATTAAAAAAGATGTTTTCTCCTGAAGATGTGATTAAAACATGTTTGCCAAGCCAGGATGATCCTTCCTCGTTCATACAAATAGGAAAATTCCAGGTGGTTGATGTATCGCGAACAGTATAAAAATTAAATAATAAAGAATCAATTCCGTTGTAATATGAGGAATCAATTCTGATTGCATTGATATTCGTTAATGGATAATCATATCCTCCCTGAACAATAGTAGACTTGTAGAAATTTTTCTGGTGTGTTTTGATCGTTTGCCAATCCTGCGAGTTAACAATCACACTGAACAAAAGAAATAACGATGAAGTAAGAAGTATTTTTTTTACCATTTGTTCAGTTTTAATTAAAGATAGAAAAATATTCAACTATCTCATCACCTTCAACATAGTGGTAGCTATCACGCGATCCACGCCAGACTGCACCCGCACCAGATATGATCCTGCACTCAAGCCGCTCGTTTCGATATAGATCGAAGGCTCCTGTCCGTTAAAGTGTTGCGATGTAACGGACTTCACAACATTACCATTCATATCAGCAATATCGATCGTCAGATATTGAGGTGCCCGCAGGAACAATTGCAAAGTAGCGTTCCCATTTGTTGGATTAGGATAAAGCGTCATCTTCACATCTTCGTTTACAATATCTTCTGCGATGCCTGTGAAAACTGACATCGGTGTTCTGTTCACAAAAATATCTGTGTTCCCGGACCGAAGATCGCACCAGTTACTGTAAACATAATTATCCGTTAAGCACACTCCTATAAAATCATTGCCTTTCTGAATATTGATGAATGGCGATTGAGCAGAACTTAGATTCTGATCAGGTTTGAAGGTTGTTCCTCCATCCGTTGAAACGCTGGCATACACTTCAAATGGAGATGAAGATGTTCCTCCGGTGTTTCTTCTGTCGCGCCATGCTACAGAATATTTTCCTGTCGAAGAAAATCCCGTCCAGCACATGTCTTGTCCTACTCCATTTCCTATAGCATCCTGATTAATTCTGACAGGCGTTACATTCCAGGTATTACCACCATTATTTGATCTTACACTTAATATATCCGGATCACCATTACGCTGATCAGTGAATGTGTAAACGAGATTATTAGCATTCATCGGATTAGCACTCAACACATAACTCCCCTGATAAAGTGTATCGCTGATCGCGGATCCCGAAACGGGATAACCAATGATCTTGGGTATAAAGTTAGCGCCTCCGTCAGTAGACTTCATGCATATCATTCTTGGAAATGGACTTTGAGGCGGGTTATAAGAGATATAAGCTACGTATACATTTCCATCAGCGCCAACAGCAGGGACTCCCATTGAATTAGTTATGAGATTACTAGGAATGCTATCATCCATCATCTTCAGACCACTCCAGGTATTTCCACCATCGGAAGAGGATTTCATCCAGATATGATGTGGCAAGGCACCTGCTTCAACGCTTTTACTCACAATGTATAATCTGCCGTTGTAGGTTCCGCCACTGTTATCAATGGCGATCCAGGGACGGTCAACAGGAAAATCCGGTGATTCATTACTGTTGATCACTTTAACAGGTGTACTCCAGCTTGCTCCTCCGTTAATTGATTTCGTTACCATCACAAAACCGGAATCCTGTGAAGGATGAGAATCGATATAACTCATGTATGCTATACCGCCACTACTGAATGTTAAGGATACGTCTGCCATCGTAAATCCCGGATGTAAATGGGGAATCACGGAAGGTGTGCTCCAGTTTGATCCACCGTCCATAGAATAACTTGTCCCTATCGACAAAGTAAATCCAGAAAGCTTCATCCAGCCGGCAATTAAATTATCCGGATTGCTTGGATTTACAGAAATACTAGGTTCGGTATCCCAACCCGCAAGATTGGAAACATTAATGTTTGTTTGTGCAAAAGAGAACTTCAGACAAGCTACAAATAAAAACAATAATGATCTTTTCATATCAAATTATAAAGCCCCTTGTATAAAGATACAAAAGGCTTTAATTAAATTAATTTAAATTCTTACTCCAGCTTCTGCAGCCACACATCAGGATACTCATTCTTGAATTTTGCCTGTTCCGCTTCAGCATCTTTCTGAGAATCCTTTTTATCAACGAATACATAATATACTTTTGTTTTGTGATTCTGGATCAAGCCTGCTTTTGTATAACCTTTGATCACATTCGCCTCCTTGAATTTATTTGCATTATCCTTGCTGCTGAAAGAACCGATCACTACATAAAAACCTGTTCCCATACTCATTCCATTATCGTCAACGAAATCGTTGCTTGAAGCGGTACGCATTAAGTTTTCAGTTAAATTTTCAGTGTGCTCTCCTGCTCCTCCACCTGCTTTCAACTTTGTTAATTCTGCTTTTAAACGATCTAGTTGAGCTGCATTTGAGTCTGCCTGAGTCTTTAATTTAGCAAACATCATATCATTTACCGAATCCTTCGACTCGCTTTTTGTAGCAATTAAAGGTTCGTCCATTGACCTCCTGTTTCCACCGCCAAATGTATAGCTCAATAAAAATTCTGAAGATGCTCCTGTGTACTTGCTCACGCTGCTGATCCCGAAATCATATGCATATCCTACAGCAAGATTCTTATAACGAACACCAATACTCGCAGCAACAGCATAATCACTGTGATACGTTACCCCTACCCAACCCATTTTCTTCCAGTCTAAAACAGCATTCACATCATACTGGAAAGGCTGCCCTTTTGCACCGCTGACAAAGATCAAGGGATAAGCAGTGATCTCTTTATCCTTCACTACATCGAATACATATTTTACAGAACCCTGGTACTGACGGTTAAGATTGTAATAGCTGTTCTCGCCAAGATTATTTTTGTATTTGATCTTGTTGCCCAATACCTGTGGCATAGCGAAGCCAACCTCAAGCTTCTTCCACTGGTAACCTACGCCAAAATCTGCACTGAATACTGATCTGCTTTGTGGTTCTGAATATAAGAACGGGTCATCTGTATTTTGTACGACTGCTTTTGAAAAGTCGATCCGGTTGTTCAATATACCAAGAGCAACTCCGAACAAAGCATTCATGTCATCATTGATCTTAAGCTTGTAAGAATAATTTCCGAATGCGCCCATTCTCGATGTGATGTCTGTAACATCGGAATAAAGTTTCAAACCTAATCCGATATTTTTATCTTCGATCGGGCCATCAATAGTAAGGTAGCTTGTTTGCGGGCCTCCTGCAACACCGATCCACTGGGAGCGGTGTGTGATGAAAGCACGTGTATGTTCGTCAGTTGTTCCTGTAAATGCAGGATTCGTCACAAACATATTTGTATAATACTGGCTGCTGAATGGCAACTGCTGAGCAAATGCTGAAGCAGTCATCAAAATTAACGCGGCTGATATTTTTATTGTCCTCATAGGATGTTGTTTTTCTAAATGAATGAATTAGATCTTATTTAGTACCCTCTTTCAACACTGTGATCGCTCCTTTGTAAACTTTATCGCTGCCTTCCATTGTGATGAAGTAGTAATAAGTACCGTCAGCGATCGTGCTTCCGCTACCATTAAGCTTTGCATCCCATGTGTTATCATAATTATCAGATTTGAACACTACCTGACCCGTGCGGCTCACAACAGTCACTTTTGTATTCGGATAATTCTCTACATTCTGTACAATGAACATATCATTATACCCATCTCCATTTGGTGTCATCAGGTTGCTGATCACAATGTTGTAATCTATGATCACGGTCACTGTAATTGAATCCTTATCAGTACAACCATTCACATCAGTTCCAACCAATTGATAAGTTGTTGTTTCGGTCGGACTTGCTTCCGGATTTGGAATTGAAGCACTGTTTAAGGAAGTGCTTGGAGTCCAGCTCCAGCTTACCACGCCTGCACCTAATGCATTCAATCCTACCGCGCTTCCAAGGCTTACACTAGTATCATTTCCTGCAAAGACTACCGGTGAAGGAAGGACATTGATCATTTCCATATTGTTTGCAGAACATCCGGTTATTGAATCAGTAATGATCACTACATAAGTTCCTGAAGTTAATACAGTAATGCTTTGTGTTGTATCTGCTGTGCTCCACATGTAGGTGTATGTTCCTGTAGCAGCAGAAAGAATTACGCTGTCACCCGAACAGAATTCCAGTGGACCGCTTGCAGTGATCGCATTTGAAGGTAATGCATTAACCACAGCAGTTAAAGAAGCTGTATCACGGCAACCTAAATTTGATGTAAGCATCAATGAAACATTGTACATTCCTGCTGCAGCATACGTGTGAACCGGGTTTGCAGCTAATGAATTGTTGTTGTCACCCAGATCCCACTGACTGAATTGAATAAATCCTGAGGAGATAGTTGAAGTACTCGTGAAATGTGTTGGACTTCCGAAACAAACTGTATCAGCAGTTACAACTGCATCAGGCTTAGGATATACAATCACAGTTGCTGCCGAAGATGTATCTGCAGAACAAACACCGCTCTGAACAATTACCCTGTACCATGTCGTATCGGTAAGGTTAGAGTATGTCTGAGAAGAAGTTGTATTCGCAATCGCAGTCCATGTTAATCCTCCATCAATTGATGATTCCCAGTTTTGCACAGCTCCAACATTTCCTGCCAAAGTTAAAGTACCTCCGTTAGCGCTTTCACATCCCGGCATTGCACCGCTGATTGTTCCGGCCACAGAAACAGGAGTTACTGTAATCGTAACGTTATTTGAAATCATTGAATTACAAATTCCACTTTTCACAATCGCATGATACATGGTTGTGCCTGTGAGATTGTTGTAAGACAATGAATCTGTTGTGTTCGTCAAAGCCATCCAGTTAAAGCCGCCATCGGTTGAAATCTCCCATCCCTGGATCATTCCTGTGTAATCTGTTAAATGAAGAACACCATTATTTGTTGATGAACAAACTGTGTCATCCATTGAAAGTGTTCCGGCAACAGTAGCCGGATTAACATAGATCACAGCAGTTGTAGAAGTATCATTACCGCAAACTCCACTGGCAACGATAACACGGAACCAGGTAGTGTCTGTTAAATTTGTGTAGGTATAAGTTGTTGTCGTGTTAGCGATCATCGACCAGGTCGCTCCTGCATCCGTTGATGATTCCCAATTCTGGACAGTTCCTACTGAACCTATTAAGTTCAATGTTCCGGCATTGATGGTATCACAAACAGTTGTAGTTCCGTTCAATGAACCGCCAGCAACCTGTGGATTTACTGTTATTGTCGCTCTTCCAGATGTATCTGAATTACAGATTCCCGATTTAACTATAACATGATAGCTTGTAGTGATACTTAAGTTATTATAAACAAGTGAATCAGTTGTATTCGTTACAGGTGTCCAGTTGAAACCTCCATCTGTTGAATATTCCCATCCCATAACGCTTCCGGTCTGTCCGGTCAAATGCAACACTCCGCTTCCGGAAGCACAAACAGTATCGCTAGCGGTTACCATTCCTCCTACTGTTCTTGGATTAACATTGATAACAGCAGTTGTTGAAGTATCATTTCCGCAAGCACCACTCATAACGATTACGCGATACCAGGTAGTATCTGTAAGGTTCGTATAGTTATATGATGTTGTTGTATTTGCGATCATTGTCCAGGTAGCTCCGCCATCTGTTGAAGACTCCCAATTCTGGATACTTCCGACTGAACCTGTAAGATTAAGTGTTCCTGAGTTCAGCGTATCACAAACAGTTGCAGTTCCATTCAATGTCCCGCCAACTACCTGCGGATTTACTGTGATCGTTGCTCTTGCAGACGTGTCTGAACTGCAGACACCGCTTTTCACTATCGCATGGTAGCTCGTAGTCATGCTAACATTATTATAGATCAAAGAATCAGTGGCATTTGTAACCGGTGTCCAGTTGAAACCTCCGTCAGTTGATAATTCCCATCCGGTGATCATTCCTGTGTGGCCTGTCAGGTGCAGAACTCCGCTTCCTGAAGCACAAACTGTATCATTGCTGCTTACTGTTCCGCCTACCGTTGAAGGATTTACATAGATCACTGCAACTGATGACGTATCACTACCGCAGAGCCCGCTCATCACAATGGCTCGATACCATGTAGTGTCAGTTAAATTTGTATAAGATTGAGAAGTAGTGGTGTTTGCAATACTTGTCCATGTTGCACCTCCGTCAGTAGAAGACTCCCATCCTGTGATCGTACCAACAGATCCTGAAAGGGTAAGTGTTCCTGAATTCGTGCTTCCACACACACTTGTTCCTCCATTTATTGTTCCGCCATTCGCGACAGGATCAACAGTAATAGTTATTGTATTCGAAGTTGCAGGATTACAAACTCCGCTCTTAACAAGAACACGGTATGAAGTTGTAGTAGTAAGATTAGTGTACGCCTGGGTAGCTGTGATATTTGCTAAAGTGACCCATGTGCTGCCGCCATCAGTTGATGATTCCCAATGTTGAATAGCACCGGTATAACCTGCAAGCGTAAGTGTTCCGGCATTTGCTCCGGCACAAACCGTGTCATCAATAGATAATGTTCCGCCAACTGTTGGTGGATCAACTGTGATTGTTGCAACCGCAGAAGTATCCTGTGAACAAACTCCGCTTCTTACGATAGCGCGATAAATAGTCGTTGTTACAATGTTCAGATAATTTTCAGTTGCTGTTGTATTTGCAATGCTCGTCCAGGTAGCTCCTCCATCTGTTGAAGACTCCCAGTTCTGAACAGTTCCCACATAACCAATGAGGTCAAGTGATCCGCTGTTTGAACCACCGCAGGCTGTAATGCTTCCGCTGATAGTACCACCAACAGAAACCGGATCAATCGTAAGTGTAGCCGCTGCTGAATTTACCGGTGGACAAGTTCCATTCTGGATTACCGCACGGTATTGAGTTGTTAAAGTGAGGTTCGTGTAAACGTATGAGTTTGTTGTGTTCACGATCGGATTCCAGTTGATGCCTCCGTCAATTGAATACTCCCATCTCAATACAGCTCCTGTATTACCTGTAAGAACAAGTGTATCCGAGTTATTCCCATAACAGATATTTCCGCTTGAATTTACTGTTCCTCCAAGTGAAGGGCTGTTAACTGTTATAGTATCAACAGAAGATGTTGTAGCTGAACACACCCCACTTTTAACGTCTGCCCTGTAATACGTTGTTGCCGTTAAATTTGTGTAAGACTGAGAAGCTGTTGTATTAGCGATTGGACTCCATGAAAGGCCATCAGTTGACGATTCCCATCCTGTGATTGATCCCGTATTTCCCGCAAGTGTGATCGTTCCGCTGTTAGATCCACTGCAGACAGTTGCATTAGGAGTGGTGCTTCCACCAACGGAAACAGGATTTACAGTGATGGTAACGGTTCCTGAATTCACGGCAGTACATGAACCGTTCCTAACATTTGCTCTATAGATCGTGGTTGCTGTTAAATTGGTATACGTTTGAGTGGTTGTTGTGTTTGCAATATTAGTATAAGTTGTACCACCATTAGTGGAGAACTGCCAGAACTGAACTGTTCCTGCATTTCCTGAAAGAGTTAATGTACCGCTGTTAGTCCCGCTACAGACTGTTGCAGCAGAAGTGATCGTTCCTCCAACAGACGCAGGAGCAACGGTCACATCAGCAACCGCTGAATATACAGCTGCGCAGGGTGAGTTTTGAATTCTCGCTCTGTATTGAGTGGATGCTGTAAGATTCGTATATGATTGTGAGGTTGTAGTGTTCGTAATATTCGTCCAGGTTGTACCTCCATCGGTTGAAAACTCCCAGCGAGTGATAGAACCTGTATGTCCCGCTAAAGTTATCGTGCCGCTGTTTGCACCGCTACATACAGTAGTCGCTGCCGGACTGGTAGTTCCGCCAACTGAAGTCGGATTAACTGTGATGACTGCCGCAGAAGAAAATGCCGGATTACATGAACCGCTTTGCACCTGCACTCTGTAGCGCGTGGAAGTTGTAAGATTACTGTATGTTAATGAAGTTGTTGTAATCGCTGAGTCATTCCAGGTTACACCTCCATCAGTAGAATACTGCCATTTAAGAATATTTCCAACCCTGCCTGTTGAGGTCATTGTAGCTCCATTAACACCCGAGCATACGGTTGTTGTTCCTGAAACAGAACCACCAGCAGTCACGGGATCGACAGTCACGGTAGCAATTGCTGAATATACAGAAGTACAACCCGCGTTCTGAACAAGTGCCCTGTATTTGGTGGCAACCGTAATGTTATTGTAGGATTGTGATGTTGAAGTGTTAGCGATACTGATCCAGGTTCCGCCACCATCCGTGGAATATTCCCAACCAAGCACATTGCCTGTTTGTCCACTAAGTGTCAAGGTGCCGGTGTTTCCACTAAAGCAAACACTTGATGGAGCTGTAATTGTTCCACCTACAGAGGGCGAAATGGCATTCACCACGTATCCGGTGTAGGTATTATTGCCGGGAGTAGGATCACCGGGCAATGTTACGGTCGCATCGAATGAATAAGAGCCGGGAACTGAAAGATCAGCCTGCGTTGTGAAGGTATAAAAGAAGGAGGTGTTTGCCGGAATATTCGGGGCGGCAACCATTTCAGTTACCGCAGCACCGCCATTTATCGAATACGATACATTAAAAGGCGTTACAATTGTACCGGGTCCGAAATTGAAGATCCGTACTGTTACATTTTCGGTGGAGGTAAGTGCACATCCGGAAACAGGTGCAGTGAAACTTCCGCTGGGTGGTGCTAATGCAGCATCCTGCTGAGCGGTTGCAATTTTGCCAATAAGAAGAATGGAAAAAAGCGTAAGAATTTTTCTCATATAAAAGGATTTTGTTGTGTAGTACAAAGGCTCTGTGAAACCCGAAGCGTTCTACGAATAAATATAAGTTTGGTTACGAATATACGGTTTTAATCTGCTTAAGGTGTGCTCATAGAAACGGGAATCACTTTGCCATTCATAAAGTGATGCGAGTTCAAAGCAAAATTTGCAATGAAACCGGCCATTTCAGATGCGGACAATGGGGCTTTATAGCCAGGGAACGCTTCTTCCAGCATTTCAGTTTGGGCAGCCCCAAGGGCAAGACAATTAAACGCGATATTACTATTTTTGAATTCTTCCGCCAGGCATTCTGTGATGCATGCCAGTGCCGCTTTTGAGGAACTATAGCCCGAAAGCCCGGCAAATTTCGAACTTCCCTGAAATCCTCCCATGCTGCCGATATTTACAACATGTCCGCGTTGCGAATCTTTCATCATCGGCAGGACTTTTTGAATCAGCCCGACTATCGCGAACACATTTACATTATATACATATAAAAGATCCTCTTTACTAATCTCTGTAAAGGGTTTGTTAATGATGGCCCCCGCATTATTTACAAGGATATCGACTGAAGAAGAGTATTCCGTGATTTTACCCGGTAACTTATCGAGCTCGGCTTCATTATTCAGGTCACAAATCACAGGCTGTACCACACCAGACAATCCTTCACATTCCTTTTTTAGCCTCTCCAGCTTTTCCATTGTCCGGGCAATTGCGATCACTTTATGGCCGGCATTAACAAACTGTTTAACCAATTCATAACCAATACCTCTGCTTGCTCCTGTTACTATTATATTCATGTGCTATTCTGTCTCGTTTGGAAACAAAAGAAAGGATTTTTTTTGTTAATTTTACATTGCATGAAAACAAAACTGATTCTGAATTTATTGTTAATTGCCTTTTTAGGTGCAGACCTCGATATGTCGGCACAGGACAGCACAATGCTTCCGCGTCATCCCCCAAAAGAAAGGATCATCGACAGGATGTTTACGGGCGGGAATCTCGGTGCGCAATTCGGAACCGTTACTTTTATTGAAATTTCACCTTTGGTCGGCTACAGATTCACCGATAAGATCTCTGCCGGAATTGGTGCCACATATCAATATTATCATTACAACGATAAGATCTACAACCTTGAAACAAACGTTTATGGCGGCCGTCTTTTCGGCAGATATCTTTTTACAGATTACCTTTTCGGACATGCAGAGTATGAATACCTGAACCTTGAAGCTTTCGATTTTCAAAGAAGAAGAGTGGATGTGGAAAGTGTTCTGGTCGGTGGTGGGTATATCCAGAGGATCAGTGACCGCATCGGCATTGTTGCAATGATCTTGTTCAATTTAACAGAAACCGCGTACACTCCTTATACAAATCCAATTATCCGTGTTGGAGTGAATTTTGGAATTTGATCAGTTAAACACCGGGAGCACGCGTTGATTAGGATCTGCGTTAAAACCTCCTATTGCAAGCATTCTCCATTTTTTCGCGGCATCAGCATTTAGAATATCCAGTACCGGATACTCATCCTTAAGGACCAATGCATCGTCCAGCTTTATTTTTTCCTCAGGGACAAAGCCTTCCATTGGTTTTACAGGGCCTAAAGAAGCATAAAATAAAAGGTTTCTCTGATTCGGATTCGGATCTGTGGGCAGGATCTCAACATTGAAGCCCGAAGCTTTAAATGTTTTGTAGATCGATCGCATCGACCTGCCGGCTTTTCCTTCGAGGTAGCCCAGACTGTTTACAAACATATGACCGCCCGGATTTAAAAGCTTCTTTGTCTCTTCAAGCGATTCGATCGTGAAAACATGATTTGGAGGATCTTCCCCTTTAAAAGTATCGAATATAACGAGGTCGTATTTTTTGTCGCAGGTTTTAATATAATGCCGCGCGTCATCTACGGTAATATTCACTTTATCGCTGAGGTAAAAATAATTCCGTGCAACCATTGCGATCCGTTTATCAAGCTCACAAACATCCACAGAATAGCCGCGTTCAGTTAATCGTTTGGCAATACTCCCTCCACCAAGACCCAACAGCAATATTTTAGACCCTTTTGGCATCGAATCGCAGAAGTCGGAGATGCGATAAACATAAGTAAAGTATTTCTCCTCATGCATATTTTCATCTGCCAGCGAATCATACATGGTTTGAGAGATTCTGTTTACGAAGAGCCATCTGCTGTGCCCATCGATCTTTTGCTCCGTGTTGTAATGAGGATAATCAAGCACCATGAGCTGGCCAAGCAAACCTTCAGAACTGTAAACAACTTTTATATTGGAAGAGCCGGGATTAAACGAAGAAGCTGATAAGGCCCAGCAACAAAGCAAAAAAAAACCTAATGCCTTGCCCATCTGCTTTGCTTTTAGCAGAATAAACATAGGAATGACCCCAAGAATAATTCCGGTTATTATGGAAGGCAACGTTAAACCGAATGATGGTATAATATAGAAACCAAACAGGAAAGTAGCAATGATCCCACCCAGTGTAGATATTGCATATATCGCTCCTGCAGCCTTTCCGGATTGTTCAATGTCAGTGGTGATGGCTCTGATGATCAGCGGTGAAACCATTCCCATCATAAAAACAGGCGGGAATAAAATAAAAATGGAACAAACGATGACAGAGGGAATAAGACTATGCATTCCGATCATCCACAAGATCAGCTTTGAAGAAAATGGCATCAGGATGGTAAATATAGCTGCGGCAAGAAGCACATAAAACAAGGACAAGTAGTTCTTGCTTTTATAAGAAAGAATACCTCCCGCAAAATATCCGGCTGCAAGTCCGCCTAGAGTTATTGCAAGGACGCTGGCCCACACATACAACGAAGAGCCAAAATAAGGTGAGAGCATTTTAGCGCCCAACAGCTCAGCGGCCATCACTGAACCTCCTTCAATAAATGAGAGTAAAAAATAGATCCTTTTGTTCTTAAGAAATTCCATGATAATTGTTAAGCGAATAAAGATAGAAAAAATCTGCTATCGGCTTAATCAAGGAATGGTTCTGAGGAAAAATATACAGTTATCACACCTGTGGTCTCATAATCTGTTTTTACCGGCCTGATTACGGTTGTGCCTTTAAATTTGCCAACCTCCTGCTCAATAAAATAGGCAGGATACCATTTTTTAACGGTTGACAAAGCAATGAAACAATGCTGATACAGCTTACTGAGTTCTTTTTTTCGTTGATCAGAAAGATTTTTCAGTCGCAGAGATGTTCCGTCTTTTATAACCGCTTTTCCCTTTTTGGTAATTCTTATTTCAACATAAATGGTATCCAGATTGCCTTCAGGCTCAATAGTCTTCCCTTTCATGTTATCATAGAAAAAACGGCTATAATTAAATGGGAATGCATGGCCCTCAACGATGGGATAAGGCTGAAAATGATCCTTTCTTCTTAAATCGAAACGCGCTTCTGACTTAACATAGAAGTCCTTTTTCTTATTTCTGACGATCTTAATTGTTCCCTGTTTCGAGCTGTCGGTCTGCGCAAGCATAGGAAAGCAGCCAATCGCCAATACTAACAACAGAAACAAGCGTAAGGACCGCATGCAATTATAAATTAAAGAACTTTTTCAATTCATCAACCGATGCAAATTGCTGCTGTTTTAAATGAATGATCCCGGTAGTATTTTGAATAGCATTAAAATCTTCCGGCTTCAGATAATAAAGCTTACCATCTTCAACTGTCCATAAAATATTAGTGGAGCGAGGATCAAAGGAAAATGTATTCAAAGGATTTTTGTAATATGTGAAAAGCCCGTTCCTGTTTCTGTCGGCCAGATAGATGTTATAGCACTTCAACTTTACATCATTTTCGTTTACAAAAGCCGGACTGCACTTTATTCCTTTGGGATATACGCTCGGATTATCGCAATTAAATACACCAAAGCTACTGATAGCAAAGACACGCATAACTTTTTCCTCTGTCGACATTCTTGCCATCATGAGCTTCTGCTCTCTTTCCATTCTCGCCACCAAGTCCGCCTGTGCCTTATTATATTTTTCAAGATCAGCCTGGTATTTAGCTTCAATTTTGATCTCTTCTTCTTTACGTTTTTCTAAAACTGTCGAATATTTTTCAAACTTTTCCTGAAACTTTTTTAAGGCTGCTTCATAGTTGTTCCCTTCAAAAACAGGGTAAACAACCAGATCATTTACTTTACGCGAGCCTTTTTTCAGACTCAGATAATAGTTCTCGCCTTTTTTATTCCCCTCTTTTAAAACCGCATCTTCCCAAACCGTTTTATTCAGATCGGCAAACAATGCATTATTCATGTTTTTGTTTTCCGGCCCCAACTCCCATTGCACATTCTTATAAACCGTAAACTCCGGAAACTCATTCAGGTCGAGATCCAGATTGAAAGTAAATTTATCCCTGTTGAGCTTAGCCGGTTTTTTAGGCTCAGGCAAGGGCTTAGGCAAAGCGGCTATTTTCACTTCTTTCTCTTCTGCAGCTTCTTCTTTTTTTATCTCAAGCTCTTTATATTCAGGCACCTGCTGAACCTGCTTTATTACTTCCGGTATTGCCGTAGCCTTTACCAAAGGGTTTGCAACAACCTTATCCTTGCCTAAACATGCCCAGTTATTTTTTAAAGTGTCGAGCTTATACAGATTGTATTCTGTTCCTTTGTATTCAGATGCCAGCTCAACATTGATCGTTTTTTGCGGTGCCATATTTACCGGCTCACCATCTTTATATGCAAGCATTTCCATCATTCCGGCAGACTCAAACTGATATCTTACCCCGGCACTGTCATATGTCATTGGTATACCGCTCACAAAAAAATCGGCTACATCATGAAATTCCCTGTAACGTAATTCCACTTCGCCTTTAACAGGCTTACCGGATTGATCAACGAAAGCATTTTTAGGAATATTTAGCTTTGAACCTGTTTTAAAATCCAACGAAGCTCCTTTTTCAGCATCAACTTTATAAACGGTGTAAGGTACATTTATACCCTTTAATGGTGGTGCAATGCAGGGCTTTGCTGCTTCCGCTTTGTAAAATTCGAGAAGTGCAAGACTATCGGCATTGAACTCCTGCTGAACTATCGGATTCTTATTTACATCTTCTTTTTTATTAAGGATAACAACTGTGGCAATAACAACAGCAGCTGTTACTACAACTCCCGAAAGAAACCAGGGCTTTTTAAACAATGGTTTAGATCCGGCAGCAGGAGTATTTTTTAAAACCGAATCAAAATTCTTGCGCTGATTAATCTCATCAGGACTCACATTTGGACGGTTCATGTTTACTTTTCGTTTCATTTGAGTATAAGTATATTCATATAATTATTTTTCTGCTTGTCCGTTATTCGAAGCAATCATTCTTTTCAACTTATCAAGTATCCTGTAAGTTTTTACCTTCGCATTATTCTCAGTAAGACCAAGGATCTCAGCGATCTCCTTAAAAGCCCTTTTTTCAAAGAACCTCATCTCTATCAGCTGCAGCTCTTCTTCAGGAAGCTCACTTATAATATCAACTATCTTATCATGGTATTTATCGATCTTGCTTTCCTGGATCTCTTCAATGATATGATAAATACTTACGGATTCGATATTCACTGTACGCTGAGCCTTTTCAGCCCTGAAAAGATTATTCACTTCACTTGAAGCGATCCTGTATAACCATGATGCAAACGGAACGCCCCTGAATTCATATTTAGGAAGGTTATTGATCGCCTTCATAAATGTTTGCTGCGTAGCATCAAAAGCTTGCTCTTTATCATCCACACGCTGATAAATAAAGCGAAATATCTGCTCATAGTATTTGTTGTAAAGCGGAGCAAACTTTTCAGGGTTCTTTTTTGCGGCCTCAACTATTACCTGCTCATTCGCAAGGTCAGTTTCAGTAGCATGGTATTTAGAAGTTTGCTGCATATAATTCAAAGCTTATTTTGAGCATTGCCAGGGCATTGTTCCCTTTATTTGATTCTATAACGTAATCGCTGAAAAAAGATACAGACCAATTAAAATTTCTGAAAAAATTATGATAACCTAAATTTGACGGGAATATGAAAGGTTGCCCTAACAGGAATTCCATCTTTGATAGCGGGATTAAATTTAAGCATTTTCACCACTCTGACTGCCTCCTGTTCAAATTCGGGACAACCGGTGTTATTGACAACTTTTAAGTCTGTTATACTTCCGTCTGTTTCGACAATAAATTCTAAGTAAACATTACCCTGACAACCCTTTTCTTTCGCTTCTTGTGGATATTGAAGATTGGAAACTACATACCGCATCGTTGCCTCATCAGGGTATTCAGGGGATTGATCAACAACTGCAACCGGAGGAATTTCTTTATCGACTTTTCTCTCCTTAATTGTAGTGTGTGACTGCGCAAAGATACAAGAGCACGATAGGCATAAATACATCACCAATAATTTCATTTTGTAAAACAATTAATTTTCGGGGATGTTAATGCTATAACGCTTCAGTAAATAAAAAGATACAGCAGTAGAAAGAACGGAATTGCAAGTAAATTATTTTACGGCCAACACTTCCAGCTCTTCTATATAAACAAGCAACTTTTCAGTAACGTTGTAGCCCATTTGCTGAAGCAGATCTCCATATCCGATAATTTGCTGCTGATGCTTTTTCTGTTTAGCTCCTGTTTTGTAATCAATGATCACCGCGTTTTTATTATTTAACACTACCCGGTCGGGACGGAAAGGCTCACCACTTAATGCGATCACTTCTGCTTCATTTTTTATCACACTTCCTTCCTGGAAATGCTTTTTCAATTCCGGCAATAAGAGAATTTTGCCGATCGTCTCAGCAAGATGTTCTTTCTCTTCCTTATTGATCAGACCTTCTTCCAGCATACTGTTCAATGCTTTTGATACGTCTTTCGAATATTTGATCCTTGCGAGGGCCGTATGCACCATTACACCATAATCCTTTTTGGTTTCCGCCATATTGGTATTCCAAATACTTGGTGCTGCAGAACGCATTTTAATACTTTCTCGCCATTGATTGGAGTTAAAAGTCTGCAGTTTAAAATTTGGAGTTTCTTTTTCTGTCCTGTGTTTTGCAGGTTTACATTCACCAAACGTATACACCGACTTTCCTTCCTCCCACTCTCCTTTTTCCTGGTAATAAAAAGCGAGAATGTCACTCGTCTTGCCCATGTTCGAAGGATTTTTTGATGGCTTATCAGCGATTATATACATTCTTTCCTCCGGCCGCGTGAAGGCTACGTACATAACATTCAGGCTGTCAAGCAATGATTTCCCCTTTTCCTCTTCGTACAACTCGGCATAAGGCGTTTCCATCAAACTTTCACTTGTCGGGACAAGGGCAGAAGGAAAGCCCGGCAGCTTTTCATCTTCCAGATCTATCCACAAATTATCTTTTCCGTTTTTCACTTTACCATTTGAAAACGGCAGGATCACAACCGGAAACTCCAGCCCTTTGGAACGGTGGATCGTCATGATCGTCACAGCATCCATGCCTTGGGGTGTGACGAGTGAAGCCTTATCTTTTTTCTCTTCCCAGTATTCTATAAAATCATTCAGGTTATTATTTTTCTTAATGCTGTAATTCAGAACCTCATCCAGATAGAATTGAATATAAGCATCCGGCTGGCCGTTCAGTCCAAACAACCGGATGAGCTCTTCAATAAGCTCGTATAAGGCCATTTTCGATAAAGCAATGACGTTAAAGCCGGCAGAAACCGAACGAAGGATATTCGCAAGGCTGTCTCCTTTTTTCTGACGGATCAATTCATCTATCTTGCCATCTTTGATCAGGCCTGAAGCACTTAAATATTCAAGGATCTCCGCATGCACAATTTCATTATTCGTATTCGAAAGAAATTTTAAGATGGCATGCAAAAAGTTTACATCCCTTGAATTGCTTAATAATAATGAATCGGAGGAGATGACCGGAATATTTTCTTTTGTCAGATAATTCGCAATGTCGCTTCCATCTGTGTTTTTTCTTACAAGTACAGCAATGTCCTTCAGCCTGTAATTTTCTGAAAGAAGTTGCATCACGATCTCGTAAGTACGTTCAAAATTTCGCTCACGCCATGCATCCTGTTGCTCATCAAGAAACTCAACTTGCACATAACCTCCGGTATTTTCGGGGTTAAATTCCTGTTCGAGGTTATCGTAGATATTCCTGTATTTTTCATTCAGCTTTCCCGAAACCGATCGGAATAACTCATTGTTAAACTCAATGATCTCACGCTTGCTTCTGAAATTACTTTTCAGTACACGCGGATCATGATTCCTTTTAAGAGCATCCTCGCGTTCGAGCACGAGCGGATTATCTTTATGTGAAAAGATCTCTGGCAACATCGCGAACTGCTCTACCTCACCTCCGCGCCATCTGTAAATCGCCTGCTTACCGTCACCTACAAGCATTGTAAAATAACCATGCGCGAGTGAATTATCTATAAGCGGTAATAGATTCTGGAACTGCAAAACAGAGGTATCCTGAAATTCATCGATCAGGTAATTGTTATACTTCTCCCCCAATCGCTCATAAATAAAAGGAATTGGTTCGTTCAGAACGATCTTCGCAATCATTTTATTGAACTCGGAAATATGAAGAATGTTATTATCCGTCTTGTAATCGTTTAGCAGCTTCTCTATCTCGTTCAGTACTGCCAGCGAATAAATATTTCTGTTGATCAACTGAAAAAGAATATAATCGGAATATTCAGCCTCTTTAAGAATAGAGATCTTGTTGAACAGGTCAAGCAGTGAAGGTTTTATTGTATCAATTGCTGCCTGCTCATCGCGTGAAACTTTACCGGCAGCCCATTTATCATCCCCCACAGTGGCAGCAACATAATTATTCGGATTGATATAATCCATTCTCCCTGCTGCCAGCTTCTCAAAATAGCCGGCTATTCCTCTGTCGCCCTGATAAAACTGCTTTGCTCCCAGACCATTATTTTTAATAAGCTCGTGTGCTTTCTTAGATAAAGCAATGACTTCATTTTCAAACTTCTTTATTCCGGATGATAAAGTCTCCTTGATCTTAAAAAAGTCATCGACAGTGAGATCCTTTAGTTTATCAATGTAGATCGCCCCCTCTTCATTCAACAAATTCTTTGCAAACCTCATCAGGTCCGTTTCAATGTGCCAGCTCTTTTCATCATCGGTCTTGCTTTCCGTAAACTCAACAAGAGCTTTTGTAAGCTTCTCATCGTTTCCGATCTGAGCAATCAAAAGATCAATGGCCTGAGTCAGCAGCTTTTGGTCATCCATCTCAATATCAAAGCTCATCGGGATCTTCAGGTCGAATGCGAACGTGCGAACCACCTTATGTACAAACGCATCAATGGTTCCTATTGCGAAATCACTATAATTATGAAGAATAGCTGTAAGGATATTTTTCGCGCGTAACCTGATCACTTCATCATCAAGCTGTTTATCCGCATTCAATTTTTCGTGGCTCTTAAGAATATTCAGGAGCGTTGCAGATCCGCCCGACATATTACTATAATCATCCGAAGCAAGATCTTTTAAAGCGCGAACGATCCGTTCTTTCATTTCCGCGGCAGCCTTATTTGTAAACGTAATGGCAAGAATATGCTTATAAGCCTGAGGAGGAACTGCGGCATCATTTAATGCAAGGGCAAGATATTCTTTTACCAGAGTAAAAGTTTTTCCGGAACCCGCGGAAGACTTATAAATAGTGAAATTCTTGTCGGACATAGTTTGCGAATGGGAATTGCAAATTACATATTAATTCGCTATTATTGTTAGATAGAAATTACAAGTTTTCCCCCGTAATAACAGAATACAGATGAAAAAAAACAGATCATTTTTAACAGTCCTTTTTTGCGGGATGCTTTTCAGCGGATACTCTCAGGACAAAGATCATGTTCCGGGAAATTTGTTGGTAATGCTTCAATCGGACAGTGATGTTGCCGCACTTGAAAAAGAATTTTCCCGGGTTGATGATTTGACCACTATGCTTTCGGCAGAAAAAGCAATTTCTTCCAGCATGCATATTTACTTATTCTCTTTTGATCCAACAATCAATGAAGAGAGGCTTTTGCTTAAGATCAGAAATCATCCGGGTGTTAGAATTGCACAATACAATCATTATGTGAATGAACGGAATACTGTTCCAAATGACCCGCAATTCGGAGTTATGTGGGATATGAATAACACAGGAACCAATGGAGGTTCCGGTGCTATTGCAGATGCTGATATTGATGCACCCGAAGCATGGGACATCACCACCGGAGGGTTAACCTCGCTGGGTGATACCATTGTAGTCGCTGTGATTGACGGAGGTTTTTCACTCACCCATCCCGATCTTAATTTCTGGAAGAATTATGATGAGATCCCCAACAATGGAATCGATGATGATAATAACGGCTACATTGATGATTTTGATGGATGGAATTCTTCGGCTAATAATGACAACATGCCTGTTCAGAGTCATGGAACCCACGTTGCAGGAACTATAGGTGCAAGAGGAAATAACGGCATCGGGGTTACCGGTGTGAACTGGGATGTTAAAGTAATGCCGATAAGCTATGGCAGCGGTGGTTCTTTTGAAGCGAATGTGGTGGAGGCTTATGCTTATGCACGCGACCAGCGTAGAGAATATAACCAGACGAATGGTGCCAAAGGAGCTTTTGTAGTTGCAACAAATTCTTCTTTCGGTGTTGATCTGGCTTCACCGGCATCTTATCCTTTGTGGTGTGCTATGTATGATTCGTTAGGAGCCGTAGGGATACTCAGTGCGGGTGCTACTGCCAATGCAAATTACAATGTGGATACTCAGGGTGACATTCCTACTGCCTGTCCAAGCGATTGGCTGATCACCGTTACCAATACAAAAAGTAACGACACAAAAACTACATCGGCCGGTTATGGTGCAACGACCATAGATCTTGGATCTCCCGGAACGAACATCACCTCCACTTATTGGTCAGGCTCTGCCAATAACTATTCATCTATTTCCGGAACATCAATGGCAACGCCCCACGTGGCAGGCACGATAGCTTTGCTTTATTCTATACCGTGTGCACATTTTATAACGAATTATAAAAACGATCCATCCGGAGTCGCTTTGATTGTGAAAGATTCTATATTAGGAGCCGTGGACCAGGTTTCTAATTTAAATGGTATCACTGTAACCGGTGGTAGATTAAATCTGTTCAAAGCTGTTAAAGCGTTGCAGAATTATTGCACCGAAACAGGGATCGCAGAAAAGGATGTGAAATCAGATCTGTTCGGCATCAGTAGCGTATATCCAAATCCTGCAACACATGATCTTAATTTGATCATCAATTCTTCTGAAGAAACTGATATTGTCATATCAAATGTTCTGGGACAGGAACTTAAAAGGATTCATAACAATGGTTTGAACGGCAAACAGCATATAAACGTTAACGTGAGTGACCTTTCAAAAGGCGTTTATTTTATAGCAATGCAGAATAAAAACAAACGTTCTTCAAATGTTAAAGTAGTAATTCAATAATATTCACTAAACCCTTAACACCATGAACAAAGTAACATTGTCAATTTTTGCCTTTTGCATTTCTTCAACATTTGGGATTGCACAAAATTCTAAAAGTCCGGAAGTGACTATTTGCAAATCCACATCAAGCACGTTTAGCGTTGCTGAGCTTGAAAAATGCCACATGGTTGTGCCAGCTGATGAAAAATTAAAAGTTAAATCCTTTCTTCTTAACTATCTCGTTGCTGGTTCAAACGGAGATGTATTTATTGACATTCCGGTACAGGGAAATAATTTCAGTCCAAAAGCTTTAGCCACACTGAAAGAAAAAGCAGGTAGCATAAAAAAGATTGTTGTTGAGCAGGTTGTTGTCGTTGATGCCACACACACAGAAAAAAAAATCTCCGGTATGGAGATTCTTATTCAAAAGTAATAAAACAAAAAACGTGTTCTGCGGAACACGTTTTTTATTACTATTTTTCCTGAGGACTTTCTTTACCTTCAACTACTTTAACGAAAGCAAGCTGACCATCCATTTCGTTATACATATCAAGATATTGAGCCGATAACTGTTTAATTTTCCAATGGCTGTTCATTACAATGAACGGGTTTTTACCAAAGTCAAGGACAACAACCGAGCTACCATCCTTCGTTTTCACCAGGTTCCATTTACCACTTATTGCGCCACTAGGGTGTTTCGCGATAACTACATCATATTTATTGAATTCGAAGATGTAATCTTTTAAAGGCGTATTCTCCTTACTCATCATCACTTTTTGATTAGGATTGAAGTTGCTGATTTTCCAGTGACTCTTTACGATTTCATCTTCCGTTTCCACATCGTTAGCCACCATTGTTTTTTGAGGCGGCTGAACAGTTTGAGATTTGTCAGAAATATCCTTTGACAATAAAGGACGTATTTCCTCTTTTTTACATGCTCCGAAGATTGTTGCGATAGTTAATAAAGCTATAGAAAGCTTTGTTCCGTTAGTTTCCATTTTGTTTAAAATTTATTGGTTAATTTTCTTTCTTTAATTGTGCTCTCTGCACTTAAACCTTTTCCATTTGCATTTTGACAACACCGTCTTTTTTGTCTGTTTCTAAAAACAGCATCGTGTCACTTTGTTTTACTATTCTCCAGTTCCCTGAAAGATTATTGTAAAAACTTGATTCCGGAAATTCAAGGGTTAGGCTGCTTTTCAGTCCATACACAGCTGACCACTTCCCCTTTTCCATAGCATCTTCTTCAAGCATTACGACAAGAAGGTTGTTAGAGTATAAAGCAAAAGTATTCCGGTTATAATAATCTGTTTCCACACTGCCCGCATTATCAAAATATGTGACCTTCCAGGTTGTATTCACAAGGTCATATTTAGGTGAAACAGGTTTTGGTTTAATTGGAGTTTGCTCAGCCGGAGTCATTGGCTGAAGCGGCTTGAATTCTTCTTTACGGCACGCGAAAAAAGTAGTAGTGACTGTCAACAGTCCGAGTGCGATGTGTTTGATGTTCGTTTTCATTGGTTATGCTTTTAGTAGTTAATCTGAATCAAAGTTAGTACGGCAAAAATGGATTGAGGCCGTATTATCGACAAGCAGATTTTAAGTAGAGCCGATACAATAAAAACAAAAGCCATAAAACTAAAAACGAAAGCCCCCGCAAATGCGGGGGCTTTTACAAACCATATAAGATAAAACTATTTATTCGTGATCGTGGTGCTCTTCTGTTTTTGCACCGTCTTTGCAACATTCTTTTCCATGACCTTCGGTAGCTCCGGCATGTTTAACACACATCGCTTTTTGTTCAGGGGTACAACCCATTGAATCACAATAAGCAGCACACTCTTCTTTTGTCATGCTCATGCACTTCGCCATATCACACTTGGAACCAATATATTTCCCATCAGCGCCATACATACTCATGCAATGTGCTTTTTCTTCAGGAGTACACCCTTTTTCATCACACATCTTAGCGCACTCTTCTTTGGTCATAGAAGCACATTTAGTCATATCGCATTTTGTTGCCATATCTCCATGACAGCACTTGTCAGTGGTTCCCATTCTGCATTCTGTACTCATTGTGCAGCTTTCTGCATTTGCTTCGCTGTTAACTGCAATGTAGGGAGCAATTACCAAAGAAACGATTGACATCAACTTGATAAGAATGTTCATCGAAGGCCCTGAAGTATCTTTGAAAGGATCTCCAACTGTATCACCTGTCACAGAAGCCTTATGTGGTTCTGATTTTTTGTAGAACATTTCGCCATTGATAAGAACACCTTTTTCGAAAGACTTCTTTGCATTATCCCATGCACCACCTGCATTGCTCTGGAAAATTCCCATAAGCACACCGGAAACAGTAACACCTGCAAGTAAACCACCTAATACTTCCGGCCCGAAAATGAAACCAACGATAAGCGGAGTGATCAATGCGATCGCACCCGGCATCATCATTTCACGAATCGATGCTTTAGTAGAGATTGCCACACACTTTTCATATTCCGGCTTTGCTTTGTATTCCATGATTCCCGGAATTTCGCGGAACTGGCGTCTCACTTCCTGAACCATGTCCATCGCTGCTTTACCAACAGCCTGAATACAAAGTGCAGAGAAAATGAATGGGATCATACCACCCACAAATAAACCTGCAAGTACAGGCGCCTTGTAAATATCGATCGCATTGATACCTGCAATACCTACGAATGCCGCAAATAATGCAAGAGATGTCAATGCTGCAGAAGCGATCGCGAATCCTTTTCCGGTAGCAGCAGTAGTATTACCAACTGCATCTAAATTGTCAGTACGTTCACGAACTTCCGGAGGAAGCTGGCTCATTTCAGCAATACCACCTGCGTTATCCGCGATAGGCCCAAAAGCATCGATTGCAAGTTGCATGGCAGTTGTCGCCATCATTCCCGCTGCTGCAATTGCTACTCCATAAAGACCGGCAAAATAATAAGAAGCCATTATACCACCTGCAAGTGTAAGGATTGGAATAACGGTTGATTTCATCCCTACCGATAAACCACCGATGATATTGGTTGCATGACCGGTAGAAGATTGCTGAAT
This sequence comes from Bacteroidota bacterium, assembly GCA_029237775.1. Classification (GTDB taxonomy): domain Bacteria; phylum Bacteroidota; class Bacteroidia; order 2-12-FULL-35-15; family 2-12-FULL-35-15; genus 2-12-FULL-35-15. The sequence goes on from JAQZBR010000005.1 coordinate 225,575, forward strand.
GATAGACAATACAGGGGCTTTACCCATCGCAGTGTAATATTCTGTGACAATACTCATGATCGCTCCAACAACAGTACCTACAACAATAGCAAGGAACACATTCAGCCTTGAAAACTCATATCCGCGTAAGCTAAGTGTTTCAGGAAGCATCCACATTACTACAAAGTAAGATGCACCAACAGTCAAAAGCATTGAAGCCCAGTTACCCATGTTAAGGGCGTTCTGAACATTTGATTTTTCATCTTTGATACGAACGAACCAGGTACCAACGATTGAAAATACGATACCTAAACCGCAGATCACCATTGGCAATAAAATTGGCGACATTCCATGGAAATGATCAGCTGATGCATCGATCTCCTGCCCTAACACCATTGTTGCAAGGATAGTCGCAACATAAGAACCGAAAAGATCGGCACCCATACCTGCTACGTCACCTACGTTATCACCTACGTTATCCGCAATAGTTGCCGGATTACGAACATCATCCTCAGGAATTCCTGCTTCAACCTTACCAACAAGATCAGCTCCTACGTCAGCCGCTTTAGTGTAAATACCGCCACCAACACGTGCAAATAATGCGATAGATTCAGCACCTAAAGAAAAGCCTGTTAAAACTTCGATTGCAGTTTTAACCTGATCAACCCCAAGATCTGAAAATATATTAAGGAATATTATGAATAATCCACCTAAACCTAACACAGCTAAACCTGCAACCCCAAGGCCCATAACAGTTCCACCCGTGAAAGATACTTTTAACGCTTGCGCAAGAGAAGTACGTGCAGCCTGTGTTGTACGAACGTTAGCTTTAGTAGCCACTTTCATACCTATATAACCTGCCGTTGCTGAGAACACAGCTCCTATGATAAATGCGATACAAATGATCCAGCTTGAGTGGATCGGCTTGCCATTGATCTCATGAATAGTTCCGGAATATGCTAAAAGAGCAGCTGCAAACACAACGAAAATGCTTAATACCTTCCATTCTGCTTTCAAAAATGCCATCGCTCCATCTGCAATATAACCTGCAAGCTCCTGCATGTTTTTGTCTCCGGCATCCTGCTTGCTTACCCAAGCACTCTTAATTGCCATCACCAGCAATCCTAAAACCCCTAAAGCGGGTACTAAATAAATTACGTAATCGTTCATAGTGTTAATTAATGGTTAATATTTAGCTTTTCATGCCTTAAAAAACGAATTGCACCGTTCAAAAGGGCTGCAAACTTAGGCAAATTTATCCTAAATATCAAAATTTAATATCACCTTGTAAATCAGCGAATTGCGAAAGAAAATACGCACAAAGTAAATGGTGCTAATCCAAGGCTCGTTTATTGAAAAGAATATAGCCAAAGTGAAAAAGGAGAGAAAAGGGATCTTTCTCCTTATCGTAATAATTTACGCTTAAGCACATCGGTCCTACAGGGGTATGCCATACGATAGCTCCTGTCCCGATATAATGCTGAAGGGAAAACGGAACACCGTATTCAACTTTCAGATCTTTTGTCTTTAAGAGAACCTGGTAAGGCTGATATATATATGCTTCGGCACGGAATTCAATGTTCTTTCTGACATTCACAACAAACTTTAATCCCCCTGCAAGATATTTATGAGTGCGGTAATTTTCCAGAAACAGGGTTTTGCTGTCAGGAGTTGGTTGAAAAGCCGGTGCCGACAAAATACTGGAAGTATAATTATTGAAAAGGGTTTGTGTGGAATAAGCCCCTTCCCCGAAAACTCCTATTTTAAAAGCACCACGCCTATTAAAGTATCTTTCCCCCGTCATTTTCAAAACCACCCACTCATGGTAATTATTATACTTTGTAAGGGTATCAATTACTGTGGTTGATCCGGGTTTGTTAGTCTCAAGCCCATTAACATACCTTAGTTTTACATTCAGATACTCACCTTTGTTAGCATATTGCTTCCTGTTCAAAGAATTGATCTCATAATAGATCTGACCACTTGCCACTTTAAAATCTGTACGGTCTGCGGTATCCTTTTGTGAAAAATTCGGAGTCTGATAATAGTTGTCAGTGATTTCCGCAAGTGAGCCTCCGGTCACAATCCTTCCTTTCTTCCCGGTAGGAAACCCTGTGTTAAGCTCACCGAAAGTTTCTCTTCTGATCAGGTAGGCCGGTTTGATATCCTCGAGGAATGCATTGCTGCTTTTATAGTAATCCCATTTGCTCCAGACAAACAACGGTTCGATATAAAGAGGGGTTTTAAAAGGGAAATCCAGCCGGGTTTTAACCATCACCGAGTTATACAGCTTCCCGAAATAGGCATTGGCCATAAATCCCGCTGCGAACCGCCCCAAGTAGTTGTATTGAACGCCCAGAAAACCTTCACTTATTGGCCTGTTTGAGAAGTTACCACCAAAATACGTTACAATGTTTCTCTCTTTTTTGATCTTTAAATATAAATCGTAAAAACCGGTACGGGGATTATACCTCGCTTTCGGATAAATACTTTTGATCTTATTATCAGAAGCAAGCCTGAAATATCCTTCCTTAATATCTTCAAAGTTCACTAGTTTGTTTTTGTGTCTCAAGACCTTTCGTGCATATTCCGATTGCTTACGGTTAAGTCCTTCGATGTAAATCTGGTCGAACACGATCTTTGGCTGTTTCTCCTTGAAATAATTCCGTTTTGCAGCTATTTCCATTGGCTCTACCCGCCTGTCGATGTAATGAAGAATAAATTCCATCTGCCTCATCGCAGCTGAGTAACCACTATCAATAATCGGCTCCACATTGTTAAAATTAAAGAGGCCTACATCGGTTTTAGGTTCTATAATAACACCTGCTTCACACTGGATGGTATAATCCGATTTGCTTTGAAGCATGCTTTTGATCTGGGAAAAAACATCATCCTCGTTGGGAGGAGGATTGTTGCCTGTGACATTGCTGCCAATAATAAAATCGGGAAAGAAATCTTCATACATAATATTCGAAGGAAAGTTATTATATAACCCTCCGTCATACAACAGCTTTCCGTCAACAGTAATAGGTTTTATATAAAACGGGTACGACATAGATGCTCTAACCGCTTCAGCGAGATCGCCTTTACGAAACACCACAGATTTTTTCAATTCAATATCCGAAGCAACACAGCGAAAAGGGATAAACAAACTGTCGAAATTATAATTAGCAGCCGCTGCTGCTCCACCAGCAAGCTCCATAGTGCCGAAATCCATTGCAATCGGAGATATCAGGTTGGTTGGCAAAAGCGAGGTCAGGCTCGAGTCTGAAAGCTTAAAGGAGATCCAGGATGCATTGTTATCATCGCGCTTAAAGTAATAGGCGAACTTCTGATCAACAATTCCTTCCGACCAGTTTTTAAACTGTTCGCTTTTCACCATTTCTTCAATCTGCTCAGGCGAATAACCAATTGCATAAAGGGAGCCGATCAAAGCGCCCATTGAAGTGCCTGTGATATAATCAATTGGAACGTGGTTGGCTTCAAGAGCTTTAAGGACGCCTATATGAGCTATGCCACTGGCTGCACCTCCGCTTAACACCAAACCTACTTTTTGTGCTTTTAAAGTAGAAGGTAAACTGAACTGCAAGACAGTAAGCAGGAATAAATAGAAAGTTTTTTTGAAAAAGGTCATAGCTTGTCTGCATTACAAAGCTACTAAGAATTAGCGGAGGAAAAAAACTTTGGGAAGGGAGAAAGTTTCCTATGGATTTCCAGACTAAACCAAAATTACAAATCAGATCGAAGTTCTTTCACCAGTTCAGAAAAATAGCCCGGTGCTTTTAGCAATCGTGACCCATACCAGGAAAATATCTCTCCGTCAACTATCTTTATCTTTGCATCAGGAAGCATTTCGGAGAACTCTTTTACGTGCTGTTCTTTGAATGGATATGGCTCTGATGAAAGCAGGATCACTTCAGGCTTTTTCTCAATGATCTCCGCAATACTCACTTCAGGATATCTGGACGTCTTTTCTGTAAATACATTTTCCATCCCGCATAAATTCAGCATTTCGTTTATGAAGGTATCGTGACCGGCAACCATGTAAGGCTTACGCCAGATGAAATAGGCTGTTGTCAAGTCCGGAGTTTGGAGTCGGGTGTTCGGAGATGAAGTACTATACGTATTAACATTTGCAGATTGAACTTCCTTTTTTCCAAACTCATCATCAAACGATTTTACATCTGATTTGAAATCTGGAATTTGAAATTGCTTAAATTTATTAAAGCGCGATTCGATGTCAAGTTTCAGATTTATTGCTTCTGCGGACTTACCCGTGAGCGACCCAATCGAAACGATCATTGCCAGGGCATCTTTCAAAGTATATATATCACTCATCCAAACAGGATACAACTTCATCAGTTCTTCGATCTGCTCTTTTTCATTCTCTTCCTTGTTTCCGATTATTAAATCCGGTTGAAGTGCTTTTATCTTATCAAAGTCATATTTTTTTGTACCGCCCACCCTGGCTTTTGATCTGAACCATTCTTCGGGATGCACACAGAACTTTGTAATTCCAACCACTTCATCCCTCAACCCGAGATCGTAAAGTAATTCAGTTTGGGATGGCACAAGTGAGATGATCCGTTTTGGCGGAAAAGGAATTTCAATTTTACGTTTTAACTGATCAATGAATGCAGGCATGTAGAGAATTAAGAAGTCCGAAGATACATTGTTTAAAACTAAAAAAAATATTTAGCCGTGCCTAGATGAACATTTCGAGGCATGTTAATTTATCAGAATATAGAGCAATAATTTTTATCAATTAATTAAACCAAAACATAAAAAATGGAACAACTTATCAAAATGGTAACAGAAAAAGCCGGTATTTCAGAAGCTCAGGCAAAAAAAGCAGTAGATGCGGTAGTAAATTTTTTAAAAGATAAAATGCCAGCCGGAGTAGGATCGCAGGTGGAATCTTTTGTGAAAGGATCAGGAACTACAGGTGCCTCGGGGACTCTGGATAGCATTAAAAACGGCATCTCCGGAAAATTGGGCGGTGTAGCCGGATTGTAGGTTAGTCATTCGGGATTAGTTAAATGGTATATTAGGCTTAGCCCAATTTACTGTTTAACCAATCCCTATTTAATATGACTATTTAGTCAACGCATTTATCACATCATGTCTTGTGATAATGTATGTTTTATCCAGCTTAAAATCTTTTACAAGAACTGCCGGGTTGTTATCAGTGATCATCGCTGATAAGGAATCCACCGGTGAAGAAATATCCACGAATGGGAATGCGGGCTGCATGATGGTTTCCACCATGTGACTCTTTATTTCAGGGTTAGCGACTATCTTAGCATACATCAGACTCTCATTCAAGGATCCGATGAATCGACCGCCATTGGTAACAGGAACCTGGGAGATATTCATCTTGTTCATCAATTTTACCGCATTGCCTATTGTGTCGTTGCTTTCAACTGTGATAAGCTTGCCGTTGGTATTGTTATTAACAAGGTCTTTTGCGACCAAACCTTTTTTATCGAAGAATCCTTTTTCCAGCATCCACTCGTCATTGAACATTTTTCCAAGGTAGCGTGTCCCGTGATCATGAAAAATAACAACAACAACATCTCCTTCTTTCAATTCATCCTTCAGCTGAAGCAAACCTGCAATTGCGGAACCTGCGGAATTTCCCGCAAAGATCCCTTCCATTTTCGTGATCTTCGGGGTCATCATAGCTGCATCCTTATCGGTCACTTTTTCGAAACGATCGATCACGCTGAAATCAACATTAGCAGGTAAAAAATCCTCACCGATCCCTTCCGTTATGTATGGGTAAATTTCATTCTTATCAAAGATCCCTGTCTCTTTGTATTTTTTAAATACCGATCCGTATGTATCAATTCCCCACACTTTAATGTTTGGGTTTTTCTCTTTCAGGTATTTCCCTGTTCCTGTTATGGTTCCTCCGGTACCAACACCAACAACCAAATGAGTGATCTTGCCTTCTGTCTGCTCCCAGATCTCCGGGCCTGTCTGTTCATAATGCGCCTGCATATTGCTCAGATTATCATACTGATTGGGCTTCCATGCATTCGGCACTTCATTCACCAAACGAGATGAAACAGAATAATATGAACGTGGATCTTCAGGATCAACATCGGTCGGACAAACGATCACATCCGCTCCGAAAGCGCGTAAGGCGTCAACCTTTTCCTTTGATTGTTTATCTGTTGTTGTGAAGATACATTTGTATCCTTTAATAATTGCTGCGATCGCCAGGCCCATTCCGGTATTTCCGCTGGTACCTTCAATGATAGTTCCGCCCGGCTTTAATCTTCCGTCTTTCTCAGCATCCTCGATCATCTTCAAAGCCATACGGTCTTTGATAGAGTTACCGGGATTAAAGGTTTCCACTTTCGCGTAAACTGTTGCTTTTACGTCTTTTGTAACATTATTAAGTCGAACCAAAGGAGTATTTCCAATTGTTTCCAATATGTTGTTGCACGCTTTTCTGAAGGCCATGATGTTTTCTGTGTGTAATTTGAGGCTGCGAAAATACGAAAAATATGGCAGGCAAATCAGAAAGGATATCAGAATCAGGATCAGCTAAACCGTATCGCTTTCACAGGAGTGATCTTAGAAACGATAAAGCTTGGGATAAGGAGCATCAGGAGACAGGAAACGAGGCTTCCGGCATTGAGCAAAAGTATATTTAAAAGGTCCAGGCGGACTGGGATGACGGACACATAATAATTTTTAGGATCAAGTGTGAACCAGCCAAACTTTTGCTGACAAAGTGCAATCCCGATTCCGAGAATATTTCCCCAAAGCAATCCTTTACCGATGAGGTAAAATGCATTGTATAAAAAGATCTTCTGAATACTTCCGTTTCTTGCACCCAGCGCTTTTAAGATCCCGATCATGTTTGTTCTTTCAAGAATGAGGATAAGAAGCGCGGAGATCATGTTTATTCCCCCGACAAGCAGCATTAAGGTTATTACTATGATCGCATTCACATCCGTGAGATCCAGCCAGGAAAAAACAGAAGGGTTTGTTTCTTTGATCGTCTGCGCGATGAATCCTTGCCCCACAATTACATTCACCTCATCTCCCACTTCATCGATCTTTCTATAATCATTGATAGCGATCTCATATCCACCCACCTGATCATCATCCCAGTAATTTAATTTCCTGATCTGTCCGATATCAACGAGCACCAATCTCTTATCAATGTCTTCGTAACCCGAATCATATATTCCCGAAATGAAAAACGTTTTTACTCTTTGTTCATAGGTGACATTTTCAAGGCTATCGGATCTTCTGGTAAGAAAATAAATGATCATTTTATCATCCACCTTCAGCTCGAGTCTATCGGCAAGGATCTTTGAGATCACAATACTTTTAGTGAGACCGGTGTCGCTGACAGAAAATATTTTTCCTTGGATTAAACTTTTACTAATGAAGTTCCAATCATAATCAGCACCTATTCCCTTCAGCATCACACCTTCATTATCATTCTTTGTTTTTATGATCCCGCTTTTGGTTGCGTACGTTTGCACATGGCTGATCTCGCGGATGCTCTTCAGATCATCAACAAAATCTTCATGATCGAGGATTGGCTGAGGTTCATCACTGACGTTATTATCATAATTTGTGATGGTGATGTGTGATCCGAAACCTATTAATTTATTCCTGATCTCAGCCTGAAAACCGGTAACTACAGAAACAGTAAGGATCATCAAAGCAATGCCCAGCGCGATGCCGATTACAGACACTTTCATTATCGGGCGCGATAGTTGATTACGGTCAGATCCGAAAATGATACGCTTTGCTATGAAAGTTTCGATGCCCAAATTTTATTAGCTTTGATGCTTGTTACAAGGACAAAAGTACTATTTAATATCTCAAACTTGGGTATCTAAAGAATGTAGCGTTGTCTATTTTTATTGAAAATCATTGTTCGAAGTCGCGGGCGGGTATGCTGGTCGCGATGCCGACAAGAGGTGAACGTAATTTTTAAAAAAAATCTTGACAAAAACTTCAGTTTTTTTGCTTTAGATTTTTTGAAAATTATTAGAGGCGGGCAGGAATCGGCCAGCTATGTTTTTTTGATTACTTTTTCAACAAGGAAAAAGTAAAGACTTTCTAAAAATATGAAGAATATAATCTTAGCGTTTCTAGTACTCACTACTACCAACGGCATTACAGCACAGGGACTCATTGCAGTTGATAACAATATCAAAGCTCCCGGCCAGATAAAAATGGGCGCGGAACGCATATCAGAATATCTGCCTTTACTGAAAGGAAACACAGTGGCAGTCGTTGCGAATCAATCCTCCAATATCAACAAGACTCATCTCGTTGACTCACTTTTAAGTCTCGGAGTAAACATTAAAAAAGTCTTTTCCCCTGAACATGGATTTCGTGGTTTAGTTGATGCCGGAGAAAAAGTAAAATCGGAAAAAGACAGCAAGACAGGCTTACCGATCATTTCGCTTTATGGAAAAAATAAAAAGCCGTCTGCGGAATTTTTGAAAGACGTTGATGTGGTGATCTTCGACATTCAGGACGTGGGTGTTCGCTTCTATACGTACCTGTCTACCATGCATTATGTGATGGAGGCATGTGCTGAGAATAAAAAGAAAATGATCGTTCTCGACAGGCCAAACCCAAATGGCTATTATGTTGACGGACCGGTGATGGAAGATAGCTGGAGATCATTCCTGGGGCTTCACCCTGTCCCGATCGTGTATGGAATGACCATAGGTGAATATGCGAAAATGATCAATGGCGAAGGATGGTTAAAAGGCGGAGTAAAATGTGACCTGGCTGTTGTTGAACTGGAGGGTTATACCCATAAAGATCTTTATGAATTGCCCGTGAAACCTTCTCCAAACTTACCGAACATGGCTTCTGTGTATTTGTATCCAAGCCTTGGACTTTTTGAAGGAACGGTCGTATCGCTGGGCCGTGGAACAGATTTACCTTTCCAGGTGATCGGACATCCTTCATTGCAAAAAAGCAATTATACATTCACCCCACAGCCAAAGCCGGGAGCGATGGAACCTAAATACAAAGGTCAGGAATGTAAAGGTTTTAACCTTACGGAATTCGGTAATGAATATATGAAGGATGTAAAGAAAATATATTTATTCTGGCTGATCGGTACTTACGAAAACACTCCGGATAAATCTGTGTTCTTTGATGAGAATTTTAATTACCATGCCGGGAACGCGACTTTGCAGCAGCAAATAAAAGAGGGCAAATCAGAAAGCGAGATCCGAGCAAGCTGGGGGAATGGTTTGAATAAATTTAAAGTAGTCAGGAAGAAGTATTTGTTGTATAAGGACTTTGAATAGTTAGTTTGGAGTTCGGAGACCAGCCGATTCCAGATTTTTGAGATGTTTCTTACTCACTTTTAACTTATAACTATTACACCTTTTAACGTTTATAAAAAACAAAAGAGGAACCCGAAAGTTCCTCCCTTGGTTGAGATAAAGCGTTCCCGCGATCTCTCAATATCAATTATTTGTTCAAGAATAATTTTCAGTATTAACACATAGATGGTGTGAGACATTTCTCAACTGCCGCTCGGATGTGTGAAAATGCAAAACGATCTTTCATAACATAATCATACGCACCATATCGCAATGCTTTGATAGCAGAAGGCATGTCCTCCTCGTTTGACATCATGATCACAATAGTATCAGGACTCATTTCTTTAATTTTATCTACCGTATAAGTACTATTAGTGTCTGTTGTTTTTTTGTTCAGCTTGTAATCAAGGACCACAATTCCCGGTTTATTTTCTTTTCCGATTCTGCTGATGCATTCTTCCTTTGAAACAACCGCTTCAACCTTAATATGCTTATCTAATGATGTTTCCAGAGATTGCTTCAGTGATTCAGCATAGAGCTGATTATCTGCAGCAACATATAAATTATAGTAATTTTCTAAATTCTGCATCTGAGTTACGTTTATGTTTGTCTTCATATTTTATTTCTAGTGGTGTTTACATACTAAAAACTTCATGCCAGCCCGGTTCGGATTTCCATTGCGGAAAGTGCTCCCCAACTCGGTTAATGCCACAATATTTCATATTTTTAACCACTCAAACTCATAACATGAAAAAATCATTCCTGATAGCTTGCGCGATTTGCCTTTCATTCGGATTAGGCTTTGCCTTTAATTCACTTGTTTCTGAAAAAACGGAAGGAAAAGCCGGAAAGGTGACCGGCATTGGTGGGGTATTCTTTAAGTGCAAGGATCCCAAGGCCCTTAAACAATGGTATTCGGACCATTTGGGAATGAAAGTTGACCAGTACGGAACTAATTTTGAATGGTTTACCGCTCCTGACAGCACAAAAAAAGGAACCACACAATGGGGGCCGTTCAAAGAAACAACTAAGTACTTTTTACCATCCACTAAAGAATTTATGATCAATTACCGTATTGATGATATGAATGCTATGGCAAAAAGATTGAAGGAAGAAGGAGTCACCATTACTGACACTGTGGAAACTTTTGATTACGGAAAATTTTTGCACATAATGGACCTCGAAGGAAATAAAATCGAACTGTGGGAACCAATAGATAAAAAATTATAGTCTGCGAATAGTAATTACTCCCCAGAGTTGTAAGAATAAACTTTATGAAATCACTCAAAATCACTCATTTATTCAAAACAAAACCGGAGGTTATTTTCCCTCATTTCCTTGAATTTGAGAAGTTTGGGGCGTTTCATCCTTATTTTAAAAAAGTAACTAAAACAGGTTTGAACGTTTTCCATGTAAATGAACAAGTGCTGCTCCTTGGCTTCATCCCGATGAAACCTGAGTATAAAGTGGAAGTTGAGGAGTCGAACGGATGTGTGATCTACAAATCAAAAGTCAGAACCGGTGTTGATCTCACTATTAAATTCAGCTTTGAACCGAAGGGGGATCATACTTTGCTTACTGAAACAGTGGATGTTGAGGCAAACCCGATCATCGCCTATATTCTTCTCAAAACCATCCAAAAAGCCCACCTTGACCTTTTTAAAAGGCTTGAAAGCTCTGTTAATATTAAATAATTAGTTAAAGTTCATTCCGCGGGGCTCTGCAAGTCTCTTCTACAATGTGTTGCAGAGTTATTAACAGTATTAACAATTTGGGACCACCTGTAATCTTAGATTCCACAGCGGATATTAACATGGATATGTTAATTAAATAAATTTATAACAGTCGGTCCACATAACCACTGCTCTACTTTTGCTCTGTTAAAAAAGTAAATATAACACACATGAAGCGAGCACGTTATGCCCTTTTACTTTCATTAGTTATTTTTTCGCTGGCATTTACCAGGACCGAAGGCGGTGGAACGGACACAAAGTCTGATAAGATCATCTCCACGTTTGAGGTGAGGTCATTTAAGATCAGCAACAGCATGGTAAGCTGGACCTCAGTAAACGAACATGGTTCGCTCCCCTATATCGTTGAACAATACATATTTGATAAATGGGTAAAAGTTGGCGAAGTTAGTGGTGTAGGGAACCCGGCTCCGAATTCATATTCAGTTCCGGTTATTTTGAGCAGCGGGGAAAATAAGTTTCGTGTGCGACAAAAAGGTTACGATAAGATCAGCCGCTTTTCAGATGCTGTCACCTATTATTCAAAAAAAGAACCTGTATCCTATGAAGTGAAAGACCATAATCAAACAATCTCTTTTTCTTCTGATACTTACTTTATTATTTATAACCCATACGGTGCAATTGTAAAACAAGGCTATGGTAATTCAGTTAACATTTCAGAATATGCTAAGGGATACTATTGTCTCATCTATGATAATAAGCTGGGCGGCTTCGACAAAAAGAAAGTGCTTTTCAAAAACAGCTTTTGTCCGGTTGTGATAGATCCACCGAACTGGATGAAAAAGAAAAGTTCGTAGTTTTTAGTTCATAGTTCGTAGACGATGCATCTTGAGATTGAAATTTTAATACAAGTTCTACCTCTCACCTATCTGCTGCCTCCACATCGCATAATACAGACCTTTGTATTGGATCAGATCCTCATGTTTGCCATCTTCAATGATCTTTCCTTTTTCAAGAACATAAATTCTATCTGCATGCATGATCGTACTAAGTCGATGCGCAATTATAATAGTGATATGATTCTCATTCCTCGAAAGCTCACGGATCGTTTTTCCGATCTCCTCTTCCGTTAATGAATCAAGCGCTGATGTTGCTTCATCAAATACCAGCAATGAAGGTTTACGCAACAATGCGCGTGCAATAGATAACCTTTGCTTCTCACCACCCGAAACTTTAACTCCGCCCTCTCCTATCATAGTATCGATTCCCTGATCGGCACGCGCTAGCAATGATTGACAGGCAGCTTTATTTAACACACTCAGACATTCCGCATCTGTAGCATTGGGTGCGACAAACTTTAAATTTTCCTTTATGGTCCCAGAGAACAACTGTGTATCCTGGGTAACAAAACCGATCTGGGAACGCAGCTGATCCAGATCGACCACCTTACTGCTATTGTTATTATAAAGAATCTCACCTTCGTGTGGCTGATACAACCCGACAAGCAATTTGACAAGCGTTGTTTTACCTGATCCTGACGGCCCTACAAATGCGATTGTTTCACCCTTGCGAACATTAAATGCGATCTTCTCCAATGCATTGTTTGTGGCAGTCTGGTGCTTGAACGTTACGCCTTCAAACTTCAGCGCTTCCATTCCGTGAATATTTACAGGATTTTTCGGTTTGACTTCTTTAGGGGTGTTTAATATTCCCTGAAAATTATCAAGCGAAACTTCTGCCTCTCGATAAATATTTATGATGTTCCCTAATTCCTGCAACGGCCCGAAAATAAAGAAGGAATAGATCTGTAAAGAAAACAAGTCACCGATAGTCAGCTTATCGCGAAAGATAAGGAACAGCAATAAAAATAAAATGCAGCTCCGTAGAAAATTAACGAAGGTACCCTGAATAAAACTAATGCTTCTGATATAGCGCACTTTCTTAAGTTCAAGCCCAAGGATCTTCAAGGTTGTGCTGTTTAATCGTTTGATCTCCTGATCGGCAAGGCCGAGCGACTTCACCAGTTCAATATTTCTTAAGGACTCCGTTGTTGATCCGGCAAGAGCAGTGGTTTCACCCACAATTTTCTTCTGGATCGTTTTTATTCGTTTACTTAAAATAGATGTAATGAATCCCAGAATGGGAACAGCTGCAAAGTAGACAACTGCTATCAGCCAGTCGATACGGATAGCGTACACCATTACAAATACAACACCGACTAATGACGTGAATAAGATACTCACAAAAGCCATTATCAGTTTTTCAACATCGGTACGGACCTTTTGTAATTTTCCCAATGTTTCACCACTGCGCTGATCTTCGAATACCTGATAAGGTAATTCAAGAGAATGTTGTAATCCATCCGAATAGATCTGCGCTCCAAGTTTTTGTGTGATCACATTTACATAATAATCCTGAAAGTTTTTTGCAATACGTGAGACCATCGCAAAGCCCATTGATAAAAGGATCAATCCGCCCACCCCTTTCATATATTCTGTCTTTGTATAATCGTGCGGGTTAGCAGCGTAATTATCAACCAGATGTTTGAATACAAGAGGATCTAATAAGGAAAACACCTGGTTTATGGCAGCCAGGACCAATGCGAGCAACACCAGCCAACGGTATCTTTTCAGATAATTAAAAAGCAGCTTCATACTTCATTTTTTCCCAAAGTTACATATTCAGTTTGCATGTAGATACATTTAATATTTTTTATAATTACAAGATCAGCTAATGGAATTTTTCTATATTCGTTTGACAAAACACATACAGAAAAACTATTTCTGTACAGAACGATTTAACCAAAATATACATCATGAAAATTTTAAAAAAAGTTGGAATTGTCCTTCTGATCCTTGTAGGATTATATATTATCATTTCATTGTTTCTGCCTTCGATAGTCAGAGTTGAGAGGTCTACAGTGATCAAGGCTCCCGTACAAGTTGTTTTTGAGCAAGTGAATAACTTCCAGAACTGGCCTAAATGGTCGTATTGGGACAACATCGATCCTCAGATGAAATCAACTTATGAAGGTCCGGAGAGCGGTGTTGGTGCTAAACACCTTTGGACAAGCAATCATAAAGATGTTGGAACCGGCAGTATTGTAATAGTTGACAGTAAACCCTATTCCACTATCCTGACTGATCTTGAGTTTGAAGGCATGGGTACAAGTCATGGCGGATGGTTCTTTAAAGAAGTTGAGGGAGGAACCGAAACGACCACTTACATGGAAATGGACATGGGCTTCTTTGGAAGAATCATGGGTTTAATGATGGAAGGAATGCTTGGAGGGGATTTCGAAAAAACGCTTGCCGGTTTAAAAAAACATTGTGAGTCCTTACCTGCAAACCCTGCTGCAGCGCCAATCGTTATTGAACCTACAACCACACAGGAACAATGGCTGGCCACATACAAAACTACCACTGACATGAAAAGTATTTCTGAGGATATAGGAAAGAGCTTCCAAAAGATCGGTGAGTTCATGGGTAAGCACAAACTGGAGATCGCAGGTCCTGTGCTTGCTATTTATCATGGTTTTTCTCATGACAAAATTGAAATGGAGTGTGGGATTCCTATCGGTAAAGAAATCAAAGGTGAAGGAGAGGTCAACGTAATCAAAATGCCGGCAGGTAATGCTGTTGTTGCTCATTATTATGGTCCCTACAAGGGCACTGAATCTGCACATGCATCGATCGATAAATTCATCAAAGAGAATAATAAAAAGGTGACCGGATCTCCATGGGAAGTGTATGTTACTGATCCGGGCGTTGAAAAAGATACAGCGAAATGGCTTACAGAAATCTATTATCCTGTTGAGTAATTCGAAATCTATATGTTCAGTATAGCGGGAACGGAAAGAATAAAGTGATGAGCAAACAACATGAACCGGTTGGTATTCTTGATGAAAAAGAATCAGAATCACATATTCTTTCTATAAGGGAAGATGGTATAGCACGTATTCGCATCAAGGAAAATATAGAAGTTGATGTGATCCATGTGAGGGAGATAGTAAATGCTCTTGAGATACTGGGAAACAGAAAAAAATTTCCATTACTGATCCTTTCTTCAGAATATACCTTGCCAACTGCTGACGCACGAACTTATATCGCAAGCGCAGCTTCAAATCCCTATGCAAGTGCAGAAGCCTACATGATCCGCTCTCTTCCGCAAAAGCTTGTTGGAAATGTCTATCTGAGTTTTAATAAACCCGCACGACCTACCCGTTTGTTCACTGAGGAAGCAAAGGCCGTTGAATGGCTTCGTACTTTTCTTTGATCAGATCTTTGACGCCAGTTCAGCGAGTGTTTCAGGATCTATTACATGCTTACCGCTAAACCTGATCATGTTATAGCGTATGCCATTTTTATGAAGGTGATCTGAATAATTGGTAATTTGATCTTCCTTAATAAATTCATCCTGATCACCTATCACGAGATGAGTATTCATCTTATCAAAAAGCTTTTTATTGAGCTGTAGATCCATATCATCCGGAAAGGCTCCTGCCCAAAGGACAAGGTTATTTGCTTTAATATTCCCGGCTGCTATCCAGCGACAAACGGTAGCTGTGCCTTGCGAAAAGCCCAATAAATTTACTTTGACCTCAGCACCCGCCTTTGAGATAACTTCGTGATAAACGGAATTAAGATAGTTCACGTAATCATTAATATCGTCCTCTCTCGCTTCTTTAGTCATCCAGGACGCTACTACCCGTCCGGAAAAGCCATTCCAATAAAAGCGATGCAACCCTTCAGGTGCAACGATCACCGTTTTATCATTCTGTAACACTTCAAAATTGCGGATGAAATAACTGGCAAGCTGCCCGTACCCATGACAAACAAACCAGATCTCCTCTGTTTTTTGATCAACTTCCGAAGAAAGGAAATAACGGGCTGTTTTAGTAATTGTAATTTTTCTGCCGATCATAAGACTGCAAACAAAAAGCCCCCCCGAGATCATCGGGGGGGCTTTCATGATTTTATTTATTGTTCAATTACAACCACTAAATATTTGGATGCGCTCCAGAAATCTTCTGCGTTTGTAATGGTCAGCTTCTCTGCTTTACCCTCAGCACCTTCGATCTTATAAGAACCTGCAGGGTGTGTGGTTACAAGCTTAGCTTTTTTCGCTCCCAATGGAATTACATTAACTGAAGTAACATCGATCTTTGTGAAGTATTCCTTATTGAAATCTTCTTTCACCTTTTGAGATTTACCTAATCCGATAAATCCGCCTTCTTTGGTCAACACATTATTCTTGATAAGCTCTTTCGCTGTTCCGTAAGCATAATAAGCAGTGTTAAGTCTTTCTGTCTTCACCTGTCCCGACTGGATCTCTTCCTGGTAAGTAGTGTTAAGGTTTGTCATTTCGATATTCATACGCTCAAGCTGGCCTTTAAGATCGTTGATCTCTGCATCCTTTGCTTCGATATCAGCAGTTAAACGTGTGATGAACTTTTCAAGTTCTTCATTCTTCTTATTAGATGCTTTAAGCTTAGAACGCATAGTTTCCAAACGCTGCTTGTTCTTATTCATTACATCATAGATGGATTGAATATCAGCTACGATCTGATCTTCTTTGCTTTTACGTGTTTCTGCATCTTTGCTGTTTGCAGTAACGATCTTTTCTTTTTCTTTGATTATATCAAGATTATCCTGGATCTCATTGAATCCGCGGATAAATGACTGAATGCTTGAATCCTGATTGTGGATCAGAACTTTCTGACCGCCATTCACAGCTGTTAAGCTGTCTTCTGCAGATAAACCTCCTTCGTTATTGTGATTCTCACAACTGAAAGCGAAAGGCATAAAAGCGATCAAATAAAATAATTTTTTCATAGTCGATTGTTTTGGGTTAATTAAAAGTTTAAAAATTTACAATGCAAAGGTTCGTAATAAAAACTTATGCCAACGTAAAATTCGATACTCTGTAACTATTTTTCGATTGTTAGCGGAAACAAAGATATATTAAAACCTAACATTGGGAAGCGGAAGTAAAAAATGCTTAATCTTCCCCGCTCAGATCGGTTCCGGATCCGTTTTCACTCAGGATCTTTAAGACACCTTCAACATGGTAAGTTGAGCGGTTAAACCTGTTGGAAAGCACAATAATGGTAGCTTTGTCGGCCGGCCTCCGCATAAACAGTGTGCTGTAACCATGCCACCAGCCGTTATGATAAATGATCTTCGGATTTTTTCCATCATCGATGGTTCTCCAGCCATAACCGTAATTCCGTTTTCCTTTGTGCTCGTTAGAATAACCCTGAAAAGCTTCTTCGATCGTGTTTGACTTTAGCAGCTTGTCAGAATACAAAGCCTGGTCCCATTTGAACATGTCATCAATGGTCGAGTAAACACCTTTATCGCCATAAACATCATCGGCATAGGTATCCTCTTCAGGCTTGCTTGAACCATTGTACCCAATCGTTTTATTCTTGTACTGCTGATCTGTCTTTGTATCGTGGATCCATGTATTGGTCATGCCGAGCGGAATGAAAATATTCTCACGCATAAACTCCGGAAAAGTTTCTCCTGAAGCTTTCTCCACAATCATAGCCAGCAAGGCGTAATTCGTGTTGCAATATTCGAATTTCTTTCCGGGCTTTGCATACACTTCGGGCTTATGCGCCTTCATGATCTCGAACATGGCAGCATTGTTAAAGCAGTTGCCGTTATAATTATTCGGCCTATCGCAATACGGCTCGCAGAAATAAACATAATTCCCAAGACCTGAGCGGTGCGTTAGCAGCATTTGAATCGTAATGCCGGAATAAGGAAAACCGGGAAGATATTTTTGAACCGAGTCGCTTAGTTTAATCAGGCCTTTATCTTTCAATAACAATACGGCAGCAGCGGTTAGGGTTTTGGATGCGGATGCCAGCTGAAATGCAGAATTCAATTGTAGTGAATCCTTTGTTTTAAAATTAGAATATCCGAAGGCCTTTTTGAAGATCACCACTCCGTGCTGAGCAACCAGAACGCAGCCATTGAAGCCGGCATGCTTCACTTTATTTTTGAAGAGCGTATCGATCTGGTACGCTTTTTCCTTTGCGTGAATTTTAAGCAAGAGCTTATTGATGCTGTCCTGATTGACACGTGGTGCTTCAGCCTTAGCATTCTCTGTCGGAGAAGATCCGCACGCAAATAGTAGAACAAAAAGAGAAAATGATAGAAATAATTTCACTCGCATCTGCTAAAACCTTCTCCTCTCCTCTGCTTCAGAAACCTCAAGCACTCTTCCACGAATCTCTTTTCCATTAAGAGCTTCAATGGCTTTAAGTCCGTCTTCTTTTTTTGCCATTTCCAAAAAGGCATATCCTTTGGATTCCCATGTGATCTTATCGTACACAATCTTTGTATCCACCACTTTGCCATACTGAGCAAAAAGTCCTTCTAACTGCATCTCATTTATATCTCTGTCGAGATTCTTTACAAAAAGTTTCATCATCAAAAATTTATTACCGCGCCTTCATTGGTGGATATGCCGCAAATTTAAGAATCTCATTGAATTGTTGGTCTGATATTTTATAGCTAAATTTGAAATATTATCATTTTTGAGTATGAAAACTTTTTTTACTTCTTTTCTGATTTTAATTGCAGTCCTTGATCTTTCTGCACAGGAAGATGATTATAATCGACCAAAATCAAAGCTTAAGCCGGCTGACAGGATCAGCGCGAGTGTATCTGCGGGAACATCTGTAAGCTTTTCCCGAAATACAACAGGAAGTTCCTTCTCCACTTTTATCGCTCCAACTCTTAAATACAAACTGACAGAAAGATTTTCTGTCACCGGAGGATTATTCCATTATAATTTAGCGCCAAACAGTATTTACTCGAACCGGACTGAATCGATTATGAATAACACCCGGGTTAATTCTTCCGGAAATCTTGTGTTTGCAGGTGCTGAATACAAGTTAAATAAAAAGCTATTGCTTTCAGGAGCTATGATGGTGGATGCTCAGAACAAGACATTGAACAGAAACAATTATAAAGCGCTTTCTTTGGGAATGGATTACAAACTTTCGGAACATTCCTCGATCGGTTTCAGAGCAACCGTTTCAGAAGGCTCAACCGACTATATGTTTGATCCTGCTAGGGGAACTTATAATTACAATCCCGTTTTAGGAAATTCATTTGGGAATGCTATCGGTGGGTTCGGGCAGTGGGGTGCGGATGAGCTGAATCGGATCAGATAGGCATCGTTTTAGTTTATCGATAGCCTGAAGATTCTCAGAGATCCCGTGTCGTGGCACGGGATGACCGATAAACCCGTTCGAATCAGGACAACATCAACTCCGCGTTCTCATTCAGTTTTAGTTTCCCGTTCAGCTTCTTTCCATCAACCACAAATCCTTTAATCTCAGCAGTTTCACCTTTTTTGATCAGTGACTGGATCTGGCTTTCATTTAATTGTTTGCCCATGAACTCAAACGGCAACCTCATCTTGCAACCATTTTTCCAGTCGCTGCAGCCATAAGCTGAATTTCCTTTTAAAATACTTCCCGTTTTACATTTAGGGCAAACAAGCGGAGGAGCTTCCTTTTTAGCCTTAGGTGCAGCCACTTCCTTCTCCTCAAATTCGATATTGAATGAAGATGTTAATTTTAAAAGTCCGTCCTTCTTTTCAGAACCCATTGAAAACCCTTTGATCACTGGTGTTTTACCCTTGTCGGCCAAGGCATTTATTTGTGCATCTGAAAGCTTTTTGCCCATCAGCTCAAAGGGGATCTTGAAATCGCAGCCATTTTTGAAATTGCTGCAACCGAAGGCAGATTTGCCTTTCAGCATATTTCCGCTTTTACATTTCGGACAAGTCGTTTTCGTTTCAGACTTCTGTTTTGTTTTTGTTTCAGCGCTTTCCACCGCAATGCGCTTGCCCGATTCACTCTTTACCTGCACCACCAGATCACTTACCATCTGCTTCATCTCCTGCAAAAATGCATCCGCCTGGTACTCACCTTTTTCGATCTGGCGTAATTTAAACTCCCAGTTACCGGTCATTTCAGCTGACTTTAAAAGCTCGTTATTGATTGTCTGGATGAGCTCCATTCCAGTGATAGTTGGAACAATATTTTTTCTTTCCCTGCGGATATAATTTCTTCTGAAAAGAGTTTCAATGATCGCGGCTCGCGTGGAAGGCCTTCCAATTCCGTTGTCTTTCATCAGGTCGCGCAATTCCTCGTCCTCTACCTGCTTACCTGCAGTCTCCATAGCGCGCAGTAATGTTGCCTCTGTGTATGGTTTGGGTGCTGACGTTTTACCTTCCGCTAAATAAGCTTCATGTTTTCCTTTTTCACCGGCTACAAATTCCGGCAGCAATTGAACTTCATCCTTTTCATCTTCATCCAGCTTTTCTTTGCTGTACACAACTCTCCAGCCTTCATCCAGGATCTGCTTTCCATTTGCCTTGAACTCTACTTCCTTTACTTTACCTAAAACCACAGTGTTCGACACTTCACAATCAGGATAAAAAGCGGCAATAAAACGCTTCGCGATCACATCGTACACCTGCGCTTCTGCTCCACCCAGCCCTTGCGCACGCACATCAGTCGGAATGATCGCATGGTGATCTGTTACTTTTTTATCATCAAACACTTTCGTTGATTTTCTTATCGGCTCTTTAAGTAATGGCGAAACGAGATTGCTGTAATTCACCATTTGCTGCATGATCCCGGATATTTTCGGATACATGTCTTCAGGAAGGTAAGTCGTATCTACGCGCGGATAGGTGACGAGCTTTCTCTCGTAAAGATTTTGAATAGTTTTCAGCGTATCATCCGCAGAATATCCGAATTTTTTGTTGCATTCAACCTGCAATGATGTAAGGTCAAACAATCGTGGCGATGATTCTTTTCCTTTTTTTGTTTCTACCGAGGTGATCTCGAAGTCTCCATCTTTTATTGATGCGAGAAGCTCTTCGGCTTTGTTCTTTTCATCACCGTTGAATCTATCGAGCTGAGCGTTAAAAACAACATCACGATATTTTGTTTTTAATTCAAAGAATACTGCCGAACGAAAATTATTTATTTCGATCTGCCTGTTCACGATCATTGCTAAAGTTGGTGTCTGCACCCTCCCAACCGATAAAACCTGCCGGTTACCATTACCATATTTAATCGTGTATAAACGTGTTGCGTTCATCCCAAGCAGCCAATCAGCGGCAGCACGAGAATATCCGGCATGGTAAAGACTGTCATAATCTTTAGCATCTTTCAATTTCTTAAACCCCTCACGAATCGCTTCCTCTGTCAGTGAAGAGATCCATAAGCGTTTCATTGGTTTTCGACAATTCGATTTTGCAAGTACCCATCTTTGAATGAGCTCTCCTTCCTGTCCGGCATCACCGCAGTTTATGATCTCAGCGGCATTTTCAAATAATGTTGATATGGTATTGAATTGCTTTTCTATTCCTTTATCATTCTTCAGCTTGATCCCGAATTTCATGGGAAGGATCGGAAGCATGTTCAGGTTCCATTCGCGGTATGCGCTGTCGTATTCGTGAGGTTCCTTTAGCTCGCAAAGATGTCCGAACGTCCAGGTCACTTGATATCCATTCCCTTCCCAATAGCCATCCTTGCGCTGTTTAGCGCCCACGATATCGGCAATCTCTTTAGCTACACTTGGTTTTTCGGCAATACAAACTTTCATTCGACAAGTATTTTTTTGGCTTTTGAAACATCATTTGTCCATTCCGGCACTATTCCAGGACAATTTTGTTTCGTCTCCCAAAGTTAGCAATGCCATTAGTTTTCAGCGGAAAATGATTTAAAGTTTTATCAACATATTTTATTTAAATTTGGGGAGAATAAAAAAAAATGGCACAGAAGAAAAAAGGCATCATAAATAAAGAAGAGTGTGAGCAGATCATCCTGAACAGGACACACACTGAACGTTTTGAAATGCTTATGAAGCTTATACGTATCGGCAGGATGCTAAAAACAGCGAAGATTATTAAATCAAACAGAGATTAAATTAATTTCAAAAATGAAAAAAACACTATTTACGATTTTCTTATCGCTTCTTACACTTTCATCTTTTGCAAAAGAGAAAAAACCAAAACTTGAAAAAGGACTTTATGCTGAAATGACAACCTCGAAAGGTGTAATACTCCTTAAGCTGGAATTTGAAAAAGTTCCTTTAACGACCGCAAACTTTGTCGCTCTTGCTGAAGGAAAAATGAAGAACAGTGCTAAGAAAGAAGGTAAGCCATTTTATGACAGTCTGAAATTTCATCGCGTGATCCCGAATTTCATGATTCAGGGCGGTGACCCGGCAGGTAATGGTTCTGGCGGTCCTGGCTATAAATTCAAAGATGAATTCGTTGCTGATCTAAAACACACTGGCCCGGGAATTCTTTCTATGGCCAACGCGGGTCCCGGAACGAATGGCTCCCAATTTTTTATCACACACGTTGCAACTCCATGGCTTGACAATCGTCATACGGTTTTCGGACATGTTGTAACCGGACAGGAGGTTGTGAATGCAATACAACAAAATGATACAATCATCAAAGTAAAGATCATCCGTAAAGGAAAAGCCGCTAAAAAATTCAAAGCGGATAAGGTTTTTACGGAGCTGAATAAGTAGTACTGCGTTAGGAGTCGGAAGAGCGGAGTTGGGAGTTAGTAGTTTGGGAGTTCGAAGACAAACGCACGTTCTCGATACATTTTTTCTGAAAAGGAAAAAACACTCGAACTGACATTCGCACACATCGATCAGAAGATCATTATTCGCTGATTCGGTTTCGCAAAACACAGATTCGTAAATTCGTATCAATTCGGTATCCGTACCACCTCTTCGTAGATTCGTAAAGATTAGTAAATTCGTAGATAATGCAAGCAACAGTAGAAATATCCATGTACGCCCTTGAAGATGGCTACGAACAAAAAGTGATTGATTTCATTCAGCGCGTGAAGCGCAATAAAAATATACGTGTTGAAGTTAACGGACTTAGCACTCAGCTTTTCGGAGAGTATGATGAACTGATGGATCTATTAAAAAATGAAATGAGGTCATCCTTTGAAAACGGAAAAGCTGTATTTCTGGTAAAGCTGGCGGGAAGCGAGCTGACAAAAGAAAAGCTACCCGATGTGTTGAAATAAAAACGGCACGATTATTTACCTCTTTGTTACAAACAAAAACCTATGAAAAAGATCATTCTTTCACTTTTTTTAATAGCAACAGTGATATTCCTTTCTTTTAAAACTCCGGGAGCCGTTGGCAAAATGTTTCCTGATATAAGCTGTGAAAACTATGAAGGAAAAATGGTAAATATCCCAACGGATACCAAAGGGAAATACACTTTAATAGCAATGGCTTTCAGTACTGCCGCGGAAGATGATTTAAAAACCTGGATCAATCCTGTCTATAATAAATTCATTGGAAAACTGGATGCTTCGCAGGCTGATGTTTTTGACGTGAGCTACGATTACGACATCAATCTATATTTCATCCCAATGTTTACAGGTGCGAACCAGCTTGCAAGCAAATCCTCAAAGGAAAAGATCAAGGAGAAGACTGATAAAGAACTATACCCTTATTTGCTGTTTTATGACGGAGGCAAAACATATAAAGAAGAACTTGATTTTCAGAAAAGAGATATTCCTTATTTCTTCGTTCTGGATAAAACCGGAAAGGTTGCTTACACTACCTCAGGGAAATACGATGATAAGAAAATGGAAAAGATCCTTGATATTATCGAGGAAAATTAAGCCATTGAGCTTAGTAATCTAAAAAGCTTATCATCGGTGATCAGGCAGCCCGTCTGGAGCAATTCAAAAACTTCAAGCTGTTTTTCTTTTTCATATTTTCGTTCGGAGCGGATAATATTTACTGAAGCATTGTCGGCTTCATTCCATTGCTTCATAACCGCATCTGAAGTAAGATCCAGATGACTATTATCTTTTACACGTAAACCGATTAACTGTACATTCTCTGCTGCGAAATGAAACAGATTCAGAGACTTGGCATCGCGGTATTCAAGATAATTTATTTTACTCAACACCTTATCGTACACCACGTCACTGAACACATCTATCAGTTCATTTGCTTTATCATTTTCATTCTGCTTCATTTTCTCCCAATCCGGCCCGGTAATTTGTGCCGATGCAAGAAAGTTGATAAAGTCAGCCTCCAGGGCTTTCAACTCTTCAGGTGTAAGTCTTTTGTATTTCATGATTGATTTTTTTAAACCTATCTCTGCCGTCTGCGAGAATAAATCATTTTGATAATTGCACAAAATTACGGTAATTCGTGTTTGGTTGATTGGTTAATTAGGGATTAGTTATTTAGACTTCTCCTAAATCATCTACCTATAGATTTTTTTGCTCTGGTGCCTCATTTAACCCATTTAACTTATTTAACTATTAACCAATGACCATCAATCACACCGTTACCGAACGCTTCCTTAAATACGTTAAAATAGACACTCAAAGCGATCCGGAATCACCTACCTGTCCGTCAACCGAAAAACAAAAAGATCTTGCACGCGTGCTTGTTGCAGAAATGCTCGAAATGGGAATTAAGGATGCGCACATGGATGAGAACGGATATGTTTATGGAACGATCGAAAGCAACACCTCCAAAAAAGTTCCTGTGATCTGCTTCTGTTCTCACATGGATACTTCTCCTGATTCATCCGGAACGAACGTAAATCCGCAGTTACATTCAAAATATGATGGACGTGATATTCAACTCAAGAATGATCCGACTCAAATCATTCGTGTTAGTGAACATCCCTCATTACTGAAACAAATCGGAAACGACATTATCACAACAGACGGAACAACGTTGCTGGGCGCGGATAATAAAGCGGGTGTCGCAGAGATCATGGACGCTGCACATCACCTGATGACAAATCCGTCTATAAAACATGGAACAATAAAAATATTATTTACCCCCGATGAAGAGATCGGACGTGGTGCTGACAAAGCCGACCTTAAAAAAGTCGGAGCTGATTTCGGTTATACTGTTGATGGCGAAGAACTCGGACATCTGGAGAACGAAACATTTTCCGCTGACGGAGTGACGATCACCATCAATGGTGTAAGCACACATCCCGGTTTTGCAAAAAACAAAATGCAAAGCGCGATAAAAATAGCAAGTGAAATTGTTGCCGCTTTGCCAAAGGATAAAATGAGTCCGGAAAGCACCGAGAAGAAAGAACCATTCATTCATCCTGTAAGTATTTCAGGGGGAATTGAAAAAACAGTTCTCCAATTTATCATTCGCGCATTTGATGAAGAGACATTGAAGATCCAGGAAGATTTTTTAAAAGAGCTTACAAAACAAGTTATTGCATCTTATCCTAAATCCACATTCGATTTTGTTGTTAAAGAGCAATACAGAAACATGAAGCAGGTGCTTGATAAAAATCCTGAGATCGTGAGTTATGCCTTGGAGGCAATCAAACGTGCAGGAGTTGAACCTGTACTCTCAAGCATTCGCGGGGGAACTGACGGATCGCGCTTTTCATACATGGGACTACCTTGTCCGAATATTTTTGCCGGAGAACATGCATTCCATTCAAAACTGGAATGGGTGTCCGTTCAGGACATGGAAAAAGCTGTTGCTACTATTGTTAACCTTGCAATGATCTGGGAGGAGAATTCTAAATAAATAAAATGAAATTTGGATTCTGGTATATAGTTCTCTATCTCTTCTTTTTGACAATGGCTGTTGCTGCTTTGGCAGGAGGTATATCGGTTCTTTACAAAACCTTCGATCTTAAATATAATGGCGTGTATGCCACAGCTACTATCACCGATTGGAGAACAAGCAGCACATCCCTTCACGACCGCAACAACGGCTCAACTGTCACTAACGATGGAAGCAGCTACTTTCCGATAGTCACATTTGAAATCAATAAAAGAAAATTATCTGTCGCCACCCGTTCTGCTGCAGACAATGACCCTGTCGCAATTGGAGATAATGTTGGTATCGTTTATAGAAAATCTGATCCGTATTACGTGGAGCTGCAGCAGCATATATCAGGGAGCTTTATTGCAGGAGGCGTTTGTCTCTTCATTGGATTAATATTCACTTCCATAATTGGAATATTCGGATACAAAGCATGGAAAAATCGTAGTCTTAAACAGGGTACATCCGATCAATTAAACTAAATTAAGTTTCTTATGAAAGGCTTCTGGCTATGGTTATTTATGTCACTTCTACTTGCCCTAAGTATCGGTGGTGTAATTGGAGGAAGTATGCTTCTTTTCAAAAACATAGAGCTTAGAATACTCGGAGAAAAAACAACGGGAACAATAGTTGACTGGGAGAGTAGCTCTTCATTAACCGATCTTGACTATAAAAATCAAAAACGGATCCATTACTATCCTGTTGTAGCTTATACGGTGAACGGTAAGGAATATGTAGTGAGGTCACATTCATCTGCAGATAAGATAAAAAAAGGAAAAGGTGATGAAGTGGAAATCCTATACAGGCCAACCCAGCCGGAATATTTTGTCCTGAAACTACAAATGAAAGAGGATCTCATTGCCGGTATTGCATGCCTTTTCATTGGCGGCATCTTTACTACAATAATATCGCTGGTTATTATTTCCTCCATAAAAGAGTGGAAGGAAAAGCGCACGAAGCTAAAAGCTGAAAAATTAAAATTCTAATGCAAAAAAAAAATTAAATAGTATGGAATATTAAAAATGCATGCATCTCCATTTAAAAAAATCTCAAAAATGGAAGATCAGAAAAATTTAAACATCAGCATTCCGAAACCATGTCATGAAGACTGGAACAAAATGACTCCTAACGAAAGAGGTGCGTTTTGCGGCAAGTGTGCAAAAACCGTTGTCGACTTTACAAAGAAATCCACGAAAGAAATCCAGATTTTTTTTCAGGGACGATCAGAAAAGAAAACATGCGGCCGATTTCTCTCAACACAATTGAACTCTCCGACAAAATCCATAGATCTCGTAATCCCTCTTAATCTTCTCCCACGAAACCTCACATTCAATAAAGCATTTGCTTTTGCACTATTCATAACATTCGGAACTGCATTATTCAGCTGCAGTACGCAAAAAGGAGAAGTTGTTGGTAAGATAGCGGTAACAGACACCTCACATTCTGTTCAACGTACAACAACTGCTAATGGCCCGGATAGTTCAACGCATATGATAAATGGTGAAGCTGTACCTCTAAAATGCACCTTGCAAAAAGGAGATGTTGATATAAGCCCGATGCTCGGTGAGGTTACAATACCGAATGATACTATTCAACAGGAAATTGATTCGGTAAACTCAGGAAATATTAAAACAGGAGAATTAAAAATTCAGAAATAAAAAAAATCCCTGATGATTTTATCATCAGGGATTTTTTTTGAACGTTGACAATACTATTTGTTAACTATCTTAGCTAATTCAGCGCCAGCTTTAAACTTAGCAACTTTCTTAGCAGCAATTTTAATTGCTTTTCCAGTTTGTGGGTTACGTCCGTTACGTGCAGCTCTTTTAGAAACTGAGAAAGATCCGAAACCTACTAAAGCAACTCTGTCGCCTTTTTTAAGCGCTTTTGAAGTTGCAGTAACAAATGCATCTAATGCTCTTTGTGAATCAGCTTTTGTCAATTTTGACTCAGCTGCAATTGCGTCAACTAATTCTGCTTTGTTCATTTTGTTTTTTGTTTTTTGGGTTAAACATTAATTTATATGACTAATGTATAACAGAAACCTTATACAAAGCAAGTTTTATTCGTTATTTTTCAAAAAATAGTAATAATTAGGCGTATTCCGATAGAATTGAGGCTTGCAAACCCTTATTTACGTGCGCTCCGGAAATTCCGAATTCCCCTTTCCTGCTTTTAGAAAAAGTATATTTTTACAAAAAACAAAGAACATGTCCTCCGATTCTAATCAAGACAATATAAAAAACTCTGATGAAGAGTTGCCGAAAAATTACGAAGTGACTGCACAAGGTTCGCTCGGACTGCTTGCTTTAGGAGCTGTTGGAATAAAAGCCTGGAGAAAAAAAAGGAAAGAAGAAGAAGAAAAGCAATTGAAAACAAAAAAAGAAAATGAGTAAACGACTCGCTAAGAAAGTGCTTGTGATCGGATGGGATGCTGCCGACTGGAAAATTATACATCCTTTGTTAGACGCAGGACTGATGCCTGCACTCGAAGGATTGATCAACAAAGGCGCAATGGGAAAAATTGCTACCCTCGATCCTCCTTTGTCGCCAGTATTATGGACATCAATTGCAACAGGAAAGACCGCTGACAAACATGGTATTCTTAATTTTGTGGAGCCGGATCCCGCCACTTCTGACTTAAGACCTGTTTCTGTTACATCAAGAAAGGTCAAAGCAATTTGGAATATTCTAACACAGGAAGGTTTTAAAACCCATCTTGTTGGCTGGTGGCCAAGCCATCCGGCTGAGCCTATAAATGGTGTATGTGTGTCTAACTCTTTTCAAAAACAATCGAAAAAGCCTGACGAGCCGTGGACTATGCCCAAAGGCGCTGTTCATCCCAAAGACCTGGAGGAAGTTCTTGCGGAATACAGAATTGAATTAAGTGAGATCACAAGCGCGATGCTGCTGCCTTTTGTGCCAGACGCAGCGAAGGTTGACCAGGAAAACGACAAGTCGTTATTTGCAATTGCAAATCATCTCGCTGAAGCGTCCTCCATTCATGCTGCTTCTACGTGGATCCTGGAAAACAAGGACTGGGATTTTATGGGTGTTTATTTCGACACAATCGATCATTTTTGTCATGGCTTCATGAAATATCATCCTCCGAAAATGGATGGTATTCCTCAGGAATATTTTGACTTATATAAGGATGTAATAAATAGTGCATACCGTTTCCAGGATATGATGCTGGAGCGAACATTGAAACTAGCCGGAGATGACGCCACTATAATATTATTATCCGACCACGGATTTCACTCGGATCATCTACGCCCGAAGAAGCTTCCAAAAGAGCCGATCGCGCCTGCACTTGAACACTCTCCTTATGGGATCATTTGTATGGCGGGACCAAACATACAGGAAGATGAACAGATCTTTGGCGCAACATTACTTGACATTACACCAACTATCCTCACACTATTCGGTTTACCCCTTGGCAAAGATATGGACGGCAAACCGCTTCTGCAGGCTTTTAAGGAAGATGTAAAACCTGAATACATAGAAAGCTGGGAATCTGTTCCCGGTGAATGCGGAATGCACCCTGCGGATATTCAGGAAGATCCATGGGCTGCACAGGAAGCCATGAATCAACTAATTGAGCTTGGTTATGTTGAAGCGCCCGGTGAGAACAAACAAGAGCGGTTACAGAAAACCAGGAACGAAACAGACTTCATCCTCGCGAAAGTTTATGCGGGATCCAGACGAATGGAACCTGCAATTGAAATACTCGAACGCTTATATAAAGAAAATCCGGATGTCGCACGTTATGGGTTGAAGCTCGCACATTGTTATCAGGTAACACGTAATATCAAAGGTTTAAGAAAAACAATAGATGAGTTACGCGCAAAAAATCTCAAAGAGCTGCCACATCTTGATTTTCTTGAAGGCACCTTGCTCCTCTTCGAGAATAAGCCGCGCAAAGCACTACTTATGTTACAGGAAGCGGAGAAAAGCATTTCACACATGCCGAATCTCCATATACAGATCGGTAATGTTTACAATAAGATCAAGAGATGGGCGGATGCAGAACGTGCTTTCAAAACTGCGTTGGAGATTGACATGAACAATTCAGGAGCTTATCACGGACTGGCGATCAGCTATCTCCGTCAGAAGGAATATGAGCTTGCAGCGGATGCTGCGTTCAACGCTATCGGCCTCTCCTATCATTTTCCGGAAGCACATTATCACCTTGGTGAGATCCTTTATCACATGAAGGAATACAAAAGTTCTTCTGAAGCATTTAATGTGGCCATCACCATGGTTCCCGGATTTAAGAAAGCGCATCAGTGGCTGATCAAAATTTATGAGGAGCATCTCAACGAACCGGAAAAAGCTGAGCAATCAAAGAAGTTCATCAAGGATCAGATCAAAGGAAGTATAACAATTGTTTCCGGACTCCCGCGTTCAGGAACTTCTATGATGATGCAAATGCTAAAAGCCGGAGGTATGCCGATCCTTACCGATGATCTCAGAGCCAACGATGACAACAATCCTAAAGGATATCTCGAATACGATGATGTAAAAAAACTCGCTAAAGATAAGTCCTGGCTTGTGAATGCAGAGGGGAAAGCGGTAAAGATCATTGCACAATTGCTTCAGCATTTACCGGACACCTATACTTATAAGATCATTTTTATGCAGCGGGACATGATCGAGATCCTTCAATCGCAGCAAAAGATGCTTGGAAAAAACACTTCTGTTTTTCCGATGGGATTAGCGGATACATTCGCAAAGCAGCTTTCTAAAACGGAAAGCTGGCTTAACGGACAGCCGAATATGGAAGTGCTTTATGTTAATTATAAGGATGTCATTATGAACCCGGAAGAGCAGGCGGAAAATGTTAATGCCTTTCTAAGTGGCGATCTTGATATTCAAAAAATGAGTGAGGCTACCGACAAAAAGCTATACCGGAACAAAAATTAGCGCCATATTAAAAAAGTATTATATTTGAATTAAATTCATACACATGAACGAAACTACTTCGCGGAACCTTCATAATAAATTAAAATCATATTCTGCTCTTGCAGGAACGCTTTTCGTTGCCCATCAGGCAAGCTCACAAATCGTTTACACTGATATTATACCGGATTCGACAGTAAACACTGATGGAGCCATGTATGATCTTGACCTTAATAATGATGGAACTTTTGATTTTACCTTCAAACAAACCATCACTACTTACATGAGTTACCCGGTACAAAAAGTCTCGGTTAATGCTCTTAACCTAAATGAGGTTGCGGGATCCGTTGCTGGTGCATATATCTATCCTACCGCAATGAATGCCGGTGACACGATTCAATCATCCCTTGTTTGGAATGTAGGAACAAGTCAATCAATGGCAAGCTATTTCGGTGCATCGTACTCTTATGGCCAATGGCTTGGAGCTACTGACAAATATATCCCTCTGAAAATAAATGTTGCGGGAACTATATATTATGGCTGGGCACGTTTAGATGTCGCCACTCTTGCAAACAGCTTTACAATTAAAGATTATGCATACATGAATTCTCCTGGGCAGCCAATACTTGCGGGAGCAACAATGTCGGTCGGAATTGCCAAAGCTGAATCAAAAGGCATTACGGTTTACAACAACAACAGAGAAATTCATATAAATACACAAACTTCACAGGGCATTGTTACAATAACTAATGCTCTCGGGCAAGCAGTGCTTTCTCAGCAGATCAACTCGGAGCAAAATATCGTTTCTCTCGAGACAGAAAAAGCAGGTGTATATTTCGTAAATGTTAAATCACAACAGATCAGTTATACAAAAAAAATAGTTATTAATTAATCAAGAAATATGAAAACGAATAAAACCAACATTCAGAAAAAGCTAAAAACATACTCTGCGCTTGCAGGTACTTTTGCAGCCGCTATGAACAGTGCAGATGCACAGGTTATGTACACCAATGTTGCTCCTGACGACACATTGAATGCAGGAGAAATGTTCAATCTTGATTTGAACAATGATGCTATTGCAGATTTTAAATTATTACAGAAATCAGGAGTGTATGCAAGTTACTTCAGCTATGATGCAGTGGCAGTGTATGCACTGAATGCTCCTAACGCTATTGATACCGCAGGTGGAAATGGAACAGCTGCTGCATTTGATGCTGGTGTAAGGATCGATCAGACTTTAAACTGGGTTGACTCAATGGAAGCGGCCCTGCAAACTCCTGCTGTTTCCAATGGTCTTGCTTTGTATTTACCGGCTTTCGGACAGGGCATCGGTAACTTTGTTGGTGTAACAGGCAAATTCCTTCCGTTACGTTTTGATGTTGGAACTGCAAGATATTATGGATGGGTAAGACTTGATGTTGCTGCTGATGCAAGATCCTTCACTGTTATTGATTATGCTTATACCAATTATCTGAATGCATTCTCTATTACAGGTGACATGGTAGGAATCTCTGAATCTGCTTTGAATAATAAAGTAAATATCTATTCTTATGACAAGGCAATCACTGTTGAGCTGGATGCAGCAGTAAGTCCGGAAGGAACCATCATAATATCCGATATAAGCGGAAAAAAGATCTCTGAAACATCGATCAGTGCTACGAAGATGAATATTCCTGTGAATGAGGCTAAAACAGGGGTTTATCTGGTTACCATTAACCAAACAAATGGCTCTTACACAAAACGCGTTTTTGTAAAATAAGCTATCACTTATACTATTAAAAGCCGCTCTTGTAACCAAGAAGCGGCTTTTTTGCGTAATTTTGTAAGACTTAAACGCCATGAACGAGTTCAGAGAAGCCTTATTAATAGCCATCACCACCCCAATTTATGCAATCGTAATTGGTGCGGAGATCATTTTCAGCTATCTGCATGAAAAGCACTACTATTCTGTAAAAGGAACTCTTGCGAATGTTTATCTGACCATTCTGAATTTCAGCCTTGACATACTAGTGCGCGGTGTTTGTCTTTTTGTACTCAATTATTTCTTTCAGTTCAAATTTACCGAGATCAGCAATCCGATACTATACTGGACCTTGCTTGTGATCGCTCAGGATTTTATGTTTTACTGGCTTCACCGTGTGGATCATTATTGCCGCTTGTTCTGGGCAGTACATGTAACGCATCATTCCTCCGAAGAATTTAACCTCACCGTAGGATTTCGTTCGTCCGTGTTTCAGCCTTTGTACAGATTCATTTATTTTATACCTCTGGCGATGCTGGGATTTAAAGGTATTGATATCATGTTTATTTATGCCGCTACTCAGATCTACGGAATTCTTATCCATACGAAAACGGTAGGCAAGCTGGGCTTTCTTGAATGGTTCATGTCAACCCCTTCTCATCACCGTGTTCATCACGCGTCAAATGTGCTATACCTGGATAAAAACATGGGTATGCTTCTGATCATATGGGACAGGATGTTCGGCACCTTCCAGGAAGAAGAGGAAACAGTACCCGTTGTTTACGGCCTTACCGAAAATATCAAGACCAACAATCCCTTGAAGATGGTTTTTCATGAATTTATAGCCATTGTGGGAGATCTGAAAAAACCGGCATCTATAAAAGCTAAGTTAATGTATGTGTTTGGGCCTCCGGGATGGAGCCATGACGGGAGCAAAAAGACAGCAGCAGAATTAAGAAAAGAGTTGGAGAACAGTGCTCTGAAATCTGATCCGGAAACTCAGAGCTGTAAGGCGGAACTTGGAACTAAATAAGGGTTCATATTGGTTTAACACTAAATTTTATTTCAATAGAAATCATTAGGTGAACCTAAGAACCACAAACTACAAACTAATTTCAGGCTTAAAATCAACAGGAGAATTCCTTAAAAGCCGAAAGGGCTTGATCCTGAGCATTTTTTTGCTTTTACTCATTTGGTTTCTACTCTGCTTACCTGATCCTCTCTTCAAAAACAAAACAAGCACAGTCCTCGAAGACCGCAATGGAAATCTTTTGTCCGCACAGATAGCCGAAGATGGTCAATGGCGGTTTCCATACAACGAACATGTTCCTGATAAATTTACAGCAAGCATCATCCAATTCGAGGACCGTTCTTTTTACAAGCATCCCGGGTTTAATCCAATTGCCTTTTGCAGGGCATTTGTGCAAAATATAAAAGCAGGGAGAACAATAAGCGGTGGAAGTACGCTGAGCATGCAGGTCATACGCCTTTCCAGAAAAGGAAAAAAAAGAACTTATTTAGAAAAAGTCATTGAGATCATACAGGCCGCCCGCCTTGAGCTCAGATTTTCAAAAGAAGAAATTCTCGCATTGTATGCTTCTAACGCACCGTTTGGAAGTAACGTAATTGGTATTGATGCAGCTTCATGGCGTTATTTCGGGAGAAGCCCTGATAAGCTGTCCTGGTCGGAAAGTGCGACTCTTGCAGTCTTACCGAATGCTCCCGGACTTATTTACCCGGGCAAAAATCAGGAACGGTTAAAGTTAAAACGAAACAGGCTGCTTGATCAGCTTTTCAAAACCGGCATACTCGATAAGGAATCGTGTGAACTGGCCAAGGAGGAACCTTTACCCGGCAAGCCGCACCAGATCCCGAAACTGGCCACACATCTTCTTCAGAGAGCTGCGAAGGAAAATCACAAAGGTGAACGTGTACTTAGCACACTTGACGGCCACCTTCAGGAACGGGTAAATGAGATCCTGGAAAATCATCACAAGATCTTAAAAGGAAATGAGATCCATAATGCATGCGCTGTTGTTATTGAAGTCAGCACCGGAAATGTACTTGCATATGCCGGAAACACAAACAATGCAGGGAAGCCTGAATACAACAGTGATGTAGATGTGATCAATGCCCCAAGAAGTACGGGGAGCATCCTTAAACCGTTTTTATTCACAAGCATGCTTAATGACGGGGATATTCTTCCGGGAACCCTTATTCCTGACATCCCCACACAGATAGCAGGTTATGCCCCGCAGAATTATAACACAACATTTGATGGTGCTGTAACTGCGAAGCGCGCACTCGCAAGAAGCCTGAATGTGCCTGCGGTGCGAATGCTTCAAAATTACGGGATTGAAAAATTTAACTACAATCTGAAAAAGATCGGCATGACGACCTTGGATCACACACCCGACCATTATGGCCTCTCAATCATTTTAGGTGGCTCAGAAGCCAAATTATGGGACCTCACAGGGATGTATGCAAGCATGGCAAGAGCTCTAAACAATTATATTCCAAATGGAGGAAAATATGATCAGAATGATCTTCATGCAAATACATACATTGAGAAACCTAAGACAGAAAAGATCTTAAACACGATCAATTATTTTGATGCTGCGTCCATTTATCTCACTTTCGAAGCGATGGTTGAAGTCGCCCGCCCTGATGAGGATGCAGGCTGGCGGCAATACACTTCAGCAAATAAGGTTGCATGGAAAACCGGAACAAGTTTCGGCTTCCGGGATGGGTGGGCAATTGGAGTTACACCAAAATATGTTGTGGGTGTATGGGCAGGAAATGCTGATGGTGAGGGTCGTCCCGGGCTGACAGGAATCCAGGCTGCAGCACCGATCTTGTTTGATATTTTCAGTTTATTAAAACCTTCCAAATGGTTTGATATTCCGTTTGATGAAATGGAAAAAGTGGGTGTATGCCGTTTAAGCGGTTGTCGTGCAACAGAATTATGCGAACCTGTTGATACCATTCGCGTTCAACGAGCAGGATTACGTTCAATGCCATGTCCTTATCACAAATTAATTCATCTCGACAAGCAAAAAGTTTACAGAGTCAACAGCAATTGCGAGGATATTTCGCAGATGAATCACGTAAGCTGGTTTGTGCTTCCTCCTGCAATGGAATGGTATTATAAATCAAAAAATCCTTCTTACAAGGAATTACCGCCATTCCGCAGCGATTGTGAAACACAGGGTTCCGGTGCAATGGAGATCATTTACCCGAAACAATACAGCAAGATCTATGTCCCCATTGAGCTGGATGGCAGCATTGGAAAAACGGTTTTTGAAGTTGCACACAGGAAAGCAGATGCAATGATCTACTGGCATCTTGACGGAAAATACATGGGAAGCACGCAAAACATTCACCAGATGGGATTGACCCCGGATGAAGGAAATCACACGCTTACTCTTGTGGATGAAGAAGGAGAATCGATTATTGAGAAATTTGAAATTATCAGTAAAAGGAAGTAGTTTGTAGTTGGTAGTTCGTAGACGGTTAACCAGATGACATTGATAGTAATCAAAATCTATCTTATTAATATATCATTCTGAGCGGAGCGAATGAATCTGATAAGGATTCCTCAAATTACCATGATCCACACATCGGTTTATAAATTCGTTTTTTATTCGTTATAAGCACTACAGCTTCTTTTTCAACATTTTCCTGATATCAAAGCGATGTCCGTAATAAAATTTAAATGTCCCGTATTTGTATTGTATTGATGCCTGCTTATCGTCACCGAGCACAAAATTATTTCCCATCCAGTAAACACCGATAAAATAATTCTTCCGGTTATAGCCCATTGAAAGCCGCGACTGAAGTGAAAATGCCGCAGTGTTGTTTGTGAACGTGGATTTATCAAATGCGTTTACGCTGTAAAATTGCTGGTAGGAAATTCCGGGCAGCGTAGCAATATTTATGAACCAGTTTTTCTTTTTACCGAAAACAAGTGTGTAAGTGTACCCGCATGACACGCCAAAAGTATATGATGCTGCGGCACTGAATTGCAGCTCTTTTCTGAATGAGCGAAAAACACTATCAGGATATATTATTGAATCTGCTGTTAAACCATATAAGAATGCATATGTTCCCAGCAAGAATGATCCCGCGCTTTTCCTCTGCTTCTGCGAAAGGCTGTAAGGCGCTGCGCTCGAATATCTTTTGTTATTGAAAACATAAGTCAACGTAAATCCAGCGTGATAATTCCTGATATCAGCTCTTTTTGAATAATCAAAGACTGTATCATTCGCGACATTATACATTGCAGTTGTTCTGAACCCATTGTACTGTCTGTAATAAACATCATAAATAAATTTTCTGCCGTTAGCTGATGTTGATACCGCAAACTGGCTGGATTTCCCATATTTAGCGTCATCATTGTTCAGTCCGGGCGGACTGTATTCGATATCGAAGCCAACACCTTTGAAAGTGAAGCCAATACCCATGTTTAGCTTGGTATTGATGGTATACTGAATGCTTGAAAGAGAATCGCGATCAGAAACAGTGAAAGAATTAGTTCTCACCACCGCAAACAATTTCACATTAAGCAAGTCCTTGAAACTAACAACATAGTTGGTATCCACCTTTTGATAAATATTGGTGGAGTCTTTTGCGCGCCTGTTTTCATGAGCGTAACACGAAAAGGCCAAAACAGAAAAAAGTATGAGTAAATATTTTTGCATGATGCGATTCAAAATGTAATACACTTTACATCTTCAATTTTCAAAAGTACATTTTTGTATTTCAGCAACTGCGTATTTCTCTCCTCTTCGGTTAATCGGGCCGGGCTAAATACAATATGCGGCTCCAATGCATCCATTCCAACAAAATAGAAAATTCCATGATTAATGGAATAAAGAATTTTTTCCAGCTCTCCGTTTTTTCCATTAGGGCCATAAGCTATTTCAGGTCCGCCTGTGGTGATACATAACATTCCTTTTTTTCCTTTAAATATCCCGTTATCATACACACCTTTTCCTCCCCCATACGCAAACCCCATCGCGAAAACCCTGTCTACCCAGCCTTTTAAAATTGCCGGCAGGGAGAACCACCATAAAGGAAAATTAAAGATCACAAGATCGGCCCATTCAAGTTTTTCCATTTCTGCCTTTAATTCTTCTGAGAAAAGATCGTTATTAAAAGCATTTAATTGTTCTGCCTGGTATTTAAAATAATCGGGAGCAGTAAGGGATTTAAAATCAGCCTTCCCTCCAACCGGATCGAACCGCATCGCATAAAGATCAGAGACCTGTACTTCATGACCGCTCACCTCCAGGATTTTGACTGCTTCATCTTTCAATGCAGAGTTAAAGGACAAAGGTTCAGGATGGGCGTGTACGATAAAGACTTTCATTTCAAGGTAGCGTTAACAGGAAAACTGTACATGACATTCATTTTTACCGGCTTGCCATTCTGCATGGCCGGGGAGAACTTCAGTTTTTCCACGTAGCTTCTCACTGCTTCGTCAACCCCTGCTCCCACTCCACTTAATATCTTAGCGTTTGAAACGGTACTGTCTGATCTGATATCGAAGCTCAATGTCACTTCACCGTTTACCTTTTTTTGTTTGGCTTCGTCAGAATAGTTTATCAGTGATACCACCTCATCGTACAAGGCCTGCTCGCCTTTTGGATAGGCCGGCTCATGGTCCATAACGACCTTAATATTCTTATTGCCTTCATTCTGTGCAATCAGACCCAGGTTTAAAAGCAGCAGTATAACAGTCAGAATTCTTTTCATATTATTTACAGTTGAAATGAAGCATTCATTTATTAGAATTGCCCTGACAATATTGTAATAAAGTCGCCTGATTCATTCTTATTAAAACGAAAAAAGCCTCAGATATTCAGAGGCTTTTTTTAACAATCAAAATATTATCAATTAATTAGCTAAATGACTGTCTAAAGCATCATCATTCATAGCAGCTTCGATTTTAGGATCTGCGCCATATGAATTTTCTCCCTGATCACCTTCGGTACATGCCAGAATCAAATTGTAAATTGGTATCAGGAGAAACCACCCGCTTTTACCAACATCATGCATCCTTCTCACTCCCACAGCAAGGGATGGAAGAAACACTGCCAAAGAATAAATTGAACTTAATATTGAGAGCTGTTCCCCCATCGTTGCAACTATTGTTAGGACAATTGAAACGATCGTACTGAACAATGTAAACATCCAATACTCTTTACGTCTTGCTCTTCCACTGAAGATAGCATACTTTTTTAATACAATTAAATACCAATTCATGTTTTTTTAGTTTTCAAGTTTAGTCTTTAAAGATAAGAAAAAAAAGTTTACAAAAAACCATTGCTTTTTAATTCTAAATATTTGTTAATTGTTTTTGTTGACAATTGTTCCGGAGGTGATTTAATTGCGTGAATGCCCTGTGCTCTCAATTCTTTTATTATCTGAAACTTTTCTAAAATACTTTTTTTCGCCAGTGTTTTTTGATAGATCTCCAAAACTGATGAGGCAGGTGATTTGGAAAAAGTTTCAAGCTCTGTATTTTCAAAAAAAACAATGATAAGAGCATGATACTTATTGATCATCTTTAGAATTTTCATGTTTCTTTCCAATGAATAGATGCTATCAAAATTAGTATACAAAAAAAGAAGGCTTCTGTTTGTAATTGTTTTTCTGATAGTCGAGTATAGCGCTTCGTAATTTGCTTCTGAATAATCATACTTTTCCTTATACAGGGAAAACATTATTTTTTTCAAATGGAGTGGGCCACGGCTTGCCTTTACAG
Organism: Bacteroidota bacterium; assembly: GCA_029237775.1. Taxonomy (GTDB): domain Bacteria; phylum Bacteroidota; class Bacteroidia; order 2-12-FULL-35-15; family 2-12-FULL-35-15; genus 2-12-FULL-35-15. Next base: position 264,616 of record JAQZBR010000005.1, read on the forward strand.
TCGTATCAACCTTTTTTGAGAATACGATCAAACCGGCCTTGTCCTGCTTTTTCAAAACGATATTGGAAAATGCCAAAGTGGAATTAATTGCGTAGTCCACTAATGTCAAACCGTCAAATGGTGTTCTCATCACTCTGCTCTTATCTACAATGGAATAGATCTGCTGAGAACGTTCATCTTCATAATGATTTACCATCACTTTATTTAACGAACTGGTAGCTTTCCAATTAATGTTCCTGGTGTCATCACCATCCACATAACTTTTAATCTGATCAAACTCATAGCTACGTCCCACTTTCTTGTTGGTCTTATCTCCTTGAGTGAAAGATGGGTGCTTCAATGCGGCAAGCTCCTGCTGCTTCATTAACATTATTGATGGGTATACGGCTACAAATCTTTCACAATAAGTTGTTTCCCTTTTTCTTGCCAGACCTAACCGGGTTCCGACAAACACATGGAGATTTCCAAAAAAATACTCACCTCTGATTTTTGGCGACAAATAATATGTAACTGTCTCTGTACGTCTTTTTTGAATGCCTACCCGAATTGAAAAATCTCTTTCATTAAATTGGTAGGGTACCTCATCGATAATCTTAATAGTCAAAAAGCGGTCGGTTTTGTTTTCAACATAAAGGCTCACGCTATTTTGATCTCCAAGGGAAAATACCGAAGCCATTGTACGATCAATCGTAACGTTTAATTTTTTAAACAAAATATAAATATCGATGCTTAAAGACACAAAACAACCGATCAAAAAAACAATTGCCAGATAAAATACGGGATGAATCAAATACGATAGAAAGAAAAGGAATACAACACCTCCCAAGCAATAGAAGATCCGATCGGTCAAATATAAATTCTTAAAAAGTGAGATCATCTGGGCACCTCAATGTTTTGAATGATCTCTTTTATAACATGCTGTACGGTAACTCCCTCCATTTCTTTTTCTGGAGACAATATAATTCTGTGATTTAATACAGGAAAACAAACGCTTTGAATATCATCGGGGGATACAAAATCTCTACCGTTGATAGCTGCGATCGCTTTTGCCGTTTTCATGATCGCCATTGATGCTCTTGGCGATGCACCCATGTATAGATTTCCGTTATTTCTTGTCTGAAAAACGATATTAGCTATATATGCCAGAAGCTCTTCCTTTATATGAACTTTTTCTATGATTTTTAAGCAGCCTGCTATTTCTGAAGAAGTTAAAACATGATTTATTTTTTGAGTTTCTTTTTGGTAGAAATCATGTTGAAAACGTTTTAATATACTTATTTCACTTGCCAGGTCAGGGTAGTTCACTTTTAGTTTAAAAAGAAATCTGTCTAATTGAGCCTCGGGTAATTTATAAGTCCCTTCCTGATCAACCGGATTTTGAGTTGCTATTACGAAAAATGGTGTGCCCAGTTCATAGGAGGTACCATCAACAGTAACCTGTTTTTCTTCCATCGCTTCAAATAGCGCAGCTTGTGTTTTCGCAGGAGATCTGTTTATCTCATCGATCAATATCAAATTAGAAAATATTGGCCCCTTTTTGAATGTGAAATCTGACGTTTGTAAATTAAAAACCGTGACGCCAATTAAATCGGACGGCATAAGGTCAGGAGTGAATTGGATTCTTTTAAAATCTATTGCAAAGCACTGAGATATAAGCTTAGCTATTAGTGTTTTCGCTACACCCGGAGACCCTTCCATCAGAACGTGACCACCTGTAAACATTCCCGCAAGTAATAGCTTTATAACATCTTCGTTTCCTACGATCACCTTTTGGATCTCGTTCTTTGTCTTTTCATAGATATCCTTGACATGGTTAATTTCCTTATTGGTTCTGACGTCATTTATAATACCGTCCCCTAGTTCTTCCCCAGTCGTACCCCCCGTTATTAGCGGTGTTTGTAAATTTAATTCAGGAATTAACCCGTCATTGTTATTGATATTATCTTCCATGTTATTTTTTTATTTTATTAAAATTCTCCAATGCCTTATATAATTCAACTAATTCTTTTGGCTTTGCATTAGTATCGTGTTTCACCTCGTTAAACTTTTTAAAAAGGTCTAATACAATCTCCCTGTTGATTTCTGTGCGTTCAACAACTTGTTCTATGAGATCCTTCTGCTCCCTAAACGTAATGATATTGTATCTTGTTCTGATATCCGACAAAAACATATTATACATCTCCGTAGCAATATTATGATGGGCTTTTTTCTGATAGTAAAGCGATCCTATATCCTTTGCAAAATCGATTGAACTGTTTTTATTTTTAAAGAGAACCGGAATGATTCGCTGCTCTCTTTTAGATCTGAAAAGAACATATATAAAGATACTAAACAGAAACAAATACCATCCGGCTTTTAAGGTATAATGGGAAAACAGAAATTTCAAGGGATTACTACCATATCCATGTCCGTTATCCAGTTCACTAAAATTGTCGTATTCACTCCAGTAAATCGGTCCGTTATTCAGATAAGAAAAAACATTGTTTGCATTTTTGAATCCACTTGTTTGAATCATGTTGTAGTTCGTAAACAATATCGGATCAGAATGGAAAATAAACCCGCCCTTACCATATTGAACATAAAAACAATTGACCACGCTATCATTAAAAAAAGAAATCGGAACGACACTATCATTTCTCAATACACTATTGAAGTAAAAAGGCTTGTACCCAGACCAGTTTCGTTTAGTAACTTTTTTTAAATACTGATAATGAAATTTAAGATATTCCGGATGAGGGATGTCAGACGAGAAATAATTAACTTTTATGCTATCCGATTCATAAAAATCATATTCGTCAATTGAGTCATTTAAGGACATGGACAGAGAACTTTTCAGCAGTGTTTTGGGCACAGCGTCTGTAGAAATAAAAGCCTTGTTCCCGTTTTTTACGTAAGCAAGCAGAAATAAGGTATTTGCCGAATCTAATTCCAGCTCAGAATCGATCGCAATTAAATTAGTGTTAGATACATTTGTGTCTAAAAGGTCAAAGGATTGATTACTTACAAAATTTAACTTCTTTTCCTTTAACAGATCATAAAGATATTTTAACCCGTAAGGTTGCTCACTCTTTCTTGAGTATTCACTATCCCATTTATATTTAGGAGTGTGGCCCTGAATATAAAAAACAAAGACGCCAATCACAGTCCCTATCAATAAAATCGCGACAGTATTGCTTATCTTCCTATTCACTGGCCACCATATTTATGAATGTTTCATAGGTCGGTTGTAGTTTAGCAAACTGGTCTTCGTTTAGGGGGCGCTCCCCATACCAAATCGCTTCAAACGTAACTACAATCTCTTTAAATTTAATGGCCGTTGCCTGGTGCTTAATTTCGCTGACGTATTCCCAGTTTGTTTTTTCTTTCTTCCATGTAATTTGATTCTTTAACGAAAGTGCTTTGATAATAATTAAAAAATTAATTCTTAAGGCCAATCTGAAATCCTTCACACTAAGAGCTTCAACCAGAAATTTATCAAGATCTACCTCGAGGATCTGCTCTTCAACGTCTGACAATGTGAAAACCTTACCACTATCAGGATTTTCAATAACCGGATTTGAATTTATGTTTTGAATAATTTTTATAATCACAAAAAGAATAGCAGCTCCTATAAGGATATAAAACAAATATTTTAAGCCGCCAAGATCCCAGGAATGCGTTTTTGAATTTGCACTTTCCGAATCTTTTTCGCTGGTCTGAGACTCTTTATAGGTCTCTATATAATTTTTGCCTTTCGTTTCTGTTTTCCAGGAGGTTGCAGAAATGTTCAGGCAAGAGTCGTTTGATGCTTTGTGCTTATTAAACAACATTAACATCACAAAAAACAAAAAGAAAAATCTTCGCGATAAGATCATTTAGATGTCTTTATTTGATTGATCTTCGAAATTAAATTTTCCGCGGTATTGATCTCCTTCAGCGTATAAAAAAAGAGACTGTTAAATATGGAATTTAAAACAATATAAAAAAAGAACCCCACGCAAGTTTGGAACACCGAAAGCCCTAATCTTATTTTTTCTGCGGTCATTTCATCATCAGTCAACATCCACAATAGTGAATTTTCAACAAACAAGAATTGTGTTCCATAAGCAATAATTATAAAGAGAATCCAACTCACTACAAAAGTAAAACATGAACCGATCAGAAAAGTGGTCCATTGTTTTTTTAACAGACTTCCCATGAAATTAATTCCTTTCAGAAGAGAAACATTAAGGTTAATAATAATAGTGGAAATTAAAGTGAACACAGGTAACAAAACAAAAGCAAAAAGTTTAAATCCACTTTCAACCATCGATTCAAATCCAACGAAAACAATACTAAATGCCAATAGGCTATAAAAAGTGGCCTTCACGGAAAAGTTTTCATCATGATTGAGACTGTTTTTTAAAAACACAAGACATTTATAGTATAGGAATATCAGACAAACTAAACTTACTATAGCCAACATCGGATAATCAGAATAATTAAAAAAATCAATGGGTGCGAACCATAGAGTTTCATTATTGAAGAAGAGATCCAGAGAATCAGAAGAAATGATTAAAGTGAGAATAGCAGACAATCCACATATTAATCCACCAAAATATTTAAAATCTTTCAAAAACACTCGTAGCGAATGTTTCATGAGTTCAGTCCTCGTTAATATTTCATGAGGGTTAAAAACAAAATGAGCTTTATACACCGGCTCATCCGCCATCTCATCTGACTCCATATTTTTCTTTGAGATATAACGTGGATACCAAAAAAAATAAATAAATACAAACAATAGAGATAATAAAATAAATGAGAATCTGATTACACTGGGAATGTTGGTGTGACGGGTCAGAAAGCCTTCTATAAAAGCTGCCACTAAAGTAACAGGAATAACACCTATAATTATCTTCAAGCCCTTCATACCACTGATCTTTAAGGCATCAAATCTTGAATGCGTACCCGGAAAAAGAAATCCTTTGCCGAGGGTTAAACCGGCACCACCGCTTAAAATAATTGCGGAAATTTCTAAAGTGCCGTGGGTCCAGATCGCCAAAAAAGATTCCCAAAATAATCCTTTCGTAATGAAGAAATATTGAAACACACCCACCATTACGCCATTTACAATCATAATGACCAAAGATCCAATACCCATAAATATCCCCGAAAAAAAAGTAAGAAAGTCAACTTTGAGGTTATTGACCAAAATAGGGAGAAAGGTTTCGAGTTCACTTCGCGACTTATATACTGCCATAGGATCTCCTTTGGCAATGTTTTCATTCGTCATATTGATATAGTCTGCGCTTAAAATGCTTTTAGAGAAATCCGGATCATACCTGCTGGTAATAACACCCAGAATAAAACAAGTTAGAAACACAATGGAAGAAATCAGCATGCTCCTGCGACAAGAATACATAATAAGAGGAAGGTCCGTTTTCCAAAATTTTATAAATGATTTAAAATTACTTTGCTTTGATTTATTGATGTCATTGAATAAAAGCTTGGCAATTTCATTTAAATATATTTTAACAGAGCGATTTTTATAAAATGTACGAGCATATGATAAATCATTGGTGACCTGCACGAATAACTTACTGGTTTCGGAAGGACTAACATCCTTGTTAGTCAGATTCTTTTCAACCTCAATCCATTTGTTTTTATTCTGCTCAATAAAATCTGATTCCTTCATTGGTAAAGCTCATTACAGATACAAAATACGTAAAAATTCATATTTTTTTGTTAATTTTAAACTAATACTTATTGACCATGGACGAAATTGAAATTACGACCACCCAGAATATTACTATTCAATATGAACTCGCTAGCACCTGGGAACGTATATTGGCATTTGTGATTGATCTTATTATAATATCTCTCTCATCATTAATTTTGTATGCGATATCCAAAGCTTTAATTTCAAGTTCTTCGGATATATTAATTTATTTAACTCTTCTACCGATAATTGTTTTTTACACTTTATTTTTTGAATTTTTTAATAACGGACAGTCCATCGGCAAATTAGCGTTAAAGCTTCGGGTAATTAGGGTAGATGGCGAAAAAACATCTTTTTCAAATTACTTTATGCGCTGGATGTTCAGAATTCCGGATATATATGGTTCGTTTGGAGGAATTGCATTCCTGAGTATTATTTCATCAACCAATAATCAACGAAGTGGAGACCTTTTAGCAAACACCGTTGTTGTTAGTTTAAAAAAAGACAACCGGATGAAGTTGAATAATCTATTCAAGTTAAACACTAAAACAAAATATGCCCCTGTATATCCTGAAGTAGTAAGATTTGATGAAGAAGCTATGATAATAGTAAAGGAGGTATTGAAAAGGCAAATCAAGTATTCCAATTTTGCTCATCAACGAGCGCTTGATTTGCTGGCAGAAAAAATTGCAACTGAATTAGAATTAAAAGTTCCTAAGAATAAAGTAGACTTCCTGAAAACCGTACTCAAAGATTATATCTTATTAACTCGGTAGCACACTATATCGCGGATTAATATTCACGCTTCTCCGTTTAACTTCAAATTGCACTTCATACACTTCCCTTTTTTTATTTTATTTTAACTGAAATTAATACTTAGTGCCAAATGGTGTACTGAAACTGGTTGCTTTAAGTGCTCCATTTCAATTTCGTAATTATGTGTTTAAATACGCATTGGTAACGAAAAAAGTCTGATTATTTACAGTTAAACATTCGTTTACTTATTGCTGTACCATCTCCCAGTGCCTCAGCTTTTTTATAATCTTCGCAGGCGAATTCTTTTTTATTTACATAAAGATAAAGATCCCCTCTGGTTAATAATGCTTTTGCATGCTTCGGATTTAATTCTATCACACGCGTGAGATCAGATAAAGCTCCTACAATATCCTTTTGCCGCGCCTTCGCGATCGCTCTCTGCTCGTAACCTGCAGTCTGCTCCGGAAAAAGAATTATCGCTTTGTTATAATCAGACAGGGCACCCTGATAATCATTCAAAAGATCCTTTGCATTCCCACGCAAAATATAAGCTTCGCTATGATCTGCCTTTAGCTTAATTGCCTGCGTGCAATCTTCAATTACCGAACGGTAATCCGGCAAATCATATTCTGCCCGTGCTTTCAGGTAAAATGCCTGAGCATTATCCGGCTGCAGCCTGATAGCAGTCACACAATCTTCGACAGCACCTTTGTGATCACCCAATTCATCCTTTAGTTTGCTTCTTGCCAGCAATGCTTTTACATCAGCACCATCCAACTGCAATCCGCTGTTGTAATCCTGAAGCGCCTTTTTTTTATCGCCCGTTGCTTCATATTGTAATGCTCTGTTCATGTACGCTTCAGAAGCATCAGGGACTCTTTTGATAAGCTCAGTAAGCGTTATAATAGCAGCATCTTTATCCCCAACCGTACTTTCAGATAATGCCTTATTCACATACGCCTTGCTGTAACTTGGATTTAAAGCGATGGCCTTGCTGAAATCAACAATTGCTTCCTGATGTTTATTCTGCAAGCTTAAGAGATATCCTCTGTTATTGAATACTTCCGGGATGCCGGGTGAAAGACTTATTGCTTTATCGTAATCTGCTATCGCTTCCGTGAACTTCTGTTGTTCGCTTAATGCAGAACCACGATTGATATAAGCATTTACAAATTTTGGATCGAGGGAAATTGCTTTATTATAATCAAGTATGGCTTTTTCAGTATTTCCGGTTGATGCATGAATAGTTCCTCTTGCAAAATAACCTTTTGCATCATCAGGATGAAGTATGATGTATTCATTGAAACTTGCCAACGCTTCGGCAAACTGCTGCTTCCTTCCCTGCTCCGACCCTTGCTTCAACAGATCAGTTATTTGAGCAACAGCAACATTTATCAATAAACTAAAAAATATGATCAGCGTTTTCACTAAAAGCTGTCTTTTATATATGCCAGACAAAGATCTATCGTAGCTTCAATTCCCTTTTTATGTGTACGCTCTACGCCATGTGAAGCAGCAACGCCCGGACCGATAAGAGCTACTCTGAAATCTTTCCCGGCACGAAGAGCGGCCGATCCATCAGAACCGTAGTAAGGGTAAACATCGAGCTTATATGGGATCTTATTCTTTTCTGAAAGGGCTACCAGCTTTTTACGGAAGTTATAATCGTAAGGACCGGATGAATCTTTTACACAGATAGAACAACTTACTTCATTCCCTTCACATGCATCACCTAACACGCCCATATCAATTACAAGCAGCTCTTTTATCGTATCTGCATAACCAACGGTTCCTCCATGTCCAACTTCTTCATAATTTGAAAAGAACAACTCCACAGGGACTTCTTTTTTCTTTTCTTTTAGTCTGCGTGCTATTTCAAACAATGCATAACAACCTGCCTTGTTATCCATAAAACGCGATTTAATGAATCCGTTTGTATACTCCCTGTAACGCGGCTCAAAGCAGATCATATCACCTGTTCGTATGCCCAGCTTTGCAACGTCAGCTTTTGAATACACCTCTTCATCCAGACGAATATGCATAGTGTCATAATTTCTTTTTTCATCTTCACGTTTATTGTTTGCATGGGAGGATGGATTATTAAGCAATAAAGTGCCGGTAAATTCTTTTCCGCTCATGGTCATCACCTTTACATATTCTCCTTCCGCACTGACAAGCTGCAGTCCGCCCAATGTTGAAAAGGTAAGTGTCCCGTTTGGCCGCGTACCGGAAACAATTGCTCCAAGAGTATCCACATGTGCAGCGATGGCAAGCGTAGGATTTTTTCCAAGCGCACATTTCACAGCCCCTTTATTGGTGTATTCGGGTTTTAATCCATAGCTTTTCAGCAGGTCAAAAATATATTTACACGCTTTTTCTGTGTAACCTGTTGGTGAATCTATATCAACTAATTGTTGCAATGTTTTGTACGAAGACATGAGGCTGGCGATTGTTTCTGTTTTGTCAAATATAAAAATAAAAACGCCCCAACACAAGAAGTGTTGGGGCGTTCAGCATTTCTGCTTTTAAACTTATTTTGCTTTCACAATTTTACGTGTTCCAACGATCTCACCATCTTTGTAAGAACGGAAGAAATAAATTCCTGAAGGTAATGTTTCCATATCCACTTCAAGCTTTCCTTCTACCTGGTCCATCTCGATGCTTTTTACCTTTTCGCCAACAACATTGTAAAATTCAACTTTTTCGATTCCGTTGTATTTCACATTCAGTTTGTCTTTGAAAGGGTTTGGGTAAACCTGAGTCAGTAAATCGATGGCCGGATCAGCGATACCAACTGCAGCAACCGTCATAGTCCCGTTCATACCATTATGAAAAGTGCATCTGAAAGCATACGATCCAGCTACAGTTACAGTGTAATTGTACATCTGGCCGATAGTGCTCATAGTACCTGAGCTCATTGGAGCAGCTGTAGCAGGTACACTCGTACTTGTTACGTTATGTTGAACAGTTGATCCCTGAATGAATTGAATCACATCACCTACGTTTGCAGTGATCGCACTCGGGGTAAAAACACTCGCAGGCGTACCGGTTCCATTAATACCTACACCAACCTGAATAGTTGCTGCAGATAAAGAAGCGATAGTTAATGAAGAGGCAATAATAAATGAGTAAAGTTTTTTCATATGAATAGGTTTTAAATGGTTAATTTCTATAAAATTAGAACAAAATTACTTTAAAAGCAATATTGTTTTCATGAGATCACTTCTTCAAGGACTTCCAGCGACCTGACAGATCCAAAACCGTTTATGTGCAGCTGAAAGTAAAGCACAATGGCATGCAGCAACTGTTTCCGCTCTGTTCTATCAAGCCTTACCGATGACAAACTTTCATAATCTGTTCTCAATAATTCGCTTAACAATCGTGAACGCATGGAGGTGATATAATGAGGGTGCTGCGGAAGCAGGCTCATAAACTTACCTTCCTGAAGATCAAAGACAGGATTCTTTTCAGAAAATTCGCCCTGGGGGGAAAACCCAAGAAAACGGCTAAGCTGCAACATAAATCCGAGATGGAAATTGGAAGGATTCTCTGTTGTAAGATCAAGAATAAGCAGGGAGCTTTTAATAAACTCAAACAGCTCTTCATCCTGATGAGCTTCTTTAAGTGATCGCGATAAAACCTCGTTAAGAAATAAGGCGATAGAACTCTTGATTATATCAAAGGGTAAACTGGTATATTGCTGTTGAATCCCGATCTCGGAGATTCGCTGTAATCCGGGTTTTTCATTGATGAACAGAACAACATCAACAAGTGCAAGAGGCTGAAAAAGGCTGGCTTTGTTTTTTGAGCGCTTGCTTCTTACACCATTAATAATGCAAGATTGCAAGCCATGATCCCGTGTATATAATTTAACTATAAGGCTCGATTCGGAATATTTTGTTGTATGCAAAACGATCCCGGAAGTTTTCTGTAACATCCGTGTGCAAAATATTAATTCACAAGCAGGATCTTTGTCGCGATCTTTTGGCAGTTTGCATCTTCGCTGGTGCAGAAAACCATGTAAACACCCGAAGAAACTCTTTCACCTTTAAAATTATTACCGTACCAGATCGCCTGTCCGCCTTCCGATTTGGTCTCAAATACCAGGCTTCCGCTGATATCAGTGATCTTAACTGTAGTTTCATCCATTAGCCCTTTAATGGCGATAGGACCGGAATATCCCGGTTTCACAGGATTTGGAAAGGAATAAACATCTTTAAAACATTCTTCGCCTTGAATAGCCGTACCACGGTAAGCTACAATTCCTTTATCTGTCCCGAAATAGACCTCTCCTGTTTTATGGTCGATCACGATACTCTTAATGTTATTGCTGAAAAGAGGACTATTATCAATATCGAAATGCTCTAATTGTTCTGTTCCGTCTGCCGACATCAGGAACACGCCCGATTTAGCTGTTCCTATCCATTTCCTGTTAGCATCATCAACAGCGATTGCCTGCACAGTTTCTGTTTCTAATAAGATCTGAACATGGCCGTCCTGTTCGATCAGGATCTGCTGTGCATCATAATTCGACCCTGAAAACATGTTCTCAGGATTATAAAAAACACCGATGCCTTTATTGGTTCCAATCCAGATCTCCCCTTCCTTATCTTCTGCCATTGCATACACATCCTCACTTGGCAAATGGCCATTCCCCACCGAAGGTGATAGCTCACGTGCATTTGTTCCCAAAACAGCATTATCAGTAGTTCCGCCTTTATAAACCAGAAGCCCTCCGCCTTTGGTGATCTGGATCCACTTCTGATCGTTCTTATCAATTAATATTTTCCCTAGCCTCTTTGATGTTGCCAGGACTCCCTGAAAACTGATCGAATTCCAATTACCCGAAGCGTCCTTAACCGAAAGCGGTTCGGCAACTCCCGTGTTAGCAACCCATAGGCTGCCATTGGCATCGATTGCCATTCCGTAAACCCATTTCTGATGGTAGCCCACTACATCCAGCGGCCTTATTGTGCTGTTTGATTCATTGTAAACTTTTGTGGGGATCCCGTCATTGAATTCGATAACGCCTTTGGCATAGGATGAAGCATAAGCTTTCGTGGCATTATTAGGATCAACCAGTACATCAACAATATCATAAATGCTGTCCATGCTCACCGGAGCAGAAAATCCACGCGGGCTCTTCCATTCGTTTCCTGAATAAATGTAAGGTCCGTCAGTATAAAATGTTTCCTGTCCGCCCGGAGCTACCCATAAATTCCCATCACTTAAATCCATATTCAATACCTTATCGCTTGCAGGACCATTTGGATAAAGTCGCTCAACCGGTGATGAAGCCGCTTTTTTCAGAAGACCATAATTCATATCAGCGATCCAGAAGGTACCTATATTATCCATGATCGCAGCTTTCGGGTTATTAAGCCAATCGGTGAAATAACCACCGAATACCGCACCGGATAAGAGGCGGATACTGTCTTGAGTAAGCACCAATTCGTTATTACAAACACGCATTAAATATGTTGTTTTATCCTGTCCGGGAAAAACACTTATGCCCGACCATGTAGCAGATGCAACATCATAAACATATAATGAATCCTGCTTCTTTACCCCGCTGGTCATGTATTTAGAGTAATTAGCATAGATCTTCCCATTAAATGCTGCGATCGTATTATAGGCACCGGTTGGAAAAGGCGTACCCGTCATCGGCATGCGTGTCCAATTGGTGTAATTCGCTAAATTGGGATTATTCATCGAAGCCTTATAAACACCGGCTGCGGTAGATGCATAGATAACAGAGTTATAAGATGTGATGTCGGTAACATTCAGAAGATCGCCATTTGGTCCAATATAGTAAGTGTCTTTAACTTCCATTCTTTCCATATCGATCACCACAATCCCGAAACCGCAGGCGAGGTAAGCAAGATCACCTACGAAATAAATGTTATTGATTGACTTGTTTCCTCCAATCGTTTTTCTTTTCAGATCGGAAATATTGACGATCGCATCATTGGAAACAATATCAATGTTTGAATTTTTATAAGCAATGAGAAGCTTATTGTTATTGGTATTGTAATTCAGCACGGAAGCCTGAATATCTGACAGGCCGTTCACTTTAGAATAACGGTCCATCGAGTTGTCAGCCTTATTTAAAGAATAGATCCCGCTTGTTGTGGCACAATATATTTTACCGTTTCCCTCTGCAACAGAAATTGCATTTTTATAAGAAAGATGCTCTTTCCAGCCTCCGATGGGAACATCCTGGGCTGTAATGGAAAATGAATAAAAAAGAATAGAAAAGAAAATAAAAATCCTGGCCATAGAAGTGATCTTTTTTATCGCATTAGAGAAACATAAAAGTACTGATTTTATTGTATGGACTCAAAAAAACAAGAAATGAAATCTGTCAATATTTGAGCAATTAAAGAAGGATAATAATATCTTTGCATTAATTCAGGCTGTGATTATTTAACAGTTCGTGATCATGGCTCCATAGCTCAATTGGATAGAGTGTTGGTTTCCGGTACCAAAGGTTGGGGGTTCGACTCCCTCTGGGGTCACAAAAAGAGCATCATTACGATGCTCTTTTTTATTCTTACCAATTTAAGCAATTGGATTTTATCATTTAATTCATTTGCTTTACGGCATATTTTTTTCCTCATAATTTAAAAACAAATCCATGAGTTGGGAAGACGATGATGATAATGACAATTTCGGTTTCGGATCGGATGACAATGATGAATTGTCAGAAGAAGAAATGAAAAAGTTTGAATGGGAGCGCAAGCAAAAATACAAAGCGATTCATAATCACCCGCTGTATGTGCTTGCCATTGAGATCATGGAAACCGTGAATGCACTTAATGAAAGTATTCTGAATGACCGCGACCGGCAGATGTATGAAATGACATTAACGGAGTCTTCATTGATGCTTGCACCAAAGATCGCAGGTGCAATGGGTTCTGAATCTAGGATCCTTTCTCTTCAAAATGCTTCGATCATACGCTATCATGCAGAATTCCTTTTAACATCCACTTCCGGTTTAAAGTCACTCGACTCTGTAGACAAAAAATATGTGCAGTTGCTTCGTGATGATATGATTCAGTTTCGCGATCTGTTCAAAGCTTGGGTTCTGGAGATCAAGAAAATGGAGAGAGATTCGTATGAAGATGAATGGGGTTTGTATACTTAATTGGATCCAAAGCTATAATTCAAAAGTTACCGTCATCCCGTGCTCCGACACGGGATCTTGTTTTTTTGAAACCCCTCTTTGATTCTGCTATCATTAATGAAGATCCCGTGTGGTACCACGGGATGACATTCTCATTAATAATAATGCAAAAGAAAGATCCGTGTCGTAGCACGGGATGACGTATTAATGAGAACCTGACCGGCTGAAGAATCACTACTCCATCATTTCCCTTATCGACATTGCATTCGCGACAGCGGCAACAAAAAACGTATTATTGAAATATACATATCGCTCCTTACATTCAACCGGAATGCTTTTCACCACTTTTTTTAATTGCGGAATGCTGTACTCCGATTTGTAGAGAACCGGTTTCCCGTGAAAACGCATATAGAAACGCTTTTTAGTCTGCACAATTTCATTTGGCATTCCCGGATAATCATTGTTGCAAAAAGTGATGTTATGGCTTTCCAGTGTATCATACACTTTTTTATCCCACCAGGACGGATGGCGAAACTCAATGGCCGTGGATGGCTCATTGGGAACGGAAAGTAAAATATTTTCGAGATGCTCTTCAGTGTACTGAAAAGATGGCGGTAATTGAAAAAGAACACAACCCAGTTTATCACCGATGCCTTCATTCACAACACCCATAAATTCATTCACCTTTTCCTTCGCATTGTGCATCTTCATGGAATGGGTCATTATCTTATGAGCCTTTATTGTGATCTTAAAATCGGGCGGAGTGCCATTATACAATACCTTAAGATTTTTGACTACAGGAAAACGGTAGAAAGAGGCATTCAACTCAAGCGTATTGAATTTGGAACTGTAATGAGCTAGCCATTTAGAACGTGCGAGATCATTCGGATAGAAGGTACCCTTCCAACCGGGATATACGAATCCTGAGCATCCCACACGTGTTTCTTTCATACTGACGCATGAAAAAAATATATTCCAATGGAGATCTGAGGAATTTAATACACTCAGGAATAAATGGTTGCGTTGAAATAAGACTCGAGTAAAAGTTGCAAATCATAAATTAATATGCCTTTCAATTTCATAAACTACCTCGCATGTTTTTTGTAAGATGGTATTAGTACTTAAATTTAGACTATGGAATCCAACACAAAACTGTTAATTGATATGGAAGAGCTATCTGCTTTACAGATGGACAGCATTAACGGTTTTAAGCAACTTGCGGAAAGAATTGAACATGCGTATGTAAGAACTTTTGTTTTAGAATCTGAAAAGCAAAGCACATTATTGTGGCAAGAAATAAATGCAGAGATTGAATCATTGCATGGCGATATAAAAACTCAGGGCACTCTAAAAGGCGCTATCAATCATCTCTGGATGAAATTAAAAGCCGATGTGATTCATAGTGATTTGCCCAAGGTGCTTGAAAACATTAAGATTTGTGAAGAGTTCAATATCAGCAGGTACCAAAGCGTGCTTTCTGAAAAATTACCTCCACAAATTAAACTCAAGTTACTAAAGCATCTCGATACGTTAAACAGCAGACTGAAAACTCTGATAAAGCTTCAGGAAGATCTGAATCATAAATAACAAAATCCCGCCTTCGCGGGATTTTGTTTTATGCATGCTGTACTTTTTTACTTTCTTTCAGCGATGAGATCATTGAGATGAAATTATCAAAAAGATAACGTGAATCAAATGGGCCCGGACAAGCTTCCGGATGGTATTGAACTGAAAACACGTTACGATCAGTAAAACGAATCCCTTCCACCGTGTTATCATTCAGGTTCATGTGAGTGATCTCCACATTTTTCACTTTCGCAACATCCTCCGGTTTTACGCTAAAACCGTGATTTTGGGAAGTGATCTCGCTTTTTCCGGTAATAAGATTCTTTACCGGCTGGTTGATTCCTCTGTGCCCCTTATGAAGCTTGAAAGTCGGGATCCCTGAAGCTTCAGCGATGAGCTGATGACCCAGACAAATTCCAAATGTTGGAACTCCGGAATCAATGATCTTTTTTACAGTCTTCATTTCCTCTTTCATTGCTGAAGGATCCCCGGGTCCGTTGGAGATCATAAAACCGTCCGGATTCCAGGCCATCATTTCCTCGAAAGTTGCCTTCATAGGAAACACCTGTAAGTAACATCCTCGTTCGGTTAATGAGCGGAGAATATTTGTTTTCGTTCCGTAATCGGTTACGGCAACTTTGTATTTAGAATTGGGATCACCCAGAAAATAAGCTTTTGAAGTCGTTACTTTCGAAGAAAGCTCGAGACCAGCCATAGAAGGCACTTTTTTAAGCTTTTCTTTTAAAATATCAATATCCAGGGTTTCTGAAGATATGATGCAGTTCATCGCCCCTTTATCACGAATATATCTTACGATTGCGCGTGTATCTACATCCGAAATGGCAACTATGCCATCTTTAAGGAAATAATCCTTTAAAGAGCCTTCTGAGCGTTTTCTGGAAGGGAATTCATTAAATTGTTTACAAACCAGTCCGGAAATCTTGATACCTGCCGATTCCACTTCATCCTTATTCACCCCATAGTTTCCGATGTGCACATTGGTACACACTACTATCTGTCCGAAATACGAAGGATCCGTAAATATTTCCTGATATCCGGTCATACCGGTGTTAAAGCAGATCTCCCCTGTAGTCGTTCCAATTGCACCTGCCGCTTTTCCGTGAAATACTTTTCCGTCTTCGAGTAATAAAATTGCAGGAGCTTTAGCTGTATATTTCATGTTATTTCTTTACTACTTTTTTTTCTTTACCACTAAGGCACTAAGGTCACTTAGCATGTTGCTTTCAAAGCTGTAAACTCAAAGGGTGTTTTCTTTTGCTCTGAGTTCCGGATTAATTCTATCTCTAAGGCTTATGTTCAATAAATCCGGGATTTTTGTCTGAAAACAATCTTTGCCAACTTGTTTATTGCCAACCGCTAACTGTGCGATTCGGTCATAAAAAAAGGATAAAGCAAAAATACTTTATCCTTTTTATGAATTATAATTTACATTTCACAAATTATTCACTTTTTGAGCTTTCGTCTGATGATTCTTCCTTTGAAGACTCTTCTTTCTTAGCTGTTCCTTCAGCGGCTTTCTTTTTACCACCACGTCTTGAAGTTTTTGCTTTTGCAGGTGCTTTAGCAGCAAGCATGTTTTCGTTGAAGTCAACAAGCTCGATAAAGCACATGTCAGCATTATCCCCTAAACGGTGACCTGTTTTAAGGATTCTAGTGTATCCACCCGGACGATCAGCCACTTTTGTAGCTACATCTTTGAACAGCATGCTTACAGCTTCCTTGTTTCCAAGGTAAGCAAATACTGTACGTCTTGAATGAGTTGAATCATCTTTTGACTTTGTTATAAGTGGCTCAACATATGTTCTTAATGCTTTTGCTTTCGCAAGAGTAGTATTGATACGTTTGTGCAGAATTAAAGAACAAGCCATGTTCGACAACATCGCTTTGCGGTGTGCTGACTTTCTGCCTAAATTGTTTATTTTATCTCCGTGTCTCATTTTTTATTGAATTATTGAATTGTTGATCTGGTGATTTAGTGAATTAAGATTTAGTGTAATGGGACTAAATCTCCATTTCTCTAATTCTCTATTTCTCCAATTTTATTTTAGTCTTTATCTAATTTATATTTTGCTAAGTTCATTCCGAAATTCAAACCTTTATTAGCAACAAGGTCTTCTAACTCAGTTAATGATTTTTTACCGAAGTTACGGAATTTCAACAGGTCATGTTTCGCGAAAGAAACAAGATCAGCCAATGTTTCAACGTCAGCAGCTTTTAAGCAATTTAAAGCGCGAACAGAAAGATCCATATCAACTAATTTTGTTTTCAAAAGCTGACGCATGTGCAATGAAGTTTCATCAAATTCTTCAGTCGCCATTTTTTCTTCAGTATCCAGAGTGATACGCTCGTCAGAGAATAACATGAAGTGGTGAATAAGGATCTTTGCTGCTTCTTTCAAAGCTTCTTTCGGATGAATAGAACCATCTGTAACGATATTCATTACAAGCTTCTCATAATCCGTTTTTTGTTCTACACGGTAGTTCTCAATGCTGTATTGTACATTTTTGATCGGAGTGTAGATAGAATCGATTGGAATCAAACCTGCGCTTGAGTTAACCGGTTTATTTTCCTCTGCAGGAACGTAACCACGGCCTTTATCAATTGTAAGTTCTATCTTTAATTTAACATTGGATTCCATATTGCAGATAACAAGATCTGAGTTCAACACCTGGAAACCTGAAGTGAATTTTCCGATATCACCAGCAGTAAGCTGAGTTTTACCTGAAATGTTCACTGTTACTTTTTCGAAATCTGTTGTATCTATTTGTTTCTTAAAACGAACTTGTTTAAGGTTCAGGATAATTTCAGTTACATCTTCTGTTACACCTTTCAATGTTGAAAATTCGTGATCAACACCTTCAATTTTAACAGTAGTGATAGCATGCCCTTCAAGAGATGATAATAAAATTCTGCGCAAAGCATTACCTACAGTAATACCATAGCCAGGTTCTAGCGGACGGAATTTTCCGGAACATTGATGAACTTACCTGTCATGGTCGATTTATCGAAATCGATCCAAGGGAACTGGTTTGTAGCACCCGATACAGAAGTATTGATAACTTCAAGTGACTTAGAACGCTCACGAACGCCAACCACATCACCCGGCTTAAGGATGTAAGAAGCAATGTTTACAACGCTTCCATTAACTGTGATATGACGGTGACCAACAAGCTGACGAGCACCATCACGTGTAGGAGCGATCCCCATACGATAAACAACGTTATCTAAACGAGACTCGATCAACTGTAATAACACCTCACCTGTAACACCATGAGCACGCTGTGCCATGTGGTAGATCTTCGCAAACTGACGCTCTAAGATACCGTAAGTATATTTTGCTTTTTGCTTTTCCTGCAACTGAACAGCATATTCCGATTGCTTAGCACGTTTTTTAGACAAACCGTGCTGTCCCGGAGGGTAATTCTTTTTTTCTAAAACTTTATCCGGACCAAATATTGGTTCTTTGAATTTTCTAGCTATTCTTGACTTTGGGCCTGTATATCTTGCCATTTGTATTTTCTATTAAATATGTTAAATGTTTGTTATTTTTTGTTTGTTGTTCATTGCTCGAAACATTTTCAACAACAAACTACAAACTATATATTAAACTCTTCTGCGTTTTGGAGGACGACATCCGTTGTGAGGGATTGGAGTGATATCCATGATCTCAGAGATCTCGATTCCAACGCCTGAAAGAGTTCTGATAGCTGACTCACGTCCTGCTCCAGGTCCTTTTACGAATACTTTTACTTTTCTTAAGCCCGCATCGTGCGCAACTTTACCGCAATCCTGAGCTGCTAACTGAGCTGCATAAGGAGTGTTCTTTTTAGAACCACGGAATCCCATTTTACCTGCTGAAGACCAGGAAATAACCTGTCCTGCATTGTTTGTTAAAGAAATGATGATATTGTTAAACGTGGCGTTGATATGAGCCTGGCCCACTGCCTCCACCTTAACAACTCTCTTCTTTGCTGCTGCTTTTGTAGCAGTAGTCTGTTGATTTTGCTTTGCCATTTTGGTTTTTTATATAATGATCGTCACCTTTCCGACCATCGGAAAGGTAACCGGGTATTACTTATTATTTAGTAACTTTCTTCTTGTTTGCAACTGTCTTACGTTTTCCTTTACGTGTACGTGCATTGTTTTTTGTAGTCTGGCCACGAACAGGTAAACCTAAACGGTGACGGATACCACGATATGAACCAATGTCCATTAAACGCTTGATGTGTAACTGAACCTCAGAACGTAAAGCTCCTTCTAACTTGTATTTATCATTAAGGATAGTACGGATAGCAGTTAACTGCTCATCATTCCAGTCCTGAACTTTAACGTTTACATCGATACCTGCTTCGCTTAATACTTTACGGGCAGTGCTACGACCGATACCGAAAATATAAGTTAAACCAATTTCGCCTCTTTTGTTGTTTGGTAAATCAATACCTGCAATTCTAGCCATTATTTTATTTTTTGATTTGTTGAATGATTACCGAAATGAAACCGGAATGACTCCGGATCCAGTTCTTAAACCAAATTATTTTTGTCTTTGTTTAAACTTTGGATTCTTTTTGTTGATCACATATAAACGCCCGTTTCTACGAACAATCTTACAATCAACACTTCTCTTTTTTACTGATGCTCTAACTTTCATTTTGTTTTTAGATTTGAGACCTGAGATGTGAGATTTGAGATCTAATATCTCATATCTAATATCTCATATCTGTTTTTATTTGTACCTGTATGAAATTCTTCCTTTTGTCAAATCGTAGGGCGACATTTCAACCTTTACTTTGTCACCCGTCAATATCTTTATATAGTGCATGCGCATCTTTCCTGAAATATGCGCAGTAATAACATGTCCGTTCTCAAGCTCAACACGAAACATTGCATTTGACAATGCTTCTAAAATAGTCCCATCCTGCTCTATTGATGCTTGTTTTGCCATATATTAATTATTGAGTTACTGATTTTTTGAATTTTAGAATCAATTCTGAAATTCAACAACTCTTAAATTCTAAAATTTTATTTCTTTTTTAAAACTTCTTCAACAAATTCAAAGCTTGATAAAATATCTGCTTTTTCTCTTCCTACAGCAACAGTATGTTCAAAATGTGCTGAAGGCAAATTATCTGCTGTTCTGATCGTCCAGCCGTCATTTTCCTGAATGATCGCTTTTTTACCGAGGTTGATCATTGGCTCAATTGCTATGACCAAACCTTCCTGCAACTTTAAACCGGTTCCCTTTTTCCCATAATTTGGTACTTCGGGTGATTCGTGAAGGCTTTTTCCTATTCCATGCCCTACCAGCTCTCTTACCACTGAATATCCATTTCCTTCTGCATGCGATTGAACCGCATCGCTGATATCACCTATTCTTTTTCCGGCCACAACATTTTCGATTGCTTTATACAAGCTTTCTTTTGTGACCTTCAGAAGATTAAGAACTTCAGGTTTTACTTCACCGACCGCAAACGTGTATGCTGAGTCTCCAAAAAATTTATTTTTTACAACTCCGCAATCAACAGAGATAATATCACCGTCCTTCAGTTCATATTTACCCGGCAATCCATGAACCACATGAGCATTTACAGAAATGCACAGTGAATTCGGAAAACCGTTGTAATTCAAAAAAGCAGGAACTGCTTTATTATCGTTAATAAACTCGTAAGCTACTTTATCAAGTGATAATGTAGTCACTCCGGGCTTAATAACTTTTGCTACTTCGGCTAAAGTTTTTCCAACAAGTAAAGAACTTTCTCTTATTAATTCAATCTCTTCTTTTGTTTTATAATACAATCCTTTCGACACGGTCCTTCTTCCCTTCTTGTATTATGCTGCGGTCATACTCGCTGAAGTACGGCCTTTTATTCTTCCGGTTTTCATTAAACCATCGTAATGACGATTCAATAAATGGCTTTCGATCTGTTGCAATGTATCTAACACAACACCTACAAGGATCAATAAAGATGTTCCTCCGTAAAATTGTGCAAATTCCTGCTGAATGTTCAATTTAATAGCAAAGGCAGGTAATATCGCGATCAATGCCAGGAATAAAGATCCCGGGAAAGTGATACGTGACATGATCTGATCAATGAATTCAGCTGTTTTTTTACCAGGTTGAATTCCCGGTACAAAACCACCATTACGCTTCATGTCTTCTGCCATCTGGTTAGGGTTAACAGTGATCGCAGTGTAAAAATACGTGAACACAATGATCAGAAGCGCAAAAATAAAGTTGTATACAAATCCGTAGTGATTAGACAACGGAGCTAAAAAGTTCTGCATTGATGCTGATTGAGAAAAACCAACCAGAGTTAATGGGATGAACATGATCGCCTGAGCAAAGATGATAGGCATTACACCTGCAGCATTCACTTTTAACGGGATCCACTGACGAACACCACCAAATTGTTTGTTTCCAACGATCTTCTTTGCAAACTGAACCGGAATTCTTCTTGTTCCCTGGACAAGCATGATAGACCCAACAACAATTAACATTAAAAGAACCATTTCAATTAAAAGCATGATCAATCCACCACCATCACCGCTAACACGGGATCCGAATTCAGATACGAAAGCGAATGGTAAACGTGCAATGATACCAATCATGATGATGATAGAAATACCGTTTCCAATACCTTTATCAGTGATCTTTTCACCTAGCCACATTACGAACATCGTTCCTGTAACAAGGATCAAGACAGATTGTACCCACCAGAACATGCTTGGATCCGATACAACACCTGCTTTATTTGTAATTTGAGTTGCAATATAACCAGGACACTGGAAAACCGTTATGATAACAGTTAAAAAACGAGTGATCTGGTTGATCTTCTTACGGCCGCTCTCCCCTTCCATCTGCATCTTACGGAAATAAGGCAAAGCCATACCAAGTAACTGAACAACGATAGAAGCTGAAATGTACGGCATGATCCCTAAACCGAAGATAGAGGCACGTGAAAAGGCCCCTCCTGCGAAAATATTGATCAGTCCAACGATACCTTCATTAGCACTTGCGCTGTTTGCATCAGAAAGAACTTCTGAATTTACACCTGGCAACACTACATAAGAACCTAAACGGTAGATCAGGATAAATCCAAGAGTGTTTAAGATACGCACTCTCAGATCATCGATCTTCCAGATATTCTTTAATGTATTTATTAAATTTTTCATATACCGTTTTTACACGTAAATATTATGCTTTTTCAGCAGCTGCTTTTTCAACTGATTCTGCTTTTCCACCTTTAGCTTCGATAGCTGATTTAGCTGATGCAGAGAATGCATGAACTTTAACATCCACTTTAGCATTCAACTCACCGCGACCAAGGATCTTAACCTTGTCATTCTTGTGAGCTAACCCTTTAGAAATAAGGAATTCAAGATCAACTGTTGTTACTTTGTTATTGTCAACCAATCCCTGGATAACATCTAAATTGATTCCGCGGTATTCAACACGGTTGATATTTTTGAAACCAAATTTAGGAACACGTCTTTGTAATGGCATCTGACCACCTTCGAATCCTCTTTTCGCAGAGTATCCAGAACGTGACTGAGCACCTTTGTGTCCTTTTGTAGAAGTTCCGCCTTTACCTGATCCCTGACCACGTCCTAAACGTTTCTTAGCGTTTTTTACCGAACCTTCTGCAGGAGTTAATTTACTTAAGTTCATCACTTATATATTATTTCTTGTTATTAACTATTTAATTACTGTCACTAGATGTGCGACTTTGTGGATCATTCCAAGGATCTGAGGATTTTCCTCTTTCTCAATGGTCTGGTTCATTTTTGTGAAACCAAGTGCACGTAAAGTACGCTTTTGACGCTCCGGGCGGTCGATCCCACTTTTAATTTGTTTGATTTTAATTGTTGCCATTTTTTCTAATTGTTGATTTGGTGATCTGGTGATTTGGTGAATTAATTCTCTAATTCTCCATCTCACTAATTCTCCAATTATTTATTATCCGTTGAATACTTTTTCCATTGAGATGCCACGTTGCTGAGCAACAGTAGCTGCATCACGCATCTTCATTAACGCATCCATTGTAGCTTTAACCACATTATGAGGATTTGAAGAACCTTTTGATTTAGCCAAAACGTCTGTTACACCAACGCTCTCAAGAACAGCACGCATCGCACCACCAGCAATAACACCGGTACCGTGAGCTGCAGGCTTCAAGAAAACCACAGATCCGCTGAACTTACCAAGTTGTTCGTGAGGAACAGTTCCTTTAACGATTGCAACTTTGATCAGGTTCTTCTTAGCATCATCGATACCTTTAGTGATAGCATCAGTAACCTCTTTGTTTATCTTTTAATTCGATATCACTTGATTTAACTCTTTTTATGTTTGCGTTTGACACGATATAAAATTTTTAAATTTTTACTTTATTAATTAGAATTTAAGGCCTGCTTCACGTGCTGCTTCAGCCAATGATTTAATTCTGCCATGGTACAAGTACCCGTTTCTGTCGAAACGTACAGAGTTAATACCTGCTGTTGCTGCTTTTTCAGCAATCGCTTTACCTACCATTTTAGCCTGGTCGATCTTGTTGCCTTTTGCGTCCGCGATACCTTTGTCGGCTGAAGATGCTGCTACAAGAGTTTTACCTGTTGTATCATCGATCAACTGAACATAGATTCCTTTATTGCTTCTGAATACAGATAAGCGTGGGCTTTGAGCGTCACCAACAACCACCTTGCGGATACGTTGTTTAATTCTGTTTCTTCTGAATGCTTTTGTTACTACTGCCATTTTATTTACCTTGTTGCTACCGGTTTGTGCCGGTAATAGTGAAATTTTCTATTTATTATTTACCTGCTGATTTACCTGCTTTTCTTCTTAAGATCTCGCCAGTAAACTTGATACCTTTACCTTTGTATGGCTCTGGCTTACGCAATGAGCGGATCTTTGCAGCAACCATTCCAAGAAGTTGCTTATCTGCAGACTCCATGATGATCGTTGGATTTTTTCCTTTTTCAGCGGTTGTTGTTACTTTGATCTCTACAGGAAGATCGAAAGACACGTTGTGAGAATAACCTAAAGTTAATTCTAGCAACTGGCCTTTATTAGCAGCACGGTAACCCACACCAACTAATTCCTGCTCTGTTTTATATCCTTCGCTAACACCTTTGATCATAGAAGCTACAAGTGCGCGGTATAAACCATGCATTGCTTTATGACGCTTCTGTTCAGTTGCGCGGTTAACGATAAGCTTATCTTCTTCTTTTGTGAAAGTGATAGCTGAATCTACATTTTGAGTTAAAGTTCCTTTTGGTCCTTTAACAGTTACAACGTTCTTATCAGAAACATTGAACTCTATTCCTTTCGGAAGTGCTATTGGTAATTTACCTATTCTTGACATGATCTGTTCCTCCTAAAGATTAATAAACGTAACACAATACTTCACCACCAACTTTTTGCGTTCTTGCTTCTTTGTCGGTCATAACACCTTTAGAAGTAGAAAGAATTGCAATACCCAATCCGTTAAGGACACGCGGAAGTTTTGCAGCGCCTGTATACTTACGTAAACCAGGAGTTGAAATTCTTTGCAGGTCTTTAATTGCAGACTGCTTTGTTGCAGGATGATACTTAAGAGCTATTTTAATAGTCCCCTGAGTATTGTTGTTCTCAAATTTGTAACTTAGGATGTATCCCTTTTCGAAAAGAATTTTAGTGATTTCTTTCTTCAGGTTTGAAGCCGGGATTTCAACGATTCTGTGGTTTGCTCCGATAGCATTTCTCACGCGTGTGAGATAATCTGATATTGTATCTGTCATTTTATTTTGGTTTATATTTTATCCCGCACGCAGGATAATTATATTAATACTCATACTTGAACAAG
Source organism: Bacteroidota bacterium (assembly GCA_029237775.1). Taxonomy (GTDB): domain Bacteria; phylum Bacteroidota; class Bacteroidia; order 2-12-FULL-35-15; family 2-12-FULL-35-15; genus 2-12-FULL-35-15. Next base: position 289,601 of record JAQZBR010000005.1, read on the forward strand.
TTGGTTTGTGCTTACCAGCTTGATTTTGTCAATCCCGGGATCAAGCCATCAAGAACCATCTCACGGAATGTGTTACGGGAGATTCCGAACTGACGTATATATCCTCTTGGACGACCTGTTAATTTACAACGGTTACGTTGACGTGTAGGTGAAGAATTACGTGGTAATTTTTGTAAACCTACTACATCTCCAGCTGCTTTTAAAGCTTTTCTTCTGTCAGCGTAAAGGTCAGCAAGTTTCTTACGTTTAACTTCTCTTGCTTTCATTGATTCTTTTGCCATCTTTTTTTCTTTAAGATTTGATTTAACTTCCGATTTAATTCGGATTATAAATCATTATTTTTTTTCTTCTTTTTTCTGATTCTTGAAAGGTAATCCAAATTCGCTTAATAAAGCTAAAGCCTGGTCATCGCTAGGTGCAGAAGTTACAAAAGTAATATCCATACCCATGATCTTTGTTACTTTATCGATATCAATTTCAGGGAAAATGATCTGCTCGGTTACACCTAAAGTGTAGTTTCCGTTTCCGTCAAACCCTTTTTCATTGATTCCTCTAAAATCACGAATGCGGGGCAAAGCTACGGAAATTAATCGATCTAAAAACTCATACATTGTATCTCCGCGTAAAGTTACTCTTACTCCGATTGGAACTCCTTTACGAAGTTTGAAGTTAGAGATATCTTTTTTAGAGATAGTAGATACCGCCTTTTGACCAGTAATAGTGGTCATTTCCTTGATAGCACCTTCGATCAATTTCTTATCAGAAACTGCATCTCCGATACCCTGGTTAACACAGATTTTTTCCAATTTAGGAACCTGCATTGAACTGCTGTATCCGTATTTTTTCTGTAAAGCCGGAATTACATCCGCTTTATACTTGTCTTTTAAACGTGGTGAATAAGCCATTATTTAATTACCTCCCCTGATTTTTTTGAGTAACGAACTATGTTTTTGCTTTTTTCATCTAATCTTCTTCCAACACGTGTCGGTTTTCCTGTAGATGCTTCAATAAGCATCAGATTAGAGATATGGATCGAAGCTTCTTTTTTAACGATCCCGCCCTGAGGGTTCTTTGCATCAGGTTTAGCGCTTTTCGATACAAGGTTAACACCTTCAACAAAAGCGCGGTTCTTTGTTCTGTCGATCGACAGTACTTTACCTTCCTGGCCTTTTGAATCACCGGCAATTACTTTTACCGTATCGTTTTTCTTAATGTTTAATTTTGACATCTTGTTTATTTTTATTTTCCTCAGACTTTAGTCAGTGGTTATTATAACACTTCCGGAGCAAGTGATACGATTTTCATAAATTGCTTATCTCTTAATTCACGGGCAACAGGTCCGAAAATACGAGTTCCTCTTAATTCGTCTGCTGCGTTTAACAACACAACCGCGTTGTCATCGAAACGAATGTAAGATCCATCAGGACGTCTAACTTCTTTTCTCACTCTCACAACAACTGCTTTAGAAACAGCGCCTTTTTTAATGTTACCTGATGGTAATGCATGTTTAACGGTAACTACCACTTTGTCGCCAATGGAAGCATATCTTTTTTTAGTTCCGCCCAGTACACGAATAACAAGCACTTCTTTTGCTCCGCTGTTATCCGCTACAATTAATCTTGATTCCTGTTGTACCATTTCTTGTTTTTGTTAACTATATTAATTTGGATTGATAAACTACCTTAGCCAGCGCAATCTCAAATTCACTATTAAGTATTACTTTACTTTCTCAAGAACTTCAACCAGTCTCCAGCATTTATTCTTGCTTAAAGGACGAGTCTCCATAATTTTAACTGTATCACCGATGTTACAAGCGTTAGCTTCATCGTGAGCGATAAACTTTGTAGTTTTCTTAAGGAACTTCCCGTATTTCGGGTGCTTTACCTTACGTTCAACTGCAACTACAATTGATTTATCCATTTTGTTGGATGTTACCAAACCAACTTTTTCTTTTCTTAAATTTCTTTCTTCCATTTTTGAAATTATTTTTTAGCTTCCGCTAATTGTCTTTTGCGAAGTTCTGTGTTTAATCTAGCTACTGCTTTTCTGCTTCCGGTGATCTTTGCAGGATTTTCAATAGGAGATACTGCGTGATTCAGCTTTAATTTTGCTAAAACACCTTTTTCTTCTTTAACTTTCTCGATAAGATCGTTGGTAGAAAGTCCTTTAATGTCTGATTGCTTCATTTTTTAACTTTATATAATTATTATGCTTCAGCTGAATAATCTCTTCTAACAACAAACTTAGTTGTTACTGGTAATTTCTGTGATGCTAAACGTAATGCTTCTTTAGCTACTTCCATAGGAACACCTTCAGCTTCGAACATAATACGGCCCGGCTTAACAACTGCTACCCAATATTCAGGAGCACCTTTACCTTTACCCATACGTACTTCAGCAGGCTTGCTTGTGATTGGCTTGTCAGGGAACACACGGATCCAGATCTGACCTTCACGTTTCATAAAACGTGTTACCGCAACCCTAGCTGCTTCTAATTGACGTGCTGTAACCCAGCACCCTTCTGTCGCCTTTAGTCCGAATGAACCGAAAGATAATTGGTCGCCACGCTTGGCGTCACCCTTCATCTTCATTTTGTGCATCTTTCTAAATTTGGTTCTTTTAGGCTGTAACATCTTGTATACTATTTATATAACTTAATATTTCCTTATTTATTACTTAGAATTCCTTCTATCGTTGCTTCTGTTGTCGTTTCCGCCTTTTCTAGGTCCTGAAGGACCGCGTTTGTCGAATTTACGATCATTATTTCCTTTTGGAGCTCCACCTTTACCGTCTTTAGAACCGGCTGCAGCATTTCCAACATTTGGAGAAAGATCACGTTTTCCGTAAACTTCACCTTTGCAGATCCATACTTTTACACCGATACGGCCGTAAGTTGTATGTGCTTCACCCAAAGCGTAATCGATATCAGCACGTAAAGTATGTAATGGAGTACGTCCTTCTTTGTATCCTTCCACACGAGCCATCTCTGCTCCTGCCAAACGACCAGAACATTTTACTTTGATACCTTCTGCTCCCATTCTCATTGTAGAAGCTACAGCCATTTTAACTGCTCTTCTGAAAGAGATACGGCCTTCGATCTGGCGAGCGATACTGTCTGCTACTAAACGAGCGTCAAGTTCCGGACGTTTGATCTCAAAAATATTGATCTGAATATCTTTTTTAGTGATCTTCTTTAACTCTTCTTTGATCTTATCTACTTCCTGACCACCTTTTCCAATAATAATACCCGGACGAGATGTGTTGATAGTAACGGTAATGATCTTAACTGTTCTTTCGATAACAATTTTAGAAATGCTTGCTTTTGCCAAACGAGCTTTCAAATAGTTTCTGATTTTGAAATCTTCAACTAATTTGTCAGAAAAATTTTTCCCACCATACCAGTTAGAATCCCATCCTTTAATGATGCCTAAGCGTAAGCCTACCGGATTTGCTTTTTGTCCCATTTAAATATTATTATTTAGTTTTTGGACTGTCAACAAACACTTCTTTTACCACTAAGTTGCTGTCTTCTGGACGTTCTCCAGTTTTAGCTTCGTAGTTTGCAATTGCTGATGTCAGCAATTTTTCTAATCTTCCAGACGCTTCTTTTGGATTGAACTTTAAAATATTCAAAGCCAGGTATACATCTTTACCTCTTACAAGGTCTGCTAACAATCTCATTTTACGGGGAGATGTCGGGCAATTTTTCAAAACAGCAAAATATCTGCTTTTGTTTGCCTCTTTGCGTGCGTCCGCTGTATTTTGTTTTCTAACACCCATTTTTTTGTTATATTATAATCTCTTTACTACTATTTATTTAGACCCTTTATCTTTGTTACCTGCATGGCCTCTGAAAGTTCTTGTCGGAGCGAACTCACCGAACTTATGACCTACCATGTTCTCTGTAACATACACAGGAATGAATTTATTCCCGTTGTGAACTGCTACTGTCAAACCAACGAAATCTGGAGAGATCATTGATCTGCGTGACCATGTTTTAATAACTGTTTTCTTTCCTGAAGACTGAAGATCTAATAATTTCTTCTCCAGTTTCCAGTCGATAAAAGGACCTTTTTTTAATGAACGTGACATTGTGTGTGTTTTTTAGTTGTGAAACTGAGCGGTTAGGCTGCAGCCATTAAACTGTTTATATTACTATTTTTTTCTCTTCTCGATGATGTATTTGTTGGAAGCTTTCTTAGGATAACGTGTTTTGAATCCTTTTGAAGGCAATCCTTTGCGTGAACGAGGGTGACCTCCTGAAGCTCTACCTTCTCCACCACCCATAGGATGATCAACAGGGTTCATAGCTACCGGACGAGTTCTCGGTCTGCGGCCCTGCCATCTTGTACGACCTGCTTTACCGCTTATTTCTAAGTTATGATCAGCATTCGATACTGATCCGATAGTAGCCATACAAGTTACAAGGATCATACGTGTTTCACCTGAAGGCATTTTCACGATAGCATACTTACCATCACGAGCGCTTAGCTGTGCAGATGAACCTGCAGAACGAGCCATGATAGCTCCTTGTCCAGGACGTAATTCAATATTGTGGATTGTAGTTCCTAATGGAATTTCAGAAAGTAAAAGTGCATTTCCTACCGTAGGTGCTGCATCTTTTCCTGATACGATCTTTTGACCAACCTGTAAACCTGTAGGAGCGATGATATAACGCTTCTCTCCATCAGCATAAACAACAAGGGCAATACGTGCAGTACGGTTTGGATCGTACTCAATAGTTTTAACAGTTGCGGGAACACCTGCTTTGTCGCGTTTAAAATCAATGATACGGTACTGTTGTTTGTGACCGCCACCGATGTAACGCATTGTCATTTTACCTGTATTATCACGTCCTCCGGACTTCTTAACCGGAACTAATAAACTTTTTTCAGGTTTATCATGAGTAATATCAGCATTATCACTTACTAATTTAAAGCGCTGCCCAGGTGTTAAGGGTCTTAATTTCTTTAAAGCCATCTCAGTTTTTTTATTTTCACAGGTTACCTAACCTGTATATTTATAATATGTCTTCGCAGGGCGTACCTGCATCATCTCTTAAATGCTAGCGTAAAAATCAATTGTTTCGCCATCTTTCAGGGTAACAACCGCTTTTTTATGCTTGTTCACTCTCCCGATCGCCAACCCTTGTGTTGTGTTCCGGGATTTCACTTTCCCTACGTAATTCTGTGTATTCACTGAAGAAACACTCACTCCGTAAAGCTTTTCAACAGCATCCTTGATCTGAACCTTGTTAGCAGTTTTCTCTACAACAAAGCCATAGCGATTATGTTTCTCGCCCTGTGCTGTCATTTTCTCGGTAATAACCGGTTTTACAATTATGCTCATCTTATTAATTACCTAATAAATTTTCAATTTCTTTAACTGCACCCTCTACTAAAAGCAGGTTTTGAGCATTCAAAATATCGTAAGTGTTTAAATCCGAAGCAGTTACGACTTTTGTGTTGGTCAAATTTCGGGACGACAAATATACGTTTTTATTTGATTCCCCCAACACTAATAATGTTTTTTTATCGGAAAGCTTCAAATTATTGATCAAATCAGCATATTTTTTTGTCTTTGGAGCATCAAAGCTGAAATCTTCAAGGATCGTCAGGCTGCTTTCTTTAGCTTTGTAAGCTAAAGCAGACATACGAGCAAGTCTTTTCAGTTTTTTGTTCAGTTTGAAAGAGTAATCTCTCGGACGTGGTCCGAAGATACGTCCACCACCTACGATAGTACCAGACTTAATGCTACCAGCACGTGCTCCACCGGTACCTTTTTGTTTTTTCAGCTTCTTAGTAGAACCTGAAACTTCATTTCTTTCTTTTGATTTATGAGTACCCTGACGTTTATTTGCTAAATGTTGTTTAACATCCAAATAAATGGCGTGGTCATTTGGCTCGATGCCGAAAATTGCATCATTTAAATTTACCTTCTTAGAGGTAGATTTGCCGCTTATGTTTACTACTGCTACTTCCATTTTATTTTTCGATTGTAACGAATGAACCTTTTGCGCCTGCAACAGAACCTTTGATGATCAAAAGATTTTTTTCTGCAATCACTTTAATTACCTCTAAGTTTTGTGTTTTAACACGGTCTCCACCCATACGTCCGCCCATTCTCATTCCTTTGAATACGCGTGATGGCCATGAAGATGCACCTAATGAACCTGGTGCTCTTTCACGATCGTGCTGACCGTGAGATTTGTTAGCGTGTCCAACCCCACTGAATCCGTGACGCTTAACAACACCTTGCCAGCCTTTACCTTTTGAAGTACCTGCAACATCAACGAAATCGCCTTCTGCAAAAACTTCAACTGTAACTGTTTCACCAAGATTTTTTTCTCCGTCAAATTCTTTGAATTCAACAATCTTACGTTTAGGAGTGGTAGCGGCTTTAGCGAAGTGACCTTTCATTGCAGAAGAAGTGTGTTTTTCTTTCTTCTCTCCGAACGCTAACTGAACTGAAGCATAACCGTCTTTCTCCAAGGTTTTTACTTGCGTAACAACGCAAGGACCGGCTTCGATAACTGTGCATGGTATGTATTTACCATTGGCACCGAAAACACTGGTCATTCCAATTTTTTTACCTATTATTCCAGACATTTTTGTTGTAGATATCTAACAATCTTTTGTAAGAACACAACTGGAACTGCTCACGAGCTTTTTTGTTAACGTGCGGTGAACGTAATACAGTGTAGATCTTTTTGTGAGTTGGCAATGGAATTGGTCCGCTTACTACTGCACCCGTCATTTTAACGGTTTTAACAATTTTCTCTGCTGATTTATCAACTAAGTTGAAATCGTAAGATTTTAATTTGATTCTGATTTTCTGGCTCATGCTTTTTTTTATAAAGAACGTTATGATTAAACTTTTTCTGCTTTACCTTTTGATTTTGCAATTACATCATCTGCAATGTTGCGTGGTGTTTCTGCATAGTGATCAAATTCCATTGTGCTTGTAGCACGTCCTGAAGTGATAGTACGCAACTGAGTTACATAACCAAACATTTCTGACAATGGAACTTTAGCTTTGATAACCTGAGTTACACCTTTAGAGTCCATTCCTTCGATCTGACCTCTACGCTTGTTCAAGTCACCTACAACATCCCCCATGTTCTGCTCTGGAGTAAGAACTTCAATTTTCATGATCGGCTCTAATAATACAGGCTTACATTTTGGTAATGCTTCGCGGAAAGCTGTACGTGCTGCGATCTCGAATGATAATGCATCTGAATCGACATTGTGGTAAGAACCATCAATTAATCGGATCTTCAATGAATCCATCGGATAACCGGCTAATACACCGTTAACCATTGCTTGTTTGAATCCTTTCTCAACTGCAGGAATAAATTCGCGAGGAATGTTACCACCTGAAATCTCGTTGATGAATTGCAATCCACCATCTTTTGCGATATCCCAATCAGCGTCAACAGGAGATGCCACAAATTTAATGTCGGCAAACTTACCGCGACCACCGGATTGTTTCTTATAAACTTCTCTGTGTTCAACAGATCCGTTGATTGTCTCTTTGTAAGAAACCTGAGGAGCACCCTGGTTTACTTCTACTTTGAATTCACGCTTCAAACGGTCAACAATGATCTCAAGGTGAAGCTCACCCATACCGCTGATGATAGTCTGTCCGCTGTCCTCATCCGTTTTAACGCGGAAAGTAGGATCCTCTTCAGATAATTTATTCAATGCAACACCAAGCTTGTCAAGATCTGCCTGAGTTTTAGGCTCAATGGCAACACCGATTACAGGCTCAGGGAAGTTCATCGCCTCAAGAACGATCGGATGCTTCTCATCACATAAAGTATCTCCTGTGCGGATATCTTTAAATCCAACTGCCGCTCCGATATCTCCTGCTTCAATAAAATCAATTGCATTTTGTTTGTTTGCATGCATCTGGAAGATACGGGAGATACGCTCCTTGTTTCCACTGCGTGTGTTCAATACGTAAGAACCTGCATCAAGACGTCCGGAATATGCACGGAAGAAACACAAACGACCTACGAAAGGATCTGTTGCGATCTTAAATGCAAGAGCTGTGAAAGGCTCTTTTACATCAGGTTTACGTGTAACAGGCTCATCTGTGTCAGGATTTGTTCCATGGGTAACGTCCTTATCCAATGGAGAAGGCATTAATTCCATAACAAGATCCAGCATTGTCTGAACACCTTTGTTTTTGAAAGCTGATCCGCAAAGCATTGGAACCACTTTGTTCGCAACGCAAGCCTGACGTAATGCAGTAAGAACTTCTCTTTCTGTGATAGAGTTTGGATCTTCAAAGAATTTTTCCATCAATGACTCATCGAATTCAGCGATAGCTTCAAGAAGCTGGCCTCTCCAATAAGTAACATCTTCCATCATATCTTCAGGAATAGGAACAACTTTGTAAGTCATACCTTTATCTTCTTCATTCCACACGATTCCGCGGTTATTGATCAAATCAACAACACCGATGAATGTTTCTTCAGCACCGATAGGTAACTGAAGCGGTAATGGATTTCCACCTAAAACTTCTTTCACCTGTTTTACCACGTTTAAGAAATCGGCACCTGAACGGTCCATTTTATTAACGAAACCTAAACGGGTTACGTTATAGTTATTTGCAAGTCTCCAGTTTGTTTCAGATTGCGGCTCAACACCATCAACTGCAGAAAATAAGAAAACAAGACCATCAAGTACACGCAATGAACGATTCACCTCAACGGTGAAATCCACGTGGCCCGGAGTATCAATGATATTAACTTTGTATTGCTGATCACGGTATTTCCAGAAACATGTTGTTGCAGCTGACGTGATTGTTATCCCGCGCTCCTGCTCCTGAACCATCCAATCCATAGTAGCTGCACCATCGTGCACCTCACCTATTTTATGCGTAACTCCTGTATAATAAAGGATACGCTCAGTACATGTAGTTTTACCTGCATCGATGTGAGCTGCAATTCCAATATTTCTTGTATATCTTAAATCTGACATTTTATCTTTCTTTCTTTTTATTCTTAATTAAGGCCCGTTCTACAACGGTATAAATCAATGCAAAGTGCCGAGCACTAACATTAATTAAAATCTAAAGTGGGAGAATGCTTTGTTAGCCTCTGCCATTTTATGAACGTCTTCTTTCTTTTTGAAAGCAGCACCTTCTTCTTTAGAAGCAGCAACGATCTCACCAGCTAATTTCTGAGCCATTGATTTCTCATTACGCTTACGAGCATAAAGGATCATCCATTTGATACCCATAGAAACTTTTCTTTCAGGACGGATCTCAGAAGGGATCTGGAATGTTGCCCCACCTACTCTGCGGCTACGAACCTCAACTGCTGGCGTTACATTCGCCAAAGCTTTTTTCCACACATCTAAACCTTCAGACTCAGTTCTTTTGTGAACGATTTCCATCGCGTCATAAAAAACATCATATGAAATGCTTTTCTTGCCATCATACATCAGGTTGTTAACGAAACGTGTTACTAACACATCATTAAACTTTGGATCCGGTAAAAGGATTCTCTTTTTTGCTTTGGTCTTTCTCATTGTAATTTTTATTTGGGCGCGTATTTGTTGCTTCAGGGATTATCCCTTACTCAAACCCTCGCCCGGTTCTGTAATATTATTTCTTTTTAGCCGGTGCAGCTTTAGCTCCTGCTTTTGGTTTTTTAGTTCCGTATTTAGAACGTCTCTGATTACGACCATCAACTCCTGAAGTATCCAATGCTCCACGAACAATATGGTAACGTACACCTGGAAGATCTTTCACCCTTCCACCACGGATCAATACGATCGAGTGTTCCTGAAGATTGTGACCCTCTCCCGGGATATATGCATTCACCTCTTTTTTGTTTGTTAAACGAACACGGGCAACCTTTCTCATAGCTGAGTTTGGCTTCTTAGGTGTAGTTGTATAAACACGGGTACATACTCCACGTTTCTGAGGACTTGCTTCAAGGGCAGCAGATTTGCTTTTGTTAGCAGCTTTTGTTCTTCCTTTACGCACTAATTGCTGGATAGTAGGCATTTTTCTGGTATTAGATTTTTATCGATTTTTACTGTATATAAAATATACCCCCGCTTTTTTGGGGAGGGCAAAGGTAATAATTATTTATTATAAACAATAGCACGTTCAAAAAAAAAGTGCTTTTTATTGGAAAATAATTGAGAAAATCGCCTAAATCGAGGAAAATCGGGATACAGCCCTTATTTCAGGAGGTAAAAAATTATTCACAATCGGGTACAAAAAATAAAACCGGGAAGACTATCAAGCCTTCCCGGTAGCAAAATTACTTAATTTATTTTTATCTGATCAATTCGAAAGATCCTTTTTCGAAATATTCTTTTCCGTCAATTCCTTTCGCACTGATGATGAAGAAATACGTTCCATCCGGAACCAGCACGCCTGCTGCTGTACGGCCATCCCAACCTCCGTTGGTCGTGTGCCATTCATATTCTTTCTGCCCCCATCTGTTATATATCTCTGCATCCATTTTTTCCAGACCTACATTTTTAACGGTAAATATATCATTGATATCATCACCATTTGGTGTAAATACATTTGGAATAACAAAAGTAGAATTGATAAATATATCAATGTCGACACAAGTACTATCCGAACAACCCGCACCATTGTTGGCAACCAGACAAACTCTCTGATTTCCGATCTGCGTGCATGTAAAAAATGCATTTGTTGTTGTATCCGTGCTTCCATCAGGGAACTGCCATAAATATGTTGCTCCGCCTACAGATGTATTAACAAAACTTACAGGCAACGGTGTTTCTCCTGTAATCTGATCTGCCGTGAATGATGCAGTAACACCGCTTGTTGAACTAACTGTGGACCCTGAACCACCACCAATCTGTGCCGAACAGCCGTTTGCATCAGTAACCGTAAGCGTGTAAACACCTGGGCCTACGTTACTAAGATCAAGTGCAGTTCCAACAGTTGTACCAGCAGCATCCTGCCACACATAAGTAAACGGACTCTGCCCTGAAACGACTGCAACATTTGATATTGAGCCTGTGGTTGCACCGCAGGTAGCATCTGTCAATACCATATTCGTAGAATCTAACACAGGAAGCGGGTTGAATGTAATAGTAACAGCTGACGAAAAACTGGTACATGAACCAATGATCTCAGTTACATAAATTGTTGTATCTCCCGTGATTCCTACCGGTGTAAAAGGAAGTCCTGTCCCTATTGAATCTGTAAGAGCAGCATCAGAGTACCAGTTTACAACACCTCCGGAAGATGTATATGTAATAGCGCCTACGGTTGCACCCACACAATACGGTGCAGGGCTGGTAACCGATGGTGCCTGAGGCAACGGAGTGATCGTAAGGATCATGCTGTCGACAACTGCATTACACACTCCTGAGGGCTCATCAGTTGTGAAATACAACGTTACTGATCCATTTGCATTATCTGCAGCTGAAGGTGTATATGTCGTATTCGGTAGTGTATTGTCGTTGAATGACCCCGTGCCGTTGCTTGTCCAGCTTCCTGACAATGCGCTCCCCCCTACACTGGCACCAACCACCGTGTAAGCTGTTCCGGAACAAACCGAAGTATCATTACCGGCATTTGCAATAGCAGGTTGATTTATTGTAATGATAAGTGAATCAGAAGCGGATGCGCATCCGCCTGCCGCTACAATATTGTTATACAATGTATATGTACCGGGCGCTGAATTCGAAAGATCTATTTGACCCGGAGTACTTGTAAAAGTTAAGCCTGCAGGCGATGCCGTAAAGACTCCGCCACTAGCACCAGTATTGAATACCGGAGCAGGATTCGAATCTGTCTGGCAGAAAGATGTAGCTGCAGAAGAATATGTGAAAGTCGCCACCGGTGCATCAGTAATAGTTACGGACACTGTATCAGTAGTAGGACATGGCCCATTCGTAGTATAAACAACATCGTAAGTGCCGACTGTACTTCCTGCAAGATTAATCTCTCCTGTGGAAGTGCTTACAAATACAAGACCTGGTGATGAGCTGAACACCCCTCCCGCTGTTCCCGTAACTGTTGGTAGAGGATTCGTCCCTGATTGGCAGAAAGTTCCCCCTGAATAGCTAAACGAAGCGTCATCAAGAGGTGTAATTGTTAGAACTACGAAATCAGTAACCGCACCGCACACACCGGAAGGATCATTAGTGGTAGCAGTTAATACTACCTGTCCTGCAGCAATATCCGCTGCTGAAGGCGTATACACCGCAGCCGCTAAAGTAGTATCGTTGAACGTTCCTGTTCCACTTGTAGTCCAAGCAATGCTTATTGCACTTCCACCGATCACTCCGGCCAGAGTTGCATTTTGAGCTTCACATATTGTATCATTAACGCCTGCATCAATAGTTGCTGCCTGATTAATAATAATAGTACCTGATGCAGAAGCTGCAGCACAGCCACCACCCGCGGCAATCGAATTCGTTAAGGTATACGTTCCGGGCGCTGAAAGGCTTAGATCTATTTCGCCCGTTGCCGGATCCACAAAGACAAGGCCTGCAGGAGTCGAACTGAATGTTCCTGCACTTGCCCCCGCTCCGAAATTCGGAATTGGGTTAGGATCTGTTGAACACACTGACGCTGCATAAGTAAAGTTGGCATCCGGTGCAGTTGTGATCGTAATGTTCACTACAGATGAATTCGGACAAGCACCAGAAGTCTGATATGTAATTGTGTAGTTTCCAAGCGGGCTCGCGCTAAGATCTATCACTCCGGTTGCAGAATTGATTACAAGCGTTGATGGAGAGGCAGTAAACACTCCTCCGGAAACCCCTGTAATTGAAGGGCTGGGATCAACTCCTGTCTGGCAGAATGTGCTAGATGGATAAGTGAAAGCTGAATTATCAATTGGATTAACAGTTACTGTTACATCCGTTGGAGGTCCCGCACAACCATTGTCTGTCGGAATGATCGAATAAACCACGGTACCTGCTGAAGTACCTGTTAAATTCAGGAGATGTGTAATTGAATTACCTGTGCCATTGGTTGCACCACTAACTCCTGTTTGAGTAACTGTCCAGTCAAAAGTGGTTGCAGATAAACTGCTTGTCAGATTTATTGAACTTGCTGAACCAGTACACAAAATTTGCGATGAAGGTGTTGCAATTGCGGTTGGCAGTGGGTTAACAGTTATGGTTACAAATACCGGTGAAGCAGATGCACAACCGCTTGCAGATGGTGTAATTGTATATACCGCAGTTCCGGGAGATGTACCCGTAGCGGATAATGTTTGAGTGATCACAGAGCCGCTTCCGGCTGATGCACCGGATACTCCGGTTTGTGTGACCGTCCACGAGAATGTTGTTCCGCTTACATTACTTGTTAACACACAATTTGTAGCTGTACCTGAACAAATTGTTGCACTGGCAGGTGTGGCACTCACGTTCGGAGCTGGATTCACAGTTATTACAATTGGAGGTATAGTGGATGTACAACCTGCAGATGTTGTTGCCGTGACATTATAAGTTACAGTCCCCGCAGTGGCACCGGTTGAATTCAGAACCTGAGAAATAGAGCTTCCGGAGCCCGCTGATTCACCGGTAGTGCCGGAAGATATAACAGTCCATGAAAAAGTGGTTCCCGGGATATTGCTGGTAAGAGCGACAGAAGTAGATGTGCCAGAACAAATAGTTGCTGAAGCCGGGGTTGCTGTTGCATTTGGATTCGGCTCCACTGTAATTGCTACTGATACCGCAGTTCCCGGACATGAGTTAGCGGTTGGGGTTATGTTATAAGTAACAGTACCGGCCGAAGTACCTGTCGCGTTAAGATTCTGTGTGATTGAACTGCCGCTTCCTGACGCTCCGCCTGAAGCACCACTTTGTGATGGTGCTGACCAGCTGAAGGTAGCGCCTGACACATTGCTTGATAAACTTATTGCTGTTGAACCGCCTGAACAGATAGTCTGCGCAGGAGGAGTTGCAACCACAGATGGAACGGGATTTACAGTTACCGTTACATTAACAGGGCTGCCCGGGCATCCGCTTGCAGAAGGTGTAACTGAATATGTTGCTGTACCACCTGAAGTTCCGGTATTATTTAAGATCTGATTTATTGAGGTACCTGATCCGGCTGAAGCTCCGGTAATTCCTGCACCGTTAGATGCAGTCCAGGAGAATGTTGTACCGGCTGTAAAGCTGCTGATATTGATCGCGGTGCTTGCTCCTGAACAAATAGTTGAATTGGCGGGTGTGGCAGTTGCAAAAGGAACAGGGTTAACAGTTATTATTACCGGAACAGAGGGACCGGAACATCCATTAGCTGTAGGAACAATATTGTATGTTACTGTTCCTGCAGAAGCACCTGAAGTTAGTAATGTCTGCCCGATTGAAGTTCCGCTGCCGGCACTTCCACCTGTCGCACCCGACTGTGATGGAGCAACCCATGCAAATGTAGTACCTGGAATAGTACCGGTAAGCGTAATTGCAGTTGTAGATCCGGAACAAATCGTCTGAGCCACCGGACTGGCATTTACATTTGGGGTTGGACTAACATCTATGGTGACCGTTATCGGTGAACCCGCACAACCCGAAGCCGTTGGTGTTATCGTATAAATAGCTGATGCAGATGCAGTAGAACTATTATTCAATGTTTGGTTAATTGCGGTACCTGACCCCGAGGAAGCCCCTGAAATTCCGGTTCCGTTGGCTGCAATCCAGTTAAAGGTTGTTCCTGCCACAGGACTTGATAATGTTACTGCAGTGGTCGCACCTGAACAAATTGAAGAAACAGCTGGAGTTGCCGTAGCAACAGGTGTAGGGTTAACTGTGATGATTACCGGCACTGATGCGCCAGGACAAGAATTTGCTGTCGGAACAATGTTATAAGTTACCGTGCCTGCCGAAGAACCGCTCGCAGTCAATGTCTGAACTATACTGGAACCTGATCCTGCCGTTCCTCCGGTAGCTCCCGTTTGGGTAGGGGCAACCCAGGCAAAGGTAGTTCCGGGTAAGCTTCCTGATAAAGAAATACTGGTAGTGTTACCGGAACAGATCGTCTGAGCTACCGGGCTTGGTGTTACAGTAGGAACAGGATTAACAGTTACCGGAATTGTCAAGGTATTTCCGGCACAACCACCTGCAGTGGATGTAACCGTATAAGTTGCAGTACCTGAAACTCCTGCTGTGGTATTTAATGTCTGAGCGATGTTACTTCCGGATCCGGCACCGGCACCCGATACTCCGGATTGAGTAACTGTCCAGTTATAAGAAGTTCCTGCAATTGAACTCGATAAAGCAATTGAAGTTGCCGTGCCGGAGCAAATAGTTTGAGAAGCTGGTGTTGCAGCTACTACAGGTGATGGGGTGATTGTCACTGTTGCCGTAGCTGTTGCAGCTGCGCATCCACCGCTGGCAGTTATTGAATTTGTTACAGTGTATGTACCGGCTGTACTTGCAGATAAATTGATCTGTCCAGTATTTGCATTAACAAATACCAATCCGGCAGTTGAGGTAAATGTACCTGCACTTCCGGAACCTATGAATGTTGGTGATGGATTAGCAGCCGACTTACAATAAGGGCCCGCATAACTGAAAGCTGCAGAAGGGGCACTGGTGATAGTAACTGACAATGTGAAGTTATTCGGACATGCACCGTTCGTTGTATAAGTGACATTATACGTGCCTAATGTGCTGGCTGCCAAATTAATCGCACCTGTTGATGTATTAAGTGAAAGTCCGCCAGGAGATGAACTGAAAGGATTAGCTCCTCCAGCCTGTCCTGTAACCGTAGCCGTAGGATTAGTTCCTGTCTGGCAAAAGGTTGTTGAGCCACCATAATTAAAACCAGCGTTATCCATCGGGTTTACTGTTATCAATCTGCTTGCAGTACCACTGCATCCGGAAAGAGTATAGGTTACAGTGTAAGTTGTGGATGATGCAGGAGAAACCGTGATGGCAGAAGTTGTAGCTCCTCCGGGTGACCATGAGTAAGTACCTCCGCCCAGAGATGGTGTAGCCGTTAAAGTGGCGGATGATCCTGCACAAATTGTTGACGTTGCAGGGCTGATAGTTACAGTTGGTGTCGGATTAACGGTAACGACACTGGTCCCTGTCCCTGAGCAACCTGCTAAAGTATAAGTAACTGTATAAGTAGTGGAAGATGCAGGAGAAACAGTGATCGATTGAGTGGTTGCTCCACCCGGAGCCCATGAATATGTTCCACCTCCTGTAGAAGGTGTTGCCGTTAAACTTGCTGAACTTCCGGAGCAGATCGCTGCCGGTGTATTAACTGTAACTGTAGGCACTGGATTTACTGTTATCAAACGCGATGCAGTCCCTACACAGCCAGATAAAGTATATGTAACTGTATATGTTGTTGAAGATGCTGGCGAAACCGTAATTGCTGCAGTTGTTGCACCTCCGGGAGACCAGGAATAGGTTCCGCCACCGGTGGATGGTGTAGCTGTAAGCGTTGCAGGAGACCCTGCACAAACCGTAGAGGTTGCAGGACTTATTGTTACAGTTGGTATTGGATTGACTGTAATAGTTCCCGTTGCGGTTCCTGAACAACCGGACAGTGTATACGTAACGGTATAGGTCGTTGTTGAAGCAGGTGCCAATGTGATGGAAGCTGTTGTCGCACCGCCCGGTGACCATGAATACGTACCTCCTGCCGTTGATGGAGTGGCAGTCAAAGTTGCCGATGTACCATTACAAACAGGAGCCGAATTTGCAACGCTGACAGTTGGTACAGGATTTACAGTTATTAAACGGGTTGCAGTTGCAGAGCAACCCGACAAGGTATAAGTCACTGTATAAGTGGTAGTGCTGCCAGGTGACACAGTGATGGATGCCGTACTAGCGCCTCCAGGTGACCATGAATAATTACCACCGCCAGTTGAAGGTGTAGCTGTTAAGGTTACTGAAGTCCCGGCACAAACAGGTGCAGGGGAGTTGATACTTACAGTAGGAACCGGATTAACAGTAATTGTGCTGGTTCCTGTACCCGAGCAACCTGCCAGAGTATAGGTTACAGTGTATGTGGTTGTTGATGCAGGAGAAACACTTATAGATTGAGTCGTTGCACCACCCGGAGCCCAGGAGTATGTTCCACCACCTGTCGAAGGTGTTGCAGTAAGGGTCGCAGATGCGCCATTACAAATTGGAGCCGGTGTATTAACACTAACTGTTGGAACCGGATTAATTGTGATCGTGCGGCTTGCTGTTCCTGAACATCCTGCTAATGTATATGTCACCGTATACGTAGTGCTTGTTCCCGGTGAAACGGTAATTGAAGATGTGGTTGCACCTCCCGGAGCCCATGAGTATGAACCGCCACCAGCAGATGGTGTTGCTGTAAGCGTCACGGAAGTTCCTGCACAAACAGGTGCGGGAGAATTAATTGAAACTGTCGGAACAGGATTCACAGTAATACTATGTGTTACGGCTGCACTACATCCGCCAGATCCCACGGTGTATGTTACCGGAATGCTTCCCGATAAACCTGAAGGATTGAATGTACTCCCTGAAACACCCGATCCGCTCCAGGTTCCACCTGTTGTTCCTGTTATATATGAATTTAAATTTATAGAGGCTGCACTGGCGCACATTGCTGCAGGAGTTGTCCAGGCGGCATTATTAGGATTTGTTACCGTTATCGACTGGCAATAATTATATGTTGCACAGGTTCCCGGAGGATCAAATGAATAACAGATATTATAAGTTCCTGCACCTGCTGCAGCTGCAGCCGCAGGGCTGAATGTTGTATATCCCCAGTCAGTTGAAGTTAAGCAACCCGGACATGCAGGACTGATCGACCAAGAAGAAACACCACTGATAGTGCCCGGAGGAATATTTATATTAAGACAAGCACCATCTGTAACCCACGTTCCGGAACTAAGAACAGCTCCGTTGGTCACATCGGTGATCGTATACGCGAAGTCACCACTGGCAGTGCTTGTTTCACAGAGCTGTATCTGGTTGGTTGCAGATGGAGACATTGTAGAATATTGAATATCATTATTTGTACTTGCTGGGATATTCAGGGACGTACCTCCGCAACCGGAGCACAAGACAAAAGCTCCATTCTCATACCAATTGATCCTTAATCCGTTATTGGCGGTGGAAGTAAATGAGATCATTATCCCGGGGGTAATCGGATTCCCGAAGGGGGCATTACCCGAGGCTATCAGTCCGAAGCTGGCTGCATTACAGGCAATTGAGGCCGGCATATTGCCACCTGCAGCAAGAAGGAAACCGTTTCCTGCTACAACAGATGGGCAGGTAATGGAACAATCCGCAGCAGGTCCTGCAGTCTGATCAAAAGTAATTGTACCCGCTTGTCCACTGTAATTAGTAATTAACACCATAAAATATTGTCCGGCTGCAGTTGCAGTTAGATTCATATATTCAACTGCAGCTGTGCTGTAACTGCAATCAGTACTTGAAGAAGAACCTAAACTGCTACAAATATTAGCACTGGCAAATGGCCCCCATGCGATAAAGTCAACGTCAATGCCCGCACCACCGTTTGTTTGCTGACTTATGGTAAAATCCATTGTGCCCGCAGCGGTTGACTTAATAAGGAACCAGGCGGGGTTTGGCTGAGTGGTTAAACAACCGTAATTAGGACCTGATTGTGACGTGGTTGCAGTGTTATTCGGGAACGTTACATCCCCACAAAAAGGGGTTGCACTGGCACAATTACTTCCCTGGCTGAAAACCGAACCTGTTGACAAAACTAGTATTGCAGCAAAAAAGAATAAGATTCTTTTCATGTTTAATGGTGTTAAGTTTAGTATGAAGCGTGGTGTTAAGTTCTAGTGTTTCAATTTTTCTTTCACAGGCTCGCGTACGATGTCCATGTGCTTATAATAGAAAGCCTCTACAGCCTGATCGTATTCCTTTAAGCCCATCGTCTTTTCATAGACCGGAAAATCAGCCGGTAGCTGGGAAACCGTTAAATTACCAAGGAACTCAGAAGCTCTGCCCATGTATCGGTCATTAAGATCATAAGGTAGTTTCACAGGCTCAGAAGTTCTGATTTGTGTTGACGTTGCAGCAGAACGTGCCGATACAGCACTCTGACCGGAGCGGCCCGTAGTACTTTCTGCAGGAACAGAAGCCTTTTCCTGTCCAATTAAAGCAATACTTAAGAATAAGAGAAAGAGAGTAAAAAAATGTTTCATGAACGATGAGAATTACGTTTATCTATATAAAACCTACAATTTTACCGATAAAGATATAAAAAAATAAATCTCTTCCAAAAAAAGCAAATTTATAAATCAGAGATGCTTTTCGGCCAAAAAGGGTTGCATATAAGGTTTTTAGCAAAATTGGGAATGAAATCAGATGATTTATTTAGATGAGCTGCTTATAAGACGTGAGTATTTCGCAGATCTTTCTACATCACCATGTCGCCTGTAATAATCAGATAAAAAGGTATTGACGCCTTTGTTATTAGGATTGAACGAGATAGCCTTTTCGAGGTAAGGAATCGCTTTTAGAGTATCGCCATTCAGATAATAAACATTACCTATATTGATATACATGATATCTGATTTCACTCCCTTGCTGATAGCTTTTTCATTCACTTCAATGATCTTATCATATTTTTTCTGCGATGCATACAAATTGCTTAATGACAGATAGCTACTTGCAAAATCGGGTTTTAATTCTATCGCTTTAAGATATGCTTGTTCTGCCTTATCAAATTTTTTTAGTGCTGCATATGAGGATCCAAGATTAAAATAAGCTTCCACATATTCTTTGTCAAGCTCAACAGCTTTTTCAAGATGATAAATTGCTTTTTGAGGATTGTTCATGTATGTATAATACACCGTCCCAAGGTTATTATGTGAAGCAATGTAATCAGGTATTATTCTTATTGATTCAAGGTACTCATGCTCTGCTTCCAGGACAAGATCCCTTTTCTGAGTTTTTGAAAGCCGCTTGTCGTTCTTGACTTTTGACACTGCTGCGGACGCCAGCAATGAATGCGTATGAGCGGATTCGGTCGCATTGGCTGCATCGGCTTTATAAAGCGTATATGTATCTTTCCATGCCGGGCTTCGTGCAAATGACCTTGCCCCATAGACAACAACTATCAGAAATAGAAAAATCCAGAATCTATTACTGATCAATTTAAGCTTTAGCAGTGGCTCATCCAGGCGGATCTTAAAATATTTGAGAAGCAGAGCCGCAGACGTAATACATAGGCCGAGCGAAGCTATAAACTCAAAACGCTCCCCTACTATACCAACAACAGGCTTCACGACATTAGTAAACATTGAGATAGTGATGAGAAAGAATATCAACCCGTACACCCATAATTCTTTTAGTGCTTTCTTTTTAAAGATAAGGTAAGCTGTAAGGATTAACAAAACAATTATCAGCCAGACACGATAATCATCCCAACCAACTATTGGCGCTTGATTATATCCATAATAACACAACAAGGGATGCGGTATCAAGAACATTTTAAGGTAAAACCAAAGGCAGTAAAATGCTTCGGGAATCCTTTGAAAAAATGAATAATTATTTACAAATAGTGGATTTTCCCATAGTAATAAAGTTCTTGCACTTTCATTTATTACTGCCTTGGCAGCCAAACGGAATGAAATGAGAACCGGCAGAAAAGTAAACATTATCCAACCCAATTGTTTCAAATTGATCTTTCTGAAAAACCATATCGTAAACGGAATAAGCACGAAAAAGGTCATCACATCTTTTTTTGACAAATAGGCAAATAATAGAAATATGAAACCATATATCAGGTTGATCTTACCCTTGTTTTCTGCAAAGCGCAAATAAAATAACAGGGCCGTCAGACCACCAATAAAACTAAGCATCACATCCCGGTTCTTCAGACTAAGCACGACCTCTGAATGTATAGGATGAATCAGAAAAAGCAAGCATGCTGTCAGATGAAAAATGTAATGGTGGTCAGGCAATAATCTAAGCAGAACATAGAATATCAGTATGACCAAAGAACTATAAAGAAGAACATTGATGAAGTGACTTACATATGGATTTCGTCCAAAGATCTGATACTCGATTGCATAGGTGACTTTAACAATAGGCCTGTATTCAAAACTTGATTTATTGTCCAGTGCATAAGTAGTCCGGAATATCTCAGGAATACCTGCCAGGCCTTTTTCAACCTGTTTATTATTATTCGTAACGTATTCATCATCCATTGAATATTTATTGGCTATACTTCTGCCATAAATAATAAATGAGAGTGAAATGAATAACAAAACGCATTTGCGAAACGCTTTCGTGTCGATATTACCGAATGAAATTTTAGGAAACATAGAATAGATATTTTCAAATATACTAATTAAATAAATTTGCTGATTAATATTCACAGTAAGTTAATCAGGTTTATTATTTTTGTATAAAAACTGACTTGAAAGCATCCATTCATTCCACTAGCTATTATCTGCCTCCCGGAACACTCAGCAACAGCGATCTTTGCGAATTATTCCCTCAGCTTACGGAAAAGGATATTTATAAACGCACCGGAATCAACAACCGCCACATTACTAGTACAGGCGTAGTTGGCTCTGATCTTGGTTTTAATGCTGCTATAAAATTATTCGAAGAAAATAACATCGACAGGTCTCAAATAGATTATCTTATTTTTTGCACCGAAGGACTTGACTATAAAGGCCCCGCTACTGCGTGTATCTTACAACACAGGCTTGGATTAAATCAGAATTGCGGTGCTATTGACCTTCCATTCGGCTGCACAGGCTTCACATATTGCCTTAGTGTCGCAAAAGGATTAATAGAAAGCGAGCAGGCAAGTTCAGTTTTAATTATAACCTCCGATATACCTTCAACAGTAATACATCCAGATGATTCAGAATTACGAATGATTTTCGGTGATGCAGGAGCGGCCACTCTCGTTGTCGCGAAAGAAGCATCTGATATTGGAGTGGGAAGATATAGTTTCGGAACAGACGGAAGTGGCGCAGAGAATTTAATGGTTGAAAGAAGCGGGACCAGAAATCCGGCTAACGCTGAATGGTTCCAAAAGAATGAAGCAGCAGGCGGAATGGTTTATGGCCAGATGAAAATGAACTCCGTGGAAATTTTCACATTTGCGCTAAGGGTTGTCCCTCCTATGATTGCTGATATTCTTGAAAAAAACATGTTGAATAAAAATGATATAGATCTGTTTATTTTTCATCAGGCCAATGCTTTTCTTCTCAGCGTTCTAAGAAGAAAGCTGAAAATCGAGGAAGATAAATTCTTCATTTGTATGGAGAATGTTGGCAACACAGTTTCAGCATCCATTCCGATTGCATTAAATGAAGCAATTAAAAAAGGGAAAATTAAATCAGGCAATAAAGTTCTTTTAGCGTCATTTGGAATAGGATACTCGTGGTCAGGAACGGTAGTGACATTCTAGAAAGAATTATTATATTAGAGGAAAATTTCCACTCATCACCACACATTATGGACATCACCAGTTTCATTCATTCGATAGAAAATGAGATCGAAGAGTTAACACCGGGAAGTTTAAAACCCGATACAGAATTCAGTTCGTTAAAAGAATGGAGTTCTATGCATGTTCTTATTCTTATTGCTTTAATCGATTCGGAGTATAATGTAACTGTGAACGGCTCCGACTTACAGCAATGCAAATCAGTTAATGACCTTTTTAATCTGGTAAAAAGCCGACACTAAAAAATGGCATTCCTTACTGTTAATAATGTTAAGATTTCCGGGATTGCAGCATGCGTACCCGAAAACAAGGAGGATAACGCAAACTATGACTGGATCACGGAAAAAGAACGCGAGCTCCTCATCAAAACGACAGGCATTCGAACCAGAAGAGTTGTAAAGAATGGGATCTGCACTTCAGACATGTGTTATGAAGCAGCCAAACAACTTATAGAGCAAACCGGAACGGCTAAAACAGATATTGAAATTCTTATTTTTGTTTCTCAATCACCCGATTATATCTTGCCCGCAACCGGTATCATCCTGCAGGATCGGCTTGGCTTATCAAAACAAACAATGGCATTTGATATGCAACTGGGCTGCTCAGGTTATGTATACGGGCTTTCAGTACTGAGTAATTTAATGAGTACGGGAAAATTCAAAAAAGGATTATTACTAGCGGGTGATGTTTCAAGTTTTTCACAATCGAGATCCGACAAAAGCACCTATCCGATCTTTGGTGATGCCGGTACAGCCACCCTTCTTGAATATTCTTCATCTGCGACTGAAATGCACTTTAATCTGCAAAGCGATGGTGCAGGATATAGATCTATTATGATAAGTGACGGAGGCCTGAGGAACCCCTATACCGCGGAATCGGAAAGGATGGTGGAACTTGAGCCCGGAATAATAAAGAATAAAAGAAACCTGACTCTCGATGGTATCGAAGTGTTTAATTTCTCATTACGTGAAGCACCTGAAAACGCAAAAGCTTTGATGACTTATTTGAATAAGAGCAATGCAGATTATGATTATTTTATTTTTCATCAGGCAAATAAAATCATGAATGAAAGCATCAGGAAAAAACTTAAAGTGGAAGCGGATAAAGTTCCCTATTCACTCGAAGAATTCGGCAACACCAGCTCTGCTTCTATTCCCTTAACTATTGTCACCAGACTAAAAGAAGAAATCACAGAAAAAAATGTTTCCCTTTTTCTTTCAGCATTTGGTGTAGGTTTATCATGGGGTTCTGCATCAGTTCAAATTTCTAATATCACATGTCTGCCTTTAATAGAATTGAAATGACACCATTCCATCTTACGAATAAAACTTTTTTAGTCACAGGAGCATCGTCAGGCATAGGAAGGCAGGTGGCAATAGGCATCTCTGAGATGGGAGGCAATGTCATCATCACCGGAAGGGATAAGATCCGCCTGGAAGAAACATTTTCACTACTAAAAAGTGGGGACAACAAATCTGTTTCTGCAGACCTCCTGGATAACGATAGCCTTAATGTTTTAGCAGATCAGTTACCGGCTCTTGATGGTGTTGTTAATTGCGCAGGAATTGTGAATCCGCTGCCTGTTAAATTCATCACAGAAAAAAAGATTCATGAGACGTTTGACATTAATTACAATGTTCAGGTGATATTGATGGCACAGATCGCCAGACAAAAAAAACTTAATAAAGGGGCATCCATTGTTTTCATGTCATCCATATCAGCTCAACACCCTCATAAAGGAGGAGCTTTATATGCAGGATCAAAGGCTGCAATCGAAGCATTCAGCAAAGTTCTGGCTCTTGAATTCTTCCCTCAGAAGGTTCGTTCAAACTGTCTTTGCGCAGCTATGGTAAAGAGCCCAATGTACGACAAAGCTGAAGCACAAGGGACGAAAGAACAAATGGATGCACACGTGAATAAATATCCACTTGGTACAGGCACACCGGAGGATGTGGCAAATGCGGCTATATTCTTATTATCTGACGCATCAAAATGGATAACAGGAACAACAATTACACTTGACGGTGGATTCTTACTAGGAGGTTTATAATTATGAAAACATCATTCATTTCAATTGTCATCCCTGTTTTTAACAGCAAAGAAACATTAAATGAGCTGTGCGAAAAACTGCATCGCACCTTAACCGCCCTGGATAAGCCGTACGAAATAATTCTTGTGGACGATGGCAGTAAAGACGACAGCTGGAATGAAATTAACCGAATAAAGCGAACGCAGAATTATTCTGTTTCCGGAATTAAACTTTCTAAGAATTTTGGACAACACAACGCGCTGCTCTGTGGATTTGCTTTTTGTAAAGGGGATGCGATCATCACCATGGACGATGATCTTCAGCATCCTCCGGAAGAGATACCGAAACTTGTTCAGCTTTACGAGTCCACTAATGCAGATATCGTTTATGGACTGCCTGAAAACAAAAAACATTCTTCGCTGAGAAATGCAGGAAGTTATTTTGTTAGAACAACATCAGATCACACCAATACAAAGGTTAATGGTGGTTCTTCATTCAGGATGATCAGATCATCATTAACGAAACAACTTATAGAAAACCACAGACACAACTTCTTGTTCATTGACGCGGTTCTCGCGTGGTACACAGGAAACATTGAAGTTGTAACGGTAGCTCATCATAACAGAAAGTCAGGCAAATCTGGATACACATTCATAAAACTTTTTCGGACTTATCTTGATATACTCGTCAATTACAGCGCGGGCCCTCTACGTATTCTGACATACGGTGGGCTCTTCCTATCAATCGTGTCGTTTGCGATTGGCTTGCGTTTTATTTATAAAAAAATATTTCATCATGTGCCGCTGGGATACACATCCCTGATAGTTTGCATACTGTTCAGCACAAGCCTGATCCTATTCTGCTTTGGCATCATCGGCCAATATCTATATAAACTGTATCAGTTACAAAACAAGCGTCCTTCCTACTCTATCGAATCGCAGGCATGAAAATAAACAAGTATAATATTACCTTAACGCGACTCAAAGAGACTGACATTGAACTTGTCCGCCAAAAGAGAAACAGCGATTCGATCAGTGCTAATATGCATTTCAGAGAAGAAATAACTCCGGAAATGCAAAAGAATTGGTTCAACAGCATTAATAATATTTACAATAATTATTTTATTATCAGTGAAGGCGATAGAAAGATCGGGCTTATTAACGGAAAGAATATCGACTTTAAAAATCGGACCTCTGAAGGAGGAATGTTTATTTGGGATAAGGACTTTCTTGGAACCACGCATGCAGCAAGAGCCTCGATCATTATGAGTGATTTCAATTTCATTATCAATGAATTTGAAAAAAATTACATTAAGATCCTTTGCTCAAATGAAAAAGCGATATCCTATAACCGTTTGTTAGGATACAGGCCTTCAAATGATTTTCGTGCAGACAAAGAAGTTCAGTGGTATGAACTCACAAAAGGTGATTATCTGAAACACATACCGAAGATCAGAAAAGGAATTGAAGCGCAAAAAGAGGAAAATGTTTTATCTGTGAATGACTTTAATTTTAAGGACGACACGGTTGAAGAGCTGAAAAAATTATATGAGCCATTACCTGCTTATCTCAAAGAAAAGATTAATTATTGTTTGTTGAGAGATGGCCAACCAACACTAAAGTCTGAATAAAAATGGACAAACCAGTAAACAGAAAGCGGCCTTACTATTCCTTTATTCATCCTTTCGATAATCATCTTCCAAACGATACATTTTACGATCCTGCAGAATTTTCCTGGACCTCACTTCTGGAAAAGAATCATGATATGATCGCTGCAGAAGTTACGCGTTTTATCAATAAAAACGAAAGAGCATTACGCCCCTATTTTGCAAGTGCTTTAATGGACAATCCCGCGAGCTGGAAAGCTTTAAGCTTTTATTTCTGGGGTAAACGAATGGATGAAAATGCATGCCTTGAATGTCCTGACACACTCGGCATCCTTTCACAAATTCCAAATATTGTTTCAGCATCGATCAGTATACTTGAACCTCATTCAGAAATAAAAGGACATTTTGGTGATACGGATGCAATTTACCGATGCCATCTTGGCCTGGTCATACCTGCCTCACTTCCCGAGTGCGGCTTCAGGGTGGGATATGAAGACCGTCCCTGGCAAACAGGAAAACTATTGATCTTTAACGATGCTAATTATCACAGAGCTTGGAACAAAAGCGGTGAAAGAAGAATTATATTATTGTTCGATGTGATAAAACCGGAATATGCGTCTGAGAAAAAAATCATATGCGCTAAGATCCATGGCAACATAATGTGGCAAAAGATCTCTGAATTTACTGGGCTTTATAAAAACAAGAAGAACTTTATCACCAAAGGGATCAGTACATTAAATTTTACGATCGCCTGGCTCCGGCTTCATTTTTTAAATCGAAAATCCGCATGGTTATAGTAGGTGGATATCTTGAACTGACGGAATAAGAATGCGTTGAACGCGCCCACCGCATCTCTGAAAAAGAAAGGCATTTTATAATATGTCCGTATTACAAAAAAATCGAAATATATTCTTGAACGCCCGATCAGTGATTTCATGAAAAATCTGATTCCTGATTTATTTGTTTCCCTTTTGTATGCATACCTCTCTGCATCAGGGCCGGCAATATAATCCGCAAGTTCGATCTCCTCTAAGGTTAAGGATTTTCTCCATTTCTCCACCTGAGTTGTATTAACAGGATTTACTATATTCGGATGAATTTTTTCAATTTCTATCGCATACTTTTCTTCCTTCACCTCTTTGATCGTGGTATGAAAATCCAGCATCCTTGGATTGAATTCGATTTTCAGAAACCTGCAGATTTCCGGTACATATTTATTCGGATCGCTCACCAGGTCTTCGTACCTGAGTGTATAAAAGTTAGATGGCTTCTCCCGTTTGTAATTTTCTATAAATGTATTATACGCTTTCCACCCATTCGCTAACTGTGCGATACTTTGTCGCTTGAACACTTTCCTGTTGGAGGTAATATTATCCCTGTAATCTCTTATCAGATGTATAAAAAGTGCGTTCGGAAATACCTCGATAAGCTCTCTTATAAAAATTGAATAGATTGGATTTTTATCTCCAAGAAGCTTGATCCTTCCTTTTACAAATGGTGAAGGATAACTCATATAAACTACCTTACATAAAATGGGGAAAGTTATTTCATCCAAGGGCAAGGGCGCAATATTTTTCCTCAGCTGTTCTTCAGTGACAGACCAATAGTTAGCAAACTTTTTATCTTTATAAAGGTCAGTGATGAAATCTTCTATGAGCGCCTGAGACCATGTGTTTACCTTCTCATACTTTTGTTTCAGATGAATGATCAACCGGGACTCGATCGGTAAAATAACACTATCATTTGCATCGAGAAGGGTTTGCATTAATGTGGTTCCTGAACGCCCTCTCGCTACAATAAACACAAAGGGTAGCTGATTTATCTCTTCAATTGTCATACATCAAAATTAAAAAAAACGCAATACCGAAGTATTGCGTTTTAATTATCAATATTATTATTTTAATGCTTAATTGAACAGCTGTACGAAACCGGAGTATTCATAAGCTTTTCCGTCCACACCTTTTCCGGTTACGATATAGAAATAGGTTCCATCAGGGCATAGCTTGCCGCTTTTTGTCTGACCATCCCAACCTTCATAAACATCAGACCATTCGTGCATCACTTTGCCCCAACGATCGTAAACGGTCGCTTTGAAGTCAACAATTCCTTCCCTTATGTATGGTCGGAAAGTGTCATTCTTATCATCTCCGTTCGGAGTGAAAATATTAGGCATTGCAAGCGCAGAAACCTCATCCACATGAATTACCACCTCTGCCGTATCAAGACAGCCGCTGGTACTTGTAGTTATCAGAACGATCTGATAGTCACCCATGCCGGTATAAACGGTGTTACCCGGGAACTGATCAGTTGATGTTGTACCGTTTCCGAAGTTCCATGAATACGTAATAGCATTATAGCTGTTTTCGAAAACTGCAACTTCAAGAGGCGACATTCCTGTTAAAGGGGTAGCACTGAAGTTTGCATTTATTGAATCAACCACAGCTATCTGAGTAGAAGTTGCGGAACATCCGTTCTGCACTACCGAGTACGTGATCGCAGTTGATCCGGTCAATCCTGATGGATCAAATGTATTGTTTGATACACCGGTACCGCTGAATGTTCCACCTGTTGCTCCAATAACAGTGCTGCTCAGGTTAACAGAAGCTCCGTTCTCACATATTAACAAAGGAAGACTGAAAGCAGCACTTGGTGTAGGAAGTACTGTCATCTGAAATGCATCCGAATCACCGCACAATCCCGGAATTGTATACGTAATAGTGTATGTTCCTGCAGAAGCTACAAATGGATTAAAGAAACCTGTTGAAGAGTTAAGTCCCGACCCAGTGCTCGACCAGGTTCCACCGGTTGTTGCCGCTGTAAAAGTAAATGGTGTCGCTGACTCACATACAGGTGCAACTGTGGTGATCGTTGCATCCGCATTTGGATTTACCATTATTGTTTGTGTGGTTGTTGAAACACAAGGAGCTGTACCGACTGTGTACGTAACTGGAATAAATCCACTTAAACCGCTTGGGCTGAATGTGTTTCCTGTCACGCCAGTTCCGCTCCATGTACCGCCCGGAGTTCCTGTTGTTAAATAAGTATCAAGATTCACAGGGGCATCATTTGCACACATTTGCTGAGGAACCCATCCTGAGGAAGCAGATGGAATAACCGTAATATCCTGAGTTAAGCTATCGTTACAAGGAGCTGTTCCTACAATATACTTCACGCTGATATTGCCTGATAAACCTGTAGGATCAAATGTATTTCCTGTTACACCGGTTCCACTCCAGGTTCCACCAGCTGTTCCGGTAACAAGGTTATTTAAGTTGATAGAACCGTTTCCTGAACAAACGGTAGTCGTTGTCCATGCTGCGTCTCCCACCGGAGTCACACTGATATCATGCGTTGTGCTTGCCTGACATCCTACAGGGCCAACCGTATAAGTTATTGATATAAGTCCGTTCAATCCTGTTCCATAAAACATACTGTCTGTAACACCTGTTCCTGACCAAACCCCACCGGCAGTTCCGGTAACAGTAGTGTCGAGGTCAATGCTGTCGCTTGCACAGATTGAGGTAGTGGTCCATGATGCATCTGACATTGGAATCACAGTTATATTCTGTGTTAAGAATTGCTGACACGGATTAGCTCCGGCCGTATATGTTATTGCCACCGGACCAGATAAACCTGTCGGATCAAACATATTTCCGGTAACACCTGTTCCGCTCCAAGTTCCACCTGCAGTTCCCGTAACAAGGTTATCAAGGTTTATTGCAGAGCTTACCTGACAAACAGAAGTTGTTGTCCATGAAGGATCTCCCATCGGTGTAACTGTTATATTTTGAATTAATGAATCCGGGCAAATTCCTCCTACGATGTATTTAATAGATATCGGACCCGATAATCCAGCAGGGTTAAACATGTTTCCTGTAACACCAGTTCCTGACCATGCTCCTCCCGGATCTCCTGATGCAAGTGCTGCAAGAGAATCAAGATTAAGCGGAGCATTGTTCGAGCAAACTGAAGCGGTTGTCCATGCCGCGTTTGCTGCCGGATTGACTGTTACGAAGATAGTATCTGCTCCACGACAAGAACCTGTAATGTCATAGATGATCGTGTCAGTTATTGTGGTCGAAGGGATAGAAGGATCGAATACACCTGTGGTTGCATTAACACCTGATCCCATCCATACTCCACCCGGAATATCTGCTGTAAGGGTGATAGGACTTGCATTTGCACAAATGCTTGTGATGTTACTCTGAATAACCGGAGGAACATTCGGGTTGACATAAATATTTTGTGTTGAAACAGCAACACAAGGCGCAGTTCCCACTGTATATGTAATTGCAATATTTCCGGATAGTCCTGAAGGGTCAAACATAGTTCCTGTAACACCGGTTCCGCTCCAAGTACCACCTGCAGTTCCAGTCAGATATGTTGTTAAGTCAACAGCCGGATCAAGAACACAGATCGATGCAGGCCCTGTCCAGGACGCATCTGCACCCGGAGTTACGAAAATGTGAATAGTATCGCTGCAGCCATTCGCAGCATAAGTGATGATATTATTTCCAGCTGCAGCAGAGGAAGGTGTGAATGTTCCGTTAGTTGCATTGCTTATTCCTGTTCCACTCCATGTACCGCCTGTAACATCGGCAGTTAGATTAAAGGCTGCGTCACCTGAGCAAACTGATGCTGATGCAGGAGCGGCAATAACCGGAATCGGATTTACTGTAAGCGTTGTAGTTGCAGAACAAGTGGTGGTTCCGTTCACCGCTGTAACGGTATAGGTGTAAGTCCCATCAACTGCAGACGCAGTGGCGCCTGTAGGATTTTGATTGGATGATGTAAATCCGCCCGGACCTGACCAGGAATACGTATATCCTGCACCGGCATTAGTGCTGGTCAGATTGAACAAAGAGCTCTCACAAACAGGCCCTGAGTTTCCGGCAGTTATGGTACACGCAGGGTTGCAGGGTGCAGGCGCGGTGTATGGCCTAGTAAGTGTACAGGTAGGATCTGCTGAAAAAGTCGCAGTTACCGTACATGCGGCACCGTTGGCATTTAAGTTCGGTAAAGTATAGTTATAAGAAGCTGAGAAAGGCGGGTTAACCGTTACGCTTCCACCGCAGGAACTTGTGATAGTAAGTGTACCTGTGGTTGGAGGGTTTGCTGTTGTAATTGTCCCGGTTAAGTTAAAAGTGCTGGTTGCAGGATTGCAGGCTCCGGGAGTTGCAGTCATTGCAGTCATATTACATAAGATAGCACAGTTTGTAGTCCCGTCAGTTCCTGGAGCATTCTGAGTAACAGCTGAGATCTGAGTAGGCTGATTGGAAAAGTTTGTGATGAGAAGCATGTACCACTGACCGGCAACAGCACCTGTGATATCAACCTGTTCAGTTGCTGCTGAAGAATAGCTGCAGTCAATTGGTGATGCTGAAAGGCCTGCACACATAGAAGCCTGGGTAGCGAAAGGTCCCCATAATGCAAAGTCGATATCCACAGCAGGAGAACTTGATAAACCGATCTGAATGTTTCCGGAAGTTCCGATATTCAGATAATACCATGCTGGATTAGGTTCCGATCCTAAACAGCCGTAATTGGGCCCCGCAGGAGCCTGAGTATTTGTTGATGCCGGGAACGTCACACCTCCTGAAGAACAGAAGGCCTGAGCTGTTGCACATGTTCCCTGAGCGCTAACGTTCAAATAATTAACCAAAAGGAATGAAACAAAAAATAAAATTTTTTTCATGGTATGGATTTATGTTCGTGAGTGAATAATTCCTAAAAAGGGAATTAACAGGTTACAATACTACGAATTTTATGATAAAAAAAAATACTGTTGATTTTTAATTTTTCAGATGACGTGTCTCTATTGATTTTATTATTAAATCCCCCTACAAACAACTTTTCAACAATCAGGCTGTCTCAAAAGCAAAATTTTATCTTTATCGCTTTAAAATTTGAAGGAAATAAAGAATGTCGATAAATTACCTTGATGAATTAAATCCGGTCCAGAGAGCAGCTGTGGAATGCACGGAAGGCCCCGTAATGATTATTGCAGGAGCGGGCTCAGGCAAAACCCGTGTCCTGACTTACCGGATCGCCCATTTAATGAATAAAGGTGCCGATCCTTTTAATATTCTGGCCCTGACTTTCACCAATAAGGCTGCGAAGGAAATGAAAGAGCGTATTGCGAAGATCGTTGGAGCGGGAGAAGCTAAAAATCTCTGGATGGGAACATTTCATTCTGTTTTTGCCAGAATTTTGAGAAGTGAAGCTGAAAAGATCGGTTATCCTCAGAATTTTACGATTTATGATACAGATGACTCGAAAAGCCTTATAAAAGCAATTTTAAAGGAGCAGGGACTTGATGATAAAGTATATAAACCATCAAGTGTGCTGGCGCGCATCTCTGCTGCTAAAAATAACCTTATTTCTGCAAAGGCGTATCTCAGTAATGCTACAATTCAGGAGGAAGACCGTCAGGCAGTTAAACCTAAAATGGGAATCATTTATGAAATGTATTCCAGAAGATGCTTTAAAGCCGGTGCAATGGATTTTGATGATCTTCTCTTCAATACAAACGTTTTACTCCGTGATTTTCCCTCGGTTCTGCACAAATACCAGCACAAGTTTAAATACATACTCGTGGATGAGTACCAGGATACCAACTTTTCACAGTACGTAATTGTAAAACAACTTGCTGCTGCCTTTCGGAATGTTTGTGTTGTTGGAGATGATGCCCAAAGTATTTACGCTTTCCGCGGAGCTAATATTCAGAATATCCTGAATTTCGAAAAAGATTATCCGGAGCTCCACACCTTTAAGCTGGAGCAAAATTACCGCTCCACCAAGAACATTGTCGGTGCGGCCAATAATGTGATCGCGAAAAATAAAGAACAGCTGAAAAAAAATGTCTTCACAGATAATGCTGAAGGCGAACTTATAAAAGTTGTAAAGAACGACTCGGATAATGCTGAAGGAAATTATGTCGCTAATTCGATCTTCGAAACAAAGATGAACGAGCAGGCGCATAATAAAGATTTTGCGATCCTCTACCGAACCAATGCTCAGTCGAGGGCGATGGAGGAGGCTTTACGGAGACAAAACATTCCTTACCGCATCTATGGCGGTTTGTCTTTCTATCAGCGTAAAGAGATCAAAGATCTTCTTTCCTATTACAGGCTTACGATCAATAACCATGATGAAGAGTCTCTTAAACGGGTGATAAATTATCCTGCAAGAGGAATTGGAGATACTACAGTTGAGAAAATCATCGTTGCTGCTAACGATCATAATGTGAGCTTATGGACGGTGATTGAAAACATTAACGAATTTGACATTGGATTAAATGCCGGCTCCAAAAGTAAGGTTGATGAGTTTGCTACCATGATCAAGAGCTTTTCAGCAATGTTGAAGACTCACAATGCATTCGATCTGGGACAACATATTGCAACGCATTCAGGAATTCTGCGTGATCTGTATGCAGACAAATCTCCTGAAGGAGTAAACCGTCATGAGAATATTCAGGAGTTACTGAACGGTTTGAAAGAGTTTACAGAAAGCGAGATCGAAACTATCGGTGATGCGGACATTAATGATATTGCTGAAGCTCCCGAAAATGAAGCTACAGTAGTTCCATCATTTAAAGAGGTAACAGAATTTTCTGATCTGTTTGCAGAAGCTGCAGCTGATGAAAAGTTGAATGCAACTATTACCCTTGAGCCTACACTCGACATTTTCATGCAGGACATCGCATTAATGACCGATGCTGATAAAAAAACAGAAAAGGAAGAAGACAAGAACAAGGTTGTCCTGATGACCATTCATGCTGCGAAAGGACTTGAATTCAAATATGTTTACATTGTCGGCCTGGAAGAGAATTTATTTCCTTCACAGATGTCACTTACTTCGCGCACTGATCTCGAAGAAGAACGCAGATTGTTCTATGTTGCATTAACACGCGCAGAAAAACGCGCAACCCTCACCTACTCCACTACACGTTATAAATGGGGAAATCTCGTGTACAGTGAACCAAGCCGCTTTATTGAAGAGCTTGATACCAAATACCTGGAGATGCCTGCAGAAAATCACGGAAGAATGTTCGGTGATATGGAGTTTACACCTCGTCCGAAATTACAGGTGAACAAGCCTAAAGAAACTTTTGTGCAACGACCGGTGATGGGGAAAAAATTAGTGAAGGTAAATTCAGCTTCCAAAACAACCAGTGACTTTGATACAGAAAGCCTTCGTGACCTGCAGCTTGGATCAATGGTGCAGCACGACAGATTTGGTCATGGAAAAGTAATAGCATTGGAAGGCGATTTTCCGAATAACAAAGTAACGGTGAATTTTGAAGGGATCGGACAAAAACAATTGTTGGTGAAGTTTGCTAAATTGAGGATTGTCGGATAAGATTGTCAGCTATAATCAATTAAGCCTTTCATTTTAATATAGTCTCATGAAAAAACTAAAATATCTTTTTCTTAAATTGATATCCCCAAAAGGCATTGTCAGCAAACCATCAGGCGTAAATACCATGAAAGGAAATTCTATATATAATATCAAAGTAAACGGGATCGATGGGAACGAAATTGATCTCTCATTATTCAAAGGCAAAAAATTATTAATAGTCAACACTGCCTCAGAATGCGGCTACACTCCCCAGTTTACTGAACTCCAATATTTACATGAAACGCATGGTAATAAAATAACTGTGCTTGGATTTCCGTCAAATAATTTTGGTGGACAGGAACCCGGTGCAAATTCTGAGATCGGAGCTTTCTGTCAGAAAAACTACGGAGTCACATTTCAACTTTTTGAAAAATCTGATGTGGTGGGAAAGAATCAAAATCCGGTTTATCATTGGCTCACACATAAAGAGCAGAATGGCTGGAACGATGAGAAGCCTAACTGGAACTTCTGTAAATATCTTGTTAATGAAAAAGGTGAGCTGACAAAGTTTTATACTTCAGCAGTCTCACCTTTAAGTGAAGAATTATTAGCCCAATTATAAAAATGAAGGCTTAAGCTGAAACCGGTTTTTCAGCTTTCTTTTTCAATGCATCCTTTTCCTTTTTTTCTTTCAGATATTTATCCAGCTTACCGTATTCTGCAAGGTGAATCAGATTTATATCTTTCCTGTATAATTTATAAGCCTTCCAGATAGGTGGATTATTCGCACACATATCGAGAAACATATACAATGGTGCTATTTTAAAAGAATATAAAGGTGGCAACCATCTGTAACCGACACCAATTGAATCGGTCATGTTCTTAACTGCATGCCAGTAAAATGGCGGATTCCATAAAACATCACCGGGCTTTAAATTCACTTCATATCCGTCAATGTATTTATACAGGGCATTAGGGCTTTCGTAATTCGCATTGAATGGATCAAAAGGGCCATCTCCGGCCTTAATAGGAGCATGACGATAAACGTTTCTTACAGGATCAGGATCCAGAATCGCAGAATAATAATGTGAATATATGATCCATTTCTTCTCTCCATAAACCTGTACAAACAAATTACATTGATTTGCATTATGCAGAGGTGTTACAGTGCCCTGTCCTCCGATAAACACCTGGAAAGCATCAAACCATGTCAGCGGATTCTTTCTGTCGAGAAGCCATTTATAATCAAAATCTTTGATGTGTTCTGGATGTCTTTCAAGAAGCGGATAAAACCGGTAATACTTTTTACCACCGGTGCGTATATTGTCAATCACATCCGCGAGAGTGATCGTTTCATAATCATCAGCCATACGCTCCTGATTAACCATTACGATCTCATCATCACCGTGAAGCTCTTTAAAATAATCCAGCGACCACTTTTTCACGCAGTCCCAATCCTTTGCAGCACCTTCAAGAACAACAGGGATACCTTTTTTCATATAGTGCTCCTTAAACTCTTTTAATGAAAGATCTTTTCTTCTTTCAATGGGCTTAATAGTGCCTTCACCACTGGCCTTTAAGGTTTCGAGCAGGTTGCGGTAGAATTTTCTCCGGCCTTTTCCCATCCAACGAAAAACGCGCTCACGACCAAAAAAGTGGTCCATAAACTGATAAAAGCCGTACTGAAAGCGCTGGCTCGCTTTTATATTTCTTCTAAATTCGTACATGTAAGTGGTTTGTGTTTAAACAAATATAAATAAAAAACCGAAGTGATTCTTCTAGCAGACTCTCGTTTGATCTTCAATAAACCTTATATTTTCACTAACTTTTTAACCGATCTTTTGTCACCTGAATCGATGATTATTAAATAAATACCAGGAGGAAGCGCTGAAGTGTTCACATGTTTCTCGGATTGACTTATAATAACCCTCCTGGTCATATCCGCAATAGTTATAAGTGAGATCTCATCACCTTCCACATCTACATATTCACTGGCAGGATTTGGATAAACATTCACGTTGATCTTTGCAGTCACTTCACTCAGCCCGACAAATTGTGAAAGTGAGTATTTACGGAAGAAGAGCCAGATCTTTTCAGATGCGTTGAAATCCTGGCAAGTCACCCCGATCGGATAAGTAAAAGGCCAGGTGTGTCCACCCCCGTTGATCCTATAAAACTCAACCGATGAGCCCATTATGCCTCCGTTATAAACGAAATGATCTGCAGTGCAGCCATCCGAAGTATTAATATTCGGAACCGCATTATAGAGCGCTGTTGGATTACATCCATTATTAACCCTCCAGTATTTTACAACCGAATCAATAGCAATTGAATATGCTGAGCCATAAAAAGGAACAGTCCCATCGTTGGTGCCGTGGATCTGCATCACCGGCACCGCACGCCCCGGATTACAAGAAGCTTTTTGCGCAGGTGTCATAGTTCCGGTCACTGATGCAACCGCTGTGATCTTATCACTTAAGGCGCATGCAAGAGTATGGCTCATATAGCCGCCATTGCTCATGCCACATGAGTATACCCTGTTAAGATCGATGTTATAAGTAAGATCAAGGCTATCGATCAGCCTTGATAAAAAACCTATATCGTCCACCGGCATCCCGAATCCGGAGTTCCAGGTAGGCTGACCGTTATAAACAGTTGCATTGGGATAAACCATTAAGAAATGAGCTGTGTCTGCTATGGGACCGAAGTTCGTATAGAGTTGTTCCTGGCTAGCGTTTGAAGTATAACCGTGAATATTAAAGATCAAAGGCCAAGCTGTTGATCCGTTATAGGCTGCGGGCACATAGATCCTGTAATTGCGGTACACACCACCGGACATGATGCTGTCGATCACCGTAACTTGGGAAATTGAAAACATTGAACTCAATAAGAAAAGGGAGAGGAGTAAATTTCGTTTCATTTTCAAATTTAATCATTTTTTTCCACGATCATTCATAGGAAGACTGTTGTCTTATAATCAGAGTACATTAAAAAAGAATTAAAAATAAAAAAGCCGTCATCGCTGACGGCTTTCAAACTATTCTGACAAACCTTATTTTTTGTTCATGTCAGATTTCTTATGGTCATTTTTGTCTGCGTTTGTTTTCAAACCCCAGATCTCAACATGAGCCTTTTTATCTTTGTGATTTGGCTCTGTTTTGTAAACAAAAACAATCTTTTTAATGCTTCTCTCTCCCCCGTTAATATCAAATACTTTGCTTTCGCCCATTGCTTTTAATGGAGCATTTAACATGATACTCTGATTATCGCCACTTTCGTAGAAGATCTCGCATGAAGTAAGATCAATTGCGGCATCAGTAACTTTAAACTTGATCTTCGCAAATTTATCAGCAAGCAAAACAGCAACCTCATCCTTGTCTTTTTCAAAGTTTACTGTTGTTTCGCCTATTTTATGCCAACCTGATTTATCGCTTACAACAACTGCAGGTTGCTGAGCAAATGACCTACCGCCAAAAGCGATCGCAAATAGAATAATAGCTAGTTTTTTCATAGTTTTTTAGTTTTTTTATGGTTAGTATTTATACTGACGCAGATATGTAAAACTATATGCCAGCAATTTTAAAATCAACCGATTAAGAAAAACAACCGGAAATTAAAAAGCCGCTCCGGAAATTCCGAAACGGCTTTTACATACACAGATAATCTCTTAGCTATTTAACATAACAGGCATCACAAGCATTAATATATCTTCTGCTTCATTTTCCTTTTCTGTCGGCAACAAAATCCCTGCACGGTTAGGTGCGCTCATTTCGAGATTTACATTTTCGCAGTTCAGATTGCTTAACATCTCAGCAAGAAACTTGGAATTGAAACCAATCTCCATGTCTTCACCGGCATATTGACAGGTCAAACGCTCGCTGGCTTCGTTAGCAAAATCAAGATCTTCAGCTGAAATGCTTAATTCGCTTCCTGCAATTTTTAAACGTACCTGATGAGTTGTTTTATTAGAAAATATGGAAACACGCTTGATAGAGCTTAAAAAAGAAACACGGTCAACGGTTAATTTATTCGGGTTCTCTTTCGGAATTACGGCTTCGTAGTTAGGATATTTCCCATCGATCAGACGGCAAACAAGATTTGTATTTTCGAAAGAGAAGAAAGCGTTAGTGTTATTGTATTCAACCTTCACCTGACCGCTTACATTTGAAAGAATATTCTTTAATAGATTCAATGGTTTCTTTGGAAGGATGAATGCGGATGCGCTTTGTGCGTGTGCGTCATTTCTGCGGTAACGTACCAGCTTATGAGCATCCGTTGCAACAAAGATGATATTCTCCGGTGATAACTGACAATACACACCAGACATAACAGGTCGAAGCTCATCATTACCTGTCGCAAAGATCGTTTTGTTGATTGCTGAGGAAAGCACAGAACCTTCAATTGATAATGAAGAAGCGGCCTCGATGTTCGGAAGCTTTGGAAATTCATCACCGTTGTGGCCTGTTAATTTATATTTACCATAGTCTGAGATGATCTCAATTCCATATTTTTTATCATCGATACTGAATGTCAAAGGCTGCTCAGCAAATGTTTTTAAAGTTTCAAGCAACAGCTTTGCAGGTACCGCAATGTTTCCGGTATCTTTCGATTCAACCGCGATGATGGTTGTCATTGTAGTTTCAAGATCCGAAGCAGAAACCTTCAGCTGGTTCTTATCAATCTCGAAAAGGAAATTATCCAATATCGGTAAAGCGTTATTGGAGTTTAATACCCCGCTGATCGCCTGTAGTTGCTTTAATAATGAAGTGCTTGAAACAATAAATTTCATATATCTGTAATTTGATTGGTTTGATATTGTATGAGATACGCCACTGCTTTCTTTTTCCTCTAAAGAAAATGGCTATTTCACCGGTTTTGCTTTTCTTATACGAATCCTTTGTGTAAAATCCGTTAGCAAATATAATAGAATAAGTCCTGCTTTTCCGGAATGCTAAATTTAACTTTTTAACAAAAAAAATCCCCATTTTCAGGGGATTCGCTTGTATTTGGTTGAAAACAGTCCGGCAAATTTATGATTTAGGTTTTTCCGTTGCGGATGCACTTTTTTTAACGAAATAATCTGCCGGTGGCATCATTTTCCCGAAAACATAATACTGCACCATCACAAAATCATTTGTCCAGTCCAGCAAGGCGTTCATTCTATCAAGATCATATTTTAAGGTCTCCCCTTTTTCGTCCAAAGCTCCTTCATGCTTTGGTTTTCTTGCAAAGAATTTCATCCGTTTGGTCGTTCCTTTTTTATCTGTGACAGAAAGTATATTGATGGGTGTAGATTTTAAAGTGGAGTCGATTTCCTTTTCAGACATTCCCATATCCAGACTTTCAAAATTCACCTGTTGAAAATAGCTCAGGTACTGTTTCACGGCAAGCGGATCTATATCAGAAATCTTTTTCCCTGAAAGCATTGTCACTTCATAATCATTATTGCCATTGATCTTAAGCTCGTATCCCATCTCGGAATGATCCGGCACTTCCAGCTTTACCGCAGCTATATCATTTGGAACGTATTGATAAATAGTCCGGTCGCGCCACATTTTTTCTTCCGTAAAATAACGGGTGGTAAGGTACCCTTCAAAACCGGGAATATAAGTAATGAAAGGCTTTGCAGAAGGCTTCATCGTTTCCGGATCCATTAAGATCATATAAGTTCCTGTCATGTCCTGGGTCTGAGTTCCCACATAATACGCTTTTACAAGATCCCCCTTACTGTAGATCTCGCAGCGGACCGCACCTGCAGCCAGCTGTTTTACAATGTTATCCTGCGCTTTCTTACCCACAGGCTCTTTTATGTCGAGTTTTGTAATAGTTACCAGCAACGTTTGCATGGCATCGCTCCGCGCTATATATTTTCCATTCACGGTCCAATTGTTATTTCCCGAACTTCTCTCAAGCGTTACAGCGTTACCTAATTTATCGGCAAGGAAGATCTTATCCACCGCGGCCGTATCTTTTACGGCAAAGTCACGCAACGTTTCCTTGATAGTGCTTCGTCTGTTATTAATAATGAACCAAAATGACAAAGCACCCAAGAGGATCACTAAAATAATTGCTATTCTGTTACGCTTCATATTTTCAAAATTACCTATAACAATTAACCATTGACTTAAACTATTTCCCGTACTTCCGTTTTCTTCTGATGAAGTAGAACATTCCAAAAACGATTACCAAAGCAAGCGGTAAACCCACATTGATCACCTGCCATTTTATACGCTCTGTTTTAATTTTTTTCTTGTCTAACAAACGAAGCGTGAGTTCTCTTGATCGTACACTTATGAGGCCGGAATCATCACATAAATAATTCACGCAATTAAGGATAAAATTCTTGTTGCCGAAAGTCTGGTTAGTGTACTTATCATATCCAAGCGGGTATGGCTTTCCGGAAGATGTCTGCACATCGTTGCTGATCACATCTCCATCTGAGATAATGATCATTTTCGACTTCACGCCTTTTTTCTTAAGCTGATATTCCTTCAGAAACTCATCCGGAAACGCCCTGTTCTTGAATACTGATTCGAACTCACCTTCAAGAAGCACGGCCACAGGCTGACGTGGATTTTTAAATTGCGCTTCTTCCTGCTTGAACTGCATGATGCGCATATCTACCCGCACCGGAGCATTGATCGTTTTTGAATTCTTTGAAGTAGTCAGCAACACGGTTTTTTCAATTCCCGGAGCTTCCACGAAATCAATGCTTGATACAAAATCAAATTTTATAACATCCAGGTTCTTAACTATCGGATGATTTGCACCCGGCATCACGACAGGTGAATAGATCCAGGGTTTCATCTCGATCTTTGGCTTCTGTCCACGGAAAGCGATATTCACCGGCAATGCAGAAGACTGCATATCCATAACAATGTTCGGATTAATGCGGGCACCGTATCTGAAAAGCATATCATCGAGACCCAGCTCGTAAGGTACAGCAAGCGTTCTTCCGCTTTTTGCAAGACTATCAAGACGGGTTTCCAGCTGATCGATACACCATAACACTTTTCCCCCGCGCATGATAAACTGATCTATCACAAACTTATCCTCTTTTGAAAATGCAGTATCCGGCTTGGCAATAATAATTGCAGCTAGTCCGTCAAGTGCTTTTAGCTGGCCGTCAATCTTCACGCGCTTCAAACCATAGAACTGTCCGAGTGCATTTTTAATATCATCAACATGAAGGGTATCAAGCTCGCCATGCCCTTCAATGAAACCTATTTCATCATTAATAGTGGCACTCAGATTTCTTAAGCAGCTTGCAAATTCATATTCTAAAGCCTGAATTGAATTATTAAGCTGGCCTTCCGCGGAAGTGCCCATCTGAGTCTTCAGCAGGTTCCATGGAGTTTCCCTGCCTTTGTATGAAACAAGAGCACCAGGCCAGATGATCTGCTGTGAAGTGCCGTTCTCCTCTTTTACTTCAAGCGGAGTTGGTGTTAGCCCGCGATCATAAAGTTGCTTGAAAACTTCATTCTGCTGAGTCTTATCAGGATTTGAAGACGGGTTGATAAATTCATATTCAATATTATTATTTGAATAGGCCCTGAACTCATCCAGCATCTCCTTGGTTTCATTCCTCAGGCGTTTAAATCCTGCAGGAAAATCTCCTTCGAGATATACCTTTACGAAAACAGTTTCATCAATTTTTGATAATAAACTTTTAGTGGCCGGAGATAATGTATAACGTTTCTCACTTGTAAGGTCGAAGCGGTGAAAAACAAAGGATGCGACAAAATTCAGCAATACGATCGCAAGGATCGATAAAGCCAAGGCTGAAAGGTCACGTTTTTTATTTTTCATTATACGAAATACAAATCTTTACTAATTACTAATGTTTGGTACGGATAACGAATCTGTACTAATTTGCGAATCTGTGTTTTCTAAACTCTCTTTAACCAATCTGCTACTTTATTGTGACCATTAATCTCTAAAAAAAATCATCGACCTAACCGCCTACGAACTCCGCTCTCCATACTCCGACTAACTACCACTTTCTACTTTCAAGTACAGTGCGTGTCGCCAGAATGAATACAGCTATTAAGCTGATAAAATAAATCGCATCTCGTGTATCAATTACACCTCGGCTCATCGAGATGTAATGCTGATTGATCCCAAGTGCATAAATGATATTATCGATCTTCCCGAACATTGGGAAAGATGCGATATAGTCAAAACCTGTATAAATAAAAAAACAGAGAAACAATGCGAGAATAAAAGAAACTACCTGATTGTCGGTGATCGCGGAAGCAAAGATCCCGACAGATACAAATGCTCCCCCCAGGAACATCAATCCGATATATGAGCCCCACATACCCCCTGTATCAATATTTCCGACAGGACTGCCTAGACGATGAACCGAATAATAATAAAGAAGTGTTGGAATAAGTGAAAAAATAACAAGCAGAAAACCTGCGAAATATTTTGCGAGAATGATCTGGAGATCTGTTAAAGGCCTTGTCAACAGCAGTTCGATTGTACCGGCTTTTTTCTCATCAGCGAATGAACGCATCGTAATCGCAGGGATCAGAAAAAGAAATACCCATGGAGCGATAATGAACAGGGGGTCAATATTCGCATACCCATTATCAAGTACATTTGAATCCGTCTGCAACACCCACATGAACAATCCGATAAGAAGCAGAAACACACTTATGGTAATATAACCTATAAGCGAGCTCAAAAAACTGCGGATCTCTTTCTTAAGTAATGTGTACATAAACGTTTTGTAAAAATACTATTAAAAACAGTATGGCGGGGATGTTTTTGCTATTGGTGACCAACGTTGCGAAAATACAAATTTATTACCTGAAGCTGTTCCATTTCTTCTAAATTTGCTACCCTTAATATGTTAATAACTGTTAATCCAAATTTATGAGAGTTTTAAAATTCGGTGGAACATCAGTAGGCTCAGCAGAACGAATGCATGCGCTGGTTCATCTGATAAACGATAGCACTCCGAAGATCGTAGTTCTGTCGGCAATGAGCGGCACAACAAACAGTCTGGTTGAAATAGGCGCAGCGCTTTATGCAAAAGACAATGCCAAAGCAAAACAGCTTATCGATTCACTTGAAAATAAATATAAGGATGTAATTGCTCAATTATATAAAACCGAAAAGGCGCTGAACAAAGGAAAAGAGCTGGTCAGTTCGCACTTCAACCATCTTCGTTCTTTTACAATGGACATGTTCACCGTCAACGAAGAGCGTGCTATACTCGCTCAGGGCGAATTACTTTCAACTGCAATGTTCCATTATTATCTGGAAGAGATCAATGTTGATTCTGTGCTATTACCAGCCCTCAACTTTATGAGGATAGATGAGAACGAAGAGCCGGACATGAAATATATTGAAGCGAATGCTGCCGCAGAACTCTCCAAGTATCCGGGTAAAAAACTATTCATCACCCAGGGATATATCTGCAGAAACACTTTCGGTGAGATCGATAATTTAAAACGTGGCGGAAGCGATTATACAGCTACTGTAATTGGTGCA
Organism: Bacteroidota bacterium; assembly: GCA_029237775.1. GTDB lineage: Bacteria > Bacteroidota > Bacteroidia > 2-12-FULL-35-15 > 2-12-FULL-35-15 > 2-12-FULL-35-15. The sequence continues at coordinate 333,471 of JAQZBR010000005.1, forward strand.
GCAATTCGTTCAGACGAGATTCAGATCTGGACCGATATTGACGGGATGCATAACAATGATCCACGGATAGTAGATAAGACACATCCCATTGCAGAACTATCATTTGATGAAGCGGCCGAGCTCGCATATTTCGGAGCGAAGATCCTGCATCCGACATGCATCCTTCCTGCACAAATGAGAAACATCCCGGTTAGGCTTTTAAATACAATGCAGCCGGAAGCGAAAGGCACGGTGATCACTTCAAGAGCAACGGGCGATAGCATTAAAGCTGTTGCTGCTAAAGATGGTATCACGGCAATTAAAATAAAATCAGGACGAATGCTGCTTGCTTACGGTTTCTTACGCTCTGTGTTCGAGATCTTCGAAAGATATAAAACTCCGATCGACATGATCACAACCTCCGAGGTAGCTGTTTCGCTTACGATCGATAACACAAAAAATCTGGAGCTGATCGTAGCTGAGCTGAAGGACTTTTGCACAGTGGAGGTTGACAATGACCTCACGATCGTTTGTGTAGTTGGAAGCTTCACGGCAGAAAAAGAAGGTTATGCGTTAAAGATCTTTGATGCATTAAAGCATATTCCCATAAGGATGATTTCATATGGAGGAAGTGAACACAACGTTTCGGTTCTGGTTGATACGAAGTTGAAGAAGGATGCGTTGGTGGCTTTAAACAGCGGATTATTTTAAAAATTTAACCGCAGAGAAAAAGGAGGAGGCGCTGAGGAACGCGGAGCGATATTTGCCGTTTTTTCAAAAATCACACAATAAAAAACTCTGCTATCTCTTAAAAAACACATACTAATCCTCAGCGGCCCTCTGCCATACTCAGCGGCCTCTGCGGTTAAAACAAAATGAAAATGTTTACTCCAAATGTAATATCAAAATTTACCACAACACCTACTCCATTCTATTACTATGATCTGGATGTTTTGAAAAAAACATTACAGAAAGTAAAAGATGAAAGCGCTAAATATAATTTCATAGTTCATTATGCTCTAAAAGCAAATGCAAACAATGAAGTTCTAAATATGATCAGGGAGTTTGGAATTGGAGCGGATTGTGTCAGCGGCAACGAAGTTAAAAAAGCAGTGGAATGTAAATTCGATTCCAAGCATATTGTTTTCGCGGGGGTAGGAAAAAGTGATATTGAAATTAACTACGCACTTGATCAGAATATCTTTTGCTTTAACTGTGAAAGTAAGGAGGAGCTTGAGATCATCAATGAGCTTGCAACAGCGAAAGGCAAGACAGCGCACGTAGCATTGAGGATCAATCCGAATGTAAATGCCAATACGCATAAATACATTACCACCGGCCTCGAAGAAAATAAATTCGGGATCAACCTTTGGGAGTTAGAGGATGTTGTGAAATTATTAAAAGGGCTTTCCAACATAAAGCTGATAGGTTTGCATTTTCACATTGGCTCTCAGATCACCGACATGAGCTCATTCAAAAGCTTGTGCATGAAAGTGAATGAGATCCAGAACTGGTTTGATTCGCATAAAGTTCAAATTGAGAACATCAATGTTGGCGGAGGACTTGGAGTTGATTATCATGATCCGGATAATAATATGATACCGGACTTTGAAACCTATTTTAAACTCTTTAATGACTTTCTGGAACTGCGCCCGAAACAAAAAGTTCACTTTGAATTAGGTCGTGCACTTGTTGCACAATGCGGAACGCTTGTCTCTAAAGTGCTTTACATCAAGAAAGGGGTGAATACGAATTTCGCGATACTTGATGCAGGCATGACAGAACTAATGCGACCGGCATTATATCAGGCATATCATAAAATTGAGAATCTTTCAAAATCCTCAAATTCTACATCACATTTCAAATACGATGTTGTTGGTCCGATCTGCGAAAGCTCCGATTGCTTCGGAAAAGCGGTTGAGTTGCCTGAGACTCTTCGTGGGGATCTTGTGGCTTTAAGAACTGCAGGAGCTTACGGTGAAGTAATGGCCAATGGTTATAACTTAAGGGATAAGGTTAAGGCCTTGTATTCGGAATAGTCGCACCCATTGTCCAAGAAAAAAATAGGAACGCAGATTTATTAAGATCCTTATGATTTAAAAAATGATAGCTGTGTTTTATACGTTTATGATTACTCCGACAAATAAAAATGCTGACTTTTCAGTCAGCATTTAAATATCAACAAATCTTATATCACTTCTTCTTCGTGCCTTAGCGCCTTCTGGTAAAAAACTAGAACAAACCGTTGATCTCCGCATCGATCTTATGAATGATCGCTCCAAGGTCTTCAGACTTTTCAGAAAAGTTATTGTTATCAACATCTATAATCAGCAGCTTTGCCTCTTTATGTTCCTGCTCGTAAGAAGTGATGAAAGCTTCGTAACGCTCATTTAATCTTTTTAAATAATCAAGTCGAATCGCATTTTCGTAGTCACGGCCGCGCTTCTGAATTTGGTTAACGAGGGTTGGCACAGAAGCTCTCAGATAGATCAACAGATCAGGAGGGTTAACGAAAGATTCCATGAGCTTAAAAAGGGCAAAGTAATTTTCGAAATCACGCGTGGTCATCAATCCCATCGCATGTAAGTTTGGTGCGAAGATATATGCATCCTCATAAATCGTTCTGTCCTGAACCACTGTTTTACCGCTGTTACGAATAGTTTGGATCTGTCCGAAGCGACTGTTCAAAAAGTAAACCTGAAGGTTGAATGACCAGCGTTGCATATCTTCATAGAAATCGTTCAGGTATGGATTGTCGTCTACATCCTCAAAGTGCGGCTGCCATTTATAGTGTTTCGCTAAAAGAGTAGTGAGTGTAGTTTTGCCTGATCCGATATTACCGGCTATCGCTATATGCATATATGAGTAGAATAAATAATTTAATGTTCTGAGTAACTAAAAAAAACCGAAAACGAAAATACAAATTCTAAGGTGCGAACCAAGAAAAAAAGTGGAAATTGTGGATAAGTTTCCGGACGAAAAAAAGGAACTTATTCTGTTGCCGCGAAGATTGAAATCCCTTCAGCGGTTTGCAGATAAAGCGTTTCCATTTCAAGCCGGAAACCCAGGAAATTATTCAGTGGAGCGCTGAACTCTGACTCATCGGTGGTTTTAATATTATAGGCACGGAGCTTATTATCCTTCATAAAATACACCTGGTCACCGATCACCTGAAATTGCGATGCACCCTTTACAGGTATAGTTTTAAAATAAGTCCCGTAAATGTCGAACATAAGAATTCCCGAAGATGGGTTATTCAGATAAACCATGTTATCTTTTTCAAACAAATGGTCCGGCTGCAGTTCGGTATTCAGGAGGTTACTAAGATTGCCGGTCTTGTGAATGATCTCATTGGTGGTGTTCAGCTGTAACAAATCAAAATTCTGCTGATCATAGATCCACATGCCGTTATTGAACGAGGAAGCAACGAGACGAACCTGCTGCATTCCCATTTTATCGAAGCTTACAGGTTCACCATTTGCACTCAGGGTATTATCCAGAAAAACAACCTGAGAAAAATCTTTGAAGTAAACAAGGATCTTCATCATGTTTGAAGCATCCACACCGGAGATACTCCCGAATTTTTTTGTACTGTATTTATACAGTTCCTTCCCGGATTTGTTGAATTTGATAAGTTCATTCTTGGTAACCACGTACATATTACCTAGGTTATCAGTGGTGAAAAAACGTGCTTCGAGCGCGATGGATGTAAGCAATTTGAATTTGCCCTGCGAAAAACCATTCAGTGAAAGAAAAAGAAACAGAACTAAAACAGACCTCATGCGAAAATTAACTTCCAGTAAAGATAAGACATTTAAGTCTATGCAAGCGGTTCCCCTATCAATGAAATAAACTTCTTTTTATATGTTTCAGACATCGGGATCATTGTTTCCTTTATCCGGATCCTGTTCCGTTCGATTGAATCAATTTTGTCAAGTGAAACCATATATGACTTATGTACCCTGCAAATCCGGGTTGCCGGAATCTCTCTTTCAAAATCGTTAAAGGTTTTAAGCGTCATTATCTTTTTATTGACTGTATGAATTCTACGGTAATCCCGCATTCCTTCAATATAAAGAATTTCATTTAAGAATAACTTTTCAAGGCGGTATTCAGTCTTAATAAAAATGAAATTCTTTTCTGACTGTTTACTTGAAAGATTTGACTGAACCTTATCAACCGCTGTAAGAAATCGTTCGAACGTAAACGGCTTTAAAAGAAACGGCCACATTCAGATTAACCTTGAAGTGCATATTCGTCATAGGCTGTTGTAATAATAACCTGGCCATTGAAGCCGGAGGTTTTCAGCAATTGAATGCCGGAAAACTCCCTCATATTTATATCAAGAAAAACAAGATCAACCTTGTTTGCCTTTAAAAACAACAAGGCGTCAGCCCGAAGGGTTTGTCTGCAAAGAAGGGGATTTATTCTGCAAGATCTTTTATGCAAGAAAATTTAAATCATTAAGGATGTATCAAGTTCGTTATTTCTTCCACATATTTTCTTTCATTGCATAAGCGAGGAACTTTATGCTGCCCGCCAAGCTTATTCTTTGACTCCAGCCATTTAAAGAAAATGCCTGAGGGGACGCTTTTCACAAGTGGTAATTTCAATGCGAGGTTCTGATAACGTTTTGCCTCATAGTCTGAATTTATTGACTTCAGGGCATTGTCGAGCATCTCAGTAAAATATTCGAGCGTATCCGGCTGTCTTTCAAATTCTATTAACCACTCGTGCGCACCGGTTTCATTACCATTCATAAACACAGGCGCGGCTGTGTATTCCCTTATTACGGCTCCTGTTTTTTCACATGCGATCTGAAGCGCCTTGTCAGCATTATCAACGATCACCTCTTCACCGAATGCATTCATGAATTGTTTTGTTCGCCCGGTGATCTTAAATCTGAAAGGCTCCACGGAAGTGAACCTGATCGTATCACCTAAACGATAACGCCACAAGCCTGCGTTTGTCGTGATCACTATTTCGTAATTAACTCCTGTCTTCACCTCATCCAGACCGATAGTCTTTATTTCTTCTCCGGCTTTTATTTCATCCACCGGAATGAATTCGTAAAAAATACCGTAATCAAGCATCAACAGCAGCTCCTCAGAGTTTCGCTGATCCTGGATCCCGAAGAATCCTTCTGTAGCATTGTACAATTCAAGGTAACAGAGATCAGGTTTATTGAAGATCTTTTTGAATTGTTCCCGGTAAGGTGTGAAATTTACGCCTCCGTGAAAATACACTTCCAGGTGAGGCCACACCTCAGCGATGGAGCTTTTACCAGTTCTCTCCAACACCTTTTTCATGATCAGCAGCATCCAGGAAGGCACACCAGCAAGGCTCACCATATTCTCGTTTATTGTTGATTCCGCGATCTTCTCAAGCTTCTCATCCCATTTGTCCATTAGTGCTATCGACATGTCGGGCGCTCTGAAAAACTCAGCCCAGACAGGTAGATTATTTATCACTATTGCCGAAAGATCTCCATTCTGTGATTCGTAGCCATTGTGATGATCGGTCACCAGACTTCCTGCAAGCGCAAGATTTTTTCCGGTAAAGAGCTGTGTTTCCGGATTTAACGAACAATGAATAGCGATCATATCGCGGCCGCCATTGTAATGACAATTATCGAGCGACTCTTCACTTACAGGTATAAATTTGCTTTTATCGTTTGTTGTACCCGAAGACTTTGCAAACCATTTAATATCCGAATTCCATAAAATATTCTGCTCGCCCTGACGCATCCTATCAATAAAAGGCTTAAGCGAATCATAGTCCTGCAAAGGGATATTTCTTTTGAACTGCTCATAGTTAGTGATATTCTCAAAATCGTGCGCCCTGCCCCATTCCGTGAATTCAGCCTGATCAATAAGCTTCCGCAACCACTCATTCTGCACTTCATATGGATACTTCATGAAAAGCTCGATCTGATGCATCCGCTTCTTCATGTACCAGCTTGCTATACTATTGATTATTGGCATAAGACAATTATTGATTTGTTGAATTGGCGATTTGGAGAATTCCGTTGTCCAATCCTAATAACTTTTAACGATTAACTTTTAGCCTTCTTAAAATAACTCTCCATCTCCGATAATCCCATTGCGTTAAAACACATTTCTTTCGTCAACATCCCTTTTCTTGCGGCACACACTCCGTAATGCATGTCGTGATATCCGCTCTTTTCATGGGCATCCGGATTGATTGAGATTTTAACACCTTTCTCTATACAATATTGAATCCAGCGCCAGTCAATGTCCAAACGGTACGGATGTGCATTCAATTCCACAATTACGTTGTTAGCAGCGCAGGCATCAATGATCTTTTTATGATCGATCGGATATCCTGGACGTGATAAAAGCAGCCGGCCTGTCGGATGTCCAAGGATGGTGGTGTATGGATTTTCTATCGCTTTTAATAAACGGGCAGTTGCTTTTTCTTCGGACATCTTCAGATTAGAATGCACCGAAGCTACAATAAAATCAAAGGTCTTTAATACATCTTCGGTATAATCAAGTGAACCGTCATTCAGAATATCACTCTCTATTCCTTTGAATATTTTGAATGGCGCCAGTTCTTTATTCAGTTTATCGATCTCAGCATGCTGTTCGAAAACACGATCAGGCTTTAAGCCGTTAGCATAAAATGCCGACTGCGAATGATCACAAATGCCAAGATATTCATAACCCAAATCTTTGCAATACACAGCCATATCTTTCAACGTATTCAAACCATCGCTATACGTACTGTGATTATGCAGGATCCCTTTCAGATCTTCAAGCCTGATCAGTTCCGGAATTTTATTTGCCCTGGCAAGATCCACTTCATTAAAACCTTCTCTTAATTCCGGCTCAATGAACTGTAAACCAGCAGACTGAAAAATTTCTTTTTCTGAAGTGAAATTTGAATTTTGAAATTTGAAATTCGATATTTTGGTCTGATGTTCAGGCGTGCCCGTAGTTTCGAACAACTTAGAATAAAACTCGTCAGGCTTGCAAAAGATCAGTTTCACTTTTACATTCCGTACATTCTCCACTTCTGTTTTTACACCTGCATCCTCAGAAGCAACAATGATATCGATTCCGTCAATCACCTCCGATTTTCTTCTCATTGCTCCAGTTAATGAAACAAGCTCTGTGTTGTATTGCTTCTTCAGTTCCTGAACCAGATCGTCCGCAAAATGCTCCACCGAAGCATAATGGAATTTCCCGATGTTCGACTGAAAGAACTCAATTTGCTTTTTAACCGTTTCCTGCGTCTTTGCACCAAACCCCTTTAATGTAACAAGCCTGTTTTCATTGCAGGCATACAACAATTCTCCTGTGCTTTCAATCTCCAGCTCGCGCCATAACTGTCCAACCTTTTTGGGCCCGATCCCTTTTATACGCAGCATCTCGATAATTCCCAAAGGCGTTTTTTCGAGCATATCACTCAGCTCTTTTAGATTATGAGTGGTCTGCAGTTCATTGATCTTAGCCGCAATACTTTTTCCAATTCCTTCTATTGCCTCCAGCTCTTTCAGGCTTTTTCCCTCGAGATCAATATCTGTTTTATCCAGCTTAAATGCGGCATTTGCGATGGATTTAATCTTGAAGGGATTTTCCTCATGAAGCTCCATCAGCTGTGCTGTAAGCTTTAAAGCACCCGCTATTTCTTCTGTTGTCATATGATTATTTAAAAAAATACAGATTAATTAGTAAATTTGAATTTACCATCCGCTACAGAACGGAAATATCAAATACCAGCTTTACAAAGATGAATAAATTTAAAAAAATAATCTGTCTTTTCTCCATTGTTTTTATCAGCCTGAAGGCCCTTGCCCAATACGGAGCAATGCCTCCTTTTACAATCAGCATTGAGCCTGTAACAACTGCGAATATCCAGGGTATACACTCTTTTGCTTTTGCTCAATCGGGCGACAAATGGCTTTTCATAGGAGGAAGAACAAATGGCTTACATGGTATCAACAGCAATGACGGCTTCCCTTCCGAATTTAAAAATGACAATGTAATTGTTGTGGATACAGGCAGCTGGACATATTATTCTGCGAGCCTGAACCAGCTTCCATGGAATATTGCTGATCCGATGCGTTCCACTAACATGCAGTATATTCAGGACGGGAGTTATCTGTATATGGCAGGAGGATTCGGGTACGACAGCATTGCAGATATGTACGTAACATTTTCAACACTCACCGCAGTGCATATCGACAATATGATCAATGCAGTGATGAATGCGCAACCGATCAGCAGCACCATCCGGCAGATCATCGATACAAACTTGACCGTATGCGGTGGTGAACTCGGAAAGATCGGCAATGATTTTTATTTATGTTTCGGGCATAATTTCCGGGGAACCTACGCTGATCCTCCTATTCCGATCTTTACCCAAGTATACGCTGATAAGATCACCAAATTCAATTTGAATGATAACGGCACAGCGATGAGTCTCAGTAATATATCATACCTGGTTGATACGAATAATTTTCACAGACGCGATCTGAATGTCGGACCCATTATAAAACCCAACGGAAGCATGGCGCTTGAGGCTTATGGCGGAGTGTTTAAAAAAGACCGGAACCTGCCATTCCTTGAACCGATCACGATTTCAGCAGGCGGAACGACATCCGTAAACTTCTCATATCAGCAGGTAATGAGTCATTACACCTGCGCCAACATTCCGGTATATGATTCTGTCACAGGGAATATGTACAGCACTTTCCTTGGAGGTATTAGCCTGAACGACTATAACCCTTCAACAGGTTTGGTGGCAATGGATACACTTGTTCCTTTTATTAAGGATGTAACAACGATGACAACCTATGCAAATGGTGTTGTTGAAGAGAAAGTTTTGCCGGTTCAGCTTCCGGGCCTTCTTGGTTCAAATGCAAAGTTCATTTTAAATAAAAACATTCCACATTATTCAAATGAAGTGATCCGTATCCGTGACCTTCCAAACACGAGAATATTAGTGGGATATATGTTTGGCGGGATACGTGCTAACCAGGGTAATTTTGGAGCGAGTGCAGCAAATGACACGATCTATCGCATCTTCATTACTCCTTCAAATATCGCTATAGGGATTGATGAATTAAGCGACATACAAAACTCCGTTCTTTATCCTAATCCCTCAGTTCACAGCAGCACCTTATTTTTCAGTCTGAAGAATCCAGGAAAAGTTCATGTGGCACTTACTGATATTACCGGTAAAGAATTTTTAGTAATCGCTGATAATGAATTTTCAAAAGGAAATCAATCTGTCCAGATCAATACAACAGGACTGTCTGCAGGCATATACTTTTGCAGTATAGAATCAGCTGGCGGAAAGAAGGTTTTAAAACTGGTGGTTAGATAGGTTGTTTAACCACTCAGGACACAAGGATTGATACCATTGGACTTAAGGAATCCCTTTAATCAATGTGCATCAAAGCGATAATCTGTGAAATCTGTGTTATCTGGGGTGAGATAAAATTTTAACTCTAAGTGAGATCAGTAAAAAAATTAACCAGGCTGAACACTTCCCATCAGATACATTGCAGACATGGTAGGCTCGGGACGTCCACCGGCTTCTTCGAGTGTAACAGCAAATGCATCGGCATCCGACATGTCTCTCATCTTCTGAATAGCAAAGCCCTGATCGTTAACATTGAATACGCCTGCATCAACAGGTTTCCCATCCACCATTGCCCATAGTTGATATTGCTTGCCAAGAGGAGGAATAGGTAATTGAACGGCATCCAGAAAAACCGTCTTGCTCTCTGAATTATAAACAACCATTGCAGATGACTCGGGTGAAAGTACCAGCCCTTTTAACATTACCATTTTACTACCCGGCTTCATCAGTACGGTAAGTGAATTCCTTTTAGCTGTAAGCTCCCCCTCCTGCTTACCTAATTCATCGGCCAGAATTTCATTCTCATTCTCCAATTGCGCGAGCTGGCTTTTTGTTTTGGCCAGCTTATCGTTCAGTGAGAACACAATTGCTGCAAGCCCGAGAAGTAATCCCACCGAAGCCGCAATCGTATAACGAAGTAATTTTTCGCTACGACTGAGAGAACCGATATTTACAATTTTACTTTTAGAGCCTGAAGTATCTTTCTTGTCAAACATGTGAGATGCGATTTTATGTTTCAGTCCATCAGAAGGAGCATTCACACCCGATTCAGCATAAGCGATCAAGGAAGCTTCCACGGCTTCTATTTCCGCTTTAACTTCCGGATAAGCTTTCTCCATTCTTTGCACAAGTGCAATCTCCTCCGCTGAAGCTGTTCCTGAAATATAGCTTTCGATTATTCCTGATGATATGAATTCGTTAACGTCCAATTTCACTTAAATTAATTTTCGCAGAACCATTATAGCGGCACGCATTCTCGTTTTTACGGTACCAAGCGGTATGTTCAAACGCTGTGCGATCTCATCCTGGGTATAGCCTTTATAGTAAGCAAGATCGATCAGGATTTTCTGTTCATCCTTTAAACTACCAACAATCGCTTTGATTCCAATCCCATCGATATTGGTTTCCACATTATTTGAAAGGTTGCTCTCATGAACGTTATTATCGTTCCGCTGGATTTTTTCATCCATTTTATTCTGCTTCGAGCGCAGATAATCAATGGATGTATTGCGTGCAATATTGAGCATCCAGGTATATAAGCGGCCTTTTGAAGCATCGTACATAAGCCTGTTGTTCCAGATCTTTATAAAAGCATCCTGGAGAACATCCTCAGATATTTCTTCATCTGCAATATTCTTTCTGATCACACCAAGCAAAGCTCTTGAGTAATTATCATAAAGCACAGAAAATGCCTGTCTGTTGCTCTCTTTAAGCATTTCCACCAGTTGTTCCTCGCTGTATTTTACTTTTGTGATCATAAATCGATTTGCGATTCAAAGAAACAATTTTTTTCCCGTTAAAAAAAATGCCCTCCGGTCTGGAAGGCATTCTGTAAAGCTTATTAAAGTTTTATTTAACGATCATCATTCGTTTGGTTGCATTGTAAACAACTTTGTTATTCTGCTTCACCTGAATTTTGTAGAAATACGAGCCTTGAGCGAATTTATCAAGTCCCGCCATTTCAACAGTGTGATCTCCCGGCTCAACTGCAGTGTTTAAAATACTTTTCACTTTTCTTCCTGTCACATCAAACAACTCGATGGAAACATCAGATGCATCTGAAACAGAGTAGTCGATCTGTGTAGCACCTGTAGTTGGATTTGGATAATTCTGTCCGAGGCGGTTAGGGCTTTTTTCATTCCCTGCTATTCCAGCAAGTGATGCATGACAGATTCTAAAGATCGTTCCTGTAGTTGTATATCCGCCTTTCATAGCGTAAATACAACCATCAGCACCCTGACGGATCGTTGTAAGGCCTTCTGCCCCTGCAACCACGTCTGCAAAGGTCACTTTTGAAGTTACGATATCATAATTCGGTGCATTGCCCATTGTAAGGTCATACAATCTACCATAATCGTTATCAGCAACCAGGATATGATTATTAAATTCCGGCATAGCAGTTCCTGAATAATACAAGCATCCTGTCAGTGCCGGAAGAGGCGCACCCCATGTTGCAATCGGAGCAACCATTCCGGGTTCTGTACAAAGCTGAGTAGTTGACGAATTTTCGTAAAGGCCTTCACAGTGATTCCAGCCATAGTTACCTCCTTTGTGAATTACATTGAACTCATCCCATGTTGTTAAACCGTTTTCAGCAAGATATAGCGAATCAGTCACAGGATTCACACACATCCCGAACATGTTCCTGTGTCCGTATGACCAAATACGGTCATCTTTTCCAGTTGCAGGATTTCCGTCATCATAAAAAGGATTGTCGGTTGGAATAGTTCCATCCGTGTTGATTCGCAGGATCTTTCCGTAAGGCTTGTTGAGCATCTGTCCGAAATTGGCACCCGCAGTAGTATCCTGTTGATTGTGATACATCTCGCCAACGCAGATGTAAAGCTTATCCGGCTGTGAAGGACGGAAGCGGATCATACCTGCGTAATGATAAGGCTGAGGAGTAAAGCCCAATGTATTCAGATTAAGGCTCAGGATAGTAGTTGGGTTGGTACCAACATTCGAGCTTTCAAACCAACGTACCACGCGGATCTGATTTGCTGTTCCGTATTTATAAACATAGAAGGCATACACAAAATGATTTGTTGTAAAGTTGGGATCGATAGCTATACCCAGTAACCCTCTTTCACCACCAACAGTAACGGAATCAGTAACATTTGCGAATGTTGCCAGAAAGGTTCCTGCAGGACTGTAAACCTGAATCTTAGCATTAACAGGAGTTCCCGTGTAACCACCTTTCTGAGTAACAAAATAACGACCATCAGGAGCCCAGTCGAAATCCACAGGATAAGACAAGCCTGAAACAATAGTAGTTTGTGAATAGGTAGAAGGCAGAGTTTGCGCTTCCAGTTTACCGATGCATATTAACGAGATACAAAGGATAAAAGGTAAGATTTTTCTCATGATAGAAATGTGTGATAGAAATGTTTTAACAAATGTAACAAAATCAAATTATCAAACAAGTTGGTGATCGAATATGGCTATATTTGAATGATGAATATCGCATATTTAACACTCGGAGGAAATATCGGTGACAGGCTGAAGAACCTGGAAACAGCAAGAGAAGCCATTACAATTTCGGTTGGGAACATCACAAAAAAATCGGATGTCTTCATCACTGCAGCCTGGGGAAATACTAATCAGCCTGAATTTTACAACCAGGCTCTTGAAGTGCAAACTCAATTAAGTCCTTCTGCCCTGCTTGAAGAGCTTTTAAAGATTGAAGCAGCGAACGGCAGAATTCGTACGAGCCAAAAATGGACTGAGCGAACCATCGACATCGACATCCTTTTTTACAATGATGAAGTAATTTCGGAACCGCATTTACATATTCCTCATCCACACCTGGAAGAAAGGAAATTTGTCCTTGCTCCGCTTGCTCAGATCGCGGGAGATTACACCCACCCACGAACCAAAAAAAATGTAAGTGACCTTCTGCGTGACTGTAAAGACCAATCAGCCATAGCTATCATTGAATCAACCGTATGAAGTTAAAGCAGGACCTTTACAATTTCATTGTCATAGAAGGAAATATTGGTGCAGGAAAAACTACGCTTGCAACCAGGATGGCAGAAGATACCAATGCAAGGCTGATCCTCGAACAGTTTGCAGATAATCCTTTCCTGCCAAAGTTCTATGAGAACCGTGAGAAGTACGCCTTTCCGCTTGAGATGTCTTTTCTGGCAGAGCGATACCGGCAGTTAAAGGAAGAATTGGGTAAGCAGGACCTTTTTCAGCCAAAGATGATCTCGGATTATTACTTCCTGAAATCGCTCATCTTTGCGAAAGCCAACCTGAATGATGCGGAATATGAGCTTTACACGCGTTTGTTCCATATCATAAACGATTCGCTTCCAAAGCCGGATCTGTTTGTATACTTGTATCACAGCACTCCACAGCTGCTTCTAAATATAAAAAAAAGAGGAAGGCCATACGAACAAAATATAACCGCTGAATATCTGAATGAGATACAAGATGCTTACTTCGATTTTTTGAAACAACTGGGTGAACAGCGTATTCTTATCATTGATGTAAACGCATTTGATTTTGCCCAGAGTGAGGAACATTATTCCCACATTTCCGGAATTATCAATTCGCCCTACAATGCAGGTATTACAAGGGTAACATTGTGATCATGCATGGTATGTTTGTTTTAGCGGACGATAAATGAATAAAAACTTTCATTATTTGAAAATTTAATTATTTTTGCACCCTATATAGTACGATATTTTAATAACCACAAAAATTAAAAACGATACGAACTAACTAAATTCAACAAATGAAAAATCAATCTTTACAAACATTAGGTTTAGCTGTGATTACAGCAGTAGCATTGACCTCTTGTACTGGACTGGGTAAATTGGTGAAGAATGCCGATAAGATTACCTACAAAGTTACACCGGATCCAATGGAAATGCATGGAGACAGTATTACTGTTAACATTGCAGGAACATACCCTGCAAAAGTATTCCCTAAGAAGGCTACTGTAACAACTACACCTGTTATTAAATACAATGGTGGAGAGAAAGCTTTAAAACCTGTTATTTTAGTAGGTGAAAAAGTGACTGATGCTGCAAAAGGCTCAACAATGATCTCTAACAGTAAAGGTGGAAATTTCTCTTACACTGATAAAGTTGCATACACACCGGAAATGAAAGTGGCTACACTTGAAATTAAAGCAGGTGGTGCGGTAAAGAAAAAAACCAAAGAGCTTCCTAACAAAAAAGTGGCTGATGGAACTATCATCACTCCACTATTGGTTAAAGCTGACGATAAAGCGATCGTAGGAAAAGACAACTTCCAGAAAGTTGTTCCTCACACTGAAATGGCTCAGATCTTTTTCGTGATCAACCAATCTCAGGTACGTGGCTCAGAATTGAACAGCGCTGAAGTAAAGGCATTAAAGTCTTACATCAGCACTTCGATCATGAATCCGAACATCGCGTTCAAAAACATGAACATCTCTGCTTACGCATCTCCGGATGGTGAGTTAACTCTGAATGCTAATCTTGCTGAGAACCGCGCTAAAGAATCTAAAAAAGCTTTCATGGCAATGTTCAAAGATAAAAAGATGAAACTTGAAGCAGGACAAAAAGACGAGTTCTACAACATCGTTACAACTGCTGAAGATTGGGATGGTTTCAAAAAAGCAATGGAAGCTTCTTCTATCGCTGACAAAGACCTTATCTTACGCGTTCTTACAATGTATCCTGACGGAGAAACACGCGAGAAAGAAATCAAGAACTTAGCTAAGACTTACACTGAGGTTGCTGATAAGATCCTTCCTAAATTGAGAAGATCTGTTATGACTTTAAATGTTGATGTTAACAGCCGTACAGATGAGCAGATCACTAAATTAGCTGCTTCAGCTCCTGACAGCTTATCAGTGGAAGAGATCCTTTATGCTGCTACATTAACTCAGGACATCAACACTAAATTAGATATCTACAAAAAAGCAGAAGCGAAATACGCTAATGACTGGAGAACATCTAACAACGTTGGAATGGTTTACTTAATGCAGAACAAATTGAATGATGCTGAAGCACAATTCAAAAAAGCTGATGCATTGATGGCAAACAATCCGGTTGTAAAAAACAACTTAGGTATTGTTGCACGCTGGAAAGGTGATCGCAAAGCTGCTATGGAAATGTACAAATCAGCTTCTGCTGCTGGTCCGGATGTAACTTACAACATGGGAATCATCGAAATTCAGAACGGTAACTACGCAGCTGCTGTTGCTGATTTCGGAAGCGCAAACACTTTCAATGCTGGTTTAGCTAAATTATTGAATGGTAACCCTGAAGGTGCTATGTCAACTGTTGATGCTTCACCTGAAAAAGATGCTGCATTGTCATTCTATCTGAAAGCTATCGCTGGTGCACGCCAGGGTAAAGCTGATGTTATGTCTAACAACCTTAAAGCTGCTATCCAAAAGGATGCTTCTTTCAAGCAAATGGCTAAAGATGATGCTGAGTTCATTAAATTCCGCGATAACGCAGATTTTAAAGCTGCTACTAACTAAGAATAAATATACTTACAGAAAAACGCCCTCCGGTTCGTGGGGCGTTTTTTTGTTTATAGCCCTGTCCGTTTGGATATGGGCGTTATTTTACTAAATTTGTAATAACAGAACAATCAGGTGAAAATGCAGCTACGATTTACTTTTCTCCTTACCATATTCTTTTTCGCAACTCAATTACATGCGCAGAGTTCAGGCGCGGCAAGGAAAGTTATGACTGCGGCAGACTCTGCCAGGGCTAAGGAATATTATCTTGAACTTCGTGGTTATGTGCGACAACTAAAAGGCTCAGAGAATGAGAAAGCAAACGAGATCAAACCTTTGGACAGCGTGCTGATCACCATCTACTCCGGTGAGATTCCTTATTCTGAACTATGGACGAATAAAAAAGGAAAGTGCGAATTTAAACTCCCCCTGGATAAAAGCTTCCGGATTGATATTGCAAGAAAAGGCTTTGTGACGAAGAGTATTCTGGTAGTTACTAAAGTACCAAATGAACAGAAGGACATTTTTAATTTCAGCTTTGATGTTGATCTGTTTGAATCCGTTAAAGGGCTTGATGTTTCTGTGCTTCAGAACCCGATCGCGAAAGTGAGTTACAACCTGGCAACAGAGGGATTTGCCTATGATGTGGCGTATACGAGCAAGGTGAATGCCGACCTTAAGAAAATGTATAAAAATTATTATAAGCTTCAGCAGATTGCCAATGATAGCACTCTTTATGGTGTTGATTCAACCAACGATAAGGCCATAAAAAAACCGAAATGATCTATCTGATCTTCAGATAAAGATCCCACATTACAATCCCTACACTCACTGCAATATTTAATGAATGCTTTGTGCCTACCTGAGGGATCTCGATCACGTCTGTGCTCGCATCAATCACTTCCTGCTGAACACCTTTCACCTCATTGCCAAAAATGATCGCGATCTTTTGTTTCCTTGCTGGCATAAAATTATTCAACATGATAGCTGATTCAGCCTGCTCAATGGCATACACAAGGTAACCGTCATTCTTCAATTCATTCACCGCATCAAGGGTGCTGTCGAGGTATTTCCAAGCAACGCTTTCGGTTGCGCCTAAGGCTGTTTTTTGAATCTCTTTATGCGGTGGCTGCCCTGTTATACCACACAGGTAAACCCCTTCAATGAGAAAAGCATCAGCGGTACGAAAAACAGAGCCTACATTGTTAAGACTTCGTACATTATCTAGAACAATTACAATAGGAGTTTTGGATGACGACTTAAATTCATCAACTGACTTTCTCTGCAATTCAGCATTCTGTAATTTTCGCATTCATATTTTTTAAGAGTACCAAAGTAAGATAATTATCAGCAATCCGGAAGTCTTACAAAGGGAATAGTTAATTTAGCTTCTACGTGATGGTTACGAAATACAAATATCTGCTCTTCATTATCTGTGGTGCATTATTACTAATGTTTGATGCAGTCTTCAATGGCTTCCCGATCGTTTATTCCGACACTGCAACCTATCTCTCTTCCGGCTTTGAACTGGAAACTCCCTTCGACAGGCCAATTACGTATGGATTGTTTTTACGACTGAGCAGCCTGAACGGAATATCATTTTATGCAACGATATTCTTTCAGGCAATGATCACATCCTTTCTCATTTTCGAGCTCACGAAGCTTTTTATTAAACAGAAAACAGAAATGTACGGACTGGTCATCACCGCCTTTCTTTCTTTCTTTACAGGCCTTTCCTGGACTGTTTGCCAGCTCATTCCGGATATATTTACAGCTATAACCTTACTCTCACTGGTTCTGATCCTTTTCGGAAGATTTTCCTTTAAAAAGAATCTGCCTTTTTTTATTCTGTTCTTTATCTCAGCAGCCATGCACATGTCGCACCTGCTACTTTTTTCGCTACTACTTTTATCCTTGATTATCTTCAGAAAAAAAATTCTTCCAATTGGTGTATATAAATACAGGAATGCAGATCTGAGCTTTCTCTTTATATTGACGCTCGTCACTATTCTGACAATGGGTTCCGCTTTATCAAAGTCGCGACACGTTTTTTTCATGGGGGCGATGGTGGAGCACGGAATCTTAAAAAGCTATCTTGAAGACAATTGCAATGAAGCGCCTTACAAGCTATGCGCATATAAAGATTCACTCCCCCGCTATGCATATCAGTTCATTTGGGAAAAAGATAACAGTCCGCTGTATAAAATGGGAACATGGGAATCGGTTAAACCTGAATTCAATGCGATCATCAAAGCAACACTTACGCAGCCACGATATATTGGAATGCATTTAACGGCTTCAGTAAAAGCAAGTGTTGATCAATTAAGCAGGTTTAGGATCAACGATGGCAACGCTTCTTTTTTAAAAGGCTCCACATTGTACGAGCGCATTGAGAAATACAGTCCTGGTAGCATAAGTTCCTATGCTAAGTCAAAACAAAATACAGGCAGGATTCAATTTACAAATACATGGAACAGCATCTTCACCGTTGTGATAGTACTCTGCACGTTTCTGCTTTTAATATTTTTGATTGCACTGAGAAAAATGATTTCAGCAGAACATATAAATATGATCCTGATACTATTGTTCGCTATCATTCTTAACGCATGGGATTGCGGAACATTTGCAAATGCGATCGACAGGCTCGGTTGTAAAATGATCTGGCTGATACCTATGTGTGTATTATTGATGCTGCCTCACTTGAAAAACACTTTCGGACAAAGATCGGCCCTTCAATCGGAAGATACGGATTGAGCCATACTCTCCTACCATTTCAGCAAGGAAAGGCTTAACATAATCACGGGCTTCCAGATCTCTTGAATCAGAATATAAAAACTGAGCCCCTTCATCTATCATTCTTCGCAGATCTTCTTCACTAAGCTGATCGTAATTATACACCCAGCCTTTTTTATGAATATAATAGAGAAATATAAAATGAGAGCCGTCATTACCGGCAACACATAAAGCGTTCTCAGGAACGGCTTTGCGTAACTCTTCTATAAAACGCATCAGATCGGGGTTCAAGCCCGGAGACGATTCATTCCAACGGTTATGCATTCTAAGATAGGCTGTAAAGGGTAAGACCAAAATGCAGACAACGGAAAGTATCTTCAAAGACATTACAGCTTTATCAAGCAACTGATAAGCGCCATAACTAACAAGAATAAAAATAGCAGGATAAAAAGGGAATAAATAATAATCGTGCGTACGCGCGATCATATTCATTTCAAAAAGATAGTAAACTACAAGTGCCACACAAAAAGACAGCAGTGAAGGAAACAGATTATGCGTGTATAGTTTGCGCTTAAATAAAAAATAAAACCCTGCTATAAAAAAAAGGACTGCACCATAGTTAATCAGCAATTCAGGGAGCGTTGAAGTGAGATTGAACATCAGATAATCAAAAAGCAAACCACCTGGAACATCATTCCAGAAGATACCTCCTACTACACCATTACCCTTCCATTGAGGAATTACCCATGCATACCACGCGATAGCGAAAATCAAAAAAGAACAGAGCGCTAATACATCACGCAACGTAGAATTCAATGATCTTCTTTGTTTGAAATATTCCTGGAGGAGATAAAATCCGGGCAGACTGTAATACAACAAAAACGGGAGCTTACAAAGCGTTGCGACAGATAAGAACGCGCTACAGATAAAAAGCAATGTCTTGTTTTGATTTTTTGTCCATTGAAAAAAAAGCGCCAGGCCCCAGATCCCACAGCACAATGAGAGATTATCCGGCAGCGGATTGATCGTGTAATAATAGAAAGCGGGAGAAAAATTAAAAGCCCAGGCTCCAATCAGCGCTAACAACAAATTTCCGGAAAGGGCATGAAGCAGGCGATACATACCCAATACCGAAAAAAGTCCAATGACGAACATGCAGATCCGGGTAATAAAAATATGTGAACCAAAAACTTTGAAAAGCAATGCCACACACCATTGCATGAGAGGAAACTCCATTCTAAAGATACCATCACCTGCACCACGTTCATTTTTTCTTGGGTTCAGAATATTAAAATCTTCATCATAAAAGCTATCGATGGTAGTTTCAGTCTGCGTCTGACGCCAGGCATGAATCCCCATCAGATCTTTTTTAAAATGGTTAAAATGCATCAGAAGGCTAATTATGGCTATGGAAGCCAGCACCAGCGTTTTTCTTCCAGCAATTTTATAGAATGAATTTTTGATCATCTGTTCTGAACAAAACTATAAACAATTGCTTAAAACTGTTAAAAACTTTGCATTTATTGTGTTTTAAGGTTTCGTATTTTTACTGGGATGGCAAAAAGTAAAACGGCAGAAAAGGGTGCAGCAGCGGAAACCGAGACTCCGCTAATGAAACAATACAATCAGATCAAGGGAAAATATCCTGATGCTCTGTTGTTATTTCGTGTAGGGGATTTTTATGAGACCTTTGGTGCTGATGCCGTGAAAGCCGCTAACATCCTCGGAATAGTGCTTACGAAGCGTGCAAATGGTTATCAGGCGTCCATTGAACTGGCCGGATTTCCTCACCATTCACTGGATACATACCTTCCGAAACTTGTTCGTGCAGGGCAGCGAGTTGCCATCTGCGATCAGCTGGAAGATCCCAAGCTGACCAAAACCATTGTAAAACGTGGCGTTACAGAGCTTGTGACCCCTGGGGTTTCTTACAATGAGAAAACACTCGATCATAAAGCAAATAATTTTCTTGCATGTGTTTACCTGCATTCCGGTTCTTCAAAAAGCGCTAAAGCTGAAGCGGGTGTCTCATTTCTCGATGTTTCAACAGGTGAATTTTTTATTGCTGAAGGAACAATAGAATATATCGATAAGCTATTGCAGAGCTTTCGTCCGAACGAGATCCTTTTCCAAAAGAATAAAAAGAAGCTATTTACCGATTCTTTCGGTGATAAATTTTATATCTACGGTCTTGAAGACTGGGCATTCACCACTGAATTCGGAAATGAATGCTTACTGAAACATTTCGGAACAAAGTCACTGAAAGGATTTGGTATTGAATCTTTGGCCTGCGGGATCATTGCAGCGGGAGCTTCATTGCATTATCTGGCCGACACAGCACATGATAAGGTAAAACATATTTCCACCATTTCAAGGATCGAGGAAGAAAAGTATGTGTGGTTGGATCGTTTCACTATTCGCAATCTTGAGCTTTTTGGATCGCATAACGATAATGCAAGAACCTTGATCGATATAATCGATCAGACTGTTTCACCTATGGGATCCCGGATGCTGAAACGCTGGCTGGCTTTACCTTTGAAAGACAAATCACCAATTGATGAGCGGCTTGAAGTAGTTGATTATTTTTTATCGAATCCGGAGATCAGTTCCGGATTGATCACTCACATGGAAATGATCGGTGATCTTGAAAGGATCATCTCTAAAGTAGCTACCGCGAGAATTTCTCCTAAAGAAGTGGTTCAGTTGAAACGCGCTTTAAGTGCTATCGATCCAATTAAAAAGGTTTGCGAAGCATCAAAAAATCCTTCGTTGTTAAAGATCGCGGAACAATTAAATCCGTGCAAGATCGCTATCGACCGCATAGAAAAAGAATTAACCAACGATCCTCCTTACCTTGTTGTTAAAGGAAATGTGATCGCTGAAGGTGTTAACGCGGAACTTGATGACTTAAGAAGCATTTCCTATTCTGGAAAAGATTTTCTTTTAAAGATCCAGCAACGTGAGAGTGAAACAACCGGAATTCCATCTTTAAAAGTCGCATTTAACAATGTATTCGGCTATTATCTTGAAGTAACTAATACACATAAAGATAAAGTCCCAACTGAATGGATGCGCAAGCAAACACTTACCAATGCTGAACGCTACATCACTCCCGAATTAAAAGAATACGAAGAAAAGATATTAGGAGCTGAAGAGAAGATCCTTGCGCTAGAGTCAAGATTGTTCACTGATCTTGTGATCTCTCTTATGGATTATATTCCGACAATCCAGTTGAATGCATCACTGGTCGGACGCATTGATTGTCTTCTCTCCTTCGCAACGATCGCACATAAAAACAACTATGTAAGGCCACATATCCTTGAAGACAAAACGCTCGACATAAAAGATGGTCGTCACCCCGTGATCGAAAAACAATTGCCTGTGGGTGAAGAATATATCGCAAACGATGTGTATCTCGATAACGACAAGCAGCAGATCATTATCATCACAGGGCCGAACATGAGTGGTAAGTCGGCCTTATTAAGACAAACAGCACTGATCGTGTTGATGGCACAAATGGGAAGCTTTGTTCCTGCCAAGCATGCGAACATTGGTTTGGTGGACAAGATTTTCACACGTGTTGGTGCTTCAGATAATATCTCATCAGGTGAATCAACATTCATGGTGGAGATGAATGAGACGGCAAGCATTCTGAATAATCTTTCTGACCGCAGTCTGATCCTGCTGGATGAGATCGGCCGAGGGACAAGCACCTATGACGGAATTTCCATCGCATGGGCAATTGCTGAGTTCATACATGAACATCCTTCTGCGAAAGCCAAAACATTATTTGCAACGCATTATCATGAATTGAACGAGATGTCGGCAAGTATGAACCGCATCAAGAATTTTAATGTGTCTGTTAAAGAAATTGGCAACAAGGTACTTTTTATGCGCAAGCTTGTACCAGGAGGAAGCGAGCACAGCTTCGGGATCCATGTGGCTAAAATGGCAGGAATGCCGAGGAAAGTGCTGGACAGAGCTAATCAAATCCTGACTGAACTAGAAAGCCAGCGAGAAGGCAATACAGGAAAAACTTCAGGTAAGAAAAATTCAAAATTGCAGGTTGCAGGTTCTGTTGGAGTTGAGAACAATTCCGGATTTCAAATCGCAAATTCTGCCGGAGTTAAGAATACGGATGATGGGATGCAATTGAGTTTCTTCCAGCTGAATGATCCGGTGCTTGAAAATATAAAAGAAGAGCTTCAGAAAACGGATATCAATACATTAACTCCGGTGGAAGCGCTGATGAAGCTAAATGAGATCAAGAAAATGATTGGAGGATAGTACGGATAACGAATTTGTACGAATTTATGAACCTGTGTGATTGAAGTACTAAACGTTTATCGTTTCAGGTTGAAACAGGAACTTGTTAAAGCCACCGATTTACAGATTTTATTTGTCTTCCAGCTCAGGGATTTTAAAAGATTATTTGCTTAGCGCTTCAGATTGATAGATTACTCAAATCTGCAATTCTCCATTTCTCACTTCACCAACTCTCCAATTTTTATACGCCCTCGTATTCCGATTCCCAGGCGAAAAATAACTCCTTAAGATATTTATTTTCTTCGTTAGTGATTTTTTTATCGGCACGAACGATCTTCACTGCGAAATTTAAAAAGTCAACACGCTCCTGCGGTGTTGAATCTTCATAAAAATCATTCATAGCATTATTGAAATGAATAAAGTAATCTTCAGAGGGCAACAGACTAAGCACATGAACTTCGTTATCAAGATCGACATGAAAAGGAAATGATTCCTTCAAATAATTAATGATCACTTTACCTTCTCTTTTATCAAATTCTCCATCGATCTGTGATAAGATCATTAACATGTGATAGCCGGCCATCACTTTATTCATTTTTGCCATAATATTCAACTTAAGAGGTTCTGTTCTTAAATATACAGAAAAAGAAAGGACCAATTATACTTTTAACGGAATTTAAGTATGGCTGCAATACATTAAGCAATTTATCTTGTATGAATTGTCCCTTTGCTATCGATATAGCTGTCGCGCTTATTATGCATTTGCTTAAAACGGTCGTCAGACAATGATTTATAATCAGGAGACGATCCCCCCACCCCGATATTTGACTGAAGAAACAAACCGGAATTGCTTTTTCTCGATTGTTTAATTCTTGCCCGGTTTGCCTTGTATTCTGCCTGCATCACTGCTGCGCCTTCAGCGCTTATTTTTGCCTGATTTATCTCTGTATCTTTTCTGGCTAAAACAGCCTTTAGTTCGTTTCGTATAACATAATGCGCATTGTCAGGATCCTTCTCCTGATGGGTCTCCGTCCATGAATCACCGCCATCATCAGAAACGAGAACTTCCACTTCAAAAGTATAGGCATTCTTTCCAATCTCAGGCACGTGAGCTGTAATGGCATAAATATCCTTTCCCTCAAACCCGAAATACCTCGCCCTGAAAGGGACCATCTCCCATTTCTTACCATTTTCGCTCAGCAGCCACATCTGATAATATTTGCAGTAGTCACCCATTCTGGTCTGACATGTTCTGAGCAAGAAATAATCCCCCTGTTGCTCAACAGCATTAGCACTAACGGCCTTAAGAGGTGCAACCAGCTTCCAGCTAATGCCGTCAGAAGAAATGTAATACAAATGATCATAAGCACCGTGGCTGATCTCGGCAATTATATACTTAGAGTTGGAGACTACTGTGAGAATATCTTCTGCAGGAATTTCGGGCGACAGCGCCCAGGTTTTACCATCATCGGAGGACACAAACAAACCTTTTCCGCTTGCAATGTAAAAGCGATCTTTAAAGGAGCTGATGGTACGAATCCAGGTGCCTTCAATTATCTGCTTCCATTCCTGGCCGTTATTGCCGGTCACATACGCCTTGTTAAAATCCGTTAAGGTAAGAACGGCATTTGTGGTGCTTGCCATCTGTTTAAAACAGGCTTTTTCAGGCAATCCGGAATTGACGGTCTTCCAGGTTTTACCCGTATCGGCCGATATATATACACCTTTACAGGTACCTGCGAAGGCGAGATCGCCTTTAAGCGCGAATGACTCCACCTTGCTGCCATCCTGTGCGTAACCGGAACTTATGGAGAATAATGATGCTATTTGAAAAATCAATAATGATCTGAATGCCACTTTTTTCATTTTTTGAATAGATTTAGAATATAAAAGTAATCTGTTCAGGCCGAAGAACCTCTACCGGCTCTACGGTATTTTGATTGTGGGATTATGGTATATGCGTTTCGATTCACCAGAGGCCCTTTGGTGGTAAAATGGATGGGAATCAACGCATATTCATTTTAAGCTATGATTTTAATAAAAATGTTTTGCAGATTTAAAAAAATACTTACTTTTGCAATCCATTATCCGCTATACGCTTGTATTCACGGATAAAAATGCGAAAGTAGCTCAGTTGGTAGAGCGCGACCTTGCCAAGGTCGAGGTCGCGGGTTCGAACCCCGTCTTTCGCTCAAGAGAAAGCCCTCTTTTAACCGAGAGGGTATTTTTTTAAAGCATTTCAGCTTATTACCAGAAGCGGAATGGAAACAGGAGAGTTCCCGATCTTCATCGGGATTACTTCAACTAAACAAATTTGCAACTGCAAATTTGAGTTTCAGTAAGATGCCCAGGTGGTGGAACTGGTAGACACGCAGGACTTAAAATCCTGTGGACATTGCGTCCGTACCGGTTCGATTCCGGTCCCGGGTACTTTTAAATCTTTTTCATTCTTTTTAAAAAGAATGAAGAAAAAAAAGGATCATTAAAAAAAATGATCCTTTTTTTCTTTTTAAACTCACACTATTTACAGGCCTAATGTGATTTTGCTTTCGCTAACTTGAACAGACTTATCATTACTAATGGAAAAGCAAAACAGGGATAGAACGCCTGCAACTCCCATAATTCAATTTGCAAGTTTTGGTTTATTTGCTGATTATTTTACAGGCAAAATTACATCGAATATTGAACCTTGAGAGTTTCCTGAGATAATATAAATGTCGCCATGATGGTTTTGAGTAATCTTTTTACATATGGCCAGTCCAATGCCTGTGCCTGAATAATCCGATTCGGAATGTAACCGCTGAAACATTTCAAAAACCTTTTCGATATACTCGTCTTCGATCCCAATACCGTTATCTTTAAATTCAATTTTATAGTAAGTCTTACTTGAGCTTAATGAAGGATGCTTTACTAATTCTTCTTCGGACAAAAGCGATGAGGTTATGTTAATAAAGGGCACTGTATCTTTTTCAATGTACTTTAAAGAATTTGTGAGAAGATTACTAAACAACTGGGTCATTTGACTTGAAATTGCATTAACTATGGGCAAAGTTGAACATTGAATCACCGCCTTCTTTTCCTTAATCAGTAAATCAAAATCATTTTTAATGTTTTCAATGATTTTATTTAAATCAACTTGTTCGAAAACGGTTTCTGCCTTAGTAAGTTCCGAAAAACTTAATAATTCTTTTATTAACAAAGACATTCTCGAAGCTGAATGATCTATCTTTTCGAGATATCTTTTTGAATCTTCTATATCACCTAAATTTTTTCCAAGCAATTTTGCGAAACTTGATATTTTCCGAATAGGTTCCTGCAAATCATGGGAGGCAACGTGTGCGAACTGCGACAAACTGGTGTTTGATTCCTGAAGCTTGCTGTTAGCTTCCCGTAAATGTTCATCTTTCACAAGGAGTGCTTTTCGCTCTGATTCAAGTTCGGATTTTAGTGCAACAAGAGATAGTTGAGTTTTAACCCGTGCAGTTAATTCCTTACTCGAAAAAGGCTTAATCAGGTAATCGTCAGCCCCTGCCTCAAGACCCTCGACTGTCGCTTCTTTCCCGGCTCTTGCAGAAAGGAAAATAACCGGAATGCGCGATTCGGTTTTTTGCGATCTTAATTCTCTTAGTAACTCAAATCCATTCATTTCAGGCATCATAATATCACTTATAATTAAGTCTGGTTGGCTGGCTTTCACGATTTGCAACGCCTCCCGCCCATTTGAAGAAGCCAGAACATTATAGTCTTTCTCAAGAACATGTGCAAGGTATTCACGCATATCAGCATTGTCATCTACAACTAATACAGTGGAACTAATATAACTAAACGCAGTATCGTTTGTGACTTCGGGAATCCAACGTGATGCTTCTTCAATAAAGCCATGAGTTTTGAATTGCTCAGGGTTTGGTACTGCTTTCTTTTTTAAATTATCTGCTGGTAAATGTGAAGATCCTTTTGGGATAGTGATTCGAAAAAGAGTGCCTTTACCTTCTATACTTTCTACGTTAATTTTCCCTGAATGCAGTTTCACCATATCCTGAACAATTGCAAGACCGATGCCGGAGCCTTCAAAAGTTCTAGATCTTGCGCCTTCCACACGATGAAACCTGTTAAAGATTTTAGGAAGTTCTTCTTTTGAAATTCCTGTACCTGAATCCTCCACAGTAAGTTCCACTTCAGCAGGCAACTCCTTCAGTGAAACTTTTACACGGCCTTCAAATGTAAATTTCATTGCATTTGAAAGAAGATTTAGCACAATCTTTTCCCACATGTCACGATCCACATAAATGGGTTCTAATAAGGGGGGCATTTCTACTTCCAGTTTAAGATTTGCTTTTTCCATTATGGAACGAAACTGGCCTGCCAAGCCTTCGGTGTATTTGCCAAGATCAACCGGCTCAAAGGACGCTTCCAATCTTCCGGCTTCCATTCGCGAGAAATCCAAAAGAGAATTAACCAGTTTCAAAAGTCGGATCGCGTTTCGATAGATGGATTCAAATGTTTCGCGGTCTATCGTAATATCTTTTCCATTCTGTCGCATTGCGTCTTCCAGTGGAGCCAGCAGTAAGGTAAGTGGCGTTCGAAACTCGTGACTGACATTACTGAAAAATGTGGTTTTCATCTGATCAATTTCTGCAAGCGCTTTTGCACGCTCCCTGCCTTCTTCCTGGGCTTTGGCACTGGATGCTGTTGCTGAAACCTGACCTTCTAGGAGCTCAAGAAAACTTCGGTAGCCTTCTTCGAAAGGGAGATGAGGATTTAAGCCTATCAACAAAAAACCATAAACTGTAGTATTTGCCGCTTTCACCGGTAAAATGCAGACGAGTTTTACAATATCGAAACCGCTCTGTAAGGGTATATGTTTAAAACCTTCGGGGAGCACATCAATAAATTCGGCAGCTCCACTATCAAACACACGTTGTAATACTGGAATGTCCGCTAAATCAAGTGAGCCTACCGGAGTATCCATGGAAATGGATTCAAACACTTCACCGGTCTGTCCATCGGAAGCTACCGTTATTAATGACGCAAAGGGAATATCGCTTGGCGACTCTTTTATTACGGACAGTATTTCTGTGAAAACTTCCTTTACGGTAGATTTGGTTCGGGCGCGGTTGCCTATTTCTCTTAATGCTTTAAATCTTCTTTCGCCAATTACTTTTTCTGTCGTTTCAATAGCTGTACATAAAATACCTCCGAAGCCGCCTCTCTCGTCAATAATTCTTGCAAAAGAAAACGTAAAATAAGATTCTTCGGGATAACCTTTCCGATGAAGAAAATAGATCTGATCTTCTGCCCAACTTCCATTTCCCGTCTCTAAAACTCCCTTTAGCATACCATAAAGTGATTCCCATGCTTCAGGCCATACCTCCTGAAGAGGTTTGCCTAAAGCCCAGATCTGTTTGTCACCTAAAACAGTTCCATAGCCATCATTGAAAAATGTAATAAAATCTGAACCCCACAACATTAAAGCAGGGAAACGGGAACCCATCGCGGTGGTAAGTGTGGTAATAAAACTTTTAGACCAGTTTTCAATTGGTCCCATGGAATGTTTCGTCCAGTCTTTTTTATAAATCCTTTTCGCATTTTCATCAGTACTTGTTAAAAGGACTTCAGGCCAACTGTTTTTACTCTCTTCCATTTTCTCTATTGATTAAAGAACCTATTAAAGGTATCAGAATTTGTTTATGTTACGGTTTACTTTTGGCTGAAAGCTGATAATTAGTAGCCGATCAACTCTATCATTATCTAATTTCGAACTATAATGCCTCCAGATGAGGCGATTAGAGGCAAAATTGGTATTTTTGAGTTCATTGATAAAATTGACAATTGAAACCACCAGAAAATACTAAAATATTTGAAAGTGAATTAGCCACTTTTTGGTTTGATGAAATAGAAATGCAGAAAGAAAATTTTGCATTAATAAAACAAATTACGGGTAACAAAAAAGTGTGCCTACTTTCAGACTCCACAAACGCAAGTATGCCGACCCAAGAAACACGAGGCTATATAGAAAAAGAATTACCCAATATGATAAAAGCAAACGCAATAACAACAAAAATCAGTAATTGGAGAAATATACCCGAAAGCAATGCTTATATTAAATAATTTTATCGTGCCCATTGAACACTTTACTACAGAAAAGGAAGCGAAAGAATGTTAAAACAATATTTATAGTCTATAACCGAGAGAAAGTGGATTGCGATGTATAAAAGAAATAATTACAATGGTTGTAGCTACGATCAAATAAGATGGGAAAATCGGCAAATATTAAGCGAATAATTAAAGAATTCGTTTCCTTTGCAAATAAATTTGATGTTGATTCAGCAATTGAACTATTTGCAAAAGATGCAGTAATTGATGATGAATCTGTTGGGACAAAGTTTAGTAATATTGCAGGTGTTCGAAATTACTTGGATCGTTTTTTTGTGGGTTATAAAACTGTGACTAAAATCATATCTCTAAAAATATTAAGTGAATCCAGCGCTATCGCAAAAGTGGACTTTACAGGAGATTTTGGACATGAAACAGGTGCTTTAACCTTTACTGTTAATTCTAAGAGTCAAATAACAAAAATTGATGCATATTTAGATCGACCAGCTTAGTAATAGTCCCTGAGGTGTTCCTGAGGTAACACCTTTTCAGGATGCGATTTCATTTTCGATTTCATTTATCCTTTGATTCACTCTAATTAGCGGCCTATTTATGCGTTCTTTAGTAAATGTCCGTATAAGTCCCAAATCCTCGCAAGTTTAAAATTCCAACAGTTTTTAGAAACAAAAAGGTCACTTCG
Organism: Bacteroidota bacterium; assembly: GCA_029237775.1. Classification (GTDB taxonomy): domain Bacteria; phylum Bacteroidota; class Bacteroidia; order 2-12-FULL-35-15; family 2-12-FULL-35-15; genus 2-12-FULL-35-15. Next base: position 362,819 of record JAQZBR010000005.1, read on the forward strand.
GTGACCTTTTTTTATTAATATCTTTGTAGATATTATGGAGCGCATTGAAATAAAAAGAGTGAGTCTAAACGACATCGTTCAATTACAGAATATCGGGAAACAAACTTTTTTTGAGACCTTTTCTTCGGGAAACACTCAGGAGAATATGACAAAATATCTAGAAGAAGGGTTTTCTATTGAAAAGCTAACTGCTGAACTTAAAAACGAAAGCTCTGAACTATATTTCGCGATGTTTGAGAATAAGGTAATTGGCTATTTGAAACTAAATTTTGGGAAATCGCAAACCGAATTAAAAGATGATAAGGCTCTTGAAATTGAACGGCTATATGTATTAAAAGAATTTCACGGAAAAAGTGTTGGGCAAATTCTTTACGAAAAAGCAATAAGTATTGCCATGCAGAAAAATGCGGATTATGTTTGGTTAGGGGTTTGGGAAGAAAATCCAAGGGCAATAAATTTTTACAAGAAAAACGGTTTTGTTGAATTTGACAAGCATATTTTTAAATTAGGGGAAGATGAGCAGACTGACATAATGATGAAACTAAAAATTTGATTTAAGCCTCTTTTAACAGATGCCCGTACAAATCCCAAATTCGGGCAAGTTCTCATGTATCTTCAAGGAGTTCGTTCACATTTGGTCTTGAAGGGGGTACAAACCGTATCAGTTAAACATGATCCGGTTTTTTTGCTTCCCTCCTAACTGTTAATCAATGATTGGTTGACCAGTAAAAGTTTAAAGAAGCGCTGAATATATTCACGAAGAAGATTGACATGTCCTGCGAACTACGGTAATTTCAACAGGCAGATTGGTCCAGATTTTCGCTTTCTTAATACATATCCGTAACTTTACTTGCTACCAAAATCGGTCAAATATGGAAGATTGGAAAAAAATATTCTACAAGTTAGGCAACTCTTCAGAAAACTATTTTGACAGCCTGAAACTGAAACTCCGTCAACGCCTGGGCCTCGAAATGAGTATTCAGATAGTGCCATATATGACTTACGCGAATTCAAATGAGCTTTACGTCCGCGGGAGAGTGCTTTTAAATAAAAATATAGAAATAAGCGACCGTGATAATCTTTGGAAAAATCTTCATAATACGTATAAAAGAATTAGTAGCCTTGAAATTGCTGGTGCAAAACTGAAGGTTAAATTCAGTGGTACCGAGCATTTTTTCATCACAGATGAAGATGGATATTTTGAATTAGCTGTTCCACTACAGTATCCACTTCCTGCGGAAGAACTTTGGCATCATCCATTAATTGAACTTATTGAATCTCCCGTACCGTTTGATCTTCCGGTGCATGTGAGAGCGAAGGTAATGACACCACCATCCACAGCCCGGTTCGGAGTGATCAGTGATATTGACGATACGGTTCTGTTAACGCATGCTCAAAGCCTGATGAAGTCTGCGTACATGACCTTTATGCACAATGCTTATTCGCGCTTACCCTTTGAAGGCGTTTCAGCGTTTTATCATGCCTTACAGAAAGGCTTAACCGGAGCGGAAGAGAATCCTATCTTTTACGTCTCTAGCAGCCCATGGAATCTGTACGACCTGTTAGTTGATTTTTTAGAACTCAATAAAATACCGAAGGGGCCATTGTTCTTAAAGGATTATGGTTTTACCCATAACAAACTTTTCACAGAATCGCACGGCATTCACAAACCCCGACAGATCAGAAATATCTTAAATGCCTATCCGCATCTGAATTTCATTCTCATAGGTGACAGCGGGCAACACGATCCTGAAATTTATGCAGAGGTGATAAAGGAATTTCCGGGACGGATCCTGGCTTCATACATTCGGGATGTTTCTCTTGATGAGCGTGACATTGAAGTAAAGCTAATTTCCGAAGGACTACTGCAACACAAAGTGGAAATGATTCTTGCGGAGAATAGCTACTCTGCCGCGGAACATGCTGCATCGAAAGGCTATATAAACCCGGAATCACTGCCAATTATTAAAGCAGAAAAGAAAGCAGATGAGGCATCACCCTCTTCGTTGGAAAAAATAATAGAGGATGAAATAAATAAAGGAGCCTGATCTTGGAAAAAAACTTAATACCTTATTGAAGGAGATAAAAACATAGTGCTAGATCATAATACCCAAGTCATAAACAGTTCAACTGCAGACATCGACCAGATATTCCAACTATTCGACTATGCCATCCAATATCAGAAAACAAAGGGCTATGAGCTCTGGCCGCAATTTGAAAGATCGCTAATAGAAAATGAGATCGCAGAAAAAAGGCATTGGAAAATCATACAGAATAACGAAGTGGTCGCGATCTTCTCTGTCATATACAATGACCCCGTGATCTGGATCGAACGGGACGCAGATCCGGCTGTCTATTTACACCGCATCGCCATCCACCCATTGTTTAAAGGAAAGAACATGATGAAGATGATCATCAGGCCTTGGGTCATCAGTCACGCAAAAGAAAAGAAAAAAAGGTTCGTCCGCATGGACACCTGGGGGAATAATGTTAACCTCCGTGAGTATTATATCAGTTGTGGTTTCAATTATATCGGCCAGCAATACCTGAAGCAAACAGAAGGGATGCCTGCGCATTATGGTGGTGACGTTTTGAGTTTGTTTGAAATTGAGGTTTAAAGCGCCAGAAAGCCTTTCATTAATAATCTTCGCAGCACATCAGTATTGGTTGAAGGCGATCACGCAGAGTTGAAGCTGATTGTTGGTCGGACTCTCAGCTTTAATTCCCGCGGGTTAGAGAGATGGAAATAATTTGTAGATGCATCAGTCATTTCGGCAGCTATAATAAAAATTTCCATATAAAAAAACTCCGGTGTCTGAAAATAAACCTTAAATTTATCCTACTACTCCAATTCTCTTATAATTATCCTTAGCGCATGAAACACCTTGTACTTACACCTTTTCTTTTATTATGCTTATTTGCCTTACAAAGTAAAGCTCAAACATCTCTTCCTTCCGGGAAAACAAATCCTGAAAACATTCAGGTGATCTCCGTTTCTGAACCGAAGGTTGAACACAAATCAGTATCCTCAGTACGTGACGATGAAAAACTTGCGATCAGCATGTTAAACACACCTGAAGTTCCACATGACTTTCCGCGAATGCAACCGGACATGAGTCCGGTAACTTATGAAAAGCTTGTTTATGAATGGTTTCTTAGAAATCCTGAAAAAAGAAAAGAAACCAGTGCAAGTCCTCAATAACAAATTATCCACTTTACCATATAGTAAACCCTAACATGAAGAAATTTTTACTTTCTGTCCTTTCCGTATTATGCGCTGTTCAAAGTTTTAGCCAGTCATTAGGTAATGAGACCTGCTCTACTGCTGTGACTGTCCCAACGAATGGAACTTGCGTTTCAGGTAACAATATCGGTGCTGATGCGATCGGTGACGGCACAGCTTCATGTTTCAGTATTGACAATGGTATCTGGTTTAAGTTTGTGGCACCCATGACGGGTCCTGTGACGATCACCAATAATGATCCCGGCACTAACTTCAACACGCAGCTTGCCCTTTACACCGGGGCATGCGGTTCACTTGCGGAAGTAGTTTGTGAAAATGATAATGGTGTTGCTGCAGGTAAAGCTACCATCAGTTCTCCTTGCCTTATTCCGGGACAAACATATTATGTGCTCCTTGACGGTTATGCAGGTGCAACAGGAAATTTTTGTATAAAGATCACAACCGGAAATTCACCTTCGAATGATAATTGCCAGTGCCCTATCCCTTTACCTACTGATGGCTCCTGCGTAAATGGTACAACCCTGAACGCAACCAATCAATGGGGTAGCCTTGTTGGTTGCCAGTCTGCAGCGTCCAATGTTGAAGTTTGGTATACATTCACCGCAACTCAAACCGGCATGACATTCAACCTTTCAGGTGGCGCGTCCGGACCTTTAACAGGAAATGGGGAAATCATTGTTGCAAAAGGGAATTCATGTGCTGCATTAACTACTATCGCAGGTTCTTCTTGCGGACCTTTGCCTTTGAGCTATACCATCAGCGGGCTTGTTATAGGTGCTCAATATTATGTTACGATCTCTAATCCTCCGGCAAACTCAGGATCTTTTGTGCTGTGTGGGACTTCAGTGATTCCACCGGTTGTGCCTGGACAAGATTGCCCTTCCGCATCTTTATTATGTACGAACGCAACTATCAGTCAGCCTACTTCTAACGGGGGCTTCGGGATCCAGGAAGTTAACACTACAAACTCTTGCTGGGGTACACTTGGCGGAGTTGGCCAGGGTGAACGCCAATCCAAATGGTATAAATTTACTGTCGGCTGCAGCGGCCCTTTAACATTCAGCATCCGCCCCGTAAATAATAATGATGATTATGACTGGGCTATCTGGAATACAACTACATTAGGCTGTCCTTCTCTTGCAAATCCTTCCCAAACTTCCGTAGCATGTAACTGGCAAGGTATAGGTGGTGCAGCGAACGGCTCAACCGGAATGACATCCAGTCCTTCAACAGCCTGTACCGCCCTCGGAGCTGTCGATTACACGAATGATCCTTCCTGTGATCCTTATGCTTACGTGAATACTGCAGCTGGCGGAGGAACATCCACTTATACACCTTACAATGCAGTAGCAGGGCAAACGTATGTAATGTTGATTGACAACTTTACCTCTACTAACAGCGGTTTTACCCTTTCCTGGGGATCGGGCGTGATCATTGGCCCTGATCCTGCTTTTACTATTACGAATCCTCCATGTACGCGGGGCATAACAGTTGCAAAAACATGTACTACAACTAATTCTAACCTTGTTTGGGATTTCGGAGATGGCAGCACGTTAACCACTACCAGTGCAGGAAATCAAACTCATACTTATGCCGCTGATGGAACTTACAATGTTACTTTAACTATTACTGATGCTCTGGGTTGTGTTAAAACGCTTACTAAATCAATTACCGTTGCAAACCCTCCTGTTGCGCCTACGGCAGCAAATGTAGCTATATGCTCAGGGAACACTGCAACCGTTTCAGCAACTGCTCCCGGTGGTTTGTATGAATGGTACACTGCAGCAACAGGCGGAACCTTACTTGGTTCAGAAGCAAGTTATACAAGCCCTATTTTGACAGCCAATGCTACTTATTATGTGCAAACAACAGTAAACGGATGTACAAGCCCACGCACAATTGTCACTGTGACAGTAAATCCCAACCCTGTTGCTACAGTTGGAGCTGCAAAAACAATCTGTAATCTAACTTCAACAACGATCGGTGCAGCAACTGTAGGAACCAACACCTACAGCTGGACTTCGAATCCGGTTGGGTTTACTTCCACATCATCTAATCCAACAGTGTCACCAAATGTAACTACCGTTTATACTGTTGTAGAAACAATCGCTGCTACTGGTTGCACGGCTTCAAACAGTGTAACTGTAACGGTGACTCCAGTACCTGTTGCTACCGCAACGCCTTCTTCATCCACGATCTGTTCGAATACTGCAACATCCATTGCATTAACGAGCAATATCGCTGGAACGACCTTCGCATGGACAGTTTCCACAAGTGCAGCGAGCTTGACAGGCGCATCCAACGGTTCAGGTTCTTCTATTGCGCAGACATTGACCAATTCATCAACCTCATCTCAGACTGCAACGTATACTATAACTCCTACTGCAGGAGGATGCGCAGGTGCCCCAATAACGGTTGTGATAACTGTGAATCCAAGGCCGGTTGTTACCGCAACTCCATCCGCATCAACGATCTGTTCCGGGACCGCGACTTCGATTGCATTAACAAGCAATTTACCATCAACGACATTTGCATGGACAATCACAACATCCGGCTCTACCACTGGTGCAGCAGCAGGTTCAGGCGCCACTATCGCACAGACGATTACGAATACCTCAACAGTTGCCCAGACAGTAACTTATAATATTACACCTACAGCCTCAGGATGTACAGGCACTCCGGTTGCTGTAACAATAACTATTAATCCTACACCTGTTGTCACAGCAACACCTGCTTCTCAAAGTTTCTGTTCGGGTGGTACAACGGGAATTGTTTTAACAAGCAATGTTACAAGTACAACCTTCAGCTGGACCGTGACAGCAAGTTCAGCTTCGCTTACAGGAGCTGCTGCCGGCTCAGGCGCAAACATTACACAAACTCTGACGAATACTTCTTCGTCAGCACAAACAGCAACTTACACAATAACACCATCAGCAAGTTCTTGTCCCGGTGCACCAATAACAGTTGTAATAACTGTTAATCCAAGACCGGTTGCAGTGGCAACACCGTCTTCAGATCTGATCTGTTCGGGAACTGCCCCAAATATCGTTCTGACCAACAACATTTCCGGAACCACTTTCACATGGACAGTTTCAACCAGCTCAGGCTTATTAACAGGAGCTTCCGCAGGTTCAGGAACTTCGATTTCGCAGGTATTGACAAATGCTTCCACATCAAATCAAACCGCGACTTATGATATTACGCCAACTGCAAGTGGATGTACAGGTACTCCGATTTCAGTTGTCATCACCGTTAAACCTACACCCGCTGTAACTGCAACACCGTCACCCGTAACTATCTGTTCGGGATCAGCAACATCAGTAGCTTTAACAAGCACAGTTGCGGGTACAACATTTGCCTGGACTGTCTCTGCTCCGGCATCGGTGACAGGTGCCTCTGCAGGTTCAGGTTCAACAATTTCCCAGACATTAACAAATACGTCAAGCATTGTTCAGACTGTCACTTACACTGTAACTCCAACAGCAGCTGGTTGTGCAGGCACTCCGGTTGCTGTAGTTGTGACCGTTAACCCAAGGCCGGTTGTTACTGCTACTCCTGCTGCACAGACTTTTTGTTCCGGTGGTACAACAGGTATCGCGCTGACAAGTAATGTTACAGGTACGACATTTTCATGGACGGTATCAACAAGCTCCGCTTCGCTTACAGGCGCATCCGCAAGCTCGGGAACAAACATTACACAAACATTGACCAACACATCAACAATTGCGCAAACAGCAACCTATACAATTACTCCCACTGCGAGTTCTTGTGCAGGCACGCCAATTACAGTTACAATCACGGTTAACCCAAGCGCAAGCACTGCTCCGCAGACATACACTGTTACCTTTAATACGAATGGTGTTTGTCCTTCATCGTCAACATTTAATTTAACGATCACCACTGCGCCAAGTGCAACGTTTAGTTATGCAGGGCCTTATTGTTCGAATGGTACCAACCCGATTCCTGCGTTTCCTGCAGGATCAAGTGCCGGAACATTCAGCTCTACTGCAGGACTTGTGTTTGTAAGCACGACAACAGGACAAATTAATTTATCTGCAAGCACTGCCGGAACATATACGGTCACAAATACCATCGCTGCAGGTGGCGGATGTGCTGCAGCAACAGCTACTAACACTGTTACAATAATTGCAGCTCCGCTTGCTCCTACAGTTACTACTCCTGTAGTTTATTGTCAGAACGCAACAGCTTCTGCCCTTACAGCAACAGGAACCAACTTATTATGGTACACTGCTGCAACAGGCGGAATTGGTTCTGCTACAGCGCCAACACCTGGCACCGTTACTCCGGGAACAACTTCTTATTACGTTTCTCAGACAGTATCCGGATGTGAAGGTCCGCGTGCACAGATCGATGTGCTTGTGAACCCCACACCCGTGGCATCTGCCACACCTGTTACACAAAGCTTCTGCTCTGGCGGAACCACTTCAATTGCTTTAACAAGCAGCGTTGCAGGTTCTGCTTTTAAC